>JACIYJ010000009.1 GCA_014360015.1 Candidatus Aminicenantota bacterium | reverse complement strand
ATCAAAATAGGCCCGGGATATTTTTTGGCAGTTTCAAAGGCTTCGATCAAGCTTTGAAGACTGTGTCCGTGAATCGGGCCGACATACCGGATGCCCAATTCTTCAAAGAAGATTCCAGGGAAAAAAGTCTTTTTTATCAGGTCTTCTAAAGCTCTGACCGCTTTGATCAAAGGCCAGCCGAGTTTGGGAATCGACCTTAAGACTGATTTAGCCTGTTCTTTCATCCGGAGGTAAGGCTGACCGGAAACCAGATAAGAAAGATAACGGGAGAGAGCTCCAACATTCGGAGAAATGCTCATCTCGTTGTAATTGAGGACGATGATCAATCTTCGGCGAAGGTGTCCAATCTGGTTCAAGGCTTCATAAGCCACTCCACCGGTCAAACTGCCGTCTCCGACCACAGCAATCACATTGTGGTCTTCTTTTTTCTTGTCTCTGGCCACAGCCAGACCCAGAGCTGCAGACAGGGCAGTGGAAGCGTGGCCGGTGTTGTAGATGTCGTGTTCACTTTCTTCGCGGCTGGGGTAGCCCAAAAGGCCTCCGAACTGTCGAAGACGAGAGAACTCTTTCTGACGGCCAGTAATCAATTTGTGGGTATAACACTGGTGGCCGACATCCCAGATGATTTTATCTTTGGGAGAATCGAAAACATAATGAAGGGCTAAGGTCAACTCAACTACTCCCAGGTTGGAAGCTAAATGACCACCTGTTCTGGCCACGGTTTCGATGATCTTAGCCCTGATTTCGTTGGCCAGCTGGTTGAGTTCTTCCAGAGAAAGCTTTTTCAGGTCCTGGGGTGAGTTGATCTTAGGCAAAAGCTTTTCCGAACTCATGGTCATTTCTCTATTGTGAATTTTAGTTGTTCAGCAAAGTATTCGAGAATAACCGATTTTATATCAGAATCTTTTAGCGACTGGATGGCTTCTGACAGAAGTTCACCAAGTAACTGGACAGCACTTTCCAGCCCGAGGAGGCGAGCCAGGTTTGGCCGGAAAACTTCTTTATCGGTGCGGTCTTGGGCCAGGTCTTCCAGGTCATCGCGTAGCTGAAAAGCCAGGCCAAGATAATGGCCGTATTTTTCTATAGCTTCAAGTAGAGGTTGGGAAACTCCGGCCAGCCGGGCTCCACTGACTGCGGAAACCCTGATCAGACCAGCGGTTTTTTTCAGGGCCGTTTCCTGATAATCGGCTATTTTTTTATTTTCAGGATTAAAGCTGATGTCAAGCCACTGACCGGCGATCATCCCGCCGGGACCGATGGTCTTGGCAATCTCGCTGATAACAACTTCTTTAAGATGATAATTATTTCCTGGATATGGGGCTTCAGCCAGGACTTCGAAAGCGTAAGACAGTAACGCATCTCCAGCCAGAAGAGCCAGCCCCTCTCCAAATTTCTTGTGACAGGAAGGCTTACCCCGGCGGAATTCGTCGTTGTCCATTATTGGCAAGTCATCGTGGATGAGAGAATAATTATGGATGAACTCCACAGCACAAGCATAGGGCAACAGCAATTCTTCGGTTGCTCCGAAGTGTTCGCCAGAAGCCAGAAGCAAGAGCGGCCGAAAACGCTTGCCGCCATCGAGAACCGCATAACGCATGGCTGCAAAAACCGGCGAATCTTCCCGCGCCAGATAAGACTCGAGGGCCTGTTCAAGCTTTTTTTTCTTCTGGGAGAGATATTCTTGCGGTTCCATTCTGTTAACTCAGTGCCCGGTTAAAGATCTACTCATTCCTCTCTTTATCAGAATCTTCATCTATTTCATCTTCCTTGACTGAGGCGTCGAATTCTTCCAGGTCAAAGTCCTGAGCTTTGAGTTCCCCTTTTTCATCTTTAAGCAGGATTTCCACTTTCTTTTCGGCTTTATCCAGTTCAGCTCTCAGGTACCTGGCCAGTTTGACGCCTTTTTCAAACAGGGCCAGAGATTCATTCAGAGTCAGACCGCCCTTTTCTAACTTGTTGACAATATGTTCCAGTTCACTCAGGGCTTTCTCAAAATTCATCTCTTTGCTTTTAGTATTCATTTTGTCTCCTTTATGAACTTTGATTCTATTTTAATTTTCGGGTCGACTTCTTTGACCTGGCAGTTCAATTCCCCGCGATAGAATGAGACGATGATTTCTTCGCCAGGCTCGACTTCTGTGGCTTTCTGCACCGGCATCAAACCACCTGCCTTCCAGCAAATTGTATAACCCTTTTTGATGATGTTCAAAGGCGAAAGGTTGTCTAAGGATGAAGTTAGATTTTCCCAGCTGGAGTTTAGGTCTTTGAGTTTTATCTGCATCAGATGACGGATTTGCTGCAGGAGGAACCTGGTTCTGGCCTGGTGTTCAGAGATCGCCTGTTTTTCTCCCCGGATGACTTTCCAGGCTCTCATTTCTAAATCATCTATTCTCTGCTCAAGGTTTAAAAGCCGAATCTTGAAGTTCTGGAAAATGCGGTGCTCGGCCAGGTAAGCGATCTGACTTTTCTTACCTTCAAGGTAATATTTCTCAGCCTGATGTAAGCGGGCGAGCAGGTTATCAATTTTCTCTCTGAATTCTTCTTCTTTGGCTACCACCATTTCAGCGGCTGCCGATGGTGTGGAGGCCCTGATATCAGCCACAAAATCGGCGATGGTGAAATCGATTTCATGGCCGACAGCAGAAATCACCGGCTTGGTTTTCATACAGTTGAAAATGGCCCGGGCCACGATTTCTTCATTGAAAGCCCAGAGGTCCTCGATGGAACCACCGCCCCGCCCAACAATGACCACATCGATGTCATCGCGCTGACTGAAATAATCGAGCCCTTTGGCTATCTGTTCAGCCGCTCCTTCACCCTGAACCAGAGAGGGGTAGATGATAATATGCAGACGGTTAAAACGGCGTTCGATAATCCGGAGAATATCTCTAATAGCCGCTCCGGTGGGTGAAGTCACTATACCCACCTTTTTGGGCAAAAGAGGTAATTTTTTCTTGTATTTTGGGTCAAACAGTCCTTCAGCTTTGAGTTTTTCCTTTAACTGCTCAAATGCTAATTGCAGTGCCCCTTTACCCCGGGGTTCGACTTTTTCCACGATCAGTTGATATTCACCGCGGGGTTCATAGACAGTGATCCGGCCACCGCAGATAACTTTCATCCCGTCTTTCAGCTCAAATTTCGGGAGCAGAGAGTTCTTTTTGTTTTCTGATTGAATCCGGCTGGCATCTGATTTGAACAGAACAGCTCTAAGCTGAGAGTTTTCGTCTTTAAGCGTAAAATAATAATGACCTGAAGATGGCTGTCTGAGATTGGAGATTTCGCCTTCAACCCAGACGAAAAGGAAAGCATTTTCCAGCTCCAGCCTGATCAGCCTGGTCAGCTCACTGACTGTATAAACCTTATCCTGAGCTATCAAGCTTTCATTCTTCACTTTTTTCCTCGACTAACATTTCTCGTTTTATGGATAAAGCTTTGCCTGATTCAGGGTCAATGGAAATAAAGACTGCGTTAAGAAGCAGTCCATCAGTGGCTGGTTCAAACCTCTGCGGTCTGGAGGTCAAAAATCGCTGCAACGCTTGTTCCCGTTTCATCCCGATGACCGAATTCAACCCGCCGGCCATGCCGACGTCAGTGATATAAGCTGTGCCCTTAGGCAAGATTCTTTCATCAGCCGTGGGTATGTGGGTGTGGGTTCCAATGAGAGCTGAGACCCGACCGTCAAGATACCAGCCAAGAGCTTGTTTTTCTGAAGTGGCTTCAGCGTGGAAATCTATTATCACTATAGGTGTTATCGGTAAAATGGTTTCGAGCTCCCGGTCAGCCTGGCGGAACGGACATTCAATCGGTTCCATAAACACCCGACCCTGAAGATTGAGTACTGCGGCTTTAATCCCCTTTTCGCTCTGGAACACATAATGTCCACGGCCGGGATTTCCGGCAGGATAATTTGCTGGTCGGAGGAGCCGTGGCTCTTTTTCTAAATAATTTAAAACTTCCTTCTTGTCCCAGATGTGATTACCCGAAGTCAGGACATCAACCAGGAAGAAAAGTTCTTTTCCTATTTCTTCAGTCAGGCCATTTCCTCCGGCTGCATTTTCAGCGTTGGCCACAATCAGGTCGGGCTGATATTTTCTTTTGAGTTCAGGCAAAAACTTGGCTAAAGCCCGGCGTCCGGGCCGGCCAATCAGGTCGCCGATGAACAGAACCCCGAATTTATCTGGCATACTCCACCGCCCTCATTTCTCTGATGACCACGACTTTAATCTGACCGGGATAATCGAGTTCATCCTTGATCTTTTGAGCGATATCTCTGGCAATCAGAGCCGCCCGGTCATCAGAAACCTTCTGGGCATCAACGATAATCCTGATTTCCCGTCCGGCCTGGAGAGCAAAAGCTTTGGCCACACCTTCAAAAGAAGTGGCAATCTGCTCGAGTTTTTCCAGCCTCTGGATGTAGGTCTCCAGCAATTCCCGACGGGCGCCAGGTCTGGCTGCAGACAGAGTATCTGCAGCCTGAACCAGGACAGCTTCAACAGATGGGAAGTCGATATCGCGATGATGCGAAGCGATGGCCTGAACCACAGCTTCAGATTCTCCGTACTTTTTGGTTAACTCTACCGAGAGTTCAGTATGAGTCCCTTCGTAATCTTTGTCCACCGCCTTGCCGATGTCGTGCAGGAGGCCGGCTCTCAGAGCAACATTGACATCAGCTCCCAGTTCTTTGGCCATCAGGGCCGCCAGCAAAGCAACTTCCTTGGAATGCTGAAGGACATTCTGTCCGTAGCTGGTGCGGTATTTCAGTTTGCCCAGATATTTGACCAGCTCAGGGTGCATGTTCTGGATACCCAGTTCCACGAGGGTATTTTCGCCTTCCTGTTTGATTTTCTCTTCGAGTTCAACCTTGACCTGTTCGACAATGTCTTCGATTCTGGCAGGATGGATCCGGCCATCAGCCACCAGTTTTTCTATAGCCATTCTGGCCAGTTCCCTCCGGAGCGGGTCGAAACTGGAAAGAATGACAGCTTCTGGGGTGTCGTCAACGATGATGTCAACGCCGGTGGCCATTTCCAGGGCCCGAATATTCCGGCCTTCCCGGCCGATGATCCTGCCTTTCATATCATCAGAAGGCAGGTCAACCACAGACACCGTGGTCTCGACCACGTGTTCGGCGGCTGACCGCTGAATGGCGTTAGAGATTATTTCTCGGGCTAAAGCTTTGCTTTTTTCTTTGGTTTCTTCTTCAATTCTTCTAATTGTCTGGATAGCCTGAAGTTTGGCTTCGTCCTCGATTTTCCGGATGAGCATGTTTTTAGCTTCTTCCTGGGTCAGGCCGGCGATGCGTTCGAGTTCTTCTGTCTGTTTTTGCAGGGTCTCGTTAATCTTCTGCTCGAGGAGTTCCAGTTCCTTTTCTTTGGTGTATAACCGGCGTTCTTTGAGAGAAAGGTCTCTCTCTTTTCTCTCTAAATTCTGATACCGTCTTTCTAAAGCTTCTTCTTTATGGAGCAGACGGCGCTCAAGTTCAGTCAGTTTGCGCCTTTTTTCTCTGGTCTGAGCTTCAAACTCAGCCTGCCGGGCAGCATCCTTTTCCCGGGCCTCTGCTTCTGCCTGTTTTTTGATTCTTTCGGCCTCTTCTGAGGCTCTGGCCAGAATTTCCTTTGCCTGTTCTTCTGCCCGTAGAATCTTTTTAAGTCCCTGACTTCTTTTAAGAAGCAGAAAAATGAAAATTAGTAAAATTACTGATAAAAAAGATATTCCCGCGATTAGTATGGCCTTCATCGTCTAAACCTCCTCACCGGACCAGGGGGTCAAAGGAGTCGAAGGGAGGTCAGGCCATCACTCTGGAAAGTTATCCATGTACCGCCCCTTAACCTTGCTGATGCCAAAGAAAACTTTGTTCCCTGAGTTTATCGCTTTATTAGACTGATAGCCTAATCTATGGAAAGAATAAAGGTCTAATTCTTCTGAATTAAGGGGTAAGTTTTTCCAGAGCTTCAAAATTAGCCTCATTTTCTTTAACCTGATCCTCAAGTTGAGCCAGCTCCGTCTCCAGACGGTCAAGAGCTTCCCTCAATTGATCAATTTTCCGTTCAGAAACAAACAATTCGTCGGCTATGTTCAAAGCGGTCAGCACTGCTATCTTGGCTACGTCTGACGACCTTGACTTTACCGCCACTTCTCGCATCTTCTGATCAACGTAGGAAGTCAGCTGGCTGATGTATCTTTCGTCTTCTTCTCCTTTGACGCAGATCCTGTATTTATTTCCAAAAATTTCGATCTCAATTATTTTCTCGTTCATATACCCAGTTTTTCGATCTGTGCGATCAAGGCTTCTATCCTGCTTTTAACTGCCTCTTTTTCTTCCTGGAGTTTCTTCAGTTCTTCTTCCAGGATGCCGAGCTTCTTCACTTTTTCTTCCAGCTCTTTTTTCTCAGATTTAAGCTGCTTGAGGTCGTCTTTAAGCCGGGCATTTTCAGATGACAGACGGGAAAAATGCTCAACGATCTGAGAAATCTTGCCCTCAAGTATTTTAATCCGCTCCAGCTCGGTTGTCAATTTAGCCTCCTTATTTTACTTATCTTAACTGAATCTTAAGGGATGATTTCAGCTGAGATGTAATGTCCAGCATCGCCCGATCAACTTCTTCAGCCTGCAGGGTTCGGGTCTGATGCCGGAAGAAGAAACGCACGGAAAAGCTGACCTTACCAGGCGGGATGGATTTTCCCTGGAACCGGTCGTAGATCTCAAATCCCTCAAGATAAGGAACGTTGAGCCTTTGCAGTTGCCGGTGAATTTCCTGATAACAGATGTTTTCATCGACCAGAAAGGACAGGTCGCGGCTTGTCCCTGGGAATTTGGGGATGGGTTTAAAGCTAAAGGGTTTGGGTTGCCTCTGGAGTAACATCGAAAGGTCGATTTCGGCACAAAAAACCGGTTTTGCCAACTCGTAGCTTCTGGCAATTTCTGATTTCAGCAGCCCCAGATGGCCTACAGGGTCGTTCTTAAGCAGAATCTTCAGTGCCTGCCCGCTCTCAAAGAAAGGATGGTCCACGGGTTCAAAGGACAGAGAATCAAATCCGAGATAGCAAAACAGGTCTTCTATGGCTCCCTTCAGGATAAAAAAGTCAGTTTCCTTCTTCGGCTCATTCCAGGTCTGCGGTTCTCTTAGACCCGTAGTCAGAATTCCCAGACACAAGTTTTCCTCGTGGACATCATCTTCTACCCAGAAATAAACATTACCCACTTCGAAAATATGGACACCCTCAGCTTCCCGGTTAAAATTCCAGACCGCGTTTTCTATCAGACCGGGCAAGAGAGAAGTTCTCAGGATAGAAGACCTGGAAGAAATCGGGTTCTGCAGTTGAATTGGCTGTCGTCCGGTCTGCCAAATTTTTTCTTTCTCCGGGTCGGCAAAACTGAAGTTGATGACTTCATCAAAACCATGATGGAAGAGAACTTCTTTTAGCCGCCAGATTTTTTCTCTTTTTCTATCAGAAGGCAGTTCAAAAGATTTGACCGGGGTGACTTCACTCGGAATCTTATCATAGCCATAGAACCTGGCAATCTCTTCTATCAGGTCTGCTTCTCGCTCCAGGTCCACCCGGAAGCTGGGAATTTCTACTGCCCAGACATTTTTTTTATGTTCCTTGAGTTTCAGTCCAAGACCAGTCAGAGTCTTGACCACAAATTCAGCTGGAATCTCTACACCCAGAAGCTCGGCGATCCTCTTCAGCCGGAGAGGAACTGTCCTGGACTTTTTCTGATTGGGATAGACGTCAAGCAATCCCTTAGAAACTTTTCCGCCAAAAGCGCACAGGAGAGAAGCAGCCATGGTGGCGGCCAGGGGAGCAGCGTTGATGTCAACGCCCCGCTCAAACCGGTAAGAAGCATCGGTGCTGAGGCCCAGCTTTTTAGCTGTCAGGCGAATAGAAACCGGGTCAAAGTTGGCGCTTTCGATGAAGACATCGCTGGTCTCTTCTGTAATTCCCGATTCTTCACCTCCGATGACTCCGGCTATAGCCACCGGTCTGGTTTCATCGGCAATGACCAGCATTTCGGGGCTCAGCTCCACCAGGCTGCCTTCCAGAGTGCGAATGGTTTCACCTTTCCGGGCTTTTCTGACAATAATCCTGGCTCCGCCGAGCTTGTTGAGGTCGAAGGTGTGGATAGGTTGACCTAGCGAAAAGCAGACGTAGTTGCTGACATCAACCACGTTATTAATCGGCCTCAAACCGACAGCTTCGATTCTTTTTCTCAGCCAGTCAGGAGAAGGGCCAACCTTTACTCCCTTTACCACCAGGCCACAATAACGCGGGCAGAGCTGGCTGTCCATAATCTGGATATCAATGAAATCTGAAGTCACCTGAGAGAGTTCAACCAGGGGCCAATTTTTTGTCTTGAGAGGCAGATCAAGAAGAGTAGCTATTTCCCTGGCTACACCTAAATGGCCGAGAGTGTCAGGGCGGTTGGCATAAGTTTCTATCTCGTAAACTGTGTCGCCATCAATCTTTTCCACCGACTCGACCATTAACCCGATTTGATTGAAACAATGAGCCAGCTCTTCAGGAGAAATGGTTAGGTCGACAAATTCTTTAAGCCAGTCGTATGATATTTTCATTTTCGGTTAAATTGCCTTAAAAATCTTAAATCGTTTTCGTAAAAATAACGGATTTCTGGAATCTGAAAAGCAAACATGGCCATTCGGTCGATTCCCAGACCGAAAGCCCAGCCAGAATATTTTTCTGGGTCGATGTTGACGTTTTTGAAAACCTGTGGGTCAACCATCCCAGCACCGAGAATTTCTTTCCAGCCACTTCCGCCGCAAACCCGGCAATGAGGGTCCTGACCGTGGCAGACGATACATTCTATATCCACCTCAGCTGAAGGTTCGGTGAATGGAAAAAAACTCGGCCGGAAGCGCAGCTTGATTTTTTCACCGAACAGAGCTTTGATGAAATATTCCAGCGTCCCTTTCAGGTGAGCAAAGGTAATCCCTTTGTCGACCACCAGGCCTTCCACCTGGTAGAACATCGGCAGGTGAGTCGGGTCAGGGGTCTCTCGCCTGAAAACTTTACCGGGGATGATTATCCTGATAGGTGGTTTTTTCTTTTCCATCACCCTGATCTGAACGGGAGAAGTGTGGGTCCGTAGAAGCAGTTTATCGTTGATGTAAAGAGTGTCCCAACTATCCCGGGCCGGATGATGAGGTGGAAAGTTCAGAGCTTCAAAATTGTAATAATCTGTTTCGATTTCCGGTCCTTCTTCCACCGAAAAGCCCATGGAGATGAAAATTCTTTCTATTTCTCTCTGAAAAAGAGTAATTGGATGCGGTGAACCCCAGTAAAGCTTTCTTCCTGGCTGAGTTAAATCATCAATCAATCTCTCTGGTTTGCGGGTCTGGCATTTTTGTTCAAGCTCGGTCATAAGCTTCTGGATTTCTTCTTTGAATTCATTCAGGGCTTTACCCGCGGCCTTTTTTTCTTCAAGCGGGAGATTCTTGAGCTCTTCAAAAAGAAGAGTTAGATGACCCTTTTTCCGTCCCAGAAATAGCTGTCGCAGCTCTTCCGCTTCCTTAGCTTCTTTAACCTTAGAAGCCAGGTCGGTAAAGAGCTGCCGATATTCTTTTATCTTATCTTGCAGGGTGCTCATGTCCCTGATCAGGCCTGGGCTTGTTTGACTTTGTCTACCAGAAAAGCAAAGGTCTGGGGAGCGGAAACAGCGATTTCAGCCAGGATTTTCCGGTCGAGCTCAATGTTCAAAGTTTTCAAACCTTTGATGAATCGGCTGTAAGAAATGCCGTTGGCTTCAGCCGCAGCTTTGATTCTGATAATCCACAGACGGCGAAAGTCTCTTTTTTTAGCTCGACGATCACGATAAGCATACTGCAGAGCCTTTTCCACCGCTTCCTTGGCTGTCCGGTAATTGCTTTTCTTGGTTCCCCAGTAGCCTTTGGCTAATTTTAATATTTTTTTTCTTCTATTTCTCTTCTTGGAGCTTCTTTTTACTCTGGGCATGTTTTCTCTCCTTTCTGAATAGTTTTATCACGAGCAATAGGGAGCCGCCGCTTAGAAATCATAGGGCAGCATTTTTTTGACGACTCTGCGGTCAGCCGGGCTCAACTCAGTCTGTTTGCCAAGCTGTCTGATTCTCTTGGCAGATTTTTTAGTCAGAATGTGGCTCTTGTTGGCTTTTTTGTGGAGCACTTTTTTGTTGGCTGTTATTTTGAACCTCTTTTTGGCTGCCTTGTTGGTTTTTAGTTTTGGCATCTTTACCTCCTGTTTTTATCGGAACTATCAACACCGTGCTGGCCCAATCCTGCATTTTGACTTCGCCATCCTGTCGGGCGATATCGGAGACATCCGACAGGATCCTGTCTAAGATTTGCTGGGCCATCTCGGGATGTGACCTTTCTCTACCTCTAACCATGATGGTTATCTTGACCTTATTGCCTTCTTCGATGAACCGGCGAATATGTTTGAGCTTGAAGTTGTAATCATGGATGCTGATTTTAGGCCGGAATTTAACTTCTTTAATCTGGATCTGCTTCTGATGCTTCTTGGCTTCATGCTCTTTTTTGTGCAGCTCATAGAGAAATTTGCCGTAGTCCATGATGCGGCAAACAGGCGGATTAGCCTGAGGAGCAATTTCCACCAGGTCCAGCCCTTTTTCTCTGGCTAAGGCTAAGGCCTGAGAAACTGGCATAATCCCCAGCTGGTTTTTGTCCTCGTCAATGACTCTGATTTCTCTGGCCTGAATCATTTCGTTAATCCTGTGTGGTTTTTCTTTGGCTTTGGCAGGGCGATAAGGCTCTCGATGAAAAATAGTCAACCTCCTTAAAAATTGATATCTAAAGATTTATTCTGGATTAAAGTTTTAACCTTAGGGATGAGAGACTCAACTTCAATCTGACCGCGATCTCCCTGGCCGTGGATTCTGAGAGAAATACTGCGGTTGCTGATTTCTTTATCCCCGACCACGGCAATCAAAGGTATCTTCTGCAGTTCAGCTTCGCGGATTTTCTTGTTGACTTTCTCTCGTGAATCGTCAACCTGGACTCTGAGGCCTTCCGCCCTGAACACAGACTGAAGTTCTCGAGCATAAGCTTCATGCCTTTCAGCAATCGGCAGAATAACCATCTGAACTGGCGCCAGCCACAGGGGGAAATTTCCCTTGTAGTGTTCGATAAGCACTCCAAAGAAGCGCTCCATTGAACCGAGCAGGGCTCGGTGAATCAGGAAGGGTCGGTGGAAATTGCCGTCTTCTCCGACATAGGTCAGGTCAAACCTTTCCGCCAGATTGAAATCCAGCTGAACGGTTGTGCACTGCCAGAGACGTCCGATGGCGTCTTTTATCTTTATATCAATTTTTGGTCCGTAGAAAACACCCTCGCCTTCATCTATCTGATAGGAAAGACCTGAGCTTTTCAGAGCTTCTTCCAGAGCTTTTTCGGCTTTGTTCCAGTCTTCGAGCCGGCCAACATATTTTTCCGGTCTGGTAGCTAAATAAACCTGATAATTCTCAAAACCAAAGGCTTTCAGGAGCTTGGTGGCTAAGCGGATGACCCCTTTTATTTCATCTTCTAACTGGTCACCGCGGCAGAAAATATGAGCATCATCCTGGGTAAAACCACGAACCCGAAGCAGACCATGGAGGACTCCGCTTCGCTCATAGCGATAGACTGTTCCGAGCTCGGCCCAGCGAAGTGGTAATTCCCGATAGGACCTCTGTCTGGATTTATAAGCCATGATGTGGAAGGGACAGTTCATCGGTTTGAGCTGGTATTTGAAGCCTTCAAACTCGAGGGGCGGGAACATAGCGTCATAAAATTCAGTGTGCCCACTTCTTTTCCAGAGGTCAAGCTTGGCAATATGGGGAGAATAGATGAAATCGTAACCGTCTTTAAGATGTTCTTCTTTCCAGAAAGTTTCAATTAAATGCCGGATAATGGCGCCCTTCGGATGCCAGATGATCAGCCCGGCGCCCAGGTCTTCATTGGTGCTGTAAAGCTCGAGTTCCTGACCAAGACGACGATGGTCACGTTTTTTAGCCTCTTCCAGGAAGTTAAGATAATCATCCAGCTCTTTCTGGGTGAAAAAGGCGGTGCCGTAGATTCTCTGAAGTTGAGGCCCCCGTTCGTCACCCTTCCAGTAAGCACCTGAGACCGATAGAAGCTTGAAGTGCTTGATATGGCCGGTGGAAGGCAAATGCGGTCCAAGACAAAAATCAATAAAATTACCCTGCTGGTAACAGGAAACTTCAGAGCCACCTTTTTCCTGAATCAACTCAACTTTAAGGTCCTGACCGCGTTCTTTAAAAATCCTGATGGCTTCTTCTTTGTTCAGAATCAACCGATTGATGGGCTGATCCTGTTCGGCAATTTCTCGCATCCGCTTTTCGATGACTTCAAGGTCTTCAGGGGTGAAAGGTGTTTCGCGGAGAAAGTCGTAGTAAAAGCCATTTTCTATTGCCGGCCCAATACCAACCTGGATTCCAGGGAAAAGGTCAGTGACAGCATGAGCCAGAAGATGCGAAGCGCTGTGCCTGAGTACTTCTAAAGCTTCGGGGTCTCCAGCAAAGACCAAAGACAGCTCTCTTTCCCGGTCAGCCGGATAGCTGAGGTCAAGAAGTACGCCTTCGCTTCGAAACAGAATGGGTTTTTCGCTTATTGGTAACTCCGACAGGATTTGGGACAGAGGGGTCCCCTTTTTTATAAAAAAAATAGAGTCCTCAACCTTAATTCTGATTAGTTCTTCCATCTACTCAATTCAATTCTTATCTTTATCTTACCACAATCAGGGCTAACTTTTATCTTCAGGAGATAAAAATTAGAAAAATGGTAGGCGCGGAGGGGATTGAACCCACGACCTCTTCCGCGTCAAGGAAGCGCTCTCCCACTGAGCTACGCGCCTGCCTAACGCTTTTTTAAGCTTCTATATATTAATTAAATCCAGGCTTACCTGTCAAGCTGGGTTTTCTTTCCGAATATACATGCTAATAATAGCAGATTTGGCAGATAATATGGTGAACCACCTGTGGGATAAGCTTAAATACAACGGTTTGGAGATTTGAATTAAGTAATCCCTATAGCGGGTCAGCCTTGATAAAACAGGGAAATGGATAACTTTATCTACCAGACCTCAAGCTGGCTTATGGCACAGGCCCTCGATTTGAGTTTTTTCTAAATTTTTTGCTTGAAATTAAAAAATTAGTTTGGTATCAAATTAGATGCAATGGATATTTGACAAAAGGGGAAGAGTTTTATGCCTAAGGTAGGCAAGGGACCTAATCGAACCATGAGAAGGATTAAGTAGTTATGTATTCTGAAAGCAGGCAGATTTCGGCTTTTGACTTTTACAAAAGATATTTCAAAATTGATTCTCCTTATAAGCATCAACTAGATCTGTGGGAAAAAATTAGAGCTTTAGAGTTTCCAATTTTATTAAAAGCTCCTGCTGGCTCGGGAAAAACAGAGGCCGTTCTTGCTCCGTTTTTATCACAATTTGTCGAAAGTAAATTTTATATTGCTCCGAGGTTAATTTATGTCTTGCCTATGAGGGTTCTTGTGAACAATATTGCTGAAAGGATTCAGAATTATGCGCAGCAGATTTCTCCCCATATTTCTGTTAAGATTCAACATGGCGACGTTCCAGACTCTCCATTCTTCTTGTCCGATATTGTCGTTACCACTCTTGACCAGTTTTTATATGGTTTTGCCCGAGCCAGCCATCAAGTAGGCCATCATATAGATATTCCTGCCGGTTCAATAGCTTCTTCTCTCGTGGTCTTCGATGAAGCTCATATGTATCGAGATGAGTTCACCTTTTCTATTATGAGAGCTTTGATGGAAATTCTACATCAGAGTAATGTGCCCTTTGTTTTAATGAGTGCCACAATTCCAGAAAGTCTCGAAAGAAGTCTTTTCGAAAACATTCCTCTCTCAGATAATCAAAAGATAATTGGAGATGTTAAAACGGGGGCGCAAATCCGGACTTCTATTGAGCAAACTGCATTATATGAAAATGGCAATGTTTATATTAGTAATGAAATATTAGATAAAATTAAAAATAAGAAAACCCTGATAGTTGTGAATCAGGTAAAACGTGCTCAGAAAATTTATAGCTATATAAAGGACTCGCTTAATCTCAATGATTCAAGTATAGTGCTGCTGCATTCTCGATTTACGCGGAAAGATAGAAGAGCGCATGAAGAGAAAGCGCTTTCTCTATTACCTCATAAAGAAAACGGGGGATTAGTCATTCCAAAAAATACTGGCATTGTTGTATCCACCCAGGTTCTTGAGGCCGGCATAGACTTTTCTGCTGAATTACTGTTGACTGAGCTGGCGCCTGCTGATTCTTTAATCCAGAGGGCTGGAAGATGTGCCAGATACGAAGGCGAAGAAGGTGAAATGATTATTTTCCCTGTGGAAGAGGAAAAGGGTTATTTGCCATATAAGAAGGAACACCTAACAAATGCTCTTTATTGGCTTCAAAATAATAGAGAATTTAACTTAAAAAAATTTGAAGAAGTCTGCAAGTTTGTGAATGAGACTCTGGATTATCGAGCTAATGATTATGAGGCGAGAGATAGGTTGGTTGACTTTTATGAGTTTGTTTTTTATTTTGATGATAAACGGTCTAATATTCAATTGCGGGATGGCAAATCGGTACCCCTTTACTTCTCATTTCCATAAGCAGGGAGTGCATAATGGTTGATGAGGCAACACAAACTCTTAAAAAATATTCTTCTGAAATAAAGAAAAAATTCAGGATAAAAGAAATTGGGATATTTGGTTCTCAAATCAAGGGGAAAGCAAGAAAAAGAAGCGATATTGATATCCTTGTCGAGTTTGAAAAAGAAGGCGAAACATTTGATAATTATATGGAGCTGAAGTTTTTTTTGGAAAAACTTTTGGATAAGAAAGTTGATTTAGTAATAAAAAACACTATAAAGGATAAAATAAAAGAGAATATTTTGGCTGAGGTTATTTATGTCTAAAAGATAATATTATAGGTATTATTCTATGAAAAATATGGGAAATTACTCAATCGTATCATATCAAAAATTCCGTGCCTTTCAAAGCGTACAATTTTTGCTTGAATTTAATAAATAATTTTGTATCATATTATCGATGATTAAGGTCAGGCATAGGGGAATAAAATTCCCTCTAAAAATTGCTCTAATCTTAGCTAATTAGCCTTCGGCGGAGGCTTTAATGAAGAGGGGTAATTTGTAAACATCGGAGGAAGATAGATGCTTTCTGCTATTAAAGATTTAGGATATTTTGTTTCTTCAAGAGATTTATCCATTAAAAGGCAGATAGAAGGTAAGATTCTTTCTGTTGTTCTCGATGAAAAAAATTCAACCTTTCAAGAGATAGGCATAGAGGATTTTGATATTGAAAAAACAAATCGTTATCTTTATAAGGAAGGAGCCTCAAAAGGCAATAAGCCTGCACCTATAGCGCAAATAACAGAACCTGTTAAAACTTTTAATAAAAAGGTGAGAAAATGGCTTGTTGATTGCCAAAATATTCCTGATATTTCAAATACAGATCTGGAGCTTATCAAGAAGATTAACGAGGCTTTTGTAAAAAGTGAATCTTTGATTGAAGAAAGTTTAAAAACTAAATTTAATGAATTATCAAAAAAAGAAAAAAAATTTCTTACTATTAAACTTGATGGTGACAAGAAATATCTAGGAGATTATCCTGTTTTTAGAAAGGCTCTGTCTTATTTCGAAGATAGAAAAAGAGGAGGCTCGCTCGCAAATGATAAAATCTGCTCTGTTTGTGGCCGTCAAAGAGATGAAGTGTCAGGTATAACAGATGTCTATAAATTTTATACCATTGATAAGCCTGGCTTCATAACTGGTGGTTTTGATAAATCATCAGCTTGGAAAAACTTCCCGGTTTGTTCTGATTGCAAAGCTATGCTTGAAAAAGGCAAAGAATATATAAATTCTAAACTAAATTTTAAATTTTATGGACTGAATTATTTACTGGTTCCAAAGCTTCTTGTTGGTGACAAAAAAGTTTTGGAAGATGTTATAAATATCCTTGCTAATGCTTCTCAATCAGTTTCATTAGGGGAGAAGAGAAAAGCTGCCATAACCAGTGACGAGGAGGAAATATTAGAATTGTTGAGTAAAGCTAATGATGTTCTCACTCTGAACTTCCTCTTTTTACAAAAGCAACAGAGTGCCGAAAGAATACTCCTATATATTGAGGATATTTTTCCTTCAAGAATAAGGACAATTTTTGAAACAAAAGACAAGGTCGACAAGATATTTGAAGAGAATTTTAATTTTGGCAAGATAAGACAATTCTTTTTGAAATCTGACGAAGCAAAAAAGGAAAGAGATTTAGATAAATATTTTCTGGAAATAGTGGACGCTGTGTTTAGAGGTAAAAAGCTAAGTTTTGCCTTTTTGGCCAAGTTTTATATGGCTGCAATTAGAAGAGAATTCATTAAAGACGCAAGAAAAGAAGGAAAGACCTATTTTTTTATTAGAGACGCTATGATGAGTAATATGTTTTTGGAAAAACTTAGAGTGATAAACTTTCAGGAGGTGATGGACATGGATAATAGTATTTTTGAACAAGTTTTCAGCCGCTATGGTAAGTCTCTTGCTACACCTGAAAAGAGGGGTCTGGTTTTATTGGGTGTGTTAACTCAGCTACTTTTGAATAAGCAGCAAGCAGATAGGGGTGCCAAACCATTTATGAAGAAACTAAAGAGCCTAAAAATGGAGGAGAAGGATATCAAGGCTCTATTGCCACAAGTTCAGAACAAGCTTGAGGAATATGATTCTTTTGACAAGGGGAAAAGGTTAATTGCAGAAGAAGCCTCAAGATATCTACTTATGGCCGGTGAAAATTGGAAGATGTCAATTGATGAAATAAATTTTTATTTTGCCTGCGGTATGAATCTTTGTAATGAAATTGCATCAATCGCATATAAAAAGGAGGAATAAGCTATGTCTAAAATAATTAAAAATCGTTCTGAAATTCTGTTTCTTTATGACGTGAAGGATGCCAATCCTAACGGAGACCCTGTTGATGAAAACAAGCCGAGAATAGATGAGGAATCAGGAGTAAATATAGTTACTGATGTAAGGCTAAAAAGGACTATCAGGGATTATCTATATGAGCACAAAGGACAGGAAATTTTTATCCGTGAAATAAGAAAAGAGGATGGCAATTTAAAAACCAAAGAGGAGAGACTTAATGATTTTGATGGCGAGTCAATTGTTGAAAAGTGTATAGATATCAGACTCTTTGGCTCTACCACAGCGGTTGAAAATAGGACAATTGTATACACTGGTCCTGTCCAGTTTAAATACGGCCGGTCATTACATAAGGTTGACTTAACTTATATAAAAGGTACTACTGTTATGCCATCAGGAGCTGAAAGGAAACAGGGTACTTTTACAGAGCGGTATATCCTTCCTTATTCTCTTATTGCCTTTTATGGAATCGTGAATGAAAATGCTGCGAAAAATCAGAACATACCTTTGACTGAATCTGACATTGACCTAATGCTTGAGGCCATGTGGAATGGGACTAAAAACCTTATTTCTGGTTCAAAATTCGGTCAGATGCCCCGGCTGCTTATGCAGGTCGTCTATAAAGAAGGGCAGGATTTTCACATTGGAGAACTTGATAAACTAATTTCTATGCGTTCTGATAAAGTTGATGAGACTATCAGGGATATTACAGATTTAAAAATTGATATAACAGCCCTTGTTAATAGGCTGGAAGAGAACTTGGCCAAGGTTGAAAACATAAGACTTAAAGTTGATGAAAGAATCACCTTTGTAAAAGATAATAATGATATAGATATAAGGAAAGCCTTGATCAAATTACCTGTAACAGAGTTGGTTTTTTAAGGGCTACCATGAAGGTATTGGTTTTTGATATTTGGGGTGATTATGGGCATTTTAGAAAGTTTTTTACCACCAGTTCTCCACTTACCTTTTCTTTTCCCCCTCCATCTACTATTGCAGGTATTTTAGGTGCCATCTGTGGCTTTAACAAGAATGAGTATCTAAAAGTGTTTTCATTTGAAACCTGCAAAATAGGTTTAAAGATTGCCTCACCAGTAAAAAAAGTAAGGATGGGAATGAACTTAATTAATACAAAGGATTTTAACTGGCAACCTATTCAAACCAAACACCATGAACCAAGAACCCAGATCCGAACAGAGTTTCTTAAGGATCCATATTTCAGGATTTATGTTTCTCATGAAGATAGGGGGATATTTAAGGTTCTTGAGCAGAATGTAAGAGAACATAAATGTGTATATTCAATTTCTCTCGGGCTAAGCGAATTATTGGCAGACTTTAAATACGTAGGAGTTCTTGAAGCAAAAGAATTAAAAGATATATTTACAGAAATATCAACCCCAATTGTAGCTGGTAATTTAATAGATTCCGAAATTACCATAGAGCAGGGCAAGAAATATTTCAAAGAAAAAATGCCTATTAAAATGAATCCGGATAGAGTGGTGGAACTTTATGATGATGTAATATATGAACCCGATGGGCAAACAATTAAAGCACGGGTTAAGACCTGTTATAAACTTGAAAATGGAGAATATATTACCTTCTTCTAAACTTTTTTCTCATCCTGACAGACTCCTTGAAGATCATCTTATAGGTACATCAAATCTGATAAATTTGTTTCTTTCTGAAAAGCCCAAGTGCATAGAAAATGAGTTGTTCGAAACTGCACGGATAATTGCTCTTAGCCATGACCTTGGTAAGGCGACCCATTATTTTCAAAGGTATCTATTTGCTGCTGATGATGAAAAAGAAAAACTAAAATCAAAAGAGACACATCATAGTCTCTTTTCTGCAGTATGCGCTTTTTATCTTACTAAACAAATGTCGGGCATTAGCGATATTTATCCTCTTTTTGCTTATGTGACCGTAAGAAGACATCATAGTGATTTAATAAATATTTTAGATGAAGTTTCAATTTTTGACGATAAAGATATTAATTTACTTAATAAACAACTTGAAAGCATAGATGATAATGCCTTTGGAATTGTTGCTGATAAACTCTTAAGAGCCGGTCTTCCTATTAGATTAGATAAGAACATCATTTTTCAATGGATTAACAGTTTCAACGGGGAAATAAAGTCTTTTAGAAAAATTATAAGAAACCTAAATTTGAACCTCGAATACTACATAAAACTAAATCTGCTTTATTCTTTGCTCCTTGATGCCGACAAAAATGATGTTGTGATCAAAGAAATTTCAATCTTTGAAAGAAAATTCTATGAAGATAGAAATTGGGTTGATTTCTATAAAAAGGCTACTCGTTTCCCGCCATCGCCTATTAATGAGATGAGACAAACTGCCTATGAGGAGGCAATGAATAAAGAAATAGATCTTTCAAAAAAAATTTATTCACTTAATCTGCCTACTGGTTTAGGAAAGACTCTTATTAGCTTATCTTTCGCTTTAAAACTAAAAGATAAATTAAAGCAGACAGGTATAAATCCACGAATAGTTTATGCTTTGCCTTTTTTAAGTATTATCGATCAGAATTCAAAAATATTCGAAGCCGTAATCAAAGCAAACGGTTTTTTGCCAGATTCAAAATTATTGCTAAAGCATCATCATTTGTCAGAAATTTATTATAAAATTGAAGAAGATGAGCTTGAACCTGACGAAGCTAAAATTCTAATTGAAGGCTGGAATTCTGAGATTATTGTTACCACATTTATACAGTTATTTCATACACTTATTACGAATAAAAATAGGAGTATCAGAAAATTCCACAGATTGGCAAATTCAATAATCATATTAGACGAAGTCCAGTCTATCCCAACAAGATACTGGTTTTTGGTGAGGGAGATATTTAATAAAATTAAAGAAATGCTCAATGCCCACATAATCATCTCTACCGCAACAGAGCCTTTCATCTTCGAGAAAGATCAAGTTTTAAGTTTAGTTAATAGGGAAACCTATTTTAATTCGCTAAATAGAATTTCTCTAATCCCTAAATTAGATAAATCCCTTACGCTGGATGAACTGAAAGAATCGATCACTATTGATGATGATAAAACATATCTTTTTATTTTTAATACAATTTCCTCGGCCCGAGAGTTTTACCGAAAGATTAAAGAAGAAAATGGACGATGTTTAGGCTACCTTTCATCTCACATCACGCCAAAAGAAAGGCACCAACGAATCGATGATATAAAAAAAGGAAAATATAAGATAGTGGTTTCCACGCAATTAGTTGAAGCGGGTGTTGACATAGATTTCGACGTCGTGGTAAGAGATTTTGCCCCACTTGACTCTCTTAACCAATCTGCAGGGAGGTGTAACAGAAATGGCAACGGAAAGGGCCTGGTCTTAATAGTAGCCCTAACGGATTCTAAAGGAAAAAAATATGCTTCTTATATTTATGATCCTGTTTTACTCGATATAACAGAAAAGATATTATCAAAAAAGCAAGAGATTCAAGAGAAAGAGTTTTTGAAACTCCTCGAGGAATATTATTTTATGATCCACGAAAAAACAACTAAAGCAGATTCAAAAGAGATTTTAGAAGCAGTTTGTAGATTAAGATATGACAGAGATGAAGACGATGAGAGGAACCTATCTGTATCAGATTTTAGTCTTATCGAAGAAGATTATCCTAAGATAGATATTTTTATTGAAATTGATGAAGAAGCAGAAAAAATCTGGAATGAATTTAAATCTATAATAAACATCAAAGACAGATTTCAAAAAAAGCAGGCCTTCGATGCTATCAAGTCAAATTTCTATAGTTATGTAATATCAATTCCCCAAAACGCCCAAAATATGCCAGAGATAATTGGAGGAATTGGATATGTAAAGAGGTCCCTTCTTGATGATTATTATGATAAAGATACTGGGTTTAAGATAAAAGATGAGAAATCAGTAGTTATTTGGTGATATCGTGGAAATAGAAATAATCAAACTTACTATTGAAGTGGATAACAAACTTTCAATATCAGATGCTATAAAGATAAGAGGCTTTTTTGGACATCTGTTTTGGGATAACCCTTATGCTCATCAGCACCAATCTGACGGAAGTTTTGTTTATCGGTACCCCTGTATTCAATACAAAGTCATTGAAGGGGCATGTTTTTTAATTGGCTTTAACGAAGGCATTGAAATTGTTAAAAAAACTTTTAATGAATTGAAAGCTCTGAATATCAATGGAAGATGGGAAGAAATTTTAGTTAAAGGGTTGGAAAGTTATAAATCATCATTTTTATTAGTTTCTAATCAAGTGACCTATTCCTTCCTTACTCCCTGGCTGGCTTTGAATGAAAAGAATTATGAAAAATACCAGAAGTTCGGGAGCTGGTCTAAAAGAAAAGAACTGCTGGAAAGCATTCTTGTTGGCAACATCCTCTCTATGTCCAAAAGTCTTGGATATACAGTCACTGAACCCATTAGAGCAGAAATCAAAAATTTCAAGGAGGTAAGCGCAAAGCTAAAAGATGTCCCCATGATTGGCTTTCTGGGCACGTTCGCTGTTAATTTTGAGATTCCCGATTATTGGGGCATTGGCAAATCTGTTTCCAGAGGTTTTGGGACAGTTAAGAAGATTGGATAATAAAAAATGCAGTTGGTGATAAATACTTACGGTTCTTATCTTCAAAAAAGTGGGGATTGCTTTAAAATTAAAACTGATGACAGGGTCTTTGAAATCTCTTGCAAAAAAGTGTCGTCAATTCTTATTTCTACAGCAGCCTACATAACCACAGATGCCATCAAGATGGCTATGGAAAACAACATTGACATCGTGTTCATAGATGAATTTGGCAATCCCTATGGCCGGGTCTGGCATCCCAAGCTTGGTAGCACGACTCTTATAAGAAGGAGGCAGCTGGAGATAGCAGAAACAGAAGAGGGATTCAAACTCGCTTTGGAGTGGATAAAAAATAAGTTCAATAATCAGATAGATTTTTTAAAACGCCTTAGAACCACCAGACCACACAAGTCCGCTGAAATTACCGCTTTCATAGAAAAACTTCAGCAAATAGCTGCTGGATTAAATAATTTGTCTGGGACGCTGGATGAATGCCGAGCCAGCATCATGGGGATAGAAGGCGCAGGTGGCCGCACTTATTTTGAGGCATTAAGTTTCCTGATGCCCGATAGATTCAAATTTAATGGCAGGAGCAGAAATCCGGCCAAGGATGAGTTCAACGCACTCCTTAATTACGCTTATGGTGTCCTTTATTCACTTGTAGAAAAAGCCTGCATAATTGCTGGCCTTGATCCTTATGTGGGATTTATACATACAGACCACTACAATAAGAAATCTTTAGTTTTTGACCTTATTGAGAACTATCGCATTTGGGCTGACGAAGTTGTGGTTAATTTGTTTGCCGCCAGGAAGGTAAAATTGGAGTATTTCGATAAAATTCCAAATGGTCTGACTCTGAACAAAGAAGGCAAGGCGGTGCTGCTCACAGAATTCAATTCCTTTATGGATGAATCTATAAGGTACAAGGGCAGAAACATAAAAAGAAATAACATCATTCAGTTTGATTGTCATAGAATTGCCAATCAACTAATAGGAAAAGAAGAATGAAATCAGGTGATAAACTGGTATGGATTATTTATGATATCGTCGATAATAAGACGAGAACAAAAATCGCCAGGGCTTGCAAAAATAAAGGACTTTACCGGGTCCAGAAATCTGCTTTTCTTGGCACGCTAAATAAAAATCAGATAGATGAATTGAAAATTATATGCAAAGATATGATCAATCCAGAAAAAGATTCAGTTTATATTTTTCCCATGTGTGAAGACGATTTTAAAAGTGTAATCTTGCTTGGGCAAGCCTTCGATGAAGACCTTGTTTCAAACGAAGTGAAGGCCTTGTTAGTCTGAGAGAATTAAATGAATATTATAAGAGATCAAAAAGAGGGAAATCAGGGAGCTGGAGAGCAGGAAATAATCCTGGAAGAAAATCCTTGCTCGGTTTTTTCTGCAATGGATTTTGAGTTTGATACCGAAACGACTCCTATGATTACTCCTTCAGAAATAATAGAACATCTTTTTTGCCCCAGGTATACCTATTTTATGAACTGTTTGAACATCCCTCAGCATGAAGAATTAAGGTACAAAGTTTTGAAAGGTAGAGAGCTGCATGAGAATAAGGAGAAGACCAACATTGACTATCTCAGAAAAAGGCTCGGCTGTGTCAAAAAAGAAATTTCAGTTTATATCGCTTCAAAAAGGTTAGGTGTAAGAGGGATAATCGATGAAGTTCTTTATTTATCCGATGGCACTTTGGCGCCCCTCGATTATAAATATGCAGAGTACAATGATTTTATTTTTAGGACTCACCGAGTCCAGTCTACCGTCTATGCTTTGCTTATAATGGAGAATTATAGGCAGACAGTTAAGAAAGGCTTTATTTGCTACGTTAGGGGAAGGAACCGAATTAAGGAGATTATTTATAGCCAAAATGATTTTAATTTTGCCAGGGAGATGATTACCGAGATTTTTGATATAATTGTAAAAGGGTATTACCCCAAAAAGACTGCCTGGCAGAACCGATGCATAGATTGTTGTTATCGCAATATTTGTGTATAATTTATTGATAATAGACAGGTTACAGAGATGCTAAAAAGTATGTGCTTATATGAACTATCGAATAAAAGGAAGTGCATTTTTACGCCCACAGAAAGACTAATGAGAAGAATTTATTGCCAAGATTTTCCTGAGGTTCTGTATTTTATTGATAATCAATATAATAACTTCGAAACAGCGATGCCAAATGTAAAAAAAATTATTAAAAAATGTGTCTTCTTTGGCTTAAAAGTGCCAATAAATAGTTCGAGTAAAAATTATTTAACTTATTGTAAATTAATAAGTAAGTGTGAAAATATTGTTTGAGAGGAGCTTCCAGTAAAACAAGGATTGAAACAGGGATGAGCATATAGAGGCGGCTAACCGATATGAGTTTGAGAGGAGCTTCCAGTAAAACAAGGATTGAAACGGGTAGACTTGGCAAAAGGGGGCGGGTGATGGGTGAGGTTTGAGAGGAGCTTCCAGTAAAACAAGGATTGAAACATCTTGTCATCTGAAGCAATAGGGCTTGAGCAGCCAGTTTGAGAGGAGCTTCCAGTAAAACAAGGATTGAAACAAACCATTGTCGTCCCCCTTATTTCAAAACGGCGGAGTTTGAGAGGAGCTTCCAGTAAAACAAGGATTGAAACTACGGAAATGGGATGATGGAAGCATTCTATATGAGGGGTTTGAGAGGAGCTTCCAGTAAAACAAGGATTGAAACTAGAAGCTCGCCATATCATAGGCCAGCTTGGTCAGGGTTTGAGAGGAGCTTCCAGTAAAACAAGGATTGAAACTGGATTATCTCAAGGATTCCGGACAGGAGGCGGTAAGTTTGAGAGGAGCTTCCAGTAAAACAAGGATTGAAACTGATTTCCCGAAGCGGCGAGAATGGAACATCAATCAGTTTGAGAGGAGCTTCCAGTAAAACAAGGATTGAAACCGATGTTGTGACGGTCAGTGCGCCAGACGAACTAAGTTTGAGAGGAGCTTCCAGTAAAACAAGGATTGAAACAACCGGTCGTGGCGGTCCTGGTAGCCGTTTCCCCTGGTTTGAGAGGAGCTTCCAGTAAAACAAGGATTGAAACCTGACGCAATCATACGCAGACCGGCAAGAACCTGTGTTTGAGAGGAGCTTCCAGTAAAACAAGGATTGAAACCCAGAAAACAAGCTGCGCCAGATCATCCGCTCTGAGGTTTGAGAGGAGCTTCCAGTAAAACAAGGATTGAAACCGTGGTCTTGTCGCTGATACTGCTCCGGCGGGAATGAGTTTGAGAGGAGCTTCCAGTAAAACAAGGATTGAAACTAATTCTATAGGCTTCTATCTCATACGGCCGTCGCTGTTTGAGAGGAGCTTCCAGTAAAACAAGGATTGAAACACCCAAATTGGTATCACTTACGGAACCAAACAATACAGTTTGAGAGGAGCTTCCAGTAAAACAAGGATTGAAACATCCCTGGACTGCCGCAATCCCGCCCATCCAGGCCAGTTTGAGAGGAGCTTCCAGTAAAACAAGGATTGAAACCCGTCCAGGAAGCATATGCTCTCCTTGAAAAAGATATGTTTGAGAGGAGCTTCCAGTAAAACAAGGATTGAAACATTTCTTCTTTTCCATTTTTGTCCTGACGATACAGGTTTGAGAGGAGCTTCCAGTAAAACAAGGATTGAAACTGTCTAATTCCGAATATGGAATTTTGCTTTTCAAAAAGTTTGAGAGGAGCTTCCAGTAAAACAAGGATTGAAACAGAGCCGGACTTCCAGAATGGTGAGGCGGTTCAAGTTTGAGAGGAGCTTCCAGTAAAACAAGGATTGAAACATGTATCCGTATTCCTGCCCGTCTACCTGATACCATGTTTGAGAGGAGCTTCCAGTAAAACAAGGATTGAAACCCTCGACGACCTTGATTACAAGCTCATTGTCAACCTGTTTGAGAGGAGCTTCCAGTAAAACAAGGATTGAAACGAGGCAAAGCTGAAAGAAACAGATTCTATCATTGCGTTTGAGAGGAGCTTCCAGTAAAACAAGGATTGAAACATGAAATTCCATATTATTCTCCATGTCGACCCAGTGTTTGAGAGGAGCTTCCAGTAAAACAAGGATTGAAACGCCTTCAGAGGCCCGTAGAGCGAAGATTTTTCAAAAGTTTGAGAGGAGCTTCCAGTAAAACAAGGATTGAAACATGTCCTGCTCGAGCAACGAGAACGGATCGGAAAACGGTTTGAGAGGAGCTTCCAGTAAAACAAGGATTGAAACAACAGCAGCTCGTTCATTTTTCCATTCGGTGAAAGAGTTTGAGAGGAGCTTCCAGTAAAACAAGGATTGAAACGCTTCGACGGTCTGCCGGTTTTTATCATGTTTCTTAGAGTTTGAGAGGAGCTTCCAGTAAAACAAGGATTGAAACAGATCGGAATTACATCTTTTCCCTGGATATATTTGTTTGAGAGGAGCTTCCAGTAAAACAAGGATTGAAACTAGGGACGCCACCGCCAATACACCCGGTACCTACAAGTTTGAGAGGAGCTTCCAGTAAAACAAGGATTGAAACTAGCTCATTGCCCCTCCTTCAGCATTTTCAAGATTTGTTTGAGAGGAGCTTCCAGTAAAACAAGGATTGAAACATAGCGCACGCAAAACGTCTCGGTATCGGTGATTATGGGTTTGAGAGGAGCTTCCAGTAAAACAAGGATTGAAACTAGGCAAGAGCGTTTCTTTTTGTTTCCCACTTTTTTGTTTGAGAGGAGCTTCCAGTAAAACAAGGATTGAAACTAATGCTCGGTATCGCCGACGTGATAGGGTGTGCCAAGTTTGAGAGGAGCTTCCAGTAAAACAAGGATTGAAACCCGACCAGCTCTATGCGGCCACACAAGAAATCGGGTTTGAGAGGAGCTTCCAGTAAAACAAGGATTGAAACAGTATCAATTTGAAAAAGATGAAAATGGAAACCTGGGTTTGAGAGGAGCTTCCAGTAAAACAAGGATTGAAACTATCCAAGTGAGGGTTGAACAAGATGGACACACCAAGTTTGAGAGGAGCTTCCAGTAAAACAAGGATTGAAACATCATTTTTCCTCCTTTTTCTGAAAATATTCAGGAGTTTGAGAGGAGCTTCCAGTAAAACAAGGATTGAAACGATGGAGTCCTCTTTCCGGAAAGGATTTCAGACAGAGTTTGAGAGGAGCTTCCAGTAAAACAAGGATTGAAACTGGTTTGGGTGTTGTCCGCACTGTGTCTGATGTTCGTGTTTGAGAGGAGCTTCCAGTAAAACAAGGATTGAAACTTGCTTAACCCCTATAATAACCGAAGTGTTCGCAACGGTTTGAGAGGAGCTTCCAGTAAAACAAGGATTGAAACTAGGAGAAGTTTTCGCCACGCAGGAAATTTGGATATGTTTGAGAGGAGCTTCCAGTAAAACAAGGATTGAAACTCTATTTTTTCTTGAGCCAGGCCTTGTCCCATCAGTGTTTGAGAGGAGCTTCCAGTAAAACAAGGATTGAAACAGGAGAAATTAGCATGAAAACCTATGTGTTTGTTGTTTGAGAGGAGCTTCCAGTAAAACAAGGATTGAAACAAAATGATTCCGGTTTTGGTAACGGGAACAAAACTAGTTTGAGAGGAGCTTCCAGTAAAACAAGGATTGAAACTCATCAAAAAGAAATATCGCATTGATGAAATAGCGTTTGAGAGGAGCTTCCAGTAAAACAAGGATTGAAACAGGAAACAAAAACAAAAGCGGAGAAAATATCATGAGTTTGAGAGGAGCTTCCAGTAAAACAAGGATTGAAACTCGAAAAAGGAAGGGCTAAAAAACTCGGGGCCGAGTTTGAGAGGAGCTTCCAGTAAAACAAGGATTGAAACTGCGCAATCGCATTCCTTTTTGTTTCCCATCTTTTTAGTTTGAGAGGAGCTTCCAGTAAAACAAGGATTGAAACAACAAAGTATAAACAAAGATGGTGGTGGTGATACAAGGTTTGAGAGGAGCTTCCAGTAAAACAAGGATTGAAACATTCTTACCTCCGTGATATTGTTTCGAGGACTTCAGGTTTGAGAGGAGCTTCCAGTAAAACAAGGATTGAAACAATTTTTCCTAAAGCCGTGCGAATTAATGTTGCTTAGTTTGAGAGGAGCTTCCAGTAAAACAAGGATTGAAACATCCTCTCCTGGCTATGATCTTGCATATCGGCCAGGGTTTGAGAGGAGCTTCCAGTAAAACAAGGATTGAAACTCGAAGGCGGGGTGTGGGTCCGAGGTCCAGCAATAGTTTGAGAGGAGCTTCCAGTAAAACAAGGATTGAAACATTCGGTTGAAAAGTTTCCCGTCTTTTGTTCGTCTGGTTTGAGAGGAGCTTCCAGTAAAACAAGGATTGAAACCTTGATATATTTTTCAACATCCAAAAAAGAAAAGGGTTTGAGAGGAGCTTCCAGTAAAACAAGGATTGAAACTGAATACCATCCACTTCGATTTCCCATATTTCAAAGTTTGAGAGGAGCTTCCAGTAAAACAAGGATTGAAACGGAAATATGATATTCGGCTACATGACGATTCCCATGTTTGAGAGGAGCTTCCAGTAAAACAAGGATTGAAACCTATTCGTGATGGCCGGCCGATTATTTTCGTTCAAGGTTTGAGAGGAGCTTCCAGTAAAACAAGGATTGAAACTTCGTCTGAACCGGTCGAAAAGCTCCGGGTCTTGCGTTTGAGAGGAGCTTCCAGTAAAACAAGGATTGAAACCCCTTAATTGATAGCGCTACTTATTCTTAACATAGAGTTTGAGAGGAGCTTCCAGTAAAACAAGGATTGAAACTGTGCTTGAGCCAGCCTTCTCTTCAGTCCATTTCGTGTTTGAGAGGAGCTTCCAGTAAAACAAGGATTGAAACAGTGCTTTTTTCTCCGCCTCGGCTGCACTCTCAATAGTTTGAGAGGAGCTTCCAGTAAAACAAGGATTGAAACCGTTGGAATATTGAAAATAGGCTTGACAGCTGGTTGAGTTTGAGAGGAGCTTCCAGTAAAACAAGGATTGAAACAGGGAAGCCCTTCATTCTATTTCTGGCTATTATTACGTTTGAGAGGAGCTTCCAGTAAAACAAGGATTGAAACCCGGCCTGATAGATTATCGCCGCCGCCAAAACCTTGGTTTGAGAGGAGCTTCCAGTAAAACAAGGATTGAAACATTTTGAAACATGCTCTTGGGAAAATATCACCGAAGTTTGAGAGGAGCTTCTGCCAATGGCAAAATAAAGTATCCAGAAATGGCAAAGAAAATGGCCCACTTTTTCAAGGGAGAAGTTTATGGTTTTGAGGGAGGGGAAGCGATAGAATCCAGTTCTTCCGAGAAGTTTTTTAGGAGGGACTGGAATGTTAGGAGTGGCGATGCATATAACTATTAAAACGCTCTTTGAGAAGGGGTATAACAAGACCCAGATTGCCAAGATAGTTGGATGTAGCCGGAAGGCTGTGCGGCGGGTCTTGAAGAGGGTTGACGAGGGCCAGGAACTGAGGCGCAAGACCGTTCCATCGATTATAGACGCATATGAAGAGATTGTTCGGGCGAAAGTCGCCCAGGGGCTGACTGCGGTGAGGATTCATCAGGATCTGGTGAAAGAGACTTCTTATAAAGGTTCTTACAGCACAGTCAAGTTATTGGTGCGGAAGATCAAGAAAGACAGCCAGCCGGTGTATATGCATAATGTTTCGCTCCCGGGAGAAGAAGCCCAGGTTGACTTTGGATATGCCGGCCGACTTAGTGATTCAGAGGGTCGGTTGAGGAAGGCCTGGGTCTTCTGCTATGGTTTTTCTTTTTCGAAGATTGATTATTATGAGGTGGTTTTCTCTCAGGAGGTCCAGTCGTTTCTAAACTGTCACATCCATGCTTTCCGGTATTTTGGCGGGGTGCCCCGGATAATCAAGATTGATAATTTAAAGTCGGCAGTGCTTAAGGCTCATTTTTATGAACCCGAGTATCAGCGTGATTATTTGCTGTTCTCTCGTCATTATGGTTTTTCACCCTCTCCCTCGAGAGTACGAACGCCGACGGATAATGCCCAGGCTGAGTCAAGGGTGAAATATGTGAAGTCAAACTTTTTTAGGGGACGGGAGTTTGAAGACATTAACGATTGTAACCGACAGCTTCGGGAATGGACGGAGAGAGTATCACACGAAAGGATTCATGGCACGACGAAAAGGCAACCTCGGGAGCTTTTTGAGCAAGAGGAGAGGCCCAGGCTTCAGGTTCTTCCGGCAGAGGATTATGATATGAGCCTATGGTTACGGAGGAAGGTGGGACTGAACTGCCACCTGGTCTTTGAAAATAATTATTATTCGGTTCCCTACGCTTACTGCGGGAAAGAAGTGACTTTGCAGGTTACGGAGAGCTTGGTCAAGGTCTATGATGGGATTAATCCCCTGAGCCAAGAAGAAGGGAAACTCCTCTGTACTCATCCACGACTTAAAGGGCAAGGGAAGTTCCAGACAAACAGCGCCCATTATCCTTCCTGGAAGTTAGTTTCGAAAACAGAGTATCAAGAGAAGTATCGCCAGAGGATGGCCGAGATCGGTCCCTTTGCGGAACGCTATTTTCAGGAGATTGTGCGACGTCAGGAAGGCTACTGGGCCAAGGTCATTTATGGGATTCTATATTTAGCCAAAAAGTATGGTTCGGAGTCTGTGAACCTGGCCTGTAAACGGGCGCTTTTTTATGAGGCCTATGGGTATCGGGTGATTAAGAACATTCTGGAGAAAAGACTGCATCAGGTGGAATGGGAAGAGCCAGAAGCTCAGAAAACAGTGGAAACCAGCAAGATGGCCAGGCCGCTTTCCGATTATGAGAGCTTGTTGGATTGAGGAGACCATGGAAACCATAAAACGCCAGCTCATTGAGTTAAAGCTTCCCGGGATGGCCAAAGCGCTGGAGGTCCGCAATGAGTATGCCTTGTCGGAGAGGCTTTCCTTCCTGGATTTTCTCTCTCTGCTTTTAGAGGATGAGCTCTCCTCTCGCCGCGATAATGGCTACCGAAAACGCCTGAGCCGGGCGCATTTTCCTTCCCCAAAGACTCTGGAGGAGTTTGATTTTCGATTCCAACCGCAGCTGAATAAACGGCTGATTTTTGACTGTGCTACTTGCGAGTTTATCCGAAAACGAGAAAATCTTCTCTTCATCGGGCCCCCCGGCGTGGGAAAGACTCATCTGGCCACCGCCTTAGGGATGAAAGCTTTGGAGCAAGGCTATAAAGTTCTCTTCACCACAGTCAACGAGATGATTAACTCCCTCGTTGCCTCTAAGGCCGATAACACCTATCATCTAAAAATGAGGTATTATCTTGCACCTAACCTGTTGATATTAGATGAGTTAGGCTTCAAAAGGTTAAACCAGCAAACCGTCGATGAGTTTTATGAAATCGTCTCCCGTCGTTATGAAAAAGGCTCCCTCATAATCACCTCCAACAAGAGCTTCGAGGAATGGGGCGAAGTGTTCTGGGATCCGGTGCTGGCTACAGCAATTATCGACCGGATTATCCATCATTGCCGAATAATCGTCATCAAGGGAGATAGTTACCGAATGCAAAATTATAAACAGAAAAGAGCAAAAACAGAAAATGATTCGGATAAATAATCTTCTAAAATGCCGGCCTTCCGGGCCCAATAAGGGGTGGGTCATTTTCTTTGCCATTTCTGGAACTTTTTGCTTGACAACAACAGCTTCCAGTAAAACAAGGATTGAAACGGAAAAATACCCAAAAGGAGAAAAGAAAATGAAAGAGTTTGAGAGGAGCTTCCAGTAAAACAAGGATTGAAACTGCAGGAATTCAGGACAGGGGTGGAACAATTCGGAGTTTGAGAGGAGCTTCCAGTAAAACAAGGATTGAAACATCATCTTTCTTCCCGCGCAATATTCTTCCTCTTCTGTTTGAGAGGAGCTTCCAGTAAAACAAGGATTGAAACCTCTTTTGCTGCTTTTCTTCTCGCTTCGGTCTTTTTGTTTGAGAGGAGCTTCCAGTAAAACAAGGATTGAAACAGTTTCAAGGCTGCACGAAGAGTAATCAGAATATCAGTTTGAGAGGAGCTTCCAGTAAAACAAGGATTGAAACTTTTTTCTTTGGTTCCCTTCGAGATACCGTTCTGAGTTTGAGAGGAGCTTCCAGTAAAACAAGGATTGAAACGCAATGGCTGATATCAAATACATAATCACCGCCGAGTTTGAGAGGAGCTTCCAGTAAAACAAGGATTGAAACATGCCATAACCGAAGCCTTATCCAACCAGGTTCTAGTTTGAGAGGAGCTTCCAGTAAAACAAGGATTGAAACTTGAGAACGCTGGCAAGGGCTATGAAGGCTTAAGGGTTTGAGAGGAGCTTCCAGTAAAACAAGGATTGAAACCAATGAAAAGTTACAACCGAAAGTTACAACCGAAGGTGTTTGAGAGGAGCTTCCAGTAAAACAAGGATTGAAACATAGTATATACAACCTTGTAATATCTTTTCGGCATAGTTTGAGAGGAGCTTCCAGTAAAACAAGGATTGAAACTGCTGGGCTTTCTAATCAAACTCCAGTCTATCTGAGTTTGAGAGGAGCTTCCAGTAAAACAAGGATTGAAACAGCTCATCATTGAGAGCCTTTCCTTCAAAACCCCTGTTTGAGAGGAGCTTCCAGTAAAACAAGGATTGAAACAACTAAACGACGAGGTGCTGGAATACGCCGAACAAAGTTTGAGAGGAGCTTCCAGTAAAACAAGGATTGAAACTTGAGAACGCTGGCAAGGGCTATGAAGGCTTAAGGGTTTGAGAGGAGCTTCCAGTAAAACAAGGATTGAAACGGCGTCGAAGCTATCTTACTAATATTCTCTATATTAGTTTGAGAGGAGCTTCCAGTAAAACAAGGATTGAAACTTCAAGCCAGAAGACAAACTACCCTGCAATTAATGGTTTGAGAGGAGCTTCCAGTAAAACAAGGATTGAAACTCGGCAATATCAAATCATGCTATTACCAACACCAAGTTTGAGAGGAGCTTCCAGTAAAACAAGGATTGAAACGGTAAAGCTAATGGCGAGTTTTGGGTCGTCTTGCCAGGTTTGAGAGGAGCTTCCAGTAAAACAAGGATTGAAACATTGAATAGGCCGGGAAGGCATTCAGCTCTGACCAGTTTGAGAGGAGCTTCCAGTAAAACAAGGATTGAAACTGCTGGGCTTTCTAATCAAACTCCAGTCTATCTGACGTTTGAGAGGAGCTTCCAGTAAAACAAGGATTGAAACTAGTTCAGCAATACGGAGCTCCATCGCCGGTAATCTCTGTTTGAGAGGAGCTTCCAGTAAAACAAGGATTGAAACATGGTATATACAACCTTGTAATATCTTTTCGGCATAGTTTGAGAGGAGCTTCCAGTAAAACAAGGATTGAAACGGACTTCCTGACGATTATATCGAGAGCGTGGTCAATCTCGTTTGAGAGGAGCTTCCAGTAAAACAAGGATTGAAACGGGCTGTAGGCGCCATCGCGCAGAATCAGGTAGACAGTTTGAGAGGAGCTTCCAGTAAAACAAGGATTGAAACTCGAAAGGTCTTGGTGTTGAATTAATCCTTCCATATTATGTTTGAGAGGAGCTTCCAGTAAAACAAGGATTGAAACTTACCTTCTTTTCATCTGATGGGAAAAAGAATGAGAGTTTGAGAGGAGCTTCCAGTAAAACAAGGATTGAAACTATTAAGATATTTCTTGTTTCTCTTTTTTAGTCTTGTTTGAGAGGAGCTTCCAGTAAAACAAGGATTGAAACTGGAGGTGGTGGATTAATGGTCAGGCGGGTTTTTGGTTTGAGAGGAGCTTCCAGTAAAACAAGGATTGAAACCGTGGAAGTAAATACTGGAACCACAGCGACTCCCGTGTTTGAGAGGAGCTTCCAGTAAAACAAGGATTGAAACAAAGAGACCAAAGAGGACGTCGAAAAAATAACCAAAGTTTGAGAGGAGCTTCCAGTAAAACAAGGATTGAAACATCTTGTAGGTATAAGAAGAATTTGGATTAAGTCCATGTTTGAGAGGAGCTTCCAGTAAAACAAGGATTGAAACGCCATATCTGGCCGATTTCAATATAGCCATCAGGATGTTTGAGAGGAGCTTCCAGTAAAACAAGGATTGAAACTTGTGCTTGAGCCAGCCTTCTCTTCTGACCATTTCGGTTTGAGAGGAGCTTCCAGTAAAACAAGGATTGAAACTGGAACCCCTTCCCCTTGGCCCTGGCGTGGAGCTTTGTTTGAGAGGAGCTTCCAGTAAAACAAGGATTGAAACAAGAAGTAAAGCTTCTTGCCCTTAAAACGAAAATCCAGTTTGAGAGGAGCTTCCAGTAAAACAAGGATTGAAACTGATGTAACATTTGGCTTTGTGGCCGGAGACCCATTGTTTGAGAGGAGCTTCCAGTAAAACAAGGATTGAAACGATTATGCGGAATATCATGATGAAGCAACCTATGGGTTTGAGAGGAGCTTCCAGTAAAACAAGGATTGAAACAAATAAAAGTGTCAATTGACAATTGATTTTTTGTCAAGTTTGAGAGGAGCTTCCAGTAAAACAAGGATTGAAACTCCTATTCCCCGGCCTCGGCCTCGGCCTTAACGGCCTGTTTGAGATGAGCTTCCAGTAAAACAAGGATTGAAACCCAATGCCCATTCCTTAAATGCCAAATAATCTTTGTTTGAGAGGAGCTTCCAGTAAAACAAGGATTGAAACTGCCGGGATTTCTAGCCAAACTCCAGTCTATCTTTGTTTGAGAGGAGCTTCCAGTAAAACAAGGATTGAAACTCGAGCTTTTCAGAATATTCCTTGAATTCAGCCGGAGTTTGAGAGGAGCTTCCAGTAAAACAAGGATTGAAACCCTTGGCCATTTTCTTTTTCCACTTCTCCTGTTTCTGTTTGAGAGGAGCTTCCAGTAAAACAAGGATTGAAACCATAATTAGTGTAAATATAGGAGGTGAAAACCGATGGGTTTGAGAGGAGCTTCCAGTAAAACAAGGATTGAAACCCAAATACGGCGTCGCCCCAAAGGCGAGATTCAGTTTGAGAGGAGCTTCCAGTAAAACAAGGATTGAAACTGTACTCGAGATTGACGACAGACTCAATATAATCGGTTTGAGAGGAGCTTCCAGTAAAACAAGGATTGAAACTATGTAGAAGAGTTAGAGGAAGAAGAGCTTGAAAAAGGTTTGAGAGGAGCTTCCAGTAAAACAAGGATTGAAACTAGGCAATGAATGAGCTGTAATCCATATCATCAGTGTTTGAGAGGAGCTTCCAGTAAAACAAGGATTGAAACATATCCGCGATTTTAATCCGATTAATCCCTTTCAGGTTTGAGAGGAGCTTCCAGTAAAACAAGGATTGAAACTGCCGGGCTTTCTAGTCAAACTCCAGTCTATCTGAGTTTGAGAGGAGCTTCCAGTAAAACAAGGATTGAAACTGGCTCCGCTTTCTGCTATATGGCTTAACCCTCAGTTTGAGAGGAGCTTCCAGTAAAACAAGGATTGAAACTTAGTTCGTCTATCAGGTCTGGCTGGTTCTCCTCTGGTTTGAGAGGAGCTTCCAGTAAAACAAGGATTGAAACATGTCCATTGCCACAGACAAGGGATACAAGGATAGAGTTTGAGAGGAGCTTCCAGTAAAACAAGGATTGAAACAAAGACGGGACTGAAGTCCCCTCTGTAACCACGGTGGTTTGAGAGGAGCTTCCAGTAAAACAAGGATTGAAACGATATAATTACCACGCCATATGGCGATATTAATATCAGTTTGAGAGGAGCTTCCAGTAAAACAAGGATTGAAACACGCTCCCGTCCGGCATCGCCCAAACCTTGATAATAGTTTGAGAGGAGCTTCCAGTAAAACAAGGATTGAAACTTTTCAATAATTTACGAAAAAAATGAAAATTTTTCAGGTTTGAGAGGAGCTTCCAGTAAAACAAGGATTGAAACTGCGATGGACGATATTTCCCGCTGGAACCTTGAAGAGTTTGAGAGGAGCTTCCAGTAAAACAAGGATTGAAACTTGTTATCAAAATTTAATTCAAATTTTTGAATTTTTGTTTGAGAGGAGCTTCCAGTAAAACAAGGATTGAAACGTTTCAGAGCTTTCGCTCTCACTTTTAATATAATCCAGTTTGAGAGGAGCTTCCAGTAAAACAAGGATTGAAACAATAACTTTTTGATAAGAAAAATTATTAGGTATAAGAGTTTGAGAGGAGCTTCCAGTAAAACAAGGATTGAAACTAATAATTGCTATTATTATTCCAATCAAGGCGGATGTTTGAGAGGAGCTTCCAGTAAAACAAGGATTGAAACCTCTCTCCGCCTCGATGGATTCCTCAATTGCCCCGTGAGTTTGAGAGGAGCTTCCAGTAAAACAAGGATTGAAACTGCGACAGTTGATAGTGCGACCCTGACCCCGGTGACGTTTGAGAGGAGTTTCCAGTAAAACAAGGATTGAAACGCCTGGGGTGCCAGGAGTAGCGGGTTCCATCCCAGTTTGAGAGGAGCTTCCAGTAAAACAAGGATTGAAACCTCTGGCTTTTATTTCCAGGCCACCCATATTGACCAGGTTTGAGAGGAGCTTCCAGTAAAACAAGGATTGAAACAGATAATTCACCCCGAGACCGATGAGGTTGTTGAGGGGTTTGAGAGGAGCTTCCAGTAAAACAAGGATTGAAACCGCTAACAGGACCGAGGATCTGGATCCCCAAGGCAGTTTGAGAGGAGCTTCCAGTAAAACAAGGATTGAAACTAGGGCAACAGGCAAGCGTCCTAAGTGGTTCAAATGTTTGAGAGGAGCTTCCAGTAAAACAAGGATTGAAACTACATTTTTACCTCCTCTCGATATATTTTTCCCCCGGTTTGAGAGGAGCTTCCAGTAAAACAAGGATTGAAACGCGGCCACTGCCAGGCCATGGGCCGCGAACCCGAGGTTTGAGAGGAGCTTCCAGTAAAACAAGGATTGAAACCCGATCTCGATCATACCCCTGCGGGCAGCCAGCAGGTTTGAGAGGAGCTTCCAGTAAAACAAGGATTGAAACGCGTTTAACTTTCGCTGACATTCCCAAAGCTCGGTGTTTGAGAGGAGCTTCCAGTAAAACAAGGATTGAAACTACCAGGTCGTGTGGTAGGGCTCCACCACCTCGGCCAGTTTGAGAGGAGCTTCCAGTAAAACAAGGATTGAAACCTGTCGATTTTGACCTCGCCGGTGTCACGACTGGCGGTTTGAGAGGAGCTTCCAGTAAAACAAGGATTGAAACCAATAATTGCAAGCAAACGGGGGCCTGTGGAAATCGTTTGAGAGGAGCTTCCAGTAAAACAAGGATTGAAACAATATCGGGTATCCGCCCATCGGCTTGCCACTTTCAGGTTTGAGAGGAGCTTCCAGTAAAACAAGGATTGAAACGTATTGACATCTTTCCTCTCCGGAGGCTCGGCCATCGTTTGAGAGGAGCTTCCAGTAAAACAAGGATTGAAACGCTTGAGAGCCTGGACGATGAGCGTCCTTTTTTCCTGTTTGAGAGGAGCTTCCAGTAAAACAAGGATTGAAACTATGCAGATGCCAGTTCTGTCCTGGCTATTCTTTTTGTTTGAGAGGAGCTTCCAGTAAAACAAGGATTGAAACAGAGCTGCTTCCATCCACTCAGAAACAACAACACGGTTTGAGAGGAGCTTCCAGTAAAACAAGGATTGAAACCACCGGAAGCCAGAAGCCTTCAGGACATTCTGCCGTGTTTGAGAGGAGCTTCCAGTAAAACAAGGATTGAAACCAGAATTTCAAGGTTCTATTCTTATTTACAGCTTAGATTGGGTGAATTAATCTTGATTTGATATTAAGGCAAATCCGCTCGTCGTTATATAGACAGGCTGCTAAATGCCTTTGTGGTTGAAGTTTAAAAAATTTGCAGCCAAAAAGAAAAAAGAGGTACAAGATTTATTTTTCTGCCTGTGTTCCTGACAACTCGCTTATATTAAGTTATAATAAAAACATGATTGGAATAATGGCGGATTCGCACGATAACCTCACAGCCATAAGGAAAGCAGTAGAAATATTCAATAAGCTCTCGTGTTCACTGGTGCTGCATGCGGGAGATGTCGTTGCCCCATTCGCTGCTCAGGAGCTCAGAAACCTGCGCTGTCCGGTAAAGGCGGTTTTTGGAAACTGCGACGGTGAAAAAGATGGACTAGTCAGAGTTTTTCAGGAGATTGGAGAAATCAGCCAGGCTCCTCTTAAGTTTACCCATGCGAATCTTCGCTTCTGGCTATCTCATCATCCAGTGGAAGACCCGAAGTCAAAAAAAGTCGATGTGGTAGTCTTCGGACATACCCACCGCTCCCAGGTCAATCGCGACGGTAATTTTCTAGTGGTCAACCCCGGGGAAACCGGGGGCTGGGTAAAAGGTGTCAGCACCGTGGCTGTCCTCGACCCGAAGACCTTAGTAGTTGATGTGATTATTTTATGAGAGAGCCCGGATTAGTTCTGACAGTCGTGATTAAAGCCCTGGGACGGGAAGAATGAGGAGAATGATAGGAAAATGATCTTGAGACTCATAAAGACGCATAGTTTGGCAATGGAATATAGCGTTTTTAGAGATTTAAGATAAGGCAACAATTAAATACTAAAAATCAGGTAGACAATTAAGGAGTTGCCGGATGAAAAATATTGGCAACAGGCAGAAGCCTGGCTGGTTGCCCCTTCGAAAGGCGGGTCAATCAGTCACTCCTGGACAAGATGTCAAGCCCCGGCCTGATTGGCTTAAAAAGCGAAAGTCGGGGAAAAAGGTTTCCGGTAAGAGGGGCTAAAATACCCCAGCACTCTGCTTAAAGTATCTCTATTACCCGCCAGCAGTCCTCTCTATCGCAGCCGCCAGCTGGTAATCAATACTTCTTACACAGTTCGACTGCTATCTTGATACCCATTTATTAGACTTTAACCACCTTTTTTTGCTATACTTATATCTTATTTTTTAGTTTTGGCTAATATAGAAATCTAATTTAAAGGAGAAAGAGGAATGAAGAAAGTTATCATCATGGGAGCGGCTGGGAGAGATTTCCACAATTTTAACGTCTATTTCCGGGACAATGCCAATTATAAAGTAGTAGCTTTCACTGCCACTCAGATCCCTGACATTGAAGGCCGGAAGTATCCTGCTGCCTTAGCTGGAAAGCTCTATCCTAAAGGAATCCCCATCTATTCAGAAGAAGAGCTGACCGATCTCATCAAGACTTACAAAGTGGACGAAGTTCACTTTGCTTACAGCGATGTTTCCCATGAGTATGTCATGCATAAAGCCTCACAGGTCCTGGCGGCTGGAGCCAATTTTGTCCTGCTCGGACCCAACGACACCATGATTAAGAGCCGCAAACCGGTTGTTTCCATTTGTGCGGTAAGGACGGGTTCAGGAAAGAGTCAGACTACCAGAAAAGTTGCCCTGACCCTGAAAGCCAAGGGTCACCGGGTGGTGGTCGTCAGACATCCTATGCCCTATGGCGACCTGGTCAAGCAAAAGGTCCAACGATTTGCCACCTATGAAGACCTCGACCGTTATGAATGCACCATTGAGGAAAGAGAAGAGTACGAACCGCACATCGACAACGGCATCGTGGTCTACGCTGGAGTTGACTACGGTGCCATCCTGAAACAGGCTGAAAAAGAAGCGGATGTTATTATCTGGGATGGTGGTAACAACGATTTTCCGTTCTACAAATCAGACCTGGAAATCGTAGTGGTTGATCCGCATCGGGCCGGACATGAACTCACCTATCATCCGGGCGAGACTAACTTCCGGCGGGCTGATGTCTATGTGGTCAACAAGCTGGATACTGCTGACGAAGAAAAAGTCAAATTAGTCATGGACAACATCAAGAAGATTAATCCTAAGGCTAAAGTCATCAAAGCTAATTCGCCCATCATCGTGGAAGATGGTTCACAGATTACCGGCAAGAGAGTGCTGGTGATCGAGGATGGTCCAACTCTGACCCACGGTGGTATGCGCTATGGGGCCGGCATCGTGGCTGCTCAGAAATACGGCGCCGCCGAAATCATCGACCCCAGACCCTACGCCGTGGGCAGCATCAAGAAGACTTTTGAGAAGTACGACCATCTGGACAAAGTTCTACCGGCTATGGGTTACGGTGAAAAACAGATGAAAGAGCTGGCTGCTACTATCAACAAGATTGACTGTGATCTGGTAGTCAGCGCCACCCCGATCGACCTGAACCGGGTAATCAAAGTTAACAAGCCGATGCTCAGAGTTCGCTATGAGCTTGAGGAGATTGGCACCCCCAATCTGAAAACTGTGTTGAAAGATTTTTGATCAGAAATTAAATTAAAAGTCAAGAAATAAGAGAAACGAATAAAAGGTAAAAATGAGAACGAGAGTAGCCCTGATTGCTTTCGGCGGCAACGCCATCCTGCCTGAGAACCAGAAAGGTCTGCAGGAAGAACAGATGCGCAATGCCCAGAAAGCCGCCGAGATGATGGTCCAGATCATCAAGAAGGGCTATGAACTGATTGTCGTCCACGGCAATGGCCCTCAGGTGGGCAACCTGCTGATTCAGATGGAAGAAGCTTCCAATAAGATTCCGCCCTTTACTCTGGATGTCTGCGATGCCATGACCGAAGGCAGCATGGGTTTCATGCTGGAGAAAGCCATCATCAATGAGCTGCGCCGTAACTCTATTGATAAAGATGTAGCCACGGTCATCACCCAGGTAGTGGTGGATAAAGATGACCCGGCTTTCCAGAAGCCAACCAAGCCGGTTGGACCTTTCTATCCGAAGTTTCGGGCACAGCAATTGATGCGGCAAAAAAAGTGGACGATGGTGGAAGATGCGGGCCGCGGTTATCGTAAAGTGGTGCCATCACCCAAGCCCATCGACATTGTCCCCAAATGGATTATTCGCGATCTGGTAATGTCGGGGCGGGTGGTGATCGCTGCCGGCGGTGGTGGTATCCCTGTAATTATCAACAGCCGCGGTCTTTATGAAGGAGTGGAAGCGGTTATTGACAAAGATTATGCCGCCAGCTTGCTGGCCAGGGAAGTTGGAGCTGAGCTTTTCATCATCCTGACTGGAATAGATAGGGTCTATTACAATTTTGGCAAACCTGACCAGAAGCCTCTCCCGATAATCACCGTGGAGGAAGCCAAAAAATACTTAGCTGAAGGCCAGTTTCCGCCGGGTTCGATGGGACCAAAAATCAAAGCTGCCATCGAATACATCGAAGCCGGCGGGAAAGAAGTTCTCATCACCTCGGCCAGCCATCTGAAAGCGGCGCTGATTAATCGCTCCGGAACGCGGATAGTGGCCGGGGTGTCAGAAAAACCAATCATAGAAATTGGAGGACAAGCATGAAAAAAGATTTCATCACCATTCATGACCTGACAGTCTATGAGTTCCATGAAATCATGGACATGACTGAAAAGATGAAGAAAAACCCGGGCAAATACCGAAAAGTCCTTAAAGATAAAATTCTGGCCATGATTTTCCAGAAGCCATCCCTCCGCACCAGGATGACTTTTGAAGTCGGCATGCTCCAACTCGGTGGCGAAGCTGTTTACTTAGCTCCTTCCGACATCCAGATGGGTACAAGAGAAGGAGTCCGCGATATCGGTAAAAATCTGGAACGCTGGGTTGATGGGATTATGATCAGAACTTTTGGCCATAACATCGTTCTGGAACTGGCTGAAAGCACCAGAATTCCGGTAATCAATGCTCTGACTGACCTGCTCCATCCCTGTCAGGCCATGGCTGATTTTTTCACCCTGAGGGAAAAAAGAGGCAGCTTCTCCGGGTTGAAGCTGGCTTATGTCGGCGATGGCAACAATGTTTGCCACAGCCTGATGCTGGCCGCAGCTAAGGCCGGGATAAAAATGGCCGTGGCTACTCCGGCCGGTTATGAACCAAAGCCTGAGATTGTGGCCTGGGCTAAAGAAGATGGCAAAGATACGGGCTTTGAACTGACGATTACCAACGACCCGGTAGAAGCAGTCAGCGGAGCAGATGCAGTGTATACTGATGTCTGGGCTTCGATGGGCCAGGAAGCCGAGAAAGAAATCCGGAAGAAAATTTTCGCTCCTTACCAGGTCAACAAGGAGCTTTTCTCTAAGGCCAAGGCCGATGCCTATTTCATGCACTGTCTGCCGGCTCATAGAGGTGAAGAGGTGACCGATGAAGTCATCGATTCGCCAAATTCCATAGTCTATGACCAGGCAGAAAACAGGTTGCATGTTCAGAAAGTTATAATGATGCTTTTGATGAGGAAAAAGTAAGCAATGGAAAGAGAGAATTTAAAAATTACAGCCATAACTCCTGAAGATATGGCTGTAGTTGAACAGGAATTAATTCGGACTAACCGTCCTCTATCCACAGCTGAGCTGGCTGAAAAGCTGGCTTTCGAGAAGACAGCCAGCCAGCGCAACCAGCCGGTGAAGATCTATGATCCCTACGCCCGCTATGAGGTTGGAGATTATATTTACAAAGAATATGATGAAAACCTCCAAGTAGGCAGCAAAGTCACCGAGCATTTTCAGGGTGGAGTGGTCTTAAAGGTAATTAACAAAATCAATTATCCAAGCTTCAACTGTGAAATGCTCGAAGTGGATTATTCAGGCGGAGGAGTTTTTCGCCGGTACGTCGACTATATGAAGAAGACCAGGACTCAGGTTCTGTTGCCATCCAACCTTGAAGGCAAAGGTCTGGAGCCAAAAGTTCTTGAACAGGAGCAGGATCCACGGCTGACCGAACTGCCGATGACTGAAAAGGACCTGAAAACTCTGGAGAGAAATCTGCGGAAATCTCTCTCCAGTTCGCCCAACTTCTTTAGCTGGAATGATTACTGGCAGCTGAGTTCAAAGAGAGTTGAAATTCCGGAAGAGAAGATTAAAGAGATTTCTCAGGAGCTTTCAGCTTCCACTGCTTCTGAATCAACTCAAAACCTGGTCAGAAGACATTTCAACCTGGAACCTTCTTCGGACCTGTTTGAGCTTTACTGTCTCAGCCTGAGCTTCATTCTGGAAAAGAAATATCGGAAAGAATTCATCTGTCTGTCGACCAAGGACTGGGGCAAATGGCATCTCAAGAGTGTGTTGAATAGCCTGCCCGAAGGTCTGCCGATCTCCAGTCCGTTAGCTCCTGTGCCTGACCTCGGTGAAGCTGAGGGGTTACAGTATACCAGAGTCGATAATTTCCCGGTTAAAGTTTATCTGACCTGGCGGGAAATTCTATCCGGCGCGGTCCGCATCCCAAAAAGCTTGACTCGGGAATTTGATTCTCGTGAATATCAGCTGGTAGATGATGAAGACGGAAAAGTCTATACCGTCTATTACTATCCTGAGGGGAATTATCTCCTGGGCCTGGCTGATTATTTCAGGACCAACAATATTCCCCAGGGCACCAGCCTGACCCTGGATAAAAAGGGGCCAGAGCAATTCACCTTCTGGATTAAAAAGTCCAAAAAGAAAATCGCTACCATAAAATTGGAGTATGACTCGAGCCGTGGCCGATTTCAGTTGAGCCCGGAAGAAGCTTTCACTTTAGCCATGCCCAATAAGAGCATCTACCTGGAACGGGAAGTGGTGGAAAAACTTCTGACCCTTTATGAAGACTGTGAGAAACTTGACCTGAGGCAGCTTCTAGTGAAACTGTTTAAGACTCCCGAGCTTACAGGGAATACCAAATCTCTCCACTTCATGAGAGCCTATCATATGGCCGACCTGCTTAAAGCCACCACAGCGGAAGATGTCGAGTACATTCTAAACAATGCGCCCGAATTCATAGCATCTGAAAAGAAAGAAGGTCTGTTCATCTATCAAGAAGCCTTAGAACCAAAAGAAGTTCCAGCAGAAGAAGCGGAAAAGGTTGAAATCTCACTGCTGGAATCTCTGGCCGAACAACTGGCCGCGGGTGAGACTGAGACTGCCGAAGCTCAGGCCGAAGAAACTCAGGCTGAAACTCCGGGAGTCGAACTGCCTGAACAGGAAAAAATCGAGGAAGCAGTTGAAGAAGAAGTTAAGAGAGAAGAGCCGGAACCGGAAATTCAGGTCAAACTTGAGCCTCTCAAAAAAGAAAAAGAGAAAGAGAAGGAAAAACCGCCCAAAAAGAAAAAAGGCAAAGGCGAGGAAAAGGGTCCCAAGCCGCGGAAAAGTGAACGGCGGGTGATAGAAGAGAAGATTGTCGAAGAAGAATCGGAAATAGAGGCCCTGGAAGCCCTGAAGGCTCAGGAAGAAGAGCTGGAAGAAGGTGGCGAAGTAGAAGAAGAAGCCATTCATGTCGAGCTCGAAGCGACCAAAGAAGAACCCAAGTTCGGTTTCTTTGCCGAAATGCTGAAATCAGCTTTGAGCAAAAAGAAGCCTGAACAGAAAGAAGAACAGAAAGAAGAAGAGAAGGAAGAAAAGAAATAAAAGACCGTGATCAGCTAATTCCTACTAAATTAGTAGGAATTGGATTAAAAACGGGAGTCGGTAATTTCTGGCAGGCTTATCCGGCTCAAAGGATTAGTCTTTTCGGTCCCAGTCTCTTAGTCAGGCCTAATTCATCCAGAAATTCCAGAAGCGGAATGGCGAATTTTCGAGTCAGGCCGGTCATCTTTTTGAATTCCCCGACCGTCAGCTCGGTCTTGCCTTTTCTCTTCATCTCAGCCAGCTGATTCTTCAAATGTTCCAGCCATTCAGAGTGAAGAATGAAGCCATCTTTACTCTGGACGATTTTCTTTTTTTGAAGCAGCAGGTCGAGCATAGTGTTCAGCCGGGTGGGATGGATTTTAAATTTTTTAACCAGTTCATCAAAGGAAGAGGAAGAAAATTTTTCTTCTAGCAATAATTTTTCGATAGCCTTCATCACTTCATCTTCTTCAGTGGAAAGTTTTGTCTGAAAGCCGGCTAAGGCTGCCGTTTCCTCATCGAACACCACCTGCCCGGCCTTTGCCAGGCGATTTAGAGCCAGGAGCAAAATCTGCTTCGGCAGAGAAAATCGGTCTTTAAGCTTTTTAATAGGAACCCCGAGTTCCTGGGGTCTCTTTTGATGATAACTCTGGAGATAATTGAGTATCTTCTGGGTTAAGAATTCAAAGCTCCTCTGGCTGAGCAGAAAAAGGGGTGAAAATTCCAGAATGTAGAGCTGACCTTCCTTTTCCAAGTTCATGGCCAGCTTTTGCAGCTCATCCGGTTTGAGCTGGCAGAATTGAAGAATCTCTTCCTGACGCACCCCTCTTATTCCGGCTTCATCGGTGAGAGCCAGGAGCATCTGTTCAGCTGACCCCGAAAATCTATCAAGCAGAACCACGAGTTTTTCCTCTTTCTGTTTTTTGAGCCTGTCGGCTTCAGGATAGACCACCCTCAGCTCAAAATCCGGCTCCGAATTTTCAAGCTGGACTGTCAGTCTTTCACTCCATCGGACTTCCCGAGGTAAGCAGGCTTTAACTGAAAGATAAGGGCAGTTATGAATCCGGGAGATTATTCTGGTCGATCTTAAACTGGCCGGGTATTTTCTGCCAGAAATTTTGATAAAGCCTTCTGATTGTTTTCCGGGTGACAGAATAGATTTATCGGCCAGGGCAAAAAAGTTGGTTTCGTATAGCTTCATTTCTGACCTCAGCTCATCGGATTTAATCTGCCTGATTTCCAAGAACAAATTCAACTTTTTTCAGGATCGGGTTGCAACTGACCAGCACCACCCTGACTTTATCGCCTAAGGAGAAAGTAGCGCCTGTTTTCCGGCCCCGGAGGGTTTTCTCGTTTTTTTTGAGAAAATAATCATCTCCAAGAGCCGAATAGGGAATAAGACCATCAATAAAATAATCATCCAGTTCCACCACCAGCCCGGCCCGGTTAATGTCAGTAATCATCCCGCTAAACTCTTCGCCAAGCTTATTCTTAAGGAGCCGCAGAATCCGCCATTCGATGAGGGATCTTTCGGCTTCATCAGCGATTCGCTCCCGCTGAGAACAATGCAGGGCAATTTCAGCTAAGGGTAGCGGCCTGGGCTTTCTTCCAGCCAGGGCTCTTTTCAGCAGCCGGTGAATCACCAGATCAGGATAACGTCTGATGGGTGAAGTAAAATGGGTGTAGGCAGTCTGAGCTAATCCAAAATGGCCACAATTTTCTTCTGAATAAACGGCCAGCTTTAAAGACCTCAACACCTGAATGGTGATGAATTTTTCTTCGGGCTGACCTTTAAAACTTTCGATGACCTTTTGCAGGTCGGAGGACTTAATCTGGCTGGCCCTGGGGAGCTGGATCCCGAAATGCACCAGCAGGTTTCTGAGTTTTTCTAAATCTGAGCGAGCCGGTGCCGGGTGCACCCGGTAAAGACAGGGATAGTTTAAGTCGGTGAGATAATTGGCTACAGCCACATTGGCTGCCAGCATGAACTCTTCAATCAGACAATGAGCTTCATTGCGTTCAGATGGCATGACTGCCGTCAGCAGACCTTCCTGATAAACAAGTTCCGGCTCTAAAAGGTCAAAATCCAGGCTGCCCTGTTTCAAGCGCCGGGCTTTAAGAATCTGGGCCAGTTCTCTCATAGTGAACAGGTCGGATAGGATGTGCTGATACCGCTTCTGCTCTTCAGAGTCGCCCTGAAAAATCTTGAAGACCGAGGTATAAGTCAGGCGTTCCACGGTCTTGATGACCGATGGATGAAAATTGGCTTTAACCACATTTCCTTTCCGGTCAATCTCCATTATGACTGACACGGTCAGCCTCGGGACCCTTGGCCTAAGGCTGCAAAGATTGTTGGACAGCTTTTCAGGGAGCATCGGCAGGGTCAGGTCCGGGAAATAGACGCTTGTCCCTCGAAGATAGGCATCTCGGTCTAAAGCTGAACCCGGCCGCACATAATGCGAAACATCGGCGATGTGGACGCCAAGGAGAAAATTGCCGTTTGATAGTTTCTTGATGCTGACGGCATCGTCGAAGTCCTGGGCTTTTTCTCCATCAATGGTTACGGTGGTCCAGTTTCGGTAATCAACTCGGTCCTGAAGGTCCTCAGGTTGGGGTTCATCTGGCATAGAAGCTGCTTCTTCCAGAGCTTCCTTTGAAAATTCATCAGGCAAGTTATGCTGGTTGATAACCACTTTCAGGTCCACTCCTGGTTCGTCCTGATAACCGAGTACCCGGACGAGCTCTAAGGAAGTCCGGTCGATTTCCACAATTTGCCCGGGTTTTGGTTTTTTCCGGGCCTTGAGTTTAATGGGCAGCGGTTCTTCAAACAGAGTGTCCATGGGCAAGGCATATGGTTGATAATTGATTTCCAGAAAAACTCCGTAGAGTGAGGTCCTGGCTTTTTTCAGGATTCTGACTATCCGACCTTCGGGCTTGCCCTGACGACCCTTTTCTCTGATTAAGACTTCGACCAGGTCGCCGGTAACCGCGCCGGCGGTCTGATGGGGCGGGATGAAGATGTCCTGAGAGCCGTAGTCAGGAGTCTCTGGAGTGACAAAACCGAATCCCCGTGGATTCAGAGAGAAGGTACCCCTTAACAGCTGAGCTTGAGATACTCTGAGTATCCTGTCTCCCATGATTTTCAGGATTCCTTTTTTCTCCAGATAATTTAAGGTTCCGGCTAATTTTCTTCTTTCTTTTTTGTTGAGATTGAGGGCCTTTATCAGCCGGTTCAAGCTGACAGGCTTTTTGTTTTTTTCCAGATATTCTTTTATTTTCTTTTCCATATTTTTTCCCTTTTAATTCAGTTTTAATTTAATATACTTTCATTCAGTAATAAAACAGCGACACATAAGGAATCTTATAAGCCTGCCGTTTGTTTTTAATCAGACGGGTTCGCTGGATTTCAGCCAGCTGGCTTTCAGATTTACCCGGGTAATCATTTTTGGCTTCTTCCAGACTGGCAATTTTCTCTTGCTCTGAACTCAGCAGCCAGATAGCCTGGTCAACATCTTCGTCCAGCTGTTCGAGCAGGGATTCATCAGGTGAGTTCTCGTTCAGAACCGCTAAGGCTTTCTCAAAATATTCCTTGAGGGCCTGAAATTCTGGCCGAAGATTTTCCAGAAAATTCTTTATCTCAGTTCTGACTTTTTCTATTTTTTCAACCCGGTCAATCCGCGGAGCGGCCTGACCGACCAGTCTTTCCTGATACTGAGCATAGGCTCTGAGAATTTCTTTCTCGCAAAGGCTCAGAGAAAAAATGTTCTTTTTCCTTTTTCTGGAAAGCTGCCGGGCAAAAGTTCTTTCAATACCTTCGATGATGGCCTCGAGCGGGATATTGAGTCTTTCCCATTCAGCGATCAGGGCTAAATCGCGCGGCGGCAGAAAAAACATAGAAGTCTGATGCTTTAGGAAAGCCCGGGCAATTTTCTGATAATAGTCCTGACGGGAGGACCAGTCTTCTTTCATTTTTTCTCCGGACGTTTGTTCTTTTCGTAGATGATTCGCAGACCTTCCAGCACCAGGTTGGGTTCCTGAAAGTCTATGGCTGGAATTTCAGAAGCGATCAATTCGGCAAAGCCGCCGGTAGCAACCACTTTCGGTTTTATTCCCAGCTCCTTAGAAATCTCAGCGATGATGTTGCTGACCAGACCGATATAGCCAAAGTAGAGACCGGATTGCATGCTGGAAACCGTGGTCCGGCCAATGGCCGACTTTGGCTTTCTGACTTCAATCCTGGGCAGTTTAGCCGTCCTCAGATAAAGAGCTTCAGCCGAAATCTGAATGCCCGGAGCGATGGCTCCACCGAGATACTCTCCGGCGGCCGAGATGGCGTCAAAAGTCGTGGCCGTTCCGAAATCGACCACTAAGCAGGGGCCGCCGTATTTTTCATAAGCCGCACAGGCGGCCACGATCCGGTCAGAACCGACTTCAGCTGGATTTTCGTAGAGGATGGGAATACCGGTTTTGAGGCCGGGTCCGACCAGCAGCGGTTTGACACCGAAGAATTTTTCACAGGCAGTCTGGATGATCGGGGTCAGGGGCGGAACAACAGAAGAGATAATAGCTCCTTTGATTTTCTGGCAGGAAAGATTGTGGTGGCTTAGAAGGTTGCAGAGAATAATTCCATATTCATCCGCCGTGCTTTCGCGGTCGCTTTTTATCTTCCAGTCAGCCAGAAGCTTTTTTCCCTGGAATATACCTAATCCAATAGTTGTATTTCCGATATCAAACACAATAAGCATATTTCACTCCTGTGACAGGTCTATGATAATACCCTGATGATTTCTGAAGCGTGAAAAGTTTTTATTTCCTGACCGAGCTTCAGCCTCAGGCCTCCATTTTGGTCAATTCCCTGAAACTGACCCTCAATTTCCCCTTCCTGACTCCTGAGGATTAATCTCTGTCCCGGGGTGAATGAGAGTTTTCGCTGATACTGGTCGGTTATCGAGCTGGCCTGCCCTTCTTTTAAATTATTATACCAGAACTGGAGGCTCTTAGAAAGCAGCTCAAATAAACTCTCTTTTTCAAAAGTTTTTCCGGTGATGATGAATAAGGAAGTGGCCAGAGATGAAAGTTCAGGCGGAAAATCTTCTGGACTGTGATTAAGGTTAATACCGATTCCGGCAATGGTGTATGCGGATTTCTGACCTGAAGTTCCGGCTTCACAGAGAATACCCCCGAGTTTTTTCCCTTCGAAGACCAGGTCGTTCGGCCATTTTAATCGAATATCAATTCCGGAAAGATTGAAAATAGCTTCGGCAGAAGCCAGACCGATAGTTAACGGCAGCAGATTCAGAGAGGCCAGAGATGGTCTCAAAAGGAATGAGACATAAAGGCCTTTCCCATGAGCTGAATGCCAGGAACGTCCTTTGGTGCCTCGACCAGCGGTCTGCTCGTCGGCCAGGACAGCCGTTCCTTCCGGAAAATTTAGCTCAGCCAGCCGTCGGGCAAAATCCATGGTTGAGGCCAGCCGGGTGAACCTGAAAGTGAGGTTGCCAAAATTTATTTTTTCTGATAGTTCGAACATCCCAAGGTCTTTCAGAAGCGATTTATTCCTGTCGCAGGTCGGCCAAGCTTTTTTCCAGCTTGTCTTTCTTCAATTTCAGCTCGGCCAGGCGCTGCTGGTGTTCATTAACCACAGGTTGCGGCGCCTTTTTCAAGAAATCCGGGTTGTTCAGCCTAATTTCCAGCTTGTTGATATCTTCTTCAACCTTAGACAGTTCTTTTTCCAGTCTTTCTTTTTCCTGACGGAGGTCAATGGATTTGGTTATCAGCAGTCCAATTTCTGTGGTTCCAGCCACACCTTTGAGCAGCTTTTTCTCAGCCGGTAGTTCGTCCACATATTCTATTTTTTCAACGCCAGCCAGTAGCTGAATGGCCGCTTCGTAAGGTTCGGCAACCTTTCTGTTCTTTTCGCCACCAGCAATCCAGAGGTTGACCTTTTCTTTGACCGGCAGACGGTTTTCAGCTCGAATGGTCCGGACCTCGGAGATGACTTCCTGTAAGAATTTCATGGTTGATTCAGCCTCTTCATCCAGCCAGTCGGGTTGAGGTTCGGGCCAGTTGGTGTTCAGCAGAGATTTTCCTGTCTCCGGCAGGTGATGCCAGATTTCTTCGGTGATAAAGGGCATAAATGGATGCAGCAGCCGCAATATTTTTTCCAGAGTATCTTCCATCACCGCCTGAGTATTTTTATTCCCCTGACGGAGCTCGGGCTTGATGAATTCGATGTACCAATCGCAGAACTCATGCCAGATAAAATGGTAGATGGTTTCAGCTGCTTCATAAAATTTGTAATCCTTAAGTGAAGCGTTGAGCTGCTGGATAACCTTGGTCAGGCGGCTGCGAATCCAGCGGTTGGGTAAAGTCAGAGATTTTTGGTCCACCTTAACCGGTTCTTCGCTCAGGTTCATCAAGACAAAGCGGGAAGCATTCCAGATTTTGTTGGCAAAAGCCCGGTAGCCGGCCATCCTTTCTTCAGAGAGAGCAATGTCCATACCGGGAACAGCCAAGGAGGCTAAGGTAAAGCGCAAAGCGTCGGTGCCGTATTTTTCAATCATTTCGAGCGGGTCGATGATATTCCCTTCAGACTTACTCATCTTGCGCTTTTTCATATCCCGGACCAGGCCATTTATGAAGACTTCCCTGAAAGGAATATCCTTCATAAATTTCAAGCCCATCATGATCATCCTGGCCACCCAGAAGAAGATGATATCGAAGCCGGTGGCCAGAAGGTCAGTGGGATAAAAAACTTTGAGGTCTTCGGTCTCGTCTGGCCAGCCCATGGTGGCAAAGGGCCAGAGAGCAGATGAGAACCAGGTATCAAGAACATCTTCATCCTGGACCACCTGTCCGCCGCATTTTTCACAAGCCTTCGGTTCATCCATTTCCACCATGATGTGGCCGCAGTTCTGGCAGTAATAAGCCGGGATGCGGTGGCCCCACCACAACTGTCTGGAAATGCACCAGTCGTGGATTTTGTACATCCATTCAAAATAGGTCTTGGTCCAGTTCTCAGGAATGAAGACGATTTTTTTATCTTCAACTGCTTTGATAGCTTCCTTAGCTAAGGGCTCGATTTTGACGAACCACTGCCAGGAAAGATAGGGCTCGATGACTGTCTTGCAGCGATAGCAGTGTCCCACGGCGTGGGTATAGTCTTCGACCTTGACTAAGTAGCCGAGTTCTTTAAGCTTTTCCACTACTTTTTCCCGGCAGGCAAAACGGTCCAGGCCCTTGAATTCTTCGCCAGCGGCTTCGGTCATCTTGCCGCTGCCGTCGATGACAATTATTTGTTCCAGGTTATGCTTTTTACCCAGGTCAAAGTCCACCGGGTCATGAGCCGGAGTGACCTTGACCGCGCCAGTGCCGAAGTCTTTTTCCACCCTCTCGTCGGTGATGACCGGAATCAGGCGATTCTGAAGCGGTAGCAAAACTTTCTGACCATGATATTTGGTATAGCGTTCGTCATCAGGATGAACAGCGACCGCAGTATCGCCCAGCATGGTTTCCGGCCGGGTGGTGGCCACCACGATGCCATCATCAGTGCCAGGGATGGGATATTTTATGTACCAGAGTTTTCCCTGAACTTCTTTGTGCTCGATTTCGATATCGGAAAGAACGGTCTGACAGCGCGGGCAGCGGTTGACCAGATAATAATCCCGGTAAATCAGACCTTCACGGTAGAGCGAGACAAACACATATTTAACTGCCCGGGAAAAGCCTTCATCCATGGTAAATCGCTGGCGCGACCAATCAAGTGAGCAGCCCAGACGTTTCAGCTGTTCGGTGATGACTCCTCCGTACTTGTTTTTCCATTCCCAGGCTATCCGCAGAAACTCTTCCCGGCCGACTTTTTCCCGGCTCAGGCCTTTCTCCGCTAAGCTCTGCTCGATGACATTATGCACGGCGATCGATGCGTGATCGGTTCCCGGAAGCCACATGGTGTTGTAGCCCTGCATTTTTTTCCAGCGGACGATGATATCAGGCAGAGTAAAACACAGAGCATGTCCCATATGCAGCACGCCGGTGACATTTGGTGGCGGCAGGACCATGGAAAACTTGGGCTTCTCAGATTTGACGTCAGCCACAAATAATTTTTCGTCCAGCCAGAATTTAGACCAGCGGGCTTCCACCGGGCCGGGGTCATAAGCTTTGTCCAGCAATTTCTTTTCTCTCATGGCTGTTTCAACCCTTTCTCCGGTTATCATCCAATCTATTTTCCTGAGCTCCAGCCTTCTCCCGAATCATCATGGTCTTAAGTTCATGGAGAAGGTTAGAGCGCAGTCTTTTTTCCAGTTCTCGTTCAGTTTCCAGGACTTCCTGCTGAATCAGAAGTCGAACTTCTCGCAGCAAAGAAGGCGAGATGGTAGTTGAGCCGGAGCTATTCTCAGCTGGCAGGCTGTCAGGCAGTTCTTCAGGCAGGGTGTCAGGAACTCGACGCTTCTCAATGGCTTCCTTAACGGCTTCAGCCAAGCTTTCTGAATAAAATGGCTTTAAAAAGATCTTTTCAGGCTTAATCGACTGCAGATACTCCTGTGGCAAAGGCTCAAAGGTCCCTCCGATCAGAAAAACTGGAATCCGGCCAAGAGTAGACAGTTTGCTGTTGAATTGCAGAAGGCTTTCTAAGGATTCCAGAATTGTCGAACTTAAAATAATAGCTTCAGGGATCAGATTATCCAGCAATAGATTGAGTTCTTCTAAATTTGCAACGAAATGAAGGTTGTAAGTGGCTTCCGGAAAGACAGATTGGCAGAGTTTTTTTATGGCTGAGCTTGAGTCGGCCACGATTAAGTTGTAAGCCACTTTAATCCTCTGGCAACAGACAGTTAATAATCAGAAAACAGATAATTTACTCTACATTTTTAGCCTGTTTCTGTCAATCAGTAAAGATCAGTATTCTATGAGGACAGAGTCCTGGCCGAAGAGATGTTCTATTCTTTCGATGAATTCTTCTGAAGGGCTGATGGTTTGAACTTCGGCTGACTGAATCAGATAGGTTGCGGCTGAGTTTTCCAACTGAAGGTAAAGCGGGCATTCCCCAGGGAAGGCTTCGAAAATTTGTTTCATTTGCTGGATATCTTCTTCTTCCATCGCTTCCATCGGGATGCGAATGATGGTCTTTCTGGCCAGCTTTTCTAAAGCTTCTGAGAGCGGCATAATCTGGGAGACGATGATTTTCCGCGATTCGAAGCTGTCGGCGGCCATCTTACCTTTGAGCCAGACGAGTTGACCTTCTTTAAGGTAAAGGTTGAACTTATTGTAAGCCTCGGGGAAAACCGTGACATCCACCTGGCCGCTAAGGTCTTCCAGGACAAAAGTGGCCATCCGCTCTTCTTTTTTGGTTTTTAAGAGTTTAACCGAGACGATTATTCCAGCCAGGCGGACTTCGCGATCAAAATCCTGCTCCGGGTCAAGAGCTTCAACTGAATGGCTGATAAGGTTGGACAGCCTTTTCCTGTAACGAGCTAACGGGTGGCTGGAAAGATAGGTGCCTAAGACTTCTTTTTCGTAGGCCAAAAGTATTTGTTCGTCCCATTCGTTCATAGCCAGGACATCGGCCGGAATTTCTGGAGTTCGGATGTAGTCTTCTCCGAAAAGAGAGACGGCTTTTTCTTCCCGGGCTTTCTGCTTTTGATGGCCATATTCAATGAGCACGTCTATCAGATGGTAGAGCTGGGAACGTTTCCAACCGAGAGAATCTAAGGCTCCGGCTTTGATCAGACTTTCCAAGGCCTTGCGGTTTAAAATCCGGGAATCATAGTCTTCAAATAAGTCAAATAGATTTTTAAACCCACCTCGTTTTTCTCTTAAAGCTATGAGCTCATGAATGGTGTTTTCACCGACATTTTTGATGGCCGAAAGACCCATTCTGATGTTGTTGCCTTCAACTGTAAAATGATAATGGCTGTGGTTGATGTCAGGGGGCAGAACCGAAATTCCCAGTTCCCGGCATTCGTTGATGTATTTAACGATTTGAGAGGTGTCGCCTTTTTCTGCTTCTGAAGTCAGGAGGGCGGCCAGAAAATGAACGGGGTAATGAGCTTTGAGATAGGCGGTCTGGTAGGCTAAATAGGCGTAAGCAGCGCTGTGGGACTTGTTGAAGCCATACTCAGCAAACTGAGCAATCTGGTCAAAGATTTTTTCAGCCTTCGACTGATGGATTCCCTTTTTTTTGGCACCCTGGACGAACCGCTCCCTCTGGGCTTTCATCATTTCTTTGACTTTTTTGCCCATGGCCTTGCGCAGGACATCAGCTTCAGCCATGGTGAAGCCGGCCAGGTCAGTGGCGATTCGCATGACCTGTTCCTGATAAACGATGATGCCACGGGTCTCTTTAAGGATGGGTTCGAGCTGGGGCAGCTCATAGGAAATTCGCTCGGGATGATGTTTTCGCTGGACGAATTCTTCGGTCATGCCGCTTTTGAGCGGACCCGGGCGATAAAGGGCATTTAAGGCGATGAGGTCGCGAAATTCTTCTGGCTTGAAGTGCCGGAGTAACTCTTTCATCCCATAACTTTCAAACTGGAAGACGCCGTCGGTGTTGCCCTGCTGGAAGACTTCGAAGGTCTTTGGGTCGTCGAGGGGGATTTTATCCAGATCAATCTTCTGGCCGGTGTCTTTTTCAATCAACTCTAAGGCATCTCTGATGACCGTCAGGTTGCGCAGCCCGAGCAGGTCCATCTTGAGCAAGCCGATGGCTTCGATGTCGCCCATAGGGAACATTGTCGTGATTTCACCCTTGGTTGACTGATAGAGCGGGATGAATTCGACCAGAGGTCTGGGGGTGATGACAATGCCAGCGGCGTGAATGGACGGGTGCCGGACCTGACCTTCGAGTTTGCGAGCAACGTCCAACATCCTGGCGATTCGCTCGTTTTTCTGATAGATTTCTTTAAGTTCCGGAATGTTCTTTAAAGCGCCTTCGATGGTGGAGTCCGGCCCCATGGCTGGGATCATCTTGGCTACCCGGTCCACTTCATTGAGAGGAATATCCATCACCCGGCCGACATCTCTGATGGCCTGGCGGGCAGCCATGGTACCGAAAGTGATAATCTGGCAGACGTTTTCCTGGCCGTATTTTTCGGTGACGTAATTGATCACTTCCTGGCGACGTCGGCCGCAAAAATCGATGTCGATATCAGGGAGGCTGATTCTTTCCGGGTTTAAAAAGCGTTCGAAAAGAAGGTCGTATTCGATTGGGTCAATCTGGGTAATTCCCAGGCAATAGGCGATGAAGCTGCCGGCAGCTGAACCACGGCCAGGTCCTACCGGTATGCCCCGGTCTCTGGCTGCTTTGATCATATCCCAGACGATTAAGAAATATCCTTCAAAACCCATCTGCTCGATGAGCTTGATTTCCCGCTCCAGTCTTTGCCGGTATTCTTCCAGGGTGTGGCTGTTCAATCCCTTGTTTATTTTTTCCTGAATCTGGGGCAGACGCTGGTTAAAGCCCTGACGGACGACTTCTTCGAAATAATCTCTGAGATTCTTACCATCTGGAGGTTTGAAATGCGGGAGGAAATGCCCGCTGAAAGGAAACTCAAAATTGCATTTGGCGGCAATGTGCCGGGTATTTTCTAAGGCTTCAGGGTAATCTTTAAACAGCTGGTGCATCTCGGCTGAAGATTTGAGGTAGAACTGGTCGCTGGAAAAATGCAGTCTATCAGGATCGGATAACTTTTTATTGGTCTGAATGCACAGCAAAACATCTTGAATTTGGGCATCTTCCTGTTTGAGGAAGTGAACGTCGTTGGTGGCGACCAAAGGGATTCCCAGTTTTCGGGACAGCTCAACTATTTTAGGTAGAATTTTTTTCTGCTCGGGAAGGCCATGGTCCTGAATTTCCAGATAGAAATTTTCTTCGCCAAAAATTTCTAAGTATTCCCGGGCGGCCGCTTCGGCTTTATCATCCATGTCCTTTACCAGAAAGTCGTTGACCTCACCTTTAAGGCAGCTGGAGAGGGCAATCAGGCCGGCGGCGTGCTCTCTCAGGATTTCTTTATCGAGGCGCGGCCGGTAGTAAAAGCCTTCAAGATAAGAGCTGGTGATGAGGCGGCAGAGATTCCGGTAGCCTTTCTCGTCTTTAACCAGCAGAATCAGATGGTAATTGCTGGCCTCATCTCCGTTTCCTGGCTTCTTTTCAAACCTGGATTTGGGCGCCATGTAAACTTCGCAACCAAGGATGGGTTTAATGCCTTTGCTCCTGGCTGCTTTAAAAAATTCAATGGCACCGAAGATGTTGCCGTGGTCGGTTAAAGCCACGGCTGGCATGTTGAACTGGTAGGCAGTCTCAATCAGATCGGAAATTCTCAGACAGCCGTCGAGAATGCTGTATTCAGTGTGGACGTGGAGATGAATGAAAGAATTATCCATATTTACCAACCCTTGAGCCTTAAAGAAAATGCCGTCATTCCCATTCAATCGTTCCGGGTGGCTTGGAGGTGATATCGTAAACTACCCGGTTGACGCCGTCAACTTCATTGACGATTCTGGTGGCAATTCGCGCCAGAAGTTTCGGGGAAGCTGGATACCAGTTGGCAGTCATGCCGTCGGTGCTCTGAACCATGCGGATGGCTACCACCTGCTGGTAAGTTCTCTGGTCGCCCATAACCCCGACTGAACGGACCGGCAGCAGGACCGCAAACGCCTGCCATAATTTATTGTAAATTCGGGCTTTTTTCACTTCTTCTAAAAGAATAGCGTCTGCTTCTCTCACCATGCGCAAACTTTCTTTGTTTACCTCACCGATGATTCTCACGGCCAGTCCTGGCCCTGGGAAGGGATGCTGCTGGATAAACTCGTGGCTGACGCCCAGCTCGAGAGCTAAAGCGCGCACTTCATCTTTAAAAAGTTCTCGCAGCGGCTCAACCAGTTTGAAATTGAGTTTTTCAGGCAGTCCGCCCACGTTATGGTGAGATTTGATGCGGTGGGAAGGCCCTTTGACTGAGGTGCTTTCTATGACATCAGGGTAGATAGTGCCCTGGGCTAAGAATTTAACGTCGCCCAGTTTCCTGGCTTGTTCTTCAAAAATTTCTATGAACACCTGGCCGATGATTTTGCGTTTCTTTTCGGGCGAGGTCACGCCTTTCAGTTTTTCTAAGAACTGGTTTTCGGCTTCAACCCCGATGACCTGGAGCGCGAACTTTTGGCGAAATTCTTCAAGGAGACTTTCATACTCGCCCTTGCGCAGCAATCCGTTGTTGACAAAGATGCAGTGAAGCTGACGGCCTATGGCTTTCTGGATGATGAGCGAAGTCACCAGGGAATCAATCCCGCCGCTCAGACCGCAGATGACCTTTTCTTTTCCTACGAGTTGTCTGATTTCCTTGACCTTGTCCTGGATAAAGGAACTCATGTTCCAGTCAGCTTTAAGGCCGGCCAAGCGGAAGAGAAAATTGGCCAGGACTTTTTTGCCTTCTTGGGTGTGAGCCACTTCCGGGTGGAACTGAACCCCGTAGATTCGGCGCTCGCGATTCTCAATTACCGCAGCTTTAGAATTAGCGGTTTTGCCGGTAATGGCGAAGCCTTGTGGGATAGCTTCAAGGCGGTCGCCGTGGCTCATCCAGACCTGGGTTCTGTCTTTAAGGCCGTGAAGCAAGCCGCTTCGGTCAAGTATATGCAGCGAAGCAAATCCATATTCCCTTTCCGGCGCTTTCTGCACCCGGCCGCCCAGATGATGGGCTATGAGCTGTAACCCGTAGCAGATGCCCAGGATGGGAATTCCCAGCTCAAAAATTTCCGGGTCGGGATGCGGGGAATCTGGCTCGTAGACACTCTTCGGCCCGCCGGAGAAGATGATGGCGCCCGGCTGCAGGCTTTTTATCTTTTTTAAGGAGATGTTAAAGGGATGAATTTCCGAGTAAACCCCGAGCTCGCGCACCTTGCGGGCGATTAGCTGGGTATACTGCGACCCGAAATCCAGTATCAGGGCTTTATTCATAGACAGATTTTAGCAGAGCGCTGGAGTCGTTTCAACGGCCGGAAAACGGGCGATTTGCACCATATTCACATTAGAAATTAATCGAGGCCATTCATAAAATCATTAAATTTAGACTCGGGCCCCTATGATGAAATAAATGTTAACAAAGATTTTCTTGTCAGGCAACAAATCATTTTCAAGGCAGGGCAGAGAATTTAAGAGGTTTCTATTTCCAGTTTTTCTAAATAAATCTCGCGGCCGCTCGTAAGCTCCACCTCCTTTGAGCCACAGAAGGGGCAGGCATAGGAAAAATCGGGAGAGGAAATGTCTTTTGACTTAATCTCCTTCCCGCAGTTGTGACATTTGAATTTTATTCTGGTGACCTTTATTTCCAGCTTGGCCTTGTCGGCAATAGTTCCCTTCTTATAGCTGTGGAAGGCCGAGCGAAACAGCTCCGGCACCACTCCCGAAAGTTCGCCAATCAGGACTTTGACTTTGGTTACTTTTTTTGCTCCGGTCTGCTGGGCTTGTTCTTCAATTATGGTAAAAAGGTCGGCCACAATGGACATCTCATGCATTTTTAGCTCGCCTCTGTTCAAGCTCTGATTCTAAAAATGAGCAGAGTTCTTCGATTCCTTCCCCGTTTAGTGCTGAGGACTTAAAGACTTTGAGCTTTGGGTTAATTTCTAAGGCTTCTTTAACTACTCTTTCCACATTAAAGGGCAGATAGGGCAGCAGGTCGCATTTAGTCAGCACAAAAACCTGGGAAGTGATAAAAGCTTCAGGATATTTTTTGGGTTTGTCGTCTCCCTCAGGCACAGAGAGAAGGACAAAGCGCAGGGTCTCACCTAAGTCAAAGCTGGCTGGACAGACCAAGTTACCCACGTTTTCTATGAAGAGGAAATCCAGGTCGGCCGGAATCTGGTCGAAAATTTTAGCCAGCATCTTGGCTTCGAGATGGCAGGCACCATGAGTGGTAATCTGCCAGGCTGGAAGTCCAAGCTTCCGAATTCGCTCGGCGTCTCTTTCTGTTTCGATGTCGCCTTCGATCACTCCAATTCTGTATTTTTCTTTAAGCCTGAGACCAATTTTTTCCAGCAGAGTAGTCTTGCCCGACCCTGGTGAGCTCAGCAGATTGACTGCCAGGATGCCGTGCTCTTCCAGCTTCTTCCTGATGGAGGTGGCGACTTTCTTGTTAGAGCCAAGGATATCCTCAAGCACCAGAACTTCTTTTTTGCTTTTTTCCATGGGATTTTCTCTCTTCTCTTTTTTTAGACTTTTTTCCTTGAGATATTTTATTATAGCAGAAATTTTTCTATCTGGTGTTACGTTTTTTAAAATCTTCACAAAAAAAGAGAGGGCTTCTTTAAGATTCTGCTGGGCCTTCGGACTTAAATTCTCTCCCACTTCAAAATTGTACCCACGGAGGCCCAGAATGTAAAGTTCAGGGCTTTTCCGATACAGAGTTCGGCAGAGATAAGCCACAGCTTCAGGAGAAACAGCATGAGTGGTGAAGCTGAAATTTTTAATCGGCTTTATTTTTTTGAAAATAAAAGGCTCCTCTCCTGTTTTCAAGGCATCAACAACCACAACCGCTTCATGCTCGGAGAAAAGAATCGCATCTTCCACTTGAAGCTGGTAATCGGCTTCTATAGTCAGTCCGGGGATTTTCTTCCTTTCCAGAGCAGAGATAAAAGCAGGTCCCAGGCCATCATCCTGACGTCCCGGGTTGCCGATTCCATAAACCAGAATTTTCTTTTTGGCCTCAGGCTTCGTGGCTATTTCCTCTTTCTGTCTAAAAGATTGCCTTTAGAATCATAAAGGTCGACTTCCAATGGCATCTGACCGAGGGCATGAGTGGCACAGCTCAGGCAGGGGTCATAGGCTCGAATAGCCACCTCCACCCGGTTGAGCATTCCTTCAGTTATTTCTGGCTTTTCGGAAATAAACTTCTGAGCAACCCAGTTAACCGCCTGGTTGAAAGCTTCATTATTGTTGGTGGTGGAAACGATTAAATTGGCCATGACCACCTGGTCGTCGTCGTTTATCCGGTAATGGTGGAAGAGTGTACCCCGAGGAGCTTCAATCAGTCCGACACCTTCTTTTCTCTTCTTGCCTTTCCTGACCAGCTTATCTCCGATAATATCTTTATCATGGAGCAGTTCTTTGATCACTTCAGCCGCATGAAGTAGCTCAATCAACCTGGCCCAGTGGCTGTGAAGAGTCATATTATTGGGTTTGCCATCGGTATAAGCTTTGTATTCCTCAAACTCTTTCTGAGCTCGCGGACTCGGGATATAATCACAGGTGTTTAACCTGGCAATCGGGCCCACCCGGTACCAGCCTTTCTCTTTGCCCAATTTTTTAAGATAAGGGAACTTCATATAGCTCCAGGGCCTGACTTCTTCGCCAATGTATTCTAAGTAGTCCTGGTAATCCACATCGTTCAGGATTTTTCGGCCTTCAGCATCAACTGCCCGGAGCACGCCATGGTAAAAGTCCAGAGCGCCATCTTTCCGGACTAAGCTCAGATGATTGGAGGGGAAATTGGCAAAATTGTCGAGCAGGTCTTTGTTCTCTTTGTGGATTTTCTTAAAAATATCGATAGCTTCCTGAGCCCATTCAATCATTTTATCGATATTGTAGGGGTCAGGAGATTTGAGAAAATAATCTCTTTCTTCCGGAGTCAGGCTTTTGTTGACGCCGCCGGGAATGGCTCCCGTGCCGTGGATTTTCTTTCCGGCTGTGGCTTTGATTATTTCCTGGCCGAATTTTCTCAGGATGACCCCGCGGATAGCGATTTCTTTGTGGAATTTAGCCACACCGATGATGTTTCTGACGGCCGGGTCGGCATCAAAGCCAAAAAGCAGATCGGGCGAAGCTAAGTGGAAGAAATGCAGAGCGTGGGATTGAAGCATCTGGCCGTAATGCATCAGCCTTCTGATTTTCTCGGCTGTCGGCGGCAGTTTCTCTGGAGAAACACCCACGATGATATCCATCGCCTTGGCTCCAGCCAGATGATGGCTGACCGGACAAATTCCGCATAGGCGCTGAACAAGGACCGGAATCTCCCAATAGGGCCGGCCCTGAACAAAGCGTTCAAATCCCCTGAATTCAACTACGTGAAAACGCGATTCGACCACCCGGCCGTTATCATCAAGATGAATCGTTACCTTTCCGTGTCCTTCAACTCTGGTTACTGGTTCAATGGTTATTTTTCTGGCCATTGTCTTACATCCTTCAGTCGTATTTAATCAGCGGATAATCAAGTTTCATCGGCCTTCCTTGAATAAGAGCGGTTAGGGCTTCCCAGATAAGATCAGCCGATGGCGGACAGCCAGGTAGAAAATAGTCTATTCTGACAATCTCATGGCAGGGATAAACTCGGTCAAGAAGAAGCGGCAGCTCTTCATCATTTGGGATCAATCGATCCTCTGGAGCTACGGTTAGTGAATTCAGATAAGCTTCTTCTAAGCATTCTTTAAGGGGAATGGTGTTGCGCATAGCGGGCAATCCACCCATAACCGCGCATTCACCAACTGAAACCAGAATCCGGCAGTTTTTCCGGAAATAACGAAGAACTTCCACGTTTTCCACATTGCAGCAGCCGCCTTCAATCAGACCAATATCAACCGGACGGGTAAATTTTTTCAGATCATCGATAGGCGATTTGTCAAACTCCACCAATTCGACGAGCTCTAATATTCTTTCGTCAATATCCAGAAAAGACATATGACAGCCGAAACAACCGGCTAAGGAAGCGGTAGCGATTACCGGTTTACTCATCTTCTAACCTCACTTTTTCTCTTCTATTTCACTCCCAATGGGCCTGTGGTCATATTTACGTTTTCCGATCGGAAGACGAAAGCCAACTTCTTTTTTCAAAATTGCGCCCACCGGGCAGATATCCATAGCTTTCTGAATCTGGTCTTCGCTCATTTTAGCTGCCAGCTTTCTATCGACATTGACCCGGACATCTTTTGAACGGTTTTTCATGGTAAATATTTTCTGGCCATCTCTGGTCTGAATAGCCCGAACACAGCGCTGACACTGAATGCACCGATTGTGCTCGAGCAAAAATCCAGGGAAAGCTTCAATCTCTCGTTTCGGAAAAAGATAGGGGAACTGCGGCACCATGATCTGATAGCGGTAAGCTAATGCCTGAAGCTCGCAGTTACCGCTTTTCTCACAGGTCGGGCAGAAATGATTACCTTCGACCAACAGCATTTCAATGATAGCTTTTCTGAACTCTTCAACTTCCGGCACCGCGTTTTCGATAACCATGCCTTCAGTTACCGGTTGGGTGCAGGAAGCCATCCAGCGACCGTTGACCCGGACTGAACAGATACGGCAGCTGCCGACCGGCTTGAGTCCTTCATAATGGCAGAGAACGGGGATATAAACACCGTTGGCCCTGGCAGCTTCGTAGATAGTCTGTCCGGGTTCAGCTAAGCATTCTTTACCATCTATGGTGAATTTTATTTTATCAGGCATGTTCGGTTTCCTCCTGAAATTCTCTTCCGGTGAGCACACAGGCTTCAGCTACAGCCCGGGTCAGGTCAAACTCCGGAATGAAATCGGCCTCTTTGTTTATTCGGCTTTCGTATAGTTCTCTGAAATTTGTTAATGTAGTCAGAATCGGGTTAGGTGAAGTCTGGCCGAGGCCGCAACGGCTCATTGACTTAATGATTTTTCCCCAGGCTTCAAGCTCGGCCAGGTCCTGCCTTGTCCCAAGACCTGAAGCAATCTTTTCGAATTTTTTCTTCAGCAGCACATTACCGGCTCTGCAGGGAACACACCAGCCGCAAGATTCTTCGATAAAAAAGTCAAGGAAATTCCGGACAATGGAGAAAAGGTCGCGGCTTCGGTTGAAAATGATGATGGAACCGCCGGTAGCCAGGTCAGAATAACATATTTTGCGGCCGAACCCGGATTCAGAAATACACTGGCCGGATGGGCCACCTACCTGGACAGCTAAGGTGTCCTTAGCTCCGACCATTTCCAGAAGTTCTTTTATGGTCAGGCCAAATTCCACTTCATAAATACCGGGTCTCTCACAGTCTCCGGAAACGCTGAGAAGCTTTGTCCCGGCCGAAACCGGAGTCCCCATCGATCTGAACCAGCCGGCGCCGTGAATGATAATCTGGGTGGCTGTGGCTAAGGTCTCGACGTTGTTCACCGTGGTCGGCTGGTTGAGAAAACCTTTCTGCACCGGAAATGGAGGCCGGTCCCGGGGCTCACCTCGTTTACCTTCAGCTGATTCAATCAGGGCTGATTCTTCACCGCAGACGTAAGCTCCAGCCCCTGATTTTATCTCGATGTCAAAGTCAAAGCTTTTATCGGCGATATTTTTCCCAAGAAATCCCTGCTGCCGCATCCTTTCCAGGATATGTTGGAGGTAATTTCTGAGGTAGCTATATTCATGCCGCAGGTAAAGGATTCCCAGTCTGGCTCCAACAGCATAACCGGCGATAGCCATGCCTTCAAAAACCATCTCCGGTCTTTCAGTCAGGAGTACTCGGTCTTTGAAGGTTCCGGGTTCGCCTTCGTCGGCATTGCAGATGACATAATGCTCGGGGCTTTTTTCCTTGCGGCAAAATTCCCATTTCAGTCCGGTGGGAAAGCCGGCTCCTCCGCGTCCGAGCAGGTTGGCTTTTTTAACTTCTTCGATGATTGCTTCCGGGCTCATTTTTAAGGCTTTAGTAATGGCACTTCCGACGGTGTAATCACCAAATAGCACTGGCCCGGGCTTTCGAATATTATTTTTGACCATGGCCTTGACCAACTCGTGCTGATTGGCCCCATCGCCAAATTCTTCGACCATTTCCTGGACGTCTTTACCTTCTTTCATCCAGGCCACGATTTTTTTAACTTTTTCTTCATTTAGGCAGGTAAAGACTACTCCGTTAATGATTGCCGCCGGTTCCTGGTCATTCATCCCGATGCAGGAGGTTTCGAATAAGGTGATCAGCCCGTCAGGGGAAGTCTGGCCAAAAGCACAGCCAGCTTCTTTTTCCAGAGCCCGAGCAACTTTCTCCCGTCCAGCCATTTCTGAAGTTATGGAATTGTTGAGATAAACAACATATTTACCCAGTGGCTTATCAGACAGGAAATGATAAAAACTGATGACTCCTTCAACTTCAGCTCTGGAAATTTTAAATTCCTTGGCGATCGATTCGATGGCTTTGTCTGAAATAATTCCCTGACCAGCCTGTATTTCTTTCAGGATGTCAATCAGTCTGGTTCTATCTTTCCCGTATTTTTGCAGTATTCTCTTTATAATATCCATAAGAAACCCCTGCATAAAATTAGAATTATTTATACCATAATTACGACTTTTTACAAAGACTTAACTTGTTAAATTTCGGGTTATTTTCTATAATGATTAACATGAAAATTGATCTTGAACATATCAGCCGTCTGGCCAACTTGGAGTTGACCGAAGAAGAAAAGAAAATTCTTCCTGGTCAGATAGAAAAAATCATCGGCTGGGTAGGACAATTGGCCAGCCTGAAAACAGATGAAGAAGAAAAATATACACCCATTGATTTTTCTTTAAGGCTGGACGAGGATGAAATTGAGAAATCCCTGTCTCAGGAAGAAGTGTTGGCCATGGCTCCGGAAAAAGACGGCGATTTTCTCAAAGTTCCTAAGGTTCTTCAAGGAAAATGAAGTTGATAGAGTTCGGATTAGTAGAAATCCTTAGCTTGGTTAGAAAAGGTGAGGTCCGGGTAGTTGAAATTGTTGAAGATTATATTGCCCGCATCGAGCAGGAAGATCAAAAAATCAAAGCCTATCTGACTTATGCTTTCGATAAAGCTCTGGCCAGGGCGAGAGAAATAGATTCAAAAAAGGAAAAAGGCAAATTAGCCGGAGCGATAATTGCCATCAAGGATAACATTGTAACTAAAGGGATCCGAACTACCTGTGCTTCCAGAATCCTGGAAAATTTTATCCCACCTTATAATGCTACAGTCATCGACCGACTGGAAGCTGAAGATGCGATAATCATCGGGAAGACTAACCTTGATGAGTTCGCTATGGGTTCGTCTACTGAAAATTCTGCTTTTTTCCCCACCAGAAATCCCTGGGACACAGAAAGAGTGCCTGGGGGCTCGAGTGGAGGATCGGCAGCTGCTGTGGCTGCCCTGGAAGCGGTGGCGGCTTTAGGGTCGGATACAGGCGGTTCTGTGCGCCAGCCAGCAGCTTTCTGCGGGGTTGTCGGACTGAAGCCAACCTATGGCCGAGTTTCAAGGTATGGGCTAATAGCTTATGCTTCTTCGCTCGACCAGATAGGTCCACTTGCCAGGTCAGTTGAAGATTGCGCCTTAGTCACCTCGGTAATTGCTGGCTTTGACCGCAAGGATTCCACTTCTTCTCCGCTTCCTGTGCCTGACTATCTGGCTGAGTTGAAAACTTCGCTTCCAAAAATCAGGGTAGGAGCACTGGAAGAGTCTTCCTTGAATGGAGTTAGCCAGGAAGTTGCCAGCAACTATCGAGCAATTCTGAGATTGCTCGAGGAGCTCGGGATTGAAATTCAGAGAATGACTTTTCCCTCCTGGGAATATGCCCTGCCCTGTTATTATGTGATTGCCCCTTCAGAAGCCAGCTCTAATTTGGCCAGATATGATGGGGTGCGTTATGGCTTCAGGGCTGAATCAAGAGAACTCTCAGAAATGTACCTGAAGACTAGAACACAGGGTTTTGGCAGTGAAGTCAAAAGGCGAATTCTTCTTGGGACCTTCGCTTTAAGTTCGGGATATTATGAGGCTTATTATGCCAGAGCAGCTAAAGCCCGTCAGGTCATCACCAGAGAATTTGCCGCGGCTTTTGACCGGGTTGATTTTATTCTGACCCCGACTACACCCGAACCAGCTTTTAAGCTTGGAGAAAAACAGGACCCGATTTCTATGTATCTTCAGGATTATTTTACCGTTGCTGCCAACCTGGCCGGAATTCCGGGTATATCTATTCCCTCTGGGTTTACTGCTGACGGGCTGCCCCTGGGGGTTCAATTGCTGGGACGGGCTTTTTCTGAATCAGAATTATTTAGATTGGCTTTTTTACTTGAAAAAAATATAAATTTAAAAAATAATAAGAGTGAAATTTAATACCAGAGGAAGGAGGAAGAATGAGAAATAAAAACCTTTGGTTGATTGGTCTTACTATTCTGGCTATCTTAGCTTATTCGGCTTGCTCCTCATCCCCAGAAAAAACATTGCTGGATAAATATTTCCATGCAGTGTCGATGAAAGATAATCAGACTATGGCAGCAATGGCGGTTGAGCCCCTGGCGATTGAAGCCACCAGCTATCAGATAGTCAGCATCACTCCGGAAAAAGTTGAACCAGTGATTTTGCCGGAGCTGAATAAGAAAGAAGCTGAAGCCAAGAAGAAAATGGATGACCATGTTGGTCCGGTGGTTGATGCTAAGGACGAACTGGATGCAGCCAAGGATGAGCTGGATAATGCCAGAACCTCCGGTGCTCGGGCGGCTTTAAAGAAGAAAGTCGAAGAGCTTCAGGCCAAGTACGACCAGGAATACAATGCTCATAAAGAACTCCAAAAACAGTACACTGAAGCCAAAGAAGCTGCGGCCAAGGAAGAAGAAATCACTCTGTTTTCTCTCGGAATCAAGAATCTCCCGACCGTCAGAGAGATGCGTGGTGACATCCATTCCAAGGACCTGGTTATCAGTGTGAAAACCAAAGCCGGAGCTGAAAAGAAATACAAGGTCTTTCTGAGAAGATACATGCTGAAAGATGAAGCTGGTAAACCATACAACGGCCGGTGGATAATTGTCAAATTTGAACCTATAAGCTGACCAGCGAATTAGCTCTGAAAAAATTGCAAGGCCTTATTGACATTTTTCGATTTTCAGCTATAAATAACTTTTCATGCGGTCAATGAAAAGGGGCCGTTAGCTCAGAGGGAGAGCACCGGCCTTTTAAGCCGGGTGTCGCTGGTTCGAGTCCAGCACGGCTCATTTGCGCCCCTGTCGTCTAGCCCGGCCTAGGACATCGCCCTTTCAAGGCGGCAACACGGGTTCGAATCCCGTCGGGGGCGCTATTTTTTTTATTCAATGTATTTTTTGCTATTTGATGGATAGCTCTGAAAAATTCAAGCGATTAGACCGACCATTCTGAATCTTTGGATAAAGATTTCTTAAAGCAAATCAATATCAGCTGACTTTTATCTTATAGATAATTCAAATATCTGCTGGAATTATGTCCGATTTCATCAGGGCTATCATTGGCTGAAGACGGAATTATAATATTCTCACAGTGATTCTCAGGCTTTTTTGGCGCCGTGAAGCTGAAATCTATTACTATTGGGGGACTCAAAAGAAAACCTGGCCTCAGCAAAAAGCCTTAAACAGGCTTCCACCACCTCAGAATCGTAAAGAATTCCTTTATTGGCTTTAATCTCATCTAAGGCCTTGTCGATTCCAAACGATGGCCGGTAGGGTCGATGAGAAGACATCGCCTCGACTACATCAGCTACCGCCAGTATCCTGGCTTCAAGCAAAATCTGCCCATTTTTAAGAGCCTGTGGATAGCCAGAGCCGTTTATTCTTTCGTGATGCTGTAAAACGATTTCGGCTATTGGCCAGGGGAATTCGATGTTCTTCAGGATTTCATAGCCGGCCTGAGGATGAGTTTTTATGATGGTGTACTCCAGCTCGGTCAGTTTGGTAGGCTTGCTCAGGATTTCGGCCGGAACATAGATTTTTCCGATGTCATGAATTTCAGCAGCGAACTTTATACCTTCAACCTGAGCGGTCGAAAGCTGCAGTTCTCTGGCGATGGCTTCAGCCAGCCTGGCTACCCGGCGCTGGTGACCGGCGGTGTAAGGATCGCGCATTTCAATGGTGGTGGAGATGGCCTGAATGGTGCCTTCTAAGGTGCGATGGAGTCTGGCCCAGCTTTCCTTAAGCTCCTGTTCAACTTTTTTGCGTAAACTGATATCTCTGAAGACGATGACTTGACCCGCGCCTTTGCCCTTTTCTTCAGGTAGAGGAGTGATTATCTGTTCTACAGGAATTTCTTGGCCATCCCTGGAGATTAATACAGTCTCATGGAGTCCAGAAGCTTCAAGAATCTGATTTTGAGTGGAGATTTCTTTTGATTTAAAAACCTCGTCTAAAGGCTGGCCGATAGCTTCTCTTTCACTCCAGCCCGTGATTTTCTGAGCCACTGGATTGATGAGGGAAACTTTTCCTTCCGGGTTTAAAACTATTATTCCATCACCGATACTTCTCAGGATAGTAGATAGCCATTGTTCTTTTTCTTTAAGCAGCAGCTGCATCTTAGCTTTGTAAAGAGCGGTCTCGATAGTCAATTCCAGTTCTCGTTCTTCGAAAGGTTTAATCAGATAGCCGAAGGGTTCGGTCAGCTTGGCTCTTTCAAAGGTCAGGTCGTCGGCAAAGGAAGTTATATAAACAACCGGAATAGAATGTTCTTCCCACAGAATAGAAGCCGCTGAGATGCCATCAAGGCTGCCCTTAAGAACTATGTCCATCAGAGCCAGATCTGGTGGATTTTGATTAATGCTTTTTAGGACAGCTTCTCCAGTTTGAATGACATCAGTGACTTCATAACCGAGGGTTTTAACCATGTTAGCCAAATCACGGGCAACCAGATTCTCATCTTCGACGATTAAGATTTTTGCTCTGCCCATTTTTTTAAATACCCCCATTTTTTAAAACACCCTTTGTTTTATTTTATAAATTCACTGGATTTCCTGCAACCGAAAAATTACCAGCGAGTAAAAAAAGATTTGATTCTCCCCATCCCTTGACTCCGGGCTGGAAGCCCACCGAAACTATCTCCATAGTTATCCCATTTATTTTTCCGGTTTGTCCGTTCTGGATGAAAAAGGCCTTTTCTAAAAATCACAGGTTACCTGGTTGTAAGTTTTTCCTAAAAGCGGCTCACTGATGGGGTTGATGAAGTTTATTTTTCCGTCATGGTCAGTGAAAATAAGACCATCCGTTATGCTGGATCTTCAGCCAGGATCTTTTATCTTTGAGTCTGGCTTCAATCTGATGTTTATAAAAAGCCGTTTCTATGGCTACCAGCAGCTCTTTTCCACTGAGTTCATCGCTTTCAGCACCTGATAACCGGGGTTTCTGGCTATCTGCTCGGTGTGGTGGGAAAAGAACAGATAAGACAATCGATGATGGTGGGCGGTACTGGGTTCGAACCAGTGACCTCCGGTTTGTAAGACCGACACTCTGCCTCTGAGCTAACCGCCCATTTTAAATCTAACTTAAGAGAAAGATAGTTTTTTGTCAAGGGATTGTTCTGATCCAGCACCTTAGTGACACTTTTTCCCTGGACTTTTCCAGCTATCCAATGTTTCTTAGAAATAACCAACAACCAAGTTGATAATAAGATAGCTATTGGGCAAAAACAAAATTCTTATACACTGAAGGATGTAGTTTAATTTGGGACAGGAAAAGATACTCAGGTGTCACCATTGTATCTGAACCAATACCCTGTTATTGTATTTTATAGCTCTTGTTACAGCCCGCGAACAGATGGTTCAAGAAGCATCAGAATTTTGACTGGGTGCATTTTAAATATTAAAATAAATTCTAAGAAAAATATTAAAATATTTTATAAAAGGCACTACTTGAATGTCAGATAATAATCCTTCCGGTGAAGAACTTTCATCTTTTCTGGAAAAACTTTTAGATGCCTGGCAGACTGATCAGAAAAACCAAACCTGCCTTCTGGCAGAAGACATAATCAAGATAGCCTCGAGACTTATTTCTTCAGGTCGAATCGCGGAAATTGATTCTTCTCTGGCTCGAAGTTACTTGAAAATAACTTCCACCCGGGATTTTCTTAAGAAACTTTCTTATCCCCAGAAGAACTGGGAGTGGGCAGAAACAGCTTTTTCCTTCATTCAGAAGGCCAACTACCATCTACTGGACCTGTTTGAAGACAGGCTCCAGGAATGCCGGGAACGTATTCTATTTCGTGATATGTCTTTTCCGGTCCCCCCGGAATGGACTTATGCAGAAGTAGCGAATTATTTGAAATTGCTGGCCGGAGGTTTTTATCTGCTTTCTGGAAACCGAGAGCCCCGAGTAGCAATCTTCAGCGAAAATCACTTCGATACAGCTTGCTGCGATTTAGCCTGTCTGTTTTATGATATTCTGGTCACACCCTTAAATCCGAACTTTAACCTCGAAAATCTTCAACTGATTTTTGACCTCCTGAAAATTAATATTGTTATTACGGATTCCCTGGACCGCTTGAGGTTACTCGAAGCTCTCAAACAGAAAACCAGCTGGAAATTTGATATTCTTTGTTCCCAGAGATTCGAGAGGCCAGAGGCTGGCTGGAAATATTTAGGTGAATACGTCAGAAGCTTAAAACCCGGTGATGTGGACCAAGTGTTGAGAAAAAGAAGAAGGAGGTCATTAACCGAAGTCTGCACAGTTATGTTTACCTCTGGCAGTACAGGCACACCGAAAGGTGTATCCTTTTCGGAATACAATCTTATCTCCAAAAGATTCGCCAGGGCGGCCGCTTTGCCCGATGTTGGCCAGGATGAAATTCTTCTGAGTTTTTTGCCGTTGTATCACACTTTTGGTCGCTATTTTGAATTGCTTGGATCAATTTTCTGGAGAGGGACTTATGTCTTTTCGGGGAATCCTTCGGTCGATACGCTTTTAGCACTATTCCCCAGGGTCAATCCGACTGGCTTGGTCAGTGTCCCGATTCGCTGGCTGCAAATTTATGAAAGATGTATGGAAGCTATAAGCGGAGTAAAATCTGAAGAGGAGAAAAGAGAGGCTATTCGAAAGGTTGTCGGTTCAAGACTGAGATGGGGGATTTCGGCTGCTGGTTATCTTGAACCGAAGGTTTTTCATTTTTTTGAAAAACACGGAGTTATGTTGACCAGCGGCTTTGGACTGACTGAGGCCACTGGCGGATTGACCATGACTCCACCCGGGCAGTATGTAGATAACACCCAGGGCCTTCCTCTTCCCGGTGTGGAACTAAAATTGAGCAAAGAGGGAGAGCTTCTGGCCCGAGGTCATTATATTGCCCGCTATCTTGAGGATAAAGGTCCCGGAGATGAGATTCCTCTTCCTGGAAGTCCAGGTTCAGATTACTGGCTTAAGACAGGGGATGTTTTCCGTGTTCTTCCTAATGGGTATTATCAGATTGTTGACAGAATAAAAGATATCTATAAAAATAATCGGGGTCAGACCATTGCTCCCCGCAAGATAGAGAATAAATTCAACTCAGTCCCTGGGATAAAGAGCGCCTTTCTGGTAGGTGATGGTCGCCCATACAATATTCTGCTGATTGTCCCGGATAATACCTATCCAGAATTCAGAAAGTTTCTGGGAAAGGAAGGAGAAAGGGAATATTATAAGAGAATCATTGAAGCAGCTAACCTTGACCTGGCTCCATATGAAAGGATTATAAACTTTGCTGTGCTCGATAGAGATTTCAGTCGAGAAAGAGGAGAATTAACCGCCAAGGGAACTTTTAATAGAAAAAAAATTGTCACCAATTACTCAGAGCTCATTGAGGGACTTTATCAGAAAAATTATGTAGAACTTAAAGCCGATAAGTTCAAAGTTAAAATTCCCCTCTGGTTGATCAGAGACCTGGGGCTTCTTGAAGGGGATTTCAAACTTGAGGGAGGAAAGTTACTCGACCTAAGCCGGTCGCTTTCATTGGTCATCCAAAAGGATAGTCAGAGGGATAGGTACAGAATTGGCGATTTATGTTATGAAATCAAAGATAAGGTAATCGACTTAGGCTTGTTTGCCCGGCAGCCTTATCTCTGGTGTGGAAATGAAGCTTTGGTGAATTTCTTACCTTGCCGGGAAGGCTGGGATACTTCTCTGACTAATATCTCTAACCGTGTCTGGTTGCCCAGGGATAAAAAAAGGCCTGTCTCTGAGGCTCAGGCTGATATTCAGATGAGTTCGCCCAAAGGGGTGACCGATGTTTCTCTTGTCCGGATTCATCAGCTGGTGGCCAGGATGTATTTTGCTCCTCTAAAATCAGCAGAGGAGGCCATGGCTGAGCTGGAAAAGCTTTTTTATGAATCCGATAATATCAGGATTTCTTCTCTTATCCGATTGAGACTTGAGGCCATGGCCAATCATCCTGTAGAGAAACTCCGTTGCTGGGCTTATCGATTACTTCTTCTCGACCAACCTCGAGCTGATTACTGTCCTTCATTATCTTCTTTTGTAGATTCTGGACTTACTTTCCTCAATGAAGAATCCATAGAAGAAATAGCTTCTTCAGTTCTGGGAAGCGGCCGGTTTGAGGCGCTGCGCCAGCGATTGGCTGGCTATCGAGTTTCTCTTAGCTGGCCAGCTTCTTCCGGAACTATTAAACAATTCAAACATATTTTTAAGCTTCTGGCTGATTTTGCTCAGGTTCACCCTGAGTTTACTTCAAGCGTGGCGGCCGAATTGGCCAGCTGGGCCCTGCATAAACAAGATTCAGTGCTTTCGGCTGAGGCAGAAAGGATTCTCGAGAATCTATACCTTGTCTTCAGATTAAGATTGAAAGTCCGACTACCCGAAGATTATCAGCAGAAATTGGAAAAAGCGATAAAAATCAATAATGAATTTTCTGCAGCAGAGAAGGTGAAAATAAATCAAGTCCTTACTGACCCTACCTTTCTAGCAGAGAGCCTCAGGTTAGCTTATGGATATTATGCAGTTAATCTGGAAGCTATTTCCTACGGAAATATCTGGGTATCAAGAGTGCCTTCAGTTTATCCTGGTCTTCACCTCAGGGTCTGTATAAATTCCCGGCAGGGTGAACACTATGACTTAAAAGTGGAAATTCTGGATGATAAATTCTCTTCTGCGACCAGAGAGAAAATATACTGGTATTTGACACTGTCAGAACATTTCAGCTATCCTGGTCTTTTGCCAAAGATGGCCAGTTGGCGGTCTGACCTTGGAGCCATTAGCTACAGATTCTTCAGCCGCCTGAGCGTTGGAGAACGAATCAGAGATTTCGCTGGAAGAAACCAGAGTCAGCAACCACTGGTTACGCCTCAGGAATGGCGGATTCTATACGTCAGCGCCATCGCTTTAATCTTCCAGGCAGTTAAAGCCTCTGATTTTAAAATAATTCCAGGGGAAGCTCTCCCTGAAAATATCTCGGTTGATTCAGCCAGGCCCTGTTTGATTTCGTTGGGGAATATAAGGAATTATGAAGGCCCCAGTTCTTTGGTGCGACTGCTCATTGATAATTTTTATCTTAACGTGGTAGCTGCTTATCCCTGGGCTGAGAAAATAATAGACCTCAGCTGGATATTCGATGCCTGCTTTGAAGCCTGGGATGAAAAAGAAGCCACCTGCTTTCTGCAAAACCTGCAAGCTGAATTAGAACAGCATGACTTAGAAATAGATGGCCTGGGGTCATTACGGCTGATGCTGGGAAGTTATCTGAGTGAAATCCAGAAAAATCCCGTCCTTCCGATTTCAATTCTGACTGCTATTCGCAAATATAAAGAATGGGAAATATCAGTGAGGATGGCAGGCTCTGAAGAACGGGAGCAGAAGGTTTTAGATTTGATCCATGAATATAATCTCCAGAACAAGCCTGATTGGATGCGTTTTTATGTCTACCGCCATACTTATTTTGCTTCTCATAAAACAGAGGTGATTTTTTCGTTCGAGAGACTTCTGGAAAGGATGAAACAGAATCCCGAAAAATTGGCCAGGCAATTTATAGAACTTTCCGAGATCCAGGCCAATCTCGATGAAGAAGATCGTCAGGTTTTCAGCCGGATGGTTTTTCCTCGAATCGGGCGGAGTCATGATTTAAGCATCTCAAAAACAGGTGAACTCGGTCAGGAAAAATTAGTGGTAAAATCAGTGGTAACTGACCGTCAGGGTAACCAATACATCTTTAGAGAAACTTTTGATCCGGCCGAAATTGGCAAACTTTATCGATTATTTTTGAAAGAAAATTACCCAAGAGTAATTTCTCAGGAGAATCAACATTTAGTTTTATTAGATTCAGAAGGAGTCCTAATAGGCGGAATCTGTTTCAGGAATTTATCCAGGCAGGTCGTTTTTATTGAAGGAATAGTGGTGGCTCAGGGAAATAAGAGAAGAGGAATCGGACAGGCTATGCTCAGAGATTTTATTGAACGAATGGCTAACTCGAAAATAAAAGTCATCATGGCCCATTACTTGATCCCCTCCTTCTTTCTCAGAGAAGGCTTTGTCATTGATAAAAGTTGGGGTGCTTTAATCAGGTATCTAAATTAATTACAGGCGGTCAAAACTGAGCCAGGCACCAAGAGGGGGTTTCAGGCAACGAAAGGATCAACTGCTGTGTTGACATAAATTGGCTTCTATGTTAAATTTAAAATTCGATTTTTATCCCCAGGAAAGGTGACAAGTCATGTTTGCAGTTATTAAAACAGGTGGTAAGCAGTATCGAGTCAAGGAAGGAGATATCCTTTCTGTAGAAAAACTCGAGGCTGAACAGGGTCAGACAGTAAACTTTGACCAGGTTCTTCTGGTGGAAGATGGCGACAACATTCAGGTGGGTACTCCTTATCTGGAAAAAGCCCTGGTCAAAGCAGAAGTCCTGGAAACTTATAAAGATGACAAGGTCATAGTTTTCAAGAAAAAAAGAAGGAAAGGCTACCGGCGGACAAAAGGTCACCGGCAGCTTTTAACCAAGGTTAAAATTGCCGGTATCTATCCTGATGGTGGAGGGGTTGAGGCTGAGAAACCAGTCGAAAAAACAGCTTCAAAGAAGACCAGAAAAACAGAAGCGGCTGAACCCGAAGGGAAAGCAACCGTTAAAAAAACCACCAGAACCAGAGTCACAAAGAAAGAAGAAACATCAGGAACTGAAGACTCAGGTAAGGAGGAATGACCATGGCCCACAAGAGATCAGCCGTTAACGGGAGAGATTCTAATCCGAAGCATTTGGGAGTGAAAAGATTCGGCGGCCAGTTAGTAAATGCTGGTTCCATTCTGGTTAGACAGAGGGGCACCCGCTTCAAACCAGGTCTCAATGTCGGTCGGGGTAGTGACGATACTCTTTTTGCCCTGGTTAGAGGCATAGTTAAATTTGAAGACAAAGGGAGGATGGGGAAATTTGTCTCGGTTATTCCAGTGGAGGAAACAGCCGAGACAGCCTCATAAAATGGGAGCAACTCCCAAAATTCAAAAACTCCTGAAAATTAAATTTAAAGAGGTCCTTTTTCTATTCATTAAATCTTCCCAAGACAGGTGTCCAGTTGTTTGTTGATCAGGTGAAGGTAACCCTCATCGCCGGCAAAGGCGGTGACGGCTGCGTTAGTTTCCGGCGGGAATATCGTGTCCCTAAGGGGGGGCCTGATGGCGGACGCGGAGGGGATGGAGGAAACATCTATCTGGTTAGCGACCCCAATCTTAATACCCTGGCCTATTTCAGGTATCATCCGATAAACAAAGCCAAAAAAGGAGCCAATGGTCAAGGCTCAAACAAGCAAGGAAAAAGAGGTAAAGACCTTTACTTAAAAGTTCCAGTTGGCACTGTAGTTAAGGATGCGGTTACCGGTGAGATTCTCCATGATTTTCTGAAACCAGGAGAAATTTTTCTGGCAGCTAAGGGAGGCCGGGGTGGAAGGGGCAATGCTTCTTTTGCTACTCCAACCCATCAGACTCCAAGAGAGTTTGAAAAAGGCAAGCCAGGAGAAGAGAAAGAATTAATCCTGGAATTAAAGCTGATTGCCGATGTTGGGCTGGTGGGCTTTCCTAATGTGGGCAAATCAACGCTCATTTCCAGGATTTCCGCGGCTAAACCACTGATTGCCGATTATCCTTTCACCACCCTGACACCCAATCTCGGAGTGGTTGATGTTGATGAAGAAAGAAGCTTTGTGGTGGCTGATATTCCCGGTCTAATCGAAGGTGCCCATGAGGGGCTTGGCTTAGGAATTCAGTTCTTAAGACATATCGAGAGGACCAGAATTCTGGTTCATTTGATAGATGTCTCGCCTTATTCTGGAAGAGACCCGGTCAATGATTATCGAGTGATTCAGAATGAACTTAAGGCTTTTAACCCAGAGCTGGTTAAGAGAAAACAAATTATTGTGGCTAACAAGATAGACCTGTTGGGTGAAGATAAGAAGCAGCTGACAGCGGTTAAAAGGCTGGCCATTAAGGAGAAAAAGCCTTTTTTGGCCATCTCGGCTGTGACCGGGGAAGGCTTGAAAAACCTGGTTAACCTCTTGACTAAGATGCTGGAAGAAGAAAAAGTTGAAAAAACTGAAAATTCGTCCGAAGATGAGAGGGAAAAAGACTGAATCATGGCTTTGACCGGACTGTTTGGCGGCACCTTTAACCCGATTCATTGCGGCCATCTTAAAGCCGCAGAAGAAGTGCTAAGGTATTTTCCACTCGACCGAATTCTGTTCATTCCTTCCTATATTCCGCCGCATAAGAGCCAGAAAGAAGTGGTGGCGGTTGAACACCGGTTGAGGATGGTGGAAATTGCCTGCCAGAACCAGCCCAAATTTCTGGTTTCAGATGTAGAAGCCAGAAACCCGGCACCATCATATTCCATCGTCACCCTGAGGAAATTAAAGGAAATTTACCCAGAAGATAGATTCTTTTTTATCGTCGGCTCCGATGCCTTTCTGGAAATTGAAACCTGGAAAGACTATACTGAGTTGTTAAAAGAGTGCTCTTTTATAGTTGTCAGCCGTCCCGGATTCGGGTTAAGATCTGTAAGAGGAGTAATTGAAAAAATCAGACAGGAGAATTTGGCTGGCATAGAGAAGTTTTCTCTACTGAGTCCTGATGAATTGTCGGTGAATGGTGTTTATTTGTTGGAAATAAATTCTCCTGACATCTCGTCTTCTGAAATCAGAAAACGGCTTCAGTCCGGGCTGCCGATTACCGGACTGGTACCAGAAGGAGTGGAAGAGTACATAAATAAATATAATTTATATCGTTAAAGGAGAAGAGGATTCAGGTGAAAGAAAAGGAAAAGAAGTTTACCAAAAGAAGCTTACCAAAAGAAGTAAAGTTATCGATAAAGGCCAGTCAGGCCAAGAAAGCCGAGGAAATCTGTGTGCTTGACCTTCGGGAGTTGACCAGCTTTACTGATTTTTTTGTCATCATGCATGGAAATTCATCCCGGCAGAATGTGGCCATTTACGAAAACATTGAGCAAGAGCTCAGTAAAGAAAAGATAAAACCTTTTGGTGTGGAAGGGTTGGAAAACGCCGAGTGGATTCTTCTGGATTACGGCTCTTTTATTGTCCACATTTTTTCTAAAAGAGCCCGGGACTACTATGCTCTGGAGAAACTCTGGGCGGATGCTCCCAGGTTGGACTATTGATTAAATTTTTTCAATTTTTTTTCTTGACTTTTCTTCAATAAATATTTATTTATTAAAAACCAAATCTCAAATGGAAATAGTATTTTTGTGGCCAGGCAAGACGCGCCACCAGCACTTTCGGGCGCTTCAGGAAGAGTATTTGGGAAAAGTCAGTCAGTTTGGCCGCGCCAGAATCATAGAAACGGCTGAAGCCAGAGGGCTGGAGGAAAAATGGGCAGAGAAAATTCTGGAGAAGGAAGCCGAAGGGCTTGAAAAACATCTCCAGGATGGGTATATTATCTGCCTTTCTGATAAAGGAAAAGAGATGACTTCAGAAGAACTGGCCAGATTGATCGAAGCCAAAGCTATGATTTCATCCAGAAAATTGATTTTTCTGGTGGGTGGCTTTCTGGGATTGGCCCCGAGAATAATGGATAAGGCTAACTTCCAGCTCTCTCTTTCCCGGATGACCTTTTCTCATGAACTGGCCAGGGTGGTTTTGCTGGAGCAAGTTTATAGAGCTTTGAACTTAATCAAAGGATATTCATATCCGAAATGATAGGGGGTTAAATGCCTGAAAAACTTAAACTTTCCAAAAAAGAAAAAGAAGAATTCAGAAAGCTCCTGCTGGAAAAGAAGAATAGCATCATCAAAAAGCTGAGCCAGTTCTACAACGAGAGCAAGGAAATCGAAACCGACACCGCGCTGGACCTGGTGGATAAGGCGGAGACTTCTTACACCAAGGAGTTTCTTCTCGGCCTGACCGATAGCGAAAGGGACCAGCTGGTGATGATCGACCAGGCCCTGGAAAGACTGGAAAAAGATGAATTTGGCCTGTGTCAGATCTGTCACAAAGAGATAAATAAGAAAAGACTTCAAATTATCCCCTGGACACCTTACTGTATAAGCTGTCAGGAGAAAAAAGAGGGCGAATCAAAGGGAAAGTGAAACCGTTAACCTTTATTAACCGGCTGATCCAGCCAGTTAAGATAACCATCTTTCCCTCCTTCTGTAAGGTTTGCGGGCGACTGCTGGAAAAATCAGACGAAAAAATTGTCTGCCAAGAGTGTCTATCCCGGGTAGAGATTCATCGTGGCCTGGTCTGTCAGGTCTGTGGCCGGTTTCTCTACCATGAAACAACGGGGTCATCGACCTGTCTTGAATGTCAGAAAAACCCGCCTCCCTTTACCAGACACCGGTCGCTCGGTCCGTATTCAGGCCGGCTCAAAGAATTGATAATCCTTTTTAAATATAAAGGCTATGAGGCTCTAAGTCAGCCCCTGGCCGGTCTGGCTTATAAGAATTTCATAACCGATGGGCTTTTCCCCGGGGTTGATTTTATCCTGCCGGTACCACTTTATCGGCTAAAGGAAAGGGATCGGGGATTTAATCAGGCTGAACTTCTGGCCAGGGAGCTTTCAAGATTAAGCCGCCGACCAGTGCTGAAGGGAGTCTTGGTTAAGACCAAAAACACGGCGGCTCAGGTTTCCCTGGAAGCTAAGGCAAGAGAATCGAACCTTAAAGGTGCTTTTGCCGTGCGAAAACCAGAAAAAATTCAGGGTTGTACCTTATTGCTGGTGGATGATGTCTATACCACTGGCTCAACCATCCGCGAATGCGCCCAGGTTCTTAGACAGGCTGGAGCCCGGGAAATCAGAGCCCTGACTCTGGCCCGGGCTTGATAACAAAAAGCCCCCGTCTTTTGACGGGGGCTTAACTGGCGATAAACCTTCCAGTTATTTGGAAGATTTTTCGCCAGATTTTTCGGCTGTTTGAGGTTTTACGATCTTAACTTTCCTCGGTTTAACTTCAGCCTTTTTGGGCATATGGATCCTCAGCAGCCCGTTTTCATATTCGGCGCTGATTTTTTCCTGGTCGATGTAATTCGGCAAGCTGAAGGACCTGAAGAAGGATCCATAAGCCCGCTCTATGCGATGATAATTCTCTTCCTTGGTCTCCTTTTCGAACTTCCTTTCGCCCTTAAGAGTCAGGGTATTGTCTTCTATTTTGATTTCTACATCCTTTTCATCAACTCCAGGAAGTTCGGCGGTCAGGACCAGTTCGTTTTCGGTTTCGTAGATGTCCACCGCAGGAGACCAGGTGCTCTGGATGAGTTCAGAATCTTCGAACCGAGGGGAAGAAACCAGATCCTCAAACAGCCGATTCATCCTGTCACGTAAGATCATTAAATCCCGGAATGGATCCCATTTAGTGATGGCCATGGCTTCACCTCCTTTTTAAAATTTTCTTTAGTCTATTATTAATATAAATGTTGAGTATAGTTTTGTCAAGTATTTTAAAAAAAATTATTTGCCTTCAATCAGGAGTGTGGCTTCACCCCGCATTTTTTCTTCGGGTAGGGCTGAAAGCAAATCATCTATGGTAAGCCTGATAAATTCTTCATGAATCTTAGTTAACTCCCTGGCCAGTACAGCCTTCCTGGAGCCAAAAACTTCTCTGGCTACTTCCAGAAAGTTTTTTATTTTTCTCATTGGAAGAAAAAAAACCAGTGTTCCCTCTTCTTCAGATAACTTAGAGAGAAAGTTTTTCAGACTGCCCTTTTTGCTTGGCGGAAAGCCAACGAAAACCACCCGGTGGGTGGGCAGGCCGGCCGCAGATAGAGCTGCGGTCAGGGCACTCGGACCGGGGATAGGAATGACCTGAATTCCCTGGTTTATAGCTTCTTTAATCAGGGGATAACCTGGGTCAGAGATGCCAGGAGTTCCAGCATCTGAGACCAGGGCCACATCCTGACCTCTGTTTAGGAGAGCCAGAATTTCAGGAAGTTTCTGGTTTTCTTTCGGGTGAAAATAGGAAATCAGTCGCTTCTTTATTCCGTAAGCATTGAGCAGCTTGATTGTCTGTCGGGTGTCTTCGCAGGCAATGGCTTCAACTTCTTTCAGGATACGCAGCGCCCGGATAGTGATGTCTTCAAGATTGCCGATTGGAGTGCCGACGACAAATAATCTGCCTTTTTGTATCATCTATCAATTTTCCCTTTTCGCAGAGTTAGAACTCACTTATCCCAGTCATATGGATAAAGGAAGTCATGACCGACAGTTCTGTTGGAAATTTTAGCAATCGGAGGCATTTTTCTTTTGAACTCCGACTTTTTTATCATTTCGATTATCCGTCGGACCTTTGATTCTTCAAACCCGGCTTTAATGACTTCCTCAACTGGTTGACGTAGGTCCACCAGATGGTAAAGAATCTGGTCGAGTTCTTCATAGCTCAGGCCTATTTCTTCTTCATCAGCCTGGCCGGGCCACAGCCCGGCAGTCGGTTTTTTGGTCAAGATTTCTTCTGGGATTTTTAGATATTTGCCCAGTTCTCTTACCTGAGTTTTGTAAAGGTCGCCCATTGGATTTATTCCGCAGGCCATATCCCCATGAATGGTGCCGTAACCGATGAGCAGTTCAGTTTTGTTGTTGGTTCCAAGAATCAGGGCTTTATCCCTGGCAGAAAAATCATAGAGGATGGACATCCTTTCTCTGGCCATTTTGTTGCCTTTAAGAAGAGAGCTGTCTGTGGGAAAAACGGAAAAATAGGCATCGATCTGGGGGGAAATATCTATTTTCTGCCATCTGATTTTTAATATCTCGGCGACTTTCTCAGCGTGCCGTACTCCTTCAGCATCAAAATCTTTATAAGGCATCACTAACCCAAAAACTTTATCTGAGCCCAGGGCCTGAGCCGCCAGATAGGCGCAGACAGTGGAATCGAGTCCACCTGAAAGACCCAGGATAGCCCGGTCAAAACCGGCCTTGTGAGTTTCTTCCCTGATAAAATTTGTCAAAACCTTAGCTACCAGACGAGTATTAATCTTCATCTTCCTTCTTGATTATCCTTTCGAGGGAACGCCAGATGACCTCGGGGCGGTCATCCCGTTTAAATGGCCAGCTTTTCCTGGCTCTTCTGATTTCGTCCAGGTCGATTTCCTGGACAATGAAGGCTTCTTCAAGATAGGGCAATTTAACGATTAGCTTTCCATACGGAGAATAGATGAAAGACCCGCCGGCGAAAGTAGCGCCATCTTCGAGGCCGACTCGATTGCAATAAATCACCACCGCGCTGGAGAAAAAGGACATGGCTTCTCCCATCAGCTCCCACATCCGGCTGGTTTCAAAGCCCTGGCTCTCAAGGTTAGAAACTCCGCGGCCAGGAGCGGCAGAGATGGTAATCAACAACCTGGCGCCATCGGCAAACAGGCAATAGCTTGAGCCATAGTGGAGAAAATCCCGACAGATCATCAGACCTGTCCTGGCTAAGCGGGTTTCAAAAGAGCGAAATTCGCGTCCGGCGGCGAAGAAACGGCCTTCTTCAAACATCCCTGAAGTCGGCAGAAAAACCTTGCGATGGATATGGACGATTTTTCCTTCTGATAGATAAGCTGCAGAATTAAAGAAAAGGCCGGGGTTGGAATTTCTCTCTTCCACAAAACCAAAGACCAGGTCTATTTTCTTTGAAACCTCAAGGAGCTCAGGAAAAACGACTGACTGTGCTGGATTAATAGCTACTTCTGCCACCAGGTCTTTTAAAGAATAGCCGGTCAGGCTGAGTTCTGGAAAGATTATCAGGTCAGCTTTCTGGTCGATAGCTTGCTGAATAAACTCAAGATGGCGCTTGAGATTTTTATCTAAGTTTCCAAGGACCGAGGAAATTTGGGCTATGGCGATTTTCATATTTAGAAAATACCATAAATTAAATGGCCCTGTCTAATTTGCTCTGTTATCATCTTAAAAAATTTGTTCGGCATATTGAAAATATTCAGCTTATTCTATAAATTAATCTAAAGGGCAAAAAAGTGAGTTCGGTAAATCACATAGCCAGTTTTCTGAAAGACGTCTTTTTCAACTCAAAGAGTGGTCGTCTATCATTTAAAAGAAAAGAAATAGAGAAATATTTTTTCTTCTTTAAAGGCCAGCCAATTCAGGTTAAAACCAACGTCAAATCAGAAAGACTCGGCGAAATTCTTTTTAAGCTCCAGAAAATTCAGGAAGAAACTTTCTCCCGTATCAATGAATATATAGAAGTCAACCGGCCTCTGGGCGAATCGCTGAAAAGAACGGGAGTTATCAAAGAAACCGACATCAAAGAAGCCTTGGCTTTTCAGATAAGAGAATCTCTGTTAAGTGTTTTCAGTTTTTTTGATGCCGAAATCAGCTTCCAGGAAAGGTCGGATCTCGAGCCACCTGAAGAACTGCCAGCGGTTGATATTCCCTTTATAATCGATTATGGCATCAGAAGGATGAAGTATGATGTAGCCATCCAGAAGTTTTTTACTGGAAAGAAAGTTTCTCTTAAGAACATCAGGTACGCCTATTTTCTGACAGAAGAAGAAAAGGCGCTGCTCGAGCGTTTTTCCACGGTTCAGGTAATCGACTTGATGTCTATTCCAGCTCACTTTTCCAATGAGAGTTTTTACAAGTCTTTATACCTCTTTTACTGCCTGGATATGATCGAGGTCTGGACAGCTGATTCCAGTTTTCGCCAAAATGATTATGACAAAGGAAGCAGGAAAAAGCGGCAATTAGATGAACTCGAAGCCCGACTGGAAGAACTGAGAGAGATCAAAGCTAATCTGAAGACCAAGAATTATTATGAGTTACTCGGTGTTTCCAGAGCGGCTACTGAAGAAGAAATAAAAAGGGCTTACTTCAACCTGGCCAGGAATTATCATCCCGATCGCTTTAACCAGGAAGTCGGTGATATCTCGTTGATAAACGAAGTATTTAATGCCATTACCACTGCCTATCGGACCCTCAGTGATGCCGATAAAAGAAAGCAATACGATGCTCAGCTGAGTGCTTCTTCTCAGGAATCAGCCGAGGATCTGGTCAAGAAAGCTGAAATTAAGTACCGTCAGGGCCGGACTCTTTACAATCAGGGAATGTATGAAGAAGCCATTATCTTGCTGGAAGAAGCTATCCGTCTGCGCCGGAACAAAGCTGATTATTATCTGCTTCTGGCTATGGCTGAGTCCAAATTGTCAGCTTATAAGAAAAAAGCCGAGGAAGACTTCTTAAAAGCTATCGAGATGGAGCCCTGGAATCCCGAAGGTTATTTGGGTTTGGGTATGCTTTATCTCAACGAAGGCTTGAAGATCAAAGCTAAAAAACAATTCCAGAAAGCCTTAGAGATTGATCCTGAGCATCAACAGGTCAGAGCTGCTCTGGCGGAGCTGGAAAAGGGAGAGAAAAAAAAAGGACTCAAAGCTTTCCTCAACCTGGATTTTTCCACCCTTTTCAAGAAAAAAAAGTGATTTAGGCTTCTCCGAGAAGCTTCAGGAATTCTTTTTCATCCAGCGTTTTTACCCCCAGCTGGCGGGCTTTATCCAGTTTAGAGCCTGGTTCTTCCCCGACAATCAGATAATCGGTTTTCTTACTGACTGAAGAAGAAACGCTACCACCCAGACGCTCTATCTTCTCCTTGGCCTGCTCTCTGGTCATTGAAGAAAGAGTGCCGGTCAGGACAAAGGTCAATCCTTGAAGTGGCTGAGGTCCGACTTTCTCGGTGGTTTCTTTGAATTTTAGGCCCGCTTCTTTTAATTTCTTTATCAATTCACGGTTCTCGGGCTGAGCAAAAAAGAAAACAATGCTCCTGGCCACTTTCGGTCCCACGTCTTCAAGAGTCATCAGCTCTTCTTCGCTGGCCCTGGCTAATTTTTCCAAATCCAGAAATTTTTTAGCCAGAGATTGGGCCAGTTTTTCGCCAACATGTCTGATGCCTAAGGCAAAAATTAAGCGCCACAATTCCCGTGATTTGGATTCCTCAATCTGGTCCAGAAGATTCTGGGCGCTTTTTGGTCCCATCCTTTCCAGTTTGATCAGATCTTCATATTGGAGGTGGTAAAGGTCAGGGATTTGTTTAATCAGTCCAGCAGCCAGAAGCTGGTCGACCAGAGCTTCGCCCAAGCCTTCGATGTTCATGGCCCGCCTTGAAGCGAAATGGAGTATGGATTCACGGATGCGAGCCGGGCAGGAGGGATTGATGCAGCGAGAAATAGCTTCACCTTCCTCTTTGTAAATAGCTGAATGGCAAACAGGACAGGTCTTTGGCCAGATAAAAGGCTTTTCCTTTCCCGTTCTTCTTTCTTTCATCACCGAGACCACATGGGGGATGACATCGCCGCTTCTTTCCAGCAGGATATAATCACCCACTCTGATGTCTTTCCTTTTTAACTCTTCTTCATTATGCAGGGTGCAGCGACTGATGGTTGTTCCAGAAATCTGGACAGGTTCGAGAATCGCCACAGGAGTCAGGGCACCGGTCCGGCCGACTTGAATTATGATTTCCTTGATCCTGGTTGTGGCCTGTCGAGCCGGGAATTTGAAGGAAATTGCCCAGCGTGGAGATTTAGCCGTAGCCCCAAGGAGTTCTCTCTGTCTGGTAGAATTTACTTTTACCACCACACCGTCAACATCGTATTCTAAGGAGTCTCTTTTTTCTGTCCATTCCTGGTAATAATCTATGACTTCATCCAGAGAAAGGCACAGCCGGGAATGGGGATTGGTTTTAAACCCAAGTTTTTTGAGCTGAAGCAAATTTTCCCACTGAGATGGCCTCTCCTGACCATTGATGAAAATATAATAAAGAAAAATATCGAGATTGCGGTTAGCAACTTCCCGTGGGTCGAGAAGCCGGATAGAACCGGCGGCGGCGTTTCTGGGGTTGGCAAAGAGTGGCTCCCCCTTCTTTTCTCTTTCCTGGTTGATTTTTTTAAAAGATTCATATGGTAGATAGACTTCGCCCCGGACTTCAACTTCATCAGTTATGGGTATGGTCAATGGAAGACTGCGAATGGTTTTTACCTGAGCTGTGACGTCATCACCTCGGAAGCCATCGCCCCTGGTGACTGCTTGCTGATACCGACCGTCGCGATAGGTTATAGATATACTCAGGCCGTCAATCTTTAATTCAGCCACGTATTCTATTTTTTCCTTAGGCAGGAGTTTTCTGATTCTTTCATCAAATTCCTTCAACCCTTCAACATCATAACAATTCTCGATGCTGAGCATCGGCCGGCGGTGTTCAACCGTGAGAAAGCCTTCAACCGGTTTTTCTCCGACTCTCTGGGTGGGTGAATCGGGGGTAATGAATTCCGGAAAAGCTTCTTCCAGGCGCTTGAGTTCAGCCATCAATTGGTCGAATTCATAGTCTGAAATCTGCGGGTCATTATCTACGTAGTATTTTTTTTCGTGATAGAGAATCTGTTCTCTGAGCTCGGAGATTCTCTTCCTGGCCTCTTCCCGGGTGAGTTTTTTATCCATCTTGCCCCTCCTTGTCCTGTCTCAATAATATTTTATGGGAAAAGGCAGGCGGAGTGAAGACGCTGCTTTTTGATTTATTTATTTTTTTTTAAGCAGACAGCCTGACCGAGGATTATTTTCCTAGCCTTCTCTTGGTTTCTTCGACCAGCTGGTTAAACTTGGCGATGGCTGATTCCTGCTGCTTTTTAAGCTTTTCAATCTCAGCCTTCTTGGCTTCTATCTCAGCCAGCATGTCTTTCATCTTTTGCTTATCTCTTTCAGATAATTCTTCTTCGTTCTTGTTGCCGAATCTTTCGTTGAAAATCTGGGTCAGTTCTTCTAGTTCCTTGACTTTGTTCTGGATTTCGAGGACCGTTTCGTTATACTTCAGGTCTTTGTTCATGGTGAAGAACAGACCTTCAGCCATTTTCATGGCCTGTTCGGAATTGGCATTAGGTAGAAAAGCCGCTTCTAAGGAATAGCGAATAGCCTCGTTGACCGCAGAAGGATCAGTCTGGGCTTTCTTGGCTAAGATGACGGCAATGGAAAAAGCTACCTCACCACTTTTTTTCTTGCTGTAGGCTTCTTTCAGCAGGGCCAGAGCTTCGTCATTCTTATTGTTTCTTATCAGAAGCTGACCGAGGAAAACAGCAACCTCTGGCTCTTTGTTCAGGTTGTAAACAGCCCGGAAGACCTTTTCAGCTTCAGCATAGTTCTTGGCGTCATAATACTCTTTGCCCATCTTTTTTACCATGCCCAGAATCTTCGGGTCCTTAAGGAGTGAATAGGCGGTGAGATAAGCCTCAACTGCACTACTGGTATCTTTGGCTTTTTCTGCGGCACTGCCTAATATGGAATAGCCAGCTCCCATGACTTTATTCCATTGCTCAGGGTTAGCGCCTTCTTTATTCTTATTGGCTTTAGCTGTTTCGATGGCCTGGTTAGCATAGCTCCTGGCTTTATCCAGATTCTGTCCTTGGTGGACATAAACTCCAGCTAAAACCAGAAGAACCTGGCATTTGGTGACGTCATCAAGACCACCAACACTCAGGGCTTTTTCACCATAAGTGATGGTATCTTGAAGAGTTTTGGTCTGACAGGGAGTAAGACAAAGATTGGCATAGGCATAATTTTCGTACTGAGTCCCTTTCCCAGCATACTTGGCAATGTATTCTTTCAGCATCTGGACCCTTTGGCAGGGATCATTAGTAGTCATGGCTTTGATGTAAGCTTCGTCAGCCGGATTTTGGGCCAGGGCCAGTCCGGTGGTGAAAACCAAGATTAAAAGCAACAGGTAAATTTTTTTCATCTCTAACCTCACTCCAAAAAATAATTTGCTGAATATCTTGCCGCGATTGAAAAAAAAAGTCAACATTTTACTTTTCTAAACCTGAGCACCTTATCACAGTTTATCCTGCAATTTATATGCCAATTCGATCGTTAGACTTATTTTTATTTCTTTCATATAATAAATAAGAAAAAAATGAACAAGATTCAAGATTTAAAACAAATTTTTTCGCAGGAAACCGGATTAGAGCTGAAGACGGGAGTATCTCTTTCTGAGTATTCCAGTTTTAGAATCGGGGGTCCGGCTGAGTATTTTTTTGAAGCTCGGCAGCTGTCCCATCTGATAAAAGCTGTGGAAACTGCCAGAAAGTATCGTTTTCCGTTCTATGTAATCGGCGGGGGATACAACCTTCTGTTTGATGATGCTGGCTATAACGGGTTGATAATCAGGAATTTAGCTTCAGGTTTGAGTTTTTCTCCTGAGAAAGGCTGGCTTGAAGTGCATTCCGGGACTTACCTTGGTGAAATCATCAACCTGACCATCTCGGCTGGGCTTGGTGGTCTGGAATTTTTAGCCGGAATTCCTGGGACTGCCGGTGGAGCCATTTACGGAAACGCCGGAGCCTTTGGTCAGGCCATCGGTGACCGGGTGGTAGAAGTGGTGCTTCTCGGGGAAAAAGGACAGGAAATAATTCTCAAGAAAAGCGAGCTTCATTTTGGTTACCGCCATTCAGACCTAAAAAAAAATCATAGAGTTATTCTTAAAGCCTATCTGAAAGTGGAGCAGGATTCATCTGCAGCAATTAAAAAGAAAGTTCAAGACTATTTAGAAAGACGCTCAAAAAAACATCCACCTCGGGAGACGGCCTGTGCTGGCAGCTTTTTCAAAAACCCAGTTCTACCAGATGGGCAGAAGATAGCTGCCGGCTATCTTCTGGAACAAGTTGGTGCTAAGGGAATGAGGGTTGGTCAGGCAGCAGTGTTTCCAGGTCACTGCAATTTTATAATTAATCTGGGAGGAGCTATCGCTCATGATGTTCTGAGCCTGGCTGCTGAGCTTAAAGAAAGGGTCTGGAAAAAATTCGGCCTTCTTCTGGAAGAGGAAGTCATTTATATTCCAGCAACTGCTTCAATGATTTAATTTTTTCTTCTGGAAGTCCCCTTTTTTCGGCTATCCTCAGAGCTTCTAAAGCCATGGCCCGGTATATTCTGTCCAGTCCAGAGCTGGTGGCGGTGATGGCCAAGTGTTGTTTTACCGTCTCCAGGTCGCCGCGGACTACAGGTCCAGTCAAGCTCTGTTCGATGCCAAATTTTTTAACATTGTGTAAAGTTTTATTAAGCAGCGGCGTCAATATTTCCAGAGATAATTCTTCTTCCAGACCTATGGTTCTTAAAAGTTGTTTGACTTCAGTGAGTAGAACTATCAGAAAGTTCGATGAAATGGAACAGGCTAAGTGATAGACCGGTTTGTTTTCGGCTGAAATCAGAAGAGCCTGTCCTCCTAATTTTCTGGCAAGATTAATTCCCAGTTTTATAGCTTTAGAATCTCCCTCCAGTCCGAAGAAGATTCCTTTAAAAATTTTTGGGTCAAAGTCTTCGGTGGCAAAAGTCTGGATAGGATGAAAGGAAGCTATTGCTGCTCCTTTTTGAGCTAAAGGCTCAAGCAATTTTGAGGAAAAAGCTCCACTTGTATGGAAAACAAATTTTCCCTGATAATCGATGGATGAAATCTCTTCGGCTATCCTAACAATTTGGCTATCTGGGACACAGATAAAAATAATTTCAGCCGAATTAGCAGCCAGTCGATTATCAGTAGTTGCCCGCCCTTGGCCGATTATTTTTTTTGCTCTTCTGGCTTTTAGCAAAGAGCAATCAGAAATTTTTTTCAGGACAAATCCCTTCCTGGTCAAGGCTGCGGCCAGAGGTATTCCCACTCTTCCGGCACCGATTATGGAAAAAGTTTTCATTTTTTGGAAAAAAGTTCGTCCCACAGAGAAATTTCTAACGGAGTCGGATTCTCCGTTTGTTTTATAAGTTCGCGGTCCTTCCGGCTGTCTTTTAACACCTCCTTGAGGTCTTTAAGAAATTCCAGCGAAGACATTGATCTGGCTCCTCTGGCTCGAGCGATTTCTCTCACTCCTCGGTCGGAACTAACCACCAGAAAGTAGCGCCGGTCTTTTTTCTGTGTCAGTAAGTCTTCAATTAGCTGGTCAGCTGATTGGCCTGGCTGGGGAAAGAGAATGGTGAACTTTGGATTGAGCTTAAAGAGATGGTCGTTGTCTGGAGGCTTACCATCAAAGACTAAGAAAATCCTGGACCTGGTGATTTTTTGAAAGATAAGTAATTTACCGATGAGCTTGCTCCGGCTCGACCGGTCGAACATGAAATAGGGGTCAGCCTGACCCATAAGATTGTTGCCGTCTATAAGATAAGCCATTTAACTACTTGCTGAATTCGGAAAAAGCCAAAGTTTGAAACATGAAATCATTTTTCTCATCCTGGAGGCCAGCCCAGACGACGACCACCGAGGAGATGGAAATGAATGTGGAAAACTTCCTGTCCTGAATCTGGACCGGTGTTCAGAACGATCCGGAAACCACTCTGGTCTATTCCTTTCAGGGCAGCAATGGTCTTGGCTTTTACCAGAATTCTTCCCAGCAATCCAGTCTGCTCGTCAGTGGTTTCTTTCAAGGTTGGAATGTGTTCCTTTGGAATGATAAGAGTATGAACTGGCGCCTGTGGCCTGATGTCGTCAAAGGCAATAACTTCTTCATCCTCATATACTATCTTGGCCGGAATTTCTTTTCTGGCAATTTTACAGAAGATACACTCACTCATTTTTTTACTCCTGATTGATTATTATTATTTTTCAGCCGCTCGATTCTTACTCCGAGGGCCCGGAGTTTTTCTTCAATTTTTTCATAGCCCCTGTCGAGGTGCTCGATGTCGTTGATGGTGGTTTGACCGGTGGCGATGAGGCCAGCCAGAACTAAGGAAGCCGAAGCTCTAAGGTCGGTGGCTACCACTTCAGCTCCGGAAAGAGGCGTTTTACCCCTGACAATGGCTTTATCTCCCTGAACTTCAATGCTGGCCCCAAGACGGATCAATTCGTTGGCATGGGCAAAACGGCGGTCAAAAATGGTTTCGGTGATTATGGAGGTGCCGTTGGCCTGAGTCATCAGCACCATGAACTGAGCCTGCATATCAGTCGGAAAGCCCGGATAGGGAGCGGTGGTCACATCCTGGGGTTTGATTTCTTCACTGCCGATAACTCTTAAAGAATTTCTCGAGAGTTTTTCCACCCGGGCCCCGGAGATCGTCAGCTTATCGATGATGGTTTCAAGGTGAGTCGGTTCAACTTCTTTTAAAATCAGGTCTCCGTGGGTTAAGGCTGAAGCCACCATAAAAGTTCCGGCTTCGATTCGATCGGGGATGATGCGGTGATGAGCTCCACAGAGTTCATCCACACCTTTTATCCTTATCGTTTCTTCGCCGATGCCGTCAATTCTGGCACCCATCTTGACCAGGAGTTCACAGAGACTAAAGACTTCTGGCTCGAGAGCACAGTTTTTCAGAATAGTTTCTCCCTTGGCCAAACAGGCGGCCATGACCAGGTTCTCTGTTCCGGTCACGGTCTTTTTATCAAATTCAATTTCCGCCCCTTTTAATTTTTTAGCCTCAGCCACAATATAGCCATGTTCGATGGTGATATTAGCTCCAAGCTTCTGTAGGCCGCTGATGTGGAGGTCAACCGGTCTGGTGCCGATGGCGCAACCACCAGGAAGAGCCACAATGGCTTTTCCCTTGCGGGCCACAAGCGGTCCCAGAACCAGGATAGAAGCTCTCATGGCTCTGACCAGTTTGTAAGGCGCCTGGGCTGAGGCAATATTCTTGACCTCAATCTCCAGAGATTTCTTCTTCAGCTGGTATTCAGCTCCAAGTTCACCCAGGAGGGTGAGCATCGTTTCCACATCCTTGACCATTGGAACGTTAGAAAGGTGGACTTTTTCTTTCGTCAACAGGCAGGCAGCAATGGCCGGCAGCACAGCGTTTTTAGCTCCGCTGATGGTTACTTCGCCTTTGAGACGATAGGGCTTTTCTGTATAAATTCTCAGAGCTTCCATATCACGATTTTAGTTTAGCTTGAATGAAAATTCAAACCAAGCAAAAATTTTCAAAGAATCAAAGCGAATTAAGGGCCTGGTTGAGGTCTTCGATGATATCATCCGGATTTTCAGCTCCCACGCAGAGCCTGATTAACTGTGGCGGGATATCAGCCATCCTTCTGGCTTCTTCACCCTGCTGCTGATGAGTGGAAATCGCCGGGATGGTGGCCACACTTTTGATGCGACCCAGGTCGGTGGCTCTAAAAATAATCTTAAACCGGTCAAAGACTTTTCTGGCGTTTTCCGGAGGTCCATCCACCCTGAAGCTCATCAGGTGTCCATAGCGGTTAACTTCCTGGCCGGTGCCATCGTCAGAGTCCACCAGTTTCATGTATTTTTTGGCCAGGGGATGGAGCTTGTAGCTTGGCAGTCCAAGATAATCAACCTGATAAACCCGTGGATGCTTTTCCAGAAATTCAGCGACTTTCTGGCAGTTCTGACTGACCACATCCATCCTCATCCGCAGAGTACGCAAGTCGTTAAGGGCCATCAGACAATTAAAGGGTGATGGCGAGGGACCATAATCGCGGTAAGGCCAAAATTTTACGTAGTCAGCGAAGCTTTCTTTGAATCTCGGGTCGTCGTTCTTGAGTTTAGTCACGATGGGTTTGCGGCTGATTAAAGCTCCGCCTATGGCCAGTCCGCCGGTAGTTATAGATTTGGTCAGGGAGTGGACGACAATGTCAACTCCGTAAGCTATCGGCCTCATCAGCGCCGGTGTGGCACAGGTAGCATCAAAGATTAAAGGAATTTCCCAGGAGTGGGCTAAATCAGCTAAGGCTTTGACATCGCAGAATGATTGCTGTGGGTTACTGGGAGCTTCGACATACAGAAAACGGGTGTTTTCGTCAATTTTGGTTTTCCACTCCTCGATGTCTTCAGGATGGAGAACCCAGCGAACTTCGATTCCCCTTTCCTGCATCTTGCGAACAGTGAAATGCTGGTAAGTCCCGCCGTAAATCTGGATGGAAGAAACGAAATTTATCTTTTCCGGCCCTTCTTTCTGTTTTACCAGGAAAGGGTCAACAGCCATCATGATGGCCGACATGCCGGAGGCAGTAACCACGCAGGAAGTGTCATAGCCGGTCTTATAGCCTTCAAGCAAAGCCAGAACGTATTCCAGGTAGTAGGTTGTAGGGTTGGCGATTCGGGTATAGCACCAGGTCGGAATGAGATAGGCTAAAGCAGCTTCCAACTCGTCAGCATCGCGGTAGCCCTGAGAGGTGGCTAAATAGAGCGGTTCGATGATGGCACCCTGATTCCGGTTCAGAGCTTCTTCGACTGAGTAAAGTCCGTGGACAGCGATGGTGTCAAACTTCATCCGTTTCATCCTGGCCTTGATTTCTTCCTGCTGGGCCAGAAGAAGTTTGGCTTCTTGGATATACTTTTCCACTCCAGGACTATATTTTTGTTCAGCACTCATGAGTCCTCCTTTTATGATTCTTTCTTTTTTATAATTTTTAGTGGATTGGTGGATAAGCAGGTAGGCCGAGGAATTTTCTTCACAGGCATGGACGTAATTATCTTAACACAAGGCTGCTGGAGAAGGTCAAGTTTTTGTTCTTATCCATAAATTGCCCGCAGCAGAGCTCTGGTCGCTCTTCCTTTTCCCATGGTAAATATATGGATGCCGGCCGCCCCGCTTAAGAGTAACTTTTCTGCTAATTTAGCCATGTATTCAGTTCCTATTCGAAATTCATCTTCCTCGGTGCGAGCCTCTTTCATCTGGCTGATGAAATCTTCCGGAATGCTGACAAAAAATTTGCGCGGCAAATTATAAATTGTCTTAAGACTGACCACTGGTTTTATTCCGGGGATAAGAGGAACGTTTATGAAGTTTTCGGCCAACCTTTCTCTGAATCTCATAAAGACTTCGAAATCGAAGATCATCTGGGTAATCACAAATTCAGCCCCGGCTTCTATTTTAGCCTTTAAAAATCTTAGGTCTTCGCTGAGGTTTGGGGATTCAACATGCTTTTCCGGATAACCGGCTACCCCGATGCAAAAATCCGTGGGTTGAGCATTTTCACAGGGGTAAAGGTATAGGCCACGGTTCAGGTTAGAAATGTGGGCTACCAATTCCACGGCGTGCTGGTATTCATCTTTGGTTTCAGCTGGCGGATGGTTTTCATATTCTCCGCGAATAACAAAGACATTTTTAATGCCGATGAGGTTCAGGTCAATGAGCAGGTCTTCAATCTCATATTTGCTCATTCCATAACACAGGACGTGCGGCATAACCTCAAGGTTGTATTTTTTGACCAGGGCCGCAGCAATCCCGAGGGAACCCGGTCTTTTAACTTTGGGAACTTTGATGATTTTATCCGGGAGTTCAAGGTAAGTAACTTCGGGTGGATGACGGGTAACGCTGATTAAATCGAGAGGGAAATCCAGCAGCTGGTCAATTACTTCATAAATTTCAGCCATATTCTGACCACGATTAGGTGGCAGAATTTCGATGGAAAGGAGTGGACCTGATTTAATCTTTTCCGTTACTTTCATTTTTCCCGCCCCTTTTGATTAAAATTTGGCATATTTCTAAAGCCTTGAGAGCGTCCTTAGCGTAATAAACACCAAAGAGCTCAGCCAGCTCCTGGTTCATTGAAGCTCCCCCGGCCAGGATTGGCAAATTCAGATTCTCAGATTTTAAGAGGTCAGCTATTTCTTTTATCCGGCCAACGGTGGTGGTCATCATGGCGGAGAGTCCGACCACATCAGGCCTTAGTTTCTGAATTTCTTTCACTACAGTTTTAGCCGGAACATTTTTGCCCAGGTCGATGACTTCAAAACCGGCGCTTCTTAAGATCGTAGCCACGATGTTTTTTCCGATGTCATGAATGTCTCCTTCCACTGTGGCCAGCAGGATTCTTCCCCGGCTGATTGCTTTTCCTGGAATAAGGCTGTTAAGATAATCAAAAATCGGCCGAGCCGTTTCTGCAGACAGAATAAGGTGAGGGAGAAAAATTTCTCCCTTAGCATAAAGCTGGCCAATTTTTTCCATGGCCTTAGCCAGAATTTCTTGACTGACCGAAAGAGGAGTCAACTCTTTCAATTTTTCCTCAACCAAAGCTTTTAGCTCATCTTTCTGTCCTCGAATAAGCAGATTAACCACCGGGTCTTCAGTCAGGGTTGGAGATTTTTTAAATTCTAAGCCCTGAAGCGCTAAGCTTCCTTCCAGGATATTCATGGTGGTAACTTCTGAGGTATTCAGAATAGCCGCCTTGAGACCAGCAAATAGACAGAGACTTAAGAAAGCAGCATTTATTTTTTCTCTTTCTGGTAAACCGTAGCTCAGATTAGAAAGACCGATAATGGAATTAAGCCCTTTCTGCCGGAGAAAATCGATGGTTTTTATGGTTTCCCTGAAATCATGACCGGCTCCGTGAGGTAAAACCAGAGGGTCAAAGAAAATTCTGCTCAATTCTATGCCCTGCTCTTGAATTATTTTTATCGCTTTTTCCAAAACTTTAATTCTCTCTTCAGCCGTGGCCGGAACTTTGTCTTCCATAGCCAGGACAATAAGCATTCCCCCGTGGCGTTTGATCAGATTAAGACGTCGGAGCAAGTTCTCCTCTCTGACTGTGGCCGAGTTCAGAAGCGGTCGGCCAACATATTCATCGAGAGCCTGGCAAAGAAAATCATATTCTTGGATGTCAATGGAAAGAGGCAAGGTGGTCTGGCGGTCGAGGTTGAGGATGAGTTCTCTTATGTGTTCGGCCGAAAGGAGCTTTTCTATACCCGGGTTAACATCAATCGCCATTGCTCCTTCATCCTGCTGTTGCTGAGCTAAGCTGATAATTCCGGAAAAATCATAGTGCTGGATTTGAGCTTGAAGCTTTTTCTTAGCGCTGGCGTTTATTTTCTCACCAACAACCAGAAAAGGCTCAACCGGCTTAATTATGGTGCGGGAAGAGAGAAACTGCGTTTTGGAAATTTTTCTGGGTGCAGGCTTTTTCTGTCCGATAAATTTGACCATAGTTTTAATATGTTCCGGGCCCGTGCCACAACAGCCGCCTATTATGTTGGCCCCCATTTCATAAAAATCTCCGGCGAAAATCGCCAATTCTTCTGGAGTGGTGGAATAGCTTAAACTTTCTGGGTTTAGCTTAGGTTGACCAGCATTTGGTTCTACAGACAAGGGCTTCTTACAATACTTGGCCAATTGGTTAAAAACCGGAAACATCTTTTCCGGGTCAAGAGAGCAATTTATACCGACCACATCCACATCTAAGTCATTCATAAGATTGGCAAAGATTTCCACTGTCGTTCCAGTAACAGCTATCCCCTCAGCCCCGAAGGTCATCTGGGCAATGAGAGGGATGTCCTCAGCTACATCACGCACAGCCAGAATGGCTGCCTTGAGTTCTTTCAAGTCGGACATGGTCTCAATCATCAAACCGTCAACTCCACTTTCTACCAGGATTCTGGCCTGCTCCTGAAAAATTTCATAAGCCTGGCGAAAAGAAAGCTCGCCGAAGGGCTCGAGGAGAAAGCCGGTTGGCCCGAGGTCGCCAAAAACTAACTGACCGCCGGTGCAGACTGACTTAGCAATTTTGACTGCAGCCGCATTAATTTTTTCGATTTTCTGTCCCAGGTTATAGGCCCGAAGCTTGGCTCTGTTGGCGCTGAAGGTGTTGGTCAGAATAAGGTCAGCTCCAGCTTCTACGTATTCTCTTTGCAGTTTTCTGACTTCATCCGGTGCGGTCAGGTTGAGCAGCTCAACTAACTTTTCCCGGCAGCCCCTTTTTATGAATTCGCTTCCGTAGCCGCCGTCCAGGAATAAAACTTTTTGCTCTAAAAGATTCTTGAATTCATTTCTTCTCATGGTACCATCCTATAAGACAGGTAGTGGTTTTCCTGGGAAGCATGACTCCGCTTTCCAGAACTTCTATTTCTTTTATGTCTAATAAATCTTCGATAATAAACCTGTTCATCCTTATATCCACCCGGCCATAACCTGGAGAAAACCGCCTTGTGCCAGAGTTGTTCTGACTTCTCATCATTTCGTCAAAATGACGGTTTAAGGCCTCAAGGGCCTCCGAACCCCAGGCATCTAAAAGAAAGGCTTCAAGAATCCGGTTGCTTTCAGCAAGCTCAGTGATCACGCGGTCCAGGGTAAACCCCAGGGTGGAAGTGAAAACGGTCATGGATTTTATGCCCAAGAAGCTCTCGGGAATAAGTTCCAACGGGAAATTCTCGGCTGTGGCTGTTAGGTGGTAAACTACCGGATCGATTACCTGGCAGCCAAGAAGATAGATCTGATTGATCCTGTTCAGAATTTCGGGATCGAGGGTGTTAATCGAGCCATGGATACCGGCTCTGGCCAAAAAATTCCTTTTCTCAGGAAGGCATTGAAGTTTGTCCGGATGATATATTTTCTTCAACAATTTTTAACTCCAGGCAGAAGTTATTAAATGAGGAGAAACAGATACTCTGATTATTTCGGGCAGTTTGCCACCAAGGCCTATGTGCTCATTCATCACTACCATGATGCCTTCCACCTTAGGAATCAGAAATCTATTGATGGTTTTTTCAATCTGGTCAGGGTCATCCATTTTTATCCAGTTGCCAGCAGCCGTAGCTATGGCATCAGCAAGAATAGGATCCTCTGATATGACTGTTACTGAATCAGCCTGGCCAAAACTTAACGAATGGCCCATCTTACCCGAAGAGGTGCAGAGGCCGACAATTGATGGTCTGGGTTCAATCTTAAAGCCCAGATTTTTTATTTTTTCTCCTGAATATAGGCCGATAACCACGGGCTCTTCTGTAAATATGGCGATGTCACCTCCGTTTTCAAATATGGCGTAGCGGGCTCCTTTATCAACCATAGCCCTGACTGCAAAGTAGGCAATAGCTCCAGCCACAGAAGCCATTGGTCCCACACCGGCTCTGGCAGAAGCCTCAGCCATTTTTTTAACTATTTCAGGCGCGCTCTCCGGAACATAGTATGGTTTCAACGTTTTAAGAAAGATTGGGTCCTTAGAGATGTAATCTTCGAGAATGATTCGCTGATAGCACACTTCTTCTGCAGCCACAGGAATGAACTTTCTTTCAGCTATTATAGTGGCTATTGTTTCTTTTATTCTGAGCCTGTATCGTAGCCTATCCATTTTACTTTCTCACATTGATGGCACCGGCCGGGCAGGCATCAAGACATAAGCCACAACCGGAACAGCGTTCAGGCTGAGATTTTATTTCCCATTGTTCAGTTTTCATAAAGACCCCAGAAGGGCAGATAGAGAGACAGTGTCCGCAGTGGAAACAGAGCGAGTCATCTTTATACATTTTCTTCTGCTCTGGGATGTCTTTTTTTACTTTAATGAACTGTTCGGCTCTTACTTCTCTGATTTCAAGGGGTTTTACTGTAGACCTTTCTGGAAGTCTTTCTACCGGCAAAGTCAAAAAGAATTCACCTCTGATAATTTTTTCTTTAAGAAGCCGGGCAATTTTTTTAGCCATAAACAGACTGGAGAGAGGTGAGGTTTTTATCTTTTTACCATTAACTTCTACCCAGCCTGACTTTAATTCTGCGTAGCTAACTTTTTTCAGCACCGGCCGGTTTCTTGATGGATAACTGTAATCAACAAGGCTGGTGAATATTTCTTCGTCTGAGATGCCTGTTTTCCTGGCGATGCCTGGATTAAGTACAGGTATAGGAACGCCAAGGCCAAGGTAAAGAGTGCAACCATAACCTTCAAAGACAGCAGCTCTCAGAAATTCGGGTGACATTTCTTTCAGATTGCCCTTAACCATCAGGGTGGCAAAACCATTTTCAGGAGAATGCTGCGTGCCGTGTCCGATGATATATCCTTCTGCACCAGCCAAGAAAATTCTGGTGCCAAGGCCAATAGTTTCAAAATCCGGGTCGTTCATCAGAGGCGAGAGTTCTCCAGCTCCCGAAAAGGTGATGTTAGCCATTTCAGGTAGAAGCTTACCCATGTAAGTGAAAAGGGTTTTTGATCCGGAGTTGGTAGCAGCGTTGTATCTCTGATAAGCATTTCTCGGGTTAACCATAATGGCTTGGTTTAAATCATCAAGAGTTATCACAGTGGTGATAGATTTTCTTGGATAACAATCGGTTCCGTAAGCTTCTGCTCTGAGAACGACTGGCTTTCTTCTGACCAGGTCTTCTATGACCTGAGCTCCGCCGTAATAGAAGTGAAATTTTTCTGATGGTTCTGTTGCTCCCAAATAGGCATCAACAGCGGCAATACCAGTATAGGCCGGCACATCGTTCAGCCAGACTTTGGTCATTTTTATCGGTGGGTCTGCATGGCCAAAATTTAAAAACACTCCAGATGAGCACATAGCGCCAAAAGTAGCTGTGGTTACAACATCAACCTGCTTGAAAGCATCTTCCGGTCCTTTTTCTTTGACCAGGCGGGTCATTTCTTCGGCCGTGAGAACCACGGCTTTGCCTTCTTTTATCTTTTCATTTATTTCTTCAAGAGTTTTTTTCATCATCTTTACCTCCATGGAAAAATTAGGAAATAGCATAGAGATAGACCTTATTGTTCTGGAAGAAATTCCGAGTACAGGAGGATTTAAGGGAAGGCTTTTAGCACCCGGTACAGGACCTTAAATCCTGGCCTGTACTCGGGTAGGCATTATCATGGAGGCAGTTATTTCGTTGATTTTGAAATAGAGAGACCTGGTTGTTTGAAAACTCAGATTGCCGGCTGGATTATAATCTTTCTCTTTCACGCCTACACAGATAACAGAAACAATCTGCTCTGTCAAGACGGGGCCATTGACAGCAGACTATTTCTCTGTTAGCTTTTCTGAAATTAAATCATTATATTTTGGGATCTGATTAGAGCCATGAAAAGAAACAAAAAAGTTTATGACAGCATTCTGGAACTTATCGGCCAGACTCCTGTGGTGCGGTTGAATAAAGTTACTAAAGGACTTAAGGCTGAGATTTTTGCCAAATTAGAATTCTTAAATCCTACCGGCAGCGTTAAGGACCGAACAGCCTATCATATGATAACCAGGGCAATCGCTGATGGTCGGACAAAACCAGGTCAGATTATCATAGAGAATTCTTCCGGGAACATGGCTATGGGTCTGGCTCTGGTTGCGATTCAACTCGGTTTCAAGCTGAAAGTGGTGGTGCGCGACCGTCTGTCAAAAGAAAAGATGGATATGCTTGAAGCTATGGGAGCCGAACTCATTAAGGTTGACAGCACTTTACCTCCAGAGCATCCAGATTCCTACAACAACATTACTCCCAGGCTGGCGGCAGAAATTCCCGACTGCTTTTTCCCCGACCAGCATAACAATCGTGAGAACAACGAAGCTCATTATCTCACCACTGGCCCGGAAATCTGGGAACAGATGGAAGGCCGGATTGATTATTTTGTGGCCGGGATGGGCACCGGCGGAACAATTGGGGGAGCGGGCAAGTTTTTAAAGGAAAAAGATCCCAGGATTAAGGTAATTGCAGTTGATCCTATGGGTTCTGTTTTCTATGACTATTTTTATACCGGGAAAAGAAGCCAACCAACACCTTATCTTCTTGAAGGCCTGGGTGATGAATTCATAATCGGCTGTGCCGATTTTTCAGTTATAGATGAGGTCATTCAGGTTCCTGACCGGGAGGCTTTTTTAACCTGCCGGGAGCTAATTAGAAAAGAGGGAGTCCTGGCCGGCGGCTCTTCTGGTGCGGCTTTGTGGGCAGCTTTGAAAATTGCTAAGGAGATTGACCGCCCCGCTCGAATCCTCACTATTTTCCCAGATAGTGCCTTCCGTTATTTGAGTACTATTTTTAATGATGACTGGATGAGGGAAAAAGGATTTCTGTGATAAGCAGTTGATAAAATAACAATTTCTGGTCTCTGGGACGCTTTCAGGTGCTATTAAGTAGTTGTTTTTGGCGGATATGAAAAAAAATAATGTATCTCAACTATGATGTTAAAAGGCAAGATTGGGCAAAACTGTTTAAGCTTTCCAGTTGAATCGGGTTGCTCTGCTCTATTAGCTTACTGAGGTTCTGCAGAGAGAAAAACCAGCGATCAATAGCCCGGGCCGTGCTTTCTCCCCTGTCCCCGGCTCCAGGTAGGAAAGCCACGACGGTCACGGAGAGTGATGGTCTGGTTGTTTATTCTTATTTCTCTGGCAATCACCAGTTTTTTTCCCTGCTTCTCACCTTCGGTTAGCGAGCCGATTAGCCGGATTTTTTCTCCTTTATGAATATCTGTTTTGAAGAACCAGGCTGGCGCGGTTTCCACTTCCAGCAGTTGGCCGCTAATTTTGTCTTTTACCATCAAGATTAGAAAATGTCCTTTACCTTCATACCGGGATTCGAATTTTAAATCTTCCACCTGGCCTTCGACGGTGATTTCTCGATCAACATTGTAAAAATGCGGTTGAGTTTTAACCATCTGTTGCTGGCCCTGGATGGCTGAAGCGGCTGGAGTCTCCTGAGCGATTAGAGGTAAGATGAGCAGAAGTAAGGCAAAGACAGAAAAAGAATAAGATAAAAGACGGGGTGAAATAATTTTCCCCGGGTATTTTAGAAATCTCATTTTCTTGTCAATTTCTTTTTCATTCTTTTTGCTCATATCAAACCTCGTTTATTTTGATTGAGAAACGCTTAAGTTCCAGGTGAGTCCACCGCTGATAACATTTCCATCCCAGGTAAACCATGGATCGTTAGAAGTGTTCTTAAGGTAAGAATAATTAACAAAAAACGAAACCTTAGGCAGGTCAAGCTGAACTCTGGCGCTAAACTGATGTCTTGTATCTTTTCTGGTTATTCCCAGGCTGTTGCCATCAAGGTCAAGGCTGGTAATTCCGGGAAACTCTTTGGAAAAATAATCATACTGGAATTCACTGTGAAGCCGTTCTGAGAGCTCCGCGGTCAATTTAGCTCTTAAAAAATAGCCCTGCCAGCTGAACTGGTCATAGGTCGGATTTTCGACCATAAAAAACTCATCACTGGAAGCGAACGGATTTTCTCCCTTTAAATACCACTGTTTCGAGCCACCGAAACTTAGCCCTAAATGATCGCCCAATCCCTGGGCTATCAGACCGCTGACGGCAAAAACCTGAATGCTCTGACTACCCGTATAATACACAGTCTGGTAAGGAATGCCTCTTATACTATAACTTCCACCCATTTCATAATTACTGCCAGGATTTCCATGACCACTGCCAGGCCCACCCTGGGGTAAAATGGATGTCGGCACATGACTGCCGACTGTGCCAACTGAGGTAATTCCCAGAAGAGAGGAAGTATTGGCAGCTTCGGTTAGAGGGGAGATAGCTTCGGTCTGGGTGATTACCCCAGGGTGAAAATAGTTCTTATAACCGTAGCTGGCTTCAGCTTTGATGGTGGTTCTGGTTGAGAAATAGCGGTCAAGAGAGAGTGTCAGGTTTTCGGCAAAATAATCAAAGATGGAATATTTATAATTTCGTAGCTGGCTTTGGGAATCAATTCTCAGGATGGTTGAAGAGCTGAGATAGCTTTTGAAATTTGCCAGGAAGCGGATAGTCCCGTGATTAAAATAATTGTAAAGGTCCCGAAAAACTGCCGCCTCCCCTTCCAGGGCAAAATAAAAAGCACTCTTGCTTCCGGCCGGCACCAGATAATCAGCTCCGAGCTTACCGGCAAAGGAGCTCAGCCCTGAGTATTTGTATAGGTAATTGAGGTCAAAACTGCCATAAAGAGCGATTGATTCTGAATCTCCGCCAAAATAAAGACTGGCCGAAGTAATCTGATCTGACATCGGCTGATACGACTGGAAAATGTTGTTGGTGGCGTTATGGGCCAGGGAGAATTGAACTGTGGAAGTAAAAGCTGGGCTGACCAGAAAAAGAACAAAGGTCAGGCCAAACAGTTTAGTAAGGTACTTTTTAGTTTTCGCTATTTTCTTTAAAAAATTTATTTCAATCCTCATTCTTTTTTTGCCAGGCATTTTCTCCTCCCTTTCCAAGCAAGATCGACTGCCGAGAAGTTTTCAATCTAAATATTAGTCCTTTCAGGAATGAAAAGGAAATCAGGAGAGGAGCCCTCTCCTGATTTCCTTTATCTGACCTCACCTATTACCGGTTACCTTTTCTGGCAGTCCTGCCTTTCGGTCCGGTGCCGTCACAAATCTGGGAAGTTAGACTGGTCTGATTGCGGAAATTATTTCTGGTCCAGGCCATGTTTCTATTCATTGACTTATTCATAACCTGCTGAGAACCGTGGTCATTGGGGGAACCTTTATAACCAGTTCCGTCTTTGGGAGGTGTCCAGTCAGGGTCCTGGCAGTTGGGAATGCCGTCGCCGTCGTGGTCGCGGAAGGAATCATTGATACCATCACCATTTTCGTCCACGTAAGGGCCACCTTTTTTGGTTTTGGCTCTCTGCTGCTCTTTAATCTGAGTCTGAGTTCTGGCTCTCTCTTCAGTTCTGGTGGCAACTTTGTTCTGGTTTTGCTCTTTCTTGGTATTCACTAAGGTGTGCTCAACTACGGGTTTGCCTTCACCTTCTTTGGTGATGGTTACCTGATTCTGGATGGTTTGATTCTGAACCTGATGTTGAATCTGCAGCTGGTGCTGAACTTCAACCTGACCTTCTTCGTTTTTCTGGACTTCTACCCGATTCTGGATCTCATTTCTGACCTGCGTCTGGGACTGGGAATTGGGGTTGGCCTGGTTTTCGATGGTCTTTTGAACTTCAGTTCTCACCTGCTCTTGGTTTTTTGCCTGGATTTGTTCCTTATTTTTTGTCTCGTTTTTGACCTGGACCTGCTCCTGGTTTTTGGTTTGGACCTGCTCCTGATTCTTGGTTTGATTTTTGACCTGAACCTTTTCCTGGGTCATGGTCTTTTCCTTTTGCTCGGTTTTGACTTTTTCTTTATTTTGCTCGGTGTTTTCCTGAGCATAGGAAAAGGAAAAGACCAGGGCCAGAGCTAAGAAAACGATGGCTGTGGCTATTAACAATTTTTTTGTCCTCATGTTTAACCTCCTATCATGAGTTTCGCCTTACTAAATAGCAAGTATCGTGCCAGGCTATTAAATAATTGATAATAAACAAATTAGACATCATAAAGGATGTCTTTTTTCGACAATTTTGCTGTCCTTTCGACAATTTTGTCGGACTATTTTCTCTGGGTACAAAATTTATTAAGGGTTGACTTAAAAAGTAATTACCCTGAGCATTTTTCCCATGGCAAAATTGACAGCTGAAGAGATTGATTTGAAAATGCAGGTTATAACTGGTCTTTTGTTTTGACGATACTTTTAAATTATAGAGATTTTATTTATTTTTTCTTTTCCCCGCGGCTGATGGCCAGCATATCCGAAAGAATAGAAAATCCGGTTTCAATCCGGCCAGCCCCGGCTCCTTGGATGGTCACCTTACCCATTAAGTCCGTATCGAAGGTCAGAGCATTTTGAGCACCCATGACACCGGCTAAGGGGTCAGAGAACGGCAGTTTTTCTGGAGAAACGCTGGCTTCAATCCTGCTGCCATCTTTTTTAACCTTAGCAATCAGCTTGTATCTCAAACCGGCTGCTTTCGCTTCCAGAATATCTTTTTTCCTCAGGGCTGAAATTCCCTGGCGTTTGACTTCGTCCGGTTTAATCTTTCCGCCCATAAGAGCGTTGGCTAAAATTACTACCTTGGCCACAGCATCAAAACCTTCAACGTCAGCCGTCGGGTCAGCTTCAGCATAGCCCAATTCCTGGGCCAGCTTCAGGGCTTCATCGTATTCCATACCGTCTGTTTCCATCTTGCTCAGGATAAAGTTGGTGGTGCCGTTCAGAATTCCCCTGATTTCTCTGATGTCGTTTCCAGCCAGTCCATTTTCCACTAAATGAAAGACAGGGGTTCCGCTCATCACCGTCCCTTCGATTCGGAATTGGCGCTGGTTAAGGTTGGCCAGCTCTTTTAGTTCGTGGTAATGCAGGGCCGCTGGGCCTTTATTGGAAGTGACGACGTGCTTTCCGGTACGCAGAGCTTTCTTGATGTAGGATGTAGCTGGTTCACCGGTTTTGATGTCGGTATAGGTCATCTCGGCCATAATGTCAGCTTCGACCTGTTCGATTAAGTCCAGCGGGTCGAGGAAATCTTCGACTTTAAGCCTGGGACCATCGTAATCATTCAATTTTTTCCCTTCTTTGAGCAGGCTTAACACCTTCTTTATGTTCAGCCCATCTGGAGCGACCACTGAGCCTTTGAGCTTATCGGTGATGGCCACGACTTTGGGTTCAAAGTCATGCTGGTCGCGAAGCTGTTCAGCTTTGCGGTCAAAGATTTCTAAAAGCCCCTGTCCAACTGTTCCACAGCCTATTAGAATTATTCTGTATTCCATGATTTCCTCCCATCTAACGTCAGCTATGTTAACATATTTTAAAATAGCTTAAAACAGGTTAAAAAGATAAATTCAAAAAAGGAAAAGTAAGAAGTAACATCCTGTTTAGGCTGAGATTGAGTTTGCCATTGAGACCTGTCATTCGGCGGTGGTTGATTTTCTTCTGAGCCATGGCGGGCTCCTCCTTAAAAAGTGTGGTAAATATTTAGTAGCTCAGTCTTTTGATTAATTTCATTTTGGTGTGAGCTCCTTCTGTGTAGGCATTAGTGGTTCTGTGGTTAAAGTAGCTCTATTCGCCGGGCTTCATCCAATCGCCGATTAGCATCCTGGACCACATGAAAACGGTCAATAACAATGTCAGCATCTGGCAGCTGCTCCTTTATCACTTCAATAAATCCTGGCTTTATATCCAGGCACACTTCTTCCACTTTTCCCCAACAAGGTTGCTTTCATCCCAGGCATTGTGCTGGACGATACGGTAACGATTGACCAACTCGTCTCCGAGCATGGCTTTCAATTCCGCCTCCGTCTGCGGGCGGTGGGTGCCCAGGGCATTAATCAGGACGATATGGCCATCGGGTACTCCGGCACGGGCCAGCTCTTCAAGAAGAACCGGCAGTACGCGGTCGCTGGGCATCGGCCGGGTCAGGTCGCTGAAGCCAACGGATACGCTATCTGACGGGTTTACCAGGTCGCGAAGCGGCGGGGAAGCGATGGGTGAGGTCAGAGCGGCGGCCAGTGCTTTGCGCTCGTTCGGCAGGCCCGGAATAAATTCCGGCTCTATTACCGTAACGGGTGCATCATCGGGAAGTTCAACCCAGAGTCCTTTCCGCCCGTATGCCAAATTTATTTTTATCAGCTTTTCTTCAACCTCCGGCCAAACTATACCATCAGAGTCGGGGAAGACCAATCAATTGGAATAAAACGGTGACGTGATATCCGTGCACCATATATCCTTAACACCGAAAAAAAGGTGATGTCAAAAAGCTGACGTGATATCCTATCCCCAGCCTTGAGCATCAGACCATTGATAGGCCTTTTGGCAATATGGACTATTGCTGTTAGCGACGTGGCTATTGGTGACGTGATATCTGGCTTCCTTCCTCAGGAGGAGCAGGCATACCAATAAGAGAGGGGCACCATATGGTTATGGCGGCCAAATTATTATAGCACCGGTAGCTATGCTAATAACATTTATCAACATTATTCATATCACTGTTTATAGAGAATATGTTGCCGATAAAAAGATGGCTTTTGCCATTACTGAGCTGGTATCACAATTTCATGGCAACAAATGATAAGGTCATCAATAAACTGGAGTGACGCTGGTGGCACAGAGGTCCTGACCATGAGAAATGGTGAAATAGAAAAATGGTGACAGGATATCACGTCACCGTTGCCCCGAAGCAGGCGGCAGAAAGCCGGTGCACGGATATCACGTCACCGTTTACAGGGCAGAGTAAGCTTTGCCATAGTGGAGCATCTGCTTGACGTAGTCGTCAGGGTAGGAAATCTTGACGTCCACGATTTTGCCATTCTCGTAAACCGGCGTGTACTCCGGATTGATGAAGCCCGCGTAGGGCGCAAGATTAAGCTTCCGGTAGCGCTCGAGCACTTCCCGGTGCAGCTCCGGGTCCACTTTCACCCCGTATGTTTCCACCATTGCCCTTGCTGCTTCATAATCGCCCTCGCTCGTTATCCTCTGAATTTCCTTGAGCAGCTCTCCGTACAGCCGCCGCAGCTTCTGGTAGTCATTGATCACGAAGTAAGTCTTCCCGTCCTTCAGCACCCGCTCTATCACCTTCTCCGGCTTGCCTTTTTCATAGACCCAGTGCGAAACCAGGGCCCGCGCCCGCATGTGAGCCTGCTCAATATTCTTGCCCGGTTCAATCCGCACCAGCTGGGTCATCAACCCGTTTCTAATCTGCACATCGTACTCGGCCTTGGCTGCTTCCTCGTTTGGCAGCACGCCCAGCTCCACCATCTTCGGGTCCATGATGAAATAAAGCGCAAACAGATCCGCCCGCGCTTCCTCAATGGGTGAGTGGTAATTCTTGAGGTCCTCACTCTTCACCCCGGGCAGCAGCTTTCCCGACCCGTGGCCGAGGCACTCATGCAAATCGGTATGGACATTTCCGGCCAGCGAGCCGTATTTCTTGATTCGCTCTAAAATCTCCTCGTTGTAGGTAAATTCCGGCCCGAACGGCGAGTCCAGCGATGATTGGTCATAAGCATAGGTGATGTTTTCGAGCGTCACCGATTTCGACCCGTACATCCGGCGGATCCAGTTGGGGTTGGGCAAGTTGATGCCGATGGGTGTCGAGGGATAGCAATCGCCGCCCAGCATGGCCGCGGTTATCACCTTGGCCGACACTCCCGTCGCCTTTTCCCGCTTGAACCGCGGGTCGATGGGCGAGTTGTCCTCAAACCACTGAGCATTAGCCGAGATGACAGCCACACGCCTGGTCGCCTCCGGGTTCTTAAAATTGACCATTGCTTCCCAGGAAGCTTTCATGCCCAGCGGGTCGTTGTAAACCTCTATGAATCCGTTGATGAAATCCACGACCGACTCGGTGTCCTTAACCCAGAGGATGCTGTATTCATCCCAGGTCTTAAGGTCACCGCTCCGGTAATACTCAATGAGTTTTTCTATGACCTGGCGCTGGAGGTCGTTTTCGGCCGCGGCCGCAGCCTTTTCCAGCCAGTAGACGATTTTCTCTATGGCCGGGCCGTATTTTCCGCCGACGCGATAAACTTCCTCGACGATTTTTCCGTCCCGCTTTACCAGCCGCGAGTTAAGGCCGTAGGAGATGGGCGTTGGGTCATTCTTATTGATGATGCGGGCGTAATAATCTTCCACTTCCTTCTGGGTCAGGCCCTCGTAGAAATTAACGGCCGAGTTGGCCACCAGGTCGCGCGACGGGTCCTGGCACACCTTCTTAGCGTCGATATTGGGGTCAAAGATGATTGGCTTCAGGAAAGCGATAAAATCGTTGAGCGACTGCCCCGGCTCGAGCGGGAATGTCACGCCCTGGCTTCCGCGCACAAGCGTCTCAAAATATTCCGGGCTGAACTCGGGCAGAATTTTGTCGCTGGAGTAATGATGGTGAATTCCGTTTGAAAACCAGACCCTCTTGGTATAGACCATAAACTTTTCCCAGTCCGGCGTGGTGCGGTCGCCCTGGTATCCTTCAACTATGGCATCCAGGGTCTTGCGGATTTTGAGGTTGTGCTTGTAATTCTGGTCGAAGATGATGTCGCGTCCCCAGAGAGCAGCTTCGCTAAGGTAGTAGATGAGCTCCTTCTGCCGCGGGGTTAGCTCCTCAAATCCCGGGACCTGGTAGCGGAGAATCCTGATGTCAGCAAACTGGTCCACCTGCCACTTGAAGGTCTGCTTGGCTTCAGTCTTGGCTTCCGCTTTTGCCCCAGCCTTGCCGCTTGCCGCCTTCTCTGCCTCTTTTCTACACGCCGCGACGCAAACCGCTATCACGCTGATTAATGCCAGGATCAAGATTTTTTTCATTTCAGCAATTCTCCTTTTTTGTTCTATTGCTAAGTAATTCCCAGAGATGCCAATTTTAACCTATCTGATATCTAAATTTGAATCAGAATTTGAATCTCTTATTCTTCGCCTGACTCAACGTTCGTAAAAGGGATAAACTGAAATCCCATGTCTTTATAAAAAATGCTTCCCCAGATTTGATTAGTATGCGAATAGTGGCCATCCTCATTGTTTTAATTATGGTAATAAAATATTGCATAATATGCCAATTCTTGACTTTTTATGTAAGATAATCTAAACTCCTGATGGAGGGAAGAATTCAACTGACATATAAAACGCTCTGATACTATTAAGCCGCCTTAACGTCATTTATTTAAGGAGTTCAGAAATGACCATAACTCAGGAAGATCTGGCCCGGAGATTACGCCAGGCTCGTGAATCGGCTGGACTTTCCCAGGAAAAGGTAGCCAGCGCCCTGCACCTTTCGCGCCCCGCCATAGCTCAGATCGAGGCTGGCAAGCGGAAAGTGTCGAGTATTGAGCTGGTTACCCTGGCCCGTCTGTACGGTCGCCCTCTCCAGAGTTTTTTTGAAGAAGCTTTTGAGGCCGAGGGGATTTCTTACATCATGCGAGCAATTCCTGAAATTAATGAGCAGTCAGGTATCAAGAAGGCTCTCAATCGGGGGATGGAAGTGATCAATTCTATTTTCGACCTTGAGGATAAACTTGGCCTGGAGCGAATGAGGGGCGTTCTATTAGCCAGCTACTCTAAGAGGATCGACACGAAATGGGATGCTATCAAGCATGGACAGGAAATTGCTGCCCAGGAACGACGCCGCCTTAATCTTGGAACCGCGCCAATAACCAACCCTGCAAATATCCTTGAACTCCAGGGCATCTTGATACTTGGATTGAAATTGCCCCCTGGAATCTCCGGTTTTACTTTCCACACCGGTCAGGCCATTGTCTGCACTGTAAATGCCAGTGAACCTCCAGTCCGCCAGCGGTATTCTCTTATCCATGAATACTGCCATGCGCTCTGCGATATAAAGGACCTTCCGGCCATAGTCACCAGAGCTAAAGAAGGGAAAAATTTAAGAGAGGTGCGAGCTGATGTCTTTGCCGCCAATTTTCTTATGCCAGAAGAGGCCATAAAAAATTTTTTGCTTTCCAGGGGCAAAGGCAATCCTTCTCGGATTCAAATTCAAGTAGTCGTAAAAGATGAGATTTTAAACTATGAAGCAAGGCGCCCGGAAAAAGACCTCGAGATAAATTACCTTGATGTTGTGCAGATGGCGGGATATTTTGGCGTCAGCGTTGAATCTGTCATATGGCGACTCTATAATCTTCGCTTTATTAACGAAAAGGAACGGGAAGAGTTGCTGGATAAAGATAAGAGTGACGTCAGTAAAGTCGTTAAAAAATATTTTGACCAGAAAAATGCTTTATCTGGAAAAAGAAATAGATTTATCTTTCAGCATGCTTCTGAGCGCCTTGTGAATCTGGCGATAGAAGCAGCACGGTTAGGCCTCATCAGCAGGAATAAATTAATTGAGCTTCTTAAGCTGGCTGGCTTGCCTGAAAAAGATATATTTAAAATTCCTGAAGCCAGGCGCACTTGAGAAAACCAGATTGTCGAGCCGGAGTTTGTTTTAGCAAAAGGGGATATAAAATTAGTCATCGATTCAAACGCGCTCATTGATCTAATAAAGCTGGATTTGCTGTGTTGTTTATCCAGGTTAACCGAATATAAGTTCGATGTGCTGGAAGAAGTATATAATGAAATTATCTGGTCGGAGCAGAAGAAAGTTCTAAAAGAGGCGATACATACCCGGCTTATATCAATAGAATCTCTAACCGAAATAGAGGAACTTGAATTATTTTCCAGTTTGTCTCGAACTTTAGGATTTGGAGAAGCTGCCTCTATCGCTTATGCCCACTGTCATAAATGCATTCTGCTGTCCGATGAAAACAACCGAGCTTTTATGCGCGAGGTGGAAAGGACAATTACCAAAAAAAGATTAAAAAGAACACCAGAATTATTAGCTGAAATTATCAGGTCGAAAATCATTTCTCTGTCGGAGATTAATATCAGGATAGAAAATTTGGCAAACAGAGCATCTACCCCCCGAGATTTAAATGATGTTGAGCATTTAAAGCATGTTTTAGAACTTGTCAGGAAATTGCTCTAATTTGTGTGTAACCCTATCTAATATTTCTAAGATTATTCGCTTTGACGCAAAGAAGATTCTCTTTTGTTTGTTCATCGTGGCCGTAGTAAAAAGATGTCCTAACTAATTCCCGTCGGGCTCGCCCCATTCAAGGCCGAGCGCTTCAATTTTACTTATAACGTCATTCAATTCGACCGGGCTTTTTGCTTTAAGGAGTTCGCTTTAATAAGCGGCGCTATTTCCCTGTCATATAGCTCAATGGCCGGGGTGAAAGCCGCGGTCCCTGCTTTATAACCATATGTATCAACTATATGAAAAACAATCTCGTTCTTTTCCAGCACGGCCGCCTTGTATTTTTTTGAGTTTTAATGCCAGGGAACCTAATTGTAGATATGTTTTACCCTCTTACTTCCATCTTCGCGATGCCTTCCTGTCAGTCTTTCTGTTAGGTCAGCAAATCTTGATTACCTTAGAGAAATCCTATTCTCCATGCGGGCTATAATAGTAGCTTTCGTGCACAAGATGTACTTTGCAAAGTTTAGGTTAAGCAAGGTATTTATTTGCTGTCATCGGAGTTTTATCCTCATTTCTTTTAGGTGTTTTAAAATTTCTTTATGGAGGAACCCATGCTTTTTCAAAAGCCAGACTGATAAATTTTCTAGCCCCTTCTGCTCCAGCCCCTATTCCCGGACAACTACCCAGCCCATACCTTCTGCTCTATCTTACTTGAATAATATGTCTGAACTAGGAAAAAGGTTATTATTGATTCTAAATATTGAAATAGCTTAAAATGCTTGACGAAGAAGATTCAATATCGGGAAAATGAAAAGATTAGAGATATAGCCTTGGATGGATGGGAAAATTATTAGAATCAGCAAGGTCAAGGTGGTTAAGCCTGCCCAAAGGTCTGCTTGTAGGTTTGTTATTTTTGAAATATTTTGGGGTAAAAATGACATTTATTTTTTGAGCTATCTCATAAATTAGGCGAGGTCGAGCATGGCCATAAAACCTGGTGACATCGTTAAGGGGCCCTTTTGGGACGAGCCGGTAAGAGTAAGCCAAATAGAGCAGGTCGGTGATTACGTCCAGCTCGTGGGTATAACTCAAAATTCAAAAAGAGGAATCAATCAGCTTTTTACTCCATCGGAGTTCGCGCTTATTCAACCCGCATTGAGAGAAATTGACCTGGCTGCTCCGGCTGAAGATACTTTCTTTCTCATTGAAGCCACTCGCTTCAATTACGCCTCGCTTTTTGACCCACTTCTGGCCATGAGCGTTTCCCGGATTGATCCGCTTCCATTTCAGATTGAAGCCGTGTACGGTTATATTCTGCGCCAACCAAGAATTCGTTTTCTGATTGCCGACGACCCCGGCGCTGGCAAGACCATAATGGCTGGTCTGATCATAAAAGAGCTAAAGATCAGGAAACTTGCCCGTCGTATATTGATTGTTGTCCCCGGCCATTTGAAAGAGCAATGGCTCCGGGAAATGAAAGAAAAGTTCGATGAAAAATTCGTCGTGCTTGACCGAGGCGTTTACAGAGGCCACTACGGAGAAAACCCTTGGGAAAAGAACGACCAGATAATTACCTCAATTGATTTTAGCAAGCAGGAAGATATTCTTCCGGCCTTAAGCTCAGTGAGCTGGGACTTAATCATCGTTGATGAAGCTCATAAGATGGCTGCCTATGCCTATGGCGATAAGACCACCAAGACCCAGCGTTATAAACTTGGAGAAGCCCTATCAAAAAACTCTAATCATCTTGTTTTCCTCACGGCCACGCCGCATAAGGGAGACCCGGAAAACTTTCGACTCTTCCTTGATCTCTTGTATCCAGGCTTTTTTGCTTCAGCTGATTTAATTGAGGAATCCCTCCGCAATAAAGACAATCCACTTTTTATCCGGCGTCTTAAGGAAGACCTTAAAGATTTTGAAGGTCGACCGCTTTTTACCAGAAGATTCCCTAATACTATAAAATTTAAACTTTCCGATGATGAAAAAGAGCTTTACAACGAGGTCTCCCGCTACATAATTGAGCAATATGACATGGCCAAGGCTGATCCGAAGAAAAGAAATATCGCCTTTGCCCTAATGATCCTTCAGCGTCGCATGGCTTCAAGCTCGTACGCCCTGCTTCAATCTCTCCGTAGAAGAAAGGAGCGCCTCGAAAAGATATTAAAAGGCGAAGAAAAACCCAGAGATATTTACATCGACCTCGAGGAAGTTGAAGACTCAGAAGAAAAAGATAGATGGAATAAAGAAAAAGAATGGGAAGCTGTTAGCTTAGCTGCAAACGCAGAGCAGCTTCGCCGCGAAATTGAACTAATAGATCAGTTAGCCACCAAAGCAGAAGAAATTATTAAAAACGAAAGTGAAGTGAAACTTAAGGAACTTAAGAAAGCCATCATAGAGGGCTTCAAAAAAATCCAGGAAATACAGGGTAATCCGAAGATCCTTATTTTTACCGAATCAAGAGACACTCTTGATTACCTCGTCAGAAAGATAAAAAGCTGGGGATACAAGGTAAATTATATCCATGGCGGCATGGGGCTTGATGAACGAATTAAAGCAGAAAAAATATTTCGTGATGAAACCGACATCATGGTAGCCACAGAAGCAGCTGGTGAAGGCATCAACCTCCAATTTTGCCATCTTATGATCAACTATGATTTGCCCTGGAACCCCAACCGCCTCGAGCAGCGGATGGGCCGCATCCATCGCTACGGCCAGAAAAAAGACGTCTATATCTTTAATCTTGTCTCAGAGGATACCCGGGAAGGTAAAGTCCTGGCCAAGCTGCTCGATAAGCTGGAGGAAATAAGAAAAGCCTACGGCAGTGACCGAGTTTTTGATGTCATAGGTGAATTGTTCTATGGAAAGGACCTGTATCAGCTTATTATCGATGCGGCCACGAACGCCAAGACCATGGATGAAATCCTGGCTGAGCTTGATATTAAGTGCGATGAAGAATACATATCTCGGATCAAAGAAATGATGGGTGAAACCCTGGCCACTCATTTTATCAATTATCCTAAGATAAAAGAGTGGGCAGAGAAAGCTCGCGAGAATAGGTTAATCCCGGAGTATGTGGAAAATTTCTTCAAAAAGGTATTTTCCCGCGTTGGCGGTAAATATCATGAGCTCAAAAATGGATTCCTGGCCATAGATTCCATTCCATCTGAGCTCAAACGGATAGCGGAACAGGTCGATTTTAAAAATTCATTTGGCTTCCTGATGGCTCGCTATCCCAAAGTAACATTTGATAAGGATCTGGGTTTTAAAAACCCTGATGCTGAATTCATTTCCTTTGGTCATCCGCTGCTTGAAGCCCTGATCAGATGGGTCTTTAATAACCTTCAGGAAAAAAGCCTAAGGGGCTCTGTTTTTAAAGATCCCTCAGGCAGATATAATGGCTTCATCTGGTTTTATGTGGCTGAAATAAGAGACGGTAAAAACGAGGTAGCGGGAAGGAGAATTATTGCCCTTTATGAGGATGGTCAAAATTGCAGTGAAATAAACCCGGCGGTCATCTGGGACCTGACTCCCTATGATGGCCCCACAGAAAAGGTGGCTATTGAAGAAAAGAAAATGCTCCCCGAAGCCATAAAAGCTGTAGAAAAATTTAAGCAGGAACTTTCCAACGAGCGCCAGCGCCAGGCCGATATTAAAAGAAAATATGGCTTGAGGTCTCTTGATTATCTTATTGCAGAACTTGACCTTGAACTTGTAAATCTTCTCGAAAGGCAGGCCCAGGGAGAAAGAGTCGATCTTCCTATCAGAAATAAAGAGGAACAGAAAAAAAGATATGAATTAGCCCGGAAAGACCTTGAAGAGGAGATAAACAAAGAACAGACCCTATCCATCACCATGCCCGAGCTGCTCACTGTTATCAGAGTTATTCCTGAATCGGGAGATATGGCTGAAGACCAGGAAATTGAGGCCATTGGAATGAAAATTGCGATGGATTATGAAAAAAGACAGGGGCGCGAGCCGGAAGATGTCTCGGCTCAAAATCTGGGGTTTGATATTAAGTCGACAGGGAAAAATGAGATTCGCTATATCGAAGTTAAAGCCAGAGCCGGCGAGGGGGAAGTCGCTTTAACACCGAACGAGTGGTTTAAAGCCCAGCGTTTTAAGAGTGATTACTGGCTTTATGTGATTTCTAACGCCAGAACCAGACCCGTTTTAAGTATCATTCGCAATCCGGCGGAAAACATCGCGGTCGTCGAGAAAGTCGAAGTGACCAGGTTTGTTGTACCACTCATGGAATTGAAAAATAAAGTCATGGAGGAGCATAAATGGCCGATTTAGACAAGAGATTTATTGAAGTAACCTTTCCTGTTAAAGAAGTAAGTCAAATATCTGCTAAAGAGAAAAACATAAGGCACGGGCACATCTCCACCCTGCATATCTGGTGGACTAGGAAGCCGTTGGGTTCTTCCAGAGCCACAAATTATGCTGCTCTTATTCCAGCTTCTGAAGACCCGGTTGAACTTGAGAAGAAAAAAAATTTTATAATCGAGCTCTCCAAGTGGGAAAATTCTTTAAATCAGAGCCTTCTGGATAAAGCCCGCCGAGATATTTTGGAAGCCAATGGGGGCAAACCGCCTAAGGTCCTTGATTGCTTTGCCGGGGGTGGTTCTATTCCGCTTGAAGCTCTGCGCCTCGGCTGCGAAACCTATGCTCTTGAATACAATCCGGTGGCGGTTCTCATCCTGAAATGCACTCTGGAATACCCTCAGAAATACGGTCGCGCTGAGAACCTTCCTCATGATTTAAAACTGGGAAAATCAAAGAGTGGAAATCCTCTTTTAGATGATGTCGAAAAATGGGGAAACTGGGTGTTGGAAGAAGCGAAAAAAGAAATCGGCAAATTTTATCCAGCAGACGAAGATGGATCAATTCCTGTCGGCTATTATTGGATGAGGACTATCCCATGTCAAAATCCTATTTGTTCAGCACAAATTCCTCTTACGGCAAATTTTTGGCTGGCAAAAAAAGAAGGTAAAAAGGTGGCGCTCTTTCCTTATGTAGAAGGCAAGAAGGTTAAGTTTAAAATTGTCGGTACCGGATATGAAAAAATGCACAAGGATTTTGACCCAGAGAAGGGAACAGTTTCCCGGGCGGTAGCAATTTGTCCTGTATGTGGGTCAACGATTGATGATGATACCACGAGAAAACTATTTCAAGAAGGAAAAGCAGGCGAAAGAATGGTAGCAGTTATCCTTCATCATCGGGGCAAAAGTGGAAAAACTTACCGTCTCGCCACAGAAAAGGATGTGAAAATATTCAAGGAAGCAGAAAGATATCTTGAAAAGAAGCGCCAAGAATTAATGGAAAAATGGGGTTTCGACCCCGTCCCCGATGAACCACTTCCACCAAAAGAGACTCTTGGCTTTCGCGTCCAGAGGTATGGCATGCTCAAATGGGGCGACCTTTTCAATTCCCGTCAGAAGCTTGCCCTGGTTATTTTTGTTGAAAAAGTAAGACAAGCTTATAAAAAAATGTTGTCTGAAGGATACGATGGAGAATATTCTAAAGTTGTTACTACCTATTTAGCTTTAGGCCTTGACAGGATGGTAGATTATTATAATTCGCTTAGTAGATGGGATAATAGTCAAGAAAGAACTGTCAATCTCTATAATAGGCAGGCACTTCCTATGGTTTGGGATTTTTCTGAACTAAATCCTTTATCTTCTACAGTAGGAAGCTGGGAAGGAATGGTGAACAGGAGAATATTAAGAGTGATTGATTTCATTTCGTTCAGTGCTAAGAATGTATCAATTATCCAAGGGTCTGCTAATAAAATTGAGTTCAAGGAGAATTCTATCGACGCCGTTTTTACCGATCCTCCCTATTATGACAACGTCCCATATTCTTATCTTTCAGATTTCTTCTATGTCTGGCTGAAAAGGGCAATTGGAGATTTATACCCTGAATTATTTACCACTCCTCTTACTCCGAAAAAAGATGAAATTGTGGCTTATTCCCATAATGAAGGCGGGTATGAAGCGGGAAAAAAATATTTTGAAGAAATGCTCAAAAAATCCTTTCAGGAAATTTATCGGGTCCTAAAGCCAAATGGGATTGCCACAATCGTTTACACTCACAAATCAACCTCCGGTTGGGAAACGCTCATTAACTCACTTCTGGAATCTGGCCTGGTACCTACGGCCTCCTGGCCCATTGACACCGAAATGAAAGCCAGACTCAGAGCAAAAGAATCGGCCGCGCTGGCCTCATCCATCTACTTTGTCTGCCGGAAAATGGAAAGGATCGAAACTGGCTGGCTAAACGAGGTAAAAGAAGAAATAAAGAACCATATTCACAACAAACTCGACCGACTCTGGGAAGAAGGGATAAGCGGGGCGGATTATTTTGTCTCAGCCATAGGTTCCTCCATTGAAATATTTGGCAAGTACAAAAAAGTGCTGGACTATGAAGGGAATGTAGTCGGCGCGGATAAACTCCTTGAATTTGTTCGGGAGATTGTTACCAATTATGCTGTAAAGAAAATTCTGCACAATGGAATAGCCGGACAACTGAGCCCCCTGAGCAGGTTTTACATCCTCTGGCGCTGGACTTATGGAGAAGCTAAGGTCCATTTTGACGATGCCCGAAAGCTTGGTCAGAGCAGCGGTCTTGACATCAGCCAGGAGTGGAACAAAGGTTTTATCAGGAAAGAAAAAGAATTTATCGTCGTCCTGGGTCCACAGGATAGAAAGCTTGAGCAGCTTGAAGATTCGGATGAAATGATAGACGTTCTACATCGGGTCCTCTTACTATGGAAGGACGGGAAAAAGGATAAAATCAGAGATGTGCTATCAGAAACCGGGTATGGCCAGAACGAGGTCTTCTACCGGGTGGCCCAGGCTATAACCGAGACGCTGCCGGCCGAGAGCAAAGAAAAGAAGCTTCTTGATGGCTTCTTAAGCGGAAAAGAAAAAATAAAGGAAGAGATAAAAGAAAAAGAAGAGAAGGCTAAACAACGGAGGTTATTCTGATGAAAGCTTTCAGTCAGATTGCCATTCCTCATAGCGATATTCTTCAGGGCAAGCTTACCCTGGATGTGTTTGCTGCCGACATCTGGCAGGTTCTTTCAGGCAAAGCGCCGGCAGATTATCTGGATAGAGATTTGTTTTTTTCTAAGACATATACTACCAAGGGATTGAAGAATATCCTTGATGTTGCTAAACGGCGGCTTGAAGGAAGGGGAGGCGACTCAGTAATTCAGCTCCAAACCCCATTTGGCGGCGGTAAAACCCACGCTTTGATTGCGCTATATCACCAGGCAAGAAAGTGGGGAGCAAAGGTTTGCGTGTTCGATGGGACGGCACTGAACCCGAAGGAATCAAAACCCTGGGAGGAGCTGGAGAAACAGATTACAGGGAAGGTGAGCATCACAAAGGGAGAGATAGCGCCCGGAAAAGAGAAGCTAATCGACCTTATCTCCAGGAATCAGCCGGTGCTGATACTTATCGACGAGATACTGGAATATGCCACCAAAGCTGCCGGCATAAGAATTGGAGCTTCCAATCTGGCCGCTCAGACCATGGCTTTTTTACAGGAACTTTCGGGAGCGGTCGGTACTGTTGAGAAGGCGCTTCTGGTCTTAAGCTTGCCGTCGAGCATCATGGAACATTATGACGAAAATGCGGAGAAGCTTTATGGCATGCTACAGAAAATTACTGGCAGAACAGAAAGGATTTATACGCCCGTTGAAGAGGATGAAATTGAGCATGTAATAAGAAAGAGGCTTTTCCAGAAAGTTGATGAGGTGGCGGTAAAAAAAGTGGTGGATGAGTTCATAAGTTACGCCAGGACCGAGGGGCTGCTTTCTCAAGACGAGGTTCAAAGATACAGGGAAAAATTTATAAGCAGTTATCCTTTTAAGCCTGAAGTTGTTGATGTGCTCTATAAAAAATGGGGGTCGTTTCCAACATTTCAGAGGACAAGGGGGGTCCTGAGGCTGCTTTCGCTGGTTATTTTCGACCTGATGGATAAAAAGATGCCGTTTATCCGGCTTGGGGACTTTGACTTGGGGAATAATGAGATAAGACGGGAGCTAATAAAGCATATTGGTTCCGAGTGGGATAGCATCATCGCTCAGGATATAACTTCCTCTCAAGCTGGCTCCAGGTTTGTGGATGAGAATATCGGAAATGCCTATAGAGCCTATAAGCTTGGAACAGTGGTGGCAAGAACAATTTTTATGCATTCTTTCTCGGGGAAAGGTGAAAAGGGAGCGGGGGTAAGAGAGATAAAGTTATCAGCCAGTCAGCCTGAGTTTTCAAGTTCGGTTATTGACTCTGTGATAAATGGCTTGAGGGAGAAGCTATTTTATCTGGCTGATGAAGGATTATATTTCAGCAACCAGCCCAACCTGAACCGGGTGCTCCTGACCAGAGAAGAAAATATCGCCAGAGAGGCCATAATTGAGGAAGAGCGAGCCTATCTGGAGAAGTTTATATCTAAGAAGGGTGGATTTGCTGTTTATATCTGGGCGGAGAACCACAGGGATATCCCTGATACCCCGGAGCTAAAGCTAATAATTTTAAAGGATAGAAAGCCAGAGTGGGAATTTGTTGAAAAACATGGAGAAACACCAAGAATATACAGGAATACTTTGATATTCCTGGCACCAGACCTGAATCAAAGGCCAATTTTTCATGATTATGTGAGGAAGCTGTTAGCTTTAAAATCAGTTGATAGCGATGAGAAACTGAGCTTGACGGAGGGCCAGAAGAGGGAAATTAAGAACAAAATAAAGAATCAGGAACAGAGGGCCTATGAAGAGCTAAGGAAGTGCTACCGATTTGTATACCTTCCGGTCAGGAATGATTTTAAAGAGGTTGACCTCGGATTTGCTACGTTCGGCGAGGCATTTATAGATAAAGAGATTTATAACAGGCTGAGAAATGAAGGTGAGATTTTGGAGAGGTTATCGGCTGCGGTAATAAAAGAGAAATATCTGCAGGAGAAAGATAGCCTGCCGACTAAGGCGTTGCTTGAGTCATTATGGAAAACTCCGGGAGAGGTCAGGTTGACCTCAGCCGAAGGATTCAAGGAAGGGATTAAAGAAGGGGTGGAACGCGGAATTTTCGGACTGGGCTTTATAGAGGAGGGGAAGCCAGTTTGTAAGTTCTTTAAGCAGGCAGTATGGCCAGACCTTTCTGATGGAGAAGTAATTTTGAAAGCAGAGCTATGCCGCCTAGCTGCTGGCCCTGAGATGCCACGCGGGATTGTTGTTGGTGTTGAAGGTAAAGAGGAAAAAGAAGGGGAAAAGGTGGGTGAAGTAGAAAAGGGAAAAGAGGTATCAAAAGGCCCTATTATTAAGAAAATCCAGCTAAGGTTAGAAATCCCCCGGGGTCGGCTATCGGATGTTGCCCGAGTAGTTAATTATATAAACACGAAATTCAATAATTGCCACATTGAAATTAGTCTAAGAGCTGAAGGGGGAGAAATTAGCAAATCTGAATATGAGGATAAAGTTAAAGAAGCCCTTCACCAGGCAGCAATAAATATTAAAGAGGAAGATGTAGATTAATTTTTCGGATGCTGGACGATAATTTTTATAAAAAAGAGCGAGAAGGATATTTAAATAAAATAATATCATCTGATTCTAGAAAAAAATTAATTGTTGCCGGGCCGGGCACAGGGAAAACATATACTTTTAAAAAGTTATTGGAAAAATCATTTCAGAGTTCTTGTCAGAAAGGATTGGTCCTAACATTTATAAAGAATTTAGTAAAAGACCTTGAAAAAGAACTTGGAAATTTAGCAGACGTACGCACATTCCATTCATTTTGTAGATCTGAAGTTAAAAATATTATCGGGAAAGATTTCGAATATTATCCCAGTTTGTTAACAATAATCAAGGAAGATTTACAAATAATAGACCCAAATTTTAAATTAGGTAAAAAAGGAAGCCTTGATAATTATTTTTATGATCTAGATAGAAATATTATTAACAGGGCTTTGGAGATTTCTAAATATTACAAGGCTACAGGCCATACTGATTCTGTTTATCGGGTGTATCAATTTTATCAAAACTACCCACAAAACATTCCCATTTATCCAATTATTCTTGTCGATGAGTATCAAGATTTTAATTTATTAGAAACAAGTCTTGTAGAAGAGCTTGCTAAAAAAAGCCCAATTTTGATTGTTGGTGATGATGATCAGGCCTTATATTATTTTAGAGATTCCTCGCCCAAATATCTAAGAAAGCTGGCTCAGGATAATGAATTTGAGCGATTTGAGCTGCCTTTTTGTTCAAGGTGTCCAGAGGTCATCGTTAAGGCTGTAAACAGAATTATTGAAATAACAAAGGAATTAGGATGTTTAAAAGGAAGAATAGATAAGAAGTTTCAATATTTCCCACCTGATAAGAGAGAAGATAGCGAAAGAAATCCTGAAATAATAAATGTGCATTGTTCGGTCGAAAACACTAGATGCCACTATGCAGGTAAGTATATATTGAATGAGATTATTTCCATGCCCGAGGAATATAGGAAAGATGCTGTGACAAGAGGAGAGCCGGCGGCTTTAATCATAGGACCAGCACAATTCTTGAAGCAGGTAATTTCTCATTTCAGATGTGTTTCAAAAAATATTTTGCAGATGGGTTGGAGTTTTGAGGAGAAAAAAGAACCGGAAGGCGGTGTTGAGCTTATCGATGGATATAAAATATTAATGAGAAATCCTGATTCAAATCTGGGCTGGAGAATAATTTTAGGAAATAAATATAAAAGAAATTACTCCTACATTATTAGAGAGGCTATCTCAAAAAGAAAGAACATTAAGGATGAAATTGATAAAGGCATTCGCAGTGAGACAAAAGATATAATAAATATGCTTAATAAAATAGGAAAAGGAAATGATATTAATGAGGATGATGAAAATTTTATATCTCAAATGCTTGGATTATCTGTAGAACAAATAAAAAATAAATTGAAAGTGGATTCAGAAGAAAATATTGATATAGATACAAAAAAGCCTCGAATTTTTTGTACAACCTTTGAAGGCTCTAAAGGTTTGGCTGCCCAATATGTTTTTATACTTGGCTTCAACGAAGGACATTTTCCCAAATATTATCCACCTAAAGATATAGATATCTGCAGATTAATAGTCGCCCTAACCAGGGCCAGAAAAAGGGCATACATCTTATCATATGGGAATTTTGCAGGCGGAAAACTGAAAAGATCGATGTTCAAAGATTATATTAGAGACTTTCTTTCTAAAGAGATATATGTCGATAAGAAATATATAAGCAATATTTCAAATAATAGGAAAATTGAAAATGATAAAACATGTAATTGATTTAAAACAAGGGGAGCTGTTTTCTTTGAGTAGTGATGAATTTATTAAAACAGTTGGCGTAGAAATCGAAAAGTTAAGGCTCTGGCATAGAATTGGTATTTTATCATTTGATCCAGAAGAAAAGGACTTGTATTTTAACAAAGAAATTATAGAAACAAAATTTGTAAAGACTTTGGTAGAATTTGGGCTCCCCTTGGAAAAGTTGTTATTTATGCTTGCAAAACTTGAAAAACCCTATGTATATAGTTTTGATGATATATATTGGGATTTTGCTCGCGAGCAGTGGATGTCTATTGAAGATGTAATCAATAAATATATTGAAGAAAATTATGATGAAATTTTTGATATTTATTTCGAAGATTATTTAGACGATTTATTCAAGGATGCTGAAGAAGATGATGAATGCCAGGAAGCAAAATTTATAGAATGTGGAAACTATATCATCATGAAGAAAATTAATAAATACTAATATCGAAATAATAAGTTCGACCTGGCAGGTCTGGAAATCAAGAGAAAGCCTATAATAATTTTGATTGATTGAAAAGAGTCGCTACTTTCGTCCAGAGACATAGCGGTATGCTTCAATAAAGAGTGGCATCAGTTCAATGATATCTGGAGATTCGGGATTTAAGCTAGTCTATAAAGATGCTTGCAAAATTGATATAGGTCTACGAGCAATTTCAATATCTCCTTTTAAGATGACCAATCTCAAGAAAGGAGATATCTACTTGCGATGGCTCAAAGAGATTAAAAGGAATTGCTGGGAAAATTGCTAACCAGAATTGTGCTGGAAGAAAGATCAGTAAAGACCGTAAAGAAGGAGCTATAAGGTCCTGTCTGGAAGAGGTGCAAGGGTCATTTTATGAGGAACATACTGGCCCGAATACCGCATAGTAATAAGGCCCGAATGGGAGAGAAGCTGAAGCAGATCTGGCTTCAGCCGGAAAGGCATAGCGCCGAGAAGGTAGGCAGGCTGATAATCGAGGAATATATGACAAAATACCCTAAGGCCATGAGCTGCCTGGAGGAAGGCCTGGAAGACTCGAGTCTGTTCTATAACTCTCCTGAGGTAGATAAGCGACGGATCTCTTCAACCAATGTATTGAAGAGAATCAATTAGGAGATAAGGCGCCGTAATCAGGTGGTAGGCGTTTTCCCTTCAGCAAGCTCGTTCTCATTACTCATTGCCTCGTGTGTTTTGTCAAATGTTCTTGATTACACGGAAGAATGGCCCAATAAGTATGCCTACACAAAGCCGGAGAAGATGAGGTCAATGAGGAGTGAATGGTTAGCTCAGGCAGCTAACTGAGACAAAAAATGGAGAGATTACGATGGCTAAATCGCGAACAAATCTTGACATGGTCTCTGAAGTTGACAGCGACATCTTATAGCTTATAATCTAAAATCGTGATTTACATTAAATAGAAGGGGTTCAAAAGATGGCTATCCCTGATTTTCAATCCATTATGCTCCCGTTGCTTAGGTATCTGAGTGATGAAAAAGAACACCATATGCTTGATGTGCACGATGCCTTAGCTAAGGAATTTGGTCTTACTGAGGAAGAACTGAAGGAGTTATTGCCGAGCGGCCAGGATTCTGTATTCAGAAATCGGGTTGGTTGGGCTAGAACTTATCTGAAAAAAGCAGGGCTTATAGAACCCACAAGAAGAGGTTACTATAAAATTACTGAAAGGGGCAAAAAAGTACTGGAAGAAAAGCCTTCAAAGATTGATATTAAATACCTGACCCGATTTCCTGAGTTTATTGAGTTCCGAGAGACAAGGAGAGAACGAGAAAAAGCGTCAGAAAATGAAATTATTGACCAGTCAAACTTATTATCGCCTGAAGAAACAATAGAAAGGGCCTATCAAGCGATGATTAAAGATTTGGCCGAGGAGCTCCTTCAGTATGTTAAAAAGTGTTCACCTGCTTTTTTCGAAAAATTAGTAGTAGATCTTTTATTAAGTATGGGATATGGCGGCACCAAAAAGGATGCAGGAGAAGCAATCGGAAGAAGTGGAGATGAGGGAATAGATGGAATAATTAAAGAGGATAGGTTAGGGCTGGATATAGTTTATATCCAGGCCAAAAGATGGGAAAATCCGGTGAGCCGTCCTGAGATTCAAAAGTTTGCAGGTGCTCTTCAAGGGCAGAGAGCGAAAAAAGGCATATTTATAACTACTTCATCGTTCACCAAGGAGGCCAGGGATTATGCTGAAAAAATTGATAGTAAGATAGTATTAATTGATGGAGAAAAATTAGCTGAGCTAATGATAGAACATAATATCGGGGTATCTCTGGTGTCTTCATATCAGATTAAAAAAATCGATCAGGATTATTTTTCAGAAGAATAGTGGGTAGAATTAAAAGAATTAACCTAAACCCAGTTTTTTATGAGTTAGGAGGGAGAGATGGATGCCAAAAAATATCAAGAACTGTTCAGGGAGATAACCAAGTCCCGCTATAAAATAAATAAATTTTCAGAAAATTGAAGAAGGGTTATACCATTTAAGAAAGGGTGGGGAGCTATCCTATGAAGATCTTGAACTGATTGCTAATGAAAACCTCTGGCCCTTTAGAAAATTCTCGATGTGGCCATGCCGAGAACAGATTGAAGCAAGGCTGTCTGAAACTAAGGGGAAATTTGCAAATCTTTTTGCGCATGGTAAAAGGGACGATGGTTTTGAAAATAGAGAAAAAGAGCTTTGCGGTCTTTTGTTGGACATTTTCAAGAATTTAGCTCTTGTTTCTATTGTTCTAAGATTTGTCTGGCCTGAGCATTATGCAATCTATTCCAGGCCGAATTTATGGATTCTAAGAGTGCCACGGGGGTCATCAGATATAGAAGAGTTTATGAATTATATTAGAGTGATGAGAACATTAAAAAGCACTTTTAGAGTTAAAAGAACAGCTGATGTGGATATGATTGTCTAGGCAATATCAAAGAGTCGTCAGGAACAAAAGGAATTCATCAAACTTTTGGCAGATCAGTTGCCTAAAAACCTCACGATTGAAGATATTGTTTTTTATCTTTCCCAAAATCCGTTGAAAGTTGCCAGGATGTATCTTCGCCGGGAAGACTATAAAACTTCTGGTTTCTGGGCATCACGAGCCTTTGAAATATTTCTTAAAAAAGAATTCGAAAGCAAAGTCAAAATGCCAAAAAGAAATAGAGAAAAAGGAGAACTCGAAGATATGATCGGCCAATTATGTGAAACGCCTGAATATTGTGGATGGAAGAATGAATTGCATAAATCAAGAAAATTAAGAAACAAAGCTATTCACCCTGATAAACCATTTAAAGAAGATGATGCGAAAGAATTCTTTAAAGGAGTCGAAAATTTCCAGAATAAAATAAATAAAGTCTAAAGCACTTCACTGTCAAAAGGCATTTTCTTTTAGGCGAGGAGATGGTATCCAGGCGAGAGGGAGTATTTAGCAGCTTTGGGGTGGAAGTCCGGCCAAGTTCATTATGAAATTTTTCACCTTATTAAAAACCGGATCTTCGAAAGGCAAGATGGATTTTTGAGCGGCTACTCCTATTTCATGGGCGAGATCTTTCCGAGAGGCAAGGAAAACTTGGCATATGGCCTTAGACTTCTTCTTGGAGATAACAATTCTTCTGTCGCTGAGACAAGCAAAAAAAACCTCAACGCATTTCATGGCGGTATCTTTGGAGATAGCTTCAAGACATAAATCTTCCAATTCCCCAGGTTTATCTGAGCCAGGAATCAATAAAACTGAAATTTTAGGTTTTTCTCCTATAATTTCCATTTCAGATTTTGGTGAGGGAAAGCCAACCTTTTTTAATGAGGTTTGGATGCTCTGGAGAGTTCTTTCAGGGTGAGAATTTGAGTCTAAAATTATTCCGATTGCTTTAAGATTGTTAAAACCAGGTGTGTTTTTTACAGCCATAAGTTTTTCTGTTAATCTTTTCTTTCCGTCAAGCTTAAACACTTCAAATTGGTTTTTAATCTCAGGCTGCTGATTCTTGGCTAAAAAATTTATTAAGGCTTCAAAAAAATTTTTATCGTCGTTTCCCTCAACAATTAATAAAAAAGGCTTTGTAAAATAGAGTTTTTTCGCCTGGTCACACATGAGACCCCCCGAAAAAGAAAAACTTTATTTTTATCTATCTGACTTCAAGCTCAGAATTGATAGCGGCATCGAGTATCTTCTTATCATAGGAAATGGTAATAATTTTTCCCTCTCGCCATTCCAGTCGATGTAATCTGAAATCATATGCTTTAGATTCGGAAAAGGCCTCATGAGCCGCGATAATGCAATCCATACTGTGAGTGCTGGCAAATATCTGAGTATTAAAAGCGTGAGCTGCCTCAGCGATAGCTTTCCATACACTTTTTAAGACTGAATGGTGAAGACCATTATCTATTTCATCAATCAACACAACTCCATTGGATGCATTAGCAATATGGAGGATTATGTTGGTTAATTTAACCATTCCTTCTCCCATCAAAGGCAGAGGAATCGGCTGGCTTTCCCCGAGGTCTCCGTGGATAATAGGTTCTCCGCCCATTACCAGTATTAAAAGCCTTTTCAGTCTGGGTTCGATTATTTTAAGCACGTCCAGTAGAAGATTTTGTTTGCCGTTCAATTCTAACTTTCCGAAACGTTCAGCTTCCTCCTTGAAAGGTATCTTTATTTTTGAAGCTTGAAAGAAAGCTGGGAATGGTGGAGGCACCGGAAAAGGAAATATTCTTGCCCCTCTCTGGTCTAATATCAAATAAGAGGTTCTAATGGTATTTTTTTGTTCAAAAGTAAACTCGAGAATTTTAGCGGTTTCAACTTGCCATAACCCGGATTTGTAGACATCAGCTTCTTCTTTTATTTTTGGCTCGTGTTTGCTAAGGAAGTAGCTAATTCTTTTTAGTTCTGCTGGCTTCCGAGGAATTTTTATTTTAAGCTTTTTAGTTCCTGAGGTAGAATTTTCACCTGTGATTTCTATGACCCTGTTAGAATCAAAGTTATAAAAAAGGGAATCCCATGGAGTTTCGGCCCATCCCGTCAGTTCGACTTTTATGGATTCTATTCCCCGAAAGGCGTTAACCCTAAATGCTAATTCTGGATTATAAGCACCGCAGTGAAGGAATAAAGCCTCCAATAGTGCAGTTTTTCCAACATTATTTTTGCCGACTATGAGGTTAATTCGTGCGAGCTTATCTATAGAAAAACTCTCAAAGCAGCGAAAATTATTTATTTTTAATGATTTATACATTAAGTTTCCTCCTCATGAACTGCCATCTGCATCTGTGAATTATTTATCACACAATAGACGACAAATTCAATCAAATATTCTCTTTGAGAAGAACATATGGTGGTAAGGTAACAGCTGAAAGAAAATTTTTGGCAGATAAATTCTTGCAAAAACTGGGCAGAAGTTGTAAACATCATCAGGTGTTCCTGATGAATATTTTTTTACCGTGGAGTCTTCTCTAGGTCCCATTTTTTTAAAGCTCGCGACTGCCGCCTTTAACCAAGAGATACTCTCACCGATAACGGATTTTCAGTTGACGCTTTCGAGTATTTGATTTAGTATTTAATAAAATACTAAAATGGATTTAAGAACTGATGAAGCAGGAAGAAAAACTGGCTAAGTATTTCAGAGCCCTGGCAGCGCCGGCCCGACTTCAGCTTTTTAATTTGTTAAAGCAGCGCATGCTGTGCGTAAATGCCCTGGCTGCAGCCCTGAATATGACGCCGGCGGCAGTTTCTCAGCACTTACGGGTAATGCGCGAGGCGGGGTTGATCCGGTCGGAAAAGCGCGGTTATTTTGTCCATTACCGCCTGGAGCCAGAAGCTCTCAGGGAGCTGAGCAACCTGGTGCAGAAGCTGGTGCGAATTGAGAGGGAACACGATGAGTAAATATGAGAAATTTGATCTGAGATAGCTTAAGGCTTTTTCCCATAAAGAGCGCCAGAAAAATGTGTTGTACCAAAAGCCCGAATTTAAGATGAGAATAATTCAGCTCGAACCCGGAGAAAAAATTCCCGAATGTCAGATGGACTCACGGGTGATTTTTCTGGCCCTGGAGGGAAAAGTTGCGGTCACGGTAAATGGCGAAAGGGTTGGTCTCGGGGAGCGACAGGTCATTGTGGCTGAGCCCGGACTCTTGGCCATGGAGGGAATTACCAGGAGCTGGCTTCTTGGGATCCAGATCAAGCCCTTCGACCGTGAGGAATAAAAAAATGAATAGCCTGCGGAAGCGCTAACAGCTTTACCCCTGGAATAAATTTTTAGGACAATGAGCTTAAATGATTGAAATCTTAAACTTGGAATGGAAATTAATATCAGGCCAATAAAGGACGAACGAGTGGATAACCGCGCTTTTCGAGAAAAGGCAATAAGCGAGATTAATGCTGATGAAGTCATCATCGTCAGGAATCTGGTCAAAAGCTACGGCCCGGTGCGGGCGGTGGATGGGATTTCTTTCAGCGTCCGGGAAGGAGAACTCTTCGGTTTCCTCGGTCCTAACGGCGCCGGGAAGACCACGACCATTAATCTTTTAACAGGTCTGGCCAGGCCGGATTCCGGCGAAATACTGCTTGCTGGTATCGACGTGAAGAAAAATCCGGCTGCGGCCAAATTCCAGATTGGCGTGGTCCCAGATGAAAGCAACCTCTATCCCGAACTCAGCGGCTTTGACAATCTCTGCTTCTGCGCTGCTCTTTATGGCATGAGGAAAGCCGAGAGGCAGCGTCGGGCCCGCGAGCTTCTGGAATTTTTTGGCTTGAGCGAGGCGGCCGACCGCAAATTCGGGGATTATTCGAAGGGAATGAAACGAAAACTGACGATTGCTGCCGGTCTCATCCACAGGCCGCGCATACTTTTCCTGGATGAGCCGACCACCGGCATCGACGTGGCCAGTGCCCGTCAGATACGCCAGCTGATTGCCGGACTTAACCAGCAGGGGACGACCATTTTTCTAACCACCCATTACATCGAAGAAGCAGAGCGCCTCTGTCAGAGAATCGCCTTTATCGTTTCCGGCCGGATAGTCAGGGTGGACAATCTGGAAAATCTTCTTCAGCCGCTGCGAGGACAGTTCAACCTGCTCCTTACTTTTGCTGAAGCCGTTAACACATCGGGCGAGCTTCAAGAAAAAATTTCGTCCGCTTTCCCGGACTTTATTTTTGAATGGGTCAACGGTTGCGAGTTGCGGGTCAGATCAACCCGGCCAATAGCCGTTGGTCCGCTGGTTCGGTTCTTTGAAGATGAAGGCTGTGAAATACTCGAAGCCAGGAGGATTCATCCATCGCTGGAAGAAGTTTTTGTTGAGCTAACTGGAATTGAAGCCGAGCAGATGAAAAAGGAAAAGGAGATAAAGGAGAAGCCCGGGCAATGATTAAGGCAGGCGAAGAAGGTATTGCCCATGGTGAGATAACGGATAGATGTGTGCCGTGGAGTTAGCAGTCTTAGTTAGCTGTTTGATAGATAAGGCAAAAAGCCGAGATGATTAAAATGGCGATTAGAGGTAAAAACTTGGACCGGGGTGGAACATGAAACGTTCGCTGGCTTTTATTTCTTTCTGGAACATCCTGGTCAAGGACATGCGGACTTATTATCTCAAGCCGCCCAATATCAGCTGGGGAATCATTTTTCCCCTGGCCTGGACCGGTATGTTTTTCATCAGGTCAGGGAGCGGGCTTTCGGGTATTATGAGTCTTCTGCCTGGAGTAGTGGCTCTGTCTATACTTTTCGGCACAACCTCGCTTCTGGCCGTGACCATCACTTTCGAGAAAAAAAGCCGTTCATTTGAAAGGCTGCTGCTAGCGCCCATTTCACTGGAGCAGCTGCTGCTGGCCAAGACTTCAGGAGCCATTATTTTTGGAGTCGTCAATGCCTTCGTTCCGGTGCTGATGGCTTCAATAATCGCTGATTTGAGAGGAGTGAAATGGGGATATTTTCTGGCGGCAGTGGTTCTTATCGCCATGGCTTCAACCTTTCTGGGGCTGTTCATCGCCGTGGCCGTGAGCGAAGTTTTTGAAGCCCAGACTTTTTCCAATTTTTTCCGCTTTCCCATGGTTTTTCTCTGCGGGCTGTTTTTCCCGGTGAGCAAATTGCCGATTTTTCTGCGGCCTCTCTCTTATGTGCTGCCGCTGACCTACGGAGCTGATATCCTTCACGGAGCGGTTAATAACGGTTCAAATGCCCTGCCGTACTGGCTTGATTTTCTGGTGCTGGCCGGTTTTAGCCTGGGGCTTTTTGCCCTGAGCCTGCGCAACGTCAAACGCCGCTGGATCCGTTGACATGGTGGTGACGTGATATCCGGACACCGCTCATGACATGATGGTGACGTCATGATGGTGACGTGATATCATGTCACCGTTTACAATGTCACCGTTTACACGAGAAGAGGCGATAGAAAGCCGGTGCACGGATATCACGTCACCGTTTTGAATTGTCAATACGAGGGAAATCTGTTATTTTAGAAGCTAATTTAGTTTTGATAAGGCTATTCATAATAAGGTAGCTGCAAAAAATGAGCATTCCGGAATATCATGGACGGGTGCTGGAGGCGGACCTCAGCACCGGAGAAATCAAAGTTGTGCCGCTTCAGGCGGAGGATGTGCTCCTCTACCTCGGCGGCCGGGGGCTTGGAACCAAGCTCCCCTACGACCGGATGGACCCCAAGGCTGGCACGCTCGGTCCGGATAACGTCATCGTCATCGCCACCTCACCGCTCATCGGCTCGCAGGCGCCGACCGCCGCCCGCGGGCACATATACTATTATTAAACGCTCCCTTCTCGCCTAAGCTCCAACACCTACCGCCAGGGATAAATTAACGATTTTCTATTTAGATATTCTTCTTAGCCCTAGCCATTATTTTCATTCTGGCATCATGTATTTCTCTAAAAGTGCTTTTACATTATCCTGGTCTAATTCATACCAAGAGCCAGCCGCTGCATCTATAATTAAAGGAACTAACCCTCCAAGCACATCTAATACGCTCCACCCCACGCCGATATGGTTATTAATATTGATTATCTTACTTTTATATCCCTCTATACGAAACTCTATTGCTTATAGGCCATGTCAAGATTTGTTCGCCATTTGGCCATCGTAATCTCTCCATTTTAAGCCTCAGTTAGCTGCCTGAGCCAACGACCTTTCTAACGCCCGGCTGAATCTCTCAGGCTTGATATAGGCATACTCATTGGCCCAGTCTTCTGTGTATTCAAGAAGATATGAGGCTATCAGCCTGAGGTATGAGCTCACTGATGGGAACACCCCTACCACCCGACTCCGGCGCCTTATGTCCCGATTGATTCTCTCCCGCACATTGGTAGATGAGAGGAGTTACGCCACCATCATCGCTACCGATACCAACCGCCCTTCTACCCGCAACTTCTCATCTATGGCATCTATCCATAAAAAGGGATATTCCACCCGCAGCGGCCTCGTCCTGAACTCCTGTACTCGTTAATCTAGCGCCGGGGTTATCACACCTGCCAGGCAAAGATGTTCTCTGTACCTAAGCCTTTTGCCAACCGCTCTATCTTCCTCGTAGATACCCCGTTTATAAACGCCTCCTGCGCCAGACTCAGCAACGTCGCCTCGCTTCGCTTCCTCTCCGTTACAAAAAACGTTATGTATCCGCCCTTCCTTACCTTCGGCACCATCAGATACAACCTTCCCACCCGTGTGTTCAGCTTCCTTACCCGATAGCCTGAAAAATAAGTCTTCCTCTCCGGGCTATGCTTTCCCTTCGGCACCCCGACCCTGGCCTCAGCCTCCACCCGCATCAGCTCCTACGTAAGCCATTACAATATCGCCTTCGGCGGACCCTCCTCCATTAAAAATCCGATTTGTAATTTTTCCAGCAATCCTTTATAATCTCCTTGAGACATCGTAATGAAATGCCTCCTTTCTTAAGCTTGTTCTTCTTAAAAGGAGAGATTACGATGGCTCGCACTCCTAAATCAATTTTGCGAACATTTTTATACACTAGCCTCATCCTTTTTTCTTATATATTTTTTAATTATTGGGAATGTCATTAATTAATATTTTTTCAGGCCACGCCACCCCCGCCGAAAATATGGTGCCAATGGGTAAATCGACCGCTGCGTGAAAATTATGATTACCAAAGAATAAAACTCTTATTAGGGACAAATTTTAATCAAAAAGGAATATCTTCTTCAAGTTCTTTTTTTTCTGATGGCTTGTATCCAAATAGTTCACATAAATAAATGACGCACGCTGCACATGTGTAAATATAGAAAAGAGCTTCAGCAAGAGAGCTATCCGGTTTTTCTGGTTGTCCGTGCCTTATGGCTGGGGCCTGACTGGCAAAGGCAAAAAGAGCATTGAATATATTATCTAAAGGTTTCTTAATTTTCTTTTCTTTGACTAACCTGTCTATTGCATTTCCAAACCTTATTTTCTTATCATTCAAAAGTATTTTTAATGTTCCCTCAACGGCTCCAATAGCATCTTTTATGCAATTTTCATAATCTGGACTTGGTCTTTTCCTTAACAAATCTAATGCTTTATTAAATTGAATATTTGGTCCCTCAAATATCTTATTCGATAATAATAATTTGGCTTTTTGCACTAATGATTCATCTAATAATTCTGAACACTGTATCTGAAGCTTTCCTTTTTTTAAGATCCATCCGATGCCACAACTATCGAGTAGCTTATTAATATCAATCGTGAATTCGTATCTAATTTGCTTAGATTTTTCAGGATCTTCATACCACCCAATAAACTCTTCATAAGTTCTATATTTTATATTTTCAAAAATCAACTCAATTAAATCATATACTTGGTTCCAATTTAACTTATTTAGGACCAGGTAGTCTATTTCTTCTTTGTAATTGATTCCATGCTCCCGTCTTATCTGGAACGAACGGGTAATGATTAAATAAAGGTTTTCATAGTTTTCAAGATAATTAATATAGTCTTCAATAATATTACAAAGACCAATGCGAAGATTCTGGGGAGCATCGTAAAGTATTATTTCATTAGGCTGGACCTTATTTCTCTTAGAAAACGTATCCATCAGAAAAATATTTTAAAAAAATAAGATATCTAAATCAATTATAATTCCGCTTGGCCGTCTCTTAGCAACTTAGCCATCATAACTTTTCCATTTTAAGTCTCAGTTAGCTTCCGAAAATAGTGATTAACCTATATCTGCCCTCATCTCCTTCGCCTTTATTCAGACCTACTCATTAGCAAAGACTCCTGTGTAGTCAGGTTGACCAGGACGAAAAGTTACCTATTCAACCAGAATCGTTACATTCAAAATATTCAAATTAGCGCGTTGAAAATCTTTGCTAGTGTATAAAAATGTTCGCAAAATTGATTTAGGAGTGCGAGCCATCGTAATATCTCCTTTTAAGATGAAGAAACTCAAAGGAGGTATTTCATTACGATGGCTCAAAGAGATTATAAGGGATTGCTGGGAAAATTGCTAACCGGATTTTTGCTGGAAGAAAGATCAGATAAAGGCGGTAAAGAAGGAGCTATCAGGTCCGGTCCGGAAGAGGTGCAAGGTGCATTTTATGATGAACATCCTGGCCCGGATACCGCATAGAGATAAGGCCCGAATGGGAGAAATGGGAGAGAAGCTGAAGCAGATCTGGCTTCAGCCGGAAAGGCACAGCGCCGAGAAGGTAGCCAGGCTGATAATCGAGGAATATAAGACAAAATACCCTGAGGCCATGAGCTGTCTGGAGGAGGGTCTGGAAGACTCGCGTCAGGGTCCTTGGCTGATACATGGTATCCAGGTTGGGGGAAGAGCTTTGGATAAAGATCGACAAGCTTATCCAGCTGGACTACAGGAAACAGCGCTATTAGCTTCGGAAGCTTTGTTTCCATCCTGAGC
>JACIYJ010000008.1 GCA_014360015.1 Candidatus Aminicenantota bacterium | reverse complement strand
GAAACAACCTGGCTACCTCTGAGATATTCCCCGTCTCCTCATAGGCCCTGATCAGAGCTTTTCTGGCCAGAATGGGTGCACTCTTGCAAAGCTCATAGTAAGTAGGGTATATATTTTCTGTCATTGGGGCTTCCTCCTCCTTTCGTTTAGAAGTTTCAACAAAATTTTTAACGGAGGAAGCCCTGCTTTTTCAAGTGCCAAGTTTATAAATTTCCCTGCCTCTTCTGCCGAAATTCCTATGGCCGGACTGCCACCCCGCTTCTGCCAAATACTCCCTCTAACCTGGATACTATCTCTTAACCTGAAAGAACTTTTTTCTTGACACAGAAAATTGTTGATTTTAAAATGTTCATGACAAAGTTTGAGAAACTGTTAGTAAACGAAAGCGGATAATTGATCAAAAAACCCACCTTTATCATTCAAGAAATAGAGGCTCAGCTTGAGAACTATCTTCGTCGGCAGCGTGAAGAAATAGAGAAAACCCTCGAGGAAAAAATCCAGAAAGAAAGGGAATTAGCCCGCCAGCAACTGACCCAGATTGAAGAAGAGGTCAAGAAAGAATGGCAGGCTCTCAAAGAATACGGGAACTTATGGGAACAATTTGAAGAGGAAGGCAACAGGATTTTGGAGCAGATCCAGGAATATCTCCAACGAATTGTTCACCGTCAGAAAGAGATTGAGAATCTGACCAGAGCTACTTCCGAAGATATAAAAGCTATAAATCAATTACAGGAACGCCTGGAAGAAATACGCAGCCAGTCGATGGAAAAGGCCGCCTCTCTTAAGAAGCGGCTTGAAGAGAAGTTCGGGCTGAAAACCGAATTGTCAGAAAAGAGAGTAGAAACGTGGACCTGTCTGGATTTGAGTTCTGAACTGGAAAAGCTGAAAAAGATTAAAGAACTTCTGACTCTTGAGGCCAGGTCGGATGTCCAGTCAATCAATCTGGTGGAGGAAGCCGAGCCAGAAGAACGAAATCTGAAAAAAAAACTCACTGAGGAAATCAAGAAAGGTCTGGCTGAAAGACTGGTCTCAGTCGGCTTGACTGAGAGTGAATCTTTAGCCAGCCGGGATGAAGTTTTTGGCCGCTCAGATTTGGCCGAATATTACCGGCAGGAACAGGCCAATCGCTCTGGAGAAATTGGCTATTATCAGAAAGGGAACAAAAGGATTTTCGAGGCTGAAGAACTTCTGACCAGGATTAAGTCCGCAGTGGAAGAAGCCAAAAAGTTAACCTACAAATTCACTTTTATCACCTCGGCTAAAGACCAATTTTTCCTAAAACAGGAACTGATCAGCACTCAAGAAGATCTGAGGCGATATCTTCAAAAGATATTATTGCTGATCGAAAAGAAATCTTTCTGTTTTCCTGCCTTAACTCAGGATATCTTCAATCAGAGGACTGTCGAAGACCTGGCTGATTTGCTTAGCGTTCAAAACTGGGGCTCGACAGAAGATTTAAAATTTTTTGAACAAAAAATTATTGCTTTGGAAGCTGATTTTAAGTCCAGGACCACTCCACCTTCTGTATACTTTGCAGCCATAAAAAAAGAGCTTGAAGTCTGATTATAAATCAAGGCCAGAATAAAAAATCTTTTAGTTGAGAGTATTTTTCTGGATTTCTTGAAAATAGCTTTCCAGAACCTGGAAATCTTCAGAAGTTAAATCTTTAAATTTTAATCCAGTGTAGAAATTCGGAGAATCAGTCCCAACTTTTTCTGAATAAACAACTTCGCTCTGAAGAGGTCGAGCTTTTTTACCCAGGATAAGGACAACTTCTAAAGGCTTGGTGGCTGGCAAAGGTTTTTCCGAGAGAATCTTGGCGCCACCCAGACTCAAGTTAATGGTCTTGCTGACCTTCAATTGTCCTTCTTCTTTGTACATCAAAACGGTCGAAGTGTAGTATCTCTGAAAATGTCTTTTTTCCCGGTAAAGTTTTTCCTGATAGGTCAGAATCGGGCGGGTGTGGCTTTCTTTTTCCCAGTCGCGAGAGTAAGCCACAACGGTGTTTTTGTTAATCGGCCTTTCCTGAACTTCAGATGGCGGCAACCTCCAGGTCTGCTTACCTTTGGCTTCAGCTAAGGCCAGGTCGCATTCATGAACAAGATGTTTGATGTCCTCCTTAGTCAGAGGCTCGTTGCTGGCCAATCTCTTTCTGGGGAAGATGGTTACACCGAAAGACATGGTCAGGTTGTTTCTTGGTTGAAATTCCTCGAAAGGGAAGTAATGGTCTTCTACGTTCTTCCTGATTCTTTCAGTCAATTGGCAAGCTTCTTCCAGACTGGTTACTCCACTCAGAAAGAAAAGAAATTCTTCGCCGCCGTAGCGACAGATTAAATCATCTTCTCGCACCGATTGTTTGAGTATTGCTGCCAGCTCCTGCAACAGGTGATTTCCGGCTTCATGGCCGTTGCGGTCGTTATAATTTTTAAACCAGTCCACATCTCCCATAACCATGGCGAAAGAGCCTTCCTCTTTTTTCCTTTTGCTCATTGAGTTGACTTTTTGCAGGACCTTCTCGAAGAACGGTTCGGCTCTGAGCAGACCAGTAAGGGCATCGTATTGGATCAGGTTGAGCTTGGTCATGGCGATGCCAATATGTTCGGATAGGCCCCGGAGAATCTGCTGGTCTTCTTTGGTGAAGCCTTCAGGCAGGAGATTGCCCATGAAGTATTTGTTGTACAACTCAACCACTCCGATTATCTCGCTATCATAAACTATAGGCACAGCCAGGATGCTTTTTAGCGGAGTTTTAAGGTCGTGCTGGTAGCGGAAGGAGAAACGTTTATCAAAAGTCAGGTCAGAGATGTTCACTTCCTGGCCATAACGGGCGACGGCTGCAGCGAAATCTGGTGCCTCAATCTTGGCCACGTATCTAAAAGTTTCAGGATGAGTGATAAAAGTGTCATCCCAGATAAGCGGTTTAAGGTGTTTGCCTAAGGTTTCGTTTTCTTCGATGATGTAAATGGTCATTCCCTGAGCCTGGAGCAGCTCTTTAATATCCGGAACTATACCCAGCAGACTGCTGACGTCGTTAGCTGAATAAATCTTTCTGATAATATTTTCTATTTTCTGTCTTTCTTTCTGGAACCAGACATACCTGGCTTCGATGGAAATCCTTTTTTCCAGTTCCCGAAGATAATTCTCGTTAATCAGATGTTTTATTTCCAGAATTTCGCTAAACACCTGCCTGGCGTTAGTGGAACTCAAGGAAAGTGATTGCTGAAATTGTGCCCATTCTTTAGCCATCCGGCTGAGATAAATGGCTCTCTTCAAAGTCTGACTGAGAATTGGTTCGATCGGCTGGCCATCTTTCTCTAACACATAGTCCAGGTGATAATTAATCGGCCAGGTCAGAATCATCTGGTATATTTCTGCTTCATCGCGGCCTACAATTATTATTGAGCAGTCCGGCTTGATCAGGTCTTTCCAGCGCTCATAATTGGCCCAGCTCGAATCTATGATGGTTGCCCAGCAATCGTAGTTGTTGATCAAAGAGGGAATCTCTTCTATGGAATTAGCCACAACCGGCTGGTATTCACGTTCACAAACTCTGACGACTTTCAGGGCCTGCTCAACATTTGAAATAAATACAAGTATATTTATCTGAGTCATTTCCTTAGGGAATTAATTTTTCCCTTTGCCCTCCTGAAAAACCTTGACAATTTTAACTCGTTTATAATTTACTGAAATCAATTTTTTCAGTCAATAACTTTCTTCTCTTTTTTTTAAAGAAAGGCGAAAGCGGAAGGAAATTAGTTTCACTGCTGAGGCCCGATGGGGTTTTTGAATATATCGGCTGAGTATGATATATTTTTAGCCTGAAAATCCACTGAAAAGAGCTGAATAATGGTCAGAGTCAGGTTTGCCCCGAGTCCAACCGGACATCTTCATGTGGGGGCTTTGCGGACAGCCCTCTTCAACTGGCTTTTTGCCCGCCATCATCAGGGAGTTTTTGTCCTCAGGATCGAAGATACTGATGTGGCCAGGTCGTCTGAAGAAATGAGCCAGTCCATTATGGAAGCTCTGCGCTGGGTAGGACTTGACTGGGATGAAGGTCCAATTTATCAATCGCAGAGGTTTGATATTTACCGGAAAGCAGCCCGGAGTCTGGTAGAAAAAGGACTGGCCTATTATTGTTTCTGTACCCCAGAAGAAATTGAAAAACGCCGTCAGGAAACTCAGGCTAAGGGTGGACACTGGAAATACGACCGCCATTGCCTTAATCTTCCAGAAAGCCAGAAAAAAGAATTACTGGAAAAAGGGGTACCTGCTGCTATTCGTTTTCTGGTACCAGAAGGCGTAACCGGGTTTGAAGATTTGGTTCACGGACATATTTCAGTAGAAAACAAAAACCTCGAAGATTTCGTACTTTTGCGGAGTGATGGTTTCCCGACCTATCATTTGTCGGTCGTGGTTGATGATATCGAAACTAAGATCACCCATGTGATCCGTGGTGATGACCATATTTCTAACACTCCCAAGCAGATTCTTCTCTATCGGGCTTTTGAAGCGCCGGTACCTCAATTTGCTCATCTGCCCCTGATTCTTGGACCCGACCGCAAAAAATTAAGCAAAAGGCACGGCGACACTTCGGTCCTGAATTTTCGGGATAAAGGATATTTGCCCTTAGCTTTCTTCAATTTTATGGCCCAGCTGAGCTGGTCTCCTGGTCCAGAAGATAAAGTTTATTCAATAGAAGAGATGGTCAGAGAGTTTTCTCTGGACCGTATCAGTAAGGGCAGTCCGGTCTTTGACCTGGCTAAACTCGAGTGGCTCAATAGCAAACTCATCAATGAAATGCCTCTTTCGGAATTGATCGAGCAACTTCGCCCATGGTTGGAGAAAGAAGGGCTCTGGTCAGAGGAACTGATCAAAGAGAAAAAGATCTGGTTCGAACATCTGGTGGAGCTGGTCAGGTCCAGAAGTCGAACCTTAGTTGACCTGGTAGAGATGATAGCGCCTTTTATTTCTGATAAAGTTAAATATGACCCAGAAGCGGTGAAAAAACATCTTTTAGACCCGAAACTCGGCCAGTTGCTGCCAAAACTAAAAGAAGACTTTATCCAGTTAGTCCAGTTCACGGCTCAAGAGACGGAGAAAGTTCTCAGAGAAAGGGCCGAAAAAGAAGGGGTCAAGGCGGCCCTTTTAATTCACAGCCTCAGGGTTTTGTTGCTGGGCAAAGCGGTTAGCCCGGGAATTTTCGAAGTCCTGGAACTTATGGGAAAAGAAAAAACCCTGGCCAGGATGGACAACCTTCCTGAAGCCAGAAAAACCTTAGAATTCATAAAAGATATAGAAAAAAGTGGGGAGGTGAAAGATGAACAACAAAAATGAAACTTCAACCTATAAGCCGGTGAGAGCCCCGCGGGGAAGCAAACTCCACACCAAAGGCTGGTCGCAGGAGGGAGCCCTGCGGATGCTGATGAACAATCTCGATCCGGAAGTTGCGGAAAAACCCCAGGAACTTATTGTTTATGGCGGTACTGGAAAAGCAGCTCGAAACTGGGAGTGTTTTAAGGCCATAGTCAGCAGCCTGAAGAAACTGGAAAATGACGAGACTTTACTTGTCCAGTCTGGTAAGCCGGTTGGTATTTTTAAGACTCATCCAGATGCTCCCAGAGTTTTAATCTCCAATGCCATGATTGTTCCCAAATGGGCTACTTGGGATGAATTCAGACGCTTAGAAGCTCTGGGCCTCACCATGTACGGCCAGATGACTGCCGGCAGCTGGATTTACATCGGTACTCAGGGAATTCTCCAGGGTACATATGAAACCTTAGCCGCTGTAGCCAAGAAGCATTTCGGTGGAACGCTGAAAGGAAAACTGGTGGTGACCGCGGGCCTTGGCGGAATGGGGGGAGCCCAGCCCTTAGCCGTGACCATGAATGAGGGGGTGGCCATTGTAGCTGAGGTTGACCCGGCTCGGATTCAGCGCCGTCTGGAAACCAAATATGTAGACACCATGACCACCAGCTTAGATGAAGCCCTGAAAATGGCTGATGAAGCCTGTAAGAAAGGTCAGCCGCTGTCGATTGCTCTTCTGGGTAATGCTGCTGATGTTCTACCCGAGCTGGTAAGACGAGGAATTACTCCTGATGTTCTTACCGACCAGACTTCAGCCCATGATGAGTTGAATGGCTATGTGCCACGCGGCCTGCCGTATGAGGAAGCTCTGGAGCTCAGGAAGAAAGACCCACAGGAATACATCCGCCGGGCTTATGAATCAATGGCTGCTCATGTTGAGGCCATGCTGGAACTTCAGAAAAGAGGTGCTAAAACCTTTGATTACGGCAACAACATCCGCGGTCAGGCTCAGAAAGCTGGAGTGGCCAATGCTTTTGACATCCCAGGTTTTGTCCAGGAATACATTAGACCACTCTTCTGTGTGGGCAAAGGGCCTTTCCGCTGGGCAGCTCTTTCAGGTAAGCCCCAGGATATCTATGTGACTGATGAAGCTGTTCTCAAAACCTTTCCTGAAGATGAAGCTTTAGCTCGGTGGATTAAAAAGGCTCAAAAACAGGTCAAATTCCAGGGATTGCCGGCCCGCATCTGCTGGTTGGGTTACGGAGAAAGAGCCTTGTTTGGAGATGTCATCAACACTTTAGTAAAGAAAGGAAAAATCAGTGCACCGATAGTCATCGGTCGTGACCATCTTGACACCGGCTCAGTGGCTTCACCCAACAGAGAGACTGAAAAGATGAAAGACGGTTCTGATGCCATTGCTGACTGGCCAATTCTCAATGCGCTGCTCAATGCTGTCTGCGGTGCTTCCTGGGTATCGGTGCATCACGGTGGTGGCGTTGGCATCGGGCTTTCCATCCATGCCGGAATGGTTATCGTGGCTGATGGTACCGCAGCCATGGCTCGCCGCCTGCAGCGGGTGCTGACGGTTGATCCTGGTCTTGGAGTTGTTCGCCATGCTGATGCCGGTTATGAAGAAGCCATCGCCTGTGCCCGTAAGAACAAAATTAAGATTCCGATGCTGAAGTAATAGTTCCTTTAAATTTCTTTTTCTTTTCAGTAGAATTAACCTGGAGAAAGAAAGCAGATGTTTTATCTACCCGTTATCCTTCTTTTTTTCATTTTTTATTTTATCGTTCTTGGTGGCCTCTTCTTTTTTTTGAAGATTGGGTTAATCTCATTTGCTTTTCAGAGGTTAGGGCTTCCACCTGATACTGTCTTTTTACTCCTGATGTTTAGCCTTCTTGGTAGCGGTATAAACATTCCGTTAAAAAGGCTCTATTCTGAAGGCTTGATGGAAGTACAAATAGTCGATTTTTTTGGCTGGAAGTTCAAAATCCCGGCTGCCCGCTATCAAAACACCACAATTTTGGCCGTCAATCTCGGCGGCGCGGTCATCCCGACAGCTATCAGTCTTTTTTTGATTTTCAAATGGTGGCCGCTCGCTGTCTATTTTATGATAGCCATCGTTTTAGTTTCTTTTCTGGTCCACCGGGTAGCCCGTCCAGTCAAAGGTCTGGGTATAGCCACCCCGGCGCTTTTCCCTCCGATAGCAGCGGCCATAGTTTCCTTAATCCTGGGTTTTTTAAACCCTTCTGGGATACAGGTGGTGCCGGTCATAGCCTATGTGTCCGGAACCTTAGGCACACTCATTGGAGCTGACCTGATGAACCTGAAAAAAATCGCTGATCTGGGCGCACCGGTAGCTTCGATCGGTGGAGCTGGAACCTTTGATGGTGTGTTTCTGACCGGAATACTTGCTGTCATCTTAACTTCTTTATGAGCCACATTTGAAAAATCCGGCCGGTTCACTGAGTTGAAGCTGGCAGTGTGAAATCCAGATTTTCTCTTTTTTTATTTTTAAAGCGGGCTTTAACTTGTTCAACAAAAGCTTCCAGCCTGGTTTGTTCATTGGCTGACTCGGTTTCACCATAAATCAGTGTGGGCAGGGGAAGGCTGCCAAAATCTTTTCTTATCCTGCCTGAAATGGCGGCTGAAGCTGTCCCGAGCATACAATTAAAGCAGATAACATTAATGATTCCGTCAGCACCTTTTCTGGCAAAATCAATCATCTTGGCCACGTTAAGGAAAAGGGTTTGATTATTATTAAAGCTGAGATAGGTGACTGTAGACCTGACTATCTCCTCAAAACCTGGCTCTTTTGTTTTAAGGTCTAAAAACTCCAGCTTTTTGACTACCTGGCGTTTTTTGGTCTCCTTCAGCCAATTCAGCCCAGCATACTTCAGAGTTTCTTTGAGGTTCCCAGAAGACAGCTTTTCGTAAAATTCTCGGCTGAAACTGAAATCTATTTCATCGATCAGAAAGGGTGAAGGCCAGACTTCACAGCCCAGCTCCTCCAGACGCTGATAAAGTTTGTTGTTAGCAAAAGGATTCTGACGGGTATAAATATCACCAGCTATTCCGATGACCGGCCTTTCTTCCTGCCTGATTTTGATTTTTCTAAGATTCAATCTAATTTCTTCCAGAGCCTTTTCCAGCTGATTCTCGGTCAGACCTCGCTCTATCAATTTCAAGCTTTCCTTAAAGACCCAGTCAGTTTCACCCCGATTAATTTCATACGGTCTGAGCTGGCAGGATAGCTTAACCAGGTTATCAACGGCTACCAGGCCCTGCCAGAGGCTTTTTAGACCATCAAATCCAATGAACTTCCAGAAATAGTCCAGAGTGGGGGTTAAAACCAGAATCTTAGATAATCCCAGCTCAGCCAGCAAATTCCTCATGGCCGGACCGTATTGCTGGAGGAGGCATGAATAGCGAGCTCCAGGGAAGAAGAAAACCTGTGTTTCATTTGGTTTTTTCTCGAAGACATACTTCAAAAGGTCCCCCAGCAGGTAGGAAAAAGCATGACATTCTTTGCCTGAGGAAAATTTTTCGCCCAGCTCCAGACTTTTTTCGTCTGGCGGAGGCAGCACTTCAGCTTCTATTCCACACTTTTTTAAGGTCCCGGCAAAAGCTACAGCATGGTCAGCAAAATAAGGAATGACAAAGGGCAGCTTTTTAATTTTTTCTACCGGCATAAATTCCGGATCAAGAGATTTTTTGGTGAGCGGAGTTCTTCTGGAAGCAGTTTGACACTGACTGATTTCATCGGCAAAAGCTTCCAGCCTGGTAATCAGGCCAGCTTCTCCTCGGTGCTCATCAAATTCCAGAAAAAGATGCGGCCGTTCTGCTACCAGATTCTTTATCTGTTTGACAGAAAAGCCGTCAATCCCGCAACCATAATTGGTAAGAAAAACCGGAAAAACCTCCTGTTGATTATGGGTCCAGGCTGCGGCTTTGAGCAGTCGCTGAGGGTATCTCCACGGAGGAATAGATGAAGGCTCAACCAAGAGACTCTCAAATTTAATTTCATCAAGTGGCAGGTAATCCATGGGGATGGCCGTTAGGCCCAGCTTTTCCAGATGAAACCAGAGGTTAAGGTTGACAAAATTATCATAGAGAAGATAAGGCCGGCCGTAGATTACCCAGACAGCTTTTCTTTCGGCTGTGCTCTTTGATAATATTTCTTTTCCTTTTTCTTTGAGTTTGTTTTGAAAATTAACCTGAGCTATGCTACCAGCCTCCCAGGCTTCTTTAATTTTTTCTTCTGGTTCTTTAAGAACCCTGGCCAGATTCTTGAAATTTTCCTTGAGGCTTTCGGCTTCGGGTTCCAGGTAAATCGGCAGAGTCAACAGTTTCTGCCTCAGAGACTCGGGAAGCATATAGGGGAGATGTTCAGTATAAGGACAGAAATAGTATGATTCTTCTTTCTGTCTGTGGCTATCGATTAAAGAAGGCATGAATACCAGGTCTACTTCTGGGTCGTCCTGAAGGAATTTGATGTGCCCCAGAGCAATTTTTATCGGCAGACAGGTCTCCGCTGGCTGCAATTTTATTCCGGCATCCATGATTTCAGCGCTGGTTTCAGGAGAAACTTTAACTTTATACCCGAGTCTGGTGAAAAATATCTTCCAGAATGGCAGAAATTCCTGAAAGGCTGAGGCCCGAGGTAAGCCGATAGTCAGCTCCTGGAGGTTCTGGTCGATATTCATTTCTTCGAGAAGCTTATTTCTAAAAACTAATGGATTGTGGAATTCGGTGGTTTGAGCTTCAAGCTGCGATTTAGCTGTGTAGCGTTCACAAATATCTCCAAAGAACACGACCTCTTTGCCCGAAGAGATGGAAACGACCTGACAGCGGTTAGAACATTTCTGGCATTCAAAAGTGGAAAGACAGAATGGCTGGAGGAGTTTTTCTTTGATTTCAGCCGCAATTAATGATTTTTTACCTGATTTTCTGACCCTGTCTCTTGCTTCCAGAGCGGCCCCGATTGCCCCGGAAATCCGGTTATAAGGATGAACCTTGATATCTTTTCCCAGAAGTTCAGAAAAGGCTTTAACGACTGCCGGATTGGAAGCCACCCCGCCCTGGAAAACGATCTTGTTCCCGACCGGCCTTCTTTCGACCACTTTTTCTAAGTAATTTCTGGCAATGGAATAAGCCAATCCGGCTACCAGGTCGGGCAGAGGCTGACTCTGGGAGGTAGCTTGCATCAGCTCTGATTCCATAAAAACTGTGCACCGGCTTCCCAGGTCGTAAGGCCTGATTGAGAGTGATGCCAGCGAAGCAAAATCTCTTTCCACCTTAAATCCAAGTTGAGCAGCCTGCTCTTCCAGAAAAGAACCGGTTCCGGCCGCACAGATTTTGTTTAAATTAAAATCAACGACCTTTCCTTTATCCACCTGGATGTATTTTGAATCCTGGCCACCGATTTCAAAGATGGTATCGACCTCCGGGAAATAAAAGCAGGTGCTGCGCATCTGGCAGGTGATTTCGTTCTTGATGGAATCAGCCCGAAGTAGCCGTCCAGCTAAGTAGCGTCCACTGCCGGTTGTGCCTATGCCCAGAATCTCCAGCCCGGCCGGGCATCTGTGAATCAGCTCAAAAAAACCTTCTTTCAAAGCTTGGAGAGGCTGACCTCTGGTCGGCAGATAAACTCCGGTAATGACTTCATTGTTTTCATCGATGATAACCAGGTTGGTGCTGACCGAACCGATGTCTATTCCCAGATAACCCTTAACCGGGTAAGGGATAGTTGAAGTAGGTTCAGCCGGTGAGGAGGGGTCTAACTGGCCCAGAGGTCTGAGGTCTGAAGATTTTTTTTCAACCTTAGGCTTGAGTCCAGAGATGAATTTTTCAGGAGTGATGATCACCACTTGTTCTTGATTTCTTTCTGCCAGAAAAGCGGCACCAAGAGCAGAAATAAAAGGAGAATCTTCAGAGTAGAGCAGGTCTTTTTCTCCCGCCTTCAATACCTGTCGGAAAGCTCTGAGCAGGCCAGCATTTTTGATTGTTCCCCCGGCCAGAGCTACAGGAAACGGGCAGCTTTTACCCCGGAGAAGGGAAGCAGTGACCGATCTGACCAGAGCCAGACAGACACCATAAGCAATTTCTTCAACCGGGGTTCCTTTCTGTTGAAGATGAATCATATCGGATTTGGCAAACACGCTACATCTTCCAGCAATAGGTGCTCCTTTTTTAGCTTTTGTGGCTAAGGCTGAAAATTCTTCTATGGAAAGCTTCAGCCGGTAAGCCTGTTGTTCCAGAAAGAGCCCAGTCCCGGCAGCGCATCTTTCGTTAAGAGAAAACTCAGTTATTTCCGGGGAAAAATCCTGCTCAGAAGCTGGTTTAAGTTGAACCCAGCGGGCGTTTTCGGCACCGATGTCAAAGGCCGAGAGCGCTTCTGGAAAGATCTTACTAACTCCATAAGCTAAGGCTGTTATCTCATTAAATCTAAGCACTTCTTCCGGGAATTGCAATCCGGCCTGTCCGGTGCCAGTTACTGACACGATAATTTCATTTCCTTGAAACTCAGAGAGATTTCTCTGCAGAAGGTTTTTCAGAGCAGAAAATAAATTACCTCTGACTGGCTCTAAATCTTTTCTTATGAGTTTGAGATTCTGGTCAAGAATGACCAGCTTTAAGGAGCGGACTCCAAGGTCGAGGCCGGCGAAAACTCTGTCCATGACGACCTACCGGAGAGAGAAATCATTCTATTCAGGAGAGAAGCTTAAGCAATCTGTATTCGTGTTCGAAAATTAATTTTTTCGGCTGAATAGCGATTTCTAAAGGAATGAGCTCTATTTTTTCATCTTTAAGGGCGACACATTTATCTGTTTCTCCGGAAAGAAGAGCCTCCACTGCAGCACTGCCCAGTTTTGAACCCAGAATCCGGTCAAAAGCTGTCGGTCGGCCGCCACGCTGGATGTGACCGAGAACCACAATCCGGGTTTCCAGACCGGTAAGCAGAGTTATGGCTGTGGCTACATCCTGAGCTTTAGCTTTGCCCTCAGCCACAATGACAATCCAGCTTACTTTGCCCTGAGCATTCCCGGCTTGAATTTCCTGACAAATTTCGTTCAGATCAAAATCCTGCTCTGGCAGGATGACATCTTCACAGCCGCCGGCTAAAGCTACCTTCATAGCAATATAACCGTAATCCCGTCCCATGACTTCAACCACAAAGATTCTTTCTAAGCTGGTGGCGGTGTCACGAATTTTATCCAGAGCATCAAGAGCGACGTTGACTGCAGTATCAGCTCCAAGACAGTGTTCAACCATATTCACATCATTGTCAATGGTCGCCGGAACTCCGATGACCTTAATCCCATACTTGCTGGCTAAAAGATGAGCGCCAGAAAGCGACCCATTGCCACCTATAACGATCAGACCATCCAGTTTATTTTCTTCAATTGTTTTGAGCGCTTGAAGCTGGCCTTCTTCTGTCAGGAATCTTTCTGAGCGGGCCGATTTGAGGATGGTTCCACCTACGTTGATGATTCCGGAAACTGAACGCCGGTCAAGGTGGCGCAAATTTCCGTCAATCAGTCCGTCATAACCCCTTATAATCCCGTAAATTTCAAGGCCGTGACTGACAGCAGTCCGGACCACAGCTCTTAAAGCGGCATTAACGCCAGCACAATCCCTGGTGATGACTCCAAGACGTTTAATCATGGGGATAACCTCTAAATAAATATTTTGAATATTAGCACAAAAGAATGTCAGTTTAAAGACCGGCCGCAGTAAGGGCAGTAGCGGAAATCATTTTCCACCAAACGCCCACAACTGGGACAGACCTGCGGTGAGTGGGGCCCAAAACCCTGAAAAGTGCCGGCTACTGAGCCTGATTCTTCAGAAAATTCCTGCTCGCAGTTCTCACAGAGAAAGAAAGATTGTCCTTTTTTTACCGCAAAAAGCGGGATGAAAAAGAGGTTTAGATAGTGGTCAACTCGAACCCGGTAAAGAGATAACCGGCCACAAAGAGGACAGCTCCGAGGTTGGTCATCGAGTTTTTTGATTTTTGGAGTTATTCCACCGACAAAGAAAAACATTTTTTTTATCCTGTTTTAATCTATTTTCGTATATTTTTGCCTTATTTTTTGGCTCAATACCTGCCCTTCATATATTGCATAAATTCTTCAGCCCTCAGCGGTGGCCGGGTCATCTGGCTCACCAGGATCACAGTTATAAATGACAGGATAAAAGCGGGTACCCATTCTGAAACCATGGCTTTCAGGGAAGGAATGAGATACCAGACAATTTCTGTTATGGTACCAACCAGGATTCCGGCAATAACTCCTTCCTTAGTTATTCTTTTCCAGTAAAGAGAAAGAATTATCGATGGTCCAAAAGCTGCGCCCAAACCACCCCAGGCAAAAAGCACTAAATAAAAGACCAGTTTATTGGCATAAGCCGCAAAGATTAAAGCCACCAAAGCCACCAGAAAGGTTATCACCCGGCTCGTCAGAACCAGTCTTTTTTCGGGAATAATTTTATCCTTGGCCATAATTTTCTGGTAAAAATCACGAACCACGGCTGAGGAAGCTACCAGCAACTGGGAAGAAGCGGTGGACATAATGGCGGCAAAAATAGCGGCAATGGTCAGCCCGAAAAGAAAAGGATGAAGATGCTGGGAGCCGAGCAAAGGGTAAACATTCTCCGGGTCCTTGTTAGGCAGGTTAGCCACATCCTGGTATATGGCTCTTCCCACCAGACCGATGAAAACAGCTCCCCAGGCCATCAGCACATTCCAAATGGTTCCAATCAGTCCGGTTTTATTAAGTTTTTCAGGGTTTTCGATGCTCATGTATTTATTCAGGATATGGGGATTGCCCGGAGAACCAAAGCCGATGCCTAAATAGCTGATTAAGGCCCCAATAGAAATGGAAAAAGTATCAATATAACCCGGAGAAATATTTTGAAGGGTAGAAAGAAGTTTACCCAGCCCGCCAAAATGGATGATGGCGATGATGGGCAGAATCATCAGGGCAAAAATCATAAACAGTCCTTGAAGCATATCTGTCCAGCAGACAGCTACAAATCCACCCAGGACAGTGTAAAAAATGACGATGGCTGCGGTTATTAAAATTCCCTGAAAGGGAGTGACATTGAAACTGGCGGCTAAGGATTTACCCCCGGCATTGAACTGAGCTGAGACATAGGCGGTCATAAAAATGAGAATTGGGATAAGAGAAAAAAGTCGCAGCAGATGCTTTCTGTCTTCAAACCTGGATTCCATATAATCAGGGATGGTGATATCGCCCATTTTACCGGTAAAATAACGCAGCCTCTTCCCAGGGAAAACAAACATGAAAAGTTCGACCACGATGTAACCGACCACAGCCCAGACGGCTGATACACCACGGGTGAAAGCCAGCCCTGAGACTCCAATTAACAGCCAGGCCGAACGTCCGGAAGTGACTGCAGCTAAAGCCACCACAAAGGATTTCATCTTCCGCCCGCCTAAGAAGAATTCGCCGATTCCTTTTGAGGAGAATCTGGCAGAGATGATGCCCACAGAAACCATCATCAAAACATAAAGGATGAAAGCAGCTAAGGCCCAGGGGTTGGTATGAATGCTGAGGATGTTCATCTCGTCCCTCCTTTTCTCAGGGCTAAGATGAAGGCCAAGATTAAAATGGCTGCTGGCATTATGAATAATCCAAAGATGGCTGAGACCATGCTCACCTCCCTTAGATGGCATAAAATAACACAGGCCAGAATTATCTGCAATGATTTTTGCTGCCCTCTATGAGGCTGAAAATTACCGGCCAGACCTGATGAGGAAGCTCTGGCTGCAAAATATGACAACTTAAGAAAAACTACAGTCAGAACAAAGCGGCCTGTCCGGAAAGTCTTTGGGCAATTTGCTGGCTCAGTTCATTTGAGGTTTCATCAATCCCGCTTCCCCGGCGCCAAGGCAGTTTTTACCTGGCTGGTTAGTGAAGGCTTGACTAAGACGGGTTCAGTTTAGAAAAACTAATTACCAAAGATGAATAGAAGTTTTGGGATAAATTTTCCTCTGGAACAAAAATTTCACTTATGCTATGAATAGAATCTAAATTGCCTGATTGGAGGCTTTTAATGAGAGAGAAAAAAATGGTAATTTATGGAGTTTTAATCCTGGCTATGTCTCTGGTCTTTGTCTTTTCAGCCTGTAAGCAAAAAGTCGGGGAGAAAATTATCTATCCCCAGACTAAAAAAGTTGACCAGGTTGATGATTATTTCGGCACCAAGGTAGCTGACCCTTATCGCTGGCTGGAGGATGATAATTCTGAAGAGACGAAAAAGTGGGTCGAGGAACAGAATAAGGTGACCTTCGCTTTTTTGGAGAAAATACCTTATCGTGAGAAGATTCGCCAGCGGCTCAAAGATATCTACAATTATCCCCGAATGAGCCAGCCCATTAGAGCCGGCGAATATTATTTCTTTTACAAAAATGACGGCCTGCAGAATCAATCTGTTATTTACATCCAAAAAGGACTCGATGGCCAGCCTGAAGTCTTTATCGATCCTAATCAGCTATCTCCTGATGGAACAATCAGAATCAATCTGGCCGGTTTTTCTCCTGACTTTCGTTATGTAGCTATTAGCCGCTCGGAGGCCGGTTCTGACTGGTCTGAAATCCGGGTAATGGAAATTGCCACCCGCCAGGAGCTGCCTGACCGCATTCAGTGGGTGAAGTTTTCCGGAGCTTCCTGGTACAAAGATGGCTTTTTCTACAGCGGCTATGATAAACCGGCTCCAGGAGAAGAGCTTAAAGCCAGGAATGAGTATCAGAAAGTTTTTTATCATAAACTCGGCCAGCCGCAGGAAAAAGATGTTCTGGTTTATGAAGATAAAGAACATCCTTTAAGATATTTCAATTTAGGTGTTACTGAAGACCAGAAATACGCCATCCTGGAAGTTTCGGCTGGAACTTCTGGTAATGAGCTTTACTGGAGAGACCTGAGTCAGAAAAATTCCAGTTTTAAATTGCTTATCCCGGGATTTGCTAACGACAGTGAAGTCATAGATAACCTCGGCGATAAATTCTTAGTCCGGACCAACATCGATGCTCCTAACTATCGCCTGGTTCTGGTTGATCCGAAACATCCAGCTAAGGAAAACTGGAAGGATATCCTGTCGGAAAAGTCAGAAGTCCTGACTGCTGCAGTCACAGCCGGTGGTTATTTGTTCGGAATTTATCTCCAGGATGCTCATACCCGGGTTTATCAGTACACCCCAGAAGGAAATTTTATTCGAGAGGTAGAACTTCCAGCCATAGGTACGGCTTCTGGGTTTGGCGGCTGGCGTGATGATAAGTTCATCTTCTATACCTTTAATTCCTTCAACTATCCACCAACCATTTACAAATACGACCTGGCCACTGGAAAATCAGAAATCTTTGCCCGACAGGAAGTTAAATTCAATCCAGAAGATTTTGAAGTCAAGCAGGTCTTCTACACCAGCAAAGATGGAACTAAAGTCCCAATGTTCATCGTCCACAAGAAAGGGCTAGTACTAAACGGCAAGAACCCAACCTTTTTGACCGGATATGGCGGATTCAACATCAGCCTGCTGCCAGCTTTTAATCCCTCCATTGTTCCCATCCTGGAAAACGGCGGAGTCTTTGCTCAGCCCAATCTGAGAGGTGGGGGAGAATACGGTGAAAATTGGCACAGGGCCGGTATGCTTCAGAATAAACAGAATGTCTTTGACGATTTTATAGCTGCAGCTGAATACCTAATAAAAGAAAAATATACTTCACCCAAATATCTGGCAATCTCTGGTGCTTCGAATGGTGGCTTGCTCGTCGGAGCAGTGATGACTCAAAGGCCTGAGCTTTTTGGCGTAGCTTTTCCGGCCGTTGGAGTAATGGACATGCTCAGGTTCCATAAGTTTACGGTTGGCTGGGGTTGGGTGGTGGAGTATGGTTCGAGCGACAACGAAGAACAATTCCGTTATCTATATAAATACTCGCCGCTCCACAACATTAGGGATGGGGTTTGCTATCCGGCGACACTTATTACCACGGCTGACCACGATGACCGGGTGGTGCCAGCTCATTCCTTTAAGTTTGCGGCTACTCTTCAGGAAAAACAGGCCTGCAATAACCCAGTATTGATTCGCATTGAGACCCGTTCCGGACACGGTTCGAGCAACATTACCAAAGCCATCGACGAGCTTACTGATAAGTACGCTTTTATGTTTTACATCATGGGGGTTAAGCCAGTATATAAATGAATATATAAATGAAAACTATTTTTACATCTTTAATTCTCGCTTTTTGAATTTCTCCAGAAGCTCGGTGTAGCGGTTGTTCAGGTCCACTTCTTTGCCTTCAATAAAGACTTTTTCAATTTTTGTCCCGAATTCCAGTAGGTCCCCGTCAGCCAGGACAATACTGGCCAGCTTACCTTTTTCCAGGCTGCCCATAATCCCGTCAACCCCGAAAATTTCTGCTGGATAGATGGTCACGGCTTTCAGGGCTTCTTTTCTATCAAGGCCAAAGGCAACGGCCTTGGCAGCATGATAGGGGAGGTCTTTGGAGGCACTGGAACTGGAGGAAGAAAAAGCGATTTTAACTCCGGCTTTATTCAGGATTCCAGGGTTGACAAAAAGCGAATCATAGCCATCTTCCCAGGTAGGTGGCAGGTCATAGAGAGAGCCAATGATACAGGGGATTCCAGCTTTTTTGATTTCCTCAGCTACTTTAAAGCCCTGTTCCACGCCATAGAAAATGGCTTTGATTTTTTCTTCCTGAACGAACCTGATCGTCTGAAGGATATCTTTGTCTCCGTGGACGGAGAACATCACCGGGAGTTCTCCTTTGACCACTGGCAAAAGGAAAAGGCTGGTTTCATCAAAATCGGGTAAGGGAAGAAGAATATTTTTCTGAGCGGTCTGTCTTCTTTTTTCATACATCCGAGCTTTATGAAAGAGCTCTTTGAGTTCAGCCAGGGCTTTGTCAGTAGAAATAGTAGCCTCCTGTCGGCCAAATCCCATAAAGCCACCCCGGCTGCCCCTGATTCTGGGAAGTTCTACCTGCAGAGCCAGGCTTTCTTTTATTACCATTTCCCGGTTGGTCCAGCCATCCAGCTTGACTAAGGTACTCTGGCCTGAAATAAGCCCACCGGTTGGTGCTACTACTGCGGCCACGATACCATTAGCTCTGGCAATCGGGATGTGCATCGAGTCATATTTCAAAGCTTCTATGGCTTTAACCTGGGGATTAATACGACCGGTTTCCCGGTTGTCCACTGTGGCTGAAACTCCGCTTATCTCAACCAATCCGAGCGAAGAATAGGCATCTATCATTCCAGGATAAGCGATAAGCCCCTTAGCTTCAATAACCTGGGCTTCCTTCGGAATAGAAACATTCTGTCCAATTTCGGCTATACGGCCATCCTTGATGATTATGGTGCCTGAAGCTATTTCTTCGCCGACAACTGGAACTATTCTGGCGTTGACAATGGCCAGGACCTTTGGGCTCTTACCATCTGTGTCGGCGGCATTCAGAAAAAGAGAAGAAAATAAAAAGCTCAGGCCCAAAGCGGTTATGACAAAAAGCAACCGACTGAAATTTTGCTGAGTTTTTGTGAAAATTCTCATTGTTCTCATCAGATTCCTCCTTTCTTGGTGGAGGCGGCTTCTCTTTCTTTTAAAAGCTGGTCACGATCGAAATAAACTTCGCCTTCAATGATGGTCATATCACATCGGGTATAGGCACTCATCGGATGTTCACTAAACAGGGCTAAATCAGCTTGTTTTCCGACTTCAATGCTGCCAACCAGATGATCCACTCCGAGCTGTTTGGCAGCGTTGATGGTGATGAGTTTTATGGCTTCGTCCTGGGTCAGACCATACTTAACAGCCTTTCCAGCCTCATTGAACAGGCGTCGAATTCGCTCTCCACTATCAGAGTTAATTGAAACCAAAATACCGCGTTTAGTGCAGTAAGCAGCATTGTAGGCTATGCCTTCGGCAGCTTCCATCTTGTAGGCCCAGCTATCGATGAACACAGAAATTCCCACACCGGCTTTAAGCAGTTCATCCGTGATTTTGTAGGCCTCCCAGGCATGCTCAAAGGCTCCGATCTTGAACCCGAATTCCTTAGCTAAATTGAGGAACTCAATCATTTCTGTGGCCACATAGGCGTGGCAGCGAGCAATGAGCTTTCCCCGGAGCAGGTCAGCCAGAGTCTCCAGTCTGAGGTTGCGACGAGGCGGCAACAGGTTTTTAGGTGGGTTCTTGGAATTTTTGAGCTGATTGTATCTATCCCACTGGGCCATATAATCTCTGGCTTTAAGCAATTCGCGGCGGATGATAGCATTGGCTCCCATCCTGGTTGCCGGGTAGCGCTGGGGACGTCCCGGAAGCAGGGTCCGGTTGGACTGTTTTACGTTTTCTCCAAGGGCAAATTTCAGCGTTGGATAGGCTTCTTTAACTATCAGCTCTTCTGAAGGTTTTCCCCATTTGAGCTTCAGAACAACATTGATCCCCCCGATGGGGTTGGCACTGCCATGCATGGTGTGAACCATGGTCACGCCGCCGGTAAGGGCGGTGAAAATTGATGGGTCATCGGCATTGATAACATCAGCCATATTGACTTCAGGGGTGATGGCCTCGGTCCCTTCGTTAGTCCCGGAGAGAGCGATGTGGGTGTGCGTGTCAATTATTCCAGGTATCAGATATCGACCGTTGGCTTCAATAATTTTTGTTCCTGGTGGAGCTGCGAGATTCTGCCCGACCTGTTTAATAATGCCATTAACTACGAGCACATCTCCGTGAGGGATAACTCCGTTGGTTACGGTCAAGATGTTAGCGTTTTTAATCAGCAGATTCCCTCCGGCGAAAAGCGCCTGTTTTGAAGCCAGCAGAAAATAGAGGGCCAGAAAAGTTGTGAGCATAAAATGAATTTTATTTAATCTATTTACCGAAGCGCTCATTGTCCTTTCTCCTCATAGCTGAAAACAATTCCGTCCACAAAAACTCTGACCACTTTGGTTTTTTCATCAAAAAGTTCGCCTTTAGTCAGGATGATGTTGGCTATTTTGCCCGGTTCGAGACTGCCGAGTTGTTTGTCCAGTCCAAGAATGCGGGCAGGTTCAACAGTCAGAGCCTTAAGGGCAGCTTCTGCGGGAAGACCGGCTTTAATGGCGGCTTGGAGGTTTTTAAGAAAGCTCGATTCAGAAAGTCCGAAAGTGGTCAGAGCAAAATTAATTTTTTCTTTAAACAGGGTGGCCGGATTAGCTGGATAGATTTCAGTCTCGGCCTTTTTTCTGGTGGCTTCGCCCTGTTGAGAATAAATGCTGGTGGTTGGTGGTCGAAAATCCAGAGTTACCAGTAGCGGAATTTTTGCGGCTTTAAGCTGTCCGGCCACTCTCCAGGCTTCATTACACCCGGTCAGAATAGCATTGAGGCGAAATTCATTTACCAGGCGAAGCGCTCGCTTAATATCTTCCTGGTTGTTGCACTGGAAGACTACTGGCTTTTTCTCGACCACAAATGGGACGAGAGCTTCCAGGAAGGGGTCATACTCAGGCCTTTTGAGGAAAAGGGGAGAAGAGTTGTATTTTTGAAGATGAAGAGCGTAGTGCTGGGTGTCGTAGAGTTTCTGACGGATGAAAGCGACGGTGCCCATCAGGCTGGAAGGGTAGAGGCCTCTTTCGGTGGTAAAATTGAGGTGGAGGGCCCAAGGTTGTTTTAAAACCATCTGGTTGGGATTTTCGCTGTTGAGATTCAAAACCACACTCTGTCCCTGGAAAATTCCCCGGTTGGGGACGACCACCACGGTGGTGAAGCCGGCTTTGTGGTAGGATTCTATGGTTTGCTTTTTGGGCTTTATTTCTTTGAAAATCAGCAGGTCGGGGAATTCTTGAGGTTCCGACGGCTGGGTGTAAGCAGTAAGAAATTCTTCTGGCGATGGCGGTTGGGTTTGTTCTTTAACTTCGAGGAAAAGGTTGGTATGAGCTGAAATCAAGCCCGGGTAAGCATTAAGGCCTGAAGCTTCAATGACTTCAGCATCAGGTGGAACTGTAATCTTTTCAACCGGGCCGACGGTTTCAATCAATCCATCACGAATAACGATTGTACCTTTTTCAATGGGCTGACCGGACATGGTATAAATACGGCAGTTAACCAGGGCATAAGCCGGTTTAACTTCATCACTGGCTGGAGTTGCCCGCAGTCCTGAGACAAAGCTCAGAATAACTGCCAGCAACAGGACAACCGGTATCATCCGGTTAAACCCTTGTTTGTGGAGTTTTAATTGTCTGTCCATGACCCTCCTTTCAGAAGTGATATATTGGGAAAGGCGGTTATATCCGCTTTGCTAACTCTTAAAACCAATTTATCTGCCAGCACCATAGAAAAATTCTTTAGAAAAAATATCTTATTTTTGATTGAATATTTGTCAACAAAAACTTTTATCTGATTGAAAACACGAAAAATATGCAGGGAGAAAGATCGATAAAAAGTCATGGCCAAGGGTTTGACTTTTTGTAGAATGAATATTTTAATCTTTTTGTTTTCTGGGTATTTTACCGATTAGCAAGCTGAAATAGAATTAATCCATTAGTTAACCTTGTTGTCGTTCCTTGTTTTAGTTCAAATAATCGGTTAGAATTAAAAAGCTTAAATAACAAAAGGAGCAAACAATGAAAAAAGTCAGAATAATAATGATCGTCTTACTGATGGTAATCTTGGTTGCTGGTCAAGTTCAGGCTCAGCAGAAAAAAGTTGGTCTGGGCATTATTCTCGGTGAACCAACCGGTCTCATCTTAAAGTACTGGAGCACCAATACCACGGCCTTTGATGTGGCTACTTCCTGGTCTTTTGCTGGAGAAGATTCGTTTCATATCCATGCTGATTATTTATTCCACAGCTTCGATCTTTTCAAGGTCGAAAAAGGAAAGCTTCCGGTTTATTACGGAATCGGAGCCAGACTCAGCCTGCAGAATCAAGCCAGGTTTGGAATCAGAATTCCTGTCGGACTGAGTTATATGTTCGACAAAGCTCCGTTTGATATTTTTATGGAAATCGGCCCGGTGATGGATGTGGTTCCGGCCACTGAATTTCACGTAATGGGCTTTGTTGGCTTCCGCTATTATTTTTAATTATTTGGGATAAGCAGTTTTTAATTACTGCCTGAAATATATCGCAATAGGGTTTTTTGTCAGATAGTCGGGCGCGGTTTTATTTAGATTAATTTCTCAAAAAACCTTCGAGGCTTGAGCCAAAAGATGGGTTTCTCTCCTTTGAGGCTCTTCTGGCATTTTTGTGGGTAAATAGTTACGATAAAATAGCTTCAAATCCGCTGGCTTAGACCTTTACCCTGTTACCCACTAAAATCTCTGATGGACCATTTTTATCCATGATTCTGATCAGGGAAATATTCGGGCTAATAATAGTGACAGCAAAATGAACTATTACTGAGCCTGGTTGGCTGGCTTCTTTAATTTGTTTATTTTCTGCTATCTAGCTGAGCTTGAAAAGCGGCTTTTTTATGTCGAAGAACGGAAGAGCCTTAAGCAGCTAAAAGAAGGCCAGCTGAAAAAAAATTACTGGCTCGAACTTTAATTGATTTCTCTAAAAATATCTTGATAGATTTGAGGAAAAGTTATATTTAAAATAGCCTGAAGTAAAATCTATTTATGTGACGAACTGATTATAAACTGAATGAGCAATTTCAATAAAAAAACTATGGAGTTTACTGATGCTTTCCTTAGCCGAAAGAATAATACTTCTTCTGTTGGTATTGGCCACAGCTGTTGTTTTCTTTATCCCGGTTTTGAAGCGCCTGTGGATTATAATCTCCTGCCAGTATGAGAATCGCTTTGATTCTTTATTCCGGAGGTTTTTTAATGCGCTTTTCCGGGTAATTCTTCAGCTTTGCACCCTGAAAGATGAGAGACCCTGGACAGGTCTGGCTCATGTGCTTATTTTTTACGGAGCCCTGGCCTTTTACGTCACGATCGTCAATCACGTTATCGAAGGCTATGTTGATGGTTTTTATCTTTTTGGCTCCTCGCTGTTGGGACTGATTTTTTCGGCGGTGGTTGATTTGTTTGCCATAACCGTTCTGGTAGGTGACTTTTTCTTTGCCTTCAAGCGGTTTGTTTTCAAGCCCAGAGCCTACAATACTTCGGCCCGGGATTCAGCTCTGATTGACATCTTTATCTTTTTAACCGTCATAACTTACCTTTATTATGAAGCTGCAGCCGTAGCCAGTCATCCCGGAGATGCCCGTTGGGCCTGGCTGGGACAGTTTCTGGCTGCAAAGCTGGGTCTGATGTCCCTTTCAGCTTCTGCCCTCGCTCTTCACCTTAAAATTTCCTACTGGCTGCATACTCTGGCCGTGTTTTCATTCATCGCCTATGTGCCTCATTCTAAATATTTTCATCTTTTTGCCGGGCCGGTTAATCTTTTCTTCAGAAAGCTTCAGCCTTCCGGTTTTATCAAGCCGATAAACCTGGAGACGGCCGAAATTTTTGGAGCCGAAAAAGCTACCGATTTTACCTGGAAAGATGCCCTCGATTCTTTTGCCTGTGTGGAATGCGGCCGCTGTCAGGATGTCTGTCCGGCTTTTTTGAGTGGTAAGGCTCTCTCACCAAAGATGGTGATTTACAATCTGGAAAGACACTTACTGTCTTCCTTCCCGGCTATTTGGAAGAAGAAAGCTGAGGAATTAACACTCCTGGTACCTGAGGTTTTTAAAGAGGAAGAAATCTGGGCCTGTACCACCTGCGGTGCCTGTTTGCATGTCTGTCCTTTTGATATTGAGCATCCTACCAAGTTGATTGAGTTGCGGCAGAATTTAGTCCTGGCTCAGGGGAAAATCCCGGCCGAACTGCGTGGCTTTTTCCATAACCTTGAAACTCAATCCAACCCCTGGGGCTTGGCTGCTTCCGGAAGGTCCGACTGGGCTAAGGACTTGAAGGTCAAAACGTTGTCCGAGGCGCTGCAGGCAGAGTATCTGCTCTGGGTAGGTTGTTTCGGTTCCTTTGATGAGCAAGGAAGAAAGATTGCCCGAGCCATGGTGGAAGTGCTTCAGGCCGCTGGGGTCGATTTTGCCATTCTGGGCAATGAGGAAAAATGCTGCGGCGATTCAGTGAGAAGATTGGGCAACGAGTATCTATTTCAGAATTTAGCTCAGGAAAATCTGAAGACCTTAGCTAAATACCGGGTTAAAAATATCATTACTTTCTGTCCGCATGGCTACAATACTTTGAAAAATGAGTATCCATCACTTATTGAGCTGCTCGGCGTGTTCAGCGATGAGGAAAAAGAATTTTTAAAATCCATTCGAGTTATCTCCCACATTGAATTTTTAGCCGGGCTTTTAAGAGAGAAACGGATTCCTTTAAATAAAGTTATAAGCAAAACTTATACTTATCATGATGCCTGCTATTACGGCCGGCATAATGGGCTTTTTGACGAACCGCGAGAGGTGCTAAAAGAAGCGGTGAGCGGTAAATTCAGGGAGCTTAAAAATTCCCGTGAGCACAGCTTCTGCTGCGGAGCAGGCGGCGGTCTGATGTGGCTGGAAGAGAAGCCCGGGCAGCGTGTAAATCATCTGCGGGCCGAAGAAATAATCAAGAGCCGGATGCAGATGGTGGCCACATCCTGCCCATTCTGTCTGACCATGCTCCAGGATGGCCTGCGGGATAAAGGTCAGGACTCTATTGAAGTTCTGGATGTAGCCCAGCTTTTAGCCGCAGCCCTCAATAAATCAAGGGAATCCTGTATTTAGCAGTTAATATCTTTCTGGGTAATCATTCTGCTTTTGAACTGGCTGCAGAGTAATAAGAATTAGTCAATGGGAAAAGTTCAAGATAGTTTGGGTTTGAGGACTTCTTGCCATCAGTCCTGAAATCAGCTATAAATAAAATAGTGCGCCTGTAGCTCAGTTGGATAGAGCGACGGACTCCGGATCCGTAGGTCGCGCGTTCGAATCGCGCCAGGCGTACTCTTTAAAAATGTTTCTTAAGGCTCATTTTCTTTTAAAAAAGCAGATTACATTCATTGTCGTTCTTTCCTTCTGGCTACTTTCACCCAATTTTTTTGTTCTTTTAGAAGCAAAAACGCTTCCCGCCTTTCCCGGGCAAAATTCGGCCGGAAAATTCTATCGGGTACTGCGAGTAGTGGATGGTGATACCCTGGAGATTGAGTCAATTGGAGAGGTGAGACTCATTGGTGTGGATACTCCAGAACTTTGTCATCCGCTCAAGCCAGTTCAGTTTTATGCGAGGGAAGCTTCTGAATTTGTTCGTAATCTGGTGGCTGACTCTCGAGTCCGGATTGAATATGACCGGGAAAAGATTGACAAATATGGACGGACCTTAGTCTATGTCTATCTGGAAGATGGCCGCTCGCTGAATGAAGAAATCATCAAAAACGGTTATGGTTTTGCCTACACCAAATTTCCTTTTAAATACCTGCTTAAATATAAGCAGCTGGAAGCTCAAGCTCGGGCTAAAGGTATCGGTCTTTGGGCCAATCAGGGGCTGGACGAATTTCGCTGGGTGCTGGCCCAGAAAACCGTGCCCTATGAAATTTATGAACTGGCCAACAATTTATGGGCCATAAGGTATAAAAATTATGTCAGGCTGCGGCTTAAGGCTGAAGAGCTGGAGAAAGTGCTTCTGAATTTAAGACAATGGACCAACGAATTTTCCGACAGGGATCTGGAGAAAATCCTTCTGGAAAACGGCTGGCTCAAAGTTAAATAATGAGAAGAAAAACTTTCTGGCTAATTATTCTTTTGGTTCTGGCTTTTTCCGGGTCAAGGCTGGTTTACATTTTCTCCCAGGAAAAAGTAATTCCCTGGGAAAAAGCCGGGGAATATGTCGGTCAGACGGTCACGGTCGAGGGAGTTATAGTCAGGACTCATAATTCCGGTCGGGCCTGCTTTCTGAATTTTCATCCCGATTACCAGCAGTATTTGAGCCTGGTAATCTTTGCTTCTGATTTTAACCGGTTTCCCTCGCAGCCAGAAAAATATTACCTCAATAAAAAAGTCAGGGTTCGAGGAAGAATATTACTTTATCAGGGACGGCCGGAAATAATACTCAGCTCGCCGGAACAGATAAAGTTAGTGGGGGAAACAGGGTCAGCGGAATCCCCATCATCAGGGCAAGAGATAAGCCAGGTTGGCCAGGAAAGAGCTGAAACAGCCAAAAAGCCGGCCTCAACCACAAATTCTAAAGCCAGTGATAATAGAGGTATAAAATCTGAAAGCTCTCATCAGAAAATTTCAGGTGCGGACCAGGTTGAGAGAGCCGTTAAAGAAATTTCCTGGGAAGAGGCGGCCGATTATATTGGCCAGACCGTCTGGGTCCGGGGAAAGGTGGTAGCTGCTAACAATACGGGCAAAGCCTGTTTTCTGAATTTTCATCGCAACTGGAAAAGATACTTTACCGTGGTTATTTTTGCCAGTGCTTTTAGCCGTTTCCCCCAGCCGCCAGAAAAATATTATCTGAACCGGGAAATTCGAGTTTACGGTCAGATTCGAGAATACAACGGCAAACCTGAGATTATTGTGGAAAGCCCGCAACAAATTGAGATAATGAAATAAAAAGTTCCTTCCCGGCTGTGATTCCTCAGATTAATTATCTGGTTTTTAAGAAGAGTGGGGATTATTCATATGAAAGACAAACCCCAATGGCTCCAATTCCGTTATGCACTCCGACCACTGGCGAAACATCCATAATGAAGCTAACCGGTTTCCCGCAGATTTTTTCTATCTCCCGGGCATAGGCTTCAGCTCTCTCCATATTTTTCACATGAACGACGGCATAAGAATGAATCCGCCGTTCTGAATGTCGTTTGGTAATCATCCCCAGGATTTTTTTAAAATTCTGCTTCCGGCTGAAAGACTTGCCAGCAGCCACAGCTCGGCCGTCTTTATCCAGGGTAATGATGGGTTTGATATTAAGTATCTTTGCCAGAAGACCCTTAGCTGGACTGACTCTCCCGCCTTTAACCATATACTTGAGAGTTCTGATGTCAACCAGAAGCTCGGTTTTGGCAGCCAGCTCGTCAGCCATTGCGGCGAGCTCGTCAACATCTTTTCCTTTGGCTCTTTCTTCCAAAAGACGCTTAACAATCAGGCCGAAAGTTCCTGAAAGATGACGGCTGTCCACTACTCTTATTTTTTTCTCCGGGAATTTTTCGGCCGCGGCTCTGGCCAGATTATAATAGCCAGAAAGTCCACCAGAAATAGTCAAAATCAGTATGGAATCAAAATAGCTGCTGAGATAAGAAAGCCAGTTTTCCACAGTCTTAAGCGACGGCTGGGAACTCTTGGGCATAATTTCTTCTTTTTCCATCAGGCTGTAAAGTTTTTCTGGAGTAATTGTCAACTTATCGAGGAAAACATGGGAGCCGATATTAAATGGGAAGGGGATAACCACTACCTGATTTTCTTCCAGAATTTCAGCCGGAAGGTCGCAGGAAGAATCAACCACCACGGCCACGCGGCTTTTCGGCTTATGGCTTATATCTGCCTGAAGCTTCATATCTTCAGCTTTTGGTTGAGTGATGGTACCCAGGTCTTTTAAGGCGTAAAACAGCTCGTCAGGATGATTGGTATGAACATGAAATCTGGCTTTGGTTTCAGAACCACCAACGATGGCGGAATCACCGGCGGAGACCACTACTTCTCTGATTTTTTCTAAGTCGAGATTTTCGCCCGTAATCAAAGCTTCAGTACAATAGCGGTGAGTAATTGTTTCTCTGACCTTGTGCGGAGCTTCCTGAAATTCTATGTCCAGAAGCTCGCGGTTAAAAACATTTTTTAAACTGCCCTGGCGGATAAAATTGACCACACCCTCAATAAAATCCATAAAACCTTTAGCTCCGGCATCCACCACTCCGGCCCGGCGCAGGACAGCCAGTTTCTTGGGGGTTTCCTGAAGGGCCTGTCTGGCTTTTCCTAAGGAATGAGACAGCAGTTCGTGGAAGTCACCAAAGCGGTGCCGGTTCTGGTAAACTTCTTCGGCCCATTCCCTGATTAGAGTCAGCATTGTTCCTTCCTGGGGGTGGGCGATGGAATCATAAGCGTAGCGGACAGCGTTTCTGACTGATTCTCCAAAGCGAGCCGTTGAAACCCGGATTTCGGAACCGAGTTCCTTGCTCAGCCCAAAAATGAACTGAGCGAAAATTAAGCCAGAATTCCCCCGAGCGCCGGTGAGCGCTGCATCTGCAATAGAACGCAGAGATTCTTTTAAAGAGTGGAAAGGCCTGGCATTTTCGGCGATAGCTTTCATCGTGGAAGCCAGGTTAGTTCCAGTATCACCATCAGGCACGGGAAAAACGTTGATTTTATTCAGGTAGGCAAGGTCCTGGAGAATGGCTTTGCCACCGGCCAAAAAGGCAAAATAAAGTCTTTTCCCCTCTAAGTATTTTATTTTCATTTTATAAATTTTTCCTTGATCCGTATTCTTTTTAAAATTTTACGACTGCATTTTACCAGAATATTGACTTGATTACCACAGAAAAAAATTAAAAGGCAAGAGGAACAAAAATGGCCTGCACCAAAATTAACAACCTGCTGTCTTCAGTGGGCGGCTTAGAAGATTACTGATGAATATGATTTTTCGGCTCAATAGCAACAAAAATTTATGGTGTCGAGCTGTTTCTGAGGTGCCGTGGCAGATAAAACATCGACAGATGGGTTTCTCCGTCATAGAATTTTAGTTCACCTTTGACTTTTTCTTTTATTAGTTGATCAATGATTTCTGGCAGTAAAAAAGGGTTAAGATGATTTTTAACAGCCAGCAGAAAACCCCAGCTGCTGTCATAGGAGGGGATAAAAGTCTGGTAAGAATAAACATTGGGAAAAACGGCTCGGAGATTGTTTTTTATCCAGAAATGATGTTCTTCCTGTCCGATTTTTGTCGTTTCGCCCTGGGTGACCAGGATGCCATTTGGTGTCATTCGGTCATAGGCCAGACGGTAAAATTCAGGAGTATAAAGACGGAAAGCTGGAGTGTCAGGATAGGGCTCAGGTAAATCCATCACAATTATGTCATATAAATCAGTCGACTGCTGGATAAAATCCCAGCCATCTTGTAAGACAAGCTTAACTCTCGGGTCATTTAAAGCTCCGTGGTGCCATTCCTCAAGGTATTTTCGGGAAAAATCGATCATCTCGGCATCGATATCGACTGCAGTAATGCTAAGATGATCGTACTTAAGTAGTTCTCTTAGAGTTGCCCCTTCACCCACGCCCAGAACCAGGACTTTTTTGGGATTAGGATGAAGTAGCATAGGCGGGTGGATCAGGGATTCATGATAGATATGTTCATCTTTTTCAGTCGACTGAATTTTTCCGTCGATAATCAGGCACTTACCCAAGCTTTCGACTTCGATTATTTGAATTCGCTGGAACTGCGATTGATAATCAACCAGAACTTGTTTTACTCCGAAGCAATGGAACTGATCCGGTGCGGCCTGATCAATGAACCAATGTGAAAACAGTTTCCCTTCCATTTCTCCCTCCTTCATTTAATAAATTAAAAAAGACCCAAATCAGCTTGATTCTTTCTATACAGATTTTCAGAATATCTTAACTATTGCTCTATTAGCAAATTATTTTAACTTATTATAGAAAAAAAATCAGCAAAAGCCAACACTCGTTAACCAGATAAAATTCAGGAAATTAAATCCTGGCCAGGTAGATACAGAGAAATGATGTGTTTTTCTGAACGATAGCGAGAATTTTGGCTCCGCGCCGATTTTCTCTTCAGTCAGAAGGTTATCTGAATCAGCGGATGATCTGGTAGATTTCTCTCCAGGATCTGATTCTGAGCAAACCACCTACAGGTTGTTCCAGCTTTTCGATGGTGGAGTTGTATTCCTGGACATAGATATCTCTTTTATAGAGAGTGCCGGCTCTCTCCCGATCTCCGACAGTAACTGCAGTTCTTGCTTTACTAGCTAACTGTAGATAATCGATGGACTGACCCTGAGCATTTTTCAAGGCACTCCCGCCAATTGGCTGACCTTGTATGGGCTGAATGAAGCGAGCATAAAGCCGTCCAGGATCTCCCAAGTTTTGACAAGGATCGGCGGCTTCAATACTGCCTTTAAGGGTACTGAAATAGACGATATAATCAGATATAACCGGGTCAGCCCAGACTTTTTCTCCCGCCTCCAGAGAACCTACTTTTTTGGTGACTGGTAAACCTGTTTCGGTCTCGCTGCCCATAAACCATTCTACTGAAGTGCTCTTGCCATCATCAAGTAAAGCTACAAAAGAATAAGTCCGGTCAGCGGGCGCGGATTCATTAGCACCGGTGCCAAAATAAATTCTCGGAATAGCTCTGGTACTGGACCAGATCGCTGGTTTGGTAATGATTGGGTACAGACATCTATCTCTGTAAATCTCAGTGAATTGCCAGCTACTGGGTATGCCTGAGGTTGTGTTCAGTCTCCAAATACGACCATCCAGGTCGCCAATGTAAACATAATCGACGTAGCCGTCCCGTTCTAAGTCGACCCCATTAGGCGAACCCTGAAAAGAGACATAAATGTTTTTGAAAGGACGGGGCGAGTTATTCGAATCGGAAGAATCAAGATCTCTAATCCTTTGTGACCAGACTAATGAGCCATCATCGATTTTAATGGCTGCAAAAGTATTTCCGATATATTGAAGATTGATTGGGTTATTAGCATCGTCAGGATGAGCAGGTCCCGAACCAACAAAGGCTACCCAAGTTGGTCCAGATGAGAGGTTAACCTTAGCGATGTAAGGAACAGACCAGGTTTGACCGTTGGTGGCAAAATCATATTGGCCATGGTGGACGATATCCCCCACAAATTCCCACATTGGTATAGGATTTTCCGGGTCGGTAATATCGAGGGCAAAATAATAATAATTCTTGTTATTTATATTATCCTGAATCGATTGCCCGAATCCTTCTCCCTGTCCGCAGATCAGAACAGTGCGCCACTGATATTGGCCATTAAAATTAATATAAACATCAGCTACAGATGGAGAGCTGTCAACAAAAGGTCGTCGCTGATAACGTCTGGTCCCGCTTGACTGTTTTACGGGCCACATTTCGGTAAGTTTTGGCAGCAGATTATATGGTATGTAGCCCCATAATTCTTCGCCACTGGAAACGTCAAAGCAATGAAGCATTCCATCATTGGCTCCAACGTAAATGACTTTTCTTCTGCTGCTTAATGCTTCTTTGAATTTATCATAGTCATTTCCCATTAGTTTGGGATCTTCCTTAGGTGGACCAACAACTATGGGAGTTGAATGATTGATATCTCCAAGTTTCCAGCTACGATTAACACCCCGAACAAATTGAATTAATCCTTCTGGATCATTCTGTGAGTCACGGAGTTCATCTCTGAGCAGGTCGACGTTTGCTACGTTGAATTCAATTCTTTCTAACAAACCGGCGTTTTTGATTGCTGTGTATATTTTTCTGGAATCGGCACTTCTATTCTTTAAAAGCTCGCCTGCATCCCAGAGCAACTCTACCCCTTCTGCTATATATCTACCGGAAGGAGAACTGAGGTCAGAACTGGTAACTGTCCGCAGAGTAGAATAGCTATTCTGGATAGCAGTCATCCCAGTTACATCGTAAGCTCTTAGGTGCCCTTCCCAGCTTGGATAAATAAACGAGGCGGCAATGATTAACTTACGATTCTGGCCACTTCTGTCAATAACCGAAGTAGCCACTGAAGATCTCGAATATTCTCTGGGGCCAATATAAGTGAATTCAATGGTTAGTTCTCCTATGTATGGCGTATCGAAGGAAGCGCCTGAGTAGTCAGCCATTTGATCTTCTGGAGCCTCAAGAACAACCTTCCATCTAAGATCGGCTCCGAAATGATTGAATACATGCCAGTTAGAATCTGAAAAAGATTTGATGTTAGTGCCTTCAAAGGTTTTGTACAATTCCCAATCGTCGCCTCCGTTATTGGATAGATAATAGGTGATTTTGAGACCTGAGGGAGAACCCATAACCCCTTGATTTAGATTGATAATCCGAGCTTTGGTGATAGCATAGTGCTCAGGGTCAATTAAATTAGCGACAACATTGGTCGACACAGCCTGGCCGTATAAGGTATAAACCGGTGCCAGATCATTGGTTAAAAGATAATAATTTCTTGAGTGGTTTCCGTCGGCCAGGACCACATCCATATCTTCGTCGCTATCATAATTAATTGGTACACAAATATCGCAATCATAAGTGGGTGGAAGGATTGGGTTACAATAATCCAGGCAGGTAAAGCCCCAGTTTATCAGTCCGTTAACCGGATCTGCCCCTTTGTTTCTGAAAATCCACATTCTGGCTTGCTTACTGCCACCAGTATTAGCAGAATCGGTGGCTCCAAAAATATCCAGCTTGCCATCATTTTTGAAATAAGCAACAGCCAGGCCTGTCGGACCATAGCAGCGGGAATCAGGAATGGTGATTGTGCTTCGAACAAACCTTCCTGTTCCATCATTCTGATAATAAACCAGAAAATTCCAGTTATTGACCGAACCACAAACTATGTCAATATCCCCATCACCATCAAAATCTCCGGCAGCCACACAGGATGTCCCACGGTTAGCGCTGCCGTCAGGAGAGCGGTTGTAACCTGTTTTCTGGTTGTAGTTAAGCTCTTTGACTTCCCAGTTTGAGACAACAAAAGGCTTTCCTCCTAATGGATTTCTCATCAGGAAAATCTTATCCTGACTGCCAGCAAGAATATCAATATCACCATCCTTATCTATATCAACTGAACAAAAATGATTGCTGGTCCAGCTAACATAAATTCTGTTATTCTTAAATACCTGAGTAAAGTTCAAATTTCTGGAATCGGTGCTTGGATAAAAAACAGGGTTTGTCTTGGTGCCCTGGTTGATGTACATTACAGCTAAAAAATCATAGTAAAGGAACTCATGGGTATTATTTTTAGCAAAGAAAAAGTCGAGTAAACCATCCCCATTATAATCACCGACTGTAATGCCGCAGGCTATGGTGTCTGCCGGAACTATCAGATTGAAGGTTTCAAATATCTTACTGGTGTCAATTTGAAATAAAATTCCATCATCATCAACTCCATCTCCGTCACCGTCATAAAAAACATTCCTGATGAGAAGCAATCTGCATCGGTATATATTGCCATTAGGATTTATTTCCAGTCCGATAAGATCTGGTTTTCCGTCTCCATCAAAATCACCGGCGTCACAGGTAAAAATTTGACCACCCATACCCTGGGGAGTTGAAATATCAAAATTGGAACCTAAATTTCATAAGGTAATTGGACCTGATGGCCAGTGAGCTACAGAACAATTGGGCTCGTCTTTATACTGAATGGTGTCGAAATTCTCGGTGAAAGAATTTGTATATTCCACACAGGTCTGACTCTGCTGGCCGGTGAATTTCAATACCAGCAAAGAGATGCCGATCAAAATTATGCCCGAAATTAATAAATGTTTTCTCCTCATTTTGCCCTCTCTTTTCAGCCAAATCTATCTTCTATGAAATTTTTCATCCTTTTTTAATCGAAAAACTATGGATGTGTGCTAACCTGAGGGATTTCCAACTCAATTTCCAAGCGGCAGGTAGCCAGGATTCTATCGGTCAGATTTGGTCCAGACCTGACTACTCCAATGCAGACCATCAGAACGTCCATAGGATCTGATACTCCTGCTCCAGCTTCATCATCGATCAAGAAAACAGTGTATCGATAGCGCTGATCGAGTTTGCCGCTCTGGTCATAAACAAAAGGTTGCTCAAAAAACACTACCTGGTCAGGATAATCGGCTATCCCGTCATGGTTATTATCGAGAAGGCTCAGAATCTGTTCATCGGTCAAGCGGCGGAAATAACCCGGGTTGGGGGTTTCCAGGTTGTTATTAAGGAAAGGTATATCTATTCCTGTAGGCTGAGTCAGGCAGTGTTCACTGAAAGACACCCACTGACCTGTCCCGAAAAAGTCTTCAATGGCCATTCTGGCGGCGTCGAACCCGGCTTCGGCTGCATTGAAGGCTTCTTCCTGATACCGCATGGTGGCTGAAACTTTTGGACCTGAGCTGGTTACAGTAAGCACGGCCACGCCAACAGTCAGCATAAAAGCCAGAACCAAAATTACTACTATAAGTCCAGAACCTGCTGGCTGGTAAGTTTTAACAGCCGGGAAGCTGAAAATATTTTGCTTCCTTAAAAGTTGTTTTTTGCCTGATTTTTCTTTTCTCATCTTTGACCTGTGTTATAGATATTTATGGTTAAATTTCGGACGTTGGCTGTAGTTTCCAATATAAATCGGCGGTGATAGTCGTCAGTAGTGCTCCCCTGGGAATCAGAAACAGTTGGCCTTCGGTAATTATGAATATTAGCCGGAACCTTCCCTGAGACCGAGACAAAGCGGTTGGGGGTCCGGCCGACTAAGATAATCCTGATCTGTCTGATGCGGCTAATTTGGTCATCGCTCCAAGTATTATTCCAGGGCTGAAACCCATCAAGAAGTCCATCGTCATTCAGGTCGCCATTGTATTCAAACTGAAGATTTTCTATGTTTTGAGCTAATGGAAAATGGATTCCGTTGTTAGTCATATAAAGGATTCCAGGTTCGCCGACATAGCCGTTTTGTCCGGGGGTAAGACCGGAGTATTGACCGGTAACATCCAGCCAGAATTCTTTAACATTAGCAAACATAATCAACCCGCCGTCAAAATCGTCTGACTGGCAAGGGGAACCTGCCAGAAGACCTCGAGGTGGATTGATCCCCGGAGCTAAACCTGGAGACATATTAAATTGTTCATTGGTCCCGCCAGTGCTCCAGGTAATATGAGTTATTTGCCTGACTTCACCGGTCCGGCAGGGAGAAGATGGATTAGGTAATATCAGGACAATTCTATTTACATAGAATTCAGGCGGATAAGGAAATTGCTCAAAACTACCATCTTCAAGGCTAACAGTTACAGAACTACCCTGATATTCTTTAATTCGGATGTTTAAAGGATTTTCCATATTCCCGAGGAGACGAATGCGGTCAGGTCGGACTTCAGCACCCTGGTCTTCATTGTTGAACCCTTCAATGGCATACATGCCAAATTCTGGCGGCAACCCGGCGCCCGCCATGCGGATGTCCCGGGTTATAAAATACAGAGCCGAACGGACATCATGCTGTAATTCAGCATACTGCTGCTGGTCAACAGAAATTTGGTTGCTTCTGGAATAAAGGGCTAAGGCTCCGACAATGACCACCAACATGATGGCTGAAGCCACCAGAAGCTCAATCATGGTAAAACCAGATAGTCTCAGCCACTTTTTCCCATTTTTTCTTACCATTTTTAACCTTCCTGTTGTTGCCACTCTATCTCCTATCGGGTTATGATAGTATGAATATAAGCTCTAATTTTGTATTTATCAGGGTTGGCCAAAAGCTCGTCTCGCGAGATGTTTTGAGCAGAGGCCGGGAAGACTAAAATCAAGACATCAAAACCGGCATTAGTTACAGCCACAGATGGCTGAACAACAGTCAAACGCCTGAAATCAACAGTACCGTCCTGGTTAATGTCGATGAGTTCATCATTGCTTTCGCCGATCTGGGGATTGGGGAAACTGGCTAATTCGTCTGAAGTCAGAGTTCTGAGGTAATCAATCTGTTGCTGGGCTAAGAAAATGGCGTTACTCATTTCGTTGGACCGTAAATTCTGCATAACCGCCAGGGTAAAAAGCTGGGCCAGACTGACAAAAACTACGGTTACCAGAGCCATACTTATTATCACTTCAATAAGCGTAAACCCTTTCCTCTGGCATTTTTTATTGGAGAAAAAGCAAAGGGCTCTTTTTTGTAGCTGTTTATATTCCATAGTTTTAGAAAACTTCATCTACTTTCTCCCTCACCCTAACTTTTGGCTTTTTTATAGCCAATTGAGCCGCCGGCGTAAATAGTAATGATTCGCTGATCATCCTGAGCCAGGCTCTTAAGCTTGGCGCTTTGCAGGATAATTCGAAAGTTCTGAGTTGAGGTAAAATCATAATTACTAACCATACCAAGCGGCGAAAAAATAATACTTTGGGTGGCTGCTGGCAGCTGAACCTGAGGATTGAATTTTTGGGGAAGGCTTTTTTTCAGAAACTTGGGTACAATTGTCCAGGTATTGGGCGCTTCTTCTATTTCGACCAGGTAACGCCATTCATTGTTTTCCTGGAAAAAGCGGACCCGACAATTAACTTTCTCGTTAACAGCCATATATCGAGCCGCTTCCAAAGTGGTCAGTAGCTCTCTGGCTGAACTGTCTAAGGCTCTGGTTTCCAGGACGTTGAGAATGCTGGGATAGGAAGCAGCGATGATGATGCCAATTATTCCGAGAATAACGATGATTTCGATGAACGTAAACCCTTTATTTTTCATCAGATTGTCCCTGCTGGGTTCATTTTTTGGCCTAATTTTATCCCACCCCCTGAATAAATTGCAAGAAGAAATAAGTTCGGCTCTTCTGACCTGTCCGGTGAAATAGAATATTGATTTCTGCCTGACACCTGATACTCCGAGCCCTCACTGGTCATGATAGAATAATTTGCCATTTTTAAAATAATATGTTTAATTAAAACCTTAGCAATCATCACCGGCGGTGATTCAGGGGGTGATTCTCAGGGGGGTAAGAAATTAAAGGCGAAGGTCTGTATTGGCTCCAAGAAGAGTGATTCTTGGGTTCAAGCGATATCATCCGAGAATTCACAGCACTCTTTGATCGGGGTTAAATTTTTCTTAAGATAGATAATTTAAAAAAGATGATTCTTGCTGCTAATTGGCTATTTCCTCTGACAGCAATATTTATAAAGGGAAAAATAAAAAAAGGCACCTGACTTATTTCCAGGTCAGGTGCCTTTTTTTATTTTTTTAATTTCTCAGAATCAAGTTTTCAATAAAAAATTCCATCATCCTTTCCAGCCGGATGCTGGTATGTCCCATATCCGGTCCAACCTGGACTTCGAAACTCTTGCCAGCTTTTTGCAGGGCCTGGATTAACTGCATGGTATTGTTGGGGTGGACGTTGTTGTCAGCGGTCCCGTAGTAAATCATCAGCCGGCCTTTGAGATTATTGACATAGCTTAAGGCACTGCCGTTTTTGTAACCTTCTTTATTTTCCTGGGGAATCCACATATACCGTTCCGTGTAGATGCTATCATAATGTTCCCAAGCCGTAACCGGTGATGAGGCACAGGCCGCAGCAAAGACGTCGGGATATCTGAGAATGGCCATGATGGAGGCATAACCGCCGTAAGAGGTACCGAAAATACCTACTCTTTTACTGTCAACATATGGTCTTTCACTGAGAGCCTTAACGCCAGCCGCCTGGTCGTCGATTTCGACTACGCCGAGCTTCTGGTAAATGGAATCTAAGAATTTTTTGCCCCTACCGCCAGCACTGCGGGAGTCCAGAGAAGCCAGCAAGAAACCAAATTCAGTAATCGGGTTAGGAGTGATGAAGGTTTCCCGGGCACCATTGGTTCCCGGTCCGGCATAAACGCTGACCAAAAGGGGATATTTTTTGGATGGATCGAAATTAGACGGGAACTGAAGAAGGCCGTAAAGTTCGGTCTGGCCATCAGCTGCCTTAAACTTAAAGAGTTCAGCTTTCTTCAGTCCAAGAGCTTCAAATTTACTCAGGTCTGACTTAGCCATCTCGGCTATGAGTTTGCCCTCTATGGTGTAGAGCCGGGTGACTGGTGGTATATCATGAGTCTGGGCAATATCAACAAAGTACTTAAAATTGGGTGAAATATCCACGGTATGATTAAAAGCCGGGTCGGTCAAACGACGGTCGTTTTTACCGGTGAGAGTGACGCGGTGAAGTTGAAGCTTCATCGGGTTATCGCCGCTGCGAGCCAGGTAATAGACATATCCAGCTTTTTCATCCACGGCCACCACACTAACTACTTCAAAAGGATGGCGGGTGAGGGTAGCCAGGAGTTTTCCGCTTAGGTCATATAAGTAAAGATTTTTAAAGCCAGTTCTTTCTGAAATTAAAATAAAGCGTCGTCCATCCTTGAGCCAGGTGATAGAAGGCGAGTTTTCGGTCCAGCTGGCTGGCCATTCTTCGCGGAAAACTACTCTGGTTTTTCCGGTGTTGGGGTCAGCAGCCACGAGTTCGGTGATGTTTTGTCGGCGATTGGCTCTAAAGAACAGCAATTCCTTGCCGTCTTTGGTCCAGCTTATTCCGTAAACATAATGTCCGACGACCTCGTTGGAGAAGGGCTGGCCGTCTCTAACATCGATGGTAGTGATTTTTTTGGTGTTGAGGTCATAAACCAGTATATCGACCACCGGATTGGGCTCACCTGCTTTGGGGTAGGGCTCGATGTCCATTCGACTGTAGAGCTTGGTCTGGTCCAGCTGGAGGTAGTAATCGGGGACGTTTTTCTCATCAAAACGATAAAAAGCCAGCTTCTGGCTGTCGGGCGACCACCACATAGCTGTGATCTGGTCCAGTTCTTCCCCATAAACCCAGGAAGCGGTGCCGTATTTGACCCGGGTCTTTTCTGAGCCATCGGTGGTGATGGCGATTTCGTTCTGGCCGTTTATATCTGTCAGGTAAAGATTACGGTCACGATAAACAGCTTTATATTTTTTATCCGGAGATTCAGCCGTAGTAAACTGACGACCGCGCTCCGGAAAGCCGGCACGACGTCCAGAAGGAATGGGTGGCTGTTCCTGAGCTTTGCCAATTTCAGTCAGTTTTTTGGTCCTGATTTCATAGCGCCACTGCTTGCCATCGCGAACAAACTCTAAGGCTTCACCATTATCCTTCCAGGTGACCCGAAGAGCTCCCAGCTTGACCGCCTCCTTGATTTCTTTGGAAATCTTTTCATAGCGGTCATAATTGGGATAGGTTTTCAGTCTGTCCTGAGAAAAGAGCCGGCCCGGGATAAAGATAAAGGCCAGTTGAATGAAAAAGAGCAGGCTTATGAAGGAAATGGTTAGGATTCTGGAAGTTTGACCGTTGCCTCTAAGAACTTTTCTCATTTTTCCTCCATCTTGTGATTTTTTTGATCCAAGAAAAAAAATTATACTCATAAAAAGAAAAAATTCAGCAAAAATTATGAGTTAAATTTTGAATCTGACTACTTTTCAACTTTAAAGTGTTCACTTTTGAACTTTAAATAACAAGACGCCTTGGTCAGTTGACAATTCGCCGAGTCTAATCTAAACTAAGAAAGAATTTCTGGCCCGTTAGCTCAATAGGTAGAGCAGCGGACTCTTAATCCGCGGGTTGAAGGTTCGAGTCCTTCACGGGTCATTTCTTTTTGGAGAATTGGGTGAAGGGCAAAGGATTTCTGGCGGTCCTGCTTCTGGTGCTGGTGATTGTCTATTTCGTTTATTTTATGAAAAGAGAGAAAAGCTCTCCCAAAGAAGATATTTCCCGTTTTAACCAGACCAGAGCGGAATTGACCGCGGCTAATCTGGAATCTGTCTCTCGGGCAATTCAGGAATGGATGAGCGAGAGCGGTGGTCAGACTCCTAAATCACTCAAAGATTTACAGAAAACACGAATTTATGGGCTGAATCTGACTGATGGCTGGGGGAGAGAGATTATCTACGAAAAGGTTTCAGATAGTAGCTTCCGTTTGCGGTCAGCCGGAGCTGACGGCCGGTTCAATACGGATGATGACATAATTAAAGAATATTAAAAATAAAAGCAATTTGCCGATCATCTGAAGACGGATTAAGTCATTACGTCCTGTATCGACATCCAAATAAAATATAAGACTCATTTTGGCCACTTAATGGTTAGAATTTTTCAAATTTATCCACAAAAAATCCGGCTCAGCCCGCAATTTTTATTAAAAACTTTATCAAAAGTTCCGCCGCTGCTTTTAACTTTTGTTATTTATTTTATTACCTGCAACCAATTATTGCAGGACTTATTATTCCAGCAGGTTGGGATAACGTTCATTCATTTCTTTTAAGTGTTTGGCCAGGACTCCTGATAGCAGCAGCAAGCCGATCAGGTTGGGCAAAGCCATAAAAGCATTGGCGATATCTCCCATAAAGAAAACGATTTCTATTGAAACGACTGCGCCGATGAAAGTCAGGGCGATGAAAACAATTCTGTAAGGCATAGCTACCTTAACTCCAAAGAGATACTTGAGACACTGTTCACCATAATAGCACCAGCCAATAAGGGTGGTGTAGCCAAAGAGAAAAGAGCAGATAGAGACGATGATGCCGCCAACGTGAGGCAAGGTCTTAGAGAAGGCAGTTACGGTCATGGCTGAGCCCGACACGCCGCTTGTCCAGACTCCGGATGATAGATTGATAAGTCCGGTAAAAGTGCAAACCACGATGGTGTCGATAAAAACTTCCATTACCCCGATTAACCCCTGATGAAGCGGGCTGGGAGTTTGGGCAGCAGCATGGGCAATTGGAGCACTGCCCAGGCCTGCTTCGTTGCTTAGGATGCCACGTCTGGCTCCAAATTGAACAGCCTGTTTTATAGTAGCTCCAAGAAAACCACCCGTAGCTGCGGCAGGAGAAAAGGCGTACTGAAAAATTAGCATAAAAGTTCTGGGTAAAGCTCCTATGTTGTCAATCAGCACAATGATACCGGCGCCAAGATAGAGTACAATCATGGCCGGAACAAGTCGCTCAGCAACTGCCCCGATTCTTTTAATCCCACCAATGACCACCAGGCCGACAAAGAAAGTTATTATGGCTCCAGTGATAAAAGGCGAGATGCCAAATTGAGTCTTAAAAGCTAAGGACATCTGATTACTCTGCATCATATTACCGGTACCGAAAAGCGAAGCGAATACCCCGCAAACGGCAAAGAAGCCAGCTAAAAACACAGCAAATTTAGTTTTATTCAAGCCGTTTTTAATATAGTACATCGGTCCGCCGGCAATGGTGCCATCGGGATGTTTTTCCCGGTAAAGAACGCCCAGAAAGGCTTCAGAAAATTTGGTTCCCATACCCAGAAAGCCACAGATCCACATCCAGAAAATAGCGCCGGGACCTCCCCAGTAAAGAGCTGTGGCCACGCCAGCTATATTACCATTACCTACGGTAGCGGCCAGAGCGGTGGAGACGGCAGCAAAGGGAGAAACATCTCCTTCTCCGCCACCTTTTCTGGAACGACGGCTGAACATTATTTTAAAAGCTGTGCCCAGCTTTCTGAATTGAATGAAGCCAATTCTTATGGTCAGAAGAAGTCCGACCCCGAACAGAATCGGCACCATGATGGTCCAGATATTGGTGGCTGTTTTATCCAGCCAAGTGGCGAGATTCTTCAGGAAGAGTTCCATGGTCTGAGCTCCTTATAGCAAATAAAACAAATTTCTTTTCAGATACATTAAATTTTTAAAACAACGTTTTATTTCTTTAACATAGGCTTTAAAGGCTGTCAAACAAAATGTTTGCCCTGAAAACAATCTCATCACTATCAAGATTTCAGGGGAAATTACTCAGGAGTAAATGTGGCCATATCTTGATATTTAGGGCAAAATTTGCTATATTTCCTGCATCGTTTGACAGACTTTTCATGAAGGAGTGAATCACCTTTGAAAGAAAACACCTTCGATAGCAAGTTTCGCTTTGTCATAGTTGCAGCTCAGAGGGCTAAACAGCTTCTTAAGGGCGAACGTCCCAAAATCAAATCAAAATATAAAAATCCTATCCGCATTGCTCAGGAAGAAGTTAGATCCGGGGCAGTTAAATATGAAATCCTTCCTTTCAATAAAGAAGAAGGTCTGGAAGAGGAAGAAATCCTTCTGACCGAAGCCATACCCTTTGAAGCTGCTGAATCAGAGGCTGAAGACGAGTTTGAAGATCACGAATCTGAAGAATCAGAAACCGAAGCTGAATTGGAAGAAGAGCTGGAAGAAGTTGACATAGATGAGGGCGAGTTCGAAGAAGATGAATGATCTTTCTGCCTTTTTTCTTTGATCATCTGGACATAATCAAGTTTGATAAAATCTTTCCGCGAATATCCTAAAAGTTTAGCCAGTTTGACTATATCGCTTCTCTTGCCTTCAAGTTCCAGATAATTACCAACTTCAGTTTCATCCAGACAGATTTTGACCCGGTCTTTTCTCAGCAACATTCGTTTTTTTCTGTATTCAAAAACCGGCCTCAAGCCGAGCTTTTTCAGGATTTTTTTGAAATGGCGGACGTTTTTAATCTCTGATTCGTACTCTTCCCTGATTTTAAAAGATCTGGATTTCTGGGGTTGACCCTTAAAAGTTAAAAAAGCTTTTTTGCCGATAATTCTCAAACGCAAGGCCTGCCGGCTTTTTTCCAGACGGCCATCAGAGAAATCATAAAGAGCATTCCATTCGCGGTAAAAATCCTTATCGATCTGACAGCCGATGTCCAGGAGTTTTTGCCTGATTTCTTTAATATCTGAGACTTTGAGCTTAACTTCGATTTCAATCATTTCATCTCATTATAATCATTTTTTCCGATAAAGAACAAAATCAACCAGCCCCAGCAGAGATTGACGGTAAATAGAAGGCACCAATTTCAGGACAGCTCTTCTGGCCTTTTCAGCTAATTTTTCGGCTTGCTTAAAGGTTAACTCCAGGGCCCCGTTGTTTTCAAGCAATCGTAACAGCTCAGAAAAACTCTTTTCTTCTGGTTTGACCCTAAGCTTTTCCAATAGAAGTTTCATTAGATATTTCATTTCTGGAGAAGAATTTTTAAAAGCCAGAATCACTGGTAGCGTTACCCGGCCTTCCCTGAGGTCAGAAAAACGGTCCTTGCCTGTTTCCACTGGATTTCCGACCAGGTCAAGCAGGTCATCAATCACCTGAAAAGTTAAGCCAAGGTTAAGGCCGTAGGCAATCAGAGCCGAAGCGTCTTCTTCCGGGGCTTCTCCGAGTTCACAGGCAAGTTCACAGATGGCCTGAAAAAGACCAGCGGTTTTTTTCCTGATTATCTGATGGTATTGTCTTTCAGTGAGATTAAAATTATAGCTTTGAGCTAGTTCTTCAATTTCCCCTTCAATCATCTGTTCGGTAACTCTGGCCAGAATCCGGGTGATGTTTTTCTCAGAAACGGCCAGAGAGTTACTGATTGACCTGATGAAAAGATAATCACCGAGCAACAGACTGAAACCCGGACCAAAAACCCTGACCACTGTCTTCTGGCCGCGACGGGTCGGAGAGCTGTCAATGATGTCGTCATGAATCAAACTGGCAGTATGAATTGCTTCCACGGCGGCCGCAGTTTTGATATTTTCCTTTCCTTTGTAGCCCAGATGTGCTGTTACCAGCAGCAAAAGTCCGGGCCGGATGAGCTTTCCCTGTCGCGAAATAACCTGCCTGGCCATTTTTTTGATGACCGGCGAGGTGGCTTCAGACCAGGTTTGCAGCACCTGCTCCACTGCCTTGAGCTCTTTACTTACCGGAGAGAAAATTTCATCGAGAGATGGGACTGAACCAGTCTTTAGTCTAATAGGGGAATGAATTTTTGTCATCTTTTTCTCATACGACTGGCAAAATTAAGATAAATCTTAACACCCGGTCTCTATTTTTTCAATCCGAAAAGGCGGAAAAAATTCTCGGTAGTAGCTTCAGATAGTTCTTCAAGGGAAAGATTCTTCAGTCTGGCCAATTCCTGGGCAGTTGAAACCACAAAGGCCGGCTCGTTTCTTTTCCAGGTTTTCTTTTCCGGAAAAGGAGTAAGATAAGGAGAGTCAGTTTCTACCAGGATATTGTTCAGAGGCAATTTCCTGGCTGTTTCCCTGAGATTTTCAGCCCGGGTATAAGTCAGAATGCCTGAAAAGGACACCAAGAAGCCTTGGTCAATCATCGTCCTGGCCAGGTTGAAGCTTTCAGTAAAACAATGAAGGATACCCTGGTGGTTGAATTTTGTAATTTTAATCATCTCGACGACTTTATCAGCAGCCAGACGGCTGTGGATTATAACCGGAAGCTGCAATTCTGTGGCCAGCTCGAGTTGAACCCCGAAAGCTTCCATCTGCTTTTCTGGAGATGAATAATTGTAATGGAAATCCAGACCGATTTCGCCCACAGCCAGTATTTTTTTATCAGCAGCCAGTTTCTTTATTAAATCCAGATGTTCCTGATTAAGTTGTTTGGCTTGATGGGGATGGACTCCGGCAGCTAAGTAAATGTTCTGATGCTTCTCTTGAAGCTGCAACCCATTTTTCAGGCTCTCTTCAGAACACAAGTCAACCGGACAGAGAATCCATCTAACACCGCTTTTTTCAGCCCTGAGCAGAACATCCTCTCGATCTGAGTTGAATTCAGGCATGTCCAGGTGAGCGTGGGAGTCAACCAGGCTCAGGCTTTTTGATCCTAACATTTTTATTTAATCCTTTATTTTCCTATTTACTCTTATTTACTCCTGAGACTAAGCTTCCTGTAGATAAAAAAATAGGGAGGAGAAAATCTGAGTTTTCTCCTCCCGAAGAAATTCTTACTGAATAACCTTAGCTCTCAGCTGTGAAGGCGGCAAAGCAGAATTAGAAATCAATTTAGATAGGAAATCAGCACGGTTAAAGGCCTGACCCTTGGTTCTCTGGGCATCTTTTTCCAGGTCCAGAATTTCCTGCAAACCAACATAGGGCAGAGCCCCCATTCCAGGATTGAGAACAAGATAATCCCATTTTCTTTCAGCTTCAGCTTCTGTCTGGAAACCGGTTATAGTCAGATATCTGATGACCTGGTCCTTAGTCATAGTGCCCTGGTGGATGTTCAGGTCGACAATGAAATCCATAGCAGTTTTGAGCATCAATTTCAGCTGATTGAGTCTGAGCCTGAGGTCATAATCACCATAACCAGCGGCGATTAGGTTTTCCTGCAGATAAACCGGCCAGCCAAGAAGCAGGGCCTGGTTGGGAAAGAGCTTCGTTACCAGATCTGAAGATTTTCTGGTGCTGACCAAAGGCACAAAAGAACCAGGAAAAACTTTCTGGGCGGTCATAACTTCAATGTAGAAGTTATTATATTCTTCCAGGAAATTCTGGATTTTTTCCTGTGACCAGTCAGATGGAATAGTCATAACTTCCAGAGAATAGTTTCCCTGGTTATCATAGGCACCGGGCCCAACCAGCCTGGTGGCGGAAATACCACTGAAATATAGCGGCATGGGTTTGATGGTAAGATTTTCAGCTGGGACCGGGAAAAGTTTGGTTTCGTTTCCGAATTTTTTCAGACTTTCAGCTGAAGCAGCAATTTTCGCTACCAGCTCATCTTTGGTTGGATGAAAGACTTTTATCTTATCAAAAACGTTCTTGATAACTTTATTCCAGATGGTGTCCGGCTCTCCCTGGAGCTGTTCGAGGTCAATTTCAGGATACATCATTTTATGCAGCGGGATGCAAACTAAGAACATTTCTCTTCTGATATTCTTGACGTCGGCTGTAGCTCTGGCGATTAACTCTTCCTGGCTAATAGCTGCGCCGGAGAGTCTCTGAATAAGGCGACGATGAACTTCAGGTCCCAGCCGGAAATTGCCGGTTGATTTTGGTAGAAGTTCGTTTTTGAGATATCTCTGGTAATCTTCAAGCACCGGGATCAGTTTGTTGATTTCAGCCAGAAATAACTGCTTGTTCTGCTCAGAAGCACCGGCTACTAATCCAGGTACTTCATTTCTGTAAAAATCGATGATGTGGGGAATCTGTTTGATAGCTGTTTCGGTGTAGGCTTGAGCCGGAGTTTTCAGGTTTTCTTTGGCCCTCTTGATCAAACCGGGCATCTGCTTAGCTCTTTCGGTGGCGCTTTTGACTCTGACATCTATTGGGGCAAACTCTTTGGTCAACAGGCTGTGGATACTGTTGATGATGATGTCGTTGTAGAACAGCGGGTTGTAATCCCAGGGTAAAAGGTTCTCAAGTTTTACGAATTCCAGGTCGATGTAATCAAAAAGGATGTTTAAAGCCTGCTGATTTTCGGGAGAGAGTTTTGACCGGTCGATCTTAATGATTTCTCCATTGATTTTCTTCAGAAATTCATCTCTCTTATCTATGGCTGCCTGACTGGGATCTTCCAGTTTGTCGTTATATTTATAATATCCAGCCAGGGTAGCTTGGGTGGGGAAAAATTTCCAATATTCATCAAGATAGGTTTCCAGAAGTTTTTGAAATTTGCTGTCTTCAGCACTCTGAGCGAAAAGATTACCCAGAGCCAGAAGCAAGAAAAGAACAAATGTGCTTAAGGCGATGAGTTTTGATTTCTTCATTATTCTATTACCTCCTCATCATTTATATCCGATTTTAGTTAAAACTCAAATCCAACAAAAAATCCTACCATAACCAAAACTAAAATATCAATTAAAAATTAAAAATACCTTAAAATTTTTACCACCTAATAAAAGCTGAACCCCAGGTAAAACCAGAGCCGAAAGCAGTTAAAGCGATGAGCATTCCCCTCTTGATCCGGCCGTCTTTAACCGCTTCAGAAAGAGCTATGGGGATAGATGCCGCCGTGGTGTTGCCGTATTTATGGATGTTTCTGATGACTTTTTCTTCAGGAATTTTTAGGCCACGGGCAACCATCTGGGAGATTCGGTCATTGGCCTGATGGGGGATAAGGTAATCTATGTCATTGACGGTTAAACCCAGATGCTGTAACCCGAAAAGCACAGCCTGGGGCATTTTTTCGCAAGCATTCTTAAAAACGGTTCGACCATTCATTCTCGGATAGAATTTTCCCTGATGGAAGAATTCTTCGCGAAAGGTTGGATTGTCCTTAGACGAAGGTTTTTCCATCCAGAGTTCGTTGACAAACCGGCCGTCAGAGAAAAGGTGGCAGGAAAGCACTCCACGACCGTCTCCAGTCTCGTTCGGTTCCAGGATGAGAGCTCCTGCACCATCTCCAAACAGGACGGCCATATCCCGGCCCTCGTCAGAAAAATCGAGGTTAGCGGACTGCAATTCAGCTGCTACCAGAAGAATCTTTTTGTAAGTTCCAGTTCTGATGTACTGGTCAGCCACGGACAGGGCGTAGATAAAACCCGAACACTGGTCTCTAATATCAAGCGCTCCAATTTCCTTCAGCCCGAGTTTGGCCTGAACCATTACTCCGATTCCGGGAAAATAATGATCTGGAGAAAGGGTGGCGGCAATAATAAAATCAATTTCTGATTTGTCGATTTTGGCATCTTCAATCGCTCTTATTGCAGCTTCACAGGCTAAATCAGAGGTTCCCACTCCAGGCTCGGCCCAGTGTCGTTCAATAATCCCGGTACGCTCCCTGATCCATTCATCTGAAGTGTTCATCATTTTTTCCAGGTCGAAGTTGGTAACAACCCTCGGTGGAACGTAATGGCCGATTCCGGTTATTATTGTTTTTCTGTCCATATCAATTCATCCCTTACAAATAGAATTTTTATTAATTTAAATTGATAGCAAAAAAATGGGTTTTGATAAAGTAAAATGTTTATAACCAATGGTTTTCCTTATACCAGTCAAGCGTTTCTTTCAAAGCCCGGTCAAAAGGCCAGCTGGTCTCAAACCCGAGGTCTCTTTTTATCTTTGAGGTATCCGCTACCCAGGAGAGTTTTTCCATATCCCGGTATTTGCTGAGGTTGAGGGCACTCGGTTTTCGGGTAATTCTTGAGACCATTTCTGAAGCTCCGGCTGCAGTTCTGGCCAACCAGAGAGGAGCTTTAATTTTTTTAACCTTTTTGCCAAGTATTCGGGCCGCCTCTTCTCCTATATCTTCCCAGGTTCGGGGAACGGGGTCAGCCACGTTATAAATTTCTCCGCTTTTCAGGCCGGGGGTAGAACAGATTTCCATAGCCCGGACCAGGTCATCAACATAGCAAAGGCTCATAGTGATTTTTTTAGTAAAGGTAAACAGCCAGCCTCTGTCTATCAGCTGGAAAAACTGTAGAAAATCCCTGTCCCTGGGACCAAAAATCGCTGCAGCTCTCAGGATGATAACCTGCATCCTGTCTTTATACTTTAATACTTCCTGCTCAGCTAAGAGCTTACTCCGACCATAAGGCGAAGCCGGATTTGGCGGTTCATCTTCTTTGACCGGCTGTCCTTTAATGGCGGGCCGGCCAGCGGCCAGACTGCTCAGGTGAACGAATCTGGGACTGAGACCGCTTGAGACAAGTTTTTCCATCAAGCTTGCCGTGCCCATCTGGTTTACAGTATAATAATCCTCCGGTTTCACGGCTTTAGTCAGACCGGCCAGATGAAAAACCACCTGGCAGTTGGTCGGCAGAGAAGGTATAGAAAAAAGGTTTCCTTTAAGTAGATGAAGATTATCAGCCCGCTTCATCCAGCTCAATTTAGACGGGTCTCTAACCAGGGCATAAACTTCAGTATCATCTCTGGCCAGCAGGTGTTCAACCAGGCGGCTACCGATGAAACCCGTGGCTCCTGTTACCAGAGCAATCATGCTCTGATTTTAGACCAAGCCGCAGAGTTGGTCAATTTATCTTGAAAAAAGTTTAATAAAAAGGTAAAAAGTAATAATCTAAAAATAAAACCTTAGGTTAGAAAAAGATTTTAGGAGGAGAAGATGGATATTTTCGAAAAATGCTATGACTTCAGTCGAGCTGAAGAAGTTATGGCTGCTGGCCTTTATCCCTATTTCACCCCAATTTCTGAAGCCAAGGGTAATCGAGTTAAAGTTCGTGGTCGCGAGATGATTTTGATCGGTTCCAATAATTACCTGGGATTGATTGACCATCCTAAGGTAAAACAGGCGGCTAAGGAAGCCATTGACCGTTATGGTGTAGCTACCTGCGGTTCCAGATTTCTGACCGGAACGATCGACCTTCACGAACTGCTGGAAGAACGGCTGGCTAAATTCATGAATAAAGAAGCCGCTCTGACTTTCTCTACCGGTTATCAGACCAATCTGGGGATCATCTCATCTTTAGCCGGAAAAGATGATTTCGTGATCACTGACCGGATGGACCACGCCAGCATCATCGATGCCTGCCGGCTATCGTTTGCTGAAGTTAGAAAATTCAAACATAACGATATGCAGGACCTGGAAAAAGTTCTTTCTGAGATTCCGGAAGACAAAGGTAAGTTGATCGTGGTTGATGGTGTCTTCAGCATGGAAGGAGACATTGCCGATTTACCGGGTATTGTCAAACTGGCGAAGAAATATAAGGCCAGAGTGATGGTTGATGACGCTCATGGCCTGGGAGTTCTCGGAAAACACGGTCGGGGTACTGCTGAACACTTTGGCCTGGAAGATGAAGTTGACCTGATTATGGGGACCTTCAGCAAGTCTTTTGTCTCCATCGGTGGCTTTGTGGCTGGAGAGAAAAAAGTTATCAATTATATCAAACATTTTGCCCGCTCCTTAATCTTCAGTGCGGCAGCCACTCCGGCTTCAGTGGCCACCGTCCTGGCTGCTCTGGAAGTCATAGAAAATGAACCGGAAAGAAGAGAAAGGCTCTGGCAGATTACTCATTACATGAGAAATAGTTTCCAGCAAATGGGTTACAACACCGGTCCAAGTCAGACTCCGATCATCCCCATCATGATTGGTGATGACGAGAAATGCTTTGCTCTGTGGAAAGCGCTGAGAGACGAAGGGATTTTTACTACTCCAGTCATCTATCCTGCGGTACCCAAGGGTCAGGCCCTGATTAGAACCAGTTATTCGGCCAATCATACTGATGAAGAATTAAACCTGATTCTTGAGGCCTTCAGGAAGTGCGGAAAAGCTCTTGGACTTATTCCATAAGTGAAGTGCCGATTTACTTGATAAAGGGGTTAAGAATGTCCTCTTTTTTAAGAAATAAAGGCAGGAGATATACTGCCTTAGTTTTACTGTTGCTCTTCGTTCTGATTTCATCGGCTTTGGCTTCCACTCCTATCCTGCCTTTGTCCCAGGTCAAGCCTGGGATGAAAGGGATCGGCAAAAGTGTTTTTGCCGGGAATAAAATCGAAAGCTTTAATGTAGAAATCATCGGTATCTTAGAGAATGTCCAGCCCAAGAAAAACTGGATTCTGGCTAAGCTGACTGGCCAGGGACTGGAGAATACTGGAGTGATTGCCGGGATGAGCGGCAGCCCGGTTTACATCGATGGTAAACTGGTTGGTTCAGTCTCTTTCAGTTATGCTTTTGCCAAGGAAGCTATTGCAGGTATCACTCCGATCGAAGAGATGCTGGCTCTATCCCAGAAAAGCCAGGAGTCGCGCTTGAGAGCCAGTTCAGGCCAAAACTTACTCGAAGGCAGCCTGACCCTGGAAGACCTGGGCCGAGCTTATCTTGAAGTCAGTTCCAGAAAAGATTCCGGGCCAGGCCATGACCGGGCTCTTATCCCCATAAAGATTCCGTTGATTTTTTCCGGGTTTACTGATAGAGCCTTTAACGAGTTCAAGGCCTTTTTCAGCCAGCATAATTTCCAGCCGGTTTTAGGTGCGGGAGTAGCTTCCGCTCAGATTTTGAATTTGACTCCGAAGCCCGCTGTCCTTAACGAGGGAGATGCGGTAGGTGTGCAGCTGATGTCCGGTGACCTTGACCTGACTGCAGTTGGCACTGTTACTTATGTTGACGGCAATAAAATACTGGCTTTCGGACATCCTTTTTACAATCTTGGTTCGGTTGATTATGGTTTGACCAGGGCCGAAGTGCTGACTGTGGTTCCCAGCTTAGAGAGTTCTTTCAAGCTGGCAGCCACTGGTCAATTGATCGGCCGGGTGACTCAAGACAGAACCAGTGGCGTTTTTGGTGAAATTGGCAGTTTTCCGCGCTACATTCCGGTTAACATCGAAATCCAGGACAGCCCGATCAGCAAGAAGCAGTTTAAATTAAAAGTAGTCAATGATCCCATTCTGTCGCCAGCGCTGTTGAACATTGGAATCTCAGCTCTGATCAGCAGCGAAGAGAGGTCATATGGTAGCCTTTCTCTTGATTTCGAGGCTGATATCTTTCTGGACCAGGGAATGAGCATTCATTTAGAAGACCTGTTCAGCGGGAATCTGGATAATCCAACTACCAGCCTGTCGAGCATCGTGGCGGCAGTGGTTTATCTTTTGAAAAACAATGAATTTCAGGAAGTTAACATCAATCAGATTGAGGTGAGAATAAGGTCAGTCGAACAAATCCGGTCAGCGACTTTAGAAAAAGTCCTTCTGGACAAGTATGAAGTATTCCCAGGAGAAGTGGTTAAGGTCAGGGCTTATTTTCGTACCTTCAAGAATGAAGTCAAAACAGAAGAAGTGGAATTTGCTGCTCCGCCTTTGCCCCCGGGCTCGGAATTTGAGCTGGTGGTAGCTGATGCCAGCTATATGCAGCAGCTGGAGCGAGGGATATACCGGGTACAGGATTTTACGCCGAGGAATTTGAGCCAGCTGATAAGAATGTTAGGCAACCTCAGGAAAAACAACCGAATATATTTTAAGATTCTGGCTGCCAGGTCCGGGCTTTTTCTCAAAGGGGAAGAGTTACCCAACTTGCCTCCGAGTTTTAAGACCATGTTCACTTCACCCCGGGCTGCTACCTCTAACCTGACTGAGATTAATCGGTCCACTTTGAGTGAATATCAGCTGCCGATTCCCTATGTCTTCAAAGGAGCCGTAAGGATTCCGATTAAGATAAAAAAATAAAAGGCAATAATTTTTATTAATAAGGTTATGACCTTTTAAGTAAAGGAAAGGCGAGTCGATGAAAAAAATAATTTCCTTAGCCATCAAATCAGCAGCCATTCTGTTGATGATTTCACAGCTCCAGGCTGTTGTCCCGAGAAAATGGGAGCTCAGGTCAAAGGAAGATTTTCTTAAAGGGAAATTTTCTGGAATTTCTCTTTCTTCCGAGGGCGTGCTGTCATTGGGACCTAAGGTGGAGAAAATAGAGCTCCCAACTGAAGAATTCTATCTTTCTCTGGCCATAGCTCCGGGTGGTGGCTTCTTTCTGGGAACAGGACACAGCGGCAAGATTTACAGAGTCGGAGCTGATAAAAAAATCGAACTTTATTATCAGACTCCTGAAATGGATGTGACCAGTCTGGCCGTTGACCAGAAAGGAAATCTTTTTGCTGGCACCTCACCCAACGGAAAAATCTACAAAATTATAGCCAAGGGTAAAGGAGAAGAATTTTTTAACCCGCAGGAAAAATACATCTGGGACCTGATGTTAACTGAAAAAGGCAATCTCTTAGCAGCAGTGGGTGAAAGCGGTGGTATTTATGAAATTACTCCGACCGGGGAAGGCAGATTAATTTTTAAAGCTAAGGATAATCATATTCTCTGTATGCGTAAGAGTCCTTTTGGTGAGCTTCTGGCTGGCAGTGGTGGCCGGGGCCTGGTGTACAAAATCTCACCAACAGGAAGGAGCAGCGTTCTGTTTGAATCGGCCTATGAAGAAATCAGGAATATCGCTTTTGACCGGGATGGCAATATTTATGTCAGCGCTTCCGGATTGCCTTCCAAACCTGTTTCCACGATCACTCCGGCAGTATCCTCGGCTCCGGTTAAATCGGATACAGAAGTCATGGTGGTAGTATCACCTGCGCAGGTAGCGACCTTAGAGGTTCCTCCGTCCACTTCTTCCTCAGTTAGCAGCAAATCTTCCGGTTCGGTCTCCAGTGCCATCTTCCAGGTCTCAGCTGATGGTCTGGCGAAAAAACTCTGGAGCTCGACCGAAGAAATGGTGTTTGGCTTAATTTTTGATGAAGACAATAAAAAAATAATTTTCGGCACCGGAAATCAGGGGCGGATTTACACGGTGGATAGAGAAGGTGCGATTGAGCTTCTCTGCCAGGAAGGCTCAGAACAGATTTACGGCCTGTATTATGCTAACAATCAGGTTTATGTCATTGGCAATAATCCCTGTTTGTTCGGAATTTTGCAGCTGGGCCAGAACTTTTCTGGCGAATATTTAAGTCCGGTTCTTGATGCCAAGACTTTGTCCATATGGGGAAGAATCAGCTGGGAGGCGGAGTTGCCTCAGGGAGCTTTAGTTCAGGTGCAATCGAGGAGCGGTAACACGGCTGAGCCTGATGAAACCTGGAGTGACTGGTCTCCACCCTATGTCAAAGCAGATGAAAAGATTCTCAGTCCGAAGGGTCGTTATCTCCAGCTCAAAATCAATCTGAAGAGCCAGTCTGGTCGGCAGCTGCCTAAGGTAGGAAAGCTTCTGGTTTTTTATCTGCAGACCAATCTGGCACCGGTCATCGATAAACTCGAGGTTTTGCCGCCAAATCAGGTTTTTATTAAACCGCCGGAACAGGAAGAAGTCATTTTAGGTGTGGACACTGCTTCACAAGAGAGCGCCAGAAAGAAGGACGAAACCGGCATTTTCCTCACCCCCAAGAAGGCCGAACGCCAGGGATTCAGGACGCTCACCTGGGAAGCCAGCGATGAGAATGAGGATAAACTCAGTTATAAGGTCTTCATCAGAAAGGAAGGAGACCAAAATTGGCGGCTGATGCAGGATAAACTGACGGATAAAGTTTTCTCCTTTGACACCAGGAACTTTCCGGATGGCACCTATTTTCTCAAAGTCGAAGCTTCGGATTTACCTTCCAACCCGCCGGGCACCGAGAAAAAAACCGAAAAAATCAGTAAGCCTTTTGTCATCGATAACTCTTTACCGGTGGTCAAGAACTTCTCAGCCGTAAAGACCAAAGATGGTCTGGAAGTTTCCTTTGTGGCTGAAGATGCTTATTCTTACATCGAAGAAGTAAAATTTCTGGTAAAACCTGAGGACTGGCAGGTGGTCTTTCCGGTTGATGGAATCTGCGATTCAAAAAGCGAGAGCTTTAAGTTCACAATTAAGCTGAGCGGAGCCGCGGACAATCTCCTGATAATCAGAGTCAAAGATAGTTTTGGGAATGTTGGAGTTTTCCAAAGTCAATTCTAAGTCTGGTTCGGTTATTTAGTTTTTACTCTTTCCAGATATTTATCTTCTCTGGTGTCAACCCTGATGACATCTCCTTCTTTGATAAACTGGGGTACCTGAATAACCAGTCCGGTTTCCAGCTTGGCTGGCTTGGAACTGGCGCTCTGGGTGGCTCCTTTAAGCATTGGCTCTGTCTCAATAACCGTCAGGTCGACTGTGTTGGGAAGTTTAATGCCTACGGGCTGGCCTTCATACATCTCGATGGTCAAAACCAGGTCAGGGATAAGATAATTGACGCCATCGCCGATGGCTTCGGCGTCGAGTTTTATCTGTTCATAGGTCTGAAGATTCATAAAATAGAATTCATCGCCGCTGCGGTAAAGAAAGACCATTTCCACTTCTTCGAGATAAGCCTGCTCTACCCGGTCTTCAGAACGGAATCTATATTCTAACTGCGAATTATCTTTGATGTTTCTCAACTTGGTCTGGACCATGGCTTTCCAGCGCCCTGGGGTGATCAGCTGACAATCTAAGACGCGGTAGAGCTGGTCTTCCAGCTTGATAATCATGCCTCTTCTAATTTTGGTAGCGTCAATCATTGAGCCTCCTCGCGACTTAAGAAAATTCCCGATTTTTATTTAACTTGCAGAATTTACTACGGTTAAAGTCAAGATTATATTTTACAAAAAAATTTAAGTTTGTCTATTTTCTGGCTCAAAAAATTAGCTTTCTACCCTCAATCCAGAATCCACTTTAACTATGTAAGCCTTTCCGCCAGCTGCTTCTACCGCTCTGGCCACAGCTTCTGGATTTTCTGGTGCATAGGCAAACATACAGCCGCCACCACCTGAGCCGTTTATTTTTCCGCCCAGGGCTCCATAGGCAATAGCCGCCTGGAGCATCCGGTCGATTTTAGAGGTGGAGATGCCCACCAGGTCGCGGAGAATTCTCTGCTCTTCTCGAAGCAGCCGACCAAATTCTTTATGGTCAAAGCTTTTGGCCTGAAAAAGTTTCAACCCTTCCTTAGTTAGGTCGCGGTTAAGGACAGCGCCGAGAAGCGGGTTTTTGATTTCGGGCGGGAAATTTTTGATGAGCGGAACGATTTCTGATTCTGTGGCTTTTTTTAAATCAAAATCTGGATTTTCTTTTTTGATCATTTCCAACCCCCGACTGACTCTTTCTCTGACCGAACCTAAGGTCCCGGTGGTGTCTTTCTTCTCAAGAGAATCTCCGAGAACAAATGTCCCGAGGGGGATCTCCAGCCTGGTGATGGTTAACTCCGGGGTAAATTGAATCCAGACGATTCCGCCAAGAGCTGAAGTGTAATGGTCCATTTTACCACCCGGTTCTTTAAACTCAACAACTTCAGCTCGATAGGCCAGCTCGGCCACCGTCTCGGGAGTTGGAGCCAGCTCGAGCCGGCCAGCAGCCTCCAGTAAAAATTTTATCCAGGCCACGACCATGGCCGAAGAGCTGGAGGTTCCGGCATTAATTGGAATTTCGCCATGCATCCGGACATCCCAGCCCCGGTCAAAGCGGCAGCCAAGCCGGAGAAGGATGTTAACTGAACTTCGCAGATAATCTCTGGGCTTAAGATAGGGCAATTCGCCTTCAGCTGAAAATTGTTCTTTTTCACCTATATCCGGGAGGTCGATAAAAAATTGTTGGTCAACTCTCGGCTGGCCTTCGATGACAAAGCGCAAGCTGATAGCTGAGGCTATTACATCCAAGTTCAGATAATCCTGATGTTCTCCGAACAGGCAGATCCGTCCCGGCGAAGAAACTTTTAATTTACAATCGCTCATTTTAATTTGTTCTCAGCTTATTTCTTTCTTATTCTTGTTTTTGTCCTATTCCTGGTTGCGAGCTAAAAATTTATCTTATAAAACCTGTCCTGTCAATTTTCGGCAGGCCCTTTCATAAAGTCAAGGATTTAAAAACAGCAATTGTCAGAATTAATTTGCAGTTCGGTGATTATTTTTATCGACAGCCAATAAAAAGTTTAATTCTTATCATCAAAAAAAGTGTTAAGAAATTTAAAATAGTAACACAGAAAGGTGCCGCCAATATAGCAAAATTAGGTTAGATATTATCCCAAATATTTCTAACAGCCATAACCGGTTGATTTATTCAAGAAAATTTCTTATAAAGAATCTTCTATTAAAAGAGAGCGGTAACCATGAGGATAACATTTCTCGGGACAGGTGGTGCAGTTCCCACCACAGCCAGAGATAACACCAGTCTGCTGATTGAAACTGGCGGTGAATTGTTGCTCGTTGATTGTCCTGGTTCTCTGACTCAAAAAATATTGAAATCAGGTTATCGGCCTCAGCAGATTTCGGCCATTTTTATCACTCACATTCATCCCGATCACGTCTATGGTCTGCCCTCCTTTGTTCACAGTCAGATGCTCGAAAATAAAGTGGTCAAGCTTTTTGGCTCGGCTGAAACTGTCTCTTTTTGTCTTCAGTTGCTCGACCTGTTTCACCTGCGGAAAGAAAAAATTCTCTACAGGGTTGATCCGCATCCTCTCACCGCTGGCCGCAGGAAAGAAATTTTGCCAGGTCTTCTGGTCACCGGGCTAAATGTGCCGCATCATTCGTCTTCTATGGCTTTCCTTTTTGAAGCGCCTGACGGTCAGGTCCTTTTTTCCGGTGATACTCCCATTGAGGATGCGGTTTTCAGCCTGGCTGAAGATATAGATTGTTTGATTCACGACTGCAGCACGCCGAGCCGGTATTTTGAAACCTTCCCCTTTCTCCAAACCATGCACACCAATTCCTTAGATCTGGGTCTGGCGGCGGAAAAAGCCAGGGTGAAATTGTTAGTACCCTGCCATTTTTTCAGCGACCTGGATTTTTACATGGAAGAAATAGAAAAAGAAATTAGAAAAAATTATCAGGGCGAGCTGTTCTTGCCCCAAGATTTTCAGGTCCTGGAAATCGGTCAGCCAGGAAAAGTTTTATGACTTAAGAGAAAAAAAAGAATGGCGCTGGAAAAATAAAAAGAGAAAAAAATAAAAAGAGAAGAAAAATGGCTTCGAGAATGGAAAGCCCCAAATTTTAAAAAATTTTTGAGCACGACACTGGCTTTTGTCGTAAAATTAAAACTGAACCTTAGAGTCGGAAGAAAGTAAGTTGATGAAAATAAAATTGAAAATAAAATCCTGGCTGAAAATTTTTTTGATTATTTCAATCGTCATCAATATCCTTTTTATGAGCTGCCAGAAAAAAGGAGGGGGGGTATGGCTGATCTCATTTTGATCAACGGTCGAATCTGGACTGTCAATCCGGCTCAACCGGAAGCTGAGGCTCTGGCTATTGTTCAGAATAGAATTGTCAGAGTTGGTAAGAATTCTGAAATAAAGAAGCTTATCGGCCCTGAAACCAGAGTTATCGATCTTGAAGGCAATTTTGTTCTGCCTGGTTTTATCGACTGCCATACTCATTTTTTAAACGGGGGCTTTGCCCTGCGTTCGGTTAAGCTGCGGGATTGCCGGTCAAAAGAAGAATTCGTCCAAAGGATTGCTGAAAAGGCTAAGGAATTGCCAGCCGGGGCCTGGATACTTAATGGCGACTGGGATCATGAGCAATTCAATCCGCCCGAGCTTCCCAGAAAAGACTGGATTGATTCAGTAACTCCTGACCATCCCGTCTGTGTCAACCGCTTTGACGGACATATGGTTTTGGTAAATAGCTTAGCCCTGAAATTGGCTGGAATAACCAGAGAAACCGTTCCGCCTTCTGGCGGTGAAATCATCAAAGACCCGGTAAGCGGTGAACCGACCGGAATCCTCAAGGATGCGGCCTGCGACTTAGTATATTCTAAAATCCCTGAGCCGATCCTGACCGAAAAGATCGAAGCGGTCAGAGCCGCGCTAAAAGAAGCGGCCAGAAGCGGCGTTACCTCCATCCATGACATGTCTGATGCCTCCAGTTTTGAAGTTTACCAGGAACTCCTGGGCCGTGGGGAACTGACGGCCAGGCTCTACGTTTATTTCCAGATTTCGGAAATTGAAACTTTCCTGCGGCTTAAGGTTAAATCCGGGTTTGGGCATCCTTTCTTGAGGCTGGCCGGGCTGAAGGGGTTTGTTGATGGCTCTCTGGGTTCAAGTACCGCTTATTTTTTTGAACCTTACACTGATAATCCGAAGGCTTACGGCCTGCTGGCTGCTCATATGTTCCCTGAAGGCATAATGGAGAGAAGATTACGTGAGGCTGAAGCTAAGGGTCTTCAGGTAGCCATCCATGCCATCGGCGATCGGGCTAATGCCTTAATCCTGGACCTGTTCGAGAAAATTCTTAGGGAAAATGAACCCCGCGACCGTCGCTGGCGAATCGAGCACGCCCAGCATCTGAGAAAGGCCGATATTCCCCGTTTTGGCCAGCTTCAACTCATTGCTTCAGTTCAACCTTATCATACCATTGACGACGGCTGCTGGGCCGAAAGAAAAATCGGACCGGAGAGAGCCAGAACTACTTATGCTTTTAACTCACTCCAGAAAGCTGGAGCTGTTTTGGTCTTTGGCTCTGACTGGACGGTGGCTCCCCTCAACCCGCTAACCGGAATCTATGCGGCTGTGACGCGCCGAACTCTTGATGGTAAGCACCCTGAAGGCTGGATACCTGAAGAAAAAATCTCGGTGGAAGAAGCCATCAAGAGTTATACCATCAGGGCAGCTTATGCTGAATTTTCGGAAAAAGAAAAAGGCTCGGTTGAGCCAGGCAAGCTGGCTGACTTAGTGGTCCTTGACCGGGATATACTGAAGATTAAACCAGAAGAAATAATCAACACTAAAATTCTCCTGACCATGGTTGATGGCCGGGTTGTTTTTGCTGAGCCTGATTTTATTATCAAATGAAGAATCTGGGAAATAAGATAAGCATAGTAGAAAAGATACTACAGACTTTGCCGGGAGAAAGAAGGTATCTCGTTCATTTTCTGCATCTTGTTCAGCAGGCCACAGGCTATATCCCGGAAGAAATCCTGCCCGCAGCTGCCAGACATTTTTCTGTCTCGCCTTCAGAAATATTTGGAGTGGTGACTTTTTATTCAGCATTCAGCTTGAAACCCCACTGCCAGCATGAAATTGTGGTCTGCCAGGGAACAGCCTGTCATGTGCGGGGATCAGGTGCCATAATGGAAGAATTTTCCAGATGGCTTGGGGTAAAACCGGGAGAAGAGAATTTAGAAAAGAATGTTTTATTAAAGCCGGTCAATTGTCTGGGCTGCTGCGCTATAGGACCGGTGGTGGTAGTGGACGGCCAGCTTCAGGCTAAGGTTGATCTTAAAGAGGTGAAAAGAATTGCTGAAAAATTGACCGGGGAAAGTGAAAAGAGAGAGTAAATATAATGAGCCAGGTTCGTTTTAAATCGGTAAAGGAACTTGAAGAATACCGAAGAAGCCTGCAGTCTGCTTCAGGCTTCCCTCGGCTGATCAGTATTTCCTCAGCTAGCTGCGGACGGGCTTCTGGGGCTTTAAAAATTGCTTCAGCCTTCGAAAAATCTATTAAAGAATTCGGGCTCAATGAAAAAGTTAAGCTCAAGTTGACCGGCTGTCATGGATTCTGTCAGTTCGAGCCAGATGCCATCATCTTTCCAGAAAAATACTTTTATCCCAATCTCAGACCCGAACATGTTCCGCTAATAGTGGAAGAAACTATATTAGAAGGAAAAATGATTCCGGAGCTGGCTTTCAAAGATGAAGCCAATCAGAAGGTTTATCTGACAGTGGATGAATTACCTTTTTACCGCAAGCAGCTCCGCTGGCTGATGGACTTCCATCTTGACCTTGACCCGACCAGCCTTGATGATTATTTTCGTCATGAGGGCTTTAAAGCTCTGGGGTCAGTTTTAAGCAGTAATAAACCTGAGGAAATCCTCAATATAATTTCAGCCTCTGGTCTTCGAGGACGGGGCGGGGCTGGCTTTCCCACCGGACTCAAATGGCGTCTGGCTCGAGAAGCTAAGGCTGATAAAAGATATTTAATCTGCAACGGTGATGAAGGCGACCCCGGTGCCTACATGGACCGAGGCCTTCTGGAAAGCAATCCATTCAGTGTAGTTGAAGGTATGATCATCGGTGCTTATGCGGTTGGGGCGGAAAAGGGCTTTGTTTACATCAGGCAGGAGTATCCTTTGGCCATCGAAAGGGTGGAACAGGCGATAGAAAAAGCCAGAGAAGCAGGTTTTCTTGGAGAGGATATTCTGGGAAGCGGTTTTTCTTTTGACTTGGAGTTGGTCAGGGGAGCTGGAGCTTTTGTTTCAGGGGAAGAAACCGCTCTGATTGCTTCCATCGAGGGCCGAAGAGCTTTTCCCCGGCAGAGGCCTCCATTTCCGGTCGTCCGTGGACTCTGGGAAAAGCCGACAGTAATTAACAATGTCGAAACCTGGGCTAATGTTCCCTTGATTATCCGTCAGGGCCCGACCTGGTTTTCCAGAGTCGGCACTGAAAAGAGCAAGGGGACAAAGATTTTTTCCTTAGTTGGACAGGTTCGCTACACCGGGCTGGTTGAAGTGCCTTTTGGTCTTACCCTCGGCGAAGTTATCAATGAAGTTGGGGGTGGACCAAAAAACGGGAAAAAAATTAAGGCTGTTCAGACCGGAGGTCCTTCAGGCGGATGTATCCCGGCCAGCATGTTTAATCTTCCAGTTGATTATGAATCGCTGAACCAGGCCGGGTCGATTATAGGTTCCGGGGGAATGATTGTCCTGGATGAGAGCACCTGCTTAGTGGACATGGCTCTTTATTTTCTCAACTTTGCCAGTCTGGAATCCTGCGGGAAATGCGCGGTCTGCCGGATTGGAACCAGGCAGATGGTCAGAATTCTGAAAAAGATTTCAAGCGGAGAAGGTGAGATTTCTGACCTTGAGCGGCTGGAGAAGCTTGGCTGGACTATGCAGAAAGGTTCTCTATGCGGTTTAGGACGGACGGCCGCCAATCCCGTTCTCAGTGCTCTGGGCTATTTTCGGGCTGAGTTTGAAAAGCATATTGTAGATAAAGAATGTCCGGCTTTAGTCTGTCAAAAGCTCATTGCCTATGAAATCGAACCGGAAAAATGCGCTAACTGCCAGCTCTGCCTTAAGGCCTGTCCGTATGGAGCTATCCGGGTTGGAACCGATGGAGCCCCGGTGATTAATCAGGAATTGTGTACCAGATGCGGTGTCTGCTATTCCACCTGTCCGCCCCAGTTTTCGGCCATCAGGAAGGTCAGTTGGAAAAGTTTGGAGCAGAACGATGATAAAAGACCTGGAGGAAATTAATTGATGAGTTTTGGCCGAATAAGACTCAAAATAAACGAGCGGCTGGTTGAAGCTGAGCCGGGGATGACTGTCCTCGAATGCGCCCGGAAAAATGGCCTCTACATTCCTTCTCTCTGTGAGCTCGAAGGATTGCCCGCTTTTGCCAGTTGCCGTCTGTGTCTGATAGAAATCAAAGGTCGGCCATTCTGGTCTCCGGCCTGTCAGACCTTAGTTGAAGAAGGGATGGAAGTTATAACTTCATCAGAAGAGCTGGAGAGTCTCAGGCGTTCAATTTTCGAGCTTATCCTGAGTGAACATCCCTATTTCTGTTTGCTGTGTTCAGAAAAACCAATCTGCAATGAGCTCAAGGTCACCATGGCTAAGGCTCTGGAACCTGGCGGCTGCATTTTCTGTCCTAAGGATGGAAACTGTGAGCTTCAGCGGGTGGCCGAGTATTTAAAAATAGAAAAAGTGAGCTATGAATTTGAAGATAAAGGATGGCCACTCTGGCAGAAAGACCCGTTTATTAGCTATAACCCGAACCTCTGCATTCTCTGCGGCCGCTGCGTCCGGGTTTGCGGAGAAATTAGGGGAGAGGGGGTGCTGAGCTTTGTCAATCGAGGCACAAAGACAGTTATCGGGACATTTTATGACCGAACTCTGGTCAAAGCTGATTGCAGTTTTTGTGGGGCCTGTGTGGATGTCTGTCCAACGGCTGCCTTTACCGAAAAAGGATTGGTAGCGGCTAAAGGAAAAAATCTCAGTCGTCAAAAATTAATCTGCCCTCTCTGTAGCTGTGGCTGCGAGCTGGAAGCGGAAATTATGGAAAATGGAGCGATTCGAAGAATTTTACCAGCGGCAGATAAAAGACCGGCTTTTATGTCTGGCTGTGCCCGGGGACGATTTGGTCTTAGAGAATTGCTGACGGAGCTTAAAAGAATTTTTAAGCCTACAATCAGAAGCAATGGTTTTCCGGTTGAAACCAGCTGGGATGAAGCCCTGGAGTCAGTAGTCAAAAACTTGGAAGCTTTTAGTCCGGAAGAAATAGCTTTTGTTTTTAACGAGCAGACTCATATTGAAAACCTCTTAGCTTTTCTGGAAATCGGGCAGAAACTTGGAGTGAAGAATTTCTTCTGGTTCTATCCGGAAATTTTTCTTAAAAGAATAGATGAGTTTGAGAAAGAAAACCAGGTTAAATTTAATCGGCGGATAAATCCCGACCGCCTTTCTGAATTCAGGTCTTATCTGGTGCTTGATTCTGACCTGAAATCTGAAGCTACGACTTTCTGGCTTGAACTTAACAGGTGGCTTAGAAGCGGGGCTAGGCTGGTGGTTTTAGATTCAGGATTGAATAAAATAGAGAGGTCGGCGGCGGTCAGGTTAAAGGGCGAGCCCGGTCGGGAGTATCTTACTCTCCTTGCTCTCTTAAAGCTTTTGCTGGAAAAAAGTACCGGCTTCAGTTTTTATTCCGGATTAGATCAAATTGTCGAAAAATTAAACCAGATTTCTGGAGAAATTCTGGCTGAAGTGAGTGGAGTTAAACTGGCTGACCTGGAAAAAGCGGCTGGCTTGCTTGTTGATAGTAAGCCCTCAGCCATTATCTTCGGCCAGAGATTTCTGAGGCAGGAAACCTGGAGAAGAAATCTGTGGGCTGTCTGGAACTTAGCCCTTAAGCTTGAAGCTGAAGTTTTTCCGGTCACTTCAAGAATAAATGAAATCTTTGCCAGCAGATTAGCCAGTCAGTATCCGGTTCAGGTTCTTTCTGATTTAACGGCTTTTGAACAGAGAATCAGGGATAAAAAAATCCGGGCCGTCTTTGTTCTTGGAGACCTGCCGCTTGCGGTGAAGCCTGAGTTTCTGGTAGTTCTGAATGTCTTTGAGACTCCCTTAGCCGCTCAGTCTGACGTCTTTCTGCCAATAGCCAGCAGTCTTGAAAGCTCGGGTAGTCTGGTTGATTTTGAAGGCAAAATTAAAAAGAGTTTGCCGCAAATAAAGTTTTCAGAAAATTCTCTATCTGGCCTCCAGGTTTTCCTTAAGCTTGGTTCGAGGCTGGGAATTAAACTTACCTTGCCTGAAGTTGATTTTCTTCAGACAACGCTTTTGCCAGATAAGACGAACAGCAAAAAAGATCATTGGCGATATCTGGAGATTGAGGATGATTTGAGACAGGTTGTTTCTTCAGCTCAGGCCAGAGAAAAACCCCTGGGTGAAGAATTCATGATTGTTGTTGACCAAGATTTATATTCTTACAGCGGGTTGATTCTATCTGAGGTGGTTCCTGGTTTCAAGCGAATCCAGAATCCAGACTGGCTCTGGCTGAATCCAGCAGATGCGGAAAGGCATGGATTTAAAAATGGCAGCAGGGTTCAAATCGAAACAGAATCTGGCCGGTTGGCAGCGGCAGTAAGAATAGATTATGGAATTAAAATAGGGACTGCGGTGATAAAGCCGGTATTAACCAACCCGATGTGGCTTGATTTTTACTTAAAGGGTATTTTAAGAGGACGTTTGAGAGCCGAAAATGAATAGAATCATTCTCAACGAACGCTTAGTTCCAAACATTTTCCATCTGGTGGTAGAAGCTCCAGAAATTGCCTCTTCAGCCCGGCCAGGACAATTTGTCATGGTTATTCCTGATGAAAAAGGGGAACGCATTCCTCTTAACGTCGCCGATTGGGATAAGAGTAAAGGAACCATTGATCTGGTGTTTATGAACCTTGGGGTTAGCACCAGAAAGCTGGCCGGTTTTAAGACCGGTGATTTTCTGGAAGGAGTGGCCGGACCACTCGGGCGTCCGGCTGAGGTTGTTGATTTCGGTCAGGTCCTGCTGGTAGGCGGTTGCTATGGATTAGCCGGACTTTACCCTCTGGCCAGAGAGCTTAAAGAAAGAGGAAACCAGATTCTATTCTTAGCTGAAGCCAGGAGCCGGGCCTACATTTATTGGGAAAACAGGATTAGAAAAGTAACCGATGAGTTTCTGACAGCTTTTCGGGCTGATTGTTTCAGCTCGGATAAAGACCTGGAGGAGATCATCCTTGGTCTTAAGAGCTGGAAGCCTCAGCTGTCACGAGTAGTGGTCATGGGCTGCAGTTATCTACTGTTCACTGTTTCTGAAATAACCAGAAAGATCGGACTTAAAACCAGGGTTAACCTGAATCCACTCATGGTGGATGGAACCGGAATGTGTGGAGCCTGCCGGGTGACAGTTCATGGAAAGACCTATTTTGCCTGCGTCGACGGTCCGGAGTTTGACGGTCATGGAGTTGACTGGCAGGAATATTTTAGCCGGAGGAAAGCTTTTTTGAGTCAGGAAGAACTGGCGCTGGTCCATCTGGTAAAAAAACTGGACAGTCAGGAGTAAACTTTAAGAAATGAAAAAAACTGAACTTTTTGAGCCAGGACTGACTGAAAGACTTTCTCGAGAGAGAGAAAAAGACTGGCGAAAAAATCTCCGCCGGGAAATTTCTGCCCAGAAAAGGTTGACCATTCCACGGCATAAGATGCCTGAACAGCCACCGGCTCAGAGAATCAGAAATTTTCTCGAAGTTAATCTGGGTTATTCCTTAGAGATGGCGAAGGAAGAAGCTCAACGCTGCCTGGATTGCGGAAATCCTGGCTGTGTAGCCGGCTGTCCTGTGGCTATAGATATTCCGACTTTTATTAAGTACATCGAAGCTGGAGAACTAGATAAAGCTCTGGATAAAATCAGAGAGACCAACGGGCTTCCGGCCATCTGCGGTCGGGTTTGTCCGCAGGAAGTTCAGTGCGAAAAAAACTGTAATCTGGTTAAAGCTGGAAAAGAGCCGGTAGCCATCGGACATCTGGAAAGGTTTGTGGCTGATTATCTAAGTTTGCGCTCAGAATTAAACATTGAACCCGGGTGCGTTAATTCAAGCCGGGGAAAAATTGCAGTGGTTGGGTCAGGTCCATCTGGCCTGACTGTGGCAGCTGATTTAGCCCGTCTTGGTTATCAGGTTACAGTGTTTGAAGCTCTGCATGTTCCGGGCGGTGTCCTGGCCTACGGAATTCCAGAATTCAGGTTACCGCGGGAGATTCTTCATTCGGAGATAAATTTCATCAGAAGTCTGGGAGTGGAGATAAAGACCAATTTTATTGTGGGAAAAACAGCCAGCCCATCTGACCTTAGAGAGGCTGGTTATTCAGCTTTCTTTCTGGGAACAGGAGCCGGTCTTCCTGGGTTTATGAACATCCCTGGAGAAAACCTTCTCGGAGTTTATTCAGCCAATGAATATCTGACCAGAGTCAATTTGATGAAGGCTTTCCGGTTTCCTGATTTTGACACTCCGGCGCCAGCGGCCAGAAAAGTAGCGGTGATTGGCGGCGGAAATGTGGCCATGGATGCCGTGCGAACAGCTTTAAGGTTGGGAGCGGCAGAAGCCGTGATTTATTATCGCAGATCAAGAGCTGAAATGCCGGCCAGGGTCGAAGAAATCAGGCATGCGGAAGAAGAAGGAGTTGTCTTTAATTTTCTGACGGTGCCGGTGCGTTTTCTTGGAGATGAAAAAGGCCGGCTGCGAGGTATGGTTTTGCAGAGGCTGACTCTGGGCGAGCCTGATGCTTCTGGCCGGCCACGTCCGGTGCCGGTACCCGGCTCTGAATTTGAAGTGGAAGTTGACTTAGCGGTGGTAGCCATCGGTCAGAGTCCAAACCCGCTTCTGGTTAAGCAGGTCGATGGTCTTAAGCTCGGAAGATGGGGAAATGTGGAAGTTGATTCGGAAACCATGGCCAGCAGCTTGCCAGGTGTGTATGCTGGCGGGGATGCTGTCCGCGGGGGAGCCACAGTCATTCTGGCTATGGGTGACGGCCGGCGGGCCGCTAAGGCTATAGATAAGTTTTTAAGAAAGTGCTAAAAATAAACTGATTTATTAACTGACTTCATTTTAAATTTTAAAAGCAGGTGAGGCCTATGGAACAGGAAGAGCTTTTTCCCGCCGAAAAAGGACACATCGGCACTGACGAATCAGGAAAAGGTGATTACTTCGGACCCTTAGTCATTGCCGGGTTTTTTCTGCCAGAAGGTCAGGAAGAAGTTTTGAAAGAATTGGGAGTTAAAGATTGTAAAAGGCTGTCCGATAACCGGGTAATAGAAATCGCCAGTGTTCTAAAAAAAGGCTACATCTATTCGGTGGTAGCTATCGGTCCTGAGCGCTACAACGCTCTTTATAAAAACCTTCGGAACCTTAACCGCCTCTTAGCCTGGGGTCATGCCAGGGCCATAGAAAACATTCTGGAGAGAGTCAATTGTGTCGAAGCCCTGACTGACCAGTTCGGCGACCAGAGTTATGTCAGAGAAGCTTTACTCAAAAAAGGCAAAAAGATAACCCTGGTTCAAAGAACAGGTGCGGAAGAAGACCTGGCTGTGGCTGCTGCTTCGATTTTAGCCAGGGCCGAATTTCTGCTGAGACTCAAAAGCCTCTCGAGAAAAGTGGGCCTGGAACTTCCTAAGGGAGCTTCGCCTCGAGTGGAGGTGGCCGGTTTGAAGCTGGTTGAAAAATACGGTTCGGGAATATTGGAAAAAGTAGCCAAGAAACATTTTAAGACCACAGAGCGCCTCCTCGGTCAGGTTGATTTGAAAAGGGAAGAGAAAAAATAATGACAACCCAAATTAAGATTATCTTGATGATCATATTTTTACTGTTTTCGATCAGACTCAGTTTTGACCGAAGGCAGTTATTAATCCTGAAAGACCGGCTGGCTGATTTAATCTATACAGTTTCTATATGAATAGTATAGATAATCGGCCTGGCCTGATTGGGATATACTTAATCCAAAAATGGAGAGCTAAGGATGGACGAACAAAAGATTGCCTATCGACCAACAGAAAAACTCTATTTTCAGGATGCTTATCTGAAAGAGTTTACTGCCCTGGTCGTTGGTCGAGAAGTCAGAGATGGCTATCCGGTGGTCATTCTGGACAGGACAGCTTTCTATCCTGAATCTGGTGGCCAACCGCACGACCTGGGCTGGTTGAATGAGGTCAGGGTGATCAGGGTTGAAGAAGAGGATGAGGTGATTTTGCATTTTTTGGAAAGAAACTTGCTGGAAGACGAAGTCCGGGGCCGGATTGACTGGTCCCGAAGGTTTAACCATATGCAGCAGCATACCGGACAACACATTCTTTCCCAGGCTTTTTATGAAGTGGTTAAAGGTGAGACTCTTTCTTTTCATCTGGGCCAGGAAGAATCGACTGTGGAAATCGGACTACCAGTGATTAAAGATAAAACTCTGGCTGAAGTGGAAGAGCTGGCCAACCGCATAGTTTTTTCTGATTTAGAAGTTAAGACCTATTTTCTGCCGGAAGAAAAGATAACCACCATTCCCCTTCGCAAACCACCTAAAAAAACCGGTCTCATCCGGGTAGTGGAAGTTGACGGCTTTGACTATTCAGCCTGCGGTGGCACCCACTGTCGTCGGACTGGAGAAGTGGGGTTGATTAAAATCCTCAAGCAGGAAAAGATAAGGGGCAATGTCCGCTTCTCTTTTGTCTGTGGCTTCCGGGCGCTCAAGGAATTCGAAAACCGCCGCCGCTGGCTTCAGGAAACAGCCAGACTTTTTTCAGCCGAAGAATCAGAGGTTTTTTCCTGCGCTGAGAAGACTCTCGCCGAGCTCAAAAACCTCAAAAAGAAGCAGAAAAAGCTGGAAGAAAAGCTGTCTTTCTTTGAAGCCAGAGAGCTGATCGAAAAGAGTCCATCTAAGATCATTTCTGGAATATTTCCTGAAAAATCTCCTGAAGAAGTTAAATATTTGGCTTTAAACCTCATTCATCAGGCTGAAGTCCTGGCCGCTCTGGCTGCTTTCCGGAAAAACTATTTCCACCTGGTGATTGCAGCTTCAGAAAAGATTAAGGTGGATGTTCGAGAAGTCATCGCCCTTCTTCAAACTGAAATAAAACTCAAAGGCGGCGGCAGTCCAACCTTAGTGGAGCTGGTCAGTGAAGAAAAAGATAAGGTAGAAAAGGCTATCAATCTGGCTGTTGATTTTCTCAAGAACAAAAGCGGCTTGAACTGAATTTATTCGTACCTCAGGCAGACAATCGGGTCAAGGTGAGCTGCTTTTTGGGCTGGAAAGATGCCGAAGAAAAGTCCAACCGCTATGGATACAGAAAGCCCTAAGAAAACAGACCACCAGGACACTGAGGCCGGCAGTGGTGTGGCTAATTTGATGATCAAAGCAATGGCAAAGCCCACCAGAATGCCGGCAATTCCGCCCAGACCGGTCAGAACCATGGCTTCAATCAAGAATTGTTTGACGATGTCTTTAGCCCGAGCGCCGATGGCTTTGCGAATGCCGATTTCTCTGGTTCGCTCTTTGACTGCCACCAGCATGATGTTCATAACGCCGATGCCACCGACCAGCAGGCCGATGGAGGAGATGACAATCATCACCATAAAAGCTGCTCCAGTCAACTGGTTGTACAGGGTGAGCAGACTTTCTTGGGTGAAGACAGCAAAATCGTTGGGCTTGTTGGGTGGGACTTTTCTTCTGAGCCGCAACAGGTTGGTGACCTGGTCAATGGTTTCGTTTACAGTTCCCGGGTCTTTGGGAACGATGGTGAATTGAAGTGATGATTGGTCATACGGGAAATATTTCATCAATGTGGTGTAGGGGATGGCTACCAGGTTGTCCCGACTCTGGCCGAACATCTGACCACGCTTGCCCATGACCCCGATGACGGTAAATTTCTCCGGGCCGATTCTGATTTCTTTTCCGACGGGAGAAGAATGGGGAAAAAGGACATCAGCCACTTCTGTTCCGATTAAACACACCTTAGCGCTGTGCCGCACTTCGGCTTCAGTGAAACTTCGGCCTTCCTTTGGTAGATAGACTGCATAAACGCTATTAAAGTTCTCGTCAGTGCCGTAAATGATGGCGTTATCGCTCTTGATGTTCTGGTATTTCACTTCGGGTAATTTAAGAAAATCGGGCGTAATCTGAATGGTCAGGGCTTTGATCAGGGAGCACTCTTTCCTGATGGCTTCTGCATCTTCAATGGTCAGGTCTTTTCTCTGACGTTCTTCTTCTGTCTGCTGCCTGAGCATTACCGGTTCGAATTTTTGGATGATGATTAAATTGCTGCCAATTCTTTCAATCTCGCCAGCAATGCTTTTGTTCAATCCCTGGATAACTGAAACCATGGCGATGACCGTCATCACTCCGATAACTATTCCCAGAGTGGTCAGGAAAGAGCGCAGCTTGTGGGTTTTAATGGAATCAATGGCCATAGAAAAGATTTCTACAAACAACCGTGTCCTGACTCTCATTGTTCCGACCTCAGAGCTTCAACCGGATTGAGTTTGGCTGCCCGATTAGCCGGGTAGATGCCGAAGAACAGTCCAACCATAGTGGACATCAGTATGGCCACGACGATCGAGACCGGGTCAACCTTAGAAGGAATAGAAGTGGTCAGGGTGACGATTCGGGCGATGAGGTAGCCGATGGTTATCCCGATTATTCCACCCAGACCCGAAAGTATGGCTGATTCTATCAGGAATTGAATCAGAATGTCCTTTCTTCGAGCGCCGATGGCCATTCTGATACCGATTTCTTTGGTTCGTTCGGTGACCGAAACCAGCATGATGTTCATGATGACGATTCCACCGACCAGCAAAGCGATAGAGGATATGGCAATCATGGCAAAATAAATACCGGAAGTGGCTGATTTATATAGCTGGATGAAGGTTTCTGAAGTATGGAAAGAAAAATCATCCGGGTCTTTAAAAGTTCTTTTTCTGATAGAGCGCAGGATAGTCCTGACTTCTTCCTGAGCCTCAGCCATTTTTTCTGGCGAAGAAGTATGGATGTTGATGGTGATAGTCCGGCGGCTGCCATAAATCTTCATGAAAGTACTGATTGGTATCCAAACATAATTGTCCTGGCTGAACCCAAGAATTTTGCCTTTTCTCTGACCAATGCCCACCACTTCAAAATTCTGGTGGCCAACTTTAATCCAGCGACCGATGGGGTCGAGTCCGGGAAAAAGTTTCTCGACCACATCGGCTCCGATGATACAAACAAAACGGGACCGGTCTTCATCATCCTGCGTAAAATAGCGTCCGCGTTCCAGCTCCAAGACTGAACCTATCAAATGATCAACCGCGGTTACTCCCCGCACACTGACATTCTTGATGCCCTGGTTGCCGTATTTGACGTTCTGGCTGGTATCGACTGAAGCTCCGACGAGCTCACAGGAACGACAAAGCCTCCTGAGGGTTTGCATATCTTCCATGGTCAGGTCTTTTCTTTTCATCTGCTCAGTATAATCCTTGATGGAAGAAATAACTGGCGAGAACTTGGAAACAGCAAAATCGTTAGCTCCATAGAAAGACATTTTGGTGTAAACGTAACTGTTTAATCCCTGAATGACTGAAACCACGGCGATGATGGTCAGAACTCCGATGATAACTCCGAGCAGGGTCAGAAAAGTTCTGAGTTTATTGGCTCGAAGCGAAGCCAAAGCCATGCTCAGCGATTCATGGAAGTAGATGAAGCCTTTTTTCATCTTCTCTTTGTTCTCAATTTAACATACTTAGTTTACATTATTTTATACGAAGAAATAAGCTTAGAGTTTATAGTATAAGATAAAGAGTCAATTTAATTAAAAGGTTTTTGCTATCTCTAATAAGAAGCAGTATGGGTTCTGAATCATTGGTAGTCCCTGAGCGCTTTTTCCTTGGCAGGATTTATTTAGTATATCGGTTTTTACCAATGTCTATCTTAGAAACCTTGGGTTCAGAAAAGGCAAGGGAAAATGTGTTGCTGAACCTGCCAGACCTTGACTGAAGGGCGGGTAGAGTAGATAATTTAGAAGCTAAATGATTCTGATTGATTAAGGAGATCAGTATGTGTGAATTAGACCTGCACGCCGACGGCCAAAGCGTTCCCTGTCTTTATTTTGACGAACCTGGTGAGCAAAACACCGAAGCCACCCTCAAAAGGGCGGCTATCAGGGCAGAAGAGCTGAAGATAAAAAATGTGGTGATAGCTTCAGCTTCAGGAGAGACGGCTTTGAAGGCTTTCGAGATTTTTCATGATTGTAACCTGATTGTAGTGACTCATTCCACCGGGTTTTATAAGCCCAATTATCAGGAAATGCCGGCTGAAGTCCGGCGGAAGTTGGAAGAAAAAGGAGCAAAAGTCCTAACCTGCCAGCATGCTTTTGGTGGAGTTAACCGGGCAGTCAGGAAAAAGCTCGGTACTTACGAACTGGATGAAATCATTGCTTATACCCTTAGAAGCTTCGGCGAAGGGATGAAAGTGGCTATCGAAGTAAGTCTGATGGCTGCTGATGCTGGCCTGGTTGAAACCGGCGTCCCCTGTATCGCCATCGGCGGCACAGAAAAGGGTGTGGATACCGCCGTTCTGCTCAAGCCGGTCAATGCCCAGAACTTCTTTGACTTGAGAATTATGGAAATTCTGGCCAAGCCTGGATTTTATCATGAGGAAATGAGGAAAAAATGAAAAAGATGAAAAAAAAGCTGCTGATTCTTACCCTGAGCCTGGCCATTCTTTCCATTTCAGCCCAGGCCGGGCCCATAGGTCTGTACCTCGGGTTGCAGGGTGGAGTTTCCACCCAGAAACCCTCGGTCGGTTCCATCAGTTTTGACCCGGATTCGTCAATTCTGTACGGAGTTAAGGCTGGAATCAAACTGTTTATGTTCTGTGTTGAAGCCAGTTTCTTCCAGTCAGCTCATAACCTGAATGTTTCTGACCCGTCGCTTTCGATGTGGAACGAACGCTCGGTTGAGTATAACTATGCCGGAGTGAATCTGCGCTGGAATATCCCGTTTATCCTGGTCACCCCATATCTTACAGTGGGTTATGGTTATTACAGTGAAAACATCAAAGATCTGCAAAAGGAAAATAATCCTGGTTATAACTTCGGAGCCGGGGCTGAACTCAAACTGGGCAAGGTCAGCCTTCTGGCTGAAGCCAGATACCATCGGGTGAAAATGAACATCGAGGGCACTGATTTCAATTTCAAGAATTTCACCTGGATAGGTGGTCTGAATTTTTATTTTTAGGTATAAAGAAGCTTTTCCTATCGAGATAAAATAAAGCTGGAATTAACGAGAATAAAAACAAGATAAGAAGGAGAAAAGCCATTTTAAGAATCAACAAATTTCTGGCCCAAGCCGGGGTGGCTTCAAGAAGGGAAGCTGACCGGATGATTCAGGAAGGCCGGGTTAAAGTCAACGGTCAGGTGGTCACCCAGCTTGGGGTGAAGATTGATGAATCTCGCGACCGGGTGGAAGTTGATGGCCGTCAGGTCCGTTTGCCGAGCACTAAAGTTTACTTGCTGCTGAATAAGCCATCAGGATATATTGTCACCATGGATGACCCACAGAAAAGAAAAACAGTCGTCGAACTTCTACCACGACTCCCGGTGAGAGTCTTTCCAGTCGGGCGGTTGGATGGTGAGACCGAAGGGGCGTTGCTTTTTACCAATGACGGCGAGCTGGCCAACCGATTAATGCATCCGCGTTACCAGGTAAAAAAAATCTATGAAGTTAAAGTTAAAGGCTTTGTTGAAGATAAAGACCTGGAAAAGCTGGAAAAAGGAATTTTTGTTGACGGCCGCAAAACCGCTCCGGCTAAAGCTAAGGTCATTTACAGAAACAAAGAAAATTCCCTCGTCTGCCTTGAAGTCCACGAAGGTCGAAAACATGAAGTCAGGAAAATGTTCTATGCCCTGGGTTTCGAAGTCAAGAGACTTCGCCGGGTATCATTTGGTGGAGTTACCATTAAAGGTTTGAGGCGTGGTTTCTGGCGTTATCTGAAGCCGCAAGAAGTTGAGCGGCTTAAAAAATTGACGAATCTGACTGAATGATTTCTATTTCCCATCTCGATTAAAGAAATTAACTCACGACTCTGCTTTTTCTTCTTCAGCTTCAGCTTCAAATTCCTGCCAGGCTTTAGCCAGACGTTCAAGCTCCTTATCAACCAGGTAATTAACAGTTCCTTCCTCAAAAGTCCCATCAGGGAGTCTTTCTCCAGCTTTAACTCCGGTGAGAATTTCCAGCCCTTCATCAATGGTCTTTATCGGATAGATATGGAACTTGCCTTCAGCCACGGCTCTGACTACTTCTTCTTTGAGCATCAGGTTTTTAACGTTCTGATGTGGGATGATGACTCCCTGGGTTCCGGTCAGACCCTTAGCCTTGCAAACATCAAAAAAGCCTTCTATCTTTTCATTAACTCCGCCGATGGGCTGAATTTCCCCTTTCTGGTTTAAAGAACCGGTAACCGCAATGTCCTGGCGCAGAGGCAGCCGGGAAAGGCTGGAGATGATGGCATAGACTTCAGTAGATGAGGCGCTGTCGCCATCAACGCCGGTGTAAGACTGTTCGAAAGCGATGCTGGCAGATAGAGCAAATGGCTTGTTCTGAGCATACTTACCCCGGAGATAACCGGCCAGAATCAACACACCCTTGTTATGGGTGCGTCCGCTGAGATCAGCTTCTCTTTCGATGTTGATCACCCCGGCTCGCCCCATAGAAGTCCTGGCTGTTATTCTGGTAGGTTTGCCGAAAGTAAATTCGCCAGTATCATAGACAGCCAGCCCGTTAACCTGACCGACAACCTGACCTTCGGTATCGATCAGAATTGTGCCTTCTTCAATCATCTCCTGGATTTTTCTTTCAATTAGGTTAACCCTTTCCACCCTTTCTTCGATGGCTTTCTGGACATCTTCCCTGGTGATAAATTTTTTACCACTCTTTCTTGCCCAGTAATCAGCTTCCCTGATGACATCAGCGATTAGATGGAATCGGGTCGAAAGTTTTTTCTGCCGGCCGGCCTGTCTGACCCCAAACTCCACCACCGCGGCGATACCTTCTTTATCCACCGGCATGAGATTATCTTCATCACAAATTTTTTTAATGAACCTGACATAATCGGTGATGGTCTTCTGGTTTTTATCCATCTCCGAATCAAATTCGGCCTTGATTTTGAAAATCTTCTTGAAGTCGTCATCCAGAAAGTAAAGCAAGTTATAGAGGTAGTCATCGCCAATCAGAATCACTTTGACGTTGCATTTAATCGGTTCAGGTTTCATCCTGGCTGTGGACACTAAGAAGAGAGAAATGGGATTCTGGATCTCAAAGCTCTGATAACGTAGCGTTCTTTTTAGGGTGGTCCAGACTCCGGGTTCGGTCAGAACATCGAGAGCATTGAGAACGAGGTAGCCCCCGTTGGCTTTGAGAAAAGAACCGGCTTTGATTTTAGTGAAGTCAGTTTGCCCGATGCCAAAGCGGCTGTAAGAATATTCAATGGTCCCGAAGAGATTGGTATATGTGGGAGAAATTTCCATGACCACCGGCGCGCCCTTGAGTTCAGAATTATCGACCAGCAGGTTAACCCGGTAGGGAAGGAAGGGGTCAAAACCATCTCTATCAGCTTCTTCCTTTGAAGTGCTTTTAAACAGGTCTATGTCCCGAGACAGATTAATTTCTACTTCATCCAAGTAATTCTGAACGTTAGGGAAAGGCAGCTTGTTTCTCAGGTCGTTCAACCCGCCTTTAATCAGTGGAGTGCAAGCTTCGATTTCCTGATTTTTTAGCAGAGCCTGGGTTTCTTCATCTATTTCTTTAAGTTCGGCAATGACTTTTTCCAGCGTATCTGTTAGCTGATCATATTTCCTCTTAAGCTCTTCCAGCTTTTTCTTTGGGAATTTCTCTTCTTTGACCAACGCTTCTATTTTGCTGAACGGGGTAGGCTGGCCGTCAACAACCGGAATCAGGTCAGGCCGGGTAAAAATGCCCATCTGGACCTGAATGACCGTAAACCCTTCGGCCGCTACCAACTCTTCGAATTTCTGGAGAATCTCTCTCTGTTTTCTCTGCTGAGTTTCGATAATGGCCTGTTTTCTTTCCTGGAAATACTGACTCTTGAGCAGTTCTGGAATGTTGGTCTTGAGCATGGCAATCAGCTTATCCATTCCTTCGCTCAGCAGCCTGCCCTTACCTGCCGGAAGTGTTAGCAGCAGGGGTTCATCAGGTTTTTTGAAATTATTGACATACAGCAGGTCATCCGGGATTTTTTCACCAATTCTGATTTTTTCCAGGAATTTTTTGATGGTGGTGGTTCGGCCGGTGCCGACCATGCCGGTGATAAAAATATTATATCCCCGGCTCTTGATTTCCAGTCCGGCCTGAAGGGACTTCAGAGCTTTTTCCTGGCCGATGATGTCCTCACAGGCAGCGCATTCTTCTGTGGATTCGAAAGGAATGGCTTCCAGAGGACAGCGCCAGCGCAGGTCTTCAGGTTTAAGTTCATAGAACTGGTTGGCGGGTTTCATGTTCTCTCCTTAAAATTCTTTTACCATTTTACCCTGAACAGTGCAACTATCTTGGTACCGGGCAAAAATATTGGTGAAAAAATAGAATAGATTTGATAGAATTATTAAAAATTTTTCGTATGAGGGCGCCTTTATGAATAATTTAACCGTTGACCGGGTTGAAACAAAAAAGGACTTAAACCTTTTTATCAGGTTTCCCTGGAAGATTTATAAGGGTAATCCCAACTGGGTACCGCCTCTCCTGTTTGAGATGAAGGAAAAGCTAAACCCGAAAAAGAACCCTTTTTTTGAACATGCAGAAATTGACCTCTTCTTGGCCAGACGGGGAGACCAGGTTGTTGGTCGCATCGCGGCCATCATCGACTACCGGCATAACGAATATCGGAAAGAAAAAGTGGTCTTCTTTGGACTTTATGAAAGCTACAATGATGAAGATGTGGCCAAAGCTTTGTTAGACCGGGTGACTGAGTGGGGAAAAAGCAAAGGCATGGAAATTCTACGTGGTCCGATGAATCTGTCGATGAACGATGAGTGTGCTTTTCTCTTAGAAGGTTTCGATAAACCACCGGTCATCATGATGCCCTACAACCCGCCTTATTACCTGGAGCTGATGGAAAAAGCCGGCTTGACCAAAGCTAAGGACCTTTTCGCCTTCATGATGACCAGGGACCATGAGACGATGGAAAAGGTTAAAGCCGTTGTCAAGAAAGTTAAGAGTGTTACCTCTTTCGGGATGCGGATTGTCAATATGAAAAAAATAGAAGATGAGGCCAGGAAAATTGCCTTCATCTACAACCAGGCCTGGGCAAAGAACTGGGGTTTTGTTCCCTGGACTGAGAATGAGATGAAATTTATGGCTAAAAGACTGAAAGATTTTGCCGACCCGGAGCTGGTGATTTTTGCTCTGCACGAAGGAAAAGAAGTCGGTTTTGCTTTTGGGCTGCCCAATTACAATGAGATAATCAAAGACCTAAACGGTCGATTATTTCCTTTCGGAATTTTTAAGTTATTATTCGGCCGGAGTAAGATCAAAGGAATGCGGGCTATAGTTTTTGGGGTTTTGCCCCAGTTTCAGCACACCGGTTTGAGCTATTTGCTCTATGATGAGCTTGAAAGAAGAGCTAAAGCTAAAGGCTATCAGTGGGCAGAAATGTCCTGGCAGCTTGAAGACAATGAAGCCATCAATAGATTTACAACTTCCATAGGTGGTAAAATATACAAGAAATATAGAATCTATGAGAAAAAACCTATCTAATCTGACTAAGGAGAGGCAGATGAAAGTTTATGAAGGAAAGCTCCAGGCTAAAGGATACAGAATCGGGATTATCCTCAGTCGCTTCAATCAATTCATCTCCGGCCGTTTGTTGGAAGGGGCTCTGGAAGCCCTGAAAAAATTAGGGGCCGAAGAAACCGACATTGAGGTATACAAAGTTCCCGGATCATTTGAAATCCCGTTCCTGGCTAAAAAGCTGGCTAAGAAAAAAGAAGTCGATGGAATACTCTGTCTGGGAATTCTAATCCGGGGGGATACTCCCCATTTTGATTTTCTCAGCGCTGAAGTCACCAAGGGTCTGGCCCAGGTGGCCCTGGAGGATGGAGTGCCGATTTCTTATGGCATCCTGACCGTTGAGACTATCGAACAGGGTATAGAACGGGCCGGAACCAAAGCCGGCAATAAAGGCTATGATGCTGCCTTTGCTCTGGTAGAGATGCTCAACCTGATCAAAGAAGCTCAGCTCGACTGAGAGACCGGAAAGAAGTTCTGCCATGGGAAAAAGAAGAAAAGCCAGGGAGTGTGTTTTACAGATTCTATTCCAGTTGGAATTTGCCAACGATGATCTGGAGGAAATTCTCAAGGATTACTGGGCTCATCAGAGAGTCCCAGCAGAAGTAAGGGAATACAGTGAATGGCTGGTTAAAGGCATCTGCCAGCATAAACCGGAAATAGATCGGACTATCCAGCAGGCTTCCAGGAACTGGCGCCTGGACAGGATGGCTACAGTTGACCGCAATATTCTGCGGATTGCGGTTTTTGAGATGTTGTTCGAGAAGACTCTGGCTCCACCGATTGTCATCGATGAGGCTATTGAGATAGCCAAAAAGTATTCGGGTCAGGAGGCAGGAGTTTTTGTCAATGGTATTCTGGATGGAGTTTACAGAAACCTCCAGAAGATCAATTCTGAGAAAAAATAAAGCGACTCTGAAAATCCCGGGAAACGAGAGGTGAAAAATGAGTGATCAGGAAGCTAAAAAAGAAAAAGAATTGAAACTTGTTCAGGAGGAGTTGAGCGACCAGGAATTAGTCCGCCTGGAAAAATGGAAGAAGATCCAGGAGAGGGGAATAGAAGTTTTCCCTCATCGGGCGGAAAAGACTCATTCAGTCTTTGAAGTGGTCAGGGATTTTCTTCACCTGAGCAAAGAAGAGCTCGAAGAGAAAAATTATCAGGTAAAGGTACCAGGAAGAATTCTGGCCATCCGCAAGATGGGTCGAGCCACTTTCTTCCATATTGCTGATTTTCGTGACCGGGTCCAGGTCTATTTGCGAGAAGATGTGGTGGGAAAGGAAAATTATGAGCTGTTCGATCTTTTCGATATAGGAGACATCATTCTGGTTGAAGGCCGGCTTTTCCGAACCAGAACCGGAGAACTGACCATTCTGGCTGAAAAGTTCAGCTTCTTAGCTAAATCTTTTCATCCACTACCAGAAAAATGGCATGGTCTTCAGGATGTGGAACTACGCTACCGGAAACGTTATCTTGACCTGATCATGAACCCGGAATCGGGTGAAACTTTCAGGATCAGAAGCCAGATAGTGGCCAAGATCCGGCAATTTTTTGATGAGCGGGGTTTTATCGAGGTAGAAACGCCGATGATGCAGGTCATTCCCGGTGGCGCCTTAGCCAGACCTTTTAAGACTTTTCATAATGCCTTAGGCATTGACCTCTATCTGAGAATCGCCCCGGAGCTTTACCTGAAACGTCTGGTAGTCGGTGGTATGGAAAAAGTCTATGAAATCAATCGAAATTTCCGCAACGAAGGTGTGGATTCTCAGCATAATCCAGAGTTCACCATGCTGGAATTTTATCAGGCTTACATAGACTATAATCAATTGATGGACCTGACTGAAGAGCTTTTCCTTTATTTGGCCAGGGAAATCCACGGCAAGGAAGAACTGCAGTATGGAGACCAGGTGATTTCCCTCAAAAGGCCCTGGAAAAGACTCAAATTCAGGGAGGCAGTCCTGCAATACAGCGGTCTCGCTCCGGCCCGCTTTGACGATGAGAAGAATATCATTGAGTTTGCTTCAACCCTGACGCCTGATAAAAAGCCTCTAACTTATGGCAAAGCTCTTGATGTTATTTTTGATAAGCTGGTTAAAGAAAAGATTGTCCAACCGACCTTTATCATCAATCCACCGAAAGACATCTCACCCTTAGCTAAATCAGACCGTGAGAACCCTTCAGAGGCAGCCCGGTTTGAGCTGATCATCGCCGGTATGGAGATTGCCAACGCCTTTTCTGAGCTGACCGACCCCTTTGAACAGCGCCAGCGGTTTGAAGAACAGGCTGCCATGAGGAAAACCGGAGATGAAGAATCTCACTTAGTTGACCTGGATTATGTCGAAGCTTTGGAATATGGACTGCCGCCAACGGGTGGAGAAGGCATTGGCATTGATCGCCTGACCATGATTTTTGCCAACAAAAAATCAATCCGGGAAGTCATCCTCTTCCCGTTGCTAAAGCCGCGCTGAAAAAGATTTGGGTGAAAAATGGGTTTTGAACTGTTCATTGCCAGAAGATACCTGACGGCCAGGCGGAAGCAGGCCTTTATTTCAGTCATAACCTTTGTTTCCATTCTGGGCGTGACTATCGGGGTGATGGCTCTGGTGATTGCTCTTTCTTTAATCACCGGCTTTCAAGAAGATGTTCAGGATAAGATTCTTGGAGCTACCTCCCATCTGATGGTTTCGGACCTGTCGGGAGAGGGTTTGAAGGATTACCAGGAGCTTTCAGCTCAGATTAGAAAATTGCCTGAAGTTGAATCGGTAACACCCGTAATTTACAACACTGTCCTGATAACCGGGCCGGCCAGGAATGCTGGAGCCCTGCTCAAAGGCCTGAATTTTGCTGAAGAGCTTTTGGTTGCTTCCTGGCTGAAAAAATTGCCGGCGGGGACTCTTCCGGTCAACGGTCATCAAGACGAGATCGTCCTGGGCAAGGACCTGGCTGCGACTCTGGGAGTTTCGGTGGGTGATACGGTCAATGTCCTCATTCCTTCGGGACGTCTGACTCCTTTAGGTCTTTTACCGCGGACCAAAAGTTTCAAGGTTTGCGGCATTTTTAATTCCGGACTATATGAGTTCGATTCTTCCACGGCCCTGATTTCTCTGGAACTGGCCCAGAAACTTTTTAACCTGCCTTCCAGGGTCAGCTATTTACAGGTAAGAATTAAAGACATTTTTCAGGCTGAGAAAGTGGCTGAGAAAATCCATCTTCTTGCTAATCCCAGCATCTATGTAACTACTTGGATGGAACTCAACCGCTCTCTTTTCTCGGCTCTAAAGCTGGAGAAAACTCTGCTTTTTCTGACCATTACCCTGATCGTGGTGGTGGCCGCTCTAAACATTATCGCCAGCCTGGTGCTGATGGTCATGGAAAAGACCAGAGACATAGGAGTGCTGATGGCCATGGGAGCGACTTCCAGCCACATCAGAAAAATTTTCTTCTTACAGGGAGCCATCATCGGAGTGGTCGGGACAACCTTAGGTTTGATTCTCGGTCTTATCTGGTGCTGGGTGGCTAACACTTTCAAGCTGATAAAAGTGCCGGTGGATATTTACCAGATTTCTTATGTTCCATTTCACCCCAAGCTCTTTGACCTGGCGATAATAGTTCTGGTGACTTTGACCATAACTTTTATTTCCACTCTATTTCCTTCAAGAAGAGCCGCTAAAATTGACCCGGTGATGGCTTTAAAATATGAATGAACGGAGAGCAAGTTAATCAATGTCTGGTGTTGATAGAATTATAGTTAGGACAGAAAACCTGGGCAAAGCTTATCCTCTTCCTGATAACCAGTGGCTCAGAGTCTTTGAGAATATCAATTTTGAGCTGAAAGCTGGTGAGCTGGTAGCCATAATGGGTGTTTCTGGAGTGGGCAAGACTACCTTTTTGAACATAATAGGCGGTCTGGACAAACCAACAGAAGGTCGGGTTTATTTCGAGGGCCAGGACCTTGAGGAGAAAACGCCGGCTGAAATCGCTCTTTTGAGAAATAAACAGATTGGATTTGTCTTCCAGTTTTATCATCTGCTTCCAGAATTTACGACTTTAGAAAACGTAGCCATCCCGCTGCTCATCGGCGGGATGAAAAAAGATAAGGCTCTATCTTTAGCCAGGCAGGCTCTGGAAGAAGTGGGAATGGGTACCCGAAGCGGCTTCAGACCGTCCCAGCTATCCGGGGGAGAGCAGCAAAGGGTGGCTGTGGCCAGAGCTTTGGTCACTCAACCCAAGCTTTTGCTGGCGGATGAACCAACCGGAAATTTAGACTGGAAGACAGGGGAGAAAATACTTCAGTTAATCATCGAACTGCACCGGAAAAAGAGGCTATCCTCAATCATCGTTACCCATAATGAAAAAATTGCCCGCTTCTGCCAGAAAGCTTATCTTCTGGAAGCCGGCAGTTTGAAACTTTTTGAAGGTTCTGAAGGTTAATTGATTTATGATAGATGGTAGAAATTTCTGAGAAAGAAAGGCCTCAATTCTTTGAAAAATGGCGAACATTATGGTATAAGGTTATTTCCATGAGAAGACTGAGCTTAATCATTTTACTGATGTTGCTGACGGGTGTCCTCTATGCCCAGGAAGTGATTGAAAAGATTGAGGTCATCGGCAATGACCGAATTTCCCGGGAAACCATTGTCTATTATCTGTCCAGCAGGGAAGGGGATTATTACAACGAAACCCTGCTGAAGAAAGACTTCCGGGTTCTTTGGTCGACGGGGTTTTTTGCCAATTTGAGGATAGAAAAAGAAGATGGTCAGCGGGGCAAAATTATAAAAATTTATGTGGAAGAAAATCCGGTTATCAAGAATGTAGTTTTCAAAACTGGGAAAAAGGTAAAAGAGAACGACATAGTTAATAAACTTAAGGAAAAAGACGAAAATATCGCTGCTTATTCTTATTACAGCCCTGCCAGAATTCAGAAAGCCAAGAAAACCATCAAAGAACTTCTGGAAGAGAAAGGTCTTCAAGCCGCCAGGATCGATACAGAACTGGTCAGGAAGGGCAAAAACGAAGTCGAGTTAATCTTCAGGATAGATGAAGGGCCCAAGCTTAGGGTTGGAGAGATAGTTTTTGTCGGTCGGACCAAGATTCCAGACAGCTTCCTTCAGGAGGCGATGAAGGATAATCGGGCACACAATCTCTTTAACTGGATAGCCGGAAAAGACGTTTTTAAGAAGAACAAGCTTGAAGAAAACATAGCTGAGATAAAAAAGAGGTTGCAGGAATTCGGCTATATGGAAGCTTCGGTCGGCGAACCCAGGTTGGAAGAGATAACCAAAAAGAATGTGTTGTTCAAAAAACAGAAGATGATAAGGATCGTCATTCCCGTAGACCCGGGTTACGTTTATCGCACCGGAGAGATTAAAATTGAAGGCAATAAATTCATCAGCACCAAATACCTACAGAGCCTGGTTAAGCTTCAACCTGGAGAAATATACAGTGCTAAAAAAAGAGAAAAAACCATCGAGTCGATGGGAGAAACTTATCGTAACTTCGCTTTTCTTTATGCCCAGATTGTCCCGGTGGAGAGTCTTGACCCCAAGAAAAAAGTAGTTAATGTCACTTTCAATATTAACGAAGGAGAGGTGGCCTATCTCAGAAGGTTAAACTTTAAAGGCAATACCTTTACCAAGGATAAAGTTCTTCGTCGGGAAATGCTCCTGCGGGAGGGGGATCGCTTCAGCCTGGCTCTGTTCAAGGACAGTATTTTAAGAGTGAAACAGCTTGGCCTGGTAGATGTGGAAAAAGAGCCAGAGATTAAACCTGATCCGGAAAACCCGACTCAGATTGATGTCAATCTTAACGTTAAGGAACTACAACGGAATAATATTCAGTTTACAGCTGGGTACAGCGGTTATGAAGGTACCTTTGTAGCTTTCAGCTACTCCACGGTCAATTTTCTCGGGACCGGAGAAACTCTTGATCTCACCCTGCAGCACGGGAAAAGAGTCAAGAATTACAGCTTTGGTATGACCGAGCCTTATGTTTTTGATCGTCCGATGACTCTTGGTTTTAATATATTTGATCGCAAGATCATCATTCCATATTTATACAATCAGTTTGCCAAGGGAATCAGCCTGGTTTATGGAACAAGACTCTATGAATACTGGAGGTTTAACTTAAACTATACCTTCCAGAAAACTATTCTGGAGGTGCCTTCCTACGAAACAGAAGAAGGTACAGTTTATTATTACAATCCTTATTTTTATCCGGGTAAATATTTTGTTAGTGCCATTGAACCGGTAATTTACCGCTCGACTATTGATAGCCCCTTGACCCCAAGCCGCGGAACCATGTACACGGCTTCTATAAAATATGCTGGTTCCTTTCTTGGCGGAGATGTCCATCTGGTTAGACCAAGAGTAGAATTTTCCAGATATCAACCTTTTATCTCCAATCATGTTCTCGGTTTTCATATTGAATATATGATTGTTAAGCCAACCGGCAACCATCAAGTTCCTTACTGGGAAAGGTTTTTCTTAGGTGGTGAGCAATCAGTCCGCGGCTATGATTTTTATACCATTGGTCCGAGGGACAGCAACGGAGTGTTGATCGGTGGTGAGAAATCCTTAGTGGCCAACTTTGAGTACATCATTCCTTTTGGCGGTCCACTTTATGGTATCCTATTCTATGATATGGGGAATGCCCTGCTGTCGTCACAAAAATTCAACTTGAAAGATATGTATACTTCAGCCGGTTTAGAGGTGAGAGTCTTTGTGCCCGCTCTTCGCGTACCTTTCCGTTTAATTTTTGCCTACAATAACAAAAAGATATATGCTGATGATTCCAATTTTGCCTTCCGCTTTGCGGTCGGGACGACTTTCTGAGGTGAAGGGCATCTTTATATTTTAAAAAGAAAAGAGTAAAATTAAAGGCTATTAATTTTTAGGAGGAGTTAGAGATGCACAAAAGATTAACGACAGTTTTTCTGTTGGTTATGATGACTGGAACTTTCAGCCTGTTTGCTCAGGCTCAGCAGACACTCAAAGTGGGAATCATCAACTCCCAGGAAATTCTGGAAAAGTCTATTGAAGGTAAGAAAGCTATCTCCCAGCTTGAAGAAAAAAACAGAAAGACCCAGCAGGACCTGAGCAAACTCGATGAGCAAATCAGACAGCTGGAGACCAGATTGAACACTCAGGGGTTGACCATGACTCAGGAAGCTCTGATCTCCCTCAGCGCTGACCTCGACAGAAAAAGAACTGAGAGACAGAGGATGGCTGAGGATGCTACCAAAGAGATGCAAGAACTTCAGCAGAGACTTTACCTTAAAATCCAGAGCGAAGTTATGCCCATCATCAACAAGCTCGGTCAGGAAAAAGGTCTGGATTTAATCCTTGACTTGAGAGCCAGTGGTGTTCTGTACTTCAACCCAGCGATCGATTTAACCCAGGAAGTCATCAAGAGATACGACGCCACCAAAACTCCGGCTAAATAAATAATAATAATCAGAAAAATGAAACCAGAAAAAATTGAGAAGTGGTTACCTCACCGGTTCCCGTTTCTTCTGGTTGATAGAGTTCTGGAAATCAAACCGGGCGAAAGCATCTTAGCGCTGAAAAATGTAAGTTATAACGAGCCATTTTTCACTGGTCATTTCCCAGAGCGAAAAATAATGCCCGGGGTTCTGATCGTAGAAGCTCTGGCTCAGGCTGGAGGAATTCTGCTTTATCATTCACATCCTGACCCTGATTCTGTTTTTGTTGTCCTGAGCAAGATAGAAGAAGCTAAGTTCAGGAAAGCAGTTATCCCGGGCGACCAATTAAAGCTTTCGGTCAGAATGCTCAAACAGAAGGCCAGCTTCTGTACTTTTGAAGCGCAGGCACTGGTAGAGGGAGAAGTGGTAGCTGAAGCCAAGCTGGTTGCTGGTATCATGAAAAAAAGTGAGCTGGATGAGAAAATTTAATTCTCCTCCAGCTCATTTTATCTTCTTTAATCCCAGTTATTCAGGCCGATCATCGGTTTGATTATTTTAGCACAAAAAGTGAATCATCCAGCCCGCTGTTGTAGACTATTTCGCTAATAATCATCCTGATGTATTCGGCACCAGCTTGAGATATGGTCATAGAAAAGGCAGCTTGAGTGTTTCCGACCTTTCTGTAATCAGAGAAAACCACGTCAGTTTCAACTTCTGTCCCGGTAGGACTCAAACCTTTTGATTTAGATTTATAAGGCAGATAGGTCGCTGCATCCAGATACATTGTAGTTATATCCCCATCCTGAAATTTCTGTTCAAGGACATAATATTTTTTTCCATCTACGGTCTCTTCACCTTTATAAGTGTAAGTGATTCCATATTTTTCAGGATTAAGAGTAGCGTCATTGCCCAGAGCCTGTTTCATTAACCCTTTAGTTTGATCCGGAGTAAGCTCCACAACTTCACCAGTCTGGGGATTGGTCATCATGGCTTTCTGCCCATCATAAACCTGAATCATGGTATACCCCATAACTTCCATTTCCATTCGATATTTATTGGGTTCTTTTTGATATATGGTCATCGGAGCAGTCATACCATATTGAATAATTTCCATTGTTCCGATAATCTTGGTGTCTTTTATTTCAGCTAAGGTTTTTCTTCCGCCGAGGGCCTCAATCATCTTTTCCAGAATATCTTTACCTGTCTGAGAATGGGCTGGAAGAATGATGAGATTCAGCAGGATCAACCCAAATAAGAAACCGGCTATTTTTTTTATTCTTCTGTTCATTTTAGCCTCCTTGCATTTTCAGTTATTATAAAGCAAATAATGGTAAATTAACAGAAAAAATAATAGCCAAATCCAACTGAGCAGAGGGTGAGATTTTTCTCAAAAATTCATCTGAAAAGGTAATTGTCAATTTGTCAGTCCTGCCTTATGCTAAAAATAAATAAAACATAAGATTAAGACATAAGATTAAGATCTGAGACGCTACGGAAGACCAGTATTAGCTTATCTTTAATATTATCCCTAAGTTTACAGCCATCCTTGACACGGCCCTGTACCAGGCCAAAGCAGAAGTCAGCAACCAGTTTGTACTTTATGAATGATAAAGAAAAGATTTAAGCTTCACCCGAGAAACTGAACGATTATCCTTCCTTTGTTTTCCAGCCAAAGATGTCATAAAATATATTTGAGGGAAAGAGGCTGGAAATGGTCAGGGGCAGAAAGACATCGGGTATATTTAGCTCGCTTATTTTTTTATTTATGGTGATTGTTTCCGCCTCTTTTCTCTGGGCAGCTCTTCCTTCGGTTAAATTTGGGATCAAAGCGGGAGGTGGGCTGGCCAATATCTTTGGCCAGGACACCTTTGACCAGAAGTGGCAGGAATCTCTGGCCTGCGGAATATTTCTGGACCTCACTATTTACCAGAAGTTCCGAGCTGGAACAGAAGTCATTTTCTTCCGAAAGGGTTCGATTTACCGTCTTAATGTCAACCAAATAGAATACCGGGAAAAGCTTATCCTGGATTATCTTGAAATTCCCGTTTTTCTAAAATTGTATTTTTTTGAATCCAGCCGTTATAGATTTTATCTTTATGGTGGTCCCTCAGCCGGTTTTAATCTCAAAGCCAGGCTCAAAGTAACTTTTGATGGCCTGGAAGAGTCGGTGGAAGTTGATAATCTCAAGGGAACGGATTACCTGATCAATGCCGGCACCGGGGCTGAACTCAAGCTGAAATCAGGGTTCATTGTCTTTGAATTGCGTTATAACTATGGCCTCAAATCAATTTCCACAGAAACCGAGGGAGATGTCAGAAATAAAAGCATAGTGTTATTAGCTGGCTATAGATTTTGAACCTGTAGAATAATTATTTTCCAAGGCTGCCGGGACGACTCCGGTAGAATTCAATTCTTATTCGGTTGTTGACTTCTTCTTCGATGACTGCGATTTCAAAAGACGCCAGGTATAAATACTTAGCATGAGCTCGGAGGTAAGTCAGTCCTTGTTCGCAGAGGAAATTAAGCCAGTTGCCCACAGCGGTTTCATCCATAACTTCTGGTGTTTCTTCAACCCAGGTCATTTGGCTTCTTGGAGTTAATCGATTTTCAGTGGAAGATTGTCTTTTTGAAAAGATATTCAAGCCGTCGTAGAGTTCGAGTGGCGAAACAAAAGGAGACCATCTTTGGGCCCAGCGTTGATATCGGGCATAAAAGCGACGATTAGCTTCTTTTATTTTCTGGTCAGCGTTCATTTCTTGAATCAGAATTTTTTTCAGCTCTTCTGCTGCCTGCCGGTAGGGATTGTAAATTTTCAGGTTCATCTGCCGGAAATAGGTGAACCAACCTTTGGGAATCCAGTAATCCCTGAAAAGATAGGGTGAATAACCGGAAAAGAGCTGAACCCATTCATGAGAGGGATAGCCGTGAAGATTCAAATAAATATCTGGAACCCACTCTCTGAAGATCCTGGTTCTGACTCTGGCTTCTGGCAGAAGAGGCTGGTTTTGACCCACCTGATACCCGATATCCACCCCGAGTGAGCTGTAGCGACCGGCATGGAGGCTGTGGAAAGGTTCATTTTTCCAGAGGTCCAGAGCCAGCTGGGCCCCGTCCGGGTTTTCCATCGGCTGGATGACTACAGAAATCTTCTTCAGATATTGCTGGTAGCTCCTGTCTTTAGCCAGAAGTTCAGCAAACTTAAGAGAATAATTAGTGGCAGAAACTTCGTTGGCGTGCTGACGAGCCGTAAGGTGAAGAGTAGGCTTAAAAGTGATGAGACGCGCCATGGAAACATATTTAGCCACAGGCAGATAGATTTCCAGAACAGGGATTGGACGGCCTTCGAATGATTTCCCGGCCAGGTAATGGCGAACCGGAGGGAATTTTCCTAAAGCTTGAGACAGCTGAAGACATTCCTCCGGTCCGATAATCCGGTCGGTTGGAATCGTCAGATTTTTATCTGATTCGCCTGGGTCCGACGCTTTTTCCTGAGGCGGGGTGATACTTATAACTTTTTCCAGACTCAGATCCTGAAAACGAACTCTCAGTTTAAGATAATCAAGGCCGGGGTAAGAGAAGGCCAGGGAGTTTATTTTCTTTTCCCGCTGATTCAGGAAGCTGTCAAGAAGACCGGCCAGATTATAGTAGTCAACTTCTTTTTCCAGTTGAAGGTCAACGGCTGCATAATCAAGAGAATCTCTGGTTGAATTAAAAACAATTTCCTCCAGCCGGAGGTTTTTTGGTTTGATCGGGTTAAATTCCCAGGTCTTACTGCCGGGTGTCTGGCCCGAAATTTTCCAGGTGAGAGTCATCCTGGGTTTTCTGGCTTGAAAATCTTCCAGGCTGACTTTAATCTTTGGAGCCTGACCCTCACTTGAAGGATGGATGACAGGCAGGACGTTTCCTGGGGCGGAGGACCTGGAAGTATCAGCTGGAAGGTTCAGATCATCATCGCCAAATCGGGTGATACCCCGGAGAAAATCGAGAGTGTCAAAGTAGATTTCATCATGCAGGGCTTCAAGCGAGCTGATTATTTCTTCATCCAGACCGAGTCGGTAATCGGGTTCACTCAACCAGAGTTCGATTATCAGTCTTTTGAAATAGGGCTGTTTGGAAAAGGTCGGTTCATGGTTTGTTTTCTTCAGGACAAAATCATACAGCGGTCTGAGGATTTCTTCCTGGTAGAAATCCCAGAATCTTTCAGGGTCAGTTTTCAGCAAAACATCAACCAGAGTTTTGTTTCCCTGTTTGACGGTCAACCAGCCGGTGGTGATAGTTACCGAACCCCAGTCCGGCATAACTGAAAGAAAAGGTATTTCTCTTGTTTTTGGAGAAAAACCTTCATGTATCAGAATGCTGTTCCTGTCGTCGAAAGCATAGACTTCGTAGATTGGGTCTGTCGGGGGTTTCTTTTCTAATTCTATTTTTTCCAGCGGCAGACCGAGTTCTTTCGATAGGATTTCATCTACCGGATAAAGTTCCTGCAGCCAGCGGTTGGGATCAGTGTAAAATCTTTTGACTTTTTCTGCGGGAGAATCTTTATCTTCAGCGAAGCGGATGAGTATTTTTTGGACCGGCTTGTTTTTCAAAGCCGGGAGAATTTTTTCAGTCAACCAGAAAAACCCCTGCTTGTAAGCCGATAAAACTTCAACTTCTCCTGAAAGATTTTTCTCAGCCAGCAAGCTCTCAACCATTTTTTTAATTTTCGACCTGACGGCTGGAGATTCACTCAGACCAAGACTGATTTTAAGAGGTGAGTCCGCTTCGATCGTCGAGATTTTTTCCCTTAGCAGGCTCAAAGCTTCATCTGCTTCCCAGGTCAATGTCTTTTCTTTGTCCAGAACCGGTATTCCCTGATTGATGGAATTGACGGTTACTTTTATTTGAGGCGCCACCAGGGCACCATTCAGGTATTTTTCCAGATAGGACTGGTAATCCCGGTTCGGCTGGGGTAAGGAAACTGTCAGTTCCAGGCTTTCCAGTTCCTGATTTTTCAATTTTTCCACCTCTTCAGCTAATTTTAACTGGAAATAAGCCTCGGCCGCACCATTTTCTCCGGCCAGAAATTTTTCGACATCTTCTTTAAGCCAGGAGATTTCAGGTTGTCCTTTTTGATAATCGGTCAGATAAGGGAATCTTTTCCCCAGATATTCCAGGGTTTTTTCGAGGCCAGTGGAAGATGGAGAATAGACTACCACAGTATCAGATGGGCCGAGTCCCTGGGAAACAGATTTAATTATTCCCTGAAAAGGTTCGAGCGGCGGAAGTTTTAGTTTGCCGGTCTTGATCAGCTCCTGAGTAAGAGCATTCTCGCCGATAAGAACTGGGGCTACCAGGGCTTTTTTGTTTTCCACTTCTGTCTCCAGATAAGTCAAAGGAAAAGTGCCTCCTGCCGTGTCCAGCACCAGTCTGGTAGTCAGCAAAGGTAAACTTTTGACCGGAAATTCTTGGGGGATGACCACAGTTGTCTCCAGACCATCATTGATCCCGTCCTGATTCCGGTCAGTATAGACGCCTTTACTGGAGAACAGTTCAGTCAGGTCAAATTGTTTTCCTTTTTCTGGGATTCGCAGGATTTCTTTAAAAGCCGGTGTCAACAATCTTTTTGATGAGCCAGGTCTTTCCAGCAAGATTTTTTCCACTCGGCGACCAGAAATCAGCTGAAATTCGAGCTCAGCACAGGCTGGGTAAGCCAGAATTTCTGTCCTAATACCCTTTGACCTCTGTCCGGAAAGCAAACGAAGGGCTGCCAGAGCCTTTTCCAGGTCGTTTGAATCAGGAAAATAGATATTGACGGTCATTCTGGAGATTTCTCCGCTGCTGTCAAAGGTTAAGCTTTTCAAACCAGCTGGAAGTGAAGCAGTCGGTGGGAAAGTATATAGCAGTCTGGAAACAACGGTTTTCTGGAAATGGACATTTTCCTGAGAAAAAAAGTTCTCCAGATCATTTTCCAGGGTCTGGAAGGTGTGCCCTGATTCTCTTCCCCAGATTTCCCAGAAATATGGCCAGCGCAGAAAAAAAGCCCGGCCTGTTTTGAGCAAGGTTTCTTCAGAGCCTGCTGCACAGATGATGCCTTGATTGCCTTGATAAGAGAAAAGAAGGACCACTCCCTGATTAGGCCTGAGGCTGCTGAGGTCAATTTTTTCCTCTTTCAGGATTTTTTTGCTGAGGTTGAGATTGGTTCCAATGAGGATGGGGTTGACCAGGGAAGAAAAATTTCTGATTTCTGATTCTTTTCGAACCAGGTCAAAATTAAGGGCCAGACTTTCCAGGTTGATTCTGGCGGCGATTTCAGCGGCTAAAGAAACTTCAACAGCTGTGGGGTTATCGGGAATTACTATGGTTAACTCGATTTTCTCGCTTAAACCATCCCCATCTTCATCGACTAAGGTTTTTCCAGGGTGAAAAATTTGAGATAGACTCAGGGCCTGGGAATATGACAAGTTTATAAGTAATAAGATGACAGAAAAAGTCAGGAAAATCTTTTTGACCATCTTTGTCCTCAAAACTATATTTTAGCATTTATGACTGAACAGATGTAGAAGTATTATTCTGAAACTCTAAGGTTCTTCTTATAAACGCATTGCTAAACAAAAATTAGAATCTCTGAAAAAATTCTGGTTGTTTTTCAGGCTTTTTATGGAGATAATATTCTTGGCATCAGAATCTATTTAGCTCCCATTTGGGAGGGAGAAAATTATTTCCAGGTTAGACCTGGTTTTCCGACTTAACTTATATAGACCAAAACAAGGAGGTCTGATGAAAGCCAGGAAAAGAGAAGTTTCGTTAATAATCATGCTTCTGGCCTTCGTCTCAGCCGGCTGGGTGATGAGTCAGACGAAAGCTCCTTCGGTTATTTCAATATCTTCGCCCGGACGCAGAATCGAGGTCAGAGTGGAGTTGAAAAATCAAATCACTTATTCTGTTTATTTTGACTCCAAAGAAATAATCAGTCCTTCTCCCATTTCCATGACCATAAATGATAATGTAGTTCTGGGAAGGAGGCCGGTCCTGGAAAAGGCTTCCAGGACTAAGGTTGATGAAAAAATCCTGCCACCGGTTAAAGAGAAGAGGGCGGTGATTTTTGACCGTTATAATCAATTGAACCTGAAATTTAGGGGAAATTTCGGAGTGATCTTCCGGGTTTACGATGATGGTGTGGCTTACAGGTTTTACACCGGATATCGCGTTCCGATTAAGGTCAGAGCCGAAGAAGCGACTTTTACTTTTCCTGAGAACTACTATGTTTATTTCCCTTTTACCAAAAGCCTTCATACCTCTTTTGAAAGCAATTACACTTATTTGCCCCTGAAAGATATTGGTGGCCAGCGTTTTGGCTTTGCTCCGGTGGTTGTCGATATTCCCAATGGACCGAAAGTGGCCATTACTGATGTTGATGTTGATGATTATCCGGGGATGTTCCTCACTGGAAACGACCAGGGCTTACCAAGATTGGTTGGGAAGTTTGCTCCTTATCCGGCAGAAGAAAAACTGAGAGAGAACAGTGACCGAGAGCTGGAGGTGGTTAAAGAAGCGGATTATATAGCTGAAACCAGAGGCAGTCGGGTATATCCATGGCGGTTAATCGTTCTGGCGGAGAAAGATGCTGATTTGATCAACACTGACATAGTTTACAGGTTATCACCGCCACTTGAGCTTAAAGATACATCTTGGATAAAACCAGGCAAGGTAGCCTGGGACTGGTGGAACGCCAATAACATTTTTGGGGTCAATTTTAAGTCAGGTATTAATACTGAAACCTACAAATACTACATTGACTTTGCTTCCAGATATGGAATCGAGTACATCATCTTAGATGAAGGTTGGTCTGACCCGGCAGATCTCTTTAAGGTCAACCCGGAGATAAACTTAGAAGAGCTGGCGAGCTATGGCCGGCAGAAGAATGTTGGTCTGATTCTCTGGTGCGTCTGGCTGACCCTGGATAAGCAGATGGACCGAGCCCTGGATTATTTTCAAAGAATAGGTATCAAGGGAATTAAGGTTGATTTTATGGATAGAGATGACCAGAAAATGGTCAATTTTTACCGTCGTTGCGCCGCGGCTGCTGCCAAAAGGCGTTTAATCGTGGATTTCCACGGTGCCCATAAGCCGGTTGGTTTGAGACGGGCTTTCCCGAACATCCTGACCAAGGAAGGGGTTCTGGGTCTGGAGTACAGTAAATGGAGCAATCAGGTGACACCGGAACATGATCTTCTGATTCCGTTCATCCGGATGTTAGCCGGACCTATGGATTTCACCCCGGGCGCGATGCGTAATGCCCAGGAAAAGCAATTCCGACCAGTGTTCGATGTGCCCATGAGTCAGGGGACCAGAGGCCATCAACTGGCCATGTATGTGGTTTATGAATCGCCGCTACAAATGCTGTGTGACTCACCCTCGGCTTATCTAAAAGAGCCAGAAGTCATGGACTTTTTAGCGAAAGTGCCCACGGTCTGGGATGAAACTAAGGTGCTTGACGCCAGAATAGGGGATTATGTGGTGGTCGCCAGGAAGAACGGAGAGACCTGGTATCTTGGAGCCATGACCGACTGGACTTCCCGGCAGCTCGAAGTCAAGTTAGATTTTCTGGAGAGCGGGAAAGAATGGACTGCCGAAATCTGGCAGGATGGAACCAATGCTTCACGGTACGCCAGCGATTTTCTTAAAGTGACTCAGAAAGTAACTCCGGGTCAGGTGCTCAAATTGAACTTAGCCCCAGGCGGCGGAGCAGCCATCAGGTTTGTCCCTGTCGAATGGGATTGATTTCAGATTAAGCAGCAATTTAAGGCCGGTAAAATAAGTGTTACAAATTTAAATATTTTATTACGAAGCAAGCTTTCCGATATTATTCTTCAGTAAGAGGCGACCAAAGGTGCTTTTAAAATGGAACGCCTGAGGTGTTAAATCTCCTCCAACTATTTAAAATCTGTTCCCATTGTCTACTTTTCAACTTTAAATAACAACAACCAGGCCTGCCTTGACAAATCACATCGATTCGAGTAGATTATAAGCAATAGAATGCAATATAACGCAATATATAGTATCTAAATAAAAAAGTAGATTATATTGAGGCGAATATTTTAAAAAGCATGTACCTTATGTACCTTAATTCAAAAGAATCAAGCCAGTAATTCAATTCTCCCTCTTTTTGTTGATTCCGAAAAAAATAAATTAATTAAGAGAAAAAATGAAAGCCGTTAGATATTTTCTGGCTGCCTTTCTGGGTCTGTTTTTTATTGCCGGACTTCCACCAGAATTTGGGCGAGAGACTAACTTTTTCCAGGGATACGTAATTCCCCAGCCGGTCATTAGAGTTGGCTTGATCACCGGACTCAAGCAAGCCACCATAACTGCTTCTTCTGGAATGAAGATCTATGAAGTTGGCCGCGAATATCATTTGCTGGCTGAGGATGCGGATGAAGTGGTCATCAAAGTTGATAAAGAAAAATTAACAGAAAAATTTGTCTTGTTGATTGCCCAGACCAGAGATAAACAGGAAGCTGAACTGTTAGCTGCAGATCTCAGTCAAAAATTGATCGGCCGGGTGGTGATAGAGGAAAAGCCGGAGCCTTCCGGTCCTGTCTATTTAATAAAGTACGGTGAATTTTTGACCCGAGGACAAGCTCTGGATTCTATTCATCAACTGGAAAAATTTGGTTACAAAGATGTCTGGATAATTCGGGAAAGCATAAGTTTACCTGAGCCCAACAACGTCTGGCTTCAGATTGACCACAGGTTGCTATCATTGAATAAAGAAGCTGACCTGTATTTTATCCCGAGTTTTGCTCAGAGCTTCTTAAGTTTGAACGGTAAGAGTTACAGGGGTATTTTCCTTCTCAAGAATACCACGCGGGGACTCTCTCTCGTTAACATCCTGAATTTAGAAGATTATCTTAAAGGAGTGGTGCCCCTGGAACTGTCTCCCACTACTTTCAATGCTCTCGAAGCTTTAAAAGCCCAGGCTGTGGCTGCCAGAACTTATGCTCTTAAAAATCTTGGTCGGAATAACCATCTCGGTTTTGACCTGACCGATACTCAAAGTTCTCAAGTCTATGGCGGAATGTCTGCCGAACATCCTTTGAGCAATCAAGCTGTTGAAGAAACGGCTGGAGAAGTGATTGTTTATCGGGGTGAGCTAATCGATGCTCTGTACACCAGCACCTGTGGTGGAATGACCGAAGATTCTGAAAATGTCTTTTCCGGGAATCCGGTGCCATATCTTAAAAGCACAGCCTGTGTTTATGAAAAACAACCTGAGTGGACGCTGGAAACCAACCGTGAATATTCATCAGCTTGGATTAAAGGTAGGGACATTCTGACTGAAGTATTTCCTTTGCTGGCTACCGGAATAATCTACTATGAAAATAAGGCTGGTTTTTTTGATGAGCCGATTTCGGGGAGAGAAGTGGCCGATTCTCTGAAAAGAATTTTGGGCTTCAAAAAGTTAAATCAAACTACCTTTAAAGTTGACGGGCTAAACAATAAGAATACTCTGGACTTTATAAGTTTAAGTCAGGTCATAGTCGAGTTTTTTGGCTGGCAGGAAAAAGCCACTCATTTTGTCTTGGAAAGTGAAGTCAAATATTTGCTAAAGGATTCTCCACAATTTAAGGAACTAACAGAGCCCGAGATGAAAGCCCTGGCTTATCTCCTCCAATCAGGAGTATTTCCCAGTTATCTGAGAGAAGACGACTTGAGAAGACCGGTCAGCCGGGCGGAATTTGCTTATGTTTTGAAAAAATGTTTGAGCTGGCTGGATGACCTCTATCATCAGGGAACCTTTATTGCCCGGAAAGACAATTTTATCGAGGTTCTGGATAAGGATGATAAAAGACTTCTGATTATGCCGATTGCCTCATATCTCCTTAGAAAAATTGAGGAAGGTACCTTTCCTGCGAGAAAATTGACCTTGCTTGGTGGAGAGAGCCTCCGGTGGATTGAAAAAGACGGTGTTGTGCAACTCCTGGAAGTGAATTATCCACCAAATACTAACCTCCTTGACCGCAATTCACGTTACAATCGCTGGACGGTGCGGGTTTCGAGAGAAGAGCTGGAGAGAAACATTCAGAAATATTATCCAGAGGTTGGTAGATTAATAGATCTGAAAGTTGGACGCAGGGGAAAATCAAACAGAGTGGCTGAGTTGCAAATCATCGGAGAAAAAAGCAGAGTGACGGTTCAGGGACTCAAAATAAAATGGGTTCTGAATTTAAAAGATACTCTTTTCTTTATTGACCGTGAATATGACCAGAATCAACAGCTGTCGCATTTTGTTTTCACCGGTCGCGGTTGGGGGCATGGAGTGGGACTGTGTCAGGTTGGGGCTTATGGTATGGCTATAGCTGGAGCTAATTATAAAGATATTTTGAAGCATTATTATAAGGATGTGAAAATCGAAAAGGTCCAGTAACCTAAACCTCCATCCCTAAAAATGGGCTGGTTTTAACAGTACCAAGTGGCGCGGGGAATATTATCATTGTCTTGAATTGACTTAGTTGGTTGACATTGACCTGAATCCATTGTAGAAGAATGTTTTGTAACCAACAGAAAAGAAATCTGAATGGGAAGGAAGAAACGATTAGATGAGTTATCTTCAGGCGGTGGTTCTTGGCTTTCTGCAAGGTTTAGGTGAATTTTTGCCGATATCCAGTTCAGCTCATCTGGCTATAGCTCCGTATTTTTTTAACTGGAACTATCAGGGATTGCAGTATGATGTGATGCTGCACCTGGGAACTCTGCTGGCTATCGTGGCTTTTTTCTGGAAAGACTGGGTGAAAATAATTGCTGATGGAATAAGAAAGCCACAAGAGCAAGAAGGGCGTCTCCTATGGTACATAGTTATAGCCACCATCCCTGGAGCTCTGGCCGGCTATTTGCTGGAAGAAAAGGCAGAAACTGTTTTCCGGGAACCATGGGCCATAGCCTTCAGCCTGATTATCTTTTCTCTTTTTATTTTTCTGGCTGATAAACTGGCTAAAAACCAGAAAGACCTGGACTCTCTTAATCTGGTTGAAGTTTTGCTGATCGGTCTGGCTCAGAGCTTGGCCATCTTGCCCGGTGCCTCTCGTTCTGGAATGACCATCATGGCTGCCCTATTTCTGGGTTACAGACGCCAGACAGCGGCCCGATTTTCTTTTCTCTTAGCCACGCCGTTAATCATCGGCGCCGCCCTTCTTGAAGTGCCCAAAATTTCATTAGCCCAGGTCAACGGTCCTTTTGTCGTCGGCTTCCTGTCTTCGGCCATTTTCGGCTTCCTGTCTATAAAATTTTTGCTTTCTTTTCTCAAGACCAAAAATCTGGTTCCCTTTGTAGTCTACCGGCTGGTCCTGGCAGTCTTGATTCTGCTTAAATATCTTTAGAACTGCCTGCCTTTAAGTTGACTTGAACTACCGACTTCTCTACAATACAGGCTAAATTCAATCAATATCCTGGAGGAAAAAGTGAAAGCTCAAGCCTTAGACTCTAAACGGAAAGAAGCCAGGGAGTATCAAACCAGGTCTTCTGGAGTTTTTTTCAAAGTCAAGAAGGTTCTATATGAAAAAAAATCAGCTTTTCAAAAAATAGAGATAATTGAAAACGACTTCTATGGTCGGGTGCTCTTCCTTGATGGTCTGGTCCAGACCACCGAGAAAGACGAGTTTTTCTATCATGAAATGCTGGTCCACCCGGCCTTAGCCTGCCACTCAAGGCCTGAAAAAGTCATGATCATCGGTGGGGGAGACGGTGGTGCTTTGCGGGAAGTGCTCAAGCATCCGGTTAAAAAAGCCTGGTTGGTGGAAATTGACCAAGAAGTGATCAGGGCCTGTGAAAAATATTTCCCCTGGTTGGATAAAGCTCTGTCTGACCCCAGAGCGGAGCTGGCCATAGCTGATGGCTTTGAATTCATTCAAAGGACAACCGAAAAATTCGATGTGATTATCGTTGACTCCTCTGACCCGGTCGGTCCCTCGGCCATCCTTCATGCTAAGGATTTCTATCAGAAACTCAAAAAGGTGCTCAAGCCGGACGGAATCATCGTGGCTCAAGCTGGCTCCCAGCTTCTCCATCTGGAAGAACATGCCCAGAAGGCTAAATTCTTGAAAAAGATGTTCCGCTTTGCCCGATTTTATTTTGGCCCGGTGCCAACCTATCCGGTCGGAACCTGGTGCTATACTTTTCTTTCAGACAGGATAGACCCCCTGAAAATTAAAAAATTAAGAATCCCGGCTGGTCTTAATTATTACAATGCAGAAATTCATCAAGCTTGTTTTGCCACTCCGGCTTTTTTTGAACAGGCTATAAAATAGCCTTCTATCACCTTACACTGAATTTTAAAATTTCCGGTTATCTCAAAGTTTATCTGATGTCAAGCCGGCTTATTTTTTTCTTTGGCGCCAGCTCCAGAATCTGCTTGAGCAATTTTTTATCTTTGGGAAATTGACCGACTTCAGGTAGCCTGGGGAGAAGAATGGCCCAATTCGGGTCAAGAGCAAACACTTTCTTAAAAAGAGGAAGGCTTTCCTGGACCTTTCCCACTGAAGCCATGGTAACTGCTGGCCAGAAAATCATCTCCGGGTTATCAGGGTATAATTCCATAGCTTTTGTGTATTCGTTCAGGGCTTCTTGGATCTTATTTTCTGTAAGTAACTCATCACCCCGATTCATATGCTGATAGGCTTTAGCCAGTTTGACCAGTCTTTTGAGTTCTTCTACCGGTTGGGGATGGTCTTCCACTCGCAGATCAAAGAGTCTGTCCTTCCACCAGAGGCCTGAACTTTTGCCTTTAACCACAATGATGGCTGCCGACTGCCGGCCACGGATATCACCCCCTTCTTTTTCGGCAGCTTCCAAGGCAGCAATCAGACGATCTACAAGTTCTCCTTTTGTATTCTGGTAAGCCTTAGCCATGGCTTCCCAGACAGTGTTTTTTAACATCAGATTGGCCTGACAGGCAAACCCATCTCCTTTGTAGTGGCCAGCTTCTGGAATACAGTTTTTGCCGGTATGGACGGCAACCTGGCCAGAAGCATCAACCATGGCCACCTGCCTAACTTCAGGATTTCGGTCAGCTCTGAGAAGTCCGCGGAGAGCTTCTTCGGACGTCTTCCCGGCTCTCATCAGCTCCAGGCCCAGAGCTCCATAACTCGGATCAACAAATGATTGAGTAGCTACGGCTCCCACTCCAGCTTCAGCCCAGGGGACAATAGCCCCTACAGAAAACCAATGAGATTGAACAGCCACTCCCAACTCACCGGTTTCTTTATCAAAGGCAACTATGGAATAGGTGGTGACCGGCCTTAACGGCCTTCGGTCCTGAGAATTGACGGATAGAGAAAGTGAGAAAATTAAAAGAAGGATAAGACCCAAACAAAAAGAAACCTTGAGACAATCAATTCTTTCAATTATCCTGAATTTTAAATTTTTCATTAGCCCTCCTTGAAGAGGTTTTACCTTTTCAATAATTTAATGTTTCCTGATGATTTTAAAATGAGATAAAGTCTGAATTCAACCGGTTTGTCCCGGGCTATCTGGAGGGATTTTTCCGATTGGCTAATTATAGAAAGGCATTACAAGGACCTTTTTTGATGAAATATCAGTTGATCACAGGCTAAAAAGAGGGAAAGCGCCCTTCAGGCGCTTCCCCCCATCGGTTCTTCTGCTTTTTACTCAGCTAGTCTTGCGGGTGGCCTTCCAGGATGCTTTCCCAAAATTGCCCATCTCCACTTCACCAGTGATGGTGTTTTCATCCTGGATTTTGCCCTTGTAAGTCATGGTAAATTGTCCGCGGGGAGTGTCTCTGGTTATCGACCACTCAATGTCGCTACCTTTGACTGTCCCTTCGCCAGTAACTTCCCCTCTTGGGCTTTTCATCGTAACCTTAAGTTTTTCACCTTCCTGGACAAAGGTTATATCGTTTGTCCTTTCACCCTGAGGAGTAGTGATGGTAAAGGTCCAGTCCCCGGTCACATTGACATCCTTGGCCATGGCCAGGAGACCGCTGAGAGCCAGAACCAGGAGCAGAACATAAACTTTTTTCATGGATTGCCTCCTCTTTGTTTTGACGCAGGCTCTTTGCCTTTCTTCCATTTTTTTATTTCTGATACTTCAATTTACCTTGATTCTTTTTTTCGCTTAAAACTCTGAGCATGTCTTCGGTCATCCTGGCCAGGTCATATTCAGGTTGCCAGTCCCACTCTTCCCTGGCTGCTGAATCATCAATCGATTCCGGCCAGGAGTCAGCTATGGCCTGGCGAAAATCAGGCTGGTAGTGTATCTCAAAATCTGGAATATGTTTCTTGATTTCAGCCGCTAACTCTTCAGCTGAAAAAGACATGGCTGTTACATTAAAGTTGGAGTGATGTTTCAGCCTGGAAAAATCAGCTTGCATCAGCTGAATGATGGATTTGAGGCAGTCAGGCATGTACATCATTGGCAGCCGGGTTTCCGGTTTAAGAAAACAGGTATATTTTTTATAGATTATGGCTTCATAGAATATGGCCACGGCATAATCAGTTGTTCCGCCGCCTGGCAGGGTTTCATTGCTGATTATGCCAGGAAACCGGCAACCACGGACATCGAGGCCATATTTTTTCACATAATAGTCGCAGAGATGTTCGCCCGCCACCTTGGTCACTCCATACATAGTCGTGGGGCTGAGAATGGTATCCTGGGGTGTCTTAATCCTGGGGGTGGCCGGCCCGAAGACAGCGATAGAACTCGGGCAGAAAACCTGTTTTACTCCGAGCTCCCTCGAAGCCTCCAAGACATTGTAAAGTCCGTTGATGTTGACTTCCCAGGCCTTTTGCGGATTTTTTTCTCCGGTGGCAGAAAGAATGGCTGCCAGATGATAGATGGTTTTAATACCATACTTTTTGATTATTTGAGCGAGCTCCTGTCTGCTGGTGACATCCAGTCTTTCGAAGGGTCCACTTTCCAGAAGTTTTGCTTCTGGCTGGACCACATCCGAAGCTACGACTCTTTCGTTTCCGAAAAGCTTTCTTAAGGCGGGGACAAGCTCAGAACCGATCTGACCAGCAGCACCAGTTACTAGTATAGTATTAGTCTCAGATGTCATTTTTGCTCCTCATAGGTTATGAATTTTATGAGAAGAATCTTATAACTTGACTGAATTTAGATGTCAACTCAACCCCAGAAAATTCTTTTTGGTCTTGCCTTTAGCCTTAACTTTTTATAAATTCTATTTCTGAGGATAAAAAGAAATTTTAATATAGAGGGAGGATTTAATGACCATTGTTTTGGATGGACATTTGACTGTTGAGCAGGTGGTGAAAGTTGCTCGGGAAAATGAACCGGTAGAGCTTCATCCGGAAGCTGTGGCTCGGATCAAGAAATGCCGGGCTTTGCTTGAAGACAAAATAAAGAAGAATGAAATCATGTATGGGGTAAACACGGGAATTGGTGAGCTGGCCAATGTGGTTCTGACTCAGGAACAGGTGGAAAAATTCCAGAAATACATTATCTACAGTCATGCAGCAGGCTATGGCCAGCCCCTGCCGGTGGATGTGGTCAGAGCGGCCATGCTTTCCAGAATCAGCTGCCACTGCCACGGCCATTCAGGGTTAAGGCTGGAAGTGGTGGAGAAGCTAAAAGAATTGCTTAACAAAGGCGTCACTCCTGTTGTCTGCGAGAAAGGTTCGGTCGGAGCCTGCGGCGACCTCTCGCCGATGTCCCAGATTGCCCTGGTGTTGATGGGTGAGGGCGAAGCTTTTTATCAGGGCGAGCGCTTGCCTGCTAAGGTGGCTCTGGAAAGAGCAGGAATAAAGCCCATAGTTTTTCAGGCCAGAGATGGCCTGGCCACCATCAACGGCTCTAATATTATTACTGGAATGGGTGCCTTAGAGATTTACGATGCTTATCGCTGGATTAAGAATTCAGAAATCGTGGCTGCTATGACTCTTGAAGTGTTGAACGCCAATATGAAGGCCTATGATGAGCGAGTGCATAAAGTCAGGGGTTATCCTGGCGCTATTACCTCAGCTGAAAACATCAGAAGAATCACTGAAGGCAGCGAGCTGTTGAAACAGCCGGGCAAAAAGGTCCAGGATGCTTACACCCTGAGAAGCACCCCACAGGTGGTGGGCGCAGCCAGAGATGCCTGGCAGTGGGCAAAATACATGATTGAAATCGAACTCAACGGCGCAGCCGACAATCCCGTCTTTTTCCCTGACGAAGATCTGGTCTTGACCGGGGCCAATTTCCAGGGCGTGCCTCAGGCGTTTGTCCTTGAGCTCTTAGGAACAGCCATCACCACGGTTTGCGTGTTGTCCGAGCGACGGCTTAATCGTCTGATGAACCCGCATCTAAGCGTGGGCCTGCCGGCTTTTCTGACTAAGGGTGCCGGGATGTTTTCAGGGCTGATGCTGAGCCAGTACACAGCTGGTGCTCTGGTCTGTGAAAATCGGGTGCTCTCCACGCCTGCGGCTACGGGTTCAATTCCGGCTGCGGCTGACCAGGAAGATTTTGTCAGCATGGGCATGACCACGGCGCTCAAAACCAGGCAAATCCTGGACAATGCCCAGGCAGTTCTGGCTATCGAATTCATGGCTGCAGCTCAGGCTATAGATTTCCGCAAACCGCTGAAGCCCAGTCCGGCGGTTCAGGCTGCCTATGAAGTGATCAGGAAATATGTTGCTTTTCTGGATGAAGACCGGCCGCTTTATCCAGATATCAACCGCTTGAAAGAAGTGGTCCAGTCAGGTGAGATTCTGGAAGCGGTGGAAAAGGTCACTGGGCCCCTCAAATAAAAATTTATTAAAATTAAAATAAAGGGAAAGTCGAATAGAAGATTAATGGATGAGAGAGTCGTTCTGATCGCAGGAGCCACCGGACATCTGGGCCGAGCTGTGGCCAAGAGGTTAAGTCAGGATTTTACCAAGATAGCCCTTCATTTTTTTAAGAATGAAGAGACCGCCAGTAAACTTGAAGCTGAAATCAGAGCTTCAGGAAAAAGTGCCAGGATTTTTCAAGCCGACCTTAGCACCGAAGCCGGAGCGGGAAAACTGATTCAGGAAGTCCAACAGCAATTCGGCCGACTGGATGTTCTGGTCAACATGCCTGGCGCCATCCGAACCAAGCCCTGGGATGAATTAACCCAGGCCGACTGGGAAGAAATTTTCAGGTCTAATCTGGAAAGCGCCTATTTTTGCCTGAAGTATGCTCTGAAGATGATGCGGGAACAGAAGTGGGGCCGGATAATAAACATCGGTTTTCATCTGGTTGAACATCTCGGTTCCTTTCCGGGTGTCACTCCCTACGCCGTGGCTAAAACCGGACTGCTGATTCTAACCAGAACCGCAGCTGTGGCTGAAGTGGGAAACAACATCACGGTGAACATGGTCTCTCCTGGTTTGATCGAAGGTGGAGAGCTGCCATCCGGTCTGAAATTTAAAGAAGGTCAGATAGGGAAGCCTGAAGATGTGGCCGAAGCTGTGGCCTTCTTAGCTTCAGAAAAAGCTTCCAGGATTACCGGGATCAACCTGATTGTAGCCGGTACCTGGAAAATGTAAAAAAAATGCAAAACTGGCGGGAAGGAAGGTGAGATATGAAAATGGCTGGGATAAAACAAGAAATGAAAAAAGAAAAACCCAAAAACCGAAAGACGGGACTGTCCTTGTTCTTAATCTCGATATTGTTAACTTCTTTTGTTTCCTGCCAGACTCCTGAATCGATCACTAAGAGCCGAATAAAGTCTCTGGAGAAAGGGCTCTTAAGAGCAGTATATTTTAAGGGTCAGAGACCCGAAAAGCTCAGGTTGGTTGACCGGATGGCCTTTTACAAAGTTCCAGGGCTCAGTATAGCGGTTATGGATAAGTTCCAGATTGAATGGGTCAAGACCTATGGTTATAAAGACATCATTCAGTATCAGAAGGTAACTCCTGAGACAGCTTTTCAGGTGGGTGAGTTAAGCCAGCCTGTCTCAGCAGCAACTGTTCTGCGACTGGTTGAAGAAAATGTTTTAAAACTTGATGAACAGCTCGGAACTTATTTTACAGAGATAGCTTTTGCCGGAAGAAAATTCAGACCGTCAGAAAAAATTTCCATTACCCTGTCCAGCTTGCTCAGTCACGCGGCCGGGTTCTATCCCTGGACTTCCTCTGGCTATTCCAGAACCTCGGCGACACCGGATCTGGCACAGATCCTCAGAGGAGAAGAACCAGCTCAAAATTATTTCAGTTTCAGAGGGTTTGACCCTGAAGCCGGTGTTCGGTTTTCTGATTTCAATTATGTGTTACTGGAAAAATATCTGGAAGATAAAACTGGGAAAAAATTGGATGAGCTGGCCAGAGAGAAGGTTTTCAGCCGACTTGGACTGAAGAACACTTTTTTTGGTCTGCCGGTCTCAGGTGATATTGCCTCGGGCCATTTGAGAGAAGGACCGGAGGTTGATGGCAGCTGGTATAAATACCCGGAACAAGCAGCTCGGGGTCTGTGGTCAAATCCTTCTGACTATCTAAAATTCGTAATTGATCTGATGGACTGCGCTCGAACAGGAAAAAAAGGTTTGCTGTCAGCTGAACTGGCTCGCCAGATGCTTTCCCCACAGGCTCCCCAAATTGGCTATGGATTTAGGCTGGAAGGAGAACACGAACAATTTAAAATTTACATGAAGGGAAAAACTCACGGTTACCGGTCGGCACTGCTGATTTATCCGTCCCTTGGCCAGGGTGTGGTGGTGATGACCAACAGTGAAAATGGCGGGGTTTTGATAGATGAAATCCTGCGCGGTTTATCAGCAGTTTACAACTGGCCAGATTTTAAACCAGAAGAGAAGGTTCTCTATCGTTTAGACCCATCCATTTATAAGCAATACTGCGGCCGCTATCAGGTCAATGACAGCTATTTTCTTGATGTCAGTTATGAAGACTATTATTTAATAGTTCACCCGACGGGTCAATCACCAACCAAATTCTATGTTGAAACTCAGACCATCTTCTTTTCATTTGATCCGTTCATCCGCATCAAGTTCAATTTTGATGATAAGAATCAGGTGACTGGTCTGGTTCTCTGGCAGGAAGATTATGAAGTCAAAGCCAGGAAAATAATCTGAAGCTCAGTCAATCCTGACCAGAGTCAACTCAATTTTTCTTGTTTTGCCGTTTCTTTCCACTGTCAGGGTTACTCTGTCGCCAATATTATAGTTATCAAGCAAATTGTAAAGGTCGTCGTAGGAATGGACTTTCTTTCCGTCAATTTCCTTGATAATATCCTGAATCACTAATCGGCCGAGGCGGCTGCGAGTCAATCCACGCAGGCCTTTTCTGTAAGCTTCAGAATCAGGCGGAACTTCATAAATGACTACGCCATCTATTCCCAGTTGTTCTCGGTAGCGGTCAGAAAGAAGAGTCAAACCGAGTCCAGGTCTTATAACCCGGCCATATTTAATAATCTGCGGAACAATTTTCTTTATGGTATCGACCGGAATGGCAAAGCCCAGTCCAGAGGAAGTTCCGGTTCGAGAAACAATCATAGTGTTCATTCCGATCAGTTCACCCGCCGAGTTGAGCAGCGGCCCGCCCGAATTACCCGGGTTGATGGCAGCATCGGTTTGGATCATATCCCTGATGGTAACTCCGCCCACTCCCGGCATACTTCGACCTAAAGCGCTGACAATACCAGTGGTTACGGTATGATCAAAGCCAAAAGGATTGCCGATGGCAATGACCTTTTGCCCGACCTGAAGGTTACGGGAGCTCCCAATTTTTATGGGATAAAGTCCACTAAGGTCACCTTCAATTTTTAATACAGCTATATCTTTGTTGGGCTCTTTTCCCACGAGTCTGGCCTGCCTTTCCTGCTGGTTGGGAAGGGTCACATTGAAAATATCACCATCTTCAATCACATGATAATTGGTAATGATATGACCTTTATCATCCCAGACAATACCTGATCCAGTTCCGCGGGGTACAGCTTCTTCTGTCCAGGAAAAGAAGTCACGAACCAGCTGAATATTGGTGATGAAGACTACTGAGTTCTGGGCATTTTTAACCACCTCAATGGTGTTTTTCTCATCTTCTGTTAGCTGAGCTCGCAGAGAAGAGCTCATCATAAAAAGCATCAACCAGAAGGAAATAAGAAAAATAGAAAAGAAAAATTTTAGAGGTCTTTTGTTCTGTCTTACTGGACTCATTGATTTATCCTTTCAACCGTTTTTATTTCACTTTAGACTTTAACGGGAATAATTTCAAGAGGTTGAGAAAGCCAGATTCAAGGAAATTAGTTTTCACCTAAATTTTTAAGGCTGATAATTTTAAGCTCTGATTTGAAGGATTGGTTGATTTTTGTTCAGAAGAATGGAATCAGACGATTTATGTTAATACTATTGTCTGTCACTTGCTTACCGGTAGGGTTTAGATGCTTTAAGCAGGGATATCTTCCCCGGGACCTGCTTTAACTTCAAGCTCTCTGGCTCCAAAGTAGCGGTCATCTTTGGGCAGATAGAATATGAAAATGCTTAGGGTTATGAGGCCGGCTAAAATGAATGGAAACCTGATGTTCAGATAATCTGAGAGGAAACCAGCTATCAGGGTGATGATGGCCCCGGAAATAAGCTGGATGTTGGACACCCAGCTGAAGGCTAAGGTTTGTTCTTCATCCCGGACAGTGGAGCCAACAAAAGTGTGGAGCGATGGATAAGTCATTAGGAGGAAGCCGCCAAAAAGCAGAAGAGCAGCGACTGAAAGTGTTCGACTTAGAGAAAAGCCTATTATTAACAGACAGATGGTGGCGCCAGCTAAGCTGGTCAAGAAAACTCTTTTGCGGCCAAACCGTCGGCTCCATACTCCGTATAGATAACCGGTTACGGTGCCCAGCCCAATCCATAATGCTAAATAAACACCGGTCTGACCCATAGGAATGTTAAAGTTGTTGTGAAGAAGAGAAGGAGCATAATAGATGGTTACCGACCAGCCCATACCGCCAAAAAAAAAGCCTGGTAGGAGGTGGCTTATTCTTTTAAGAACTCGAAGCCAGTTTCTGGCTGAAAGGTCTGGCTTTACTTCCTGGCGGGAGGAAACGTTGTTTATTACCGAAACGCCAATGGCAGTAATGACAAGGCCAAGAATAGCCCAAACATACAGGGGTACTTTCCAGCCAAAATGCTGGGCTAAGTATCCGGTAGAGATGAAGGCTATGAGCACCCCGAGGTTACCCGAGCCACTCTGGATACCCATGGCATCATCCAGTTCCTGGCCCGAACCGGCTCTGGAACGGGAAATCCAGGCTATCACCACCGGATGATAAAAGCTGGTGAAGGCTCTGAGAAGAACAAACATCAGGAGAAGGATAAAAAACGAGGGAGATAGAGGCACTAAGAAATTGGCTAAGGCTATTCCTAAGCCGCTTATCAGCATCAGCCTGCGGTATTCGTGTTTGAATGATAAAGCTACCACCCAGAACTGAAGAAGAAGCGTGGTGATGAGACCGGCGTTGGAAAGAAGGCCAATCTGAGAATATTTTTTGATTAAAAAACCCTGACTGTAGAGAATGGGAAAAATGGTTGGAGTGACGATAGTGGCCGCATCAGTCAGAGCATGAAAAAGCGAAGCTGAAAGAAGTATTCTTTTTTTCATAGCTTTAATTTAAATAGAAACGATAATTTACCATCAGAAAGCCCGGCTGGCAAGATGACCGATAGTCTCAAAAAAAATCTGCCCGAAAAGTTGATGAGGATTCTTTCTTTTGTCAGTGTACCGGACAAAGTTTTGCAGGCTTTTTTATTAAAAATGTTTGCTGGTTATCGGCAAAAAAGTATGTGAATTCCGGACTCTTTCTAAGTATAATTTATTTTCTGGAGGTGGCTATGAAGAGCAGAACAAATAAGGCTTTAATTTTTTCCTTTATGATGATTATGGCTTTTTCGGGCCTTAGTTTTTCCTACACTACGCCACAGCAGAGACTGGCTTCATGGGAGCTTCATAAGAAAATGGCTCAGGAATCGTGGTTCAGGATGTTTGAATGGAAAAATCTTGGACCATATTTTATGGGTGGAAGAATCTGCGATATAGAGGGCTATGCTTCCAATCCTTTGAGGGTTATCGTGGCTGCGGCCAGCGGCGGCCTGTGGCTGACTGAAAACAACGGCACCACCTGGCGGCCGCTTTTTGACAGTGAGTCCTGGATTGGCTTTGGCGATGTGGCTATTTATGAAAAAGATCCGAATCTCATCTGGGCCGGGACCGGAGAAGAAAATTCTTCCCGTTCATCCTACGCCGGAACCGGTGTTTTTAAAACCACTGATGGTGGAAAAACCTGGCAGCATATGGGGCTGGCCGACACCCACCATATTGCTGAGATCATCATTCATCCTGAAAATCCGGATATCGTCTATGTAGCAGCTATCGGGCACCTTTATACGGAAAATGAAGAACGCGGCGTTTTTAAGACAACCGATGGCGGTAAAACCTGGCAGAAAATTTTATACATCTCACCAAAGACCGGGGTTATAAGCTTGGTTATGGACCCGAGCAATCCTGAGGTTTTATATGCCGCTTCCTGGGAAAGAGCCCGTCGGGCCTGGAACATGCAGGAATCAGGGAAAGAAAGCGCCATCTACAAGACCGAAGATGGAGGTAAAACCTGGAGGAAAATCGTCAACGGTTTTCCCCAGAATGAATATGTTGGAAGAATCGGACTGGCTGTCAGCCGTTCTAACCCTAAGGTAGTCTATGCTTTTTTGGACAACCAGGAGCCAAGAACTCCGGTTAAAAAGACTGAAGTCTCCAAGGAACAACTAACGGTTGAAGCCATTAAAAAAATGACAGTGAAGGATTTTTTGAAAGTTGAAGATGGAAAGTTAGAAACCCTGCTCCGTCAGAACCAGGCTCCAGTGATATTTACCGCTAAGGCCGTTAAAGAAGCTGTTCAGAACAATAAGCTTACTCTAAGTGAACTGGCGGATATTCTGATTGGTGGAGCCAATGCCGCGCTCTTTAACACCCAGGTTAAAGGGGCAGAAGTCTATCGTAGCGATGATGGTGGTGAGCACTGGCGCAAGACCCATGAAGGTTTCCTACCAAACTCTATCGTTAACACCTATGGCTATTATTTTGGTCAGATTTATGTTTCTCCGGAAAATGAAAATGTGGTTTACCTCCTGGGTGTTCCGCTGATGAAATCAACTGACGGTGGAAAAACTTTTCAGGAAATTCCGGAAAACGGTGGTTCCTACGGCTATGGTTATTATGATGTACATCCAGACCATCATGCTCTGTGGATAAACCCCAAAGACCCGCGGATTGTCTGGCTTGGAAATGACGGCGGGCTTAATGTTTCTTATGATGCCGGCAAAACCTTCCAGAGAATTGCCAACCTGCCCTTAGCTCAGTGCTACACGATAAGTTTTGATATGGAAACTCCTTACAACATCTACACTGGCCTCCAGGATAACGGGGTCAATGTTGGGCCGCGGGATTTTGTTTTTGGCCGCCGCGATAAAGACTGGAAGATGATTCTTGGTGGCGATGGCGCTTTTGTCGAACCAAGTCTTTATGAAAAAGGCATTGTTTATGCCGAGTTTCAGTTTGGCAGTATTTTCCGGCTCAACCTGAATAATCCTAAGGAAAATAAGATGATCAAGCCGCAGCTGAAAACGGTGCAGGCGCCCTATCGCTTCAACTGGCTGACACCCTTTTTGATTTCCAAACACAATCCCTTCACTCTGATTCTTGGGGCCAATAAAGTGCTGAAGTCTGTTGATAGAGGAGATAGCTGGATAGAAATTTCTCCTGACCTGACTGATAAAAAGAATATTGATGGTGATGTGCCTTATGCCACCATTACTGCCTTAGCCGAATCACCATTTACTCCTGAAGTAATTTATGCAGGAACTGACGACGGCAATGTCTGGGTGACTAAAAATGGTGGCTGTTCCTGGGAAAAAATCACCGCCGGTCTGCCCAAAAAATGGGTGACCAGAATCGAAGCCAGCCGTTTTAAACCCGGCCGGGTTTACCTGACGATGATTGGCTATCGCCAGGATGATTTCAGTACCTATGTTTTTGCTTCTGAAAATTACGGTCAAACCTGGGTTTCGCTTAAAAACAATCTGCCCGATGAAGGCTGCAATGTGATCAGGGAAGATCCGGTCAACGAAAATGTGCTATATCTTGGTACCGATCTTACTGTTTATGTCAGCTTAGACAGAGGCCAGACCTGGCATTCTCTCCGGTCTAATCTGCCAACCCAACCGGTTTATGATATGAAGGTTCATCCCAGAGACAGGGAACTCATCATCGGCACTCACGGCCGGGGAGTGTTTGTCCTGCCAGTGCAGAAAATTGAAGAGATGACGCCACAGGTCCTGGCTAAGGAACTTTATCTTTTTGATGTAGATGAAGTCAATTTGCCTGCCGGCAGGCGAGAAGCGGCGGCTGGAATCGAGCTCCAGGCTAAATTTCTGGTTTATGCTAAGAATGGCGGCTCAGGCAAATTAGTGGTAAAAGACACCTCTGGCAAAACTCTAAAAGAAGCGGCTATTGAGATAAAAGCCGGTCTTAACGAATTCAGCTGGGATTTAAAGTCTGAAGGTCAGAAAGATAGAGTGAAAGCTGGCGAATACCAGGTGGAAGTTACCCTGGGAAAAGAAGTGGCGGCTAAAAAATTTAAAGTTGTCTCCACTCGAATCAATTACCTGGAGTTTGAAGTTGATGATTGAAGAAATTATCAACTACCAAGGCTGTTTTGTCTGTGGAGAGGACAATAAGAGCGGTCTGAAGCTGAAATTTTATTTCGACTCCGCCAGCCAAAAAGCCTGGACTGAATTTGTTCCTGACCGGCATTTTGAAGGCTACCGCGATATCCTTCATGGCGGAATTATTTCTTCTATTCTGGATGAAGTTATGATTAAAGCCATTCTTTATGAAAATATCCTGGCTGTTACTTCCAAACTGACCGTTGAGTTCAAACAACCAGCAGCCATCGGAGAAAAACTTCGGGCTGAAGGCTGGATTACAGGCCGCAAGGGAAAAGCCTTTTTTACCGAAGGACAGCTTCTGGGAAATGGGGGCCGACTAATAGCTTATTCTCGTGCTGCTTACCTCCGAGCTGAAGGAGAACTGGCTGAGCGGCTTAAAATGAGCCACCTGAAATAAGTCGCTATGAAACTAAAATTTTAATTAATTTAATTAAAAAAGTAGCTGATTAATTAACATTTCTCCAGGGCTTGCTCCAGATCGGCTATCAGGTCATCAACGTTTTCGCAGCCCACGGACAGGCGAATCAGGTCATCGGTGATGCCAGCTTCTTCTTTCTCTTTTTTCGGCACCGAAGCGTGGGTCATGCTGGCTGGGTGCTGGATTAGTGTTTCTATGCCGCCGAGAGAAACGGCCAGAGTGCAGAGTTTGACGCTGTTAATCAATTTAATTCCGGCTTCATACCCGCCCTTGAGACCGAAGGAAATCATTGAACCTGGCCCCTTCATCTGCTTCTTCATCAAATCATACTGAGGATGACTGGGAAGTCCAGGGTAGTTGACCCAGGCCACTTTGGGATGAGCGGCCAACCATTGCGCTAACTTCTGGGCATTATCCTGAGCTTTTTCCACGCGAAGATAAAGAGTTCTTAGGCCACGGAGAACGAGCCAGGCCTGATGCGGGTCCATGGTTCCGCCCATCATTCTCAAAACTTTCTGCAGGCGTTGATGCAGTTCTGGCGATTTGCTGATGATAATTCCACCAACCACGTCGCTGTGCCCGTTGATGAATTTGGTTACACTGTGAATTGTCACATCTGCGCCCAGTTCCAGAGGATTCTGGAGCACTGGAGAGGCAAAAGTATTGTCAACCACTAAAATTAATCCGTGTTCCTTAGCAATTTCAGCGCAGGCCTGAATATCGGTCAAGGCCATGGTCGGGTTGGCCGGGCTTTCGATAAACAGCAACTTCGTATTCTTTTTAATTCTTTTCTTTATTTCTTCCAGGTCTGAAGTATCAATAAAATCAGAACTAACTCCGTAGCGAGTAAATTCAGTTTCAATAATGGTTCTTGATGGTCCATAAAGAGCCGCCGTGCCAATCAGATGAGCGTCTTTTTCCAGAAAAGCCATATAAACCGTAGAAATCGCAGCCATGCCTGATGAAGTGGCCAGGGCAGCATAGCCTTTTTCTAAGGCCGCTACCGCTTCTTCCAAGGCTTCAATCGTCGGGTTTCCTAAGCGGGTATAAATAAAGCCTTTTTCTTTTCCGGCAAACAGGGCCGCACCATGTTCGGCACTGTCGAAGGCAAAGGTTGAGGTTTGATAAATAGGGGGAGAGACACTGTGAGTCACCGGGTCTGGATGGTAACCCGCATGGATAATTTCAGTTTCCAGATTATTTCCCTTTTTCTCTTTCATGGTTTCACCTCAAAAAAACCGAAAGCTAAATTTCGCTTTCGGAAGGTTTCTGGTTCAAAAATTTAAACTAAGTACAAAATTAGAATAAATCTAATTTAATCTCTTCCTGTTAGTCCCTGTTTTTACTTGCCTCTGGCTAAATCAATCATCAGCTTAACTTCTTTGACCATCTTATCTGTGTTGCCTTCAAAACCGACTGAGGTAAACCTGATTTTGCCCTTGGGGTCGATGACAAACTTGGTTGGAATGCCAGAAACGCCATACTGAGCAACTACTTTATTTTCGGTGTCCATCAGAACATAGAAGGAATACTGATTTTTTTCCAGAAATTCTTTTACCACCTGTTCTTTATTGGCTTCATCCTGCCAGGTATTGACAAAAATAAAAGCTACGGTCGGGTCTTGCTGGTATTCTTCAACCAGTTGCTTCATTCCGGGGAAGGAAGCGAGACAGGGACCACACCAGGTAGCCCAGAAATCCAGGACAACCACTTTTCCCTGATAATCTGAGAGCTTGACGAGTTTACCCTGCAGGTCTTTTAGCTCAAAAGCTGGGGCCGGCTTATTGGTCATTTTTTTCTTCAGTTCTGTTTTAAGAAAATCGGTGGCTGTGGTCTCGATATCTTTCTGATATTTTTCCCAGCCCTCTTCTGAATTATTGACGCCAATATAAGCCTGCTTTAAAAGGTTCATTAATTCCTGATTGGCTGAGCCTTTTCTGGCCGTTCGTTCCAGCACTTTTTTTGCTTCAGCATAATTCTTGTTTTGAAGAAGGGCTTTGCTATAGTCAACGGAAATACCGGCCTGTTCACCCCGGGTGATTTCATAAGCTTCTTTGAAAGTTGCCGAGGCTTCTTCTGTCTTACCTTTTTTTATCAGCAGATTGCCTTTAAGGCTAAGGAACATCGGTCTCAAATTGCTTTCCATCTCTTCCTGCCATTCTTCAAAGGTATAGTAGGCAGGTTTGAACTTTTCCGGGTTTTTGAGCTGGTCATTTAAAAGCGAAATCCCGCTGTCAATTGCTTTTAAAGCCAGGTCGGTCTGACCTTCGGTCTGGCTGGCTTGAGAAGCTATGGCATAAAAATAATAGGGCCGAACTTTTTCTCGATTTTCCTCAAGGAAAGAGACTGCTTCATCCAGCTTCTTTTCCTGAAAGAAGCTCTGGGTGATCATCCCGATAATTGATTCAAGGTATTTGGAATCCGGAAATTCAGCCTGAAATTTCTTGAAGAAATCAATCCGCTGTTTAGAATCCTGAATGGATTGAAGCTGCATAACCGCCTGAATCTGAAAGAATTCGCCCTTAGGATTTTTCTGGGCTTGCTGATAAATGGCCATTGCTTTTTCCTGGTTTCCCATCTGAGCATAAAAGCGATAAAGGGTGGTCAGCGTAGAATCATCTAAGTCAGGCTGGGTAGAAATTTCATCTAAGAAGGCCTGAGTTTTCTTATCCCAGCCTTCAGGTTTTATAGCCTGCAGCAGGCGGAGATAGCTGTTAACAAACTGCTTTTTAATCTGGGGATTGGTTTGGAAATCTTCCTCGGTTAACCTGAGTGCTAGGTCTAAGTCCTGACCTATACCCACCAGCTGGCCCCAGGAAGTGTAAGCCAGGGCTAATCCGGCTTTGTGTCCAGGAATCAGCTTACCATCTGGAGTATAGAGAGCAAAGATATAACCTTTTCCCTGGTTATTATCTTCGTTTTCCCTGTCAAGTTTTATCTTGGCTACCAGGCCGTAAGCATTTTTGTCAATTTGATAGGTTCCTATCCATTTTTTGCCGCTTTTCTTCAGTTCAATGGATTTAACTTCAGGGAGTTCTCTGGAATAGGAGTAAACATAAAGCATAAATTTATCCCGCGAGGTAAGATTTTTATCTCCAGGAACATAAGAAAAAGTGACTGTCTCGCCGGGTTTAGCTTTTTCTGGTGAAATAAGCAGTTCTGAAGAAGAGCTTTTTTGGGAACAAACTACCTGAGAAAAAGCCAGAAGCACTGCTAACATAAACATTGAAAATGATTTTTTCATAAGAAATCCTTTCAAATGGTTTTATTCATTATCTCAGAAAAAAAAAGTTTTTACAATAAGAACGATAATAAAGAAAATGGAGAAAGATTGGACATGTTGGGATTGAGGGAAGCATTAATTTGGAGAAACAGATAGACTAAATTTAAACGGAGCGGACATTGGTCGGAGGCAGGTATGATCATTGCAGGCTTGATAACGGACTCGGCCTTCGAGGCTCAGTTCTCTTCCTTTAAAAGATTCTTTTAGCCCCATCTTGATTTTAATTTTGATTTTACCTTCGTAGACAGAAATGGGTTTATCCGAAAAGCCAAATTTTTTCTTTTTAGCTTCCGGAAAAAGAATTTCTTTTATTTCAATAAAAGGATCATTTTTTATTTCAACTGAGGTGGCAACTAATAATTCGTCCTCAGGTTTATCTGAGTTAATATGATAGCCGGGGGCAACAACCAGTTCTAAAGCTATTTCAAAAGTGCTGCCGGGCGATACGCGTTGTGACGGGGCCGGATTTACGGTAAGGATTGGTGTCATAATCGTATCTGGCTGACTATGAGTCTCCTGAGCGGAAAAATGAATTAAATTCAAATGGCTAAAGCTGAAAAATGTAATGGTCAATAAAGCTATTTTTAACTTTGTCATATTGTTTTTATTTTAGCATCATTTTGTCAGGTCAGCCAGAATATTCTTGACATAAATTTTTTTTCTAACCTAAAATAAAAGCGAAAGAAGGAGAAATTTTAGCCGTAAAAACCCAGTGGTAAAATTCAGTGGTTAAGGGGCTGTTTTTTGTTTTTTCTATGGAGATGATATCTTATGAGAAAAAAAGTTAAATTTTTTTGCCTATTATTTTTCGTTTTTTTAATAATTTTAAGTGAGGTTGCTTATTCTCAGATTCCTGAACCGAAAAAAGCCGGTTGTGATGGGACCCAGTTTAAGACCGATTCCGGGTTAGTTTATATACCGAAAGGTCAATACAGAGATGTGGTGATAGGCGGAAAAATGTACAGATGCTACGGCTGTGGAGATTGTTATCCTCTTGGTGGAGGTCAATCAGCTTCTAATCTCTCTCTTTCCCAGCAGATGGCCATGAGCCTCGTCGGAGCGATGGTCAACAGTGTTTTCGGCAACATGTTCAGCAACCTATTTTCTTCACCACGTTCGTCCGCTCAAGAGGCGCAGGTCAGACAGCAGCAGGAAGAGCAATGGCAGAGAGAGCAGCAGGAAAAATTGGCCGCTTATAATCGATGGTTAATTCTTCAAGGAGAAGCTGAACAGAAAAGGCTTGAGGAGGAGAGGGCAAAAAAACAGGTGGGTCAAGAGATACTGGCTAAAACATCTATCGGCGGCGAAGTGAAAAAAGATGACCTCGGCGGGGGGAAGTTGGTTCCGTTTAACTGGGATGCACCCAGGATTTCGGCCACTTCGCCTCCCGCTGGCCAATATGACAATTCAAAAATGTCAGAGGTGGAAAGGCTTTTATGCGCTTCATTTTTCTCCATAATGGCTGAAAAGGCAGCTAACTCCGGCGACGTAGAAGGAGCCATGTTTTACAGCACCCAAATGGATAGAGTCATGCAGGGCCTGCCCACCTCTGTAGAATGCAAATTGCCGCCGGAATTAGCATCGATGACTGCAGATGCTAAGATGTTGCAAGAGATAAATCAAAAGTACGCCAGGATGGCGACACTCTATCACGAGATCATGCCTAAGATAGAGAAACTGCAGGATGTAGAAATCAAGTTGGCGGAGGCCTTAAAGACGAAGGCAGAAAGAGAGCAGCGAATTAGAGAGCTTGAGAACCAGATTGATGAGATCAGAGGCAGGGTGGAGAAGGCGGAAACACCAGAAAAAAGGGCCAGGGAGGAAGACCTTTTGGCCCAGGCTCTGGCTTTGAAATCAGATGCGGAAAATCAATACCAGGAAGTGTTGAAAACAGAAGAACAGCTGGCCAGAGAAAAGCAGAGTCTGGAGCAGGAATTGAATAAAATTAAAAAACTCATTCAGAGGGGAGGCCTTAAATGAAGAGAACTGCATTATTCTTGTTTTGCTTTTTTGTTTTTCTGTTGGCCGCGGCCGAAGCCGGGCTGGTGCCGAAAGAAGATGGGATAAAAGCTTTGAATTCCAAAGATTATGACCGGGCCATAGAAATATTTCAGGCAGCCGTAGCCAAGGAAGGGGATAGCGGAAAGCTGGCTTCGTTCTGCTCATTTTTCTTAGGGAAGGCTTATTATGAAAAAGGCCAGATGGAAGAAGCCGTCAAATACTTGAAGCGAGCCGTGGATGTTTACAGGGAAGGCATGACCGTTTTTCATCTGTCATCGGCCTGGCATTTCTGGTTGGGGCGGGCTTATTACAATACGGGGCAGTATGGCAAAGCCATCGCCAGTTTCCAGGAAGCTATCCCGCTGGCCTATGAAAAGCCAGAGAGGGTGTTCGATGATTATTACCGGATGTTTAACCGGAATGTGGCTGATGGAATAAAAAATGCAATTCTCCCTCAGATGCCACCGCTCGCCTCCTGCTATTTCTGGCTTGGGAACAGCTACTACATGAACGGCCAGTATCAGGAAGCAGTGGGAACATTTAGCAAAGCAATTGAACTGAACCCAAAGGCTGAGATTTTTTATACGCAGCTGGGAAATTCCTATCTGGGGTTGGGGGAATATGAAAAGGCCATGCAGGCCGTTAAAAGGTCTCTGGAAATTGAACAGAACAATCCTTTCGCCTACAAGATACTGGCAAAAATATACAGAACGATGAAGGAAAATGAGGCAGCTATTGAAGCTCTGAAAAAAGCCATAGCTCTTGACCCGAAAGATATGGATGGGTATATCACAATCGCCAATATTTATGGAGAGAGTGGTAACTACGATGAAGCTATAAATACTCTTAGAAAGGCACTGGAAAATTCTCCAAAAAACAGCATGGGAATTTATTACCTGGCCAGGAATTATCTGGCCGCCGGCAGATTTGATGAAGCCATCAATGCTCTTAATGAGCTGCTCAAACTGAATGCTATAGATGGAATAGGATGTTATTTTATTTTTAAAGATGATTATCCGTCAGTTGTCCTGGTTCAGGATACTGTTCCCTATAACCCGGCTGGGCTGGAAGGCGGAGACCAGATTATAAAAATTAATGGGCAGCCAACCAAGGGCAACCGGGAAAAATTCTTTCAGGTTTTGCAATCTGAACCAGGCACTAAGATTACTCTGACCATCAAGAGGCAGGGGGTTAAGGACCCGGTGGAAAAGACGGCGACCATCGGACGGGTCTTTATGAAATCGGCGGCCACTCCCTTGGCTTTAAGAGGCCTTACCTATGCGGTAAGGGGCGATCTGGAAAATTTCCGGAAGGATGCAGAAATGGCTTATTCTTTGAACCAGAAAGACGCGTGGGCCACCACTGCTATCAGCTTTGCCTACATCGTGGAAACCCCGGCTCTTAGCAAGAGTGAAAAGGTGGATGAAGCTCTGAGGATATTATCTCAATCCCGGGACCTGTTTGACCGCCTGGTTGAGGCTCTGGCGTATGCCAGGATGGGAGATATGAGGCGATCACTAGAGATCTATGCTGCGATACCTGAAGTTTACAGAGAATCAAAAGATGTCATTCGCAATTATTTCCGGGATGTGGTGCTGGAGTCTCTGTTACCTTATGTCAAAGAGAAAAAGGAAGCGGCCTCTGTTTATGTGAGCAAAGGACAATACCAGGAAGCTCTGAAGGAATATGAAGAAATTCTAAAGATGGCTGATGAGCAAGAAGCTAAAGAGATAAGAGGAAGAATTGCCCTGATGATAAAGGCCAGGCCTGACCTCTTCCAGCTTTCAGAAGAAGCCAGAAGGTTTGTCATGCGGGCGGAGATGGCCAACAAAGAGGGCAAGTTTGAGGATGCTTTGAAAGAATATCGGGAAGCGTTGAAATTTGCTCCTTTCTTCCCCCAGCTCTATAAGGCCATAGCTTTAACTTACGAGCCATTGAAGGATTACCGACAGGCCATCAGGAACATGAATATTTATCTGGAGCTTTATCCTGATGCCCCCGATGCCCGCGAAGCCAAGGACCAGATTTACAAATGGGAGTATATGATAGAGAAGGGCGGTAAGTAAATTATTTGATAGGAGAGGAAGAAGTCTGTTTTTCAGTTGAATAATTGAACCGAGAAAATAATTTTTGGTTAGATTTACTTTAAATTTACTGTGTCTTTAAGGGAGATCTGTTTGACATTTTTGATGAAAGCGGTCGATTTATAGATAGCTTTTATTCTGGCCTCAAGGGGTCGGTGCTGGCAGTAAATGGGAACTATGTTTATGTCCTGGAGAAGGATCAAAAGGAAAACTTATACCTCTCAAAATACTCTATCGTTGATTCCGTAAAATAGAGGCCGTTAGCCAGGCAAAATTAAAATGGAGAAGTTACCATTGCCAAATCGCGAACAAATCTTGACATGGCCCAACCGGAAAGAACTAAATACTTGACAAATTATTGTTTTTTTTATCTTTAAAGTGGGGTGTGTTAAAATATAATTGCAGACTTTGTCTCAAAAAGAGCCAAAACTTATAACTTAACTAAAGAAAATCATATGGATAAGAGAGATATTTATATTCTCATTTTGTTGTCTGTTTTTATAATCTTAATATTAAATGCAAAACCTTTATTCTCTTATCAGAACTTAACTTATGGGTGCAAGATATATGTCGTTTCAATTTGATGCTCTCTTTCTCAAAGAAATTGTTCAGCGATATGCCTTGGAGGAAAAATGAAAAAAAAAGAAATATTAATAGCTTTGGTTATATTCATTTCCTCGTTCAGTTTAAATTACTACAGAGCAGATGCTCAACATATCCTAATTGATCAGAAAATTTCTCATGAACAGCACCCTAAATATTCTTTTGAAATAAAAGAATTTCACATTTCACCCGAAAAAATAATATTTGCCATGCCCATAAAAATTATAAAACAATCTAATAAAATATATGTCCTTGATCAAAAGCTAAGTAGAATTTTCGTTTTTAATGAGAATGGAGACCTTCTTTATACCATTGGCCAACCTGGACAAGGACCCGGAGACTTAGAATACCCTCAGGATTTTTTTATATCCGAAAATAAGATATATGTAATTAATTCAGTTGCCAGAAGAATAGACGTATTTACAGTTGACGGTAAATTCGACAATAGAATTGAACTGGAAAATCCTCCCAACGCTTTATTTTCTTTTCCGAATCATCTCCTTGTAGATGATTCTGGTAAGACTTTATATGTCACCTATAATTTAAATAAGTACTTAATTGATTCATATACAATAAATGGCAAACACAAGCGGCACTTATTAAAAAGAGAAGAGCCAATTATTATCCCGGGGAAAAATCTTGGCAACTCATCCGTCATACAATTTGCTAACAAAGAAAAGGCCATAATCCATTTCAACTATTTTACTGGAGTCTTTACTGATATTTCGAATGATGGGGAGATAAAGAAAATATTCAGCGCTTACGACGAAAATCATAAAAAAGCTCAGAAAAAAATTCTTGATTCTTTTGATAAACAAATCAGCAATATTAATAATGTAAAAATTGAAGTATTCGAACTATGGGCAGATAGTATTGCTGTCGATGAAAAATCGGGGGACGTTTTAGCTTTGCTTTTGATTGAGCCTCAAAAGATATATATATTTTCTGGCGATGGATTTCTAAAACAAATTATCCCAGTTAACAATTTCACAGATAAGAGATTGAGGCGGATTTATTATTCCGAAAATTTATATTATTTTATAACTGAACAGAATGAAATCATTACGGCAATAAGGAGGGAAATATGAAAAAGATCCTCAGCTTAGGTCTTCTAATGATCCTCACAGTTTTTTTAATTATTCCCTTCGGACTAAAAGCAGAAAATTGTGCTGGCATATGTCCAGATCCAAATAAGCCTTGTTGCTGTGAAGAAAGAGACGGATATTATCTCATAAATTATTCATGCGCCTGCGCGGGAGGGCAGCTCCAATGGCAAGAATGCAGATATGCACCTCTGAAAGTATGAATTTTATTTCAAAGCTTCCACATTAAAAAATTCTTTAAAATTATGGCTGTGTTTAAAATAGTATCCCTGATTGAAATATCAGTGAGAAGGTGTCAAAAATCTGGTTCATCTTCTGGTATGAAAGTAAGTTGGTGCTTAAAAGGTGCGAGGGAAGGTGCAGTTTATGAGGCAGGGATGGCTGCCGTCCTGAAGGTGCACCTCGGCGCCGATGAAACAGACCGGCGGACTGCCGAAGGCTAAAGCCTCTTTCGATTGTACTCTTTTAGAAATTGGGGTGTTATTTCGCCTTTTTTTGCTCTCTGTAGATAGCGTATAAAAATGTTCGGCTGGTTTGTGAAAATGTTTGCAAAATTGAATTAGGCGAGCGAGCCTTCGTAATATCTCCTTTTAAGAAGAACAAACTTAAGAAAGGAGGTATTCAATTACGATGGCTCAAAGAGATTATAAGGGATTGCTGGAGAAAATGCTAACTGGATTTTTGGGGGAGGAAGATCCGCTTAAGGCGATGTTGGAGTGGCTTACGGAGGAGCTGATGCGGGTGGAGGCAGAGGCCAAGGTAGGGGCGCCGAGGGGTAAGCATAGCCTGGAGAGGAAGACCTATTTTTCTGGCTACAGGGTAAGGAAGCTAAACTCTCGGGTGGGGACGCTGTATCTGATGGTGCCCAAGGTGAGGAAGGGCGGATACATACCCTTTTTTCTAAGTGAGAGGAAGCGGAGCGAGGTAGCGTTGATGAGCCTGGTCGAGGAGGCATTTATAAACGGGGTATCGAGGCGTAAGATAGAGCGGTTGGCGAAGGCTCTGGGCATAGAGAGTATCTCCGCCTCTCAGGTGTCGGAGATAAGACGGGGGTTAGATGAGCGGGTAGAGGAATTTCGGAGGAGGGCATTGAAGGAGTAGTATCCGTTTTTATGGAAAGATGCCATAGATGAGAAGTTGCGGATATGAACCAGCACGGACTCAGTATCGATAAAGGGCATACCAAGCCCTAACGCAGGTGGAGAGTTTGGCGGCAGGAAGTTCTGCTGGTTCCCTTTAGTTCTGTAACTTTCATGAGGAAGATAAGCGACAGATGCCTACCGTTACCTGCCCACAAAAAATCAATCAAGAAATAATGCGCAGGAGTCGGGTAAGCGATGTGTCCTTCAGTGAGCTCAGATCTCAGGCTGGTAGTCTCATATCTGATGGAATACACGGAAGACTGGGCCAATGAATATGCCTACATAAAGCCTGAGAGGTTTAGGTCGATCACGAGTGAATCAATGGCTCAGCCTACTAACTTAGACAAAAATGGAGTGATTACGATGTTCAAATCGCGAACAAATCTTGAGATGGCCCCAAAATACAGGCCTCAAAATTTTTGATTTTATTCATAATTTAACTTATACTAATAAGCAGCAAATGGAATAAGTTAGGGGGTTATGATGCTGCCATGGCAATTAAAAGTTGCCTCCAGGCTTTTCTATTGTATTATTTCAAAAAATCACATCTGTAAATCTCGGGGGCTCCAGAATGGAGAAAATTCTGCTTTATTCCACAAAAAAGGAAATCTATGAACTGATCAGAAATATTTTTGGGAAAAGAGTTCAGGTAAGCCACATTCAAAATGATGAAATACCCATATCTGCTGGCAATTTCCAATTTATATTAACTGACTGTGATTACCAATGCCGGCTCGATAGATGCTTGAAGAAATTTGCCTTTCTATACCAGAACCGGACCATTCCCTCTGCAATGATCAGACCAATTCTATTAAAAGATAATCCTAAGCAGTTCCCTGGATTCTATCTAATGGTCTTTAATGATTATAACCCCTATTTTTTCCAGAAAAGAATCTTCACCACCATAAAGAGCTCAAGATACTATGCTGGCTCATCCAGCTTTCCTATCCCGCCCTCCAACCCGCTTTATAAAATAATCCAGGTTCAGAAAAAGATAGCCGAATCTCCAGAAAAGTCACTCAGTCTTTCATCACTGGCTCACTCTTCTGACTGTTCCCCTTCCTGGCTTTCCAGCAACTTTAAAAGACTTTCTGGAATTTCATTACAGAGCTATTTAAGAAAGATGAAATGTTGCTATGCTCTCTGGCAGCTTGCCTTCACCGATAGGCCCATTAAGACCATAGCCCTGGAAGCTGGCTATGAGCCGCTCTATTTTTCCCAACTATTTCACCAGACGTTTGGTACGCCCCCTTCTTCCCTCAGAAAGCTCTCCTGGTAGCCCTTTGATTTAAAATTTTCTAATATTTTTATAAAAAAAATGATATGAATTTGCTTGATTTCCGCTTATCCTAATGTTATCAACATAACAAAAACTTAATTTTGGCAAAAAGGAGGCAAGGTGAAAAAGTTCCTGTTAACTGTGTTGGTTTTGTTTGTCACAATCTCAACTATAAAAATTTTCTTATTTTCAAACGAACCCATTAAAAGAAGGGGACTAACTACTGTAACTGTCATAATGGGACAGCCTATTCCTACTTGTGATTGCACAATTATAAAGAATACTGATTGTTCCTGCATCATAGAAAACTAATACTTATCAAGGGAGGTTAAAAAATGAGATTAATAAGAATTAAGAGAATACTAATAATTTCATTAATTTTTATCTGCTTTTATTTGACCCCTGTGAACATAGGCAGTACAAGCCAGGCGGGTACGCCCGTGTTGATAAAAGGTTTTATGACTGAGAATGGACCTGATTGGGAATGCCATTGTCCAGCTGAAAATCTTTATTGGGATTGTTTTTGTAAGATCATGAAATAAAAGCAGGCAATACAAAAATAGCCAACAAGAGTTATCCCTTTTGAAACTTTATAAAATGAAAGACGCAATTAATTTTTTAGCCCGAAGCGTTCTATTCTGCTTATTTTTATCAACTCTCCTTTATTCTGAAGTAATAAAGAATAAAGAATCTTTAATGTTAAGTCTCCTCCCAATTAATAAAGAAGCTTTTGCCCTCTGGCAACAGGAATTTGCGCCGCCCGAAATATACGAGGGATTCAATGGGGAATTGATTATTAACAGATTTGCTTATCTGCAAATTTGCTCACCTCAAGGTAGTGTAAATAAATTGGTGGGAAGCTATGGCCAGGGGCCAGGCGAATTTTATGGCATTGGCGCCGTCCAAAAAGCTAATGATAGTTATTTTATTTTGGATCCCCTACAGGGAACTTTAAGCATTTTTAATAAGGATTTTACTTTTCAAAAGCGCTTTCTATTGCTTTATGAAGGGGTATCTAATGTCATCCAGGGAATTTCTGTAAATGGGAAATTCATAGCAACAGCACAGTATCGAAGGCAAATTATAAAAAACAGCACAAAAACCTGGGCCATAAACATATATGATATAAATGGAAAATGGCAAAAAGCGCTGTTTGAATTAGATAAGTTTCAGAAAAAACTTAAGGACTACCCAGAAACTCTTTTAAGGGGACACGTTCTTTTAGATGGCCAAGACATTTATTTCTGTTTCACTCCGATAAATTGTATCTGGAGAATAAATATTGAAGGAAATATTTTCAGGGAAAGATGGTTTGGTCAAAAATGGTGGAAGTATATTAAATATGATCTGAAGGAAAAACAGAAATTTGTAAGGCGAAAGCCGGCTTGGATGTATGATATTCAAGCCGAAGAAACCGGCTACCGAATTATGGCTATCTTTAAATATAAAGATTATATCGGCCTTCAGATATCCAAAGATGCTAATAATCTCCTTGATTATTGTTATATTTTGTTGGATAAAAATTTTTCCTGGGAGTCTGAGCAAATATATCTAACAGATTTCTTTCCTGCCGGTTATGGAGAGAATTGCCTATATTTAGCTAAGATGATTGAGTTCAAAAGTCCCTACGAAGAATCCAGGGTTGAGATATTAAAATGTACAATAGAAAAATAAAAATAGGGTTTCGGTCCATCTTTATTCTTATCTTCCTGCTTATTATGGTCATTTGTGTCTTCCGTTATGCCTGGGGTGAACAGAAAAAAGAAGGATTATCTGCGGCAGGAAAGTGGGTCCATCCCGAAATTAATCTTCATGGATATATATTTGAATCTCGTATGGACGATGAATACAACCTATTTATTATGTTTTTTAAAGACGGGATAATTGTTGTTTCCCCGACTACGGCTTATGCGCTATCTCGTTATGGAGAAGGGCCAGGTGAAATATCTCACTGGAGAACTATGTACCTTGACCAGGCTTACCTAATCGATGTGGAAACTACCGGCAAGCTCTTGTACTTTAAGAAAAGTGGAGAGCTTTACAAATATGATAAGGTAGAATGGCTAAAAGAGCTTAGTGATATTTTTATCAAATCAGTAGAAAGAGCTGGCAACAGATGGTTTTTTGCTGGATTTTCTTATGATAATCAGGAAACATTAAAGAAAAACGGCTCGGTTGGCTATTTTCTCTCTGTTTTTGAAAATGGAAAATTAATCAAGAGGGTTCTATATAAAGAATATGCTGGAAGATATTATGCTCATCTTGTAAGGGCCATCATAAGAAAAAAAGATAGATGGCTATGGGTAATGCTCGAAACAGAACCGAAAATTTATTTAGTCAATCCTGATAACTTAGAAATTAAAGAAATAAATTTGATGATACCTGAGAATTTCGTTCCGGCTAAAAAAGAGACCTTTCTCTGGAAGCCAGAGAAACCAATTCCTCTATTATACGAAGAATGGGAGCTTTCATATTCAAGAGTTGAAAATTTTCTGATAACAGATAAATATCTGGTAGTTCAATTGCGTAACCCAAATCTAAAAAAAGGAAAATTTACCTTGCTGCTTTATAACCCAGAAACATTTGCCCTGGAAAATTACTATTTCATTAACGATGCCCTGCTGGCCGAAAAAAATGGCCTATATTATTTTCTTCAGAACGGTGATCCGGGATTAGATGAGTCAGCTGATTCATTGATAATAAACATTTATAGAATTAAATGATGAAGACCAGAAAGTTAATCGGTGGGCTATTTTTAGAGATAATAATTATCATACTATTTTCAGCTAACTTGTTTTTTTTGGTAAAAAATTACTTCGATAAAAATAAAAATGAAAATAATTTCTTTGCTTGTAAAGATATGGGAGGAATTACGCTATTATCTCCTCAGGGAGAAGAAATATATTTATCAGCGTTTTTAAAAACAGAGGAAGAATATGTTTTATTTTTTAAATTGACCGACTGCCCGGCTTGTATATATAAAGGACTTTATGAATTAAAGCAATTAGAACAAGCAGGAAAGTTAACCATAGCCGTAACAATTCATGAATGGATAGAGGAATGGAAAGCCTGGGTTAAGAACTGTGAGATAAAAAATATATATTTCCTCAAATGGAGTGACGTTAAAGATATAATTAATTTTCCTTATACACCAATTCTAATAAAAATGAAAAAAGGTATCATCAAAAGTTATAGATACATTACTAGTTAATATTTTAATTTAAGACCCTCCAGAAGAGGCAGTGGTTTTACTGAGCTAACAAGATGGTACTGCTTCTCGGAAGTTAAGATAGTTGCTTTTCGCCCCTAATCGCTCAAGATATTACATTGGCTTATCAAAATTTCCTATCCCCACTTTCAGTCCGCTTGATAAGATTATCCAGCTTCGAAAAAAGATAGCCGAATCTCCAGAAAAGTCACTCAATCTTTCATCACTGGCTCAGTTTGCAGGTTGCTCCTCCTCTTGGCTTTCCAGCAACTTTAAAAGACTTTCTGGAGTTTCATTGCAGAGCTATTTAAGAAAGATGAAATGTTGCCATGGATTCTGGCAAATTATCGCCGCGGAAAAGTCCATAAAGGCTATAGCCCTGGAGGCTGGCTATGAGCCGCTCTATTTTTCCCAACTATTTCACAAGATGTTTGGTACACACCCTTCTTCCCTCAGACAGCTCCCCTATACTAGCCCTTTGACTTAAAAATTTCTGATATTTTTAAAAAAAAAAGACATATGAATTTTATTGATTTAATCTTAATTTATAAATATACATAAAACAAAAATTAGATTTGAGCCAAGGGAGGTAAATAATAAAAAGCGATGACTGTTTTTAAAAGAAAATAATAAAATAAACAATTTATAGGGGGTTGTAATGAAAAGCAAATCAATCGTGCGGCTACTTCTAATAATTCTCTTTTTGTTGGGTATTCCTAATCCTAGGCTTTTTTATGATTCAGTTCCTGGAATTAATGCCAAAGTCGCAATCTATGGAACCTGGGAAGTGCTATATAACGATCAAGGCGAGTATATAGGAGAACGATGCTGGAAAACACCCTCAACATGTGTAGTTGTTATACAGTAAGCAAATATTTTCGGTGATTTAAAAATGAAAAAAACAATTATCGTAATCATTTTCATCATTTATTGTTTATCCTATCCTCTGCTCGCTGTTGAGGTGATATTAAAGGGCGAGATAATTCTTCGGGAAGATATAACCGTTCTGCAACGTCCTTCTTCCTTCGCCAAAACCAAGGACGGTTTTTTTGTTATTTCAGATTTTCAGGCTGGGGATTTGAAAATTTATACATCCTCTGGCGATTTTCTGAAAACCTTCGGAAGAAAAGGACAAGGTCCAGACGAATTTCTCGGTCCGCTTAAAATATCTTATTACCACCCACGTATTGGGATTGTGGATGTAGATAGATTGATAATCTCTGTTATTGAAATAAAGAATAATTGGGAATTAAGAACAATTCACAGTTTTGTCTGTCAGGGTGGAGTGGACACAATTGTCATGTCCAGCGATCGGATTACAGTAGCTGGCTATTATGTCGATAAAAATGGGGAAACCTGGTCAGTTTACCAATATCTTGTCGGTACAAAAGAGATCCTACCAGTTTTCTTGACACATGAAATCTTCGGCTTTTCTACTAATGAGGATTTCCAAAAGAATTATATAAATGAAATTGTTCCGCTCGGCTTGAAAATCCTGTGCGAACAACACAACGAGGATGTATTTGGGGTTTGGGTTTCGAACCTTAGAATCCTCAAAAAAAACCTTAAGACTGGAGAGGTTAAGACATTCGGAAAGAAAACTCCCCGTTATCTGCAACCGCTGCCCACGAGGGAATTAAAAAGAGCTATGCAAGAAAGGAATCCAAGAAAAGTCCAGAAAGAGATAGATAAATACTCTAGAATAATGACCATTGGCATAAACAGGGGCTTATTCATTCTAATTTACCGAGACCCTAAAGCATGGAAATCTATTATCCAGGTTTATGATTTTGATGGTAATTTCCAAGGAGAAACAGAAATTCCATCACCTTCTGAGTCTGGTATGTTCTATATACCGAGAGATGAAGGCTTTATTTACGAATTGACCTATGATGACACTTCTCCCCCAGGAATATATAAAATCCGCTACTATAAACTGAATTTTTAGTCTAATCAAAATGGGCCGTATAATATTTTAAACAAAATCTGAAATACCATCGAAAAATCAGATAGTGGAACTAATTGGAAAACGGTATACCGACCCCATGAGGAGGTGGACACTTTCAAGAGGTAGAGTTTATACTCTATTTAGGAGGTGAAAGGATGAAACTCAGGAAGTGGACTGAAGAGGAGAAGATGGCCATTGTGCTGGAGGGACTTAGGGGCCAGAAGTCGATAGCTGAGATCTGCCGGGAGCATCAGATCAGTCAGTCGCTTTATTACCTAAATTTCTGGAGGCGGGGCAGAAGGCTTTAAGCAATGGAGCTGTCAGGGACGAATCTGAGGCGCTCCGGGCCAAGATTGAGAAGTTGGAGAAGATCATCGGGCGGCAGACCATTGAAAACCCAGGGGTTAATCTCCGGGAAGCAGTGAAGCAGATGGTGGAGAAAGGGGTTAGCCTTAAATCGGCGTGCGAGACGCTGATGATAAGCCGAAGTAGCCAGTATCGGGATGCTGACAGGAAAATAAAGACTTCGTCTCTGAACGAGGTTTTTGTGGAAAAGCTCAAGGAGGTTCGTCTGGCACATCCTTTTTAGGGATGACAGCCTGGCTGAGGCATCTGGAGGGTGTTCAGGTTAATAGCCATCGGGTATACAGGTTGATGAGGGAGAACGGGCTTCTGGTGGAACAGGCGAGTCGGCCTAATGAGTACTGGGGCATTGATATGACGAAGTTCCTTTTGGGTTCTCTTGGCTGGTGTTACCTGATCGTTGTGCTGGACTGGTATCCTAGGGAGATTAAAGGCTGGAATCTATCACTTCGGGCCAGGACTACGGGGTGGAAAAAGGCCCTGGACCGGGGGCTATGTGCCAGGTTTCCCTGGGGAGTGCGCGGCCAGGGGCTGGGCCGTGTTTCGGTCAACGGTTCCCAACCTACCTCCGTGACCTTGATGAGGGATACAGCTGAGCTGGGTAGCCGGAGTCCTGAGGAGTTCTATCAGCAATGGGTTCAATCCCATTCAGCTGCTTCAGTAGAGGGAGTCTGAGACACGAATTGCCCTGAGATCGATGCTCGGGAGGCAATTAGTGAAGACATCTTTTTCCAATCTACCTCTAACTCAAAATTGGCGAAAAAGTGTCTTGCTTTTAGGGGGTCACTACAATGGCCTGCTATAACTTCTATGAAGGTATGAAAATTTTAATCTTTTTTTGGTTCATCAGACATTTTAGTGGGTAACAGGGTAAAGATCCAGGCCACCTCAATGGGGGTAGGTGGCGATCTTAAAATGTTCTCGGTTGCGAAAGCCACAGGCCATTTTCTTGATGGTCTGGATAGCAGAGTTCAGTCCTTCGCTGACCGCATTGGTGATTTGATGCTTTAGGTAGGTAAGAATATTCCGTGAGTATTTACGGAACATCCAGGCCACCTGCTTGATGAGGCTCGACCGGGAGCGAATGGCCCAGGCATACCAGGACTCAAAGTACTTAGGCGCTAAGGTCGGGGAATGGGGCTCCGACCAGCTCATCTTAACCTGCCTCACCTCATGTACCGGACATTTAACCCGTGGTATCCGAGCATGAAGATATGTCTTAAACTGACAGGTGTCCAGATGACGCCAGACCCGCTACGGAGCATGGTCATAAACCGTAAGAAGCTCCCTACATTAAGGACAAGGCCAGCGCAACTCCTCCTCATGCTCCACCACAACATCTACCCGCTCCTCCTGACCTCAAGCTCCACCCGGCTCAAGGGCTCCTCTATACCCAAAATCTGCCTATAAAGCTCTTTTACTTCCATCGCTTCGCTCTTTCCGGACCTATTTTATCCCATCCCATTACCCATTAAAATGTCGGAAGAGCCTCTTTTTTTAAAGACTTCTTATATAAAAAATTTAACAAAAGCCATAAATCGGCAGATGATACATTCCCGGAATACCATCTCTACGTTAAGTTCCAGAGCAAATCAGCAAAAATAGATGGATTAATCAATTTTTGGCTAAAGCCTATTCTGTTACACCAGCAAAAAGGCTATTCTCTAAATGCCTAAAAAAGGGGAAATCTAAGGTTTTTAAATTTTTGACTTTTCGCATATTTTAACTTATCTTTATTAGTAGCAATAGAATAAGTTACGGGGGGCAAAATGCCACCGCGGCACTTTCAATCAAAATTTGCTTTTAACTTTTTTTTCTCTAAAAATCTTATTGCTAAATCTCGGGGGCTCCAGAATGGAGAAAATTCTGTTTTATTCCACAAAAAAGGAAATCTATGAACTGATCAGAAATATTTTTGGGAAAAGAGTTCAGGTAAGCCACATTCAAAATGATGAAATACCCATGTCTGCTGGCAATTTCCAATTTATATTAACTGACTGTGATTACCAATGCCGGCTCGATAGATGCTTGAAGAAATTTGCCTTTCTATACCAGAACCGGACCATTCCCTCTGCAATGATCAGACCAATTCTATTAAAAGATAATCCTAAGCAGTTCCCTGGATTCTATCTAATGGTCTTTAATGATTATAACCCCTATTTTTTCCAGAAAAGAATCTTCACCACCATAAAGAGCTCAAGATACTATGCTGGCTCATCCAGCTTTCCTATCCCGCCCTCCAACCCGCTTTATAAAATAATCCAGATTCAGAAAAAGATAGCCGAATCTCCAGAAAAGTCACTCAGTCTTTCATCACTGGCTCAGTCTTCTGACTGTTCCTCTTCCTGGCTTTCCAGCAACTTTAAAAGACTTTCTGGAGTTTCATTGCAGAGCTATTTAAGAAAGATGAAATGTTGCCATGGATTCTGGCAAATTATCGCCACGGAAAAGTCCATAAAGGCTATAGCCCTGGAAGCTGGCTATGAGCCGCTCTATTTTTCCCACTTATTTCACAAGACGTTTGGTACGCCCCCTTCTTCCCTCAGACAGCTCCCCTATACTAGCGCTTTGACTTAAACATTTCTAATATTTTTTAAAAAAAAGACATATGATTTTGCTTGATTTAATATTTTTTCAGATTTAATAATTCATACAAAGAAGATTATATATGCTTAAAAAGCGGCCTATAATATGGGCCAATTGGAAATTAATCATGAATAGTCATGAAGATGAAGGAGTGGGCTTAAGCAGGTTAATATTTTTTACTTCATTATTTTTATTTTCATTTTTCTTTATAAAATGTTCAGGCAAATCTATAAGATACACCTATACAAATTATAAAAATCTTAAAGTTCCTGATAAGATGGTAAATCTGCGTTCAGATGTAATCAGTAAATTCGAGATCAATTTCGGAACAAATATAAAAATAATAGATGATTATTTATTAGTAGTCGATCAACGGAGTGATAAGTTAATAAAGATAATTGACCTTAAAAAAAATAAATTAATAAAAGTTTTCGGGAGTCGAGGTCAAGGTCCCGATGAATTTATAGGCATAGGTCAGATTATTAAAGACCCGCAAGAAAAACATAGTTTCTGGATATATGATGTTTCAACAAGAAAGTTGAAAAAATTTAACATAAAGTCCATCCTTAGAGATAACTTTTATCCCGAAAAGATCATTGTTCTACATGAGAAAAGCGGAATTCCTATCAGCTTAATTATTGCTTTTGATAATAGAATATTTGCAAGCGGAGCATTTCTCAAAAACAGAATAGCCAGCTACGATATGGATGGAAATTATATCAGGGGTATTGGCAAAAATCCCGTCAGGTTAAAGAAAAATAATGAAAGGTTTGCCACGCAACACTCACTTGGCTTTTCAGGGGCAATGGCTATTGACAATCGCACTAATGATATTTTTATTGCTACAAGCTTGGGTTCTATTGTCGAGAGATATGATAAAGACGGAAACCTTAGGTCCACATATATCGGTCCTGAAGTATTTTTCCCCGAATACGAAATAGTTAAGGCCGGTGAATACTATACAATGGCTTACAATGATAAAACTAGATTTGGATATATTGATATAGATTACAATAAGGTACTTGATAAATTATTCTTACTGTATTCTGGAGAATATCAATTCAACAAAAAAGATATTGACGGCTATTTTGGAAACATAATTTATGTATTTGATGTGAATAAAGAGAAAATAATAGAGCAGATTGAATTGGACAAGAGGATTTTTACCATGACCTTTTCTGATGACGGGTCTTCTTTTTTTGGTTTATCAGAAAAAGGGGAGATACTAAAATATAAATATGCATGCATAAATTAACATGGGGAGATTTTAGAGGTATTACTGAGAAAGGAGGTAAATAGATAATTATGGTCTTGATTTTGTTTCTAACTATGACGATCTTGGCTGGCATATTGACAACACTTTTGCAAGCACGGGAAGACACTGGGACATGCTGCCCTGGTAAAGGGACATGCGTAATAGGTTCGTATATCGAAGTCAATGCTTAACGGAGGAAGGAAAAGTTCAGCTTCATTTATTTGGTATAGATACAATTTAAATCGAATTTGAAGGAGAGAGTGTCAATGTCATTACGTTTGGTTGGCAAATGCCTTCTGATTGCTGCTTGGCTAATATTATCAGGGTTTTTTATAGCTAATGAAAATCTGGCCACCCTGAGAAAAGAATTAAAGGCTAACGAGTTAAACCCTGATCAAGTCTTAAAAATGAAGTCAGATGTTCAAATCGTTGCTGATTCGATAACATCATTTGGCCTGGATTTTTATAGACTTCTTGCCTCAAATGCCCATGAAAATATAATTTTTTCTCCCTATAATCTGTCCGGGGTTATGGTTATGGCTTACGAGGGGGCCGGGGGAAAAACAGCTGAGGAAATAAGAAAGGTTTTCCATTTTCCAGCAAGTTTCCAGGTTTTGGGCACCGGATTTAGGGTGCTGATCGACAGAATGAAAATGCAGGACGGTCTCAGGATCGCAAATGCCATTTGGTTACAAAGAGGATACAATTTCCGGTCAGATTATTTGAAGAAAGTAGGAAGCAACTACCAATGGCATGCCTTTTATTGTGACTTCCTCCGTGAGCCCGGAGATTCAGTCAGCCTGATAAACAAATGGGTTAGAGAAAATACTTATGGAAGAATCAGTGAACTCCTTGAGCGCGATTCAATAGGGTCTTTAACCCGGCTCATATTAACAGGGGCCATATATTTTAAGGGAGAGTGGGTTCATCATTTTGATGAAAACTCGACTGAGGAACAGGATTTCTGGGTAGAGACTGATAAGGCAATAAGGGTTCCAATGATGAGAATGTCTGAGGCTTTGTTAAGATACGATGAAAATGATGAGTTTCAGGCACTGGAGATCTCCTACAAGTGGAATCCTCTTTCCTTGGTTATTTTACTTCCCCGCCAGAGTTTGCCTTCAATTGAAAATCGCCTGGATTTTGAAAAGTGGAAGCAAATAAAAGACAGGCTTCGTGAGGAATATGTAATGGTTTATCTCCCCCGGTTTAAGTTTAATAAAACATATAAATTTCGCGATCCCCTAACCAGGATGGGTATGTCTAATGTTTTCTCTATGGGTGCTGACTTTTCCGCTCTGGCCAGAACGGAAGAACCACTTTTTATCAACGATATCATCCAAAAAGCGCTGATTGGGGTTGATGAGAAGGGAACGGAAGCAGCTGCGGCTACGACATCTTATGTTTTAGGCGGAGTGGTGGGTAATGTTGCCACATCCGAGCCAAAAATATTTCGGGCTGACCGCCCTTTTATTTTTATCATTCAAGAAAAAATAACTGGAGTCATTCTATTCCTTGGGCAGGTGGTCGACCCAACCAAATAATGTTTTCAATTTCTTCCAAGTAATATTTTATTAAAAAACAATAATTAAAGGTCGAAAAATTATATAAAGAGAGATGATTGAACAAAAAAAGATAGTATTTATCTTATAATAAATGGCGAGCCCATGGATGGCAAAAGTCTTTTGTAATCGGTCATATTAACTTTAAGGAGAGAGAAAATAAATGGATCAATTCTTCCTACGAGTGGAACGAAAAAAACTTTATCTCAAGATCATATCAGCAATAATGATAGCATTGGTCTGGGGTTTATCTGTTTTTCTCTTTGCAGGGCAGGAAGTGGTCAGAAACCCAAGGAAGCCCATCAGCGGAAACGCCGGCAGGGTTTTGGAGATGCAGAAAGTCTGGCAGGTAGGTGACGAGGCAGGCTTATTTTACTTTAAGAATCCCCACGACCTACAGGTGTCTTCCGATGGTTCTATATTTGTTGCCGATGTTGAGCAGCTTCTTAAATTTTCTGCAGATGGCCGTTTTGAGGGAAATTTCTATAAAAAGGGCCAGGGCCCAGAGGAAATAGCTGGTTTCTTTTTTCATCGTGTGTATGGAAACAGATTGTTAATCTATGACCCCACAGCCAATAAAATCATTCAAATGGACCTTGACGGCAATTTTATTGGTGGTCTGAAGTTGCAGAAAGGACCATACAACGATTTCTACGGCTTAAGCAGTGGCTGGTTTGTTTTTGTGGAGATGGTTTACCCACCTCTTGAAAAAAGAACGGAAGGCCTGCACGATGTATCCTGTTTGATTAAACTGGTATCTCCTGATGGACAGGAAGAAAAAGAGGTCTATTTGTTTAAGATGAAAACGTTTTTGGCTCCACAGGCAGGAGCCAGCTGGGATCCCTGGAATGCTCTGCTCAGCTATGATGGGCGCTGGCTTTATGTTAATTGCCGCCGAAATTATTTGGTGGATGTGCTGGACCTCAAAACGGGGAAATTGCTGTTCAGCTTTACCCGAGATTATCCTTCGGTTAAATATGTGGAAAAACCTGTAGATATATATTTCCGCAAGCAATACAAATTTCCAAAGATAGAGTATGAGATTGATATCCGCAATATGTTTTTGGATAAACGATTCATCTGGATTCAAACTTCGACCACTGATAGAAAGAAGGGAGATCTGTTTGACATTTTTGATGAAAGCGGTCGATTTATAGATAGCTTTTATTCTGGCCTCAAGGGGTCGGTGCTGGCAGTAAATGGGAACTATGTTTATGTCCTGGAGAAGGATGAAAAGGAAAATTTATTTCTCTCAAAATACTTTATCGTTGATTCCGTAAAATAGAGGCTGTTAGCCAGGCAAAATTAAAATGGAGAAGTTACCATGGCCAAATCGCGAGCAAATCTTGACATGGCCCTCAAGCGAATTAGATAAATTGACAATCTTAGCCTGCCTATTTTAATATTGAAAAAGACGAATTTGAAAAAATTTTGCTTAAAAGCGGAGGGGTGAGAGATGCAAAAAAGGATATCATTCGCTCTTTTCTTGATTTTATTCCTATCCTTTTTCCTGGTGAATTGTTTCGAAAAGAAAAGCCATATTCCCGAATTAATCGAAAATAGACAACCTATTCATATTTTCGGTAACTCTCAAGTGGGGCCTTTTTATCAATTTATATGGAATTACCTTGTAGATTCTAACATGAATAGAGTTTATATCTGGGATTATCTAAATCCTGAGGCGATAGACGCCTATAATTTAGACGGAAAACACCTATTTACTTTTGGGAAAAGAGGATCTGGCCCAACTGATGTTTTGGCTTTATCTAACGCCGCCGTCGATTCTTCTGGAAATCTTTGGATAAATGATGGTAATAGAAAAACGCTTAAAGTCTTTTCAAAAGATGGAGAATATCTTAGAAATCTCAGCTTACCTTATGAAATTCAGTCTATCTTTATAAAGAAGATGATTTTCAATGGATATGATGAATTGTATCTCTTAGGATAAAGTAGCGAAGGCTTTATTTCGGTCTGGAAGTTAGATTTTAGCCGGAACGATCAAAAAGACTTTATGAAGAAGTGCGAAGAAAGCGCCTATCGCTTATAGATTTCGTTCCTGATATAGCTGTTGATAAAGAATCAAATCTTTTTATAACTGACAGCTTTGATTATACAATTCACATTTTTAATAGGGAAGGCAAATTAATCAAGACCCTTAGTGGAAAGAGAAGAAAAAAGGAGCCTATAGAAGAGGACGATTTTAATATTTTTGGAGAAGGGCTACGAATAGTTAAATTCCCTAACTATCGAGAAATTCTGGGCGAATTAAGCGGCCCTTCTAAATATTTCCCAGCTATCTTCGGTATTAACCTTGACGGCGGTTTGATATACGTGTGGACATCAGAGATGGATGAACAACGCAGGTATGTAATTGACATATATGACAGAAATTTTAAGAAAAGAGGCCAAGCCTGTTATTTCAATTTTGTAAAGGATAATGTAGCAAAAATAATAGACGGAAAACTTTATATCCCGCGAATTGAAAACTACGACTTGCAAATCACCAAAAGCCTCGGTAGATTCAGCTTTTTTAATGAACCGGATCATCTCTGCGTATACGCAATATCCAAAAATATTTTGGGGAATGTGAAATAATAATTATTACCCTGTCCATTTTTTTGTTAGAATTTCACTTCATTAAGAATATTCCCTATATCATAAATTTGAAGCTTAAAACCGGTGTCGGTTTCTGACAAGACCGCAATTTTATCTTTATAAAGCGCAAATGAATTACATCGTGGTCTAAATTTTAAGGTAATTAAGTAATCCAAATTCTCTAAATTATAAATATCCCAGTTGCTAAATTCCTTTTTATAATCATAAGCCCGGACCAATAGAATCCTATCATAAATAGAATATTGGTAAACCGTTTCCACGCTTCTTTGCACTATCTGAGCTGAAATACCCTTAGCCACTGATTTTTCCTGAGGCAAATTATTTCTGGCAGCAGCCAATCCATCAATGGTCTCTTTAACCATAATTAACTTGTTATTCTCATACAAGGCCATAAATCCGAAGAATCTCGGTAAATACAGAAAACGATTCTCAGAAAAGTTTTCGGATAGCTGGTTATCCTGGTAAACTGGATTTTCCATGCTCTTCTTTTCTATGAATTCACCAAAAGCGAACTTAAACTTTCCCGATAAATCATAAGCATAAAACAAATGTTCTGCTGGCTTCAAAGTTTCAATAACCAAATAACTATTATTGACGGTAAACTTTCTTGGGACATAACCATTGTCAGGCCTGACGGACCTGATATAATTTCCATCAGTGGAATAAATTTCAATAGCCCCCTTCCCCTCATCTAACAGATAAAGCTCATTTTTGAATATCTTAAAATCCAGTAGCCTCGTAATCTCTCCTGGCCCCTGACCTATACCTTTGCCAAAGGCCGTATGGTTTAGCTTCTTCCAATCTGATGAGAAATAAAATTTGTGAATAAACCCCTGCTTGAAATCAAAAGCATAAAAATTGGCATCATCATCAACTTTTAGCATAGCAGGGTGGTAGGGTGGATTATCTATCCTTTCCAAATCAAATTCAGATACCAATACCGGCTCTACTGATGAGATTTTTCTCTTGGGCTCTTTCTGAGGAAGAATTTTAATTATGTCTTCTCTTGAAACGATACTACTTACTCGACCACTCTCTTTGGCCTCAGATCTATTGCCGATAACAGCAACATAGAAGGTCAGGAAAACAGCCACCCATATACATAATCCATAAATATTTTTCTTCATAATATGGCCTCCAATAAATTTAGAACTTTTTATCAGAATTTTTATAATCAAAATTTACATCCGGCTCGAAAGCCTGCCAATATTTTATTGGGTCCGCCAGCAATTTAGCCTGCTGCTTTATTTCATCATACCCAAAAATATCATCCCAGGTGATTACCGACGCCCCCACTTTGCTCCTCCAAATTAATTATTGTATTTATAAAAAACGGCTTTGTCAAACTTGCGAATTGCCTCAATTAAAATCTACGTGAAAATGATTCGTTGCCTTCAGAGAAAATCTACACGAAAATTTATTGTCTTCTGGCTGGTCTGGGGGATAAATTTTCAGATGAGCTCAGCCAGGAGGCAAAAGGCGATGAGGTCAGAGATGGGATAGATAAGCTCAAGGACAAGCTCTGGCAGCTCCAAAAGGCCAAGAAAAACTGCACAAATTTCGGATAGATTCTTACCTGAGGCAATGATTATGCTTTCATATAGATTTTCTCATGAGGCAACAGGTCTTCTGGCTTACTGTTAGAATATCAGGAGAGATAAAGCCAAAGGTGGATGGAAGGTGTAGAACTGAAGTGTAATTCGACTGGTATTGGTGGCGTTTGGAGGGGAAGGCAAAAAAAATATCCTTTCAAGTTGATAACATCTTTAAAATCTTAAATTTTTGCTTGACAAAACTTCTGCCTGGTATTATTTTATAAATGGTGAACAAAATGGTTAACAGAATTAAGAGGACTTTAACCCGGAGACAGAAGGAAATCCTGGAGAAAATCCAGGAGTTTATCTTAGAGCACGGCTATGCACCCACGGTGCGGGAGCTGGGACAGATGGTCGGGTTGAGTAACCCCTCGGCTGTCTTCAAGCACCTTCTGAGCCTTGAAAAAAAAGGCTATATCAGGCGGGAAGGCGGTGAGGTCCGCCTGGCTCAGATGCCGGACGCGATAAACGCCGTGCGCCTGCCCTTAGTCGGTCTGGTTCCGGCCGGCACCCCGCGAGAGATGTTTGATAGCCTCGGTGAGACAGTGGAAGTGCCAGCCTGGTTTTCAGGACGCAAGCGGGGTAATCTTTTCTGCCTTAAAGTTACCGGTAAAAGCATGATTGATGCCTACATTGATGACGGCGACTTAGTGGTCATAGAAAGAACCGATGTGGCCAATTCCGGCGAAATGGTGGTGGCTCTGCTTGAAGATGGTTCGGTGACCTTGAAACGCCTGCGACGGGAAAAGGACCGGGTGCTGCTTGTCCCGGAGAACCCGGCCTTCCAGCCGATTGAAGTTAAAGAAGTCCGGATAGTTGGCCGGGTGGTCGGCGTCATCCGCAAATACTGAACCTGTTTTCGGGTTTTCGGGGAAAGAACGATGTGGAAGACGGTGGAAAATTTTCTCTCCGGAACGAAAAGGCGCTACGTGGTACACATTGACCTTGATGCCTTTTTCGCTTCAGTGGAGGTACTGCTTAACCCTGAGCTCAAGGGAAAACCGCTGGTGGTTGGCGGTCTGCCACATGAAAGGGGTGTGGCTTCCACCTGCTCTTACGAAGCTCGCAAGTATGGAGTTCATTCCGGAATGCCGCTCCGCCAGTGCTACAAGCTCTGTCCTCACGCTGTCTTTGTCCGCGGCAATTACCGCATCTACCAGGCCTTTTCCGAAAAGTTTTTCCGCATTCTTCATGAATACACGCCCGATGTGGAAGAAGCTTCGCTTGATGAAGCCTACTTAGAGTTTACCCGCTGCGGTCATCTTTATCCTTCTTTCAGCGAGGCGGCTAAGGAAATCAAGCGCCGGGTGGAGAAGGAGCTGGGCCTGGGAGTTTCGGTGGGGGCGGCTTCCAACAAAATCCTGGCCAAGTTAGCCACCAAGAAGGCCAAGCCCGGCGGTTTTTTTGAGTTGCCACCCGGCCAGGAACAGGAATTTCTGCGGGAGCTGGACATCTCGGAGATTCCGGGCATCGGCCCGAAAGCCCAGGTTATGCTCCGGCTGCTCAACATCCACAGAATAGCTGACCTCTGGCAGGTGCCGCTCGGGACATTGCGGTCTCTTTTTGGGGTGATGGGCGATGAACTTTACCTTCTTTCGCGGGGTATAGACTTCAGGCCGCTTTCCATCCAGGAAAAGCCGAAATCCTTTTCCCGTGAAACTACCTTTCTCCAGGACATCTGGGACCGGGACCTGCTCCTGGCTCACTTGGCTTACCTCTGCGACCGCCTGGCTCTTACCCTGCGGCAGGAAAAATATTATGCCCGGGTGATAGAGGTTAAAGCCCGCTATTCTGATTTTAAGACCGTGAGCAAACGCCGGGTGCTGTCGCTTCCGGTTCAAGAAACCAACCGCATCTACCGGGTGGCTGAGGAGCTTTTCCTGGAGCTCTGGGAAGGTTCGCGTCTGGCCCTGCGGCTGGTCGGGGTGAAGGGCAGCGAACTGGTCGAAGCCCGGCATCTTTCGCTTTTTGAGCTTTATTCAGAGCGGGAGGAGCGGCTCTGTCAGGCTCTGGACCGGGTGCGGGAGAAATACGGTTTCAGCGCCCTGCTCACGGTGCGGGAGAAGATGCTGAGCGAAGTTTATCAGGAAGACTCGGGCCGCGGCTTTATTCTCAAAACCGCCTCTCTGACGAGGTGAAGAACCAGAATGATAAGGTGAAGATGGACGAAAACTTGAAGGGTGAAGAGTTGAATAATTGAGTTGAATAATTGAAAAGGGGGAAGATGAAGAGAAATGTAAGGCGGACGTGAATGATGATAAAAAACAAGCCGGTAGACAACATAAAAATAAAGCGAGAAAGGTGAGAGCAGAAAGCAAGGGATAGAAAAAACAAAAAATATATTCCGAAAGCCAGAACAGAAATAGAGAAATGATGAGAATAATCTTCAGACCCGGCGGTGGAAAAAGATAGCCAGACGAATATGGGGGAGAAATGAGATAGGAGGCAAGAAAATAAAAAGCAGAAAGTAAGCCAGAGTGGAGAGGAATATGTTCGCTCCTTTAAGAGTTCATTCAGTTTTCAGCCGGGGCGAAGGGAGTATCACCCTGGATGAGCTGGTGCAGTTTGTCCGCCGCAACCGGCTGCCGGCTGCCGCCCTCACGGATATAGCTGCTTTTTATGGCTGGGGCAAATGGAAGGCTCTGGCCGAGGGCGGCGGTTTCAAACCCATCTTCGGCTGCGAGCTCGAGCTCGATTTTCCGGAAAAGGGCAGCCGCTATGTTTTCCTGGTGAGGGAGAAAAAAGGTTATCATCGGCTGCTGGAGATTTTTAACCGCCGGCAGTTTCTGGAACCTGAAGGACTCATCACCATTTTTATTTTGCCTGAGAATCTGCCGGTGTCGGAAGCGGAGCTGGAAGAGTGGGTGAGTGCAGTGAGAAAGATTCGGGAGCAGGTTTCTGAAGATTTTTATCTCGGCTGCCAGCTCGAGAATTTTGAAGCGGCCGAGTGGCTTTCCACATGCACTGGCATGCCGCTTCTCTGGGCCGGCCCGCTCAAGTACCTGACATGTCCCGAACGCCTGGTGCTGGTGAGGGCCATAGAACAGAAAATTCCTTACCCGCCGGAGCTTAAAAAACTCTCGCCGCTGCTCAAGAATTTCGGCCCGGTGCAGGAGAAGATTGCCCTTAAAAAATACGGCGACCGACTGAGGCCGATTTTCCGCCGGCATCTGGAGGTGGTTGAGAAAATTGATTTTTCCTTTGAAAATGTCGTCCCGCCGCTTCCAGCTGATCTTTTTCCCTTCAGCCTGCGCCAGGTGGTCAATGAAAAACTCTCCCGGCTCAAGAACCTCAGCTGGAAGGAAAGGGAAAGAGCCGTGCGGGAGCTTCAGGTGGTGGAAGAAAGCGGTTTTGCCCCTTATTTTTTGGTGGTCCACGACGTGGTGGAATTTGCCCGGCGCCGCGGAATTTACCATAACCTGCGCGGTTCTGGCGCTTCTTCCTACTTGGCCTATCTTCTGGGTATTTCGCGGCTTAACCCGGTGAAATATGACCTATATTTCGAGCGCTTCTTAAACCGCGGCCGGCCCGACCCGCCCGATTTTGACCTGGATTTTGACTCCAGTCGCCGTGATGAGGTGCTGGAGTATGTGCTGAGAAGGTACGGAGCGGGGAAAACCGGTGCGGCCTATGTCTGCAGTTTGAAGAATTACCGGGCCCGCTCGGCGCTTTATGAGACGGCCCGGGCCTTCGGCGTCCCGCCGGAAGAGGCCAGAGCCATGAGCAAGAAGGTGCCGATGTTTGCCGAACCGGATTATCTCCGGGAAATGCCGCCCCAGGCCGGTTATCTTGAAGTCTGGAAATTGGCCGCGGAGCTGGCCAGTGTGTTTGCAGAAATTTCGCTTCACGTGGGAGGGGTGATCCTGACCCCGGCGCCGGCTGACTGCTACCTTCCGCTTGAGCAGTCGGCCAGGGGCCTTCTTATGTGTCATTACGACCGCGACACGGTGGAAGAACTAAAGCTTATCAAACTGGACCTTTTATCGACCCGCGGGCTGGCGGCCATCTCCGAAGCCAGAAAGGCCCTGCGGCTCCAGCACATCCCGTCGGATGACCCCAAGACCTATGCCTTACTGAGGGAAGCACGAACCATCGGCTGCTTCCAGGTGGAAAGTCCGGCCATGATGAACCTTCTGCGCCGGATGAAACCGGAAAACCTCGACGATTTAATCCACGCCCTGGCCCTGATAAGACCCGGTCCGACCGAAAGCGGGATGAAAGAAGCCTACCTCAGGCGCCGCGAGGGACGACCGCTTCCGGACGACCCGCTCCTTTCCCGCGTTCTGCCCGAAACCGGTGGCCTGATGTTCTACGAAGAACAGGTGATGCAGGTGGCTGAACGCGTGGCCGGTTTTCCGCCGGAAGAGGGTGAACTCCTGCGCCGTCAGCTCAAAAAGCGCCGGGTGGAGGAGAGCCTGCGCCGCAAGTTTTTTGAGCAGGCCCTGAGCCGCGGCTATTCAGAAAATGAGGTTAGAAACCTCTGGCAGAAGATGGAAAAGTTCTCGGCCTATTCCTTCAACCGGGCCCACAGCGCTTCCTATGCCCTCATGGCTTACGAGGCGGTTTATCTCAAGGCCCATTATCCGCTGGTCTACATGACCGCGGTGCTCAACGCCGGCGGCGGCTATTACCAGCTTCCGGAGTACGTGGAAGAAGCCAAGAGGCTGGGGATTAGCATCCTCGGACCGGATGTCAACCGGAGCGGGTACAGGTTCCAGGTAGAAGGACGTGGTATCAGAGTCGGTCTGGGGTTGATAAAAAATCTTACCGTAAAAACGATTGAAAAAATCATCAGAGAGCGGGAGAGAAGCGGACCCTATCTTTCAGTGGAAGATTTTCTGGGCCGGGTGAAACCGGGGCAGAGTGACCTTTTGGCGCTGATTCAGGCCGGGGCGCTGGACTCTCTGGAGCCAAACCGCAGTCAACAGGTGCTTCGCTATTTTCAGGGTGTGTCTGAGCTCAAGGTGGCGGACATCGCCGATGAGGAGAAGCGGAAGCTTCAGCTGCAGAAGTTAGGTTTTCTGCCTGAGGGTGACCCACTGGAGTTTCTGGATGGGAGGCGGCCACCGCTGCGCATTGGCCAGCTTAAGGATTTACCCGGGCAGATGGTGGAGCTGGCAGTGCGCATCATTGATGCCCGGGAAATCAGAACGGCCAGGGGGCTCACTTATTTTTATCTTTTTGAGGATGAGACGGGGCTGGTGGAGGGGGTGGGGCAGAAGAAGGCTTTGGCTTTCGGCTCACCACCGGTGTGTTTTCTCCGGGCCGAAGTGCGGCTTCAGAACGGCAGCCACCCCCGCCTTATAAACTGCACCTTCCTTCGCACCTTTTAGAGATTGGTTAAAAATTGCTTCACTATTCCAGCAGCGAATAAGTCGGCTATTTAAATACTGCTGATTAAAATCGACAAATGCAGGAAAATCAAAAAGTATCGACTATGGTCGATAAAAATTCACCGTGGTTGCAATTGAGCTCATTTGGCCATCATATGCTGTCCCAACCTGAAAGAAAAAAATACTTGACAAGATGTTTTTTTTTTTTTTTATTTTTAAATTGGCAAAAAAGGGTGAGCTGAAATGAGATCGAGGGGGTGTGATTTAAGCCTTTTATCGTTTTTTTTCATAAGTTCTTTCTCTTTTTGCCTGGCAACATTACCAAAAAGCACCTGTAGTTGAAAGGGGGTGATTTAATTGCTTGCTGTGATAAGCAGTCGGGGGATTGATCTATTAATCAATTGAAAAGGAGGCAAAAATGAAAAAGACATTTATGGTTTTAGCAATGGGGTTGGTCTTCTTTACTTCTTTGCTTTTATTAAAGACAACCACCAGCTCTCAGGAAACAATATCCCAGGAATATGTGCAGGGGGAAGTTCTTGTAAAGTTCAAGCCGAAGGCCGGGAAGCAGGCGGCAATAGCCGTTCTTGATGTTATTAAGCCAAGGGTAGTTAATTATCTGGGGCAGTAAATAGCTTTTACGGATTGGAATCCGGACATGAGGATCAAATCTTCATTTTTAGGAGACCCTTATCTGATTCATTTGAGGTTGCCCTCGTCTATTCCTACAGAAAAAGCCATAGAAATCTTGAAAAATAACCCTAATGTTGAATATGCAGAACCGAATTATGTTTATAAGATAATGGAAACTATTCCAAATGATCCATATTTTCCTTTACAATGGGCACTTAGAAACACCGGCCAGACTGGTGGGAAACCAGGGGCTGACATTAAAGCCACTTTTGCCTGGGATATATTCACCGGAAGTCAGGATGTGGTGGTGGCCGTTATAGATACTGGAATTGATTATAATCATGTTGACTTATTTCAAAACATCTGGATAAACACTGACGAAATACCTAATAATGGAATTGATGATGATAATAACGGCTTCACGGATGATTATAAGGGTTGGAACTTCGTCTCTAATAATAATGACCCCATGGATGATAATTATCCTTATTATCATGGAACCCATGTAGCTGGAATAGTTGGGGCGAAAGGGAATAATGTTACCGGAGTTTCTGGTGTAAATTGGAATGTAAAAATAATGCCTTTAAAAGCTGCAGATTCTATAGGCCAATTTACGACCAAAAGCATTACTAATGCTATTGATTACGCCTGGATGAATGGCTGCAGGATATCAAATAATAGTTATGGTGGACCAAGCTATGATTATGCTATTTACAGTGCAATTTATAGAGCTTATCTGGCAAGACATATTTTTGTAGCAGCAGCCGGAAATTATCAACCTCCGATTCAATGGTATGACAATGATAAAATGCCTGTTTATCCAAGTTGTTATAATCTCGATAATATTATCTCCGTTTTGGCAACCGATTATAATGATAATATTTCCCCATATTCGCATTATGGAAAAATTTCGGTTGACGTGGGTGCGCCAGGTGGAACAGATTTAACTAATGCTCCTTATAACATCTATAGCACCAAGAAAGGGAATGATTATCGATATCTTGCAGGGACATCCATGGCAGCCCCTTATGTGACCGGGATAGCTGCCCTGGCCCTTGGGAAGTGCTATGCACTGACAGTTGGACAGCTTAAATCGAGAATAATATCCAAAGTAGACCCTTTACCTTCTCTGTCCGACAAATGTGTATCAGGCGGACGGGTTAATGCCTATAAGGTAATTTATGATCCTGTGGCTCCTGATGGAGCACCTGATAATTTGGTAGCTACGCCGACTGGTTGGACAACGATTAGACTCACGTGGCGGGATAATTCAAGTAATGAGATAGGCTTTGAAGTTCAGAGAAAAGATTCTGCTATGCCCGATTACTCATATTTAGATGGTGCAGATGCTAATAGAACCTATTTTGACGATTGCAGAGCTACAGCCGGGCATGTATTTTTTTACAGACTTAGGGCTTATAATATGGCCGGTTTTTCAACCTTCACCAATGAAATCAGTACGATTATTCCTGCTACACCACCAGTTGCCCCAAGTTACCTGAATGCTCAATGGGATTGGGGGCAAAGAGCAGTGCATCTCATCTGGGTAGATAGCTCGAATAACGAGGAGAGCTTCACTGTAGAAAGGAAGGCCGATTGGGAAACTGAATGGCAGTCTATAGCTATCTTGGCCCAGAATGTCACGTCTTTTTATGATAGCGATGTTGCTGGAGATACATTCTATTATTATCGGATAAAAGTGGCCAATCCTTTAGGTTTTGCTTATTCCGATATAGTTTCAGTTTATATTCCTATTTACTAAACAGTGAGATCAAGATGGCAGGCTGAAGGGTAATAAAAAAAACAGAAATCAAGATAGATGATTTAAAGAGTTAATCTTAAAAAGTGAGCTGAGCGACATAAGGCGAAAGAAAAATTGAGTTAGAAAGGATTATAAAGGAGGAAAAATAAAATGGATATACAATCTGTCCGCGGAAGTAAACTTGGCCTGCTAATTTTAGTGGCTAGCTTATTTTTTATCCAGACCTTACAGGCTGGCCCTTCATCTGAGCATTTCCCAAAGCTAAGTCTCAAAATTTCAGGAACCGCAGGACTGACTTCATGGGGTGATATCAACACTATGATAAATACGTTCAACAACAACTGGTTTTTTGAGGAGATCAGAAAAACCAATCCGATTAATTATGAAGTCCGGGGGAATATCTTACCTCTTGATAAGTGGATATTTAACCTTGAACCTGAGCTGAGAATTGATTTGAACCACAGGTTAAGTCTTGGCTTAGCAACTTCCTTTCCTGGTATTGATAAGAGGAATGATAGTTTTCTGGCCTATATTTTTTATCCGGGCGATGAGATCTGGCCATATTATTTTAGGTATAAACCAGAGATAAAAGCCAGCATACCATTCAAATTTACCCTTTATTTTTCCCCTGATATTAATTTAAAGACAAAAATTTTCTTATTTGCCGGTGCCGGAATATATAAGGGGAAGATATCCAACTTCTGGAACTTTTCTGAGGTAAATGGGACGGATCCAGCTGATAGCGATTGGCTTGCTCGCTACTGGGAAACGGAGCAAAAAAGTGCTGTAGGTTTTCATTGCGGGATTGAATTAGAACGCCCTGTTTGGTCTCGCCTATCATTTATGGCTGAGTTAGAATTCAGGTCTGCGGAGATAAAAAACTTCAGGGCGATTGAGAAATATTGGGCCCTGGGAATGGAGGGCAAGGAAGTTATATATCAGAAATATGAAGAGTCTTCTGGCTGGCTGTATTATTGCACAGAAGATAACCTTATCTTGGGGATACGCCAGGTCAACTTGCATGTCTGGGAAAAACCTCCAGATTATTCAATATATTTTTATGGTAATATAAGGAAAGCTAAATTAGATTTAACGGGGATTTCTTTAAAGATAGGGATAAAGATAAATCTTTTTTAATTCTGGCTTTTATCGACTTTTAAAATTAAAATTGCATGGAGGGGATTTTATATAGTTTTTCAAAAAATAATAAATAATGTCGAATTAGCGGTGAGCATAGTTGATTCTTGGGAAATCAGAACGGCCAGGGGGCTCAGCTATTTTTATCTTTTTGCACCTTCCTTCGCACCTTTTAGATACTGGTTAAAAATCACTTCACTATTCTATTCCAGTTGAGAACGAGCCAGCTTTTTACAAGCTATCAATTAAAATCGGCAGATAAAAAAAATCAAGGGAAATGTCGACTACAGTCGGTAAAAGTTCTCAATAGCCGCTGTGTGGGCTTCTAAAGCCTTCATATTCTCCACTAACCTGAAAGAAAAATGGTCCTTGGCTGATACATGGTATCCAGGTTGGGGGAAGAGCTTTGGATAAAGATCGACAAGCTTATCCAGCTGGACTACAGGAAACAGCGCTATTAGCTTCGGAAGCTTTGTTTCCATCCTGAGCTTCTTGTATGGCGTCATACCAAGCGTCGAGTGATGTCGCAGAGTATTATACATAAACTGCCATCTCAAGGCCCTGAAGTAAAACTCCTTAAGGTCCGCACAGCGTTCTATCTGCGGGATGTAGAACTCGTTATCATCAGTCTGATGCGACCGTTCCACGAAGGCCTGATACTCCTTCTTCCCCTTGGGTATATGCAAAAG
>JACIYJ010000007.1 GCA_014360015.1 Candidatus Aminicenantota bacterium | reverse complement strand
GCTTTGATAACGGACACAATTATATCATAGGCAACGGCAAACCAGGACCGTTTACTACTCGTTTGGCTCAAGCCTATCGGGAAGTGGTAACCGGCAGGAATCCTAAGTATGAGAAATGGCTTTATCATGTAAAAGATTGATAATCATTTCTACAAAATCGGCGGCCAGAGAGAATTACCAGAGATAGAAGTATTACCGGCCCTTAAAACTTAAAGTCTAAATTTTTTTGAATATTTAATTGCCCCTTGAGAAAAAAGCTCTTTATCTAACAATTCCAGAAAATAATTAAGCCGGATGATTTAAACCCGGGCTACCCTCAGAAAAACACATTCTTTAAATTCTGATGACCAGATTATTTCTTTTCTTCTTCGGACCGCTAATTGCGAAAATCTATTTTTTGCTCTGAATCCTTTTCTGAATCAAAATTATATTATCTTTTAATAGATGACCTCAGGTAAAAAGACTATAATTCAACTGATGATCAAAAATTAATTTAACCCGAAAAGAGGTTTTAAAATGAGAAAGCTGGAATATCTAAAAAATTCTCTTTTTCTGATATTAATAGCGATCTCGGTTGCTCTAATTGTCACCCCGGCAATCAGCCAGAATTTCCTTTCTTCGCTGGGTGAAAAACAGAATTATCGGAGCAAGCGCATTTCTTCCTTTGACCCAACCGGCGGTAACCGCGACGCTTTGACTATTGCTCCAGGCCAGACAGCCGTCCTGGCTGAAATCAAGGGCCCGGCCGCCATCCACCATATCTGGATGACCATTGCCGCTGAGCCTTTCTACGGGAGAAAACTCATTCTCAGAATGTACTGGGATGGCGAAGACACTCCGTCAGTTGAAGCACCGATTGGAGATTTTTTTGCCGTAGGCCACGGCCTCAACCGCAATTTAGCCTCTATCCCCATCGTGCGTTCTTCTGAAGGTCGAGCTCTCAACTGTTACTGGTATATGCCCTTTCGCTGGTCAGCCCGGATTACGGTGACCAATGAAGGCAGCCGACCTGTGGGTTCTTTTTATTACTACATCGATTACCGCGAACTTGAAGACATTAAGCCTGATGTCCCATATTTTCATGCTCAATATCGCCAGGAAATGCCCTGTGAACCCGGCCGAAACTATCTCATCTTAGAAGCTGTCGGTCAGGGGCATTATGTGGGCTGCAATCTGAGTGTCCTTCAGCGGTCAATGGGCTGGTGGGGTGAAGGCGATGATATGATTTATGTTGACGGTGAAGAAACCCCTTCTCTCCACGGTACAGGGAGCGAAGATTATTTTTCTGATGCCTGGGGAATGAGGGAAGGAAATCATCTCTATTACGGTTGCCCGCTTCAGGAGGAAGATTTTCAGGCGGGAGCCAAAGCTACAGTCTATAGATTCCACCTGCCTGACCCGATTCCCTTCTTTAAATCCATCAGGGTCACCATCGAACACGGTCACGCCAACGACCGCGCAGATTATTACAGCTCCGTCGCTTACTGGTATCAGACTGAACCGCATAAGCCATTTCCACCTTTGCCGCCGGTAGAAAAACGACTGCCCTTTGCTCTGGAAACTAAGGATAATTTCTCGCTGCCACTCTGGGTAAAAGTTGATAACGGCAAGGCGGGAGAGACAACATATGTGGATAAGGTCAGCGGAGTGAAAATCTCAGCCCCCAATTTGACTCATTTTTTAACTTCTTACTATGACCAGAGCGGTCAGCGTTTTCAAGCTATAACTTCTGAAGGCGCTGGTCAAGGTTTCAGAGCCAAACTTACAGTTAAAGCCAGCCTTCATGACGTCTACGACCTGCAGATTTATTATTTAAAAGGACCGGCTTACGGCAATTGGTCAGTGCTTAAAGAAAAACCGGTCCCGGCTGAGCCTGCTACTGAGATGGGAAAAAACAGGAGAGCTGATGAAGAAGAAAAAACTGAAGAAACCGGACAGGTTCAGGAAAAGGAAAAAACCCAGGAAGAAATTAAACAGCCGGAATATTTAACCTTAGCTAAAATAAACGGTTTCAGCCCGGAAATAATGATAGATACCTTTACCATCAAGAATGTGGAGCTCACTGAAGAAGAAACTACTTTTATTCTTGAAGTCGCTGGAAAAGAAACTAAATCCAGTGGTTATGAGCTGGCCATTGTCGGTTGCAACCTGATCCCTGCCCAGCAGAACTTCGCTATAGATTGGAATATCATCGGACCTTTTGATGCGCCTGATATGAGCTATCTATCAATGGCTTTCCCCCCAGAAAAAGAAACCGAGCTCAGTAAAAGCTATTTGGGAAAGAATAATCAAACCATAACCTGGAAGCAGATAAAAGCCTTACCCAGCGGCTATGTGCCTTTAAACCAGCTCCTCCAGCCTATGGAACAGGTTATAGCTTATGGCCTGACTTACCTTTATTCACCTGAAGATAGAGAGGTAACCCTGCTTCTGGGAAGCGATGATGGAGTAAAACTCTGGGTCAATAATGAGCTGGTCCACACCAATCCGGCTTACCGGGGAGCCTATCCTGACCAGGACAGAGTCCGGGTAAAGCTCAGAGCTGGCTGGAATAAAATTCTGGTTAAAGTGCTGCAGGGTGCTGGCGGCTGGGGTTTTTACCTTAGAATCCCTGACCCGAAAAGTGAATATCGGTGGAATTCAAAACCACCAAAACAATAAATGGTCCGGAAATTTAAGCAAGTTCCTGAAACTGAACTCATTTTTTCAGCAGCTCATCAGCTTTGTGTTTGATAATTTCCAGAGCCTGCCGGATATGTCTTTCTTCAGTTGTTCTCTGGCCAACCACCAGTCTCAAGGTGAATTTTCCATTAAGAGTGGTGTGAGTTAGAAATATTTTCCCCGTGGAGTTGATGGCTTCCAGAAGTCGTTGATTCAGCGCGTTAAGTTCCTCTTCACTTCGGCCATCATTCAGTCGGAAACAGACTAAGCTGAAATAAACCGGAGCCAAGAGCTCAAATCGTTTATCCTGAAGGAGCTCCCCTCTGAACAGCTCGGCTAAGTGAATGTGTTTGCGGATAATCTTTTTTATTCCTTCGACACCGTAAGTTCTTATAACAAACCAGAGTTTCAGTGCCCGAAAACGGCGGCCGAGCTGAATTCCCCAGTCGCGGAAATTCTTGACCACAGCATCAACGCCGGTTTTAAGATATTCAGGGTGAATTTCAAAGGTGCGGGTCAAAACCTGAGGGTTGCGGACAAAAAATGCCGAGCAGTCAAAATTGGTCAGCATCCACTTGTGGGGATTAAAGACCAGTGAATCAGCATATTCAGCCCCTTCCAGGGCCCAGCGTTTTTCCGGAAGCATGGCTGCTGTTCCGGCATAAGCCGCATCCACATGCAGCCAGAGGTTATATTTCTTACATATTTCTCCAATGGGTTTAAGGGGATCCACCGCTCCTGAAGAGGTAGTTCCCACCGTAGCCACTACGCAGGCTGGTTGAAAACCGGCAGTGATGTCCTCTTCAATCGCTTTTTCCAGTTCTCCCGGAATCATAGCAAATTCTTCATCAGTGGTGATATAAACTAAGTTTTTTCGGCCATACCCGGCAATCTTTACCCCCTTCTCCACACTGGAATGAGCTTCTTTTGAAGCATAAACCCTTAAGACCTTCGAAAAGCCGCTATCATTGACAGCAAAAGCCGTAGCTTTTTCCCGAGCAGCGAGAAGAGCGCAGAGGGTAGCGGTGGAAGCCGTATCCTGTATGACTCCAGCATAGTCTTCGGGCAGGCCGATCATCTGGCGGAGCCAGTCCATTACCACTTCTTCTAGCTCTGTAGCCGAAGGCGAAGTCTGCCAGACCATACCTTGGGTACCCAGGCCGGCTGAGAGTAGCTCACCCAGGATGGAAGCAGGGCTGTTATTGGATGGAAAGTAAGCGAACCAGCCAGGATGCTGCCAGTGGGTTATTCCCGGGAGGATGATTTTCTTGAAATCCTCTAAGATTTTGTCCATTTCTTCAGGGTGAGCCGGTGGAGAAGCCGGCAGCTGGCTTTTGATTTCTCCTGGTTGGACGGTGGATTTAACCGGATATTGCTCGACATTTTCCAAATAATCAGCAATCCAATCGATGAGTTCATAGCCATATTTCTTGAATTGCTCTTTTTTCATTAGCTTTCCTCCTAAAAAACAGGGCTAACTCAGGTTTTTTGAGCCCTGAAAGTGCCTTTTTGAGCCTCAACCTCGTTATTTTAATACCATTTTGCCGCAAAATAAAAGCCTTAGTTCTATAAACTGTTTTATAGACCAGTTTATCTGCTCTAAAGCAGTTTATAGAACTAAATTTCGGCAAAAAATAAAAAAGTACAATTTTTTCCTTGCTTTTTTAATTTATTTGTGGTAAAATAGTTTTGTTAACAGCAAAAGGAAAATTAAAAGCAAAAAAATTTCTTTCCCACTAATCTTTTGTAATTTTTTGTCTGCAACTATTCAACCTCCTCTGTGGTTTAACCATATGAGAACGATGAACTTGGGAAGAAAAAAAGAGCTCCCATCCAGATTTCAGAAACGCCGCTCCTTTTCCTAACCCTCCTTTCTTTGCCCTTCACCCCCAGGCCCTGCTTAGACCAAGCAGGGCCTTATTTTCTTTACCTGTCCTTAAAAAAGTAAGGCAGACTTTTCTTAAAAGCCACTCAAATTCCACTGAATCTTTTCTTAATCAAACCAGAGCTGGAAATAAAAAAGAATGAATCAGCTCCCGGTTCTTTGCTTCCTAATCTGGATCAAAAACTTCATAAATATTTTAAGGAAGGAAGCCCTTTTTCAAGAATCACCTTTATAAACACTATAGCCTCCCCACAATCGTGCCCGTAGCTGGCTTCTCACACATCCTATCCATTGACCCTCTCCTCTGGGTACCCTATCTTATCATAAAAGAACGCCCCAGTTGACATATTCTTTTAATAGACTAAAATGTTATTCTTATTGTCCAGGGTTTAAAGGACAGGGAAGTCCGTGAAAAGCGGACACAGCCCCCGCTACTGTAATCGGCGACGAATCCCTGACAACGCCACTGCCCTGCGGGGTGGGAAGGCCAGGGAGGAGGATGACCCGAAAGTCAGGATACCTGCCTTAAACCCTCAGGCCCATCTTTTCTTCGGGCGGAAGAAAAGATGAATCATCAGGCCAGAAAATCATTTTAGCGGGGGGAAAGGAGAATGAATGAAAAACAACCTTTCTGCCCTTATTTTAATCCTGGTCTTTGTATTTTATGTCCCAAGCCTGCAGGCCGATGACCAGGGCCAGTCCCAAAAACTCCATCACGAAATCGTGGTCACGGCTACCCGCTTGGAAACTCCGGTTAAAGAAACGGCCTCAGCCATCAGTGTCTTAAAAACTGAGTTGCTATCGCCGCTTAGAAATTTCCAGCCTGAAGCTCTTTTCTCACAGGCCCCCGGAGTTTTTTATCTCCAGACTGGCTCAACGGGTGGAGCCGGTTCTCTCTTTATTCGCGGCGGTAATTCAGAACACACGCTTTTCATGATTGATGGACTTGAAATCAACGACCCGATTTCACCTTCGCGTTCCTTTAATTTTTCTTTATTTAATCTCAGCTTGATCGACCGCATAGAAATACTCCGTGGCCCTCAGAGTCCCCTGTATGGTTCAGACGCTTTGGCCGGGGTGGTCAATTTTGTCACTGCCGACCCCGGAAAAAAGGGGGCGGAAATATTCGGTTCATGCGGTTCTCTTAAAACCTGGCGCGGCAACTTTCGCCTGTCTCAAGCCACAGGCAGGTTTTCTTATCAGCTCGAAGTGAGTTCTTTTAAAACGGATGGAATTTCTTCTGCCAGCGAAAATTATCCTGGAAACAGCGAACCGGATGGCTACAACCAGCAAAGCTTGGCTCTTAAATTAAGATATAAGCTAACAGACAGTATCTCATTAAGCTGGCAGACCCGGGCTCTGGAAAGCCGGGCTGAGTTGGATAGTTTCGGCGGTCCTTATGGCGATGATCCCAACTATACCCAGAAGACCCGCTTTCTGTTCAGCCGGGCCGAGCTCAACGGCTTCTTCTTTAACCATCGCTGGGAGCAGAAATTTATCTTTGGTCTGGAATCAAGTCGCCGAGATAACCGAAATGACCCTGATGATTTCCATCCCGGCGAGAGCGAAACAGCTTTTTATCGCGGCAGATTCTTTAAAATAGACTGGCAGAACAATCTCTATCTCTCTTCCAGTCAAACCTTAGTTTTAGGCTTTGAGTATAAAAAAGAATCAGGTCAATCTGATGATACATATATCAGCCCCTGGGGAATATATGAAAGCAATTTTCCAGACAAGAAGGCCGGGCTGGCAGCTTTTTACGCTCAGGACCAGTGGAAACCCTGGAATCGGCTTTCGCTGACTTCTGGTTTTCGCTTTGACCATCACCAACAGTTCGGCTCAGCTTTAACTTATAGAATCGCGGCCAATCTTGACCTTCCAGAAATTGAAGCCAGAATTAAAGCCACCTTGGGTACGGGCTTTAAAGCCCCCTCGCTCTATCAGCTATATGCTCCTTCCAGTTTTTACGGTCCCATAGGCAATCCTGATTTAAAACCAGAAAGAAATCTCGGCTGGGACCTGGGATTAGAAAAATATTTCAGTGAGAAACTGCTTTTCTCTCTGACTTATTTTCACACCCGCTATCAAAATTTAATTCAGTTTTACTTTGGCTCTGGTTATGCCAACGTCGGACAGGCCCTGACCAAAGGTGTTGAAGCTACTCTGGACATCATTCCCGCTACTGGCTTTGATTGCCACTTGAACTGGACTCATCTTCAAGCTAAGGATCTGGATACTGGAAGTCAGCTTCTCCGACGCCCCAGGGATACAGGCTTTCTTAGCCTGAACTATCAGAGAGGGAGAGCCCAACTGGCTGCCGAATTTTACTATCTCAGCTCCAGGCTGGACGTTGATTACTCTTCTTTCCCTCCTTCAACCGTCAGAATCAAACAGGCTTTATTGACAAACCTTTCTCTGTCCTACGAGCTCAATCAGAAAACGGTTCTCTTTTTCCAGATCTCTAACCTCTTCAACACCAGATACGAGCTGATTTATGGTTACGGTATGCCCGGCACTACAATTTCGACTGGATTTAGATTAAAATTGTTTTAGTCTTTTCGAGCTTTCGGTCGTTCGACCTGAAAGGGAAAAGCAATAAGAATTAAGAGCTCAAAGTTAGAGTCCGGCTATGGAAGAAATCGAAACCTTAGATAAGATTTTTAAACCACAGCGAATCGCTTTAGTTGGCATTACCCCTAACCCGAAAAGTGTGGGCGGGAAAATTCTCTCCAATCTGATCACCGGTGGCTACCGCGGTGTGGTTTATCCGGTCAACCCGACTGTGGAAGCAGTTATGGGCATCCCCTGTTTTTCTGGTGTCAAAAACTTGCCTAAAACTCCGGATCTGGCCGTGATTACCGCGGCCGCACCCCAGGTGCCAAGGCTGGTAGCCGAATGCGGTGAAGCCGGCATTTTGGGAATTATCATCATCTCCGCCGGATTTAGAGAAACCGGACCCCAAGGCCGAGCCTTAGAAGAACAAATCTTAGCCGAAAAAAAGAAATACCCCGGGATGCGCATTCTAGGACCCAATTGTCTCGGAGTTATTTCGCCGGGATTCCAGCTCAACGCCAGCTTTGCTGCGGCCATGCCTCTTAACGGCCACATCGCTTTCATTTCTCAATCCGGAGCTCTCTGCACTTCGATTCTTGACTGGTCTCTGGAAGAGAAAATCGGTTTTTCTTATTTTGTTTCAATTGGCAACGCCATTGACATTGATTTTGGCGACCTCATCGATTATTTCGGTGAAGATGAAAACACCAAATCAATTCTCCTATACATAGAATCCATCTCCAACCCGAAGCGCTTCATGTCAGCGGCCAGGGCCTATGCCCGAACCAAGCCTATCATCGCCTACAAAGCCGGACGTTTTCCGGAATCAGCTGAAGCCGCCTCTTCTCATACCGGAGCCTTAGCTTCCGAAGATGCTATTTATGATGCGGCTTTCCAGCGAGCCGGCTTGGCCAGAGTCTTTGAAATCGGCGAGATGTTTGATGTGGCCGAACTCATCGGTCGTCACAAAATTCCGAAGGGGCCGCGCTTAGCCATCGTGACCAATGCTGGCGGACCCGGCGTTATGGCCTCTGACGCTTTAATCGAGGCCGGCGGCCACTTGGCCGTGCTGAGTCCGCAAACAATCGAAACCTTAAACCAGGCTTTGCCCCCTGCCTGGTCTCATGGAAATCCGGTTGACGTTCTTGGAGACGCCAAATCCAAGACTGTGGCTAAAGCAGTTAACACCGTTCTCCAGGATCCGGGAGTCGATGCCGTCCTTCTGATTGTTACCCCTCAGGCCATGACCAATCCGCCGGGAATTGCCAAAGAGCTTATCCCCATCGCCGCTGAAACTCAAAAACCAATCTTAGCTGCTTTTCTCGGCGGTCCCACCATGCGCGAAGCAGTCAAGCTATTAAATGAAGCCGGAATTCCCACTTATAACACACCAGAGCAGGCAGTCCGGGCCTTTATGATTTTAGTCAATTATGCTCGAAACTTAGAGAATCTCTACGAAACGCCGCGGGAAATTTCGGTGGAATTTCCGGTCGAAAGAGAAAAGATCCGACAGCAGGTTCTGCCCTGGTTAACTCAGGGACCAGAAATTTTAAGCGAGGAAATCTCTAAAAAAATACTGGATTCTTATGGCATTCCGACCACCATTCCAAGAATAGCCCGCACCAAAGAAGAAGCGGCCAGAATCAGCCGGGAAATTGGCTATCCGGTGGTCTTAAAAATCCATTCTCCGGACATCACCCACAAGACCGATGTCGGCGGCGTGGCCCTTGATCTCGAAGATGACCACATGGTCGAAGCTGCTTTTGAGCGCATGATGGTTACGGTAAAAGAGCGTGCGCCTCAAGCTAAGATTGAAGGAGTAACCGTCCAGAAGATGGTCAGGACTAAGGATGCGGTGGAAATGATTATCGGTAGCAAAAAAGACCCGACTTTCGGGGCGGTAATTATGGTTGGTCTGGGTGGAACGGCAGCCGAAGTTCTGGCTGACCGCTCGCTCTGTTTTCCGCCGCTCAACGAAAGACTGGCCCGCCGGCTTCTGGAGCAGCTCAAGAGCTGGCCACTACTTAAGGGTTATCGGGGCCGGCCTCCTGTCAATCTGGATAAATTGATCGAAACCATAATCAGGTTCTCCTATCTCGTGGCCGATTATCCTGAAATAAAAGAAATCGATATTAATCCGCTTCTGGTCAGCCCGACCGAAGTCATCGCCTTAGACGCTCGAATCATTGCTGACCGCACAGTTCGGCCGGAAGAAGTTAAACCATACGAGCACCTGGTTCTCAGGCCATATCCCGAAGAGTTCATTAGGAAAGCTAAGATGCGAGACGGCACGGAAATCACCTTAAGACCAATCCGACCAGAAGATGAGCCGCTGTGGATGGAGCTACTTGGCAGTTGCTCCCGGGAAACCATCTATTCCCGCTTCCGATATTTCTTTTTCTGGCAATCACATGAAGTTGCTTCAAGGTATTGTTACATCGATTATGACCGGGAAATGGCCATCGTGGCTGAACTTCAGGAAGGGGAAAAACGTCGCATTCTGGGCATTGGTCGTCTGAACGCTGACCCGAGCCGAACTGTGGCCGAATATGCAGTGCTGGTGCAGGATGCCTGGCAGAACAAAGGCCTGGGCGGATTGCTCACTGATTACTGCACTGAAATTGCCAGAGCCTGGGGTGTGAAAAAAATCATCGCCTACACCACCACCGACAACCCGCGGATGATCGCTGTCTTCAAGAAAAGAGACTTTGAAATCCGCCAGGACCCTAATTCCACCCTGGTCGAGATACAAAAAATCCTTTGAAAATAATTTCATCCCTTCCCCATTCAGAAGATAAAAGTTGACTGTGGAGCTATTTCGTCACTGAGCAGGATAATTTTATCAGGCTCTCCGATCAAGAGACCGGCCAGCTGCAAAATTTCCATTAAGATAAAGTCCGTCTGAAATTGGTTTTTTTAAAAAATTTAAATTCTATTTCCATCTTCGGAAAAATTTTATGTCATGGACACCGCAAAGGCTCTTTGTTATAAATATAAGCACTATGAAAAAGGTTAAATTTTGCCCATCAATTTTCCCAAGCATATTAATTCTGACTTTTCTGGCCGGTTTCCATTCCTTCCTGCGGGCTCAAGCTGAAAAAGCCAGTCCTGTTTCAGTCAGCTTAACTGGATATATCAAAACTGACTTTATCTACGATACCCGCCAGACAGTAAGCATCCGGGAAGGTCATTTTTTGCTCTATCCCAAAGATGCTTCTTTTGATTTTCAGGGAAATGACCTTAACGCTAAGGATTCTTTTCACATTCTCTCGATCCAGACCAGGCTGGCTTTAAAAATCTCCGGACCTGAAGCCCTCGGCGCCAAAACCTCAGGCTACATTGAGGGTGAATTTTTCGGCCACTCGGACTCTGATATCAACGGCTTCAGGTTGCGGCATGCTTACCTCAAGCTCAACTGGAAGAAGACTGACCTCCTGGTCGGTCAGTTCTGGCACCCGATGTTCATTACCGATAGTTTTCCGGATGTGGTTTCCTTCAACACCGGTGCACCATTCCAGCCGTTTTCCAGAGCACCGCAGCTGCGCTTTACCTGGACCTGGAATAAGCTTTCTCTATCGGCCGCAGCTCTGTCCCAGAGAGACTTTGCCTCAACCGGACCTGATGGGGTCAGCACCGTATATTTCCGCAATGCCGCTCTACCTGAGTTTAATCTCAAGCTGGGTTTCACCAACAAAAACCTGTTGCTGGGCGGAGGAGTCAACTTTCTTAAAATCGTCCCGCGCCTGGTCACCGAAACCGGATACAAAGCCAATGAATCTCTGATCTCGGCCGCCGGTTTTATTTATGGCAAAATAACCACCAGATGCCTGACCCTTAAGACTGAAGTTGTTTATGGTGGCAATCTACATCATTTGACCATGCTCGGTGGTTACGCCGTTCGGGAAATTTCCGATCCGCTTCTCAGAACCAGGATCTACGCTCCAATTAACACCGGCTCGGTCTGGGTAGAAATTCAGACCAACGGTGAAAAATGGCAGGCTGGTTTGTTTTCAGGATACAGTAAGAATTTCGGTGCCAACCATGGGCTGACAGGACCAATTTACAGCCGCGGTGATAACCTGGCCCGGGTTTTCCGCCTGGCTCCACGCTTTATCTACAGTGCCGGGAAAGTTCGCTTAGCCCAGGAAATCGAGCTGACCTCAGCCGCTTACGGAACAGTTGATCTTAGAGGAAAAGTCACGCCATCGAGAACATTAAACAATCTGCGGTTCCTGGCAGCTGTTTATTATTTCTTCTGAGAATACAATCCTACACTCGTAAAAAAAGGCCAGACTATTCTGGGCTTTTTTTTAACTTAAAGCCTCATCCTTTCTGATTTCTTACCCACCTGCCAGCCAAAACTTTACTCCACAGCAATTGCGCTTAAAAGAATCAACCATAAATAAAAGATATATTATTCACCGTTATTTTGATTGAACTGTTCAACAGTTCAGAGCTTCAGACCGAAGCAGGACTTATTTGATTATCCCTACTAATATAGTAGGAATTATCATACTCCCAGGCTTCTGCCTGGCCGCGGTTATTCAGCCTTACATCCCGTACATCTCTATGATTTCCTGCTTGCTGCGGTGCAGGATGTCGAACTTCTTGCCAACCTTGATGAAAGCATCAAGGGCTCTGTCCAGATGATGAATTTCGTGAGCGGCAGAAATCTGGGTTCTGATCCGGGCCTGGCCCTGAGGCACAACTGGGAAGAAGAAACCGATGGCGTAAACCCCTTCTTCATACAGAGCTCTGGAGAAATCCTGAGACAGCTTGGCGTTGTAGAGCATGATGGGGACAATCGGGGTGTCGCCTTCTTTGACGATAAATCCGGCTTCAGTCAGTCCCTTCCTCCAGTATTCAGTGTTTTTCTCCAGCTTGTCGCGGCGCTCGGTTGTAGCCGAGAGAATTTCCAGGACCTTGAGTATCCCAGCGATGATAACCGGAGCGATGGTGTTGGAGAAAAGGTAAGGTCTGGCTTTCTGGCGGCACATCTCCACTAACTCCGCTCTTCCAGACACACAGCCGCCAGTGGCTCCACCAAGAGCTTTTCCGAAGGTGGTGGTAATGATGTCGATTTTACCCATCACCCCGTACTTTTCATGAGTGCCACGTCCGGTTTTGCCAATAAAGCCGGTGGCATGGGAATCATCAACTAAGAGCATGGCGTTGTATTTCTCGCACAGGGCCACCATCTGATCGAGCTTGGCTGTGTCGCCATCCATGGAAAAAACGCCGTCTGTTACCACCAGCCTCAATCTCTTATCCTGGTACATTTGGAGTTTCTGCTCGAGATGTTCCATATCGGAATGTTTGTAGGTGTCATGCATAGCGCTGCACAGCCTGATGCCGTCAATCAAGGAAGCGTGTACTAAACGGTCAGAAATGATGACATCATCCTTGGTCAGGATGGCTTCGAAGACGCCGGCATTAGCATCCATGCAGGACGGGAAAAGAATGGTATCTTCAGTGCCAAGAAACTCGGTCATCTTTTTCTCGAGCTCGCGGTGAATGTCCTGGGTGCCACAGATGAATCTGACTGAAGACATCCCAAAACCACGGGTTTCCAGGCCTTCATGAGCCGCTTTTATAACCTCGGGATGGCTGGATAGCCCGAGGTAATTGTTGGCACACATGTTGATGACTTTTTTGAGCGAAGAGCCGGCCGGAAACTCAACTTCTATATCAGCTCCCTGCGGTGAATGGATAAACCTTTCCTCCTTAAAAATACCCGCTTCTTTCAGAGCCTTTAATTGATCCTGATATAATTGCCTAACGCTATCAGAAAAAGCCATTCTCTCCTCCTCTGAATTTATTTAAGACCTGCCGAGCAAAAAATTCTTGAGCCAGCTCAGGCAGGATTTAAACTTTGACAAACTCTCTGACCAGCTCTGCTATCTTGTTGACCGAGTCAAAAGCTTCGGGAGTGGCTTTTTCATCAGGAATCTGAATGTTGTATTTGTTCTCTAAGAATCTCTTCAACGAGACCATGGAAAAAGAATCGACGATACCGCCAGAGATGAGCGGGGTGTCGTAAGTGATGGGGTCGGAATCAGGCTCAAGATACTCGTTGATGATATAGTTCTTGATGATTTCTTTTAATTCGTCCATTATCTTACTCCTTTTTTAATTCTTATTTATCTAAGGATTTTTTTCAACTATTTCAATCATTTTCCAGGGTGGAGGTGTCGCCAATCTCTTCACCCCATTCCTTAGCATGAAGAATCCGTCTCATAATTTTGCCGCTTCGAGTTTTTGGTAGGGAGTCGACGAACTCAATCTCCTGCGGCATGGCTAAAGGCGACAGTTTTTTCCGGATGAAGTTCATGATATCGAGTTCCAGGTCTTTGGATGGCGTAAAGCCAGGCTTCAGTGTAACAAAGGCTTTAACCACTTCCATATTGATCGGATCAGGCTTGCTGACCACCGCCGACTCAGCCACGGCCTGATGCTCGAGAAGTGCTGACTCCACTTCAAATGGACTGACGAGGTGGCCACCGGTGTTGATGACATCATCGTCGCGGCCAACAAACCAGAAATAACCTTCCTTATCAATCCTGGCCCGGTCACCGGTCAGATACCAGCCGTTACGAAACTTATTCCTGTAAGCTTCCTCATTATTCCAGTAGGTTCGCATCATCGAAGGCCAGCCAGGTTTAAGGCCAATTAGTCCAATTCTCCCGGGTTCAGGATAGGGCTCATAGTTGTTAGGATTGAGCACCGTAGCCGTGATTCCAGGAAAAGGACGGCCCATCGAACCAGGCTTTACCGGCATTCCAGGAAAGTTGGTGATGACAATGCAGCCGGTTTCAGTCTGCCAGTAGGTGTCGTGGAAGGGCTTACCAAAAACCCTGATCGACCAGTTGACTGCTTCAGGATTGAGCGGCTCGCCGACGCTGGCCAGATGGCGAAGCGACGACAGGTCAAACTTTTTGATTATTTCATCGCCGGCTTTCATCAACGACCTGATGGCCGTTGGTGCCGTGTACCAGACAGTTACCCGGTTTTTCTCGATAAACCGATACCAGGCTTCAGCCGAAAAGCCGCTGTCTAAGACACACTGAGTCACACCCAGGCTGAAAGGACCAATGATGCCGTAAGAAGTCCCTGTGACCCAGCCTGGGTCAGCGGTGCACCAATAGATGTCATCATCCCTGAGATCCAGAACCCATTTGGCAGTGATGTATTGAGAAATCAGTGAATAATGAACGTGCTGAACTCCCTTGGGCATTCCGGTCGTGCCCGAAGTATAATGGAGAACTGACGGAGTTTCGGCATAAGTTGGATAAATTTCAAAATTATCCACCTTCTCTGTCTGCTCCATGGAAAAAGCTACTTCTCTTTCCTGGAGTGTCGATTTGCCGTCGTAATCAACAATGATGATATGTTTTAAGTGCGGTAATTTATCCCTTATTTTTCTAACCTTAGACACATGCTTCTTCTGGGTGAAGATAGCTGAGGTTTGAGCGTTCTCCAGCCGGACAAAGAGCGATTCTTCGCCAAAAGCTGAAAACAGCGGCTGGACAATGGCTCCGGTTTTGAGGATCCCCAGAAAGCCGATGTATAGCTCGGGAATCCTGTCCATAAACAGGCATATCCGATCCCCGGCCTTAATTCCCAGGTCAGTTATAAATTTGGCTATGGTATTGGAATAAAGCCGGAGATCATTGTAGGTAAAGACTTTCTTCTCACCGGTAAAGCCTTCCCAGATGAGCGCCACTTTATCGGCTTTACCCATCTGGCAGATGCGGTCTGAGCAATACCAGCCGATGTTGATCACCTGGCCGGGTTGGTAGCTAAGCTCCTGTTCGCTGAGCGCCCAGGAAAAACTTTTTACTCTTTCTTCATAAGAGCCGAAGTTGGACATATTCCCTCCCTGTTTTCATTTATTTCTCTAAAATTACCGTGGCGACGGCATGGGTTTTAAGATGAGACAGTGAAACAAAGAAGCGGTTTATCCCCTGAACCTGACAGAGTTCTTTGGCCCGGCCATAAACTTCAATCACCGGCTGTCCAGATTCTAAGTTGCGGATTTCAACTTCTGAAAATTTTATCCCCTGGCTCCAGCCAGTCCCCAGTGCTTTCAAAAACGCTTCTTTGGCCGCAAAGCGGGCCGCATAGTGCTGATAGGGAAATTTTTTGCTCTCGCAATAAGCAATTTCCACCGGAGTATAGAGCTTCTCTTTCAACCCTGGTGTGCGGTTGAGTTTATCTTCTACTCTACTAACTTCGATGATGTCTATGCCCACTCCAAAAATCAATCAGCCTCCTCACCGGTTAATACTCCAAATAAGCCATTAATCTGCCAGACTGTTCAATTTCAAGCAAAAGTTATTATAGAAAAAACATCATAAATGTCAAAAAAATCTTCAGTTAAGATGGTCAACCAGAATCTTTACTCCGATTAGAATCAGGATTAACCCACCGAGCAGTTCGGCTCTTTGGCCAAAAACTTTGCCTAAGAGAGGGCCGACTCGGCTGGCCAGAAGAGTCATGGAAAAAGCGGTGATCCCGATGACTGTGCAGGCTACCCAGATGTTGAGACCGATGACTGCTAAGCTCAAGCCCGTGGCTAAAGCATCCTGGCTGGTGGCTAAAGCCAGCACCAGAAGCGACCAGCCTGTGGTCGGGTCTTTCTCCTGGCATTTCTCATCTTTGACCCGAAAAGATTCAATTATCATTTTAAAGCCGATAACCAGAAGAAGTCCGAAAGCCACCCAGTGGTCATACCTGGAAATCAGCCTGAGCAGATTTTCACCTATAACCCAGCCGATTACAGGCATGATGAACTGAAAAAGGCCGAAATGAGTGGCTAAACGAAAAGCCTGTCTGCGACTCAGGCCCGAAAGCGAACAAGCCAGACCAACAGTCACGGCAAAAGCGTCGATGGCTAAGGCTAAGGCAATTCCGAGGAGAATTATTACCTTCATAGGGTTTTAAATTATACCAGAGCTCCGGTTAAATTTCTCGGCCCTTACCAGAAATTCTTATTCAGAGTATAATTTTTTCTCCATGGAAGAAAAAATCATCCTGCGCGGGGTTCGCGTCCATAACCTGAAGAATATTGACATCGATTTACCCGTGGGCAAATTGATTGTCATCACGGGAGTCAGCGGTTCTGGTAAATCGTCCTTAGCCTTTGACACCCTCTATGCTGAAGGCCAGAGGCGATACTTAGAGTCCCTTTCTTCTTACGCCCGCCAGTTTCTGGAACGAATGGACAAACCTGAGGCTGACCTGATTGAAGGTATCCCGCCAGCTATCGCCATCCAGCAGAAAGCCACTTCAAAAAACCCAAGGTCAACTGTAGCCACGGTCACTGAAATCTACGATTTTCTTCGTGTTTTGTATGCCCGCCTCGGGACTATCCATTGCCTTAAATGTGGACAGCCGGTTAAAAAAGACACAATCGATTCCATGGTGGAAACTCTTTTCAGGCTACCTGCAGGAACCAAAATTGCCATCACCTTTCTCTGGCCGGAAGAAAAAAAGCTTTCTGAATTAAAAAAAGAGGGCTTTTTGAAAATCTATCATATGGACAAAATCCTGTCCATTGATGAAGCTGGAGATACGACCAGGAGGAAAAATGGGCTGGAGGTTCTGGTTGACTGGCTTCAGCTTGATTGCGAAGACCGGGAGCGCCTGGTTGATTCCTTAGAAATCGGCCTGAAAAAAGGAGAGGGTCGGGTCAGAGTGCACTCGGAGAATGGCCAGATGTTTATTTTTTCTGAACATCTTGAGTGCAAATCCTGTGGGATTATTTACGAAGAACCTCACCCCAACCTGCTGTCCTTCAACAGCCCCCAGGGCGCCTGTCCGGTCTGTCATGGTTTTGGTGACCTGGCTGTTTTAGACGAAGATAAAATCATTCCTGATAAGAATAAATCCATAGAAGAAGGAGCGGTGGAACCCTGGACCAAGCCTGCTTCCCGTGGACTTCTCCGGGAGCTCATCAGAGAAGCTAGAAAACGGGGTATTCCAACCAATGTGCCCTTTGCCCGGCTCAAGCCTGAACATCAGAGATTCGTTCTGGATGGCGGAGATGGTTATTACGGAGTCAAAGGCTTTTTTGACTGGCTGGAATCAAAAAAATACAAAGTTCAGGTCAGGGTACTGCTCAGCCGTTATCGAAAATTCGTTCCCTGCCCGGCCTGCAATCGGACCAGACTTAATGAAAAAGCCTTAGCCATCAAGATTCAAGGAAAGTCTATCGGTGAGTTCAACGCTCTGACGGTTAAAGAAGCTTACGATTTTCTCGAGCAGCTTCCACTGACTCCTTACGAACAGAAGGTTGGAGAAAAGCTTATCCAGGAAATAAAAAACAGGTTGAAGTTCTTGTTAGAAGTCGGCCTGGATTATCTGACCTTAGACCGGATGACTTTTACTCTGAGCGGAGGCGAAGCTCAGCGAATAAACTTAGCTGCAGCCCTGAGCGCCTCACTGGTTGGCACACTCTTTATCTTAGACGAGCCATCTATCGGCCTGCATCCACGTGACAACCATCGGCTGGTGAAAATACTTCGCAGTCTTCAGGACATCGGAAACACCGTGATCGTGGTGGAGCACGACCCGGAAATCATCAGGGAAGCTGATTATCTCATCGACCTTGGGCCCGGAGCTGGTGAGTTTGGTGGGCAAGTAATCTACGCCGGCGAGATGGACAGTTTTTTAAAACACAGCCAGTCGCTTACAGCCAAGTATCTCCGCGAAGAAATTTCCATTCCGGTGCCAGCCAGAAGGCGCCAGCCAGCCGGGTTTCTGGAAATATACGGAGCCAGAAAACACAATCTCAAAAACCTCAACCTTAAAGTTCCGCTGGGTGTTTTTGTCTGCATCACAGGAGTTTCAGGCTCGGGTAAGAGCACTCTGATTGATGAAGTCATCTATAAAGGTATTACCAGCGAAACTACCGACGGCTTTGACCGGATTTCTGGCGGTGAAAAAATCGATAAGGTCATAAGAGTTGACCAGTCGCCGCTGAGCACTTCTCCGCGCTCCATCCCGGCCACCTATACCAAGGCTCTGGATGGAATAAGAGAAGTGTTTGCTTCAACCCGGGAAGCCAGAATTCTTGGTTATAAAGCCAGCCATTTTTCATTCAACACGGCCAAAGGTCAGTGCCCGGACTGCAAGGGCGCCGGCTTTCAGGAAGTGGAAATGCAGTTTTTAAGCAACGTGATTCTCACCTGCGAAACCTGTGGCGGCCGGAGATACCAACCGGAGATTCTGGAAATAAAATACCGTGGAAAGAGCATCCACGATGTCCTGAACATGAGTGTCAACGAAGCTCTGGACTTTTTCTCCGGTTATCCTGACATTGATCGCCGGCTGCGTCCATTGGCTGAAGTGGGCCTGGGTTATCTCAAACTTGGCCAGCCCACCACCACTCTTTCCGGCGGCGAACTCCAGCGGATCAAACTGGCTTACCATTTGGTTCATGAAAAGAACAAAAGAATCCTTTACCTTTTTGATGAGCCAACCATCGGTCTCCATCTGGATGATGTCAAGGTGCTTCTAAATTGCTTCCAGAAGCTGGTGGAACAGGGACATAGCTTAGTGGTCATCGAACACAATCTTGAAGTTATAAAATGTGCTGATTATGTCATCGATTTAGGACCGGAAGGTGGGGAGCGCGGCGGTTATGTGGTGGCTCAGGGAACGCCGGAAGAAGTAGCCGCAACACCCGGTTCCATTACCGGGACTTTCCTGAAAAAAGTTCTAAAAAATCTTAATCAAGCCTGACCTGCCTGGCTCGATAATCAGAATAATCCGGTACCTGCCGGGGATATTCTTCCATCATCAGTGGGGAAGAAATCATAAAGTCGGCTGAAGACCGATTGCAGGCAACAGGTATGTTCCAAACAACAGCAATCCTGAGCAAGGCCTTAACATCAGGGTCGTGGGGCATCGGTTCGAGCGGATCCCAGAAAAAAATCAGAAAGTCGATCGCCTCTTCGGCTATCTTCGCCCCGACCTGCTGGTCGCCGCCGAGTGGTCCGCTCTGCAGGATATTAACCTCAAGGCCAAGTTCTTTCTTCAGCAAGGAGCCAGTGGTGCCAGTGGCCCAAAGTTCATGCTTTTCTAAAAGCCCGCGGTTAAACCTGACCCACTCTATAAGATCCTGCTTCTTGTTATCATGAGCCACCAAGGCAATCCTTTTTTTTCTGGCCATTTTCAGTACATACGACTTCATTTCTCTCTCCTTTTTTATATTTTCTCAGAATCCAGCGACTAAATAAATAGAGCTTTTGATTTTTGTTTCGAGTGACGAATATAATCTTTTCATATATTTTATTTAATCCACCAGCCAGGGAGGTCAGATATGAAAGAGGGAATCGGGAATATTTTCCAAAATGAAACCAAATATTTCAGAGAACCTTATTCGCCAGGAGATTTAGAGCGTCAGAACAAAATCGAACAACTCAAAGAAAAAGTCGTGGACAAACTTATATCCTTACCTCAGCCTGACAGGGAAAATGGCCAGCCTTTATGGAAAGTGATTAACAAACGTCGGAGTATCCGCGAATTCGTCAAAAAACCCGTTTCTCTGCAAGCTCTGTCCCAAATACTTTGGGCAGCTCAAGGCGTTTCGCTAAAAGCAGGCGAATTTTATCTGCAGACCACTCCCTCAGCTGGGGCTCTCTATCCGATAGAGACCTACATCTCTGTTCAGGCAGTGGAAGGCCTGTCTCCTGGAATTTATCATTTCCTTCCCAAGACTCAGGCTTTAAGGATGAAATACGAAGGCAATTTCAGCCAGGTTTTAGCCGACGCGGCTTTGAACCAGGACTTTCTGGCTGAAGCCAGCTTTGTTCTCCTCTGGACAGCCGTCTTTGAAAGAACCAAATGGAAGTATGGAGAAAGAGGTTTTCGTTACGTTTATCTGGACGCCGGACACATTGCCCAGAACGCGGCCTTAGCCGCCGTCTCTCTCGGCCTGGCTTCATGTCCGGTGGCTGCTTTCTTTGACGATGAAATAAACAGCCTGCTTGGAATTAACCCTGGCAAAGAAACCATCATCTATCTGGAAGCTGTGGGCTGGAAAAAGTAAACTCCCTCCTGATAAAGCTTGGAAGATTTAACAATCAGATGTTTTCATCTCCGGCCATTTAGTTTGACCTTACCAGAGCCTTCTTTCTTCAGATGAAAGAAAATTGATCAAAAAAAGTTTCTATCCAGGCCGGTAAAAACCTTACAGAACCACCTTTCTCTTGCCCCATTTGAGCTTCATAGTCAGGACGCGGTCAGTGGAGAATATTTTTGTCGTCCAGTAGAGCATAACCACCACGAACAGGAAGTTATAAACAATCCCGAGCCAGAGCATGTTCAGATGACCGAACATGATATTCTGAACAGCAAAAAATGGATGAGAAAAAGGAATGGCTAAGACTAAGATTTTGGCCGGCAGCGACATGGTGTTGATATCAGCAAACAGGCTGACAAAATAGGGAACCAAAACCAAAAAGACTAAAGGCACAGTCAGGCTTTGAGCAGTCCGGTAATCTTCCGCCAGGACTCCAAGAATGGTAGCCAAGGATAAAGCCACCAGAATGGTCAGGAAAAGTGATATCCCAAAAAGAGCATAACCCTGGGTGGTGATGGTCAGTCCCAACTGCTTCAGAATCGGGGCTACTCCACTCATCGCTTTAGCGATGTCTCCGGTATTAAAACTGAAGGCGTTCCGGAAGCCATACATATAAATCGCAGCTGAAAGCAGTCCAACAATTCCGGCAGCCAGCATTTTGGCCATAACAACAGCGGTACGAGAAATGGGCACGGTCAGAAGCGTTTCTAAGGTTTTATTCTGTTTTTCCATGGCAATCGCGGTGATCACCATCTGGGAAGAATACATGATGATCATCATCAGAATGACGGGAAGGATAAAGCTCTGAGCATAAAGTGAGCCAATCACGGCTGAAGTCGAGCCCTCAGCCATCCTGTCCCGAACTACCACAAATTCGCGGCTTTTAATCGGAGCTTTAAGCAGTTTCGGGTCCAGATCCGGTAGCTTTTTCTTAAGATATTCATTGGAAAGGAATTCATTAGTGGTCTGGAGAAGGGCTTTTACTATTTCTGATTTTCGACTGCCGGTCATTGAAATGCCTTTGAGATATGAATAGGTTTCAACTTCTCCTGGCCGGAAGTTGGAAACCTCCTGTCCAAATCCGGCGGGAATGACCACCAGAAGATCCAGGCCGCTCGACCTGAGTTCTTTCACCACCTGTTCTTTTTCTCCAGATTTTTCTTCGATGATAAAATTAGCCATGTTCAGAGCACCGATGATGTTCTTAGAGATCTCTGATTTATCCAGGTCGAGAACGGCAATTTTCTGCTTGGCCATGGCCTTTTTAATCTCCGATTTGGTAACATTGCCGATGAAGTTGAAAATGAACAGCATAAAAACCAGGGAAATTACCAGCTGTTTGTTAACTAACTCTTTTATTTCTTTTATTAGTAGATGACTGAAGTTTTTCATTGGACTGCACTCCTGAAGACGATTTCTAAGTTAGAGGCCTGATATTTTTCTTTCAAGCCCTGAGGGGTGCCTGAATCCAGGATTTCCCCGCGGTCAATCAGAGCCACCCGGTCTGACAGAAACTCTACTTCCAGCATGTTGTGAGATGAAAGCAACACGGAAACACCTTCTCTGGTAAAACCTTTGATCATCTCTCTAACTTCCAGAGAATTGATTACATCCAGACCGGAAGTGGGCTCATCTAAAATGGCCAGGGCCGGTTTGGTCATCAGGGCTCGGGCTAAGAGGAGTTTCCTGGTCATTCCTTTGCTGTAAGTTCCGACTTTATCTTTAAGCCTTTCGCCCAGACCACAAATTCTTTTAGCTCTCTCCACAAACTCCCTGACTTCAGCTTCGTCCTTAGCATAGAACTTAGCCATAAAGTTCAGATAATCAATGCCCTTCATATTCCGGTAAGCCCCGGCTTCTTCTGGCAGATAACTTATTTTCTCGCGGAATTTCTCCGGGTGTTTCTTTAGGTCAAAACCCAGGAAGGTGACTTTGCCGTCCGATGGCGTCAGCAGGGTGGCGATGATTCTCAGGGTAGTGGTTTTACCGGCACCATTTGGTCCGATCAGGCCAAATATTTCACCTTCTTCCACCTTAAAACTTATTCCCTTCAGGGCTTCCAAACTCCCATATTTTTTCTTCAGTCCCTCCACTTCCAAGACCACAGCCATAGAGACCTCCTTTAGTTATAAATCTTTTATTTATTTTTTATTTACGAATTATACTCAAAAAGGTTATTTCAGGACAATCAGTTAAAATCAGCCCTCTGATTTCAGCTCATACTCCAGCTCTTCCGGGCTGATAATTCCGCCTGAAATTATGACCTTCATGGCTTCCTGAACTGTCCAGGGTAACAACCGCACCTCTGTTTCCTTCACCAGGACAGTAAATCCGGTTGTCGGATTGGGAGCTGTGGGAATGAATAACTTGAGCATCGTTTCTCTGGTCTGCTTATCAATTATTTTCCCGGTGACAAAGCCTATGGACCAAATCCCCGGCCTGAATTGTTCAACCAGAACGACCTGATGGAAGACCTGTTTTTCGGGAAGAGACAGAGCCAGCCCGAGCTGCTTACCCAGGCTGTAAACAGTCTTGATCAGTGGTATTTTCTCCATAAATTTTTCCACCAGAGCCAGTACCCGTCGGCCTGTCCAGTTAGAAGCTACCAGACCTAACAGATAGAGAAGCAAAAGGATCAGGATAATTCCCAGCCCGGGAATTCGGTAGCCCAGATAATTCTCAATAAAGCCAGCCACTTTCTGGTCAACATAGACATAAAGGAATTTTATGACCAGATAACTCAGGTAAAGAGGAATCAGAGCTAAGATTCCCCTGAAAATATAAGTTCTCAAATTCTTAGTCATGCTCTTTAATTTCATCTTTTAGCCTCCATAAGAAAAGCTCTATCCTCTCCATCTTTAAACTCGACTTCTCTTTTTTAACCCACAAAAAATATCTTTGATGATATCAGGCCTCTGTCTCGGCAGATTTTATGTTAACAGAACTCGGAGTTTAAAGATAATCCTTGCTCTTTAGAAAACCCAGGGTTATACAATATAAGCTCGTGGAATTCATTTTTGCTTGGGATGAGCTTATCAGGTTGAGGAGAAAATTTAATCTGGTCAGCGAGATATAGGCTCTTTCTGACTCAATCTGCTTTTCGCCGCTTTCCAGTTGAAGTTCTATAAGAAGGCTTCTATGTAGGCCACCTTTTTCAAGCCTTAATCGGTCGTGTAAGCATGCCCAAACATATCCATCACCAGCAACGGCTGGCAACCCGCTAATTAAAGACAAAAAACCACCTTTTTTCTCTTTTCCCCAAAATAATTTCTAAGTTTTCTGCGGCTTATCAGCCGGCTTTTTTCCCGGATTCTTCTTCGGTTTCAGATAAGAGCCCGACTTTCTTCCGGATCTCCCGGTCAATCTCGTCAGCCAGCTCTTTGTTTTCTTTCAGCAATTTTTTGACGTTATCTCTGCCCTGGCCGAGCCTTTCGCCTTTATAGGAATACCAGGTGCCGGTTTTTTCCAGCACTCCATACTGAATACCGCAGTCAACCAGGTCGCCTTCGCGGGAAATGCCTTCGCCGAAAATGATGTCGAACTGAGCCTCACGGAAAGGTGGAGCCAGTTTATTCTTAACGATTTTTACTTTAACCCGGCTGCCGACCACCTCTTCCCCTTCTTTCAGGGCTGCCAGCTTTCTAACATCTATTCTCATCGAAGCATAGAACTTCAAAGCCCGACCACCAGTAGTGGTTTCAGGAGAACCAACAAAAACTCCAATTTTTTCTCTGATCTGGTTGATGAAGATAAAACAGGTCTTAGAACGGCTGACGATGGCTGTCAGCTTACGCAGCGCCTGAGACATCAACCTGGCCTGTAAGCCCATATGGGCATCACCCATCTCACCTTCAAGCTCGGCCTTGGGCACCAGGGCCGCCACCGAATCGACCACAATCACATCAACTGCACCGCTTCTCACAAGGACTTCAGCAATCTCCAGAGCCTGTTCACCATAATCCGGCTGAGAAATCAGCAGCTCATCTATATTTATTCCGAGTTTAGCCGCATAGTGCGGGTCAAGGGCGTGTTCGGCATCGATAAAAGCCGCCTGACCGCCTCTTTTCTGAGCTTCAGCAATGACATGCAAAGCTAAGGTGGTTTTACCTGTAGCCTCAGGACCAAAAATCTCAACTACTCTTCCCCGCGGAAAACCACCGATACCCAGACTCAAATCAAAAGAGATAGAGCCGGTCGGGATGACCTCAGCCTGGACGGCAGCTTCTTTCTGCCCGAGTCTCATCACCGCGCCCTTGCCAAACTGCTTTTCTATCTGAGACAAAGCAGCATCAAGGGCTTTAACCTTGGAAGTTTGTTTTTGTTCGGTTTCTTCAGTTTTCATTCTTTCCTCCAAAATTTCTAAGCGCCCCTATTTTTTTAACTTCCCGCGGGGCATAAAATTCAAAAACTCAAGTTCTAAATCATTCCAATTATCTTGCCTTCATCATCGACATCAATCCGTTCGGCAGCTGGAGACTTGGGTAAACCTGGCATAGTCATTATATCACCACACAGAATAACCACAAAACCAGCTCCGGCACTGAGCGAAGCATTGGTCACAGTCAGTGTCCAGCCGCGGGGACGGCCGAGTTTTTTGGAGTCATCTGATAGTGAGGCCTGGGTTTTAGCCACACAAACAGGATAATTTCCAAAGCCAAGTTTCTCAAAAAGCTCAATCTTTTTCTTAGCGGCTGGCTCAACCTTGACACCGTCGGCTCCATAAATCTTTCTGGCAATGGTCTCGACTTTCTGGAGAATGGGCATCTCAGAAGGATAAAGGAAGTCGAAATTGTTCTTATCCTCTTCAATTGCTTTCATCACCTCCTTAGCCAGCTCCACCCCACCTTCACCACCTTTATTATAAACATCGCTCAAAGCATAACGGACATTTTCTTTCTGAGCTAAGGAAATCCAGGCGTCTATTTCTGATTGATGATCAGCCGGAAACAGGTTTAAAGCCACGACAAACGGAACACCGAAGATTCTCAGATTTTCTATGTGCTTTCTCAGATTATCAAACCCGGCTTCAACCGCCTGAGGATTTTCCTTAGCCAGCTCATCAAGTTTTATCCCACCGTGATACTTCAGGGCTCTTAACGTTGAGACCAGAACGCAGGCATCGGGCGGTGGCACCTGGCCAGTGCGAACAACTATATCAAAAAACTTTTCCGCTCCCAGGTCAGAAGCAAATCCCGTCTCGGTCACCACAAAATCAGCCAGGCTCAGAGCTAACCTGGTAGCCACGATGGAATTGGTGCCATGGGCAATATTGGCAAAAGGCCCGCCGTGGACAAAAGCTGGTGTACCCTCTAAGGTCTGAACCAGGTTGGGCTTGATGGCATCTTTGAGCAGCGCGGTCATAGCCCCCTCAGCTTTGATATCTCGGGCAAAAACCGGTCGGCTATCGACCGAATAACCGACCAAGACATTACCGAGTCTTTTTTTCAGGTCTTTGAGGTCGCTGGAAAGACAGAGGATGGCCATTATTTCTGAAGCTGCGGTTATATCGAAACCCGTCTCTCGGGCAAAACCCTGGAAGGTTTCATCAATACCGATTATCACCTGACGCAGGGCCCGGTCGTTCATATCCAGGACTCTTTTCCAGGTAACTGTTCGTCCATCGAGCAAACCAGTCGGCCCATCAAAATGGACGCGGTTATCAACCATAGCCGCCAGGAGGTTGTGGGCAGCCGTCACTGCATGAATATCTCCGGTAAAATGAAGGTTGATTTCCTCCCGCGGCACAACCATGGCTTTGCCGCCACCAGTAGCCCCGCCTTTTATTCCGAAAACCGGGCCGAGGGAAGGCTCGCGCAGAGCCAGACAGGTTTTCTGGCCAAGACGACTGAGCGCATCCGAAAGGCCGATAGCGGTGGTAGTTTTGCCTTCGCCGGCTGGGGTGGGGGTCATAGCTGTTACCATTATCAGCTTGCCCCGAGGCTCCTTGAGCAAAGACTGGTAGTCAACTTTGGCTTTATACCTGCCAAAATATTCCAGATTTTCCTCTGGAATTCCCAATTTTTGGGCAATCTGATTGATTGGTCTGATCTCCATGAGTCCTCCTCCAGCCAGCATTTAACCAGAACTCGCCTTTTTCTTCAACCTTTTTTAATCAGAAGTCCGACAGAAGTTAACGCTGTAAAAATGTGATTGATATTTTTCAATCAGTCCTTCATCGGCAAAGCTGAAGTAGCAATTATTCCCGATAATGATATGGTCAAGAACTCTGATTTGCATGACCGAGCAGGCAAAGACCAGATCCCGGGTTATTTCGCGGTCGCAGTTTGAAGGTTCAGGGTCACCCGAAGGATGATTATGTACAAAGATCAGACTTGAAGCTTCATATTTCAGAGCTTGCTTGATGACTTCTCTGGGATAAACGGCACTGGAGTCAACCGTTCCTTCAAACAGTGTCTTCTCTTCCAGAATCTGGTTTTTAGTGTTGAGGAAAAGCACTTTAAACACTTCAATTTTCAAGTCACGCAGATTGTAATAAAGATAATCAAAGACTTCCTGAGAAGATTTGCATACCGGTCTTTTTATTATGCAGTCCTTGAGGTAGCGCCGGGCAACTTCATGGACGAGCTTCAAACCAAAGATATTCCTGGGACCGATGCCTTTTATCTTCTGGAGTTCTAAAGGGTCAGCCTCCATCACTGCCCTGAAGGTCTTAAATTCTTTGAGCGCCAAGCGAGCCGCCTCCCGGCAATCTTTTCGTGGAGTGCCCAGAGTCAGGAGAAGTTCGACAATTTCATAATCCAAAAAGCCGGCCAGCCCGCCCTTCAGAAATTTTTCTCTCAGGCGCTGGCGATGACCTTCGGTGCTGATTTTTTCACGATTATCCAGTTCGGGCATCAGGACTACTCCGGGAAAAATTTAAATCGCCGTGTTGATTGAGCTCAATGAAGAAGACGCAAGAAGACGGAATTTTTTCCCAGAGGGAAGAAAGAATTCAAATCTCCTGAGCTTAAGCCCGATTATTCTGCGTATATCTCATCGATCACCGACTTATATTTTTCTTCAACGATTTTTCTTCTGACTTTAAGCGTCGGGGTGATTTCTCCCGCTCCAATCTCAAAGTCTCTATCCAGAAGGGCAATCTTTTTGATTTTTTCATAAGAAGCTAAATGTGGTGTCAACCGGTCAATTTCTTTCATGAAGAAATCATAAATTTCAGGTCTGGCAATCAAATCTTTGCGGTCAGTAAAGCTGATGTTTTGCTCGCGAGCATACTTCTCCAGCTTGTCAAAATCCGGAACAATCAGGGCTGAGACGAATTTACGGCGATTCCCGACAACCACGGCGTTGGCAATATAAGGGCTGGTTTTGATCACATTCTCTATCGGCTGGGGAGCCACATTCTTGCCACCAGCGGTGACAATGATATCCTTTTTGCGGTCAGTGATTACCAGATAACCATCTTCATCCAGATAACCGATATCGCCGGTTTTAAACCAGCCATCTTCGAAGGCTTCTCTGGTTTCCTCTTCTTTCTTGAAATAACCTTTCATCACGTTGGGGCCACGAGCCCAGATTTCTCCGTCAGGAGCGATCTTAACTTCAACGCCAGGCAGGATTTTCCCAACTGTCCCGAACCGGAATTCTTCTAAGGTGTTGACGGCAATGACCGGGGAAGTTTCAGTCAGACCATAGCCTTCAATGATAATGATACCCATAGCATAGAAAAACTCGGCAATGTCCTTGGAAAGGGGCGCTCCGCCTGAGACAAAAAACCTGACCCGACCCCCGGTTCTCTCTACAATCTTGGAGAAAACCAGTTTGTAAGCTAAGGAATATCTGAACTTAAGCCAGGGAGAAACTCTTTCCTTGTTTATTTTTTTCCGGGCATATTTCTTGCCGACCTTTAAAGCCCAGAAAAAGATTCTCTTTTTAAGGTGTGAGGAACTCAGGACATTGTCAATGACCCGGGCATAGAATTTATCAAAAAGGCGAGGCACGCTGACCATGATCGTGGGCCTGACTTCAACCAGATTCTCAGCTACTGTATCCACGCTTTCCGCATAGCCAATGGTGGCCCCCACATAAATCCAGGCATAGGTGCACATCCTTTCGAGGACATGAGAAAGCGGCAGAAAGGAAAGCACTACATCCTTATCGGTAAATTCGATTATTGACCGCAAAGCCTTGACATTGCTGACCAGATTGTTGTGAGTCAGCATGGCTCCCTTGGGTACACCGGTTGTCCCAGAAGTGTAGATGATGGTGGCTAAATCGTTAGGGCTGATGGATAGGGCTGTTTTATTGAAGTCATCGGGATGCTGTTGGTTGAACAACTTCCCATTCTTTTCCACTTCTTTCAAAGTTAAGACTCCTTCAGGAGCCTGGTCTTCGATCAGGATGAATTTTTCTACCAGAGGCAGCTCGTTTTTTATCTGAGCAATCTTATCCCAGAGGTCAAGATTGGAGCAGACCACAAAACGGGCTTCGGAATCATTGATAATGTATTTAATCTGTTCGGGCGTAAGAGAAGTATATATCGGCACCGTGATTCCACCCTGGCAGATGGTGGCTAAATCGACCATTACCCACTCCGGCCGGTTTTCAGAAAGAATGATCAGTTTGTCCCCTTTCTTCAGTCCGAGAGCTTTTAAACCGGAAGAAATATTTCTGACTCTCTGGCTGAATTCTGCTGTGGGAATAGGCCGATACTTACCTTCTTTCTTCACCAGCATCAGAGCATCTTTAACATAGGTTTTTTCAGTGTTCAAAAAAAATTGGGCCAGAGTGTCGACCATAAGCCACCTCCCTATTTAGATTTTTTGCCTGGTTTTAATCGGCGGTAATTGCTGCCGTATTTTTTCTCATGTTCCAGCAGCCACTTTTTCCGCCACAGGCCAGCTCCAAACCCAGTTAAACTGCCATCCGCACCTATCACCCGATGACAGGGAACGATTATGACCACAGGGTTCCGGTAATTGGCACCCCCTACTGCCCGGAAAGCACCTGGATGACCGCAGGCTTCAGCTATTTCTCGGTAAGACTTGGTCTGGCCAAAAGGAATTTTTTGCAGTTCCTGCCAGACTTTTTTCTGGAACTCGGTGCCGCTTAAATTAAGTTTTACCGAGAAGCTCTGCCTCTGGCCCTTAAAATACTCATCGAGTTGCTGCCAGGCTTCTTTTAAAGATTCAGGAGTGTTCTCGAGCCAGGATTTCATTTCTGATTTCTCGGCCTCTTTTTTCTTTTTAACGAAAGAACAGCTCTGCAGCCCCTTTTCGTCCCCCTTTAATTCTATAATTCCTATCGGAGAATGGTAATAAAGCTTCATGCTGGCTTCCGGTTATATTTTTACTCTTTTATCCTGACCCAGATTTTGGTCAGTCCTTTTTCGTTTTCAAACCTCAGCTCGAAGACCTCGGGATAGGCTTTAAACAGCTGGGAGAGCTGGCGGAAGCCGTAGGTTCTCGGGTCAAAGCCAGGGTCAAGTTGACGCAGATAAAAGCCGATGGTACTGAGCTTGGCCCAGCCATCTTCATCGGTAGCCATATCAACTGCAGCTTTTAATAACGGTAGAGGATCATAACCACGCGGGCGCTGTTCTCCCGCGGCTTTCTCTGCTCCTCCGCTGCGTTTTTTTCTTTCTTTTTCCCTCGGCCTGAGGTTTTCAGTGTAGATGAAAATGTTACAGGCATTGACGAAAGCCTTGGGCGTTGACCTTTTTCCAATGCCCATGACGAAGAAACCGGCTTCACGAATCCTGGTGGCCAACCGGGTGTAATCAGAATCGCTGGAAACAATACAGAAGCCGTCGACCAGACGGCTGTGGAGAATGTCCATGGCATCAATGATCAAGGCGCTATCAGTAGCGTTTTTTCCGACGGTATATCGGAATTGCTGGACAGGCTGGATGGCGTTTTCGTGCAGGGCTTTTTTCCAGCCGGCCATGTTAACTGTTGTCCAATCGCCATAGATTCGTCTGATGGTGATGAGGCCATACTTGCCCACCTCAGCCAGAATATCCCCGATGAGCGACGGCTGGGCATTGTCGCCGTCTATGAGCAAAGCAATCTTCCGACTTTTTTCTTCAGTGAAACTATCGATCATTTTCGCTCCAAAAACTTCAAATTTAAATCGTTTAAGTTTAAAAAGCTTTTTTGTTATTATTACATATCTTGATTGAAATTATCAAAGGAGATTTTCTTAGAAAAAACAAAGCGCTACGGGCTAAATTACCAATCCGGATCAGGGCCATGGATTTAAACACGGCGGCTTTTGTCTTTTCAATTGTCATCTCTGCGGTGGCTACCATTGTCTCAGATTATCAAGGCCAAAGATGGCTGACTTACTTTTTCCGACCCTTTACCATTCTTCTGATAATCGGTTTGCTGTTTGAAGCCCGGCCAGCTTCTTTCTACCGAAATGCCATTCTTATCGGCCTGATATTCAGTTTGCTGGGTGAAGTCATGATGATGCTCAAGAAAAAGAAGTTTCTGGCCGGATTTGTATCTTTTCTGGTAAGTCAGATTGCCTTCGCAGTGGCTTTTTACTCCAGACTCAGTCCAAGATTCTTGACCTGGCCGGTAATTCCTTTAGTCCTGGTCGCCGGCGTTGTTCTTTTTCTCATCTGGCCAGATCTTGGTGGTAGGCGACTGCCTGTTATTTTTTATCTGGCGGCCATCCTGACCATGACCCGCTTGGCCCTCGAGCTTCCCCATCAGTTATCAGGCTATCAGCCCTGGCTGGCTGCTACTGGAGCTGTTCTGTTTTTTCTCTCCGATGTCCTGATTGCCCTGAATCTCTTTCATCGTCCATTCGCTAAGGCCCAGATATTTATCCTTTCCGCTTTTTACCTCTCTTTGCTGCTCATCGCTCTTTCGGTCTGAAACCTGTCTCATTGGGGTTAATCTAAGATCATCGCTTCTGGTGATTGAATTTTTATTGAGTTAATTATTTAATATTATTTAATTTGTGAGGAGGAGAGAAGATGGAATTACATCTTCAAGCCCTGATTGATAGCATCAAAGACGGAGTGGTGGCAACTGATTCTGAAGGAAAAGTAATCATCTGGAATCCTGGTGCTGAAAAATTATTTGGCTATAAGAAAAAAGAAGCCCTCGGACAGAAAATTGATGACCTAATCGGTGGGCCAAACAAAAAGGAAGCCACCAGAATTACCCGGGATATTCTGCGACGCCGGGTCTCGGACCTGGTGGGCACCCGCTACAGAAAAGATGGAACACCAATTATCGTCAGTATTTCGGCCGCACCAGTGGTTTATAAAAATTATCTGATCGGCGGGGTGGCTGTCTACAAAGACATAACAGAGCTTATCAAGAAGGATCAACTGCTGGCTCACACCAACAGGCTCCTGCGGGCCATCAGCGACATCAATCAGATGATCATCCAAGAAAAAAATCCTGAGAAGCTGCTGAACCAGGCGGCCAGGAGCCTGAAGACTAACGGTAAGTATGACCTGGTTCAGATTGTCCTTGTCGACAAAAAACGGAAACCGGTCCAGTTTCTCGGACAGGGCAAAAAGAAGCTCCTCCGACGTCTTCCATCCTGTGTTGAAAAGGTACTGAGAAACAAAAGGTCTCTTTTTATCCCTGATGTCAGCCAGAGCCCTATCTGCAGAGAATGTCCCAAAGAAGAGAATGCTGGCTGGGCCGCCTGCTTTCTGCTAGAACACAATCGGGAGATTTTTGGCGTTATGCACATTGGCAACGCTCGTGATGTTTTTGACCAGGCCAGCGAAATCAAACTCTTAGAAGAAATCGCCGGAGATTTAGGCTTTTCTCTCTATTCCATCAAAAAAGAAAAAAAACAGATTGAACAGACGCTTAAAAAACTCCAGCAGTTCCAAGAAAGAATCCTAACCAGTTTAGCTGAAGGAGTAGTGGTGGAGAATGCAGAAGGTATTTTCACCTATGCCAATCCATCTTTTGAGAAGATGCTGGGTTACTCTGAAGGAGAGCTAATAGGGAAGCACTGGAGCGTAATCATCCCTGAAGAAGAGCTGCCAACTGTTACCAGAAAATCAGAAGCCAGAAAATCCAGGACTCTGGAAAAATACGAAACCATGATGAAAACTAAGGACGGCAGAAAAATTCCGGTCCTTGTCCATGCTCGTTCGCTTTTTGAAAACAATAAATTCGTGGGCGTGGTCTCGGCTGTGACCGAGATCTCTCAGCTCAAGAAAATTCAGGAAGAATTGAAGGCTTCCCGTGAAGAAGCTCTGGCCGCCAGCAAAGCTAAGAGCGAATTTTTAGCCAACATGAGCCATGAAATCCGCACCCCGATGAATGGTATTATCGGAATGATCGAGCTGGCCCTGCAAACTAATCTGACCGAAGAGCAGCGTCAATTTCTGACTGCGGCCCGGGCTTCAGCAGAATCACTTCTGACTGTTCTCAACGATATCCTGGATTTCTCCAAGATCGAAGCCAGGATGATCGAATTGGTTCCCGCAGAATTTAACCTTCATAATTCAATCACGGAAATAGTCGCCACTCTGGCTCTGACTGCTCACAAGAAGGGACTGGAGCTTCTCTGTCATGTTCCACCGACTTTGCCCGAGACAGTTGTTGGAGATATAAGCCGTCTACGTCAGATCATTCTCAACCTGGTGAGTAACGCCATTAAGTTCACAGAAAAAGGAGAAGTGGCCGTTGAGGTCTTCGAAGAGTCAAGAGCAGACAAAGAAATCGTCCTCCATTTTACTGTTCGCGATACCGGGATTGGAATTCCCCAGGACAAACTTGATTCGATTTTCCAGCCATTTGTCCAGGCTGATGCTTCGCTGAACAGAAAATATGGCGGCACTGGACTCGGTCTGGCCATAACCTCACAGCTCGTTAGTCTTATGGGTGGTCGCATCTGGGTGGAAAGCCAAGTGGGTAAAGGCAGCACTTTTCATTTTACAGTAAAACTGGGCCTTCCGGAAAAACCGGGTAAGAAAATTACTCCAGCCACTCTTTCTGCTCTCCACGGACTCAAAGTACTGGTTGTGGATGATAATCCTACCAATCGGGCCATCTTGAGAGAAATGCTTCAGAGCTGGCGGATGCGACCCGAAGAAGCCGGAAGCGGATCCGAAGCTTTGAACAAGATTCAATCCGCTAAAACCCGTCAGGAATCATTCGATCTTTTCCTGATAGATCTGTCGATGCCCGAGATGGATGGTTTTACTCTCATCGAGAACATCAAGAAAATAGATACCTGCCGGGAAAGTCCAATCGTCATCCTGACTTCTGCCGACCGGTTAGGTGATTTTCAAAGAGCTAAGGAGCTGGGCGCTTCGGCTTACTTAGTCAAACCTGTCCGGCCATCTGATCTGCTCGATACCATTATGGCTATAAAGGGAGCCACAGTTATTGACAGAAAATTGTCCGAACCTATTACCGATCAGACGCTGCCAGAGTTCAGGCCCAAGTACAACATCCTCCTGGCCGAAGATAATCCCATCAACCAGAAAGTGGCTGTTCATCTTCTGCAGAAAAAAGGACACAAAGTCACTGTGGCTGAAAACGGGCAGCAGGTGCTGGATAAACTGGCTCAGGAAGAATTCGATATCATCCTGATGGATGTCCAGATGCCCATTATGAATGGTTTTGAAGTTACTCAGAAAATAAGAGAACTGGAGAAAGAATCCGGAAAGCACATCCCCATTGTGGCTATGACCGCTCATGCCATGAAAGGTGACCGGGAAAAATGCTTAGAAGCTGGAATGGATGATTATGTCTCCAAACCCCTTTATCCCAAAGAACTGTATGAAGCTATTGAAAGAGCTATTGGAAAAAAGAAATAAAAGGGCGAGGTAGCCGGAAGAAAGGAAATTTGCATGGAAGAAAACAGGAAAGAAGGAGCTGCATCACAGAAAAATGTTTCCATTCTCGTGGCTGAAGATGATCCGGTGGCCAGAAGGCTTCTGGAGAAAAAGCTAAAAGATTGGGGTTACCGGGTTTATAAAGCTGACAACGGAGAAAAAGCCTGGGAGATACTCCGGCAGCCAGACCTGAGAATCGCCATCTTAGACTGGATGATGCCGGGAATGGAAGGTCCTGAACTCTGTTTTCGTCTGCGTCAGACGAGAAAACCCCGCTACACCTATCTGATACTTCTTACAGCCAAAGACACTTCTTTCGATGTAATCCAAGGGCTGGAGGCTGGTGCTGATGATTACATGACTAAGCCAGTAAATTTTATGGAACTTAAAGCCCGGCTTCAGACAGCTCATCGGATAATAGAACTGGAAGACCGCTTGCTCCAGGCACGGAAGAAACTTATGCGCTTAGCCACCACCGACAGCCTGACTCATGCCTGGAACCGGAGAACCATTATGAAATTCATCAAAGAAGAAATATCTCGTTACACCCGGGGCGGTCGGCCTTTTGGATTGCTGATGATCGACCTGGATAATTTCAAGCAAATAAATGATACCTACGGCCATCAGGCCGGCGATACCGTCCTGAGGAATCTGGTTAAACTTTTTATAAAGAACCTTCGTAACTATGACCGGGTTGGTCGTTATGGAGGAGATGAACTGATTGTCCTGCTGCCAGCCAGTGATATTTTCAATACTGGAATCCTCGCTGCTCGTTTGCTCGATCTGACGCGAAAGTCAAAAATCAGACTGAGAACCGGAGAGAAGATTTCGATTACGCTTTCCATCGGCGGCACAGCAGTTGATTCTCTCAGCCAGACTCAGATCAACAACCTCATTCAGACCAGCGACCGGGCGCTTTACTTAGCCAAAAAACTCGGTCGGGACAGGGCGATTCTTTTTGGTGATTCAGTGAATCTTGAAATAACGGAGAAACAAAATGCCAGAAAAAGATAGTACTATCCCTCCCATCAACAAAGAAGAAGCCTTAGCCAGAATCGGTGGCGAAGAAGAGTTTCTGAATGAACTGCTGGAAATCTATCGCCAGGAATTTAACAGGAGGTATGTCGAGCTGGAAAAAGCGGTGGCTGAAAAAGATTTTCAGATGATAAGAGAAAGCGGCCATTCACTCAAGGGAGCTTCAGCCAACCTCAGCCTGCCGGCCCTCAGAGAAGCCGCTTATGAAATGGAAATGGCTGGCAAAAATCAAGACCTTTCAGCAGCTAAAAATGCTCTGAAAAAGCTGAAAAGTGAATTTGACCGCCTGCAGAAATTTTTGAGCCAAAAAGGCTGAGCCGCTTTCTTTCCAGCTGAAAAATCATTCCGGTCTTCAACCGTTCATCTCTACCCACTAGAATCCATGGGGGCCAGACCAGTCTACCTGGTCATCGATGATGAAGGAAAACTGAGTGACCTCGGGGACCTCAGCCCCTTGGCTTTTTCCAGCCTGAGCCCCGGCAGCCAGTGGAGACTTTTTATCAACCTCAGCCTGCCGCCTTCTGATAAAAATTAATAGACATTTCTTCCGCTTTCCTGTTAACATAGAAAAAATTTTAAGGCTGAAGAATTTTGTGACTGAGGAGAAGAGGTATTATGATGGATAAGAAAGAAAAAGCTCACTTCCCTAAAACTTTCTGGACAGCCAACACCATCGAACTTTTTGAACGAGCCGCTTACTACTCAATGGCTTCGTTCATGGTCATCTATCTTAAAGAAACTCTCGGCATGGCTCCAACCTTCGCCACCTTTCTCAATGGCTCTTTGCTCTGGGGCCTGATTTATTTTATGCCAATTGTTTCCGGGACCTTAGCCGACAAATATGGATTCAAGCGCTCACTGACCGTCTCTTTCCTGATGTTATTTCTTGGCTATTTCATCATGGGCAATGTGCAGAAATTCTGGCCGGCCATTGCCGGTGGCGGCCCCCATCTCAACTACACAATTCCCGTACTTTTGGCCATCATTCTCATTGGCCTTGGTGGCTCAATCGTTAAGCCCTGTATTGCCGGTACGGTCCAGAAAACATCCGGCGTTTACGCCACCCTCGGCTTCGGTATTTTTTATATGGTGATCAACATCGGCTCCATCACCGGTCGGGGTGTGTCTTATTTTATCCGCACCAGCCTTGGTATCCCGGCCATTTTCACCTATGCTTCTACAGTCTTTGTTTTCATCGGCTTGCTGGTGGTTCTTTTTATTTACCGGGAGCCGGAATATGCCAGCAACGGGGTCAAAGATAATCAGCAGGTCAGAAAGAAAACTTTAAAAGAATCCATCCTTGGAATTTTCATCGTCCTGAGCAATCTCAAATTTGTTTTCTTCCTGATAGTCATAGCCCTTTTCTGGTTTCTCTATGTGCAGCTTTATAACTTAATCCCGCTTTTCCTGAGACACATTGACCCCAATGCGCCAGTTGAACTTTACACCTTAGCCAACCCGCTGATGATTGTCTGTTTCCAGCTTCTTATTACCAGATTAGTTAAAAGCTGGACACCAGTAAAATCAATTCTTTTTGGCGTTGGCGTAACCACAGTCGGAATGCTGCTCAACATTCTCCCTGCCCTTCTTTATTCCAACCTCAGTCAGAAAGTTTCGGTAGCCGGACTGGCTATTCCCATAGCCGGTCTTTTCCTTCTGGTGAGCATTGCTTCGATGGCTGTGGGCGAGATGATGGCTTCTCCGCGAATCTATGAATATATTGGAAGTATCGCCCCGAAGGGTGAGGAAGGTCTTTATCTCGGCTACGCCAACCTGCCCGTAGCTATCGGCAGCATCCTCGGCGGGCCCTTAGGCGGTGCCCTTTACCAGAAATATATCGCTAACCCGCTTCAGGCCGGCCAATCGCCCGATTACATCATCATCTGGACCACCATTGCCTTCCTCGGCCTCTGTTCTATGGCTGGATTGGCAATATATGACCGATTCGTGGTCAAAACAAAAAAGCCAGCCTGAAGCCAGTTGAAGATTAGGACTCTTCAGAAAAGTTTAATTCTGAGCTCCCAGCAGGAGACTTTAAAACAAGCGGATTATCCCCAGTAACTTTCTGACTACCAGTTCAATAACCAAACCGGGGATTGACCACTCCAGCATAAATGGAACCAAAAGTATAGCTCACTCCGAGTGAAATGCCGTAGCTATAAGCAGTGGCTAAGGCTTTTCTCTGCAGCAGGATATCCTCAAGGCTTAGGTCTCCCTTAGCCAGATAAATCTGGTCATTAATTTTGGAAAAACGCCCAGAGATGCCGACTGAAAATCCGCGGTAAAGTCTCAAATTCAGATTCGTCCAGAAGACCAGATGGTTCTTACTGAAATCGTGAAAATAATGGAAGCCTTCAATGGAAGAGCTAATGTTTCCCCACGGTTCTTTAATCTCTAAGGTAATCGACAGCGCTTCCCCCAGAAGACTTTCTCTGGTCTTATCATAGATGGTTTCTTCCCGGTAGAAATTCAGGTTGTATCCGATGCGGTAGAGAAACCGCAGCTGACGTCGGGTTGACTCCGAATAAGGAAAATAATTATATTCGACGGCCGGCGCCGGATTGATATTGAGGGCAATGTTGTTATAGGTAGATGAAGACAACCCGAACCAGCCACCGACCGACCAGTGCTGATTAATTGAATACACATAGAGGGCGGACAGGCTGTAGCTGCGTTGAAACGAGGTAATGGTTTGAGTAACTCCATCTTCCTCGACCTTGAAGTGGCTGCTGTTGAAATTACCAGAAACACCCGATCGGAATTTAACTTTTTCCGTCACTCGATTAGCACTCAGGTTGCTGCTCATTGAAAAAAAGTTCTTGGTCTGCTCACCGGAAAGACTTCCGGAAAGTCCAAGGCTAAAAATCCAGAAATTCCATTTATCTTCGAGCGGAGTGGTGGGCAAACGCTTTTCGAAATCTATTTTGAGATAATCGCCCAGGTCAGTTTTGGCCACATAAGGCACCAGTCCGACTTTCAGCACCCGGACCAGCCCTTTTCTTTCGATATCGGCCGAATCCGTTCTTTTGGAGATATACTTCAGAGTGTTATGAATATCATAAAAGTTGTTACGGCCAATGAAATTCAGTGTATATTCTCGACCCCCGTCACCCGTGCTCTGGATGGTAATCAGGATGTAGATATCAGCTTCGGTTCTCTCGCGGACGAAGCTGACAAAGGTTATCTCAGATCGAATGTAAGCCATATCGCACTGATGGCAATCTATAAAAACCTTAGGTGCTTCCTGGGGTTGTCTGATGACTCTTTCCTGAGCCAGGGAAATTAAAGAGACTAAGATTATCAAACCCATAATCTGGAGGCTCTGGCTAACAGCCTTCATTACAGAACTCCTTTAAGTCGTTACCATGGCCTGCGGGCAGAATCTCCCGTTGCCAGTTTTGTCTTTTCCGGGGAAAAAGTCAGTTCAGAAGTTCTCCTCGTCTTCCCGATCTTCTTCTTTTTCTTGTTGCAGGAGGAGTTCTAAATCCACCCCCCGCGGAGTTTCAGCTGGTCTGGCGACCTGCTCCTTAGCTCCAGGCGGTTGCCAGCCAAACCAGTCTTTGACTTCGCCGCTAAAAAGATTGATCAGAAGTTTAATCCCGAAGATCGTTCCCAAGGGTATCAGCAGGGTTAAAATGATACCGATTAAAAGAGAGGTAACCCATGACCAGCGCTTTTTACTGACCATCCCCGAAGCAGTCTTCAATTCAAGGAGCCCGAAGATCAGGACAACCACGGCCAGCATCAGTCCCCAGCTGACCAGAAAATCGGCTCCAGCCAGTTTCTGAAGTTCGCTTCCCGGGCCAAGAGCTAAGTGGCTGTAGATAACCAGGGCCAGAACAACGGCTGAAGTGAAAAGACTAAGTAGGCCTGAAACCTTGACGATGAGCCTTGACAGGCTAACTTTTTCGGGCATTATTCTTCTTACAACCTGTTAGGTAAATATTTTACTTCAGTTCCGGCTGGATTCAAGCCCAAAATTAAAGTAAAATCTGGGCGGTTGAGATAATTATTTAAATTTGGTCTGAACCTGAAATAATTTAACCGAATCAAGAAAAGCTTTTAGATAGAAACTTGTGTTTAGAAAAAAGGAAACAGAACAAAAAGTCTCAAAATTATAACGAGAGGTGTTTTTATGAAGAAAATTTTTCTAACCGGAATTTTAATCCTTCTCTTATTTATGAGCCTTTCGGCTGACATCTACATCAAGACCAGGGTGAATGTCGACCCGATCAATGCCTACGGTCAGGTTATTCCGGCCAGAGAAACATACGCCGAACAATGGGTAAGTGATGACTTTTATCTTGTTTCTGACGGTGTCCTCAGTTATCTTTTTGATCTCAAAAAGAATCTTCTCTACCTCATCCTGCACCGCACTAAATCTTACATCGAGGTTGCTCCTCCCGTCGATTATGCCAGCCTCCTGCCCGAGGAACTGTCTCAGATGGCCCAGTCTCTCCAGCAGATGACCTTAACTGTTACACCAACCGGAGAAACGAAAATCATCAATAACATCAAGTGTCAGGGCTACCGACTGGAAATGACCATGATGATGTATCCGATTGAAATGAAAATCTGGGCTTCAGAGGAGCTTCCGGTCAACCTGAAAAAATTTCTGGAAAAAGTTCAGCCGGAAATAATCAAGATGCAATTACGGGCAACTGGTCCTGCAGTAGCTGAAATCCAGAAAATCAAAGGTCTCTGGATAGCTTATGACACCAAGGCTCAGATGATGGGCATGGAGGTCACGTCAAGGGCTGAAGTGGTGGAGCTCAGCCAGAAGCCTGCATCGAAAGGGATTTACTCTGTCCCCGCCGGTTATGTGAAAAAAGACAAGCTGGAAATGGCCGATATCCAGGGATTTTAACTGCTGCCAGCAAAACTCTTCACGCCTGCCTTGATTTTTAATCAGGGTGGCATTATCCTTACGCTATGGACAAATTGAATCAAACAGCAGAAATAATTAGAGTTAGATTCGCCCCGAGTCCGACCGGTTACATCCATGTCGGCAACGCCCGGACCGCCCTGTTCAACTGGCTTTTTGCCAGGCAGAAGGGCGGAGTGTTTGTGCTGAGGGTGGAAGATACAGATATCGAGCGCTCGCGCGAAGAATATGAGCGGAATTTAATCCAGGACTTGCGCTGGCTTGGTCTTGACTGGGACGAAGGCCCGGACGTAGGCGGCAATTATGGGCCTTATCGGCAATCGGAAAGGCTTGAACTTTATCATAAATATGCTAAGCAATTGCTTGATGAGGGGAAAGCCTACTACTGCTTTTGCTCACCTGAGGAGCTGGAAAAAGAACGGGAGGCAGCTCTGGCCGAAGGCAGGATGCCGGTCTACAGCGGCAAATGCCGAAACATTCCGCGGAAAGAAGCAGAGAAGAGGCGAGCTGCGGGTGAACCAGCTGCCATCCGGCTTAAAGTTCCGGATGAAGGCATAGTGGAGTTCGACGACCTGGTTCGAGGTCATGTGGAGTTTGATTTAAAGCTCATCGGCGACCCGATTATCGTCAGGTCAAACGGAATGCCGGCATATAATTACGCTGTGGTCATTGACGATGCTTTGATGAACATCACCCACGTGGTCCGGGGCGAAGACCATGTTTCGAACACCCCGCGACAGATTCTGCTTTACAGAGCCTTAGGCTGGCAGCCGCCGGTCTTTGCCCACCTATCCATGGTTATGGGCAAGGATAACACCCGGCTGAGCAAGCGCCATGGAGCGACCTCAGTTGACCAGTTTAGGCGGGAAGGGATTTTGGCCGAGGCTCTCTGCAATTATCTGGCTTTCTTGGGCTGGTCACCGCCTGAAGGTCATGAAGTGCTGAGGTTAGAAGAGCTGGTTAGGCTTTTTGACCTGAGCCGGGTCAGCCGGTCAGCGGCTATCTTTGATTATGAGAAACTTCACTGGCTTAACCGCCAGCATATCAAAATGCTTCCAGCGGAGAAAAAGCTGGAGCTGGCTCTGCCCTATCTTCAGGAAACTGGTTTAGTCGGGACCGAGGTGACGCCAGCTCAGATGGACTGGCTCAAGAAGGCGATTGAGATTCTAATTGAAGGTGTGGATAAATTTTCGGAGTTGCCCCAGAAATTTTCGCTGCTTTTTGATTTTGAGCCGGAAAAGCTGGATGAAGAAGCGCGAGAAATTATCGGTTCTGAGTTGGCAAAAAAGGTGCTGGCGGCTTTTATTCAGAAAACAGCCGGCCTTCAAGAATTCAATTATGAAATTTTCGCCCGCATTACCGGAGAGATAAAAAAGGAAACCGGAGTTAAGGGCAAGGACCTTTATCATCCCCTGCGGGTAGCTTTAACGGCTCGGGCTTCTGGTCTGGAATTGGATAAATTTATTCCGCTCGTGGAAGAAGGAGCCAGGCTTAATTTCCCCAAGTCCATCCTGAGCTGCTTAGTGCGCCTGAATAGAATCAAAACCTCTTTAAACTTATAGCCTTACCTCGGACTATAGTTGCTTTATGGGGAGCTTTAAAACTTAGAAGCCTTATAAATAACTCCAAAGATATCTCCATTTTATGAGATTTCAATCTATAAAAACTTCTGTCCGATATCCTTAGCTTATGTGGTATAGAAAAAGAAATATCCTCGGTCCCATGAGATTTTATAATTTTCGGGCTGATGCGTTATAATAGGGCCAATAAAATGAATGCTCTGAATCTGTTATCCATATTCAAAGCTGAAGTTACATTAATTTTTCAGGAGAAAAATGAATGGAAGCTCAGGATAGACTGGGACGAATCAATCCCATCATTGAGTGGCTGAAATCATCGCCGAATCGCATTAACAAAATTTTCATTCAGAAAGAGCGGGGTCCGCAGAGAATTGGAGAAATCATCCGGCTGGCTAAGTCTAACAATATCCCAGTAGTTTTTGTTCCCAAACAAAGGCTTGACAGCCTTTATTCCCATCACCAGGGCGCGGTGGCTTTCGTCGCGGAAAAAGAGTATGTCCAGCTTGAAGATTTGCTGCTGAAAGATCGGCCGGCGTTTCTGGTGATTTTAGATGAAGTTGAAGACCCGCAGAACCTTGGAGCAATCATTCGGAGCGCCGAAGGAGCTGGAGTTGACGGTATAATCCTCCCCGAACGCCGTTCGGCTGGCTTAACTTCCACAGTAGCCACAGTAGCGGCCGGTGCCTTATCGCACATCCAGGTAGCCCGGGTCACCAACCTGGCCAGAGCTATTGATTGGCTCAAAGAGCAGGGTGTCTGGGTAGTGGGAGCAACCGGAGAAGCGCAGACCAAATGGTACGAGTTTGATTTTACTCAGCCGGTGGCTATTGTCCTCGGGTCTGAAGGCTCGGGCATCAGAGCCAGCATCAAGAAAAAGTGCGATGTACTGCTTTCACTCCCGATGCAGGGCAAGGTCAGCAGCCTTAATGTCAGCGCTGCCGCTGCCGTCTTCTTCTTTGAAGTTGTCCGCCAGCGCCTTATTTCGTCTGAACAAAAATAACTAAGCCACCAAAAAATCAAAGCAAATTTACTCTCTTCTACTCTATTTCAAAATGCCCCCACCTATCTTGCTGACACCCCTTCTGGTTCGCTGATTTCATTTTGCTCTTTTTCTCATCTCATAATTAAAATCAACCAAATCAGCGCTTTTTTGATGCTTCCAGCCTACTGGAGTTCACAATCAAGATAATCAATCATGCCTCCAGGAAATGATGTCTTTCTCTCGAGTCTACCATCGCCTTTTCAGTCAACATCTGTTTCCCTGCCTGTAAAGGCCTGTTTACATTTATAAGAACGTCCCTTAAGTAATTTTTTTCTCACTCAAAAAATTTTTTAGATTTTCAGCCTTAAACCTAAAAAAACCTCTTAGCCTTGAAATCTCTTAGGAATATTTCTGGGGTTAAATAGCTTAATTTAAAACAAAGCAGAGCTGATATTTTCCCCTATGGTGAAATCAGAGCGCGGCTTAGCTTTTATCTCAAGTCCCTGATAAGAAAAACTAATTTTTAAAAATTGCCATTTAACTTACCACCAGGTATAATTTTTAGGGGTAAACCGGCGCATGGAAACCAAATCATCATCAAGCGACCATCTGGCTAAATTAAAAAATCTGCTTGAATTCCTGATCTCCAATCTATCACTCCTTCAACAACAGGTCGAGCAGATCCGAAAGCTTCTCCAGCAGGCGGAAGAACTTTTTAGGGGCTCGCTTGAACTTAAAAATCTCCCTGAACTAAGAGACTTTGACAGCTTGCTAATTTATTTTAAAAATGGACTTGAACAGATTGACACTTACCTGGAAAAGACTGCTTCTGAACCTTTTAAAACCAGACTACAAGAAATATACGAGTTCTTAGCCCAAAAAATTACTGTATCACCGCGAACAAATAAAATTCTGCTCATCGAAGACGACCCACTGACTGCCCGGCTCATCACCCATTATCTCAAAGACCTCAAAGTGGAAATCACTACCTTTACCGAAGCAGAAGCTGGTCTTGATTACCTGAAATCCGACCTCCCTGACCTAATCCTGCTGGACCTGATTCTCCCCGGGATGGATGGCTTTCAGTTCTTAAACGAAGTCAAAAAAGACCAGCACATTCAGAAAATCCCAGTAATCATCATGAGCTCCATCTCTGGCGAAAAGGAAATCCTCAAAGCCTTAGAGCTCGGTGCTGCCGATTATATTACCAAGCCATTTTCTCCAAGAATCGTAAATGCTAAAATTAAACATTATCTTAACTTTCAGTAAATGACATTTCATGACTTTAAGCGGTCATCTGGCCTACCACATCCTGCTTGGTTCCCTTGAAATCCTGGCGATTTTTTCTGCATTTCTTATTGTCTTTATCATTCTTTACCGATATTTTAGCAGTCGCCGGGAACGCTGGTTTGAATATCACTACCAGAGAATAACTGAAGAGCTGCTGGATATGCTCACCAATTCTGACCCGAAAGCCACAGAAAATCTGGCTTTTCGAAACAAAAATTATCCAGGCCCTCTTACTCACGCCCTTCTTGACTTAGCTCGGAGAATCAAAGGACCTGAACGCCAGAAACTGGCTGCAGTTTTCAAGCTGGCTCTTGAAGCTAAGGTCAGAAAGGATTTGCGTTCACCCTTTCTCCTCAGGCGTCTGACTGCAGCCCGTTTACTTGAATTTTTTTCCGAGCCGCCAGAGCCGGAACTTGTTCAGCGCCTCCTTAAAGACAAACCGCCGGTCCGACTGGCAGCCATCAGTGCTTTAGCCAATGCTCCTTCCAGCCAGACTATCCGCTACATCTTCCAGGCTTTAGAAACTGATCCTTCGCCCAACTATCAGACCTACTTAGAAATTCTATTCCCCTTAGGTGAAGCTCTGGAAAACGAACTGCGTTCTGCCCTCAAAAGACCGCTCCAGCCTGAATTAACTGCCTTCTATATTGAGCTGGCAGGGCTTATCCCGCTGAGGCGACTTTATCCTGACCTCTTACCTTTTATTAGCAGTGAAAACAAAGAAATAAGGATAAGAGCAGCCCGGGCGATTTCCCGGATGGAGCTTCCCGAGTCACTACCTGTCCTTATGAAGCTGGCCAATGACCCGGCCTGGGAAGTCCAGGCTCAGGCAGTGCTGGGGTTGGGCTGGCTAAAAAATCCTGAGGTGATCCCGGTTCTCAGCCAGGCTCTGCGCTCCCCCCACTGGCATGTTCGCTTGAACGCCAAAGAAGCTCTGCTTCTCCTGGGTGAACCCGGAATTGCCTGCCTGAAAAAAATGTCTGAACAGACCGAAGACCGCTTCGCTGCGGATATGGCTAAAATGGGTCTTAAAGAATATCAGGAACTTTATGAAAAAATTTAGGCAATGAGAAACCTGCTGATTTTTCTTATCCCGAGTTCTTCAATCCTCATACTTATCTATTTTCTAATTCTCAACACTTTCTACATATTTTTTCTCGTTGTAGCTATTGGCGAACTGCTGCGCTATCGCCGGCTTCTCATCATCCTGAAAACGATTGAGGTCCTGCCGGTTTCTTTGGTCAAACCGGTGTCCATCATTGCTCCGGCCTTTAACGAGCAGAACTCCATAGTCCAGAGTGTCAGCAACCTGCTGTCTCTTGATTACCCCGTCTATGAAGTCATTGTGGTCAACGATGGCTCAAGTGATGAAACACTTTCCCGGCTTATTGAACATTTCAAGCTCAAACAATCCAGTCTAGTTTTCCGGAAAAGCCTCGAGACAAAACCCATCAGAGCAATTTACACCAACCCGGAATATCCCAGGCTTATTGTGATCGACAAAGAAAATGGGAAAAAAGCTGATGCCCTGAATGCCGGCCTGAATATCAGCCGTTATCCCCTGTTCTGTGCCGTGGACAGCGATTCGGTGCTCGACCGGGATGCTCTGCAAAAAGTTGTCCGGCCATTTCTGGAAGACCCGGAGAAAACCATCGCTGCCGGCGGAATAATCAGGCTCAGTAATGGCTGTGTGATAGAAAAAGGCCAGCTCAAAAGGTTGTCTATTCCGAGAAACATCCTCGTTCGTTTCCAGATTATAGAATACCTGAGAGCTTTTCTGGGTGGCCGCGTTGGCCTGAGCCGGCTAAATAGCCTGCTGATTGTTTCGGGCGCCTTTGGCCTTTTTCGCAAAGATATCGTTATGGCCATCGGTGGCTACCGGAAAAACACCGTGGGCGAAGATATGGATTTGGTGGTCAGGATGCGACAGTACCTACATGAAAACAAAAAGCCGTTTGCTGTTCGCTTCCTTCCCGACCCCATCTGCTGGACTGAAGCTCCTTCGAACCTCCGATCTCTTGGCAGCCAGCGCAACCGCTGGCACCGCGGCCTCATCGAAACCTTAGCGGCCAGCCGGAAAATGCTTTTTAACCCGCGCTATGGAGTTACCGGACTTCTGGCTTTACCTTTTTATTTTATTTTCGAGATGGTCGGACCATTGGTCGAACTTTACGGTTATCTTTTTTTCATCTTAGCTTCAATTTTTAGGGTGATCAACTATACCTATGCTGCTCTTTTTTTTGCTTTAGCTGTTGTTGTCGGCGCCATGATTTCTCTTGGCTCAATTCTCCTTGAGGAATTTTCGCAGCGCCGTTATCCCCGGGCTAAAGACATCTTAGCCCTCTTGCCCTACTGCTTTTTAGAGAATATCATTTACAGGCAGTATCTGTCTTATGTTCGGGTTAAAGCTTTTATAGATTATTTTAAAGGGAAAAAAGAATGGGGAAAAATCGAAAAGAAAGGTTTTTAAAAATAGCCACCAATTACCTTGGCGAAAACTCTAACCATGAAGCTGGTTCAGTTAATGACACCATCATACCTACATTACCTCGCCCTGATAGTAATGCCCGGTTAACTCATCGATTGCTCAGTTTTGCTGGATATGCAATTTTCCTTTTTATGACGCTCATAACATTTGCTCTTTCTCTTCCGGGACAAGAAACATCTATTCTGAAAAAAGCCCAGGTCGCCCTCAGAAATCAGAACTATCAAGAAGTTATCCGCCTTTGTGAGCCATATCTTGACCAGCACCCTGAAGATGTTGACCTCGCCTTTATCCTGGCCCAGGCTCAAGCTTTTTCTGGAAATTATGAGGAGGCTCTTAAAGTTTGTAACCGGATTTTAAATCAGGTACCTGAACATCACGACGCTTTGCTGCTTAAAGCTCGGGTTCTCATCTGGAGCGGAAGGTCGGATGTAGCCAGACCAGTTCTGGAAGCACTGGTCAAAAAAAATCCTGATGATATCGAAACTTGCTTAGAACTCGGTCGGGTTGAAGAAATTTCTGGCCACCTAAACAAAGCTGAAAACATATATCTTACAATTCTGAACCGGAACTTGCCCCCTCAGCTAAAAGCTGAAGTCTTTGTTAGACTTAACCGGATTTATCAGAAAAGAGGCGATCTGGAAAAAGCCAGAGCTTATCTTGTCCAGGCCATCCAGCTTGACCCGGAAAACAAAGGCTATAAAAAGGAAATGGAGAATCTGACGGAAAAAAGAGTGGGACAGGGCGCTGTTGTTAATTCAAAAAAGGCCGAAATCTGGGTTCAGTACCGCTCGGACGATTACAGCGACCAGTCAAACGCTTTTAGCTCCGAGCGACTTTTCTTTCTTTACCGTCCATCTTCCGGACTCACCATCATTCCCAAGTTAGCTCACACCCGCTATTTCAACCGCACCGATTACCAGTTTGGCTTAGAAATGTACCCGAAGCTTTGGAAAGATGCCTATGCTTATCTTGACCTGAACTACGCCACCCCAGCCAATTCTCTGCCGAGGACTTCTTGGCTTCTGGAAATTTATCAGCATATTTATAGAGGGCTGGAAGGTTCCCTTGGTTACTGGCGCATGCATTTTCTGGCGACCGATGTTTCTGTCTATATAGGAAGTCTTGGGTATTATTTCAAGGATTATTATTTTTATCTTCGTGGTTATTATACGCCCGAGGTAGCTGGGAAAAATTTCTCCTGGGTAGCTCAGGGCAGAAAATATTTTGGCTCTGAGAATTATTTTTACCTGAGTTTCGGCTCTGGCTCCAGGCCTTTTGAAATCAGTAATGTTGGCGATCTGATCTTCATCAAATCAACTCTTTTTGGCGCCGGGTTTAATTTTTACCTTCAAAGCCATTGGAAGCTTGAAGGCCATTTTTCGCTAATCAAAGAAAAAGATGGCCCGCGGCGGACCACAGTTTCCCTGACAGGTGGCTACCGGTTTTAATCCCCGCCTCTTCGAGGCATCATTTCCATTTCTTTTGAGAAAAGGTACAGCATTTTAACCGCCAGGAAATTTTAAGGTCGATTCTTTAGACTTCAACTATCCTAAACATTGGTCAATGCAGCCAAATATTACAGCTCCCGTCTTTTTTGTCAGAAAAAAATTTTTTAAAACCTGAGAAGTTTTTTTAACTTGGAGCGTTATTAGTAAAGAAAAATAGACATCTGGTTGAAACCGGGTCAACAAATGTTTACCTGCAGAATGATTGATTCAGGTTTAGACAGCCCGATGGCCACAATTTCCACCTCTGGCACATTTTATTTGCCTCTCTATCTCAATGATGCCGGAAGGCAGAACAAATTTAAAGGAGGTTAAAATGACCAGAAACACTTTAACCAAACTAATCGTCATCTCTTTAATCCTAATCTCAGCTCTCTCACTGTTGCCCAACGGAATTCAGGCTGCAGAACAGAGCTCCAAATGTTTCGCTCAGTTTGAAAAATGTATGAATGAGGTCAGGGTTGGATTCTTTAGCTCCTTTATTGATGCCCTGGATTGCGAACTGGAACTTGCAGCCTGCATCAAAAAAGCTCTGGGACTCTAAAGACCATGACTACCACTAAGAATTTGCATTTTCTCAGATTAACGAAAAAGGTGGAGCCCCTAACGGGGCTCTTTTTTTTTCAAGGCTAAATTCCTATTAGAAACCGCTCTGGTTCTTCTTTTGCTGATAATTCCTACTGTCTTTTCGCCACCAATTCAAGCAGCAGAAAACAATAGAGTAATAGAAAAACTCATTCCAGTGGTTGAAATCCTATCTTTGGAAAGCAAATATGACCAAAATTATCTGTTCAATTCTCCTTTTCAGCTTGAAGTTTTAAATGATAAGCTATTTGTTCTTGATACTTATAATAACAGAATTCAGGTATTTGACCTTGAAGGAAATTATCTTAAAACTTTGGGAAAGAAAGGAAAAGGGCCAGGTGAATTTAATGCTCCGGAAGGTTTTTATCTAGATAGTCTGAACCAGAAAATATATGTTGCCGATACCAGAAACCTGCGTCTTCAGATTTTGGAACTGGAAGGAAAAGAATCAGCGGTAATTAAATTGACTTTTGCCCCACGAAGATCATTCTCGACAATGGGGAGATTTTAGTCACAGCTTTCCCGGGCATGTCGTTGATCTTAAAAAAAGAACCTCTTATCAAAATTTTTGATCTGAAGGGCAATCATCGGGGTGGCTTTTTTACCCCGATTGGAACAGACGATATGGTTTTGAACATCTTAGCCAACACCCTGTTATTAAAAAAAAAGACCGTCAGGGGAACCTGGTCTGTGCTCATCAATATTGCCTAAATAAAGTCCAGATATTCAAAGCCAAAGATAAACTCATCAAGGAATTTAAAATAATTTATAAGGCCGAATCCGTCACCCAGCAGGGTGTGAAACTCTCAATTCGTAGCGACAGCGATATCCAAAAAATTGCCTTTTTTGTGGCTGATCTGGCTTTTGATTCGAAGAATAATTACTACTTTCTCTCCGGCGTCAACGGCCAGCTTACGGACGGATCCTTAGAAAAAGGGCGTGAAATCTATAAGTATGACCCTGCTGGCCGTTATCTGGGCACAATCGTCCTCCCGGTTTCAGCCCGGCTGATAGCTTTCGATTCTACCGATAATCTTTACCTGATTGATAGGGATTTCATTTTGAGAAAGTTCAGGCTCAATTAAAGGAAGCAGGAGGAAAACGATGAAAATAAAATTCCTGCTGGTAGTACTTATCTTGTTGACGCTGTTTTCCTTTTTCTGGGGATATAAGAATTACCAGAAATTTATTATCTGCCAGGAAGCCAATCAGGACCTTATGAAAAGCTTGAAGGAAGCTAACATTATTCACAAAAAATCACTTTTTCTTGAAGAAGGAGAGGCTCTTTCTGCTCCCATCAATTTTTTAACCTTAGAGGGACAACTTGTATCACCTTCAGAAAATGGAACCTACCTCTTAATTTTCATTAGTTCCACCTGTTCAGCCTGCCTTGAAACCGGATTGGAAATATATTCCACAGTCAAGGAATTTGAAAACTACGGTCTGGAACTTATTGCCATAAGCAGAGAGGCTCACGACGAGCTGGTAAGAATAAAGAAAGAAGAAAACTGGCCAACAAAACTGGCTCCGGACCAATCCGGACAACTTCATCGGCTTTTTAATGTAGTGGGAGTACCAGCTATGGTCCTTCTGCATCAGGGCAGGGTCCAGCTGAAAGCTGATGCCCTATCCATAGACAGACAGCTTCCACGACTAAAAGATATATTAAATCAATATTTGAAAGGTTCAAAAAATGACAAAAACACTGATTAACCTCACCTGGAAAAAAATCTGGCGCACAGGACATCTCAGTCTGGTTCTTTTAATACTGTCTTTAATTGGCTTTTTTTATCTGGCTCTATTCAAAAAAAGTTTAACCTTAGCCACAGAAACTCTGACCATGACTTTGCCCTACCTTGGCCTGTTGGCGACCGGTGGTCTGATTAAAGATGAGTTTGATTCTAAGCATCTTGAAGTTATCTTGAATAGAAGTAAGAATGAACAAATAATATTGGGCAAATTTCTTGCCGTTTCCGCAATGATAGCTCTGGTCTTGATGCTGGCGGTACTTTTTGGCCTGATTCTTATTCTGGCTAATTCTTCGGATTTAGAGCTGAATGAACTTTTTAATTTAGCAGGCCACAGCCTGATTATATGTTTTAACTTCATCGCCACAGGGCTTTTCCTGTCCTGCTGGTTTAAAGGCCAGACTAATTTTGCCGTTCTTTTTTTCACTCAAATTTCTTTCATAATTTTCTTAAAGCATTTTGGCTGGTTGGATTCTATCGAGAGCTGGCTAATGACCAAGAACTTCGACCCAAAAATGCTACCAACCCTGCTATTCTTCCCTTCAATAGTGCAAAAAACGACATCATTTATGCCAGTATTAATAGTCATCCTCTATGCTTCAATTTTTCTGGCTCTTTCTTTTATCAGCTTAAAGAGTCTTGGCCTAAAAAAGAATTACCAAACAGTATCGGCTGATGAAAAATCCGCTGATCGCTGTCTTTCAATCCATAAGCTGAGCAAATCCTATTCCTCTGGATTTTTCAGAAAGAAAAAAGTGGTTCATGAAATTTCCTTTAGCCTCAAACGTATGAAGATTACTGGATTTCTCGGGCCGAATGGAGCCGGCAAAACTACCACTTTGCGATTAATAATCGGTTATCTCCAACCCGATAGCGGCTCAATCGAGATAATCACTGCTGACAAGGCTTCCGACAAAAACCCGAAAATCGGTTACCTTTCAGAAAACCCTTCATTGTATCCATTCCTTACAGTTCGGGAAATAATAGACCTCGTTCTGAGATTAAATGGGATAAAATCCCCTGAGAAAGAAAACCTCATCCAGGAGTTTTTGAAAAATTTTGGTTTAATGGATTATACCGATTTGAGAATCAAAGCTTTATCTAAGGGAAATTTGCAGAAGCTCGCCCTGGCTTTGGCTGTAATTGATGACCCTGAAATTATAATTCTTGATGAGCCATACACCGGTCTTGACCCGATTGCGATGAATGATATAAGACATCAAATAGTAAAACTCCAGCAGAAGGGAAAGACCATCTTTCTCTCCTCTCATCTTCTACCTGAAGTAGACCAGATTTGCGATGAAGCCATTTTCATCAATAAAGGGAAAATTATCGCTCAGGGAGAAATCCACGATTTAAAATGGAAATGGCGGGTTTTCAGCGCCCTTAATAACGATGAAGAACTAAGAAGACAATATGCTCAGGAAATCGGAATAGATAAGTCAGAGTTGAATTTCATTCATTTCCTTAAGACTAATTCGGAAAAACTCCGGGAAAATAAGTCATTATACCAGGCAGCGGACCGGGTGCCGGAACCTGAGCTGGAAACCATCTTTTTGGAAAGCGTAAAGTATTTAGAACCATCCGGAACCTCAGGACCTTTTGGTAAGCTGAGCTCCTGACAATAACCGTCGGAGAAGGCGTCAAAAAATCTTGACTAAACCTATCTGTCCACTTTCCGGAGGGCATAAAGTAAGAAAGAGACTAAGCCCACCATCGGAGTAGCTCTCCTCGCGCTGTTGCCAGCTGGCTCAGCACTTGACAGGGGTTAAGGGTAATCTTTAGAATACTCAGGACGCCGGTTTTCTGATAAAATAACGAAAAAGAAAAAAGAGAGTGTGCTATGAAAGAAAAACTTGATTTTTATTCTATGGAGCGACCGATAATTGCTCTCAAGGAACAGATTGACGCTCTCGAAGCCAGTGAAGATTCCAACCGCAAGGAAAAAATCGCGGCCCTTAGAGCTCAAATCGAGAAAGAATGGGAAAAGATCGCCCCGAAGCTCACCGCTGTCCATATTGTTCAGATTGCTCGCCATCCCAAAAGACCATACACCTTAGATTACATCAACGCCCTTTTCCAGGATTTTATGGAATTCCACGGTGACCGTCGATTTGCAGACGACCCAGCTATTGTGGCGGGCTTAGCTTTTTACAAGGGACAGACCGTGGCCGTCATCGGCCATCAAAAAGGCCGGACGACCAAAGCCCGCATCGAACGCAATTTCGGTCAGCCCAACCCTGAAGGCTACCGCAAGGCCCTGCGCATCATGCAGATGGCCGAAAAATTCGGTTTTCCGGTGATTACTTTCGTCGACACGCCGGGCGCTTATCCAGGAATTGGAGCTGAAGAACGTGGCCAGGCTGAAGCCATTGCCTACAACCTGAAAATCATTTCCCGGCTGAAGACTCCCATCGTCAATGTCATCATCGGCGAAGGTGGAAGCGGCGGCGGGCTGGGAATCGGTTTCGGCGACGCCCTGCTGATGCTGGAATATGCTTTCTATTCGGTCATCTCCCCAGAAGGTTGTGCCGCCATTCTCTGGAAAGACCAGGGACCTATGGCTGTGGAGCAGGCCGCAGAAAACTTAGGGCTGCGGGCTCAAAAGCTCTATGAGCTGGGCATCATCGACAAACTGATTCCAGAACCACCGGGCGGAGCTCACATAGATTATGAAACCACTTTCAAGAATGTCGATAAACACCTCCACCAGACGCTAAAAAAGTTGCAGCAGATGAGTATCGACGAGTTGCTCGAAGAGCGCTACAAGAAAATCAGGCGCCAGGGCATTTTTGAAATCAGAGAAGGGTAAAAGGCCAGAGACCAGATTGAAGACTAAAAATGTAAGTAAACAGGCGATGGGAAAATGAACACTGAACAACCTAAAAAGGAACTTTCTGCCATCAAGGGCACCAAAGATATCCTGCCCCAAGAGGCCCGGCTCTGGCAGATCGCCGAAGCTGCGGCTAAGGAAATCTTTGAGCTTTATGGCTACCGGGAGCTTCGGGCACCGGTGATTGAGCCAACTGAGCTTTTTGAAAAAGGCACCGGGGCCTCCTCAGACATCGTCACCAAAGAAATGTACACTTTCACCGATAAGGGTGGACGATCAGTGACTCTGCGGCCGGAGTATACGCCGTCGGTAGTGCGGGCAATAATCGAGCACCGGCTTGATCTTCAGCCACAGCCGCTACGTTTTTACTACATCGGGCCGATGTTCAGATACGACAAGCCGCAGAAAGGTCGTTACCGCCAGTTCCATCAGATCGACATCGAAGTCTTCGGGGAAAAAGACCCGGCCGTGGATGCGGAAATAGTGGAGATGGCCCACAGATTGCTGCGGCAGCTCGGGGTGGAGAACGTCACCACCATGGTCAACTCGGTGGGCTGTAAAAAATGCCGGCCAGCTTATGGGGCTGAGCTGAGGAAAGCCGCGGCTGCAGTTAAAGACAGGCTGTGCCCGGATTGCCAGCGCAAAGCTGAGCTCAACCCGCTACGGATTTTCGACTGCAAAATTGAAACCTGTCGGGAAGTAGCCAGCAACTTTCCGAAAATTACTGATTTTTTGTGTGCTGAGTGCCAGGAACACTTTCAAGAATTCCTTGGCTATCTCGATTTTTACGGAATTCCTTACCGAGTTGACCCGACCTTAGTGCGGGGCCTCGATTATTACACCAAGACGGCTTTTGAAATTGTAGCCGAGCATCTCGGTGCCCAAAATGCCATCTGCGGTGGTGGCCGCTATGATGATATGGTCAGGGAATTTGGTGGACCGGATCTGTGCGGAATTGGTTTTGCCATGGGCCTGGAGCGGCTATTGTCGGTGGCTAAGATTGAGCCTCCGAAGAAGAGCTTTGTTTATTTTGCCTATCTCGGCGAAGAAGCAAAGAAACAGAGCATCGCCACGGCGCGGTACCTGCGGTCAGAGGGAATCGAATGTCTGGTCGAGTTCAAAGATCGTGGAATGAAGGCTCACTTCAGCCGGGCTAATAAGATTGGCGCCGACTGGGTGCTGATAATTGGCGAAGATGAGCTGGCCAAGGGAAAATTCCAGCTTAAAGACATGATCGATTCGAAGCAGTATGAAGGCACAGCCGAGGAGCTGGCAAAAATCATCCTGCTGAAAGACAAAAAAGGTATTAAGAGCCGGGAAGAATAATTCTGATGTTCTTAGAAAAATCAGCCGGTATTGTTATTAACAATTGCCTTGCACCCAACAATAATTCACCTTTAATCAGCTTTTCCAAAAAAACACTGGCCTTCGTGGAAAATTGGCCATTTAGCAATTTCTTATAAAAATCAGAAAAAGATAGAATATACAGAAAAGGAAAAATTCGATGAAAGAAAAAGAGAGAGCCACGGAAATCTGGAAAAGAACCAAATACTGCGGAGAGCTGCGGGCCGCCGATGCTGGAAAAGAAGTGATTCTCACCGGTTGGGTGCAGCGAGTGCGCGACATCGGCAGCTTAGTGTTTGTGGATTTAAGAGATAGATCAGGTGTGGTGCAGCTCGTGGTCCGAAGCGACCAGCCAGAGCTTCTGGAACAGGCCAAAAGGCTTCGGAGCGAGTATGTGGTGGAAGTGAAAGGGATGGTCAGGCTCCGGGAACAGGGTTCAGTCAACCCCCAGATGCCCACTGGTGAAGTTGAAGTTGAGATAACCGGGATGCAGATACTTAACACTTCCAAGATTCCGCCCTTTATCATCGCTGACCCACCGCAGGCAGCAGAAGAGCTGCGGTTTAAATACCGGTATCTCGATTTGAGGCGGCCGTCAATGCAGAGAAATATTATCCTCAGACATCAGGCCGCGCTGGTCACCAGAAATTTTTTAAGCGCAAAGGGCTTTTTGGAAATTGAAACGCCCTTTCTGACCAAAAGCACACCGGAAGGAGCCCGCGACTATTTAGTGCCGAGCCGGATCCATCACGGGAAATTCTATGCCCTGCCGCAGTCGCCGCAGCTTTTCAAGCAGATTCTGATGATTGCCGGATTTGATCGGTATTTTCAGATCGTCAGATGTTTCAGGGATGAAGATTTGCGGGCCGACCGCCAGCCAGAATTCACCCAAATCGATATCGAGATGAGTTTTGTGGAAAGAGAGGACATCTTCGAGCTCATCGAAGAGCTGATGGTCGAACTTTTCGCTCTCACCGGCGAAAAAATCAGCCGACCTTTCCCCAGGCTAAGTTATGAGGAAGCCATGGATAAATACGGTTCGGACAAACCAGACCTGCGGGACAAAGTGGGAATTGAGGACCTGACTGAAATTGGAAAAGGTCTCGGCTCAGAAATCATCAGTGGGGCTATAGAAAAAGGCGGGGTCCTAAAAGGATTGCTGGTTAAGGGTGGTAGTAAATTTTCGCGGTCACAGCTGGATAAGCTTCAAGAGCAAGCTAAGGCCTTGGGAGCTGGCGGGCTGGTCTGGGTGAGGCAGGTTGAAGGCGGACTGAAGAGTTCGTTGAAACTGGAACAGGATAAGCTTCAGACCATCTGGAAAGCGCTCGGTGCTGAAGATGGTGACCTTGGTCTTCTGGTAGCTTCATCCAGAGATATTGCGGTTAAGGTTTTGGGAGAATTCAGAAAAAATTTCATTCAGGAAAAAATCAGAGAAGGAAAGCTTGACAAAAACAGGCGAGCCTTTTGTTGGGTGACTGATTTCCCACTTTTTGAATGGAGCGAAGAAGAGCAGAAGATTGTCTCGATGCACCATCCATTCACCTCGCCCAACCCAGCTGACATTGATTATCTGGAGAGTGAGCCGTTCAGAGTAAAGGCTCTGGCTTATGACTTAGTACTCAATGGCTATGAGGTTGGTGGCGGGTCCATCAGAATCCATCAGCCAGAGCTACAGGCTAAGGTCTTTAAGGTGCTGGGACTGACGCCGGAGCAGGCTGAGCAAAAGTTCGGCTTTTTCTTAGAAGCCCTGACTTATGGGGCACCACCCCACGGCGGAATTGCCCTGGGATTTGATCGCTTGGTGATGCTCCTTTGCGGCGAAGAATCAATCAGAGAAGTAATCCCATTTCCGAAAACCACCAGTGCTCTGTGTCTTATGACAGGTTCCCCGTCAGAAGTAGACGAGCGCCAGTTGGAAGAACTCGGGATAAAGGTCACCAAGTCTTAACCTGCCCGATCGCCTTTCTCAATCACATCAAGATCAATATCCAGGCGTTTAAAGGCCTCCGGAAATCTGAAATAAAAAGGGCAGCCTCTGCAGCTGCCCATTATCATTAAATTTTCTGGCAATATTAAAAAGGCCTTACTCCAACTTTAATCAACCAACTGTCCGGTGAGCGGATCGAGCAATTTTACTCGGTGAACTTTACCCAACCTGTCAAGAGGTCCTGGGAACTTGTCAGAGCCTTTGTTGCAGGGTTCCCAGTCGCCGACAATCATAATCACCATCTTATCCGGGTGAATGTACTTTTTCGCCACTTCCAGCACTTTCTCCTTGGTCACAGCCTTAATCTTATCCCTATAAGTCGCATAGTAGTTCATCGGCTTGCCCTGCAATTCCAGATTAGCGAAATTGACCATGGTACCGATCGGGCTCTGGAAGAAATCAGCAAAGCTTTCCAGATAATAATTAATCGCCGTCTCCATCTCAGCGTCAGAAACGGGTTCCTGTCTTATCCGCTCGAACTCTTTTAGAATCAAGGAGATAGCATAACCAACAGTCTCCGATTTGGTCTGAACATAGCCAGCAAAAGTCCCTGGGAAACCCCAGCGATAAGTGAATCGGCTTCCGGTGTTGTAAGCCAGACCCTCATCTGACCTGACCTTGGAAGTTATTCTGGAAGTAAAGCTCCCCCCGCCGAGGATAAAGTTCATCACCTGGACAGCAAAATAATCCGGGTTAGTATCTTCTATCCCTAAATGACCAATGGAGATGTAGCCCTGATTGATTTTCTTCTGGATGAAATAAACGCCGGGCTCAGGTTGGGGGAAATTCTTGCTAATGGTGGGGAAAGAAAGCGGTTTGTTGGCCCACTTGGAAGCATACTTATTGATTTTGTTCTTGAGCTGGTCCCGGCTGAAATCTCCAGCCGCGGCGATAATGATATTTTTTGGGAAGAAATACTTCGCATGGAAGGCTTTGAGATCAGCCTGGGTTATGCCTTCCACTGTGGCTTTCGTTTCTTGATAAGTCAGCGGATGGTCGCCATAAAGCACCTTTTCGTACTCTCTGGCTAAGACCTGGCTGGGATTGTCATTGGCTGAACGCATCTGTTCAATCAGTCTGCCCTTAGCCAGCTTCAGGCTGTCTTCCCTGAACTCTGGGTTCATCAGGACATCGAAAAACAAGTCCAGACCTTCATCTAAGTCCTTGCTCAGAACCGACATTGACAGCATGGCTGTCCTCTCACCCACCGAAAAGTTCAGGGTTCCGCCAAGAAAATCGATTCTGTCCTCGATGACCGAACCGGTTCTGGTTCTGGTGCCTCCTTTGATCAGGCACTCGGACAAAATGGCATCCAGCCCAGCCTTCTCTTTCGGCACATACAGGCTGCCAGTGTGAATGATAGCAGTAATATTGACAATCGGCAGAGTTCTTTCTTCCTTGATGTAGCCGCGTAGCCCGTTGGCAAAAACCACGCGGAAATTCGCTGGGTTGGGTGGTTCAAACTTGAGCGGAGGGAATTTCAGGTCTTCAGGTCTAGTCACCTGAGCTGAACCCAGGTTGACGACCGATAAAGCCAGCAGCAAACCCAAAATCAAAGAAACATATTTTCTCATTGTTATCCCTCCTTATCTTCCTTGACCGCGAGAATAGATGGCCACCAAACAGTTATCTTTAACAAAATATTTGGCAGCCACTTTCTTGATATCGTCAGAGGTAACCTTTTTCATATCTTCCAGATCAGTAAGTAATGAACGCCAGCCGCGGTTGAGTTCAGCCCGCCCCACTCTCATCGCTAAGAACATAGGAGATTCCAGACTGCGAACGAAACTGGCTTCAGTCTTATTTTTGGCTTTCTGGAGCTCTTCTGGAGTCACGCCATCTTTCTTGATTTTCTCAATCTCTTCCCAGACATCTTTTTCCAGGTCTTCCGGTTTTACTCCCTTTTGCATTTTGGGAATCACATTGAAGGTAAAGGCGCCAACATACCACTGAGGCCTGGCCATGGCCATGGCTCTGATAGCCACATCTTTTTGCTGAACTAAAGTCTTGGTCAAGCGGCCTGTTTCACCTGACAGGATGCTGGCCAAGATACTCAACGCCGGAATATCGGGATGTCCTTCTGGTGGAATATGGAACCACATCTGGAGATTGGGCATGCCCGGACCTTCTCCGTACATTCTCTTGTGAGAATACTGCGGCGGTTCACCGGTTCTTATTGGCTCGATATCATCACCCCTCGGAATCTGGCCAAAATATTTTTCTGCCAGCCGGATTATCTCTTCTGGCTTGAAATCGCCGACGTAAACGGCTACAGCATTGTTCGGAACATAGTATTTGTTGTGGAATTCAATCAGGTCCTTCTTGGTCATCTTTTTAAGGTCGTCCATCCAGCCAATTACCTGCCAGTGATAGGGTGAAGCTGCATAAAACGAAGCCCGGACCTGTTCATTGAAATAGAAACCGGGGCTGTTTTCGCTCAGCCGACGCTCTTCCATGACCACATCTTTCTCCGAGTAAAATTCTCGGAAATAAGCGTTCATCATCCGGTCAGCTTCGAGCAGCATCTGGAGCTCAACCTTATTAGAAGGTAAAGTTACATAATACCCGGTAACTTCATCTGAAGTGGAAGCATTCAAACCGGTTCCACCGTTTTTCATGTAAGTTTCCCATAGATGATCCTTGATGATGTACTTTTTCTCAGCTTTGATCAATTCATCCACCTGCTTCTGCCATTCAGCTATTTTCTGTTGGTCGCCGTCTTTTTTCCAGTATTTTTCCCGGTAGATTTTATCCATCAACTCGTCAATCTGGCGGTTGAGAGCATCATCAGCTTCATAATCAGTAACACCCATCATCTTTGTGCCTTTAAACATCATGTGCTCGTGGACGTGGGCAATTCCAGTGATTCCGGGGCGTTCGTTGATCGAGCCAACTTTGTAGTAGATGTGGCAAACCACCCGCGGCACCCCAGGCTTAGGAATCATCAGGATTTTCATCCCATTGGCCAGAACATGCTCCTTAACTTCAAGTTTAATCTGAGCTGAAGCTAAGGACACAAAGGTTAAAAGGAAGGCACAAAGAAATAATAGCCTTACGAACCTTTTAAAATTCATTCACTCACCTCCTTCTTCCTGAATGAATTGATATCTTAAAAATCGCTGGTATCTGAGCTCCAGTTCTTATCGTTTCGAAAAAATTATCTTATTATTTTCGACGCAGACAGTTTTTTTCTTCTTCCCTTTTTAATCATAACGGCCTCTTTACATCTCAGCCAACAACTCCCTTTTTAATCCGAATAATTTTTCTTGTCAAATGAAATCAAGATGAGTATTATTCAAAACTTGAAGCTTTTTCCTGAAGCTTTTTAGAAATTCTCTTTCAAAGGAGAAGGCCAGATGAACCTTTGGGTTAAAAAGCGACCTGAAGACCTGCAGGAGGCCTCTGAACACACTCAGCTTCGCAAAAGCTTGAGAGCCATTGATCTGGCTGCTCTTGGTATAGGTTCGGTTGTGGGCACGGGCATCTTTGTGGCTACCGGACAAGGAGCCCATTTAGCCGGACCTGGTGTGCTGCTTTCTTTCATTATTGCCGCCATCACTGCCGGACTGTGCGCCCTGACCTATTCCGAGCTGGCCAGCATGTTTCCAGTTGCTGGCAGCACCTATTCTTATTCGTATGCGGCTTTTGGTGAAGTTATCGCCTGGATTATCGGCTGGGATCTGATGTTGGAATATCTGGTTTCAGGAAGCGCTGTGGCTTCAGGCTGGTCTACCACTTTCATCGGCCTTCTGGAAAACCTGGGATTGCCCCTGCCAAAAGCTCTGACCCTAACTCCCTTAGCCGGCGGGATCATGGACTTACCGGCTATCCTGATCACGCTCCTCATCACCTGGATTCTTTACTTGGGTATCAGAGAAAGTGCGGTTACAAATAATATTATCGTAATAATAAAAGTGGCGGTAATCGTCCTGTTCATTGTGCTGGGAATTGGTCATGTTAAGCTGAGCAACTTGACGCCGTTTGCTCCATTCGGCTGGAAAGGAATTATGGCCGGTGCAGCCATTATCTTTTTTGCTTATATCGGCTTTGATGCAGTTTCCACCGCCGCTGAAGAGACCATTAACCCCAAAAGAGATGTCCCGCTCGGACTATTGCTTTGCTTAGGAGTGGTGATTGTGCTTTATGTAGGTGTGGCTTTTGTTCTCACCGGGTTGGTACCTTATAAAGAAATCGATGTGGGCAATGCCCTGCCAGCAGCTTTAGCCCGAATTGGGATCCGCTGGGGAGGAGCCTTAGTGGCCACGGGTGGAATTATTGGCATGCTTTCTACACTGCTCATTACAGTCTATGGCCAGATACGCATCTTCATGGTCATGGCCAGAGACGGACTTCTGCCCGATGTTTTTTCCCGCGTTCACCCCAAGCACCGAACACCAGCAATCTGCACCTGGATTACCGGAGGCCTGACAGCTCTCATTGCCGGCTTCTTTCCTCTTTCAGTAATCATCGAGCTGTGCAATATTGGGACTCTTTTCGCTTTCATCCTCGTCTCTATCGGAGTGATTGTCCTCAGACATACCCAGCCTCAGGTGGAAAGAAAGTTTAAAACACCACTGGTGCCTTTTACCCCCCTCATTACTGTCGGCTTCTGTCTTTATCTGATGTACAGTCTGCCGGCACTCACTTGGGTTCGCTTTACGATCTGGCTGAGCGTGGGACTTATTATTTACTTTGCTTACGGCGCCCGCCACTCCAAGCTCCAGAACCGCCACGCTTCTTCTAAATGAATAAAATAAAAGCGGCCATAAATCCCTCAAAAAACCTGAAGATTGTCGGCTTAACTTTCCTGAAATAATCATATTTTTCCCCATTCTGTAAGGCTGGAATCTAAGGACTTCATAACGATGGCAGCCCCACAATTCTTCAAGAAACAAGCTTATCTTTACATCGGGCAAGGCTAACGACAAAACAAAAATTTTTCCTAAAGATTAAGACTCGTATTCTTAATTTTGATTAAGCCTCTATAACTTTTCCTTCTTTTTCTTTTTTTAATTCCATCACTCTGTTGATGAAATTTATTTACAATGCAGGAATATTCCACCAGCCTTTAGCCGCAACACAGTTATAAATAGCAGTAAATCCTTTTACCTTTTATTTACGAGTAACCCTATCCGACCAAAAATTTAGTTTTCAAAATAATAAGGACTCTGGCTTTATCGCAGTTCTATAATTTATCTATCTATAAATTATCCAGGAATAATCCCAAAAGTTAACCACCATACCCCGTCCCGGCTAAATGCTTAACATATTGATATTTAGAAAATTAGAAGGCCTGCTGCCAAAAATTACTTTTTAAAAGAGCATGGCTCTTCAGCCAAAAGTGTGGTAAATAAGGAGGGGTATTATAGCAGCAGGCAGGCAGGAAGGATAAGAGCACTTTTTTGAGGTAGACCTCCACATTTCTGTAACCGCAAGCTCATTTTCTTAATCAACTTTATCTCGGTGTGTACTCCTTCGGTATATGCGTTTGTTGTCCTGTGGTTGAAGTAGCTGAGTATGTATCTCTGCCATTTCCGCAGCATTCTGCCCCAGTCATTCATGACTGCATCATCTGAGACTTCCTGACACCTGACGACGAGGCTCAGAAGAAGTCCTCGCGCTTTTTCCGGGAGTAAATTAAAAGTTGTGTCTGGTAGTCAATGGCTACTCCGAAAGCCCGGTGCTCAGGTCTTTAAGGCAATTAGGCCTTCCTTATTCTGAAGCTGAGTTGAAGCGCATCAGAGAAGAGCTGGAAGGGAAGCTTAATGATTTTAAGCAGCGGGAGCTTCCAGAGGAAGCCTTCGCCCTATTCATCGATGGCTACCAGACGGAGATAACCCCCCACTACCACTAATGCTGTGGAGAATTTCAACAGCCGGGCAGAGCAAATCAGAGTCAGGCTGGGGGGGATATTTTCAGTCAACAGAGATTCTGGAAATAAACCTTCTGCTGCAAACCGAGAGACTCAGGCAAGGAAAATGGAAAAATCCCTTGCCGGTGCTGAAATCCAGAGCTTATGAAATCCAGCAGCTCTTTAACCTCAAGTTCTATCCACAGACACAAAATTATTGACAAGTGCCCTTTTCTGGCCAGAAGGGGTGCACTCTTGCAAAGCTCATGGTAAGTAGGGTATATATTTACTGTCATTGGGGCTTCCTCCTCATAGTTAAAAGTTTCAACAAAATTTTTAACGGAGGAAGCCCTGCTTTTTCAGGTACCAGATTGATAAATTTCCTGGCCTCTTCTGCCGAAGCCCCTATTGCCGGACTACCATCCCGACGCTGCCATACACTCCCTTTTGCCTGGATACCATGTCTTAACCTGAAAGAAAAAGGCATTTGACATTTCCTTTAACATACATAAATTTTAATAAGGAACGGGCTCAAGAAAGCGTGGTTAAAGGTCAGAATATATCTCGATACGCCCTTTTTTAAGGAGGGTGTCATGAAACTGGAAAGGGAACTGGTTTCTTTTCAGAGGGCAGCCGGGGCCTCTAAGGTCAGAATGATTTCCCGCCTGATTCCTGTTCTTCGAACCATAAAGCCAGTGGCCAATCTGGTAGTTTCTTCCTGGGAAAAGCAGATGAGGGAAAACGCTAAGCGGGAGATAGAAAAGGGTGAAAAACCACCGGGAGCAATCAAGGACAGACTGGAAATCGGTGTCTCTATCCTCAGGACGGTGGAAAAAGCCATCCTTGAGGACAGACTGTCACCCCAGACCATCCATAAACTCCTGAATGTTCTCATCGGTGAGGCCATAATCAAGGAAGGCGAGAAGCGGGCTAAACAGGCTTTTGAAAAAAAATACGGGGTACGCCCTCCTTCATTTATCTTGGTCAGCCCGACCAAAAAGTGCAACTTGTTCTGCGTGGGCTGCTACGCCGACTCGGATAAAACTGAGGTGAAACTTTCCTGGCCGGTTCTTGACCGGGCAGTGGGCGAAGCCCGAAGCCTGTGGGGCGCCAGATTTTTTGTCATCAGTGGCGGCGAGCCGCTGCTTTATGAAGATGGAGGAAAAGGGATTTTGGACCTGGTAGAAAAATATGACGACAGCTTTTTCCTGATGTACACCAACGGAACGCTGATCGATGAGAAAGCCGCCAGGAGAATGGCTCAAACCGGAAATATCATGCCTGCTGTCTCTGTTGAAGGTTCAAGAGAGACTACCGAAAAACGCCGCGGCCGGGGCGTCTTCCAGAAAATTCTTGAAGCCTTTGAACATTTGCGGCAGGCAAAGGTCTTTTTCGGCATATCGCTGACCATAACCAGGAATAACGTCTATGAAGCTTTTTCTGATGAAGTCATAGACTACTATTTCAACAAGGTGGGTGCTCATTTTGCCTGGGCATTCCAGTATATGCCTATAGGCCGGGCCTTTACCTTAGATTTATTACCGACACCTGAGCAGAGGGTGTGGATGTGGCAGAGAACCTGGCAGTTAGTGTATGAAAGACATCTTTTCCTGATCGACTTCTGGAACAGCGGCACGGCCACTCATGGCTGCGTTTCCGCCGGTCGTTCCGGTGGCTATTTAGTTATCAACTGGGACGGCACGGTTACGCCCTGCGTCTTTATCCCATATTCACCCGTTAACATTTATGAAATCTATAGCCAGGGTAAGAATCTTAACGATGTCTGGGCCAATCCTTTTTTCGCCGAAATTAGAAAATGGCAGACTGAATACGGATACGGGAAAAATCACGGTGTGGAAGGTCCGGTAAAAAACTGGATCAGGCCCTGCCCGTTCAGGGATCACTTCCAGGAAATGTACGAGATACTTAAGAAACACCGACCGCGACCGATCGATGAGAACGCTGCCGAAACCCTGAGCGACCCTGAGTATTACCAGGGACTGGTTGAATACGACCGGCAGGTGGCAGCTCTGCTCGATCCCATCTGGGAACAAAAATACCTCCACTAAAAATGCAGCTCGTGGCGCTGGCGAATGGGTCAGGTATATTCTGGATGGTCTTTTCTCAACTTTTCAACTATCTCTTTCACCCGCTGGTCTTGATCACGGCGGCAAACAAGCAGCGCATCACCAGAATTGACCACAATCAGGTCATCCACTCCGATTAAAGCGGTCAGCCTTCCTGAATTAAAGACCAGGCAGTTTCTGGAATCAAGAGAAACAGTCTCTCCTTGAGAGACGTTGCAGTGCTCATCTTGTGTCAGGAATTCATAAAGCGAACTCCAAGAGCCCAGGTCGGACCAGCCGAAATCGCCCCGACTCATTATCGGTCCTACGACTTTTTCAATCAAGGCGTAATCGATCGATAGGGCTGGCACTTCTCGGAAGACCCGACTGAGCTTGCGGCGGTCATTCTTTCTCAAAGCATGGAGGATTTTTATCCAGGCCGAGAAAAGCTCGGGCGCATACTCTCTGAGGTTTTCTTCAAAAACATCGGCCCGCCAGAGGAATATTCCGCTGTTCCAAAAATAATCACCTGACTGGAGAAATTCCAGAGCTGTTGGCAGGTCTGGCTTTTCTCTGAAGCCCTTGACCTCATAAAATTTTTCGCCATCTACTGTATAAGCATTATCTTCGGGACAATGGATGTAGCCGTAGCCAGTGGCCGGAGAGGTCGGTGGTATGCCGAACATAACGATTCTTTTGTGCTGATAGGCAGCTTTAGCTGCCCTGATAAGCTTTTGCTTGAAGACTTCTACGTTTTTAATGTAATGATCAGCGGGCAGAGCCGCTACCACGGCTTCTGGATTTTTGAGATAAATGCAGGCAGTGGCCAGAAGAAGCGACGGTGCGGTGTTGCGAGCTTCGGGCTCAACCAGAAGATTCTTCTGTGGAAGTCGCGGCAGGAGCTTTCTAATCATCCTGGTCTGTTGATTAACAGCTACGGTGTAAATCCTGGAATTGGGTACAAGCCCCTGAACCCGCCTGATAGTTTCTTCGATTAACGACTTATCGCTGATGATTTTAAGATATTGTTTCGGTCTTTTTTTCCGGCTGAGCGGCCAGAATCTGGTGCCGCTGCCTCCGGCTAAGATCACCACTCTTAAATCCGGCAGCTGGTTTTCATTTTTTTTAGCTGATTTAGTTTTTTTGACCGACATCCCTTCCCCCAAAATGTTACGAAATATTATTTTGTGTTAAGATGTCTAATCACTTCTTCCAGCATACCCTGGACTTCCTGCTGCAGCTTATCCAGGTTTTCTGGGCTGTCAGCTTCAAAGCGCAGGACCAGAACCGGCTGCGTGTTAGAAGCCCGGAGCAGTCCCCAGCCGTGGTCAAAAACCGCTCGAACGCCGTCGATGTCAATAATCTGGCGAACATCAGGCCGCTGGCTAAGCTCGGCTTTAACCAGGTCAACAATTTTAAACTTAACTTCATCGGAAGCGTAAATGCGGATTTCCGGAGTATTGTAAGTTCTTGGAAGATCCGCCAGGTATTCAGAAAGTTTTTTCGTTGAGCGCGAGACAATTTCCAGAAGCCGGGCTGAAGCATAGATGGCATCGTCAAAGCCAAACCAGCGGTCGGCAAAAAAGATGTGACCGCTCATTTCACCAGCCAGCAGGGCCTTCTCTTCCTTTATTTTCTTTTTGATCAGCGAATGGCCGGTTTTCCACATTATCGGCCGGCCACCGAGCCGGGCAATTTCATCGTAAAGTAATTTTGAGGCCTTGACTTCGGAAATGATGGCTGCCCCAGGGTGGCGGGCTAAAAGGTCTCGGGCAAAGATAATCATCAATTGGTCGCCCCAGATAATTTTTCCGGTTTCATCCACCGCACCTATTCGGTCAGCATCTCCATCATAAGCGATACCGAGTTCGGCCCCGGTTTCAGCCACTTTGACCATCAGGTCTTTTAAGGCTTCGGGTAGGGTAGGGTCAGGATGATGATTGGGGAAATGACCATCCATTTCCGTATAAAGTTCCACAATCTCAGCCCCGAGCTTTTTAAATAGCGGGACAGCTACCGGTCCGGCTGTTCCGTTTCCCGGGTCAACCACCACCTTAACCGGTCGTTCAAGCGTGATCTGGCCAGCAACGTAATCAATGTATTCAGGTATCGGATTAAAATCAGTCTTCTTCCCGGGGGTTGACGCCGAGACAAATTGGCCTTCTTTAATGATCCGGAAAATGTCCTGAATTTCCTCGCCGTGTAGAGTTTCTTCGCCGACCATGATTTTAAAGCCGTTGAACTCAGGCGGGTTGTGAGAACCAGTAATCATCACCGCAGCTTCTTTCTTTTTATAGAAGCTTGAAAAATAAACAAGTGGCGTGGGCACAACTCCCAGGTTGACCACATCGCAGCCGGAAGCCAGCAATCCTTCTATCAAACCTTCAGCCAGCTCAGGAGAACTCAGGCGGCAATCCCGACCAACAGCCACTTCTTTTCGGCCCGCCCTTTGAACCTTTGTGGCCACAGCTCGACCGATAGTCACAGCTACGCTCCGGTCGAGGTCCTGGCCAACGACTCCACGGATGTCATACTCACGAAAAATTTCTTTTCGCACTTTCATCTTCAGCCTCCCCGAGCTTCATCGCTTATAGCTTAATACATCTTTAACTATTTTGAAAATCTCTTTTTATTTCTTTCGCTTTTTGTTCCAGAATTTCCCACTTGCCCTGAGCTTTCAAAATGAATTCGATGAATTCCCGGACCGCGCCCCGGCCACCTTCAGCCCGACATATGTAGCGAGCCACTTTTTTAATCGTCGGATGGGCATTAGCCACCGCGGCCGGAAAACCGACCGACTCCATCACTTCCAGATCACCCAGATCATCGCCAATGTAGGCGATTTGATCAAGGGTTAAATTATGACGTTCAGCAATTTCTTCGAGAACTTTTTTCTTATCCAGAATTCCCTGATGGAGTTCTTCAATGCCCAGCCTTTCAGCTCGCCTTTCCAGAGCCGGGGAAGTTTTGCCTGTGATTATGCCAACTTTGAGTCCAGCCATTTTTGCCAGAAAGATTCCCAGCCCATCATGAACATGATAACCCTTGACTTCCTGACCATCGGGCAGAACGAAGATCGTCCCATCAGTCAGGGTGCCATCAACATCCATCAGGAGCATGGCAATCTTTCTCGCAGGTTGAATTTTTCGTTTAAATCGTTTAAAAAGCATAGCAAGTCCTCTGTCTTTATAATTAATTTATTATCAATAATTTAGAAAATATTATATAAAATTATTTCTTACGTTTTTTCTTATATTCATAGGCAGCCGCGATAAAAGACTTGAACAGCGGATGGGGTTCGAGGGGCCGCGATTTGAACTCTGGATGGAATTGACAGCCAAGGAACCAGGGATGATTTTTAAGTTCAACGATTTCCACCAGATCATGTTCAGGATTCTTGCCTGAAATTACCAGCCCGGCGGACGATAGAATTTTCTCATATTCCGGATTGAATTCGTAACGGTGGCGATGACGTTCACTTATCGTTGCACTCTTGTAAATGGAATAAGCCAGCGTTCCTTTTTTTAGCTGACAATTGTAAGCTCCAAGTCTCATGGTGCCGCCGAGGTCAGAATCTTTTCTGAGCTCTCGCCAGAGCCGAAATATTTTATAAGGAGTGTTGCTGTCGAATTCTTCACTATGAGCCTTCTTCAGTCCAGCTACATTTCTGGCAAATTCTATGGTAGCGCATTGCATTCCAAGACAGATACCGAAGAAAGGAACTTCGTTTTCTCGAGCGTAGGTGATGGCTCTTATTTTGCCTTCAATTCCGCGCTGGCCAAAACCTCCGGGAACCAGAATTCCATCTTTATTTTTAAGAATTTTAGCTGGGTTGCCTTTCTCCAAGTCTTCAGCCTCAATCCAATCAATGTTGACCTTCAGGTAGTTAGCCAGGCCACCATGGTCCAGGGCCTGGTTCAGGCTGATGTAGGAATCGTGCAGTCCAATATACTTCCCTACCATGGCAATATTGACTTCATCCTTTGGATGACGACTGCGCTGAACGATGTTTTTCCAGCGAGTCAGGTCAGGCTGACGAACTTCCAGGTTAAGCTTTTTCAGAATGATTCGGTCGAGTCCCTCTTCAGCAAAATTCAAAGGGATATCATAGATTGATGGGGCATCCATGGCCGTAATAACAGCCTCAAGCGGCACGTTGGTGAACAGAGCGATCTTGGCTTTTAGGTCCGGCGGAAGTTCGCGGCTGGTGCGACAGAGGAGAATATCAGGCTGAATACCGATGGCTCTCAGTTCCTTCACGCTATGCTGGGTCGGCTTGGTTTTCAGCTCTCCTGAAGTACCGATAAATGGAATGAGAGTTAGATGAATGAACAGGGTATTTTCGCTGCCAAGCGAAAGCCTCATCTGTCTGATTGCTTCTAGAAATGGCTGGCTCTCGATATCACCGACAGTGCCGCCTATTTCGACAATGACAATGTCGTTATTTCCAGCAACAGAATAAAAAGCATTCTTGATTTCATCGGTCACGTGTGGAATAACCTGAACAGTTTTTCCCAAATAGTCCCCGCGTCTTTCTTTCTTGATAATCAGCTCATAGATTTTTCCAGCAGTCCAGTTGTGTGACCTGGTCGTTCTGGTTGAAGTAAAACGTTCATAATGTCCAAGATCAAGGTCAGTCTCGGCACCATCATCAGTCACATAAACTTCACCATGCTGAAAAGGGCTCATGGTCCCCGGGTCAACATTAAGGTATGGGTCAAATTTCTGAAGGGTTATTTTATATCCGTGGGATTCGAGCAACAGTCCGATGGAAGCCGCGGCAATTCCTTTACCCAGACCCGAAATTACTCCACCGGTCACAAATATAAACTTACTCATTGTCTGTCCCTTTCTCACGCGCTTAATTTAAATCTGATTATAAACCTTTTGAATTTTTTGCTCAAGAAAGGTTTTGGTTTTCAAGAAAAAAAATCATTTGGCTTCGTTAACGATGAATTTGGCTGGCTCAAATCCAGGGTCTCCTTTTTATAGACACCACATTTTTGCCAGCAGGAGCTCCCGAAAAACCAGAAGTTTGTCCTAATAAAAGAAAAGTATTTTTGAGAATAAGAAGTGGCAAACAAAATTTTTTTACCAGAACAGGATAAATGGGCTTATTAAGTTAATACTTGTCAGACAATAAATTCTGAAGGTTTAGCGCCATATCAGGTCTGTAGCTTTTTTTCAGTTTCTGGAATAGGAGCTGCGGCCGGAATTTCAGTGGTTTGGCAGGTAGCATCAAGATAGGCACCTTCTTCAACCATCAGGCGTGGTGTGATTAAGGTGCCAAAAACCCGGCCTTTATTGTGAACTTCGATTCTATCTTTGGCCTGAAGATTTCCCCTGATTTCTCCGTTGATGATAAGCTGGCCAACTTTAACATCAGCTTCAACTTTGCCTTTTTCTCCTACAATCAACAGAGATTCTGAAAAAATTTTTCCTTGAAAATAACCTTCTATTCTGAAGGAACCTTTAAAACTTAATTCGCCTCTTAGCTCAGTCCCGTGGTCGATTAGACCAGCCAAGTGGGATTCTTCTGCGATTTCTCTCACTTTTTCTTTTTCTTTCATCATTTCGCTCCTTTTATCTTATCATAAATTCTGTTAAGGTCATCCAGAGAAAAATAGAAGATTTTTATGGTCCCCTTGTTGCGATTACCGCTGATGGCCACCTTTGTTCCCAGAAACGTGATCAGTTCTTCTTCCAGCGCTTTAAGGTCCGGGTCTTCCAGCGATTTCTGGGCACGTGGCGGTCTTTCTTTAAACTTCTGAACAAGTTTTTCTGTTTCTCTAACAGAAAAGCCTTTCTCCACCACCTGCCTGGCCACCTGAAGCTGGAGTTCAGGTTCTTCCAGAGCTAAGATAGCCCTGGCCTGGCCCATAGACAGTTTATTTTCCCGGATAAATTGCTTGATTTCTTCCGGAAGTTTAAGCAGTCTGATGTAATTGGCCACTGAAGCCCGGTCTTTTCCGACCTTATCGGCAATTTCTTGCTGGGTAAGGCCGAGTTCTTCGCTCAGGCGCTGGAAGGCTTGGGCTATTTCTAAGGGGTTTAAATCTTCTCGGTGGATGTTTTCGATGAGCGAAATTTCAAGCTGCTTATCAACCGAAATGTTTCTGATAATAACCGGAATGGACCGCAGACCAGCTTTCTGGGCAGCTCTCCATCTTCTCTCTCCGACTATTATTTTGTAATGGTCCTCTTCAGGCACAACCAGAACTGGTTGAATTATTCCGGTTTCTCTGATAGACCTGGCCAGTTCATCAATAGACTGGTCATCAAACATGGTTCTTGGCTGCTGAGGGTTGGGTCTGACTTTTTCGATTTCTACCTCAGCATATCGGTCCTCTTTTAGAATCCCGAATTCCTCGGGTATGAAGGCCCCAAGGCCTTTTCCCAGAGCTTTTTTGGTCATTTTCTTATCAACTCCTCAGCTAAATTCATATAAGCTTCCGCCCCTTTTGATTTGGGGTCATAAAGAATTATGGGTTTTCCGAAACTGGGCGCTTCAGCCAGCCTGATGCTTCTTGGAATTACAGTATTCAGCAAAACGCCTTTTAAAGAATTCTTGATTTCTTCAGCCACTTGCTTAGCCAGATTTGTTCTTTCATCGAACATGGTCAGGAGAATGCCTTCGATATAGAGCTGGGGATTAAAATAAGTTCTAACCATGTCAAGGGTATGAAATAGGTCCGGTATCCCCTCCATACAGAAAAATTCCGCCTGAACCGGTATCAGGATGGAATCAGCGGCTGTAAGAGCATTAATCGTCAGAAAGCCAAGAGAGGGTGGGCAATCAATAAGAATAAAATTGAACAGCTTTCTGACGCTTTCGAGAGCCTTTTTCAGCCTTTTTTCCCGCTCCGAGGCTTGAAAAAGCTCAGCTTCTGCCCCGCTTAATTCAGGAGAACATCCGCAGAGGAACAGGTTTTCCACTTCTGTCGGAATCATATAGTCCATCACATCCTGGCCGTTTAGTACTACCTGATAGATACCCTTGCCCTTCTCCTTAGCTTTGCCCAGCCCCACCGTGGCCATTCCTTGGGGATCAAAATCGACGATGAGAACCCTGAGGTTTTTCAGGGCTAAGGAAGCCCCCAGGTTGATGGCAGTGGTAGTTTTCCCCACACCACCTTTCTGATTGGCAATAGCTATTATTTTATTCATCTACCTCACATGTTCCACGTGGAACATTATCCTCAAGGTTCTTTTTTCTGATAACCTCGAGGTACAAATAAATATTATAGACAGCTGCTGGCGTAATTCCAGAGATTTTTTTCACTTCGGCCATGGTTTTGGGTCGATTCTTTTCCAGTTTTTCTATTAATTCTCTGGTTAAGCCTGGAATTTCTCGAAAATCTATATCTTCAGGTAACACCATAGAGTCAAGCTTCATTATCCTGTTAATCTCTTTCTCCTGTTTTCTTATGTACCCCTCATACTTTATTTCCGATTCAATGAATCTTTTTTCTTCATCAGTAAGCTCAACCGGAAATGGGACCTTTTCTCTTATCATCTCCAGGCTTATTCCAGGTTGTCTAAGGTAATTGACGAGCGGAATGGATTCTTTATTCTCATTCTGGATTTTTTCCTTTTTCAAGAACTCTATCACTATTCTGGTTCTTTCCTGCTTTTCTAAGAATTTCTGGTAATCTACCTCGCTTATCAGCCCTAATTTGTATCCGTAAGGCATGAGCCTCTTATCAGCATTATCAATCCTTAAACTGAGGCGGTACTCCGCCCTGGAGGTGAAAAGCCTGTAAGGTTCTTCTACTCCGAGGGAAATCAGATCATCAATCAGCACCCCGATATAAGCTTCATGCCGGGCCAGGATGAAAGGTGGCTGGTTCCTCAGCTTCAAAACGGCATTGATTCCTGCTACCAGCCCTTGAGCGGCAGCTTCTTCATACCCTGAAGTCCCGTTTATCTGCCCAGCCAGATAGAGATTTTTTATTCTTTTGGTTTCAAGAGTTGCCCTGAGTTCCAGCGGCGATACCGCATCATATTCTATCCCGTACGCTGGCCGGAGAATTTTAGCCTGGTCCAGACCTGGAATGGTGCTGAGAATTTCCTTCTGGACTTCATACGGTAAGCTTGAAGACATCCCGTTTACGTAGACTTCGGTTGTATTGAGGCCTTCAGGTTCAAGAAAGAATTGATGTCTTGGATGGTGTGGAAATTTTACGACTTTATCTTCGATCGATGGACAGTACCGCGGTCCGATTCCTTTAATCTTTCCGCTGTAAAGAGGCGATTTATCCAGGTTTCTGCGGATAACCTCATGAGTTTTATCGTTGGTATAGCCAACATAACAAACAATTTTATTCTCAAGCTTCCTGTTTGTCCTGAAAGAAAAAGCAACCGGCTGCTCATCGCCAGGCTGGGGCTGAAATTTCTCCCAGTCGATACTGTTTTTGTCCAGCCTCATCGGTGTACCGGTTTTAAGCCTCAGCATCCTGAAACCGGCTTTTTTAAGAGATTCTGCCAGCTCCACAGCCGGTGGTTCATTGGCTCTTCCTGCAGGATAACTGTTCAGCCCGATATGAATTAGCCCGTTAAGAAAAGTTCCGGGAGTCAGGATGACTGCACCCGCTTTTATTTTAGTTCCATCTTTATTAATAACTCCCTTAACTTCGTCTCCTTCTATGATCAGGTCAGTGACAATGGACTGCAAGATCCTTAGCCCAGGAACTTCTTCCAGCCATTTTTTCATGGTGAGCCGGTAAGCAGCTTTATCGCACTGAGCTCTTGGTCCCTGGACAGCGCCACCCCGGCTTCGGTTCAACAGCCGAAAATGAATCCCTGTTTCATCAGCCATAAGCCCCATAATCCCGCCCAGGGCATCGATTTCCCTGACCAGATGCCCCTTGGCCAGTCCGCCGATAGCTGGATTGCAGGACATCTGGGCAATTGTCTCCAGATGAATCGTGATAAGACAGGTGGAAGCGCCCATTCTGGCTGCCGCCACAGCCGCTTCACAGCCAGCATGACCGGCTCCGACCACCACCACATCAAATTCTTCGTCATAATGTTTCTGGCTCATTTCCCTATGCAGAACCGGTTAAAGATTTCTTCCAGAACTTCCTGGGTCTTGATTTCTCCTGTTAACTGCCCGAGGACCGGTATGACTTCTCTAATTTCTTCAGCCACCAGTTCTTCGCTGTATTTGGTCTCAAGCAGTTCCAATGCTTTTTTCAGGTGGTCGTTCATTTTCTCCACCAGCGCTTTCTGTCGTTCGTGAAGAATAACTTCCTCCTGCTTCTCAATCGTTGGAGAAAAAGTCCTCACCATCAAGCTTTTCAGTGGTTCAATATTTGTGCCTTTTAATGCTGAAATTTCGATAAAAGGAATTCCAGGGTTAGATTCCAAAATTTTTTCTTTGTTAATTTTCTGTTCCAGGTCACATTTATTAAAAACTATCAATCTCTTTTTATGCTTGAACTTGTTAAGAAGGTAAAAATCTTCTTCGGTTTCTTCTCTGGAAGAATCAAGGATTATTAGAAGGCCGTCAGCTTTGTCAGCCAGCTTCTGCCCGCGGGCGATGCCTTCTTCCTCAACCGGATGTTGAGCCTGACTGAAACCGGCCATGTCCACCAACCTCATCAAAACACCATCGACCAGAAAGTTTTCGCGAATAAAATCGCGAGTAGTACCCGGGTAGGGAGTAACGATGGCTCTTTCTTCCTCAAGCAGAGCGTTAAAAAGAGTTGACTTTCCAACATTGGTCTTTCCCAGAAGGGCAATGGTCAAACCTTCGAGCAGAGCCCGGCCCTGTTCGTAGCTGTGTACCAGCTTTCCTAAGTTGGCGATAAGATTTTGCAAGCTTGCTTTTATTTGTTCATGACCGAGGTTCAAGTCTTCTTCCGGAAATTCTATCTTAGTTTCAATCAAAGCCAGAAGTTCGACTACTTGGTCTCTAATGTTGGCAATTTTTCTTGAAAGACTTCCTTCGAGCTGTCGAAAAGAAATCTTAGCCTGGTCCAAAGAAGCAGCTCTAATCAGATCATTGATGGCTTCAGCCTGAATTATATCAATCCGTCCGTGAAGATAAGCCCTGAGAGTAAACTCGCCGGGATGAGCCAGCCTGGCCCCAGCTTTGATTCCGAGCCTAACCGCTTCAGCCAGAAGAACAGGAGAGCCATGCAGATTTATCTCCACCACATCTTCCTTAGTGTAGGAATTGGGAGCGGGGAAATAGCACAAATACCCGGCGTCCAGTCTTTCCTGCTTTTCAAAATCCAGAAGATAACCGAAGCACATAGTCCTGGGATGGTTTGCAGGATTGATTTCACGAACCTGAAAAATCTTGCTGGCAATGGCCAGAGCCTGTGGACCACTCAGTCTGACTATGCCGATTCCACCTTGTCCCGATGGAGTGGAAATGGCGATAATAGTATCTTCCAGGCTATAATTCATATTTTAATTTTAACCGTAGAGCTAAAGATAGTAAACAGGCTTGAAAAAAGGGTTGCGACTATTCCTGATTCAAGCGGGCTTTCTGGCTGTCGTTTTCCACCCGGAAGATCCGAACTTTTTTCAGGAAGCCATCCCCTATGCTTTCCGTGGTCAGGCCAGGAATCTGGTTAACGGCAATGTGGATGATCCGCCTTTCATAAGGATTCATAAAATCAAGGATTTCTTCCTGTCCGGTTTCTTTAACCTTCTGGGCAACCTGGATTGCGTACTCTTTAAGCCTTTTCTCTTTCCGCCGCCGGAAAAATTCACAGTCAGCCTGAACCTTAGTCGTGGAGATTTTGTTTAAAATGTGCTGAAGGGCCAGAAGTAAAGCCCCGTCATTTTTGAGCAGCAGTCTTTTATCCTCACCGTCGAAAACCACATAGACCAGCTGGTTTCTTTTTTTGATCTGATAGGTCAAATCCAAAGGAAAAACTTTCATCAGCTTCTTCAGAAAATTAGCCACAGCATTCTCTTCGTCATCATTCTTCGGCCAGGCTCTGATGACTATTTCCTTGTTTTTCAGGCCAAACAGTTTGGTCTTTTCGGTGACGATTTCGTAATTGAATTTATCCCGGGGAACCTTCAAGACATGCTCGGCCAGGCTCAGAGCATCTTCCAGGCTCCTACCCTTAAATTCTTGTTTTTCAATAATTTGCGAGTGGTTCGAGTGATTATTTCTTTCTTCTTTTTCCATCGGTCTCCCTCTTGCGAGCCATCATTCGGTTCATAATGGCTTGCTGCGCTATTTGAAGAACATTATTGGTCAACCAGTAAAGAACTAATCCGGCCTGAAAATTCAAGAAGAAAATGGTGAAAATAAAAGGCATCAGCAGCATCATCTTCTGTTGGGCTGGGTCAGCGGTGGAAGGAGTCATTTTCTGAGAAATGTACTGGGTAACTCCCATCAGAATCGGAGTGATATAATACGGGTCTCTGACTGACAAGTCTTTTATCCAGAAAACAAACGGACTCTGCCTGAACTCCACGGCTACCACTAACATCCGGAAAAATCCCCAGAAAACTGGGAGCTGAATTAACAACGGCAAACATCCACTGGCCGGGTTTATGCCGTGTTCTTTGTAAAGACGCATCAGCTCTTCATTCATCTGACGTCTCTGTTCCATGTCCTGCTTGGCTCTTTTATATTTTGCCCGTAGAGCTCTAATCTTGGGCTGGATTTCCTGCATTTTGGCCATGGATTTAGTCGAGCTGTAGGTTAATGGAAAGAACAGGATTTTTATGATGAAAGTCATTATGACGATGGCCAGGCCCCAGTTCGGGAAAAATTTATGAAAATACTTGGTGGCTATTAGAAGCAGCTCAGCCATCCCACCAAAAAAACCAAAGTTGATGATTTTTTTGGTTTGATGGCCATATGCAGCAAGACGATCATATTCTTTGGGGCCGATATAAGCTTCCATCGGACGGCTGAAAGCCAGATAAAAATATGGGACGACCGCTGTCTTCCCATCTGCCTGAGGTTCGGCCAGGTCAATTCTATAGGCAAAAGCCTGACTTCGGACGGGATCAAGAATGAACAGTGCCGCAAAATAATTTTCTTCATAACCCGCCCAGTCAAGCCCAGCATAACGAGTAGCTTCACTCTCCAATCTGATTTTTTTCTCCTGAAGTCTTAGTACTTTTTTGTTCGCCAGAAAGACTGCGCCACGGTTGGCGCTAAATTTTTGCTTGAGTTCTTCTGGGCTTAGAGTGCTTATTCCAGGTCCCCAGAGGATGAGCGGATCAACTTCTTTGCCTGATATTTCGACTCTCATTTTTAATTCGAAATTGTAATCCTGGCCATTGAAGATAAATTCTTTCCTAACTTTTACAGTATTCCCATCGGAATACTCGAATATAAGAGAGCTTTTCTGATCTGGTTCAACAATCAGCTTCCCAGCCTTAACTCTGTAAAGTACACTGTTGATTTTCTCAGTCAGCTCCGGCTCGTCGAGCTTGAGCGAAAAAGGGTAAAGTCCGGTTTTTTCGGCTGTTTCTGGAACCAGGTCTAACGGCTCTTTCTCCGGTTCTTTCTTTGTAGGCAATCTCTTCAGATGATGTTTAAGTTTCCAGCTCTTGAGAACGCCACCTTTGTTGCTCCAGACAGCAGTGTAAAGGGGAGTATCAACGGTTAAGGTTTCTTCCTTTTCTGCAGCCACTACCTCACCCGAAACCGCAGTCTGGCTTTCAGCCGTGAGCGCTTTTGTTTCCTGTGCTTCAGGGCTTTCTTTCGGCGCCTCTGCTTTTTGAACCGCAGCCGCCTGTTCTGGTGGTGTCGGTGTTATTTTCTGGGGTTTGATGAAGACAAGCTGATAGAGAAAAAGAATCAGAAAAGAAAGGAAAATTGCCAGAATTAAACGTCTTTCCATAATCTCCTCTTAAGGAACCGGGTCTATGCCTCCCTGGTGAAAGGGGTGACATCTCAATATTCTTTTGCCACCGAGCCAGCCGCCCTTTATCAGCCCGTACTTTTTTATGGCCTCATAAGTGTATTCCGAACAAGTGGGATAATAACGACAGTTATGACCAAGGAGCGGCGAGATTAAAAGCTGATAAAGTTTGATCAGTCCGAGGGCAATGTATTTCATCAATAGCTCCGTATTTCTTTCCTGATAGCCTAAACTGCCAGCCGGTCAATCATCGACCTGTATTCTTCAACCATCTCTTTCCAGGTCAGGCCAACAATCTCTTTTTGAGCAATGAACACTAAGTCGTATGGTCTGGCCAGCAAAGTTTTATTCCTTCTGAACAACTCTTTAAACCATCTTTTAATTTTGTTCCTGACGGCCGCTTTCCCGATTTTTTTACTGACCACCACACCCATCCGGGAATATTCCAGCTGGTTGGGCTGGAAGACCAGGTGGAAATACTTTCCTTTTAATCGTCGGCCCTTCCTGTATAATTCAATAAAATCTTTTTTCTTTCTAATTCTTTCAACCGGTCTCAGGCGTTCATCCATCAGACCGCGAGTCTTTTACGTCCCTTTGCCCTTCTATTTTTTATGACCTTCTGGCCGCCTTTGGTACTCATTCTGACCAGAAAGCCATGGGTCTTTTTTCTGCGACGATTATTCGGCTGAAATGTTCTCTTCATTTTCCACACTCACCAGTAGATTTAAGCTTGTATCTTAAACGAAGACAAGCATTTCTGTCAAGTGCCCGAATTGCCTCATTAAAAATCTACCTGAAAATGATTCATTGCCTCACGAGAAAATCTACACGAAAGAAGGCTAAGTACTTTGCCTTCTGGTGGAGCGGTGGTTAAATTTGGAAGTAATTTTCACCAGAAGCCAAGGCTATGGGGGTTAGAGATGAAAATTAAAAAAGTAATATTATTGAAGGAATTATACACGAGCTATCAGTGGTCTTCGAAGAAAGCCAGGGGCTGGCTTTTGGAAGAGTTTATTCATCTTACTGGTTACAATTGTTTTTATCGGAGCTGGTTATTAAGGAACTGCGATCGGAAGGCGGCGAGGAGCGCTGATCTGGAGAAAAACAAATCCTGCTGCTTGGGAAATGGTAGCCGCCACGTGGTTTGACTATAGAGGAAAGATAGACTATAATTTAAAAGTAATGGAGTCGCTTAAAATCGGTGATAAGGTTATCTATCCCGCCCAGGGAATCGGGATAATAGAAGATATCCAGGAAGAATCATATAACGGCCAGCCTTGCCGGACCTTTCACATTCGGTTGGTCTGCAACAATACCTTGGTAGTCATCCCGAGTAACTCCGCTGTTGAAATCGGCCTCAGACGACCGATTTCTCAGAAAAGCGTCAACAAGTTCTTCCATTTTATTAAGAATTGTCCTGTTGATATCAGCTCAGACTGGAAGGACCGGTACAAAGAAAATTTTGATCTGATGAAATCAGGTCAGCTCGAAGATATTGCCGTGGTCTATAAAACTCTGTATTTTCTCAGTCAGACCAAGCCACTGTCTTTCCGCGAAAAGAAAATGCTGGAAAAAGCCCGTGAACTTATCATCACTGAGCTGGCGGTTTCTTCCTGCAGCTCACCCGAGAAGATAAGCGCTAAACTCGACCAGACTCTTTCCAGTTGCCTGAAAGACCTGAAAATCGGGTCCGAACTTTAATCTATTCCAGATGCTAACGCAGGTCGGTCTTTTTCTGCTTTTTCTGGCGCTGAGTGCATTTTTTTCGTCTTCTGAAACCGCCTTTCTTTCAATCAACCCCTATACCCTTGAATATTTAGAGAAAAAAGGTTCAAAGCGAGCCCATCTTATCAGAAAAACCCTGACCCGACTGAACGATCTGCTGGCCACCATTCTCATCGGCAACACTCTGGTTAACGTGGCCGCGGCTTCGATTGCCACTTCCATTTTTGTCAGGCTCTACCCTGACCCAAACCGGGCCGTGCTTCTGGCCACCCTGGTTACCACTTTGCTGATTCTGATTTTTGGTGAGATCAACCCAAAAATCATCGCCGCTCACCGACCGATTAAAGTTTCTTCTTTTTTTATTTACCCCATCCGGTTTTTTTCTATCTTACTCTACCCTTTTACCAGACTGTTTTCCCTTTTGCCAAGTCTTTTTCTGCCACCCGAAGAAAGGTCGGGCAATATCTTCGCCCATCATTTGAGCGAAGAAGAAATAAAAGTAGTCATCAGCTCCGGGGCTAAAGGTCTCTCCAAACTGCGAAAGAAAATGCTGGCCGGAGTTCTGGACCTGAGCACCCGTCCGGTGAAAGAAATAATGATCCCCAGGACCCAGGTCCGGGCTCTGAAAATCGATTCTTCTCTTGATGAAGTTATCAAAGTCGTTCAGGAATGCGGTTTTTCCCGCTATCCTGTTTATCGAGAAACCATCGACAACATCGAAGGTCTGTTCCACGCCAAGGACATCCTGCCATTTCTCCGATCGGACCAGGAGTTTGACCTGAGGGCCTGGCTGCGGAAACCCCTGTTTGTGCCCGAGCTGGCCAGCATCGAGAAAGTCCTGCTGCAGATGCAGGAAAAGGCTGTGCATTTAGCCTTTGTGGTTGATGAATTCGGTAGTTTCGAAGGAATTGTTTCTCTGGAAGATATACTGGAAGAGATTGTCGGCGATATCAGAGATGAATATGACCGGAAGGCGGAAGACTGGTACCAGAAAATCAGCGATAACGAATTCATTATCAAAGGCTCATCCTCGATTAAAGAAATTAACGAAATTCTGAACCTGGGGATTCCTGAAAAAAAAGATTATACCACTTTAGCCGGTCTTTTCCTCTATCATTACGGACACTTGCCCACGGAAAGAGCTTCGGTCAAAATAAAGAATATGCAGTTTACTGTGGAAAAGATGAACAAGAGACATTTGAGCCTGATCCGGGTCAAAATTCTTACACCCGAAAGTCCAAAGGAAAGCTCATGAAAATCATTGCTACCAACAAAAACGCTTACCACGATTATGAAATTCTGGAAACTCTCGAAGCCGGCATTGCTTTGACTGGCAGTGAAGTTAAATCTATAAGAGAAGGTCGGATCAGCCTGAAGGAAAGTTACGCTGACTTTAACGGGGAAGAGCTCTATCTCGTTGATTGCAACATCAGCCCCTATCATGCGGCCAATGTTTTTAACCATGAACCATTGCGGCCGCGAAAACTTCTGCTCCACAAAAAAGAACTCAAAAGACTGGCCGGCAAAATTCAGGAGAAAGGCCTGACCTTAGTCCCAACCAAAGTCTATCTCAACGACCGGGGTTTGGTAAAAGTCGAGCTGGCTCTGGCCCGCGGTAAAAAGACCTACGAAAAACGAGAAGCCATCAAAAAGAGGGATGTCGAAAGAGAAATCCGGGCCGCGATTAAGAAAAGATTGCGCTGATTATCCTTTTTCACCCGCCTGCGAGGCTCTCCAGGCCAGCCATAGTGCTTCTTTAAGACTCTCGGGGTTAGCCATCCCTTTCCCGGCGATATCAAAAGCTGTCCCGTGGTCGGGTGAAGTCCGGATGAAAGGCAGGCCCAGAGTCAGGTTAACGCCAGAGTCAAAAGATAGAAGTTTGAACGGAATCAATCCCTGGTCATGATAGAGGCAGACCACCAGTCTTTCAGGGTGGTCAATGGCTCGTAGAAAAACAGTGTCTGAAGGAAAAGGGCCATTGAGGTTCAGTCCTCTGGCTCGGGCTTCAACCACAGCCGGGATGATTTCCTGCTGTTCTTCCTGGCCCATAGAGCCAGCTTCTCCGGCGTGAGGGTTCAAGCCGCAGAGAAGAAGCTCCTTTACCCCAAAACTCCAGCGATGAAGGTTTTTGTCGAGAATCAGAAGAAAATTCAGAAGAGCCTCTTTTTTGATACGGTTGATGGCTTCTTTAAGCGGCAGGTGATGAGTGAAAAGTGCTAAACGCAGGCGTTCAGACCAGAAACTCATGATAGCTTCAGGGAAAAAGTTTTCCAGAAATTCTGTATGCCCCCTGAATTTTATTCCGGCCAGCTGCCAGGAAGTTTTGGAAACCGGCGCCGTTACCAAAGCCTGGATTTCGCCTTTCCTGGCTGAGTCAACAGCAGCCTGGAAAAAAGAAAAAGAGGCCTGACCGTTTTCAGCCGAGGGGAAACCCAAAACTAAATCCTTTAAAGGAACCCCGGTTTCCTGAATGAAGATTTTTTGTTCTCCCTGGGCTTTCTTTAGCCAACCAGCTTCCAAACCAAGTTTTTTAGCCCAGGTTTCAAGAATCTGCCTCTGTCCGAAAATGACGATTTCAGCCGGGGGCAACTTAGCCGGATGTTCCAGAAGACGGAGAATTATTTCCGGGCCTATACCGCCTGGGTCTCCCAGGGTCAGGCCGATCTTGGGTAGGTTCATTTATTCTTTTTGCTGTCTGAATTCTGGGGTTTCTCTTTCTTCTCTGTTGTCTCTGATTCTTCAGATTCTCTTTGCTTCCCGTTCTGTTCCAGTTTGTATAGGTATTTGACCTGGCGTTTATAGATGAGCAAGTTGGGGGCATTATCGCGGTTGAGTTTAAAACAGTTACGATCATACCACTCTATGTAGCCTTCGACTTGTTCACCATCAGCAAAGACTACAGCCATCAGCGTTTTTTTGTTCATCTGTTTAAGAAAATAATAATTCTCGGCATGAGTATCGGTGGGGGGTGGCACTTTTTTCTTGGCAGCTTCCTTTTCTTTGGCTTCCTTGGTCATCTTTTCCTTGACTTCAGAAAGATTAGGACGGATGAGTTTTCTTTGCATTGAAGCCCTCACAAAACCATAATAAGAAAAAAATTATCTGATTTAATGTTAACATCCAAATTTTAAAATTGCAATAAAAAAATGCTTCTCCTGTTCCTCTGGCAGAATCTCATCCTTTTGATATATTTCATCTTTTGACATAAGGAAACAAAAAAGGCTAAAATTTGAATTGATGAAAGTCAAAGAACAGAGCCAGTTCTTCGGCCTGCTTTTTTTGCTGGTCGTCGGCGCTCTGACTAACATCATTGTCCATGATTTTTTCTGTCATGAAGAACTCCACCACCTCATCAGCCCTGTCCATCACACTTTTGACCACCCAGTAATTAGTTCTATTGACCTCATCCGGGCCAGTCTGCGGGAGTCGAGTAAAATCTATCTGGAATACAGTTTGATAATTCCTGCAGATTTTGTTCCTTCCATCTTTCATCCGCCTGATTAATTTCCGCCTCATTTCATTCCCTTATTCCTTTAACAGGAGGTATCTATGTCTCTTTTTATGATTTTCCTTTCTCTTATGCTGGCGGCAACTCCTCAGGAAGAGCCGGTGCAACCAGTCACTCTTTCAGTTGAGCAGGCTGTAGAAATTGCCTTTCAGAAAAATCCGACAATTCAGGTTTTGGTTCAGGAGATAGAATCAGCTAAGGCTCAAACTCTAATCAACTCTTCTCTACCTGATGCTGAAGCCGGCCTGGAAGTGGAAGCGCTTGGATTTACCGGCACTGCCAGAAACAGTGAAAGCGAATTCAGCTTCGGCTTGATCCAGCCGTTCCCTTTTCCTGGAAAGTTAAAACTCAGGGCCAGGATAGGGGAGTCTTATGAATCGGAAGCCAGACTCAGACTGGAGAAGGAAAAAATACTTCTGGCTTCAGAAGTTAAAAAAGCTTATTACCGCTGTCTCTTAAACCAGAAAACGGAGGAAACCTTAGGAAAAAATCTGGAGCTGCTTGAGGAGATCCAGAAGAATGCTATCTCCCGGTACGCTCTGGGTGCGGTTCCTTACACCGACCTTCTCCGGGTCCGGATAGAAATTGCCCGCACCAGAAACGCCCTGTTTGAAGCCAGAAAAGAGCTGGCTATGAGCTTCTCTCAGTTGAACCAGCTTCTCGGCCTGGAAAAAGATACTCCGCTCGAATTGACTTCGACTCTTCAGTATCAACCTTTGAGCCAGCAACCAGACCAATTGATCGAGAAGGCCAAAGCCAGCAGCCCTACTCTCAAAATCTCAAGTCTTCAGAAAAGCAGGTCAGAACTTCTGGTTAAGCTGGCAGAAAAAAACCGGCTGCCTGATTTCAGCTTCGGGTTTTATACTCCGAGCCATAGGTTGGGAGCAGCTGGTTTCAGCTTCGGTTTGAGCTATCCGCTCTTTTCTTGGAAAAGGCTTACTGGCGAAAAACAACTGGCCGCAGCTGAGGTGCAGAAAGCTGTCTTTGCGGCTCTGGCTACAGAAAAATTCTATGAAAGCCGAAAGAAACAGGCTCTAAGTGAAATTCGTCAGGCAGAGCAGCAAGTTAAAGCCTTTGAAGAAAGTCTTCTCATGGAAACAGAGGCTGAGCTGGAGAAGGCTCTTAACGATTATCGGCTCGGTCGGCTTGATTCGCTCAACCTGCTCGACCTCTACCGGAATGCCAGTCTTGTCCGTCTGGAGTATTACCGGGCCCTTTATTTCTACCACTGCTCCTTAGCTGAGTTCGAACGGGCCGGAGAAGACTATGAATAGAATTAAAAATAAAAAAACTAAAGGAGAAAGCGATGTTCTTAAAGAAAACTAATCCCAGAAAGTTGATGATTATTCCGATAGCCAGCCTGGTACTCTTAAACCTTGCCTGCGTAAATACAACCAATGAACATTCTGCGACTGAGAGCCTGGCTACCAATGAGCCGGGTCTTGGAAGTGTTCACCTTTCAGCCGGAGCTATCAGGACCGGGAAAATAGAAATTGCCGAACTCACAGCGAAAAAAATTCAGCCCCAGCTCAGGGTGCCAGGAGAAGTTGTTTTTAACCCCAAAAAATACTACCGATTGACTTCCAGGGTTTCCGGACGGGTGGAAGAACTTCTGGCTTATGAGGGCGATCGGGTGAAAAAAGGCCAGGTTCTGGCCAGGCTTTTCAGTCTGCAATTTCTGGAGGGAGTAACCGAGCTTAGGCTGGCCTATGAGAGAGTCCAGAAGATGGAAAAGCTCAGCCCCGGAGAACAATCAGCAGCTCAGGCTGTTTTGAATTCGGCTAAGGAAAAGCTGAGGCTCCTGGGACTGAGCGAAGCAGAAATCGATAACCTCAGCCATCAGCCTTCCGGAGAAAACCTCTTCCCGGTGACGGCACATGCAGATGGCCAGATTATCTCCAGTAAGGTGCTCAGGGGAGATACAGTCGAAGCGGGCTCGCTTTTGATGGAAATTGCCAGCCTGGATGAACTCTGGGTCGAAGCTAAGGTCCAGGAAAAAGACCTGGCTCTGGTTAATCCAGGCCAGGAAGCAGTGGTTAAGGTCAGCTCTTTTCCGGAAGCTGAGTTCAACGGAAAAGTAACCTACCTTTCTCCCGTTCTTGACGATTCGACCAGAACGGTCAAAGCCCGGGTCGAAGTCAGAAACAGTGACGGTCGACTTAGGCCCGGGATGTATGCTGAGGTTTTTATCCTTTTGCCAGAAGCCAGCATCCTGGCTATCCCTGAAGAAGCGGTCCAGGAAATCTCTGGCAAAAAAGTGGTGTTTGTTCCTGAGGCGGAAGGAGTTTTTGTTACCCGTGAAATCAAAACCGGGAACCCGGTTAATGGCTGGCTGCCAGTGCTGGAAGGACTGGCTGTTGGAGAAAAATACGTGGCTCAAGGAGCCTTTCTTCTGAAATCAGAAATATTAAAAAGTACCTTTGGTGAGGAGTGATGACCACATGATTGACCGGATAGTCAGTTTTTCACTTAAAGAAAGATTGCTCGTGGTAATCCTGAGCCTGCTGATAATTTCTGTCGGAATTTTCTCCTTCCTCAAGCTGCCGATAGATGCTTTCCCGGATGTGACCAATGTCCAGGTAGAGATTCTGGCCTCAGCTCCTGGCTACTCACCGTTTGAAGTGGAAAAGTTCGTCACTTTTCCCATCGAAACCACCCTGCGCGGCATCCCCAAATTAAGCCAGCTGCGGTCTGTTTCCAGATTCGGGTTATCGGTGGTTACCGCGGTGTTTGAAGACAAAACTGATATTTATTTCGCCCGGCAGCAGGTTTTTGAAAGATTAGCCGAAGCTAAGGAAAAAGTCCCTGATGGGGTGGAGATAAGCCTTGGACCGATTGCTACAGCCATGGGTGAAATTTACCAGTATACCTTAGAAGGCAATGAACCCACTAAACAGGAAGACTGGATCCCTTATCTTACAGAGTTAAGAACCATCCAAGACTGGGTAATCACCCCGATTTTAAAGAGCATTCCTGGAGTGAGCGATGTTAACTCGTTCGGTGGCTACATCAAACAATATTTGATTCAGGTGGAGCCTGACCGGCTTTTAAAATACAACCTGACCCTCCAGGACATCATCGAAGCTGTCCGGAATAACAATCTCAATGTCGGCGGCAACATCATAGAAAAAGGGGGGCAGCAGTTTATTGTCAGGGGAACCGGCCTGTTCACTAAGCTGGAAGATATTGAGAACACCGTAGTTAAAGCCGAGAAAGGGATTCCCGTAACTTTGCGAGAGGTTGCTCGGGTGGAAGTAGGTCAGGCCGTTCGTCAGGGTGGAGCCATCAAAAACGGAGAAAAGGAAGTTGTTGGCGGAATTGTCCTTATGCTCAAAGGAGAAAACAGCCGTGAAGTTACCAGGAGAGTGGAGAAAAAAGTTGAAGAAATCAACTCCAGCGGCCTGCTTCCGTCTGGATTGAAAATAGTGCCTTTCTATAAGAGGACTGACATCGTCGAGAAAAGTATCCACACCATTCTGGAGGCGCTGCTCATCGGAGCCATTCTGGTTATTTTGATTCTCTTCGTCTTTCTCCACAGCTTCCGCAGTTCCATCGTGGTCGTTTTGTCTTTGCCCTTAGCGGCTCTTCTTACTTTTATCGTCATGAAACAGGTCGGGCTGACCGCTAATCTGATGACTCTCGGAGGTCTGGCCATTTCTATTGGGATGATCATCGACGCTGCAATCATCCAGGTTGAGAACATCCAGCGTCATCTGGTTGAAACCGGAAAAAAAGACCTGTCCACTTTTTTCAAAGCTATCATCGAAGTCCGCAAGCCGAGCATTTTCGGGGAACTGATCATCGCTCTCACTTTTCTGCCGCTGCTGAGCCTTCAGGGAATAGAAGGCAAGATGTTTTCACCCCTAGCCTTGACTATGTCGATCGCTATCCTTTGCTCCTTAGTCATCTCCCTATTAATCATACCGGGGCTTTCTTATCTGATTCTGAAGGTCAGGCCAGAAAGAGAAAACCGGCTCATCAAAGCTATTAATAAAATTTATGTTCCTTCGCTCCGCTGGGCCCTTAACCATCGACTCCTGGTCACCGGACTGATGGTGGGCTTGTTAATGACAACTGTTTTCCTCGTTCCGCGTCTCGGACGGGAATTCATACCCATCATGGATGAAGGGGCCTTTGACATGGACATTCAGATGCTGCCGGGTATCTCACTTGAGCAGGCTATGTCGATCACTATGGAAGTGGAGAAACGATTAAAACAGTTTCCAGAGCTCAAAACAGTAGTCTCCCGCACCGGACAGACCGGAATAGCTCTCGAAGCCCGGGGTGTAGAAAAGACCGGGTTTGTTGGCTCCTTGAGACCACGCTCTGAATGGACCTCGGCCCGAACCAGAGAAGAACTCACTGAAAAAATGCGGAAGGCTATTTCTGATATTCCCGGGATTTCTTATTCCTTCAGTCAGCCCATTGCCTGCCGGATAGATGAACTGGTAGCCGGAACCAGGGCTCAGCTGATAATCAAGCTATTCGGTGAGGACCTATGGATTCTAAAAGCTAAAGCGGAAGAAATTGCGGCAGTCGTTGGCAGCCTTCGGGGAGCAACGGATATTGTAGTCGAAAGAATATCCGGGCAGCCGTATCTGGTAGTGGATGTTAACCGAGAAAACATTAAACGATATGGACTCCATACCGCAGATGTTCTTTCAGTAGTGGAAACAGCCGTGGGAGGAAAAGCTATCACCAGAATGTATGAAGGACAACGGGCTTATGATGTGGTGGTTAAATATCCTGAATATAGACGAAATTCAATCGAGAACCTGAAAGAAATCTTAGTTGATACTCCGCAGGGTTACCGCCTTCCGCTCAGCCAGCTGGCCTCCATCGAGCAGGTTGAAGGCCCGGCCCAGATCAGCCGGGAAGCTGGATTCAGAAGAATCGGAATCGAAGTTAATATCACCGGACGCGACCTGGCCGGGTTTGTGGCGGAAGCCAGGCAAAAAATAAAACAAAAGGTGAGTCTGCCATCTGGTTACCGACTGGAATGGGGAGGCCAGTTTGAGAATCAGCAGCGAGCGATGAGAAGATTGATGCTCATCGTGCCTTTAACCATCGCTCTTATCTTTTTTCTGCTGTTTTCAACTTTCGATTCATTCAAGCTGGCCCTGCTGGTGCTGTTGAACCTGCCGTTTGCTCTGATTGGTGGCGTTTTCTCTCTGTGGCTTTCTGGTTTGTATCTTTCAGTTCCAGCTTCGGTTGGTTTCATCGCTCTGCTGGGCATAGCGGTGCTTAACGGAGTTGTTTTAATCAGCTATTTTCAACAGCTGGTTAACGAAGGCCGGCCACTCGATGAAGCCATTATCTTAGGTGGACAGCGAAGGCTGAGACCGGTTCTGATGACCGCCACCACCACCCTGCTCGGTCTGGTACCGCTGCTTTTTGCTCAGGGACCAGGTTCAGAAATTCAGCGGCCCTTAGCCGTGGTGGTCATCGGCGGGCTGATTACTTCAACCATCCTGACTCTGCTGGTTCTGCCGATTTTTTACCACTGGACAAGTGGCAGACTTAAGTTTCAAATCCGCCACCAGTAGGAAAATTTGAGGAAATAATAACGGCCGGTTGACTTAAAGTGGCCCGTTACATCTTGCTCGCGATTATCCTCCACTCCAAGGTAGAAAACTGTGCCCGGGTTAAGTTCGTAGCCGATCAATCCGCTCAGGAAAATCTTTTTATAATAATCATTATAGTCAGTGATTATTCGCAGAAAAAGATTTTTATTAAACTGAATGCTGGCTCGCTGGCTGAGAATCATCACCTGATATATTTTTTCTCCGCCTTTTTTTTCATAAAAATCAGTATCTTCAAAAGTATAAGAGAGCAGGATGTTGGCCAGAGGACGGAAATTCATCTCGGTTTCAAATGAGGTTCGGTAACCAAGATAAGGGTCGTCTGAATAATAGATTGATCGACCGAAGGAATACATTATCCGACCGCTCAACCAGGAAAGTGGGGCAGAAAAGATACTTCCGCGAAATTCCTTTGGCTTCAGGTCCACTCCATTGTATTTTTCGAAAGAATCGCTGTAATTGAGAAAAATAAAAGTCTGGCGCCAGCCGTTAATTATTAGAGAATAATCAACATCATTATCGGTCAACGTCCGATTGAAATCATAAATCCGGCGGTAGGAAATTGAGGGGGTGATTGAAATGATCAAATCATTCTCTGGAAGAAAAGTATAGCCGATTCTTGAATTCAAGGAATGGATATTTTTCCTCCTGATAAAGCCCAGACCGGCTTCAAAATCAGGATGGATGCTATTCCAATCCAAAGAAATCCCGAGGTGTCGGCTCTGATGGTTAAAGCTGAGATTAAAGGCTGGCACCAGCTCAGTTTCTACCCCGGCTACCCGGCTTTTCGAGCCCACCAGCTGAAAGGACAACCGATTATACTCGAGAAACTTGAACAGGCCGTCGAGCCCGACGAGACGATTGTAATCGGTGAAAAGCGAAGAGCCAGTCTGACCCATTTCTTTGTCAGAAACGATAAAGCCCAAGTATGATTCGGCAAACAGGTCCTGGCGCAAGCGGACAATATTGTTCAGAGCGCGATAAGACACCGTGTCGTCAAATTCAGGTGCTCCAAGAATATCAATAGCTACAGGCAAATCATCCATGGCCGAGATAATTCCGAAGCTGGTTTTATTCACTTTTCCACTAACCTTGGCTGCCCAAACAGGTGAGACGATTTTTCTGGTATAAACCAGCTCTATGGGGGTATCGAAGATATCTTTGCCTTCCAGGAAAAATGGCCTTTTTTCTGGAAAATAAAGAGCATATCGCTGATTGACGTCATTCTGGGGCAGGTCAGCTTCGATCTGACTGAAATCAGGGTTTAGGGCCAGGTCGGCAGTGATGTCTGAAGTAATTCCATATTTGATATTGGCGCCAACTTCAGCAGAAGCCCTGTCACCGCTGGCTTTGCTGCCAATAACAGCCGGCATTAGTTCAAGGTTTTTGCCTTTTTCCACATTCCGGTTGATGACGAGCTGGCCGGCCTGAATCAGCAATCCATTAACACTGCGCGAACGTGGTGGCCAGTACAGGTCTTCGCTTTTTCTGGGTATCTGTCGTCTGAACATTATGCCCCAGACCTGAGAAGGCGTGTTCGGAAAACGCAAGCTCTTAAAAGGTATGGCCATTTCTACGGTATAGCCCTGTTCATCCCTGTAAGCAGCTGACTTGAAATAGGCGTTCCAGTTGCGGTCGATTCGGTCAAAACCGCCGCCCCCGCCTCGACCGCGACCACTGTGGGGCATCATCTCCACATAAACTCCGTCAACCTGAACACCTTTCGGGTTGACCTGAAAAACAAAAGCTCTTTTTTTATCATTAAAAGTATCGAGATAGACAGAGACTACATCATCACCATGAACTTTATCTCTCTGACAGAGAGAGCAACGAATCTCAGTTGAGCGGGAATCAAGGCACCGAAAAGCTATGTAAAGATATTTTTGGTCATAGCCTATCCAGACAATTGTTTTCTCCGATGGCTGGCCGCCCTCCTGAGGTTCATATTGAACAAAGTCCTCGATAACCGCAGCTGCAGCCCATTCTGGATTTCCTAAGTGCCCATCAATGACCGGAGCTTTTTCCAGATATCTGGCTTCGACCAGAAAATTCTTTGGGAGCACCTGTGGTTGGCTGGACAGAAGCAGCCGGGTAAAAAGGATAAGAAAAGTTACTAAAATCCACCCTTTTAGCTGCTTACACATCTGGAATTTCAGTTTCGGCTAAGGAATCAGTTACTATCAAGAAAATCGACAAGTTTCATATTTCTATTCTTGAGACTCAATCCGAGAGCCTTTTCCAGATTGGCTAAGGAGATATTATAATCAATAATGGCCTTGAGTTCAGCTGAACGAGCGTTGGCTAAGTCTCTCTGGTACATCAGGACGGTATAGTTAGTGCTCTGCCCGACTTTCAGTTTCTCTTCTTCAGCAGCCAGCTTCTGTTCCTGAAGTTCACGAGCAGCTCGGTAAGCCTGGACTCTTTTGAGATTTGCCTGAACGTTCCTCAGAGCTGTTTTGATTTCCAGCATTGCCTGTTGTTCCTGTTGTTTTAAGCTCAGCTGAGCCTGTTCCAGGTTCAACCTGGCTTGAGTATAGCTGGCTTTAGAAATCATATTGCTGAGCGGGATGTTCAGGGTTAAACCAACTGACCAGTTCTGATATTTGAAATTGAGAGCATCCTTTAGAGAATTGCTTCTGGGACCAGGAATGACATCGACGATAATCCCGGTAAGAGGATTGTTATTGAGGTAAACCAGTCGGTCACCGGAAAGACCGGGACTCCAGTAGGAAGCAGTTAAATTTAGAGCGGGCAATAGCTGGTTTTTAGCCACAGATAAATTGAATTCCTGAGTCTTCAGGTTGATTTGCAGACTTTTCAGGTCGGGGCGGTTGGCCAGAGCAATGGAGATAGCTTCTTCCAGAGACATCTCCTTCTGTTCAAATTTGGGGGTGTCAACCGGGATTATGGCTGTGTACTGTTTTTCTTCTTCCTGACTCATGTTCATCAGAGTCTTCAACTGGTCTTCCGCATTCTTCACCGCAGCTTCAGCCTGGATGATGTCAGCTTCTCTGGTAGCCACTTCAGACCGGGCGCTGAGCACATCCAGAGGAGCTAAGGTTCCGACTTCCACCGACCTTATGTTCTTTTCCAGAAGTTCCTGAGCTAACTTGAGGGATTGCTGTTTCACCTTGAGGTCTTCAATGGCATAAACTAAATTCCAGTAAGCCTGCTCGGCTGAGTAGATGGTATCCATGAGAGATTTTTCCAGCTGGGCTTGAGAAGCAGCCAAGTTGTTCCGGGCGATAATGATTTCTTTCCGGCTCATGTTGTAACCGAAATTCTGAAGGAGTGGCTGGGTGAAGTCAAACCTCAGGGTGCTGTAGTAGCGAGGATTCCAGGTCTGAAAATTCTGTGTGGTAAAATTCTTGTAAGTATCCAGACTGATGTTCAGAGTCCCACCAAAAGGAATGGCCTGAGAAATCTGCCCATATAAATCATTGTATTTAGTAATGGTGCTTTCAATCGATTCCAGCCCGGAGAAAGAGGGTGTGTTGTTTCTTCTCTGGGTATAGCTAAACTGGAGCGTGGGATAAAATTTTTCTTTGGCCTTCGACAGGCTGGCAGCAGAAATCTCCGGATTCAATTCTTGAATTGATACCCCGAGATTGTTTTTGAGAGTCCTGATGATGCAGTCTTCCAGCGTTAGTTTCAGGACTTTTTCTTCTTGAGCCAGAAGGGCTAAACCGCTCAGGAAACTGAATATCAGCAATAAACTTAAAACCTTAAGTGTTTTCTTCATTTGAACCTCCGATTGTCTTGGTCAAACATACAAGTTATTTCAAAATTAAGGACTTTCACTTCAAGCTATCATTCATATCGCAGGGCTTCTATTGGGTCGAGTCGGGAAGCCTTTCGGGCCGGGTAATAACCAAAGAATATACCTACCGAAGCTGAGAAAAGAAAAGCCAGCAAAATCGAGCCCGGAGTGACAACTGTAGTAATACCCTGAAAAACCGAAATGTACTTCATCAACTTGGATGCTCCAACTCCCACGATGATGCCGATAATACCACCACCAACGCTGAGAACCACCGCTTCAATCAGGAACTGAAGCAGAATGTCTCTTTCCCTGGCTCCCACAGCTAAGCGGACTCCGATTTCTCTGATACGTTCAGTAACCGAAACCAGCATGATGTTCATTATTCCGATACCGCCGACAATAAGCGAAATCGAAGCAATCGACCCAAGAAGGATGGTCATAATCTGGGTAGATTCAGCAGCACTCTGAGCCACATCAGCGATGTTTCGGACCTGGAAATCGTCTTCGGCTCCAGGGGCGATGCGGTGTCTTTCCCTCAATAGTTCTTCAATCTGTTTTTGGGCTTCAGCCGTTCTATCAGCTGAGACCGCTGAGACATCGATCGAACCAATATAATCAACACCCATCAGTCTCTTCATGACAGTGGTATAAGGAACAGCAATCATGTCATCCCGGTTGAAAAAACCGCCCTGTTCTCCTTTTGATTCTAAGACACCAATTACCTTGAACGGAATCTTTTTTATTCTGATGGTTTTGCCGACAGCTTCTTCATCTTCAAAAAGATTCTGTTTAACCTGACTTCCTAAGACGCAAACCTTAGCCGCTGCCGCCACATGAGTTTCATCAAAGTAAGTACCTTCGACCACTTTCCAGTTTCTTATTTCAGGAAATTTCTCTCCGGTACCCTGAATCTGGGTGTTCCAGTTCTTGTTAGCATAGACAACCTGAGCTCTGGTAGAAATTGAAGGGGAAGTAGCCTGGACCGCGTCGCAGTACTCTTCTATAGCCTTGGCATCTTCAGGCTTTAAGGTGTTGAAGCCACCAAAACCGGTATGCACTCCTCGCACATTTCTGCTCCCGGGATAGACAAACAGCAGGTTGGTGCCCATAGAAGCAAACCGTTCCTGAATGCCTTTCTTGGCCCCTTCGCCAACACTGACCATGGCAATCACCGCCGCCACTCCGATGATGATTCCCAGGATAGTCAGGAAGGACCTCATTTTGTTCCGAGTCAAGGCCCGAATCGAGACCTGTAATATTTTAAAAATTTTCATTTTTATCCTCCTGAAACTGAAGCTCGTTCACAGGAACCTTCACTGACTTCTTCTTTGATAATCTGACCATCTTTGAGATAAAGCCGTCGTTTGGCATAGGAAGCAATCACCGGGTCATGCGTGACCATAATCAGAGTGATTTTTCTTTCCTGATTTAGTCTGCAGAAAATGTCCATAATCTCGGCCCCGGTTTTGGAATCGAGGTTTCCGGTTGGTTCATCAGCCAGAATTATTGACGGGTCATTGACTAAGGCCCTGGCTATGGCCACTCTCTGCATCTGTCCACCGGAAAGTTGGTTGGTTCGATGATGTTCCCAGCCTTTCAACCCGACGGCAGCCAGTGCCCGCAAAGCTTTTTCCCTGGCTTCTTTGCTGTTGACATTGGCATAAAGCATCGGCAATTCCACATTTTCCAGAGCGGTGGTTCTGGAAAGCAGGTTGAAGTTTTGAAAGACAAAACCAATCTTTCTATTTCTAATTGCCGCCATCTCGTCCTTGGTCAACCGGGAAACATCCATCCCTTCGAGAAAATACTTGCCAGAAGTCGGGCGGTCCAGCAGGCCCAGGATGCTCATCAAAGTGGATTTACCGGAACCGGATGGTCCCATGATGGCCAGGAACTCAGAGTAATTTACGCTGTAAGTGATGCCTCTCAAGGCCTGGACCTGGGTTTCACCAATCTGATAGATTTTGACTATATTTTCTAATTGAATAATCTTGTCGCTCATCTTATCTCCTGTCAGAATTACCTTCTGATCATGAACATACCACCACCCGGCGGCGGAGTCTGTGGCCGACCGGAAGAACTGGAGGACGATGCTGTCATCAGTCCGATGATGACCTCATCACCTTCTTTCAGATTGCCGCTGATGATTTCGGTATAAGCATTGTCAGTAACGCCGGTGCGGACAAAGACCACCTTGAGGTTGCCTTTTTCATCCATCATCCAGACTCTCGAAGGACCTCTTCTGGTCCCCTGCTGCCCAGAGCCGCTCATTGCTCCCATCTGACCCATCTGGGCAAAATTAAAGGTTCTCTGACCGCCTGAGGCCTGAGTGCCTGAAGAAGGTCCGACCGGGGCTCCCCCACCCTGTTGCTGTCTTCTGGCCGCCATCTCTTCAAAAGCAGCCTTCATAATCTTCTGCAATTCTTCCGGTTTCAGGTCTGGAGTGAAGCGCAGGGCAGCGTTAGGAACCCTCAGGACATTCTTGGCTTCGCCTACGACGATAGAGCAGGTAGCGGTCATACCGGGCAGAAGTTTCATGCTGGAATTGTCAACATCCAGAATGGCCGTATACTGAACCACATTTTGCTGCACCTGGGCCGCATAGCGAACCTGTCTGACCACACCCCAGAAAGTCTCATTTGGATAGGCTTCAACCGTAAATTTTACTTTCTGACCTTCTTTGACTTTTCCCACATCAGCTTCATCAACCAGACATTCAACCTGCATTTTGGTCAGGTCATTGGCAATTTCAAACAGGGTTGGGGCCTGAAAACTGGCGGCCACTGTCTGGCCAACATTGACATTTCTGGAAACCACAACCCCATCAATTGGTGAGCGGATTATGGCATAGCTTAAATTGACTTTACTAGCATCTAATTGATACTTGGCCTGAGCTGCCCGAGCTTCGGCTGAGACCAGGTCAGCTTTAGCCTGAAGGTATGCAGCTTCAGCCTGATCTTTTTCCTGAGAAGAAATAAGGTTCTTCTCAAAAAGACTTTTGGCCCTTTCATAATTTTTCTGAGCAATTTCCAGAGATACCTTGGCCCTTTCCACTGAAGCGATGGCATTCTGATAATTAGCCTGATTCTGCTCTATTTGAGCCTTAAGCTGAGACTGGTCAAGTTCGGCCAAAATATCACCTTTTTTAACTTTGGAGTTAAAATCTACATAGATTTTTTCAATCCTGCCAGAAACCTGGCTACCCACTTGAACCAGAACCACTGGATTCAAAGTTCCGGTTGCGGTAACCACGGCTTCAATATCGCCACGGCTAACTTTTTCAGTTCGGTACTTAGGCTTGTTGTTGGAACTCTTTTTAACCAGAGTAAAACCAACAACTAAACCGACGATAACCACGATGGCAATGATGATGAATAAAGTTTTCTTCTTCATCTTCCTTCTCCTTTTTTCTCCTTTTTAGGGGGAATTTGATCTCGAGGTTTATCCTCTCGCCGCTCGGAAGAGTTTCTTTTCCGCTGGCGCATATATCTATCCATCATTTCCTGCATTTTTTTCTGCTGTTCGGGAGTCAGCACGCTATCCATTTCACTTTTTAATTGATCACGCAGCTCTCCGAGACGAGTATGAACTTCTTTTCTAAAAGCTTCAAAACGCTCTTCGCTCCGCTTAAAAACTTCTCTGATCTGAGCCTCCTGTTCGGGTGTCAACTGGAGTTCTTTAGAAATGACTTCCATGGTCGGAAATGGTTCCTGCTTTTGAGGTGGCTTGGATTTATTCTTGCTAAGACAAGCCTTTTCACTCAACACTCCGACCGCTACACCCAGACCAAAGACAACGACCAAGGAGAGAGCTATCCAGAGTTTATATTTATCTTTCATTGTTTACCTCTCCTGACAACTTCCTGACCTTCCAGGCCAGCAAACAGAAGTTTGAGCTGACGGTTTTCCGGTTTTTCTTCTTCAAAAATCGCCTGGGTCTCTTTGAGCAGGCTCTGATTCTGGAAAAGCAGCATCTCAGACTGGCTGAGCTGTTTTTCTGCCGGCTGAATCAGAAACAGGATTCCGACCAGCACCGTGGCTATAATCAGAAACACCGGCACCGCAGCTGCATACCACCTTTCAACCACAGCCCAGATAGAAGGACGGGGCTCGATTGAGAGCCTGGCTTTTAACCTTTCAACAAAACAAGGCAGCGGCTCCGCTTCTATTTTGATCTCTGACATCAGACTCTGCATCCTCTGATAATCAGAGAGCAGACGAGCACAGGAAGGGCAGACTTCAAGATGAGCCTTAAGCCGGGCCGACGCTTCTGCCTCGAGCTGGTTGTCGATGAGCCTTGAAATCAATTTTTCAGCTTTCCGGCATTTCATCTTCATCCTCCTTCCTGGCTCAAAAAGGGAGCCAATTTTTTTCTTAAAAGCCTTCTTGCCCTGTGCAGCCGGGAATCCACTGTTCCCGGCGAAAGTTTCAGTATCTTTCCAATCTCTTCATAACTCAAACCCTGTATATCTCTCAGAGATAGTATTAGACGATACTTTTCAGGCATTTCTTCCAATTTTTGTCTTAACAGCATTTTGCGTCTCTCTTCTTCCTGATTTTCAGCCAGCTTCAGCGAGACTTCTTTTTCCTCAGATCCTGGCTCCGGAATATCATCCAGTCTCAGGTCGTCCTTCTCCTTTTTGTGCTTTCTCAAGTAATCCCGGATGTGGTTTATGGCTATCTGATAGAGCCAGGTGCCGAATTCTGCCTGAAACCTGAACCTCGGGAGTGATAGATAAACTTTTAAAAATATTTCTTGAGCTAAATCGTCTGCCGTTTCTCGGTTGTGGACGATGTTTACCGCCAGGCCAAAGACTTTGTTCTGGTAGGATTTTACCAGCATGGAGAAAGCTTCCTGGTCTCCCTGTTGAGCCAGTTTGACAACCTGGTTTTCGTCCATTCGAGTCTCACTTTTCTGGACCTCGATGATTTAGACGAGGCCCCCTTTTTTCTCTTCCTTTTATGGAAAAGCCATTTATTTTTAACGATTAAGGCAATATAAAGTTACGTTTGAAAATATTTTACATTAAAAACTGCTGCTGAGAAATAATCCTTTAACCAGATACTCCGGATACTATACATCAGACCGGGTTGATTCTAATATCGGTCAAGGATATAATTCAGGTATGAACTGGGAAAAAATTGCTCAAGAATTAACTCAACCTACGGATTCAAAAATCGTTCTTCTGGTGATGGATGGCTTAGGAGGGCTTCCGGTCAACGGCCTCACCGAACTCGAAGCTGCCCATAAGCCCAATTTAGACGAAACTGCCAGAAGGGGTGTGTGTGGAGTCACTGACCCGGTTTTTATGGGAATCACCCCTGGTTCCGGGCCAGCCCATCTGGCTCTTTTCGGCTACGACCCGCTCAAATACCAGCTCGGACGCGGAATTCTGGAAGCCATGGGAACTGGAGTTGAAGTCGGCCGGTATGATGTCGTAGCCAGAGGGAATTTCGCCACTCTTAAAGAAGGGCTGGTAGTTGACAGAAGAGCTGGCCGGATTTCTACTGAAGAAAATGTCAGGCTCTGCACTTTTCTTAATCAGAAAATCCAGGAGATTGAGGGCATAAAAGTCTCTCTTTATCCTGGTAAGGAACATCGCTTCGTTCTTAAGATCTCCGGACCCGGACTCTCCGATGCCCTGACCGACGCTGACCCGCAGAAAGAAGGTAAACCAGCAGTACCGGCAGAAGCTCTGACCCCGGAAGCTGAATTCACGGCCAAAATCATAAACAGGTTCCTCGAAGAACTCAGACAGGCTCTCCAGAACGAACCAAAAGCTAATTATGCTCTTCTTCGCGGCTTTTCCAAATTCCCCTCCAACTTACCGCCGATGTCCGAGCTTTATAAGATCAAACCCGCCTCCATTGCTAACTATCCGATGTACAGGGGTCTGACCAGATTGCTGGGAATGGAAGTGCTGGAAGTCGGCCCTTCGACCGAAGAAATTTTCGAGACCTTAGAAAAACATTATTCTGATTACAATTTCTTCTATTTGCATTTCAAGAAAACTGACTCAACCGGCGAAGACGGCCGTTATGAAGACAAAGTCAAAGCCATCGAAGAAATTGACCGGTTCATTCCCCGGCTGTGGGCGCTCAAGCCGGATGTTCTGGTAATAACCTCCGACCATTCAACCCCTTCCGTCCTTAAATCTCATTCCTGGCATCCGAATCCCTTTGTCCTGGTTTCAACCAACGCGGCCGCAGATGAAGTCAGCCGGTTCACCGAAAGAGAATGCGCTAAGGGCGCCCTAGGGCGTTTTCCCTCTCTCTATGCCATGCCCTTGATGCTGGCCCACGCTCTGAAGCTCAAAAAATACGGAGCCTGATTTTTTCTTTTCAGTTGCTTTCAGCCTGATTTGCTGGTATTTATCATTATTGGAAGATAAAAGCTCGATTGATGCAGAGAAAATCAGGCTTTTCAGTGTTACTGATATTAATTTTCGTAACACTTTTTTCTGCCGCCAGTAAGCCGGAAGACCCCCGGGCTGAGATTACCAGCCTACGCTACCATCAACACCTGGAGTTTATCAGAATAGTTTTAGAAATAGATAAGATCCGCGAATTCTATTCAGCCGAGCTCAAAAACCCTGAACGTTTTTACCTCGACATCTTTCAGGCTAAACTCAATCCTTCTTTGCACGGGAAATCCTTTGAACTGCAATCTTCCTGCATCAAGACTTTCCGTCTGGCTCAGAAAAACCCTTCAACCGTCCGGCTGACTCTGGAGCTTTATCCGAATTCAAAGGACCGGGAAAAAATATATTATCTGAAAGACCCGAACCGGCTGGTTATAGATGTCTATCCCAAAGCTTTGGCGAAAGAGATTAAAGAACCAGCTCCGGCTTCAACCACTAACGCCAAACCTTCAGGTCAAACGGCCACCCGACCTAAGGAACAGCCACCTCAGCCACCCAGTCCGTCAAGCTCAGGTTATTCTCTTGTCCGGCAGCTTGGCCTCGGGGTTAAAAGAATTGTCCTGGACCCTGGCCACGGCGGAACTGACCCCGGTTGTCTCAGCCGCTCGGGACTTAAAGAAAAGGATGTGGCCTTAGACATTGCCCGAAGGTTAAAAAGAATTCTGGAAACTCAGGGTCAGTTTGAAGTCTTCCTGACGAGAGACGGAGACATCACCTTACCCCTGGAAAAAAGAACAGCTTTTGCCAATCAGAAAGGAGCTGATCTGTTCATCTCTATTCATCTCAACGCCAGCCCTAAGAAAACCCGGACCGGAGTTGAAACTTTTTACCTGAATTTTAGCCCGGACCCAGCCGTCAATGAGTTGGCGGCCAAAGAGAATGCTTCCTCCACCAAAAACATTCGGGAGATGAAGTTAATCGTGGAAAAAATCATCAAAAACTCAAAATATGAAGAATCCAGAGACCTGGCCGAAAAAATCCATCAGAATTTGCTCAACCACCTGAAGCACAACTTCGGTCCACGCGACGACCTGGGAGTCAAAGGCGGTCCATTCTGGGTGTTGATCGGTAGCGAAATGCCTGCGGTCCTGGTCGAAGTTTCTCATCTCTCTAACCAGAAAGAAGAAGAGGCGCTGAAGACTGATATTTATAGAGAGGCTGTGGCCACCGGTCTTTTCCGTGGTATTATGGAATATGTAAAATCCTTAGGAAAAGGATAGGAAAAATGGAAAGACGAGACTTTATCAAAACTCTTCTTTTAAGCGGCCTGGCAGTAAAATTTACTCCAGAAATTTTCTCTCAAACCACCTTGCCTGAGCTATCAGTGGCCGAAGGTGACTCTCCTGCAGTCATCACTAAGGAAGCTCTCAAAGCCTTAGGCGGAATGAAGCGGTTTGTCGGACGTGGTGATAAAGTTTTGATTAAACCTAACATCGGCTGGGATAGGACTCCAGAAATGGCCGCCTGCACCAACCCCGAAGTAGTTAAAGCTTTAGTGGAAATGGCTTTTGAGGCCGGCGCCAAAGAAGTCATCGTCATGGATCACACCATCAATCAGCCCAAGCGTTGTTACATTCGCTCAGGAATTCAGAATGCAGCTAAGGAAGCTGGAGCGAAAGTCCTTTTTGCTGAAGAACAGCGTTTGAAGAAAGTTGCCTTAAAGGGTGAATGGCTGAAAGAATGGGAAGTTTTTCAGGATTTTCTTGAAGTTGATAAAATAATCAACGCCCCGGTGGCTAAGGTCCACAGTCTGTCAAAAGTGACTCTCGGGATGAAGAACTGGTTGGGAGCTATCGGTGGCAGTCGCAACCAGCTTCATCAAAAAATCGACCAGGCCATGGTTGACTTAGCAGCTTTCTTCAAACCTACCCTGACTGTCCTCGATGGCTACCGGATTCTGTTTCGTAATGGACCGCAGGGAGGAAGAACTTCCGATACCAAACTGATGAAAACCGTGGTAGCTGGAACTGATCCGGTCGCGGTTGATGCTTACGGCGCTACTTTCTTTGATTATAAACCCCAGGAACTTCTTTTTCTGAAGCTGGCCCAGGACAGAGGTTTGGGAAAATTCGAACTGGAGAAAGTCAAAATTGAAAAGAGAAAAGTCTAAAAAATATTTCTGGCTTCAAAAGCTTCGGGTCCTTTCTCAAATCATCTTCTTCAGTCTTTTCTTCATCCTGTTCCTTAAGACTCACTATGCCGGCGAAGATTATCTCCAAACCACTGTAGAGCGGTATTTTCATTTTGACCCGTTTCTGGCCCTGACCACCATCATCGCCTCCAGGATGGTGTTGGCTGCGCTGTGGCTCTCCGGAATAACCCTGCTGGTCACGCTGCTTTTCGGTCGGTTCGTCTGCGGCTGGGTCTGCCCTCTCGGAGCTCTTCATCAGTTTTTCTCTTTTCTTTTTAAAAAGACGCGCTGGCTCAGACCAGAAAAAGACGACCGGATGAGTTTAGGTCCAAAGTATTTTATTCTGATAATAGTCCTGATCGCAGCTGTTTTCACCGTCAACTTAGCCGGCTATCTTGACCCGTTGTCTTTTCTTTACCGTTCTTTTGCCGTTTATGTTTCTCCAGTCTTAAACCAGATTTTTTCTCAATCTGGAAGCCTGGCCTATTCTGCCGGTCTTAAATCCGTCGGTCAGGGACTCGGCCAGACTCTGGAAAACCTGGCTTTTAACAGCGTCTTTCAAAACGCATTACTCATAGGCCTTCTGTTTCTGGCCGCCCTGCTGCTGAACGCCTGGAAAGAAAGGTTCTGGTGTCGCTATCTCTGTCCGACCGGAGCTTTGCTCGGACTTTTTTCCCGGTTTAATCTTTTTAAGCTCAAAATCGATCCGGATAAATGCATCAACTGTCATCTCTGTTCAATTCAATGCGAAACCAACGCCAGGCCGTATCCAATTGATGAGTGGAGAAGTTCTGAGTGTGTTTACTGTGAAACCTGTGCAGCCATCTGTCCAACCGCAGCCATCAGCTTTCCTTGGAGATGGCAGGCAGAGAAAATCAAAGGGGTTGATCTGAGCCGGCGGAAAGTCCTGCTGACTTCTCTAACTGCGCTTCTTGTGGCCCCGATTTTTAAGATTACTTCTCACCGCAAGCGTGCCTATCCGGCTCTCATCAGACCACCCGGAGCTTTGCCCGAAGAGAAATTTCTGGCTAAATGTGTCAAATGCGGTGAATGTATGAAAGTCTGCCCGACCAATGGTCTTCAACCGGCACTGACTGAAGCTGGACCTGAAGGTATCTGGACACCGGTGCTGGTTCCGAGAATCGGTTACTGCGAATATTACTGTTCACTCTGCAGTCAGGTCTGCCCGACTGGAGCCATCAGAGAATTGACTATAGAAGAAAAGACCAAGGTTAAAATCGGCACGGCCTGGATCAACAAGAACCGCTGTCTGCCTTATGCTCTGGGTAAACCCTGTATTGTCTGCGAAGAGCATTGTCCGGTCTCGCCTAAGGCTATCCAGCTGGTAAGAGTGGAAACGCTGACACCTGAGGGTAAAGTTGTTTCCAACCTGGCGCCTTTCGTCAACGTTGACGCCTGCATCGGCTGCGGCATCTGCGAAAACAAATGCGTGGTTGTGGACGAACCAGCCATCAGAGTCAGCAGCATCGGTGAGCACCGCTCGGAAAAGAACCGGCTCACTCTTCAGGTGATCGGAGAAAACGAACCGCAGTAAACTTCTCAAAATCTGTGGGCTTCGTTTTTTTTTCGATTTCAACCCGGCTTGCTTTCGATAAAGCTCAGTCTAACTCATTCAAATAGCTTAATAAATTTCACGGCGCCGGGAGAAAGATCTTTATCACCGCATTCAGACTATTTCTCAAATTTTTTCAGAAGCAGACAGGCATTGGTTCCGCCGAAACCGAACGAATTGGTCATAGCGTACACGATCTCGGCCGGACGGGCCTTATTTGGCACATAATCAAGGTCGCAATCCGGGTCAGGAAATTCATAGTTGATGGTCGGCGGCATGATCTGATGGTAGATAGCCAGGGCGGTAATGGCAGTTTCAGCTCCGCCGGCAGCTCCCAGCAGATGTCCGGTCATCGATTTGGTGGAGCTTACTCCAAGCTTCCGAGCATACTCTCCGAACACTGTTTTTATGGCTAAGGTTTCAGTCTTATCGTTGTAAGGAGTCGAGGTGCCGTGAGCATTGATGTACTGAACCACTGAAGGTGAAACCCCAGCATCATCAAGAGCCATCTTCATCACCCGGGCTGCACCTTCACCATCAGGGCAGGGCGCGGTGACGTGGTAAGCATCGCCGTTCAGACCGTACCCGACAATCTCCGCATAAATCCTGGCTCCACGCGCCAAGGCCGATTCCAGTTCTTCCAGAAGTACGATCCCGGCGCCTTCGCTCATCACAAACCCATCTCTTTGAGCATCAAACGGTCTGGAAGCTTTCTCCGGCTGGTCGTTTTTTTCGGAAAGAGCTTTCATGTTGCTGAAGCCGGCTAAACTCAACGGGGTGATCGGCGCTTCAGACCCGCCGGCAATCATTCTGTCTACCACACCGAGCTGAATCATTCTGAAGGCTTCTCCAATGGCGTGAGCCCCGGTGCTGCAGGCCGTGGCGTTAGACATGTTGGGTCCTTTGGCTCGATAACGAATAGAAATATGGCCAGGCGCTTCGTTGATAATGGTCTGGACAATAAAAAACGGCGAGACTCTTTCCGGCCCTTTTTCCATTAGCACCCTGTGGGTCTCTTCGATCGAGCCAATGCCGCCTATTCCTGAACCGACATAAACCCCTGTCCGCTCTCCCTCCAGTTTGGCCGGATCGATACCGGAATCGTCAACAGCTAACTGGGCCGCAGCAATAGCATACTGAACAAATAGGTCCATCTTCCGGGCTTCTTTTCTATCCATAAACTGCTGCGGGTCAAAGTTCTTGATTTCACCGGCGATTTTGGTAGAAAAACGAGAGGTGTCAAAACGGGAAATCAAGCTGATCGCAGACCGCCCCTCCAACAGCGCCTGCCAGTTGACTTCTTTACCCACACCAAGTGGCGTGACTAAGCCGATTCCGGTTATAACCACTCTTCTTTTTTGAATGTAAGAAGCACCCATCGGTTGTTCTTATTCTCACAAAATTAAAGATAAGGAAGGATAAGGGGAAATGATGTCATTTCCCCTTATAGTGCTCCATGATGTAATCGATAGCTTTGCCAACGGTGTTCAGCTTCTCAGCTTCATCATCAGGAATGTTCAGGCCGAATTCATCTTCCAGAGCCATAACCAGTTCAACGGTGTCCAGCGAATCAGCGCCCAGGTCTTGGGTGAAAGAGGCGTTTTCGGTAATCTGGTCTTCGCTGATGTTCAGCTTGTCGGCAACGATGGCTTTGACTTTCTTCAAAAGTTCTTCTCTTTCCATACTTACCTCCTTTTAATTTTTTTTACTTCTTACATATACATTCCGCCGTTGACGTTTATCACCTGGCCGGTGATGTAGGCGGCATCATCTGAGCAAAGGAATTTAACTGCCCGGGCCACTTCAACCGGTAAGCCAAAGCGCTTCATCGGGATTATTTCTAAGAAAGCCTTCTTGACTTCATCTGGAAGTTTTTCTGTCATCGGAGTAGCAATGTAGCCCGGAGCCACACAGTTTACGGTAATTCCACGGGCCGCTACTTCCCGAGCTAAAGATTTGGAAAAACCAATCAGCCCGGCTTTGGAAGCGGCGTAATTGGTTTGGCCAAAATTGCCCATAAGACCAACCACCGAAGAAATGTTGACTATCCGACCATAACGGGCAGAAATCATATGTTTTAAGACAGCCCGGGAGAAATTGAAGGCACCTTTAAGGTTAACGGCCAGAACCAGGTCCCAATCTTCCTCTTTCATCCGCAGCAGCAGCGAATCCCTGGTAATGCCAGCATTGTTGACCAGATGGTCGATTTTACCGAGCTCTTTAACCACGGCTTCGGTCACCGCACAGACCTGGTCAAAATGGGTTACATCGGCTTCATAAGGTAGGGCCTTAATTCCCTGGTCAGACAGCCGCTTAGCTACCTGTTCCAGCTTGTCTTTCTGGATGTCCACCAGAATGACGGTAGCACCTTCTTTGCCCAGCTCCTCGGCAATGGCTTCACCTATGCCTTGAGAAGCTCCTGTCACCAGAGAAACTTTCTGGCTGAAAATCATGCAGTTACTCCTTTGTAAGCCTGGACGAATTTACCAATTTCCTCCTGGATTTTTTCTTGGAGCTTCTGGGCCACAATTTCTTTCCCGACTCTGATAGCATTCTTCACGGCTTTATGATTTGATCGTCCATGGCCAATGATACAGATTCCCTTCACCCCTAACAAATGCGCACCACCGTACTCAGAATAGTCTATCTTTTTATAAATTTTTTTCAAATGGTGTTTTAAAAGCAAGAAGCCAACCTTAGCCAGGAGATTTTTCGTAATTTCATGCTTAGCCATGGCCAGCATGGTTTCCACCACTCCTTCTGAAACCTTCAGAGCCACATTACCGGTAAAGCCATCGCTGACGATGATATCAGCCACACCGGAGTAAATGTCTTTGCCCTCAACATTGCCAATAAAATTAAGCGGGGAAGCCTGTAACCTTTCATAAGCTTCAAGCGTCAGATCATTGCCTTTGGTCTTTTCTTCGCCGATGCTCATCAGAGCTACGGTCGGATTTTGACGGTTGAGAGCGGTTTCCATGAAAATCTTGCCCATTACCGCAAACTGAACCAAATGATGGGGCTCGCAGTTGGCACTGGCTCCAACATCGATCAGTAAGGAAACTCCTTTAAGCGTCGGGATGAGCAGGGCCAGGCCCGGTTTTTCGATTCCTTCCAGACTGCCGAGGACTTTTTTGGAAATGTATGTCACCGCGGCCGTGTTGCCCATGGAAATAAAGGCATCAGCTTCACCTTTTTTTACCAGCTCGGTGCCAACAAAGATGGAAGACCTGTTCTTCCGGCGAAGGGACATCAATCCTTCACCCATACTGATAGTTTCGGGAGCATCAACTAAGGTGATTTTTGCTCCCTGAAAATTCAGGCGCTCGAGTTCTCTCTTAACCGGCTTCTCCGCGCCGACCAGAAGAATTTCCACATCAAACTCTTCAGCAGCGGCCACCGCTCCCTCTACCACTACCCGCGGAGCAAAATCGCCGCCCATCGCATCGACTGCGATTTTCATGACTCAAACTCTCTTACTGCTCTGAGCCTTCGATTACCTGACGGCCCTTGTAATATCCACACTCAGGGCAGGCGCGATGGGGAAGTTTCGGGCTGCCGCAGTTCGAGCAGAGTGAAAAGGAGGGCAGAGTAAGGTGGTCGTGCGCCCTTCTCTTTCCTTTTCTTGAATGTGAGTGTCTGCGTTTTGGGTTTGGCATTTATCTCTTATCTCTCAAAAAAGATTTTAATTTTTCTAACCTTGGGTCTGATACCTTAACTTCACAGGCACAGCTGCCGTCGTGAATGAGCTCGCCGCAGACCGGGCAGATGCCTTCGCATTCTTCCGAACAGAGCGGTCTGAGCGGAAAACTCAGGTTGAGCTGCTCCAGCACAATCTCTCTGAGGTCGAGCTGTTGATGATAGTAAAAGAATTTTTCCAGGTCTTCCTCTTCGATCTCATCCTTTATCTCATCCAGCTCTTCAGGGAGATATACCAGGTCAAAAGTTGAATCCACACAATATTCAAAAGGTCTCAGGCAGCGGCTGCAGACAAAGCTCAGCCTGGTGGTAATCCTGCCCTTAACCCGCACATCCGACCCGACTTTTTTGACTTCAACCACCGCATGGGTGGGCTCTAAGAAGACCGCATCTTCTTCTACCAGGTCCAGACTGACAAAGTCAAAGTCCTGGTCGATGTGCAATCCCTCTTTGGGAATTTCGTTGACATCAATAACCATCAGAGTATCCTTTTTATGTCAAACTATTATACCAGCTTGAACCTGGTTGTCAACCTGACCCGGAACGGGCAAAAATCCATCACTCAACACTTGCAGGCGAGCCCCAGATGAGTATAATCATCTCGAAGGACATTCAGGAATGGAAGGCTACAACACCTGCATTGAATACAAAGGGACAAAATTCATGGTCCAGACTCAGGATAAGGGTCCGGCTTTTAATTATATAGAATCCTTAGTCTATCTCTCGGGAAGAGTCATTGCCACCAAAAGAATGCCTTATACAGCTCACCTCAACCAACCCAACCTTAAAGAGATAATCCAACAGCTATTAGAAGACCTTCACACCGAGGTGATTGACGAAATCGTGGAAGGAAAGTACGACAAGTTCCTCGGATGACCTCAAAAAAACTTTTTCTGATCGATGGCAACTCCATTCTTTATCGTTCTTATTATGCCATCCAGAAATTATCGAATTCAGCCGGTTTTCCCACCAATGCCATCTATGGCTTTATCAACACCTTAAAAAAGATTATCGAGGAAGAAAAACCGGAATACTTAGGAATCGTTTTTGACACCGGAAAACCCACCCTCAGACATCAGACCTATAAAGAATACAAAGCCCAGCGCCGGCCGATGCCCGAGGACCTGGTGGTACAGATGCCGGTTCTCAAAAAAGTTATCCAGGCCATGCGAATTCCGCAATTTGAGTATGCTGATTATGAAGCTGACGATGTTTTAGCTACCTTAGCCCGCCTGGCTTCTGAACAAAAACTGCCAACGGTCATCGTTACCACCGATAAAGACCTTTTCCAGGTAATTGGACCTCTGGTCGCTATCTACAACCCGGCCAAGGAAATCTATGTCGTTGACGACCGGATTGACCCTAATTTTCTGCTAAGTCTTAAGGATAAAGAAGTCAAGAAAGTCGAAGACTTTTTCGGAGTAAAAGCTGAACAGGTAGCTGATGTCCTGGCTCTCTGGGGAGATGCTTCCGATAATATTCCCGGCGTTCCTGGAGTCGGGGAGAAAACCGCCAGAAACTTGATCCTGGAATTTGGCACCTTAGATAATCTGAAGAACAACCTGGATAAAGTCAAAAATCCCAGGATTAAAGAAAGCCTGAAGAATAATCTGGCGCAGCTCGAGCTCAGCCAGAAACTGGTCAAAGTTGAAGATCATTTAGACCTGCGACTTGACCTGGGCGAATTCCGTCTGTCCGAACCTGATTATGACTCTCTAATCAAGCTATATCAGGAGCTGGAGTTCACCAGTCTGATCCCTCAATATTTAAATAAAAAGGAATCTCCGGCCAAAAAGTTCTCTGCCATTCTAAGCCGGGATGAATTCGACCAGCTGGTTGACAGACTGAAAAAGGCTGAGCTTTTTGCCTTAGACACTGAAACGACCAGTCTTTATCCCACCAGAGCTAAGCTGGTCGGTATTTCTCTGAGTCTTAAACCAGGAGAAGCCTTTTACATACCACTGCGGCACCGCTATCCCTTGGCTCCGGACCAGCTTCCGTTTGATTATGTTCTGTCTGAGCTCAAGCCTGTTCTGGAGAACCCTAAAATCAAAAAAATCGGGCAGAATATAAAGTATGACTACATCGTGCTCAGAAGGGAAGGAGTTTATCTTCAGGGCATACACCATGACACCATGGTCCTATCTTATCTCCTCGAGCCCAATTGGGGCAAACATAACTTGGATAAACTGGCCGCTTATTATCTCCAGGAGACCAAAATCCCGTTCGAAAGCCTGGTCGGTAAGGGGAAAAACCAGCTCACGATTGACGAGGTGCCGGTTGAAAAAGTCACTGAATATGCCTGCCAGGATGCCCATTTAGCCCTGAGCCTGAGCCAGGTGCTCTGGCCTAAAATTAAAGAAAGAAAGCTCGACCGTCTGTATGAAAAGATAGAATTACCCTTGATAGAAGTCCTGGCGGAGATGGAACTCCAGGGAGTAAAGCTTGATGTGGACCTGCTCCGTTCGCTTTCGGCTGAACTCGAGGCCCAGCTCGCCCGTCTGGAAAAGCAAATCTATGAGATGAGCGGTCAGGAATTTAACATCAACTCTCCGCAGCAGCTAAGTCAGGTTCTTTTTTATAAACTCAATTTACCGGCCTCCAAAAAGACCAGAATCACCAAAGGGCTGTCCACCGCCACCGAAATCCTGGAAGAGCTGGCCCCACTCCATCCTTTAGTTGGCGCTGTCCTCGAATACCGGCAGTTAGCCAAGCTGAAATCAACCTACACCGACTCTCTGGTCCACCTGGTCAACCCGGAAACCGGAAGGGTTCATACCTCTTACAATCAGACAATTGCGGCTACCGGCCGTCTGTCTTCTTCTGACCCAAACCTGCAGAACATCCCGGTCAGAGGGGAAATGGGCAAGAAAATAAGGCAGGCCTTTATCGCGGAAAAAGGCCATCTTCTGCTTTCAGCTGATTATTCCCAGATAGAGCTGCGGCTTCTGGCTCATCTTTCAGAAGACCCCGTCCTGTGCGAGACTTTTCTCAGCGACAGAGACATTCACACCGAAACCGCTCGTCGGGTTTTCGGACCGGCCGCCGACCTCTTCCCTGAAGAAATGAGGCGACGGGCAAAAATCATCAACTTCAGCATCATCTATGGAACCTCGGCTTTTTCCTTAGCTAAAGAACTGGAAACCTCAAATTCTGAAGCTCAGAAATTCATCGACCGCTATTTTCAGGAACACAAAAAGGTCAAAGAATATTTGGATAAAGTGGTGGAATCAGCCCGGGAAAAAGGCTACGCGGAAACCATTTTTGGCCGGCAGCGACAGATTCCAGAGCTTAAGAGCAAGGAAAACAACACGTTTCAGGCTGGAAAGCGTATTGCCCTGAACACTCCGATTCAGGGCTCGGCCGCTGATATCATCAAGTTGGCAATGGTTAACATCTATCGAGAAATTAAAGCCAGAAATCTTAAGACAAAAATGATACTTCAGGTTCACGATGAGCTGGTGTTTGAAGTCCCGGAAAACGAGAAAGAAATCGTCGAAAAGCTGGTTAAAAATAATATGGAAAACATCTGCTCGCTGAGCGTTCCTCTGAAGGTCCATCTCGGCTGGGGACAGAACTGGGCCGAAATCAAATAAGCCTGATTAAGATCTCAGCTCTGCTGGCACGGAGGCCGGTCAATTGCTGATTAAACCAGAGATTTCTGATAAACCCGATAGATTTTGTAAACCTGACCGCCCATCCTTTCCATTTCCGCCCTGACCCGGACGTTGGATTCCATCTCGTGATGGGTATCGATTATCTCAAATCCCGCCTGCTGAGCGGAAGAAATCATGGCCATGCCCATCAGCGCATCCAGTCCCACTCCCCGATATTCCTTCTTGATGCCTCCGAGCAGCAGGTCGAGCTGTTTGGTTTTTTTCCGAGCTCTGAGGATCTTAAAGATCCCGAAGGGGAAGAGACGACCGCGGGCTTTCTGGATACCTTCAGTCAAGTCGGGAATGCCGATGATAAAAGCCACCACTTCACCATCTTTAAGAACTCCTTTAACAAACCTGGGGTCAAGCACCGGCAGATATTTTTTGGCTAAGGCCTCCATCTCTCTTTCGTCGAGAGGAGCATAACCATAGATGTTGCTCTCCAGATAGCACTCGTTCATCAAAGACAGAATCGGCCGGACCCAGGGTTTAATCTCTTTGCGCCTCTTGAACTCGAGAAGCTGAAAATTGCCCTTTGTCAGTATTCTTTCTGACACCCGGCGATAGACTTCTGGGATTTCTTTCGGGATTTCAATTTTATAAACAAAATAATCGATATCCTTGGTGTAGCCTTCCTTCTCAACCATTTCTGGCATCCACTCGAAGTTGTAATAGGTGGCGATGGTGGCCCGGTGTTCAAAGCCTTTGATCAGGAACCCTTCCGGGTCCTGGTCAGAAAAGCCATAAGGACCGATGATTCTGGTCATGCCCTTTTCTTTTGCCCACTGTTCTACCTGGCTGAGCAGGGCATGGACCACTTCCTGGTCCCGAATGCTTTCCAGATAACCAAACCGGGCGGTTTTTTCATTCCGAACTTCGTTGTACCGGCGGTTGATAATGCCCATAACTCTGCCCACAACCTCACCATCTTTTTCAGCCAGAAGCATCAGGGTATCAGAATAGCCGAAAGCCTTATTCTTTTTGGGGTTGAAATAAGCCCATTCGTCCATGTAGATGGGCGGCACCCAGTTCTTACGACCTTTGTGCAGCTTCTCAGGAAGGTAGATGAAAGTTTTTAATTGTTTTTTATTTTTGACTTCGACTAAATTGATGGCCACTTTTTTCCTCTTTCCTTATTTTTTTAAAAATTTTATCAGATTTCACAAAAAACACAAAAATAAAATTTTCCCCTGGCTTTAATTGTGGAAAAGGCTTTTTATTCGTGTTTATAAGCCCGTGAATTTTTTGTGAATTTCTTGTGGGAAATTCTTGACAATTCCTTTTTTATTTTAATATACTCACTGTCTCATGAAAGTCGAGGTTATAACCCTTCTTACCATCTTTATTCCGATTTTAGGTTCTTTGCTGGTTCCTCTTGCCGGAGCCATCTCTCCAAAACTCAGGTCGTTTTGGTCAGTGCTCTTGGGCGGTATTACCGCTTGCTTGCCACTGACCCTCATCCCTCAGGCCTTAAAAGGTGGAGAGATTATCTGGAGCAAGAGCCTGGCACTGGGATTGGATTTCATCTTAGTCATCGACCCGCTGTCAATCTTCATGTCGATCGTCTCATCGTTCATCGGTTTCCTGATCATCATCTACTCGCTCGGCTACATCCACCACGAAGACAATCAGAATGAGTACTACCTAATGGTCATCCTGTTCATCGGCTCAATGATGGGCTTGGTGTTCTCTGCCAGCCTGGTGTTCATGTACCTGTTCTGGGAGATAATCGCCATTGCCTGCTGGCGGCTCATCGGGTTCTACCGGCAGAAGGATTACATTCTCAAAGCAGATAAAGCCTTCCTTCTGACTTTCGGTGGTGCGGTGGTTATGCTGCTCGGGTTCATTGTCATCTACGAGCAGACAGGAACTTTCAACTTAGTGGCCATGCGCGGTGTAGCCATTTCAGGAACAGCTGTTCTGTTGATCCTCTTCGGGATGTTTTCCAAATCAGCCACTGTTCCCCTCCACACCTGGCTGCCTGATGCCGGTGTGGCCCCGACCACAGTTACCGCCCTTCTCCACGCTGCTGTGCTGGTTAAGATCGGTGTTTATGCCTATGCCCGTCTCTTCCTTTATACCTTTAAGATACCAGATGTCTGGCAGCAGGCGATTATCATCATGGCAGTGCTTTCCAGTCTGATAGCGGCTGGAGCAGCCACTGTTGAGAATGATTTCAAAAGAATCTTAGCCTACTCCACGGTGAGCCAGATTGGTTATATCTTCCTTGGCTTGAGTGTGGCTACACCCACGGCTATTTCCGGCTCTCTGCTGTTCATCCTGATGCACGGTTTAGCCAAAGCTGGGTTGTTCCTCTGTGCCGGTATAGTCCTCCATGCCACACACAAAAGGGATATACGAGAAATGGGCGGGCTGATAAAAACCATGCCCGTTACTGCTATTTCTTTCTTAATCTGCGCCTTTTCAGTAATCGGTCTTCCGCCACTGGGCGGTTTCTTTTCCAAGCTGTTAGTCATCATGGGTACGGTCCAGGCTAATCAGGTCTGGGTAGCAGCTCTGGCCCTGTTCACCGCGGTACTGACCATGTTTTACCTCATGCGAGTTTTCGCCATGGTTTTCCTCGGTGAACTCAAAATCGCTGCTCCTGAAAAAACACCCTCCATGGTTGGGGTGGTGGCGATTTTAGCTGTACTCTCAGTCCTGGCCGGCCTGTTCGTTTCTTATCCGATGAAACTCGTCCAGATGGCAACAACTCACATCAGCTGGTGGCTAAAATGACGGCAACGACATTATTATGGCCAATCGTTTTTCCGGCTGCGGCGGCAATCATCCTTTTCCTCATCCCGTCCAGAATTAAAGTCGTGCGGGAAGTTCTGGCAGTTCTGAGCTCACTGGTTGTCCTTTATCTCGGTTTTTCGCTGTTTTCTCAGAAAAATCTTTCTCTGGTCACCGACTGGCTGGGGATGGGGATTAATTTTGACCTCAGATTGTATCATTTCTCATCCTTCATCCTCCTGGCTCTTTCTGGCTTCCTCTTTCTGATCTGTCTTTACTCTGCGGTCAAGATGAAAGACCATCCGCGGGTCCGGGAATATTATGGATATGTTTTCTTAGCAGCCGCCTTTTCCAACGGAGCAGTCTTAGCCAATAATTTTATCCTGCTGGTTTTCTTCTGGGAAGCCCTACTCATTACCACTTACGCTTTGATAACCTTGGGCCTCAAGCCCACCTCTCACCGGACCGCAGTTAAGTCGTTGATTATAGGCGGATTCTGCGATTTTTCCATGATTCTGGGAATCGGCCTTCTCTGGGCTTCAACAGGCACCCTGACCATGGACAAAATTCATGTTGAGCCGCATGGTCTGGCCGCTGCGGCTTTCATCCTGATGATGATCGGGGCCATCGGCAAAGCCGGGGCCATGCCTTTCCACACCTGGATTCCTGACGCTGCCCTTGACGCTCCGGTCAGTTTTATGGCTTTCATGCCGGCTTCGTTCGAAAAACTCCTTGGAATTTATCTTCTGGCGAGGATTACCTTAGATTTCTTCGAGCTTAAAGTCGGCAGCACCTTAGCCATAATTTTAATGATTATAGGCGCGGCTACCATCGTCCTGGCTGTCTTCATGGCCCTCATCCAGAAGGATTTCAAAAAACTTTTGTCTTTCCACGCCGTCAGCCAGGTCGGTTATATGATTCTCGGTATCGGTACAGCCATTCCCATCGGCATTGCCGGCGGGATTTTCCATATGATCAACCACGCCATGTACAAGTGCGGCTTGTTCCTGAGCGCTGGCTCGGTCGAGCACCGCACTGGAACCACTGAGCTTAAAAAACTCGGCGGCTTGAGTCGGGAAATGCCCTGGACAGCTCTGGGCTTTACAGTGTGCGCCTTAGCCATTTCTGGAGTTTGGCCGCTCAACGGATTTGTCTCTAAAGAAATGGTTTTCCACGGTGCCTTAGAAACTGGCTATCCCATTTTTGCCATAGCCGCCTGGGTCGGAGCCATTTTCACTTTTGCTTCGTTCCTGAAAGCTGGACATTCTGTGTTCTTTGGAGCGAGATCAACCGATGTCCCGAAAACCAAAGAGAGCGAAGCTCCGATAGTTCTGCCAATTTTAATCTTAGCTGCCCTCTGCATCACCTTCGGTGTTTACAACAAACTACCCCTGCAAACTTTCATTCAGCCCATCCTTGAAGGCCATGTAGAAGCTGGTGAGCACCTAGATTTCACCGCCCACGCCCTCAGCCTGTTCAACCCGGTAGCCGCTGTTTCAATTCTCTGTCTTATTATCGCTCTGGGAATTCACCTGTACGGATGGAACCGCAGCGGCAAGAAAGCTTACTTAGCCTCTGAACCGATTCATCAACTCCCCGGGCTGAGAAAACTTTACGACCTGTCCGAAGCCCGGTTTTTCGACCTGTACGAACAGGGCGTTAAGTTACTGCAGTGGCTGTCTAAGGTCTTGTTCCGGTTCATCGATCGGCCCATAGATTATCTCTACGAAAAAGTGGTCACAGCTGTCGGCCGGACTTTCACCGGTATTTTGCAGAAAGCTCACAATGGTCAGTATGCCAACTATTTGGCCTGGACAATCGGCGGCCTGGTGGTCGTCATTTGGATAATACTTCAGTTATTAAAATAGAGGAGGAGCGGTGGTTTTTTCATTCATTGTGATACCGTTATTGGTAGCTGCTTTTCTGCCTATTATAGGTAAGTTTTCGAAAAAATTAGTCCCTGACGTTCTGACCAACGCCGCTCTGGCTTTTCTCCTGTTCAACTCTATCCTCCTGGTTAAACCGATTTTTAACCAGGGGACTATCGTTCAGAACGTCAACTGGTTCGGTGAAAAAGTCAATCTTCAGGTAGCTCTTGACGGTTTTAACCTGTTCATGCTGTTCACCATCTCCTTGGTCAGCCTGTGCATCAGCCTTTTCTCCATCGATTATCTTGAACATTACGGACATAAAGCTAACTTTTATGCGCTGCTCTTGGTGATGATTGCCGGGATGAACGGACTGGTCTTAGTGCCGGATCTTTTCTCCATCTACCTGTTCCTGGAAGTGGCCGCAGTAGCTTCATACGCTCTGGTAGCTTTCGGGCTCGGCTATGATGAGCTCGAAGCTTCGTTCAAGTATCTGATGCTTTCAGTTGTGGCTTCAGCCTTTGCCCTGCTCGGCATCACCATCCTCTTCGGGATGACCGGCAGCCTGAGTTTCCAAGCTGTGGCCCAGGGGCTTCAGGACCTTAACGCTCGATATGTGGTCGGAGTCTGTGTGGCTTTCTTCATCATGGGCTTTGGTCTGAAAGCGGCCCTGGTCCCGTTCCATGCCTGGTTGCCCGATGCTCATCCTTCGGCTCCGGCTCCTATTTCAGCCATGCTGTCGGGCCTCCTGATTAAAGTTTCCGGAGTATATGCGCTTTTCAGAATCATTTACAGTGTTATCGGAATGACTCCAGTCCTGTCTCAGGTGCTTATGGCCTTAGGCACAATCTCTATGGTCGTGGCCGCGCTCTTGGCACTCGGGCAGAAGGATGTCAAGAGAATGCTGGCTTATTCTTCCATTAGCCAGGTTGGCTACATCGTTCTCGGGTTGGCCCTGGGAACGCCGTTGGGTATTGCTGGAGGCCTGTTTCATCTTTTCAATCATGCGGTGGCCAAAGGACTTCTGTTCTTGAATTCAGGCTCGATTCAACATATCACTGGCACCAGAAACTTAGACGAGCTGGGTGGACTGGGCAAACGGGTACCCATCACCGCCGGAACCAACCTGGTTGGGGCTCTGTCTATTGCTGGAGTTCCGCCCTTAGCTGGATTCTGGAGCAAACTCATCATCGTCATTGCTCTAATCCAAGCCAAACAATTCGGCTATGCCCTCGTGGCCATTCTGGCCAGCATTCTGACACTCTGGTACTATCTGCTCATTCAGAGAAAAGCTTTCTTTGGCAAAATCAGCGAGAAATGGCTGCACATCAAAGAAGCCCCTTTCTGGATGTCAGCGGCCAATGTCATCCTGGCTCTGATTTGCATCTTCGTAGGAATTTTCTTTACTCCTGTTTTTAAGACCTGGATTTCCCCAGCCGCCGAGGCGCTGGCCAAAGGAATCCAGCAGGTGTTAATGTGGGGAATATGAGATGGTAATACAAATTCTGTTACTATGCGGCTTGATAATTTTTTCTGGTCTGGCCATTTTGTTTAAGGACCTGCTAAAAGCGGCTTTGTCCTTAGCTGTGGCCAGCCTGTTTCTGGGAATAATTTTCTTCCGCCTCAATGCCCCCTATGCCGGTGTTTTTGAGATTTCGGTGGTCGCTGGACTGATTACAGTTCTGTTCATCCTGACCATTGCCCTGACCAAAAAAGAAGGTGAAGTTGAAGAAGCTAAGCTGGCCAAGGTTGTCTTCCCGCTGTTTTTCATTCTGTTTTTAATAATCGATGGCTTAGTGATGAAATCTCTTCTCCAGAAAGTTCCGTCCCTCCCATCGGGGCCCGAGGCCGGCACTTTCGGTGAAGTTCTTTGGAAACAAAGGACCTTCGATTTGGTGGCTCAGATTGGCGTCATCTTCGCCGGAGTCCTGGCCGTTCTGGCTTTATTCCGAAAAAAGGAAGATGATAAAGATGAGTAATCTGTGGTTTTTATATTTATTCTTTTCAGCCCTTTTAATTTTCATTGGTATTTACTGTCTCTTAACCATGCGCAATCTGATCAAGCTGTTCATCGCGGTCGAAATCATCAGCAAAGGCGTTAGCTTAGCCATCGTAGCCACGGGAGCTGTTAAAAATTCAGTCCTCCTGGCCCAAAGCTTGGCTATTACCTATATTGTGGTCGAAGTCAGCCTGGTGGCTACGGCCTTAGCTTTGATCATAAACATTTATAAAAAGAATAAAAGCCTCGATGTTCGTTTACTTTCTAAACTGAAGGGATAAGCTATGAAAGGATTAGAATTTTTGCTCTCACCGCCGGTGGCTTTCTTTTTCTTCCTGGCCATTGCCTATTTACTCTATGCTCTGGGCAATGGGATGGCTCCCAAGCTCAACCGGACGGGCGGCAAGCTGACCACTTATGCCTGCGGTGAAAATATACCTGGGGTTAAAGTTCAATTCGGTTTTCGTCTGTTCTACACTTTTGCCCTGTTCTTTACTATTATGCATGTAGCCGCCCTGGTAATTGCTACAATTCCGATAGGGAAAATAGTCTATTTGGCTATAATCTATTTAGCCATGATTTTTCTATCGATCATGGCCTTGATTTCGAGGAGCTAAGATGCTGACGAAATTGACTCGCTGGTCTCGTCTTAAATCACCCTGGATTCTCCACCTAAATACAGGTGCGTGCAATGCCTGCGATATTGAAGTGGTGGCCGCATTAACTCCGCGGTTTGACGTAGAAAGGTTCGGCATTTTGCTCAAAGCCACTCCGCGTCATGCTGATGTAATCATCTGCACCGGTCCGGCTACCCGGCAGATGAAAGATAGATTGATTAGGATTTATGAACAGACTCCTGAACCCAAGTTCGTCATCGCTGTCGGCGCCTGTGCCATGTCCGGTTGTGTTTACCGGGGTGCTTATAATGTCATCGGTGGCATTGACCAGGTCATTCCGGTGGATGTCTATATCCCTGGATGTCCGGTCAGACCTGATGCAGTCATCGATGGCGTGGTTAAACTTCTTAATAAACTTTGATTTTTGAGGTCAAGATGAACGACCAGGCTTTGATAGACAAGGCTAACGAAAGTTTAAAAGACAAGGTTCTGGCCATCACCAACCCTGCCCCACGCCGGATTTTTCTGAAAGTGGCCGTGGAAAATCTTCTGGAGGCCGTTAACTGGTTGAAGAAAGACCTGGGTTTTACCCATCTTTCTACCATCAGCGGGGTGGACCTGGGTCAATCTTTTGAGATTCTTTATCATTTTGCTAATAATTACTGTTCCTTTACTATCCGCACCGAAATCCCCAGAGACAATCCCCAGCTTCCCAGCATCTGTGAGTTAATTCCCGGCGCCATCCTTTATGAGCGAGAGCTCCAGGATATGTTCGGTATAACCATCCAGAACATTCCTGACCCGCGGCCGCTGCTTCTTCCCGATGATTGGCCCGTGGGTAATTACCCTTTAAGAAAAGACTGGAAGTACGAACGACCGCCCGAGGTTATTCCAGGAGGGAAGAAATGAGGTTTCAAATTCCCATAGGTCCTCAACATCCAGCTTTAAAAGAACCAATCGGCCTAAGGATAACTGTTGAGGGCGAAATTATCCGCGATGCCGATATCAGACTCGGTTACAATCACCGTGGTATAGAAAAACTGGCTGAACAGAAGACTTGGATTCAGAATATCTACCTAACCGAACGCATCTGTGGAATTTGCTCCCATTCTCACACCACCTGTTATGTTCAGGGCGTGGAAAAACTGATGGAGCTTCAGCCACCCAAACGGGGCCTTTATATCAGGACCTTAGTAGCTGAATTGGAAAGAGTCCACAGCCACCTGTTGTGGCTCGGGGTAGCCGGACACGAAGCCGGGTTTGACAGCTTCTTTATGTATACTTGGCGCGACCGCGAAATCGTAATGGATATTCTGGAAAGGATCAGCGGCAACCGGGTGCATTATGGAATAAACACGATTGGCGGTGTCCGACGAGACCTGGACGAGCTTCAGGTTAAATACATCCTCGATTCTCTTGAGATTTTAAGGAAAAGAAGCGAATACTACAAAAACCTGGGGACTACTGAACCGAGTTTTGTGGCTAGGCTGGCCGGTGTTGGTTATCTGTCTAAGGAAGATGCCATTGCTTTGTGTGCCGTCGGGCCTACGCTCAGGGCTTCCGGCGTCCCGATGGATGTTCGCAAAGACGACCCATATGCTGTTTACGATGAAGTGCCGTTTGAGGTCTGCACCGCTGATACCTGCGATGTTCTGGGCCGGGCCGTGGTTAGAATCAAAGAGCTCTTTCAGAGCTACAACATCATAGAATACCTGCTGAAAAACCTTCCGGCTGGTGAGATTGCGGTCAAAGCTCCGAGAAGAGCCAAACCCAATGAGGTGGTCAGCCGTTACGAAGCTCCGCGCGGGGAAAACATCCACTACATCAAAAGCAACGGCACCGATAAGCCAGAAAGGCTCAAAGTCAGAGCTCCGACGCTGGCTAACTATGCGGCTACCATCAAAATGCTCAAAAACGGGTTCATCGCTGACGTGCCCCTGATTTTTGCGGCCATCGACCCCTGTATCTGCTGCGCGGAAAGAGCCGTGGCCATAGTTGACGCCAGAACCGGACAGGAAAAAGTCGTTCCGATGAATATATTAAAACAAATCAGCCAGAAAATTTCGGCTAATAAAGAAAGAAAGAGGGAAGCAGAATGGCCACTCTGAAAACCCTGATTTATCTGGTTATCTATCCTGGACTCCTCTTTTTATTCATCTATTCCACTTTTTGCGAATGGTATGACCGAAAGCTCTATGCCAGATTCCAGAATCGCATGGGCCCAACCCATACCGGTCGCTGGGGCCTCCTCCAGCCGATTGCTGATTTCTTCAAGCTGATGGCCAAAGAAGACATCGTTCCAGAAAGAGCGGACAAAGGTATGTTCTCAGCCCTGCCTGCGTTCGGACTGGCCATAGTTTCAACCGCGATGTTGCTCCTGCCGGTCTGGAATTACAGTCTTGACCGACCTTCCTTGACTTCTTTCAATGGTGATATTATCGTCCTTCTTTACCTGCTGAGCCTGCCGACCTTCATTTTCTTCCTGGCTGGCTGGTCATCCACCAACCTGTTTTCAACCGTCGGCGCTGCCCGGGTCCTGACCATGCTGTTCGGTTACGAAGTTCCGCTTTTTCTATCGGTGTTGAGCCCAGCTGTTCTGGCCAATTCCTGGCGCCTGGCTGAAATTGCTGCCTTTTACCGGCAGCACCCACTGCTCATCCTGGTTAACTTGTTGGGCTTTCTAATCGCTCTAATCTGTGTCCAGGCCAAACTGGAAAGAACACCATTTGACATTCCGCATGCTGAAACCGAAATCGTCGGTGGAACTTTTACTGAATATTCAGGGAAAAAGTTGGCTCTCTTCCGCCTGATGCAGGATGTAGAAATGGTGGTAGCGGCAGGCTTGCTGGCGACAGTTTTTCTTGGTGGTTTCCCGGGTGGTCCGCTGGTTGGTTTGATCAATTTTGTTATTAAAACGCTTTTCGTCATCTTTTTCCTGACTCTTATCAGAGCCACCACTTCCAGAATCAGGGTGGACCAGGTGGTGTCCTTTTCCTGGAAATATCTGGCTCCCTTAGCTGTCCTGCAGCTTTTAATCGTCATTCTGGTTAAGGGGTTAATCTCATGAAGATAGGCGTTTTTATTCCGGAACTCCTCCGCCATCTATTTAAAAAACCGGCAACCGTTGACTATCCTTTTGAAAAGCTGGAAGTGCCGAAGGACTTCCGGGGTTCACCATACCTCAGGCCGGAACTATGCATTGTCTGCCGGGCCTGCGAAAGAGATTGTCCGGCTGAAGCTATCGAGATAACTTCAGTAAACGAAGCTGAAAAGAGATTTAAGATGATTATCCACAACGACCGCTGTATCCACTGCGCTCAGTGTGTGGATTCCTGTCCAACCGAAGCCATGCTCATGGACACCAGGTTTGAAATCTCTGACTATGATCGCCATAACCTGAAAATGGAATGGGAATATGTTCGGGCTGTGGTCAAGCTCAAGTCCGAGCCTAAAACCTGAAAGTTATTAAACATAAATCAGAGCTGACTTGAATTTTTTAAATATAAATCCTAAATTAAAGGGGAAATTTTAAAAAGAGCTGACATTGATGAAAGAGAAGTGGCAAAATTTTCTAAAAAAAGAGTTGGACAGGCTTGATAAAATAGTTGTCCTGGGGACAGGAAATGCTCTTAAAGCTGACGACGCCGCCGGGCTGCTGGTGGCCAGTATGCTCGATAATCACCTGAGTCGCTTTCAGAAGTCTAAGATAAAAATCCTGAGAGCCTACGAAATAATCGACCTTTATCTAAGAAAAATCAAAAGGATTAAACCATCCCATCTAATTATCATCGATGCCATAGACGTTGGACGAAAACCAGGAACTATCATCGCTACCAGAATCGATCCTGAAAGAAAAAGAAAGAAAAAGATCGGGGGAGAATTCTATGCTTTTCTGGAAAAGCTATCAGCTGAAGCTTCCTGTAAAATATATTTGATAGGGATTCAACCTGAGACCTTAGATTTTGGTCATCCCATCACCCCGGCCATAAAAGAAGCTTCACGGCAGATTGTGGATTTTATTTCCCAGCTTGTCCCCAGAAAGCCTGTCTGAAAAGATAAATCATTCAGATTTTCATTGGCATTAGAATATATAGGTAAATGCCTTTCTCTTCTTCTTCTGGTTTTATCAAGACAGCACTGTTTTCATCCTTGATTTCAAAACGAACTTTTTCGCAATTTACCGTGGCCAGAAAATCCAGCAGGTATTGAGAGTTAAAGCCTATTTCCAACTCTTTACCCTGATACTCAATATCCAGCTTATCTCTGGCTTCACCCATCTCTGGATTGGAGGAAAATAACCTTAGCTCTCCCTGCTTAATATCGAATTTAATCCCCTTTGATTTTTCTGCTGACAGGATCGAGACTCTTTTAATCGCTGAGATTAAATCATCCTTATTGATTAAAAGCTTGTTGGGATTGTCCTTTGGAATTACTGCCTGATAATTCGGGAATTTGCTTTCGATAATTCTGGAAATAAGGACCCGGTTTTTGACTCTAAAAAATAAACTGTTTTCGTCAAAATCAAAATCAATTTTTTCGTTTTCGAATTTCCTTAGTTCGTTCAGAGTTTTTTTAGAAACTATTTGATTTATTTCTCTTTCAACCTTTAAATCTTCAAATTCTCTTCTGGTGTAAGAGAGCCGGTGACCATCAGTACTAACCAGTTCTAATTGATTATTTTTTATCGACAGGAGAGCCCCGCTTAAATAATACCTCTGCTCCTGGGTAATAGCATAGAAAACACAATCAATCATTTCCTTAAAATCATTCAGAGAGAAGGAGATATTTTTCTCAAAGTTACATTCCTGAATGGGAGGAAAATCATCTTCAGAAGCGGTAACAATCTTTATCTCGCTTTCTCCGCATTTAACAATCAGATGGTCATCTTTTTTGATAAAATCAATATCCTGGTCTTCTGGTAATAATTTGATAAAATCAAACAATTTCCTTCCATTGACCGCAGCCAGACCTTCCTCTTTAACTTCAGCCTCAAAATAAGTCCTTAGACCTACTTCCAGGTCTGTACCCATAATTTCCACTCTGCCCTTTTCTGCTTTCATTAAAACATTTGACAGGATAGGCATGGTGGTCCTTTTTTCTACAATCCCCTGAAGAAGCCCTAATTCATTAATAATATTGTTCTTACTGGTTGAAAACTTCATTTTTTCCACCTTTCTTCAAAATCAATAATATAATTTTTAATTATAAGTATGCAATATAAATAATACAAGAAAGCCCGGTGTAAATGTGCAAATCTTTTCTATCTTATTGAAAAACATCACTGTAAAAGATTGATCAGGTTGTTGATTTCTTTGTTGAATTCTGGGTCTTGTTCTCTTAATTTCTCAATTTTCCGAATGCTATGAAGTACCGTTGTATGATGTTTGCCACCAAACTTTTTTCCGATTTCTGGTAAAGAACTGTCGGTTAACTCCTTGGCTAAGTACATGGCAATCTGTCTGGGAAAGGCTACTTTTGGAGAATTATTTTTTGATTTGAGTTCAGAGAGTTTAATCTTAAAATGATTACTAACAACCTTCTGTATTTTTTCCACGGTGATTACATTGGCAGAGGCATCGAGTAATCCTTTCAAAGCTTCCTTGGCCAGCTCTAAGTCGATTTTAGTTCCTTTTAAAGAAGCATACGCAATCACCCTTCTGAGATAACCTTCTAACTCTCTGATGTTGGATTGGACTTTGTCGGCGATATAAAGAGCCACCGCCTCCGGAAGGAAAATATTTTCAAGCTCGGCTTTTTTCTTCAGAATGGCAATTCTGGTCTCTATATCCGGCGGTTTCAGGTCAGCGATGAGTCCCCATTCAAATCGCGAACGAAAACGGTCTTCAAGATGAGGAATATCCTTAGGTGGACAATCACTGGAAATGACTATCTGTTTCTGACTGTCATAAAGATGATTAAAAGTGTGGAAAAATTCTTCCTTAGTTCTCTCTCTTCCAGAAATATAATGAATATCGTCCATCAACAGGACATCAACTGCTCGGTATTTCTGCCGGAATTCCAGAATTTTTCCGTACTGCAGATGGTTGATCAGTTCGTTCATGAAACGCTCGGTGGTTACGTAAAGCACTTTCAGTCTGGCGTTGTTATGCATTATGTAATGACCGATGGCGTTCATCAGATGGGTTTTTCCCAGCCCGGCTCCGCCATAAATGAAAAGCGGGTTGTAGGATTTAGCTGGATTCTTGGCCACAGCCACTGCCGCAGCATGAGCGAACTGATTGCAAGAACCAACCACAAAATTCTCAAAAGTATAGTTGGGATTGAGATTAGCCGTTTGAATTATCGCCTGCTGAACCTTTCTTTCTTCTGGAGAATTCCGCAGGAAGGAGGTTGGCGTCTCGTCGTAGATATACTTGATATCAAAAATTTTATTGAACAGTTGCTGGGAGCACTCGTTGATCAGGCGGGAATAATGGAAACTGAGCCAGTCTTTAAAATATGAATTCGGAACCTTGATGTACAGGGTATCACCTTCTTCTCCTATGTAAGAAGTCGGTTCAAACCAGGTCTCAAAGGCGCTATCTTCGATCCGGCTTTTGACTTCAGAAAGTATCTTATTCCAGGCATTGGTTTTATCTTCTATCTTCATGTTATCCCGAAAGATTTCCACAGATTTTTCCACAATTGTGGAAAAACTCCCCTTGCTCGGTTTCTGGTTGGGGAGAGGCGTCAAAATATTACCACTCTCCATAGCGAATTTCAAGAAAAAAGTTTTAAAATTCTATCAGAAAAAACTTTAGGTTAAGCCTTAGAAATCGTAGCCGATCCAGAAACGCAACCGGAGGTTTCCTTTTGACTTAAGCCCTGTCAATTCGCTCATTTTTTCCAGGACTAAAGGCTTGACCAGGTCAAAATGGAGCGGCAGGCCAAGAAAAAATACCTGAAAGCCATAGCCCAGCGAACCTATAGCCTCGTAGCTCTGAAGGCGGAGCTGGTTTTCGTCAATTATGTATTCATAGAAGAGGGCCGGGTAACCTTTCACCCTGGCTCTGGTCAAATCAAAAAAGACAACTCCACGCACCGGTCCGAGCGTGCCGATAATGGTTGAGGCATAGTTGATCAGAGGAAAGCGAAGTTCGGCATTGAAATACCAGCCTTCGTTGCCGATGATGTTGTAGAAATTGGCTGAGCGAACCTGATTGTTTCCACCCCAGTAAAAGGCAAAGGGTGTCTTTCCCCGGCTGAGAAAACCTTCCCAGCGCAGGGCTATCAGAGAATCAGCTCCTAAATAAAAATATTTTCTGACATCTGCGGTGACGGTGGTATTACTTATGTAACTGCTGGTGAGCGGAATGGACTGAGTTATGGCCAGCCGGAAAGTGTGTCCGTCAAGAGGTCCGAATTCTTTAAAAAAAGTTGTTTCGCCGACCAGGGCGAGGGAGGCAGATAGATAATTGCCATTAGTGAAATAGCCGTAAGAGCCGCGTCCATAAAATGCCAGCAAAGCTGGGTTGAAAAAGTCTTCTGAATAACGGCTGAAGCTCAGACTGAATTCGGCTCGATAATAAAGAGAAAAGGGATAGTAGGCATCAAAGCTTAGGCCGCTTAAGCTTCTAACAGCCAGGGCATCGCGGTAGGTCAGATATTCATAAAGCATCGGGTCATAATAGTAGAGCGGTGGATAGTAGAACAAGTTGTATTGAAAAGCAGTTAACATATACTGAAATCGCCTTTTCTGGTTAAGATAAGAAAAATAGTAAGATCTGAATTCCCGGAACTGGGAAAAGGTAAAGATAAAGTTATGGTCAGCCAGCAGGTCGGAAAAAGCCATTGCTGAAGAGCCATAGAATGAACCGTCTGAAGTCAGGATGGCCTGAATTGGTGGTCTGTATGTCAGATAAAGTTTGCCGATACCCTGATATGAGGAAAACTTGTTCGGGTCGAGTTGAATTTTTTCTGCTTGGCTAAGAAGAGAATTAGTTGCCGGTTCAAATGGTTCAGGCGTAACGGGAGTTTCGGGTACTCCTTCCGGCTCAGCTTTGAACAATTGAAAACTTCCTTTGTTGAATGAGCAAAAAACCAAAAGTCTGTCTTTTCCCGGAACCGGAGATGGGAAGAAATTTCCAGTCTGGACATCAGTATAACGCCGCCTTTCTCCGGTCTTCAGGTCGATGGAATAGATGTTAAAAGCTTCAAGTCCATCGCCGGAATAGAAGATTCTTTGCCCGTCTGGCGAAAAATGAGGACAGATAGCATTCTCCAGGCCCGAAGTCAGCTTGGTTTTTTCTTGGAGATTTAATGCCGGTGAAATTACTATCCGGTCATATTCTCCATCTTTTATGGTGTAAACAATTGTCTTGCCGTCTGGCGAGTATTCGGCTGATTTTTCATAAACCTTATCATCGGTCAGGTTCCTGAGCTCTCCGGACTTCAAGTCTATCCGGAAAATATCCCTTCGGCCGGCTTTGAAGGCGGTAAAAATTAAAGCTTCTTCTGTTGGATGGAAAGAAGGTGAAGCCGGTTCATCCAGAGGAATTTTTATCTGGCGCAAAATTTTCCCCGAAAAAGCATCCATCAGGGCCAGAGCATATTTTTGTCCTTTTCTGACGAAGAAGGCGATAGTTTTTCCGTCTTTTGACCAGGAGAGGTTCTGGCCATAGGAAGGGTCTATCTGAAATTTTATGGACTGGTATCGGGTAGTGTAACCAGGGGTGAGATTCTTGACTATCCGGCCATCTTTGATTGAAACCAGAACAATGTTCAGGTCGTAATTTCTGGCATTGTAAGTCAGGACCGCGGCCAACTCTCCCGAAGGCGACAGGGCTGCAGAAAAGGCAAAATAATAAGGATTCGACGGAAACTCAGGTCCCAGCGGCTGACTGTAATCAGCGGGATTTTCTCTTAAATAAAATTTCCTATGCTTTTCTCTTAAGTATCTCCTGAACGCCTGAGAGAATTCTTTTAGAGTTATTCCAAAGGATCTTTTCCATGGGTCTGACCTGGTGAACAGAGAAACCCTTGGAAAATTTTTAAGAGCCCTCCAGAATTCGTTGATGGCATTCGGGCCGAATTTTTCCTGAATGAACTCATATAGGGCATGGCCGAAGTCATATGCCGGTTCGCGAGGCAATGGATAACGGGAAACCAGTTCTCCGCTTTCCGAAAACTCCGGCACCCGGTCGTTTAAAACGGCATCCCTGACAATCATCTTTGACCAGGAAGACCATTTTCCGGTAATGAATTCAGAAAGTCCTTCCATCGTCCAGAGCGGTGGTTCGCGCAGAGCATAGAGAGAGCCTTCCTGCTTGCCCCAGAGGAAATCGAACTGGAAGATGTGCGACAGCTCATGTTCAATCAGAGTCTGCAGCTCGTCCGGAGGCAGGTCTCCGTGGATGGCGATCCGGTGAAGGACCGGCTCGGCAACTCCGAGCACTCCTTCTGACACCTGAAAGAGGTTGGTTTGCTCGAAGTCAGTATATGTTTCATAAAAAATCAGCGGGACCTTTTCTTTCAATTCGTGTTTCAATAACTGACTGAGCTTTTTATATGCAGATTCAGTAATTGAGATCAGCAGTTTCAGGGTGTCGTCGTTCCGGGAATAAAAATAAATCTTGAAATGGTCGGTGGTTAGATAATTCCAGCGAAAATGGCTGTACTGAACTTTGTTCTTTCCGTAAAACCGGGTAAAAGCAATCTGAGAAAATAAAGAAGGTATTGAACTGAGCATCAACAGTCCCAGCGCCAGGTAAAAGATGACTGATTGGCTGAACATTTTTTTCATTGTTCAGAATCCCTGACCAGAAGGTAGCGCTCTTCTGGCAATTCTCTGGCAAAAAGCAGGTTGAAAAATTTTGTCTTGACCAGCTGGACGAGTTCGAAGAAAGCGATGCCCGCCGGTTCTCGAAAGTTCTCTGCCGTTCTGGTTTCTTTGTATTCTTTTTTCAGCAGCACCTGACCATCCTCCGGCCTGACCAGAAAAAACCTGACGGTCAGCGTTGAGACCGTTCTTTCTTCGAGCGATGGTTGACCCAGTCTAAAAGGCCCATCAATTTCCCGGTAATCCTTAGAGCCAAGGGTTTTCCGGAGCTCTTGTTTGAAGGAGGCCGTCCCGGTGAGAACCAGCCCTTGGCTATCATTTCCGAGCAGATTGTGCCAGAACTGAGGGTCATCCCACTTTTTTTCTTCTGGCCAGACGATATTTTTCTGAGTTAGCTGGCCACGGTATTTCTGTTTTAATTCTGCCAGAAAGTAAGTGATAAGTTCCTGGTTTAGGTCAAAGCCGGGCGGGCTCTGCTCTACCAGAAAATTGGTCAGGACAACAGCCGGAAAGTCGTCGAGTTTCAGGTTTGTGTATCGCGGAAAGTCAGCTTTAATCTTAAGCGCATTTTCTGAAAGACAGGAAGTCAGGGAGGAAAGGCTGCAGCTTAAAACGATAAAAAGAAAAATTAATTTGAATCGAGGCCTCATTAACTGTCTTTCCCTGAAGTTTTTTCCTTTGATTCAGTCTGGGGGGCACTCTTCATTTTTTCTTTGAGTTTTTTCAAGTTTGATTCGATGTGGGTGTTTTTGGGAGCTAATTTTAGGGCCTGTTCATATTCCTTCAGAGCTTCCTCCCATAACCCCTTTTTCTCATAGGCTACCCCCAGGTTGTTATGAGCAGCAGCGGATTCGGGCTTTATCTCTAAGACTTTTTGCCAGTGGAAAATGGCTTCTTCCCAGAGGTCGTTCTGGGCAGCCCACACTCCGACCTGAAGGTGGGTTTTAACAGGATTTTGGTGACAGCCAAAAGAGACCAGAATGATGATCAGGGTTACCCCGACCCTGACTCCAAAACCTCTCCTGGTGTTCATCGGTTCTGACTGCAGATGGTTGATTTTCCCTTACACAGATATAATCATACCTATTCTTAAAAAGAAAAAAAAGACTGAAAGTTGCTTTCAGATTAAAATTATGCTATACAATTAGTTCAATAACTTACTGAAAATTCTGAGGAAAGAGAGAAAGACGATGCCAAGAGCCTGCGATATCTGTCATAAAGGACCGATATTCGGTCATAGCATCAGCCATTCTAACAAAGCTTCTCGGAGGAAGTGGAGTGTCAATCTCCAAAGAGTCAAAGCCAAGACCGATAACGGAGTCAGAAGAATCTGGGTTTGCACTCGGTGCCTTCGCTCGGGTCGTGTTCAGAAAGCAGTTTGAGGTTAATCTCTTTCTACGGAATAAATTTCTTTTAACCGGGAAATCTTCTTTATGATCGCATCCAGATGATTGATGTCGTTTATCACTATTTCTAAGGAAATTGTGGCTTTTCCATCGCTGGTAGTGTTGACTTCTGCCCTGGAAATATTTCCTCTGAGCTCAGCCACAGCGGTGGCCACCCTGGCCAGAACCCCTGGGGAATCCTGAGATCTGACTAGCAACCGGGCTTTGAAGGTGCCCTGGTAGTCAGGGTCCCAGGAAACTTCTACCAGCCGCTGACTGTCCAGAATTTCTTTGTTAACCAAATAGCAGCGCTGGGCATGGATAGTCAACCCTTTGCCTGCAGTCAGATAGCCAACTACCGGTTCGCCCTTGATCGGGGTGCAGCAGCGGGCCAGGCTGATCATCTGATCTTCCGGGTTTTTAATCACCAGCCCGGATGAAGGGCTTCTCCCGGTAATCCGGTCAACCACTTTTTTCAGAAACCCGGGCTGACCTTCAGTTGCTGGAGTCGCCCCGGAGATGATTCTTTCCATAAATTTTCCGTTGATGACCAATTTGCCCAGACCAGCCAGAAGATAAAAATCTTCCAGGCTGTGCAGACGAAGCTTGAACTCCCGGGAAATTTTTTCTTTCAGTGCTTCCTCCGACCGAAGCTCAGGAGGAAACTCATACTTCCTGGATTCTTTTTCCCAGAGTTTTTTTCCCAGAGCGATGGCCTTGCTCCTACTCTTGAGATTGAGATACTTTTTGATGCTCTGTCTGGCCGATGCTGTGGCTACCCAGTTGAGCCAGCTGCGATGGGGAATTCTGTCAGGCGAAGTGATGATCTCGACGATGTCACCGGTTCTAAGTGGGGTCTTGAGCGGCATCACTTCACCATTTATCTTGGCTTCTTTGGCCTTCAAACCAATTTCGGTATGAATTTTAAAGGCAAAATCCAGGGCTGTGGCCCCGGGCGGCAGATTGATGACCTTTCCTTTCGGAGTAAAAGCATAGATTTCTTCAGGGATCAAGTTGATTTTCAGGTTTTTCAGAAATTCCTTCGGGTTTTTCTGCTCGCTGAACAGTGCAGCTATTTCTCTGAGCCACTGGAGTCTCTGGTCTTCACTGTCCAGTCCGGTCGGAGCACCTTCTTTGTATTTCCAATGGGCGGCAATTCCATTTTCGGCTAGCTCATGCATCTCTCTGGTTCTGATCTGGATTTCAAAGGTTTGCTTATTTTCAGTGATGATGGTGGTGTGAAGCGATTGGTAAAGGTTGGGCTTGGGCATGGCGATGAAGTCTCTGAATCTCTGCGGCAGATGCGGCCATCTCTGGTGGATGATGCCTAAGGCGGCATAGCAGTTTTTGACGGAATCCGTGATTATCCTTAAAGCCAGGAAATCATAGACCTGGTCAAAGTCCACACCCTTTTTCTTCATCTTGGAGTAAACGCTGTAAAGCCTTTTTATTCGGGATTGAATTTCGGCGGGGATGCCGTTTTCTTTCATCAGCTGTTCCATTTCTTTTTTCAGCTTTTTCAGTTGTTTTTCGCCCTTTTTTAGTTCCGGTTCAACGAGCGCTACCATCCTGAAGTATTCATCCGGCTCAACATAGCGGAAGGCAAGGTCTTCCAGCTCAGCCCGGATTCGGCCCATGCCCAGCCGATTGGCAATGGGCGCATAGATTTCCAGAGTTTCCTGGGCGATTCTTTTTTGCTTCTCTTCACTCAGAAAATGGAGAGTCTTCAGGTTGTGCCAGCGGTCGGCCAGTTTGATGAAAATCACGCGCAGGTCATCAGTCATGGCCAGAATGATTTTTCTGATGGTCTCGGCTCTGGTTTCTTCAGGGGAGGCATCTTCGACCCGACCGATTTTGGTCACGCCTTCGACTAAGGTAGCCACTTCTTTCCCGAAATTTTCTCTGATCTCAGCGATAGTAACGTCGGTGTCTTCCGGAACGTCGTGAAGCAGCCCGGCGATCAGGGTCGTCAAGTCGAGGTTCATCTCGGCTAGAATATTGGTAACCTCAAGCGGATGGCTCAGGTATGGTTCACCAGAGCGCCGGGTCTGACCTTTGTGAGCTCGGGCGGCAAAAATGTAGGCTTTTTGAAGGAGACGGATATCTTTTTCCGAGTATTTGCCCTGAATTTTTTCGACTATATCATCAAATCGAATCATTTACTTGCCAGGATGAATTCAGCCTATCGGTTGCCCCATAGCTTTCAAAGATAGGCAGATATTGCCTGTAATACTTCTTCGACGGTGATGTTATTAAGGCAGCGATGGTCATAGGGACAGGTTTTATAAGAGCAGGGAGAACAAGGTACCGGTTTTTTTAAGACCACAGAAGGCTGTCGGACGGGGCCACAAACCTGGGGGTCAGTCGGTCCATAAAGCCCGACTACCGGCACGCCGAGAAAATTGGCTAAATGAGTTAAGCCGCTGTCGTTGCCCAGGTAAATTCGGGCTTTAGCGATGATTCCTGGAATCTCTTGAAGGCTTATTTGACCGCTTAGGTCAACCACCCGACCATCCAGCCGGGCGCTGATTTTTTGGCTGACTTCCTGGCTGGCCGCCGAGCCTATTAGGATCACCTGAACCGATAGGTCGGCCAGTTTTTTTATGAGCTCAATTTGATGGTCAACCGGCCAGACTCTGGCCCGACCATAACTTGACCCAGGCTTAACCGCTATTATTGGCTTTTCCAGATTAAGTCCAGCCTGTTTCAGTTTTTCACTGGCCCGGGAAAGACAGTCTTCCGGAAGATGTAGCCTTGAGTCCTTGTCTTCGACCTTTAAGCCGAGTTTATTAAGAATGTTTAGGTAATAATCTTTGAGATGAAGCTGAGGGTCTGTGGCTTTGATTGACATTCTCCTGGTCAGCATAAAACCCCGGCCTTCGCGGTCGTAGCCCCAGCGATCAGGAATCCTGGCCAGATAAAAGAGAAGGGCTGAGGGAAAAGAATCGTCGAGGAGAATACCCACATCGAAGCCCATCTTTTTGAGCCGGGAAGAAGCAGTTTTAAGCCTGGGAATATCTTTGATTTCTGGTAGAGGAATCTGGCTGTATTCAGGAAGAATAGTCCTGAAGAAAGGGTCGAATTTTTCATTGGTGACGAGCGATATCTGGCTGGCCGGGAAATTGTCCTGCAAGGCTCGGAGAAAGGGAATTGATAAAACTGCAGCTCCAAGGGGGCGGGGGAGATAAACCAGGATTTTCATCAAATTAATTCTAAACTCGGGCCGGGTGGATGTCAAAAAGATTCATTTGTCCGCAGCCCGGCTTTCTTCTTTCTTTTCAAGTTTTTTAGAAGAACTGGTGGTTGCTTCTTTCCCATTCTTATGGCCGTTGTGGCCATTCCCACCCGATGGCGAGTTTTTATGAGCATAATCGGTGATGTACCAGCCAGACCCTTTGAACTGGATAGCGGGAGAAGAAATCAACTTGGTCAGCTGGCCACCGCACTCGGGGCATTTATCAAGACTTTTTTCATTGAGTTTTTGTAAAATCTCAAACTGGCGATGACATTTTTTACATCGGTACTCGTAGATCGGCATGGTCGCATCTCCTCGAACCAGATTTTAAGCATTTATTATAGCAGAAAAATAGCTTACGGGTAAGAATTCAGCTTTGAACTAACCCAGACAGACTTCAACCCCGGCTTCCTGGAAATTTGCCTTACCCCCCTTAAATTTATAGTAAAAATTATTTTTTAAAAAGTTTTTTCTGAGTCGTCCTGGAACTTGGGGATTCGGGCTCTTTCTTTTTCTTTACCAAAGTGGAAGCCAATCAAAAAAGTAGAAAAGATGCTGAGAACGATTAACAGGAATTTTAGAAATCTTTTCATCTCTGCCTTCTTTGATAAATTTTTCACTAAATTTTATTAATTGTCAACATTTAAGGTGATAATTTTTACAAGATTTTTAAAAATTTTTTGTTTATTTGCCACAAGCCCCACAAAAGATTAATATTTATTCTGTGGAGGCAACGATGAAAAGGCAACTCTGGCTTTCCGGACTTTTATTATTTGTCTGGATTTTTTCGTTCTCGGTTTTAGCTGAAGCCCAGGGAATCAGAAAAGCGGTCTGGGCTGGACAGTTCTATGAAGCTGATCCCGCTCGTCTTTCACGCCTGCTCGATATTTACCTCGAGTCGGCAGAAGTGAAGCCAGTGTCCGGTGAAGTCGTGGGTATTATCTCTCCACATGCTGGATACGTTTATTCCGGCCGGATAGCTGCCTGCGGTTATCGCCCGATTAAAAACCAGGAGGTCTCCACTGTGGTCATCATCGGCCCTTCACATCAATACGGCTTTGAGGGCTGTTCTATTTATTTAAAAGGAGGGTTTGAAACTCCCTTGGGAGTGACTGAAGTTGATGAACAACTGGCTCGGGAGTTATCCAGGGTTTCGGGATTTGGTTATATCCCGGAGGCTCACCAGAAAGAACACTCGATAGAAGTTCAGATACCTTTCATCCAGAAGATTTTTCCCCAAGCCCGGATTGTGCCTGTGGTGATGGGCTTTCAAACTGAGAGAACAATTAGAGCTCTGGCTGCAGCCCTGGCTAAGGTCCTGGCTGGGAAAAAAGCCATGGTGGTGGCTTCAACTGATATGTCTCATTTTCTTTCCAAAAATGAAGCCAATGATCTGGATAGCCGGACCATTAACTTGATAAAAGCTCTGGACACGAAGACACTGATGCGTAAAGTAGAACGAGCGGAAAACATCATGTGCGGAGGCGGTCCGGTCCTGGCCCTGCTTCTCTATGCTCAAAAACTCGGACCGGCTAAGGTAGAGGTGCTTGAATATGGTGACTCCACGGCTGCCGGCGGACCAACAACTCAGGTGGTGGGTTATCTATCGGCTGCTGTTTATATAGGAAAAAAAGCCGGGACGTTTGACCTCACCGCTGATGAGAAAAAAGAGCTTCTATCCCTGGCCAGAAAGGCGATTGAAAATTATCTGAAGACTGGAGAACTGCTGATTTATACTCCCACCAATCCAAAATTTTTTGAAAAAAAGGGAGCCTTCGTCACCATTAAAGAAAATGGAGAGCTTCGGGGCTGCATCGGTTTTATAGAACCGATATTCCCGCTCTATCAGAGCATCATCCAGGCAGCAGTTTATGCGGCCACCCAGGACCCGAGGTTTCCTCCATTACAAAAAAACGAGCTGCCGAAAGTGGAAATAGAAATTTCTGTGTTGAGCCCTCTGGAGCCGGTCAATAATGTCTCAGAAATAAGGGTCGGACAGCACGGCCTGGTGATTAAACAGGGGGGACGGAGTGGGCTACTTCTGCCACAGGTGGCTACTGAATTTGGCTGGAACCGAGACACTTTCCTTAAAGAGGTTTGCCGCAAAGCCGGATTGCCGGATAACGCCTGGAAAAAACCTGGTTCGCTCTATAAATTTGAAGCTGTGGTTTTTCATGAATAATTTTCAGGCTGTTTGGTTGCTAAATCGCGGCGATAAATTTATAATAACTGAGGGAAGGCAAAAATGAGCTGGACGATTTATGTTATTCTGATCATCTTTGGATTATTTATTCTCCTGATGATCATCAATCCCAACCTTTCCTGTTTTGGTAAGAGGATTCGTTCACCTTTCTATCCGGTGACCAGAAAGAAGAAAATAAAAGCTATATCCAGGGATTATAAATTCGATCTTGGGGGTCAGGCGAAAAAACCTGGAGAGACAGCTCTTTCAGAAGATGATAAAAAGAAAAAAGTCGAAGATTACGGATTCAAGCTCGATTGACCGGCCTTTTGAGCAAAGGAGTGTTGGTGGTTCCATAATTATTCTATCATTTTTCATCTTACTGAATATTTTTCTGACCGTTTCCTGTCTCCCTCGATCTCCCAGAATAATTCTTCCTGCTGAAATCAATAATCTTGGTGGAGAAGCTACATTCTATGTCCGGAGTCCGGAAAGAGAAGGCCGGTCGCGCCTCGGTTTTTATTTTGAATTGCCAGACAGGGTGAGGCTGGAAATTTTTAATCCCTTTGGGGGCCTGGAATCGCTTCTCTGGTTAAACGGTAGGCAAGCAATTCTCTATATTCCGAAAGAGAAAGTTTTTTGGCGGGGAGAGAGCCGGTGGATAACGGCCGATTTTCTGGGTGGAGAAATGGAGGCTTCAGAGCTGGTCGGTGTTTTTTCTGCCCGATGGTCAGTTTTTACCCCTGATGATGGCTGGGAAGTATTTCGTGATGAGGAGGGGCGGGTTTTGGGTGGAAAGAAAGGCGGGTTGAAATTTGAAATTAAAGAGACTTTTCCGGGAACCGAAATGCCCAAGACAGTCTATTTTGAAGCCGAAAATTTTAAAGTCAGGGTTAGGTTGTTGAAGCTTCGATTCAATCAGCGATGGAAAGAGAATTTCTTTACTCCTTCTTTTCCTGCGGGCACTAAGCAGCTATCCTGGGGAGAAATCTCAGAGCTATGGAAGAGGTAATTTTAAATTCGCTGGCCAAAATCAACCTGGGGCTGGAAGTTCTGGGACTTAGAGAAGACGGTTATCACGAAATCATCACCCTTTTCCAGACGGTTGACCTGAGGGATCGTCTGGTCTTCAGGCTGCGTGCAGATGGCCAAATATTTGTTTCGGGTGACCGGACAGATTTGCCCTGGGATGAATCCAATCTGATCTATAGAGCTGCTCTGCTTTTGAAAAACGAAAGTGGTTCGCCGAAGGGAGTGGAGATTGAGGTTAACAAGAATATTCCGCCCGGCCGCGGCCTGGCCGGGGGTAGCAGTAATGCTGCTCTGACCATTCTGGTCCTCAACCGTCTCTGGCAGTTGAACCTTTCGGTCGAACGGTTGCTTTTTCTGGCGGCTTCTCTTGGAGCTGATATCCCTTACTTTTTTTATGGTGGACTCTGCTTAGGTCGGGGAAAAGGAGAAAAGCTTGATCCTCTTCCTGACCTTCCACAGTGCTGGGTACTTCTGGTCATTCCTGATTTTCCTGTCTCCACGGCCATGGTTTACAGGGAATTAGACCGGCAGGAGGAATTCTTGACTTCAAGGGATAAAGCAAGTAAAATTATTCAGTTTTCAGAAGCTAAAGATATTTCGTTAATTAGGCACCTTGAAAATGATTTAGAACTTGTTACTTTTAAAATATATCCGCAGCTGGCTGAGATTAAACAAGAGATGGCCAACAGCGGAGCTGAATTATCTATGATGAGCGGTTCCGGGTCAGCAGTATACGGACTCTTTACTGACAGAAGCCAGGCTCAACAGGCTGTGGATAGATTTCAGACCAGATACCAGGTGTTTCTGGTGGAGACAGTTGGAAGGGAGTTGTATAGGCGAAAGCTCATTACTGGGGCGTCGCCAAACTGGTAAGGCAACGGACTTTGGATCCGTCATTTGGAGGTTCGAGTCCTCCCGCCCCAGCTTTGCTGAAAATCTTAAGAAGGATTGAGCTATGAAAGTATTTTCGGGATCTTCCAACCCGCAACTGGCCAGAGAAATAGCCAGCTATCTTAAAATCGAGCTGGGTCGGTGTGTGCTTGACCGTTTTTCTGATGGTGAGATTCACTTTTACATTGACGAGAACGTCCGCGGGGAAGATGTTTTTGTGATTCAATCCGGCTGTTATGATGCAAATTTCCACCTGATGGAACTTTTTGTCATGCTGGATGCTTTCAAGCGGGCTTCAGCCGGTCGAATAACTGCGGTCATTCCTTATTTTGCTTATGCCCGGCAGGACTGGAAGGACCGGCCGCGTGTTCCGATTTCAGCCCGACTGATCGCTGATCTTCTCGAGACCGCTGGCGCTAACCGGGTCTTGACCATGGACCTGCATTCTCCGCAGATTCAGGGTTTTTTCTCAATTCCCGTGGATAACCTGATGGCCGCGCCGGTCATCGCCAATCATATCAGAACCCTGAACTTGGAAAATCTGACCATTGTCTCTCCGGACGCTGGCGGTGTGGGACGGGCCAGAGTCTTTGCCAAGAGACTGGATGCCAAGCTGGCCATCATCGACAAAAGACGTCCCGCTCCCAACGTAGCCCAGGTGCTCCATGTGATCGGAGATGTCAGAGGCCAGGACGTGGTGATTTTTGATGATATGGTTGATACAGCGGGTACTCTGACTCTGGGAGTGGATGCCTTGAAGCAGCAAGGCGCCAGAAGAATTTTTGCTGCCTGCACTCACCCGGTTCTTTCAGGTGAAGCGGTAGACCGGATCGAAAGGTCAGGGCTAGAGAAAATCTTTGTGACTAACACCATTCCGCTCAAAGAAAAGGCCAGAAACAGTCAGAAATTCCAGGTGCTATCAGTGGCTGAGCTTTTTGGCGAAGCCATTAGAAGAATAAACGAGGGTAGCTCGGTAAGTTCCCTTTTTGCTTAAGAGGAGGAAAGAAATGACTTTTGTGATTAAAGCTGAAAAAAGAACTCAGCTCGGAAAGAATGCTTCTGGTCGGCTAAGACGGCAAGGCTTTGTCCCGGCTATTCTGTATGGTGAGTCAGTGGCCAATGTTCCTCTGACTCTAAGGAAAAAAGACATCATCGAGATTCTCAAGTCAGAGACTGGTGAAAACACCATCTTCAAAGTCGCTTTTGATTCTGAGGAAAGAGATGTGATGATCAAAGAAGTCCAGATTAATCCGATTACTGATGAGCTGACTCATGTTGACCTAATCCAGATTTCTATGGATAAACCAGTCCGGGTTTCTGTGCCTGTGGAACTGGTGGGTGAGCCGATTGGAGTTAAGGCTGAAGGTGGTATAGTTGACTTCCTGTTGAGAGAGTTGGACATTGAATGCTTGCCGCGAGAAATTCCCGAAGCCATCAAGGTCGATATCAGCAATTTGCACCTTCATCAATCCTTTAAAGTCCAGAATCTTGAGCTACCGGCTGGAATCAAAGTTCTCCACGACCCGCATGCGGCTATCGTGGTTATTAGCAGTGTGGCTGAAGAAGCCGAGGTTGCCACGACCGAAGAAGCGGTTGAAGCCGCCGAGATGAAAGAACCTGAGGTCATTAAGAAAGAACGCAAGAAAGAAGAAAAGGAAGAAGAAAGCAAGGGGTGAGGTGTGTGGCTGGTTGTCGGTCTGGGCAATCCGGGTTCTGAGTACGCCCACACCCGACACAACGCCGGCTTCTTAGTGGTTAAATCCTTAGCCAGAAGCTGGGGCCTGCAGCTTAAGATCGAAGCTTTCAGGTCGAAGCTGACCGAAACTAAAAAAGATGGAGTCAAAATAGTCCTGGCGCTGCCTCAAACATATATGAACCTGAGCGGGCTGGCGGTCAAAGAGTTACTGGCTGGCTATAAAGTTAATCCTGAGAACCTCATAGTCATTTATGATGACCTGGATATAGAGTTGGGTGAAATTCGGGTTCGTCCTCAGGGAGGTCCTGGCAGCCACAAAGGAATGAAGTCCATTGTTCAGGAAATCGGCACCCGGATTTTCCCGAGAGTCAGGGTAGGCATTGGGCCTAAACCTGAAGGGCAGGATGCAGCTCGTTATGTTCTTTCAGAATTTTCTGATAAGGAAAAGGAACAACTCCAGCTGGCACTGGACAAAGCCTGTCAGGCGGTGGAAATGATTATCGAGGGACAGATCAGCCGGGCGATGAATTCTTTTAACCGAAAAAAGGTTTGATTTTTTATTAAAATAGTTTAAAATAGGAATTCAACTCCTTGCTCCTTCGCTTGAGCGGAGGGGCTATAAATCCATAAGGAGGATAAAATGAATCAATACGAAACAGGCTTCATTATTGCCCCCAACCTCTCAGAAGAAGAAACTTCAACCCTGATCAATCAGATGGCTGAAGTAGTTTCTGCCAAGAAGGGCAAAATGATCAAGCAAGACCTCTGGGGGAAAAGAAAGCTGGCTTACCCCATCAAAAGGTTCAATGAAGGTTTTTATGTTTTCTTCACCTATGAAGGCACGCCGGCTGTTCCAGCTGAGCTCGAAAGAAAATTTAAGCAGACTGATTCTATCCTACGCTTCATGACTATCAAGAAAGACCCCCGGGGCCTGGTCAAAGGCAAGAAAAAAGTTAAAGCTGAAGAGCCAGCACCTGTCGAACAGGTCGAAGTTGCGACTCAGCCAGAGGAGACTTCAACTGAGGAGGTAAAGTGAGATGACTACCAAAGAAGAAAGAGAAAAAACTGAAAAAACTCCGGCCAGAAAATTTTTCCCACCGAAGAAAAAAGTCTGTCGTTTCTGTGAGAGAAACCTAAGGGATATCGATTATAAAGCCGTAGAGATTCTGCGCAAATACATTCCGGACCGGGGCAAGATTGCTCCCCGTCGGGTGACCGGTACCTGTGCCTATCATCAGAGAAAGCTGGCCAGAGCCATCAAAAGAGCTCGAATCATGGCTTTACTCCCATTTGTTGAAGACTGAGCAGAAGGAGGCAGCAGATGAAAATAATCCTCTTAGAGAACGTGGAAAAGGTTGGAAGGAAAGGTGATATTATCGAGGTAGCTCCAGGCTTTGCCAGGAATTATCTCATTCCCAGGAAGCTGGCCATGGAAGTCACTCCCTCTAACCTGAAGATGGTTGAGATCCAGCAGAAGGCTTTGAAGAAAAGACTGGAAAAGGAGCGATTGACCTATCAGGAGCTGATTAAGAAGCTGAACGAAGTTACCCTGACCTTTGTCCGCAAGTCCAGCGAAAAAGACATCATCTTTGGCTCGGTCTCAGCAGCCGACATTCACGAAGAGTTGACCAAACTTGGTTTTGAAATAGACAAGAAAAAAATTCTTCTGGATGAACCCATCAAAAGGTTGGGAACCTTTACCGTTCCGATAAAAGTCTATCATGAAGATAGAGCAGAAATAAAAGTGGTGGTGGTCAAAGAAGAAGCTCCGGCCGCTACCTCCACGCCTGAAGACCAGACCAAAGACAGGGCTTGAGAACGGGAAAGTCTTAAATTACGTCTCTTCATAGAGATAAATCAAGAGGTCTTGACCTCTTGAAAAGAGAGCGAGCATGGAAGTAGATTTAACCGTCCTCAAGAAGACCCCGCCTCACAGCCTGGAAGCGGAAAAAACTGTTCTGGGTGGGATACTGGTTAACAACAGCTACCTGAACGTGGTCCTGTCTTTGCTGACTCCAGAAGATTTTTACAAAGACGCCCATCGCCTGATTCTGGAAAAGATGATTGCTCTGATGGACAAAGGTCAACCCATAGACCTTCTGACTTTGAGCGAAGAAATCCAGAAATCGGGTTCCTTGGAGGAAATCGGAGGTGCCGCTTATTTAGCCTCGTTGATGGATGGAGTTCCTCGCAGCCTGAACATCGAATACTATGTTCAGATCATCAAAGAGAAATCTTTACTGAGAAAACTTATCCTGTCTTCAGCTAAAATCATCAACACTTCTTATGAACAGCAGGTTGACCCAGACACCCTGATCAGCGAAGCTCAGCAAGCGATTGTGGAAATTGCTGAAGAAAAGATCAAGCCCGGCTTTGTCCCAGTCAGCGCCCTGGCACCCTCCATGCTGGAGACCATCAGGAAATTAGCTGAGCGCCGGGAAGCGGTTACCGGAATACCTACGGGCTTTATCGACCTCGACAACCTTACGGCTGGCTTCCATCCTTCAGAATTCATCGTTCTGGCCGCTCGTCCATCAATGGGAAAAACCGCGTTAGCCCTGAACATTGCCCAGCATGTTGGCTTAAGAACGGAATATTATGCTGGGTTCTTTTCGATAGAAATGGCCAAAGAGCAGGTGGTTTTGCGCTTGCTCTGCTCTGAAGCCCAGGTAGACATCAAGAAAGCCAGGTCGGGTTTTATCAGTGAAAGAGAATTTGAAAGGCTGAGGCTGGCTGCCGAAACCCTTTCCCAGGCCAGGATTTACATCGACGAATCTCCAGCTTTAACCGTGATGGAGATGAAGGCCAAGTGCCGTCGATTGAAAATGGAAGGCCATCTGGACATCGTCTTTGTCGATTACATCCAGCTGATGAGAACTGGAGGCCGGTTTGAAAACCGTAACCAGGAAATGTCGTTTATCTCCAGGTCGCTCAAAGAGCTGGCCAAGGAGCTGCAAATTCCGGTAGTTGGCATTTCCCAGCTGAGCCGGGCTCCGGAGAAAATGAGAAAAGAACCCAAACCGATGCTTTCTGACCTCAGAGAATCCGGAGCCATTGAGCAGGATGCCGATGTGGTCATCTTTATCTATCGTCCGGAATACTATCATCCTGAAGATGAAGCCATCAAAGGAATAGCCGAAGTCAGCGTGGCCAAGCAGAGAAACGGTCCTCTGGGAACAGTGCCACTGGTATTCCTCAGAGAATATGCCAAATTTGTAAACATGGATTTCAGCTATAAGGGCGAAGAGGAAGCTTGAGTTAGCAAGATGGAAAAGCAGATCTGGATACCTTTTCTGAATAACTTTTTTTATGAACTCGGCCAGGTCTTTGAGCTCACGGTTCAAGCAGTAAAAGGTATCTTTCAGAAGCCTTTTGAAAAAAGGATTTTTCTTCAGCAACTGGAAGAAGTCGGGGTTAATTCTCTACCGGTGGTATCTCTGACCGCCGCTTTTGGTGGACTGGTTTTTGGCCTTCAGACTTATTTAGCCTTTCATCGCTATATCGGTCCAGGTTCTGAATCTCAGGGTGGACCGATCATCGCTGTTGGTCTCTGTCGCGAGTTAATTCCTATTTTAGTCGGCTTGATGGTGGCTGGCCGGGTTGGTTCAGCCATGGCTGCCGAAATCGGGACGATGAAAATAACCGAGCAGATAGACGCCCTATTAAGTCTTGGAGCCAGTCCTATCAAATATCTGGTGGTACCACGGGTTCTGGCCAGTTTGATCATGGTCCCCTGTCTCACCCTATATGGAGATGTTATCGGGATATTTGGTGGTTTTACTTACAATGTTTATTTGATGCACGTCAATCAGACATTATACGTTCAAAATACCTTAAAGTATTTTGAGATTTGGGACGTATCGGTTGGATTGATCAAAGCTGTGGTCTTCGGTTTGGTTATCGCCATTGTGGGCTGCTGGCAGGGGATGACGACTGAAGGTGGAGCTGAAGGCGTGGGCCGGGCAACGACCAAATCAGTGGTGGTGGCCAGCATCTCTATTCTCATTCTTAATTTCTTCCTCAGCAAGATTCTCCCGGCAACCTTGAAATAAAAAAATAAAAAAATGAGCAAGATCAAGATAGTCGACCTTCATAAATCCTTTGGCGAAAAAAAAGTGCTGAAAGGGGTTAATCTGGAGATTCAGCCAGGTGAGACCATGGTCATCATTGGTCAGAGCGGTTCAGGCAAAAGTGTTTTGCTCAAACATATCATCGGCATCATGAAGCCGGATAGTGGGAAAATCTTCGTTGACGGGCAGGAGATTACCTCACTTTCGAGCGAGGAAATGATGAAGCTCAGCCGGAAATTTGGTATGCTTTTTCAGGGAGCGGCACTGTTTGATTCATTGACTGTGGCTGAGAATGTGGCTTTTGGTTTAAGGCGGCACACCAATCTTTCTGAGGAGGAGATTAAGGAGATGGTAACCGCCAGTCTGGAAAGAGTGGGATTACGAGGTGTGGAAAATCTGCTCCCTTATGAGCTCTCTGGCGGAATGAAAAAAAGAGTCGGTTTAGCCAGGGCCATTGCCTACAGCCCAGAGATTATTCTTTATGATGAACCGACTACCGGGCTTGACCCTATCAGAGCCGATGCCATCAATGATTTGATCCTGCAGTTGAAAAAAGATCTGAAGGTAACGTCGATAGTCATTACTCACGACATGAATACCACTTATAAAGTCGCGGACCGGATTGCCATGCTGTATGATGGTCGGATTATCGAGGTCGGCACACCCGAAGAGATAAAAAATTCAGCCAACCCGGTGGTTCAACAGTTTATTCACGGTCGGGCCACCGGCCCCATCGCCGAATGGTGAGGAGCAAGCTATGATTATGAAGAGAGAAGTAAGAGTCGGGATTTTCCTTTCAGGGGTATTCTTAATCCTGGCCTTGTTGATTCTTTTTGTCGGAGATGTTCAGGAACTGTTCAGAAAACAAGGATACAGGGTCTATGCGGTTTTTGATTCAGCTCTCGGACTGGAAAAAAATGCGGCGGTCAAAATGGCCGGGATCAAAATCGGGCTGGTTAAAGACATAGCTCTTGATGGTCGCCGAGCCAAAGTCACTATGAGCATCTATCCCAATTACCGAATTCCACACGGTTCGAGAGCCACCTTAGCTTCCCTCGGAATTCTTGGAGAAAAGTATGTAGAAATAGTTCCAGGGAAAGAAGAGACTTTTTATGAACCAGAAGAAATCATGGATTCTCTCCCACCCATCAGCTTTGATCAGCTTGGGACACTTTTTCTATCGATGGGTGAAGAGATTAAGAAGGTCAGCAATTCTATCAATAGTGTTCTCAGTAAAGACCTTGGGCCAAATCTAAGAAAAACGCTCGAGCATCTGGAATCCTTGACCACTGAACTTGATAGTCTGGTTAGAGAAAATAAAACTTCGGTCCACCAGACGATTGAAAATTCTGGCAAAGCCTTCGACAATTTGAATCAGGAGGTAGACAAAGTTTCCGCCAGCGTCCAGGAGACCTTGAAGGAAATTCAGGGCCTGGTCAGCGATAATAGAGCCGGGGTAAAAGACAATCTGAACAGACTAAGAGAAGCTCTAAATAAATTAGAACAAACACTGGAAAGTCTGAACAGCACTTTAGAAAAAATAGAAAAGGGTGAGGGTACTGTGGGGAAGCTGGTTAATGAACCAAGCCTTTATGATGAAACCAGAACAACTGTGGAGCAGGTTCGAAAAATCGCTTCATCTATTTCATCTATACAGCCGGTGGCAGGAGTCCAGGGCACTTATTATGGCGAAAGTGAATTGTTTAAAGGTGGACTATATGGAGGCTTGATCTGGAAGAATCAGGCAATTTTCACCGCCGGAGTCATTCATAATCCCTGGCAGGATAAATTTGTCTACTCAGTTCAGGGTGGCTGGAAGTTCAGGAATCTGGTGCTCAGAATGGGTGTGATTGAATCAAAGTTTGGATCTGGTTTTGATTGGTTTCTTTTAAAAAACAGATTGGTTCTTAGTGCCGAGGGCTTTGACTTTAACCGGCAACCGCGACCGCAGTTCAGAGCTTACGGCCGAATTTATCCCACTAAAAACATTTATTTGCTTTTAGGTCTGGATGATTTTACCTTAGCCTCGAAGCGGGAGTTTTTCTTTGGTCTCGGCTTTGAACTAAGATGAGAAATCAGGATGAAAAGATATTGAAATGAAAAAAAGAACAGTCTTTGTCTGTCAGAACTGCGGTTTCCACTCGCCCAAGTGGCTCGGTCGCTGCAGCCAGTGTGGTGAGTGGAACACCATGATGGAAGAACTGGAAGATGAAGCTTTGGTGGAATTACCCGAAGGCAGTAGCGAGCCGGTCCTGTATCAACAGATTAAAGAAACCACCAGCCAGAGAATTCCGGTCGGCATTGAGCAGTTAAACAATGTCCTGGGCGGCGGCCTAGTCCTGGGTTCTGTGGTACTAATAGGTGGGGAGCCAGGAATCGGTAAATCAACGCTTCTCCTTCAAGTGTCTCGCGATTTAGCCAGTGGCAACGAACCTGTGCTTTACGTTTCTGGCGAAGAATCCTTAGAACAGATTAAAATCAGGGGAGATAGACTGGGTCTTAAAAGCGAGAAGGTTTATCTTCTGGCTGAGACCAGCTTAGAAAGAATTGTCAATGCCGCTGACCGAATGAAACCCAGAGTCCTGGTCATTGATTCTGTTCAGACCATGTTTTCGGCTCATCTGACTTCAAGCCCTGGGACCATCAGTCAGGTCAGAGAAGTGACCAACCAGGTCTTTCGCTTTGCCAAAAAGAATCAGGTGCCTGTGTTTCTCATCGGCCATATTACCAAAGACGGGACCTTAGCCGGGCCAAAATCGCTCGAGCATATGGTTGATGTGGTGCTCCTGTTTGAGGGAGAAAGAGATCACAACCACCGGGTTCTTCGAGTGCTCAAAAATCGGTTCGGGCCGGTTTCGGAGCTGGCCATTTTTGAGATGAGCCAAGCGGGTCTCCGGGCCATTGACAACCCCTCAGCTTTTTTCCTGAGAGAAAGACCTCAGAACGAACCCGGCAGTGTAGTAGTATCCACCATCAAAGGCTCGAGGCCGCTGCTGGTAGAAATTCAGGCTCTGGTCTCTTCCACTCTTTTTATGGGCAATCCGCGGCGTATGTCCATTGGATTGGATCATTATCGAGTATCCATGCTACTTGCCTTGGTGGAGAAAAAGGTAGGTTACAGCTTTGCCGGTGAAGATATCTATCTCAATGTGGCTGGTGGCTTGACCATAGATGAACCGGCAGCTGACCTGGGTGTCGTTTTGGCCGTCATTTCCTCAGTCAAGAATTTGCCTTTGCCGCGAGAAGTGGCCGTGTTTGGTGAAGTCGGGCTGAGTGGTGAAATCAGGTCGGTAAGTCAACCTTTAGCCAGAGTCAGAGAAGCTAAATCTCTCGGTTTTGAAACGGTGTTGATGCCTGAAGGCAATCTTCAGCAACTGGAAACCGAAAATCTTAAGGGCATAAAGTGTATCGGAGTGAGCTCAGTCAGAAAGGCTCTGGCCGAAGTATTTTAATTTTCCTGCCGATTTTGTAAAATAAAGACAAACCTGAAGGAAGGATTAATATGGGACTTATAATATTCAGATTAACCATCCTTGTTTTAATTTCAACGGCGGGCTATTTTTATCCGCCTTTTATTCTGAGCCGGCAGGCTGGTGCTCTGACTGGTTTTGTCCTTGGGCTTTTAATCATCCTGCTGGAAACCAGAGTGCGCCGGGCTCAGTTCAGGATAATCTGGACTGCTTCGATTGGAACTCTGCTTGGTGTTCTGGTTGGCTGGCTGCTCGGTTCCATCTACCATACAGTTGTCCAGACCTTAGAGATGGCCACCTTTATCCGCATCTTTTTCCTGATAGCCTTCCCTTACATTGGCTTTTTGCTGGGAATAAAAAAACCCGAGTGGTTGGAGCCCGGGTATTTCGTGAATTTTTTCCGGAGTAAAGGCGAAGATCATATCTATAAATTGCTGGATACTTCGGTCATCATAGATGGTCGTATCGCAGAAGTCTGCGACACCGGTTTCATTGACGGAGCCTTAGTGGTGCCCCAATTCATTCTCAAAGAGTTGCAGCTGGTGGCCGACTCTCCCGATCCCTTAAAACGTCAGCGAGGCCGCCGCGGATTGGAAGTCTTAGACAGACTCCAAAAGACTTCCAAAGTCAGAGTGGTCATTTCTGAGCTGGATTTTCCTGAAATCAAGGATGTGGATTCCAAGTTGATTGAGTGTGCCAAGAGCTTGAAAGCCAAGATTATAACCAACGATTTTAACCTGAATAAGATTGCCAAACTTCAGGGGATAGAGGTATTGAACATCAACGAGCTGGCCAATGCCCTTAAGCCGGTAGTGCTGCCTGGCGAAACCATGCGGGTCTTCATCCTGAAAGAAGGTAAAGAAAAGGACCAGGGCGTGGCTTACTTGGACGACGGAACCATGGTCGTGGTGGACAATGCCAGAAGGATGATCGGCCAGACCGTTGACATTACCGTGACTTCAGTCCTTCAAACGACGGTGGGCAAGATGATTTTCGGCCGTTATAACGGCGAGTTGCATTAACTCGGGTGAATTTAATGAACCTCAAAGTTGGTTTGGGCTATGATCTTCACCGACTGGTGCCGGGAAGACCTTTGATCATTGGTGGAGTAAAAATTCCTTTTGAGCTCGGCTGCTTAGCTCACTCTGATGGCGATGTTCTGGTGCATTCCCTCATCGATGCCCTGCTGGGGATAAAAGGAGAGGGAGATATCGGTCAGAAATTCCCTGATTCGGATCCGGCTTATAAAGATATTTCCAGCTTAGAACTTTTACGTCAGGTAATGCAAGAAATCAAAGAAGCCGGGTTTTCAGTGGTCAACGTGGATTCGGTGGTCATTCTGGAAAAGCCAAAATTGGCGCCATTTATTCCGGAGATGAAGACGAGTCTCTGCCCAATTCTGGGTATCCAGCCAGAGAATCTGGGAATCAAAGCCAAAACCGCTGAAAAGCTGGGGGAAATAGGCCAGAGCCAGGCCATCGCCTGCTGGACAGTTGCTCTGGTAGGACACACAGAGTGATTTGATCATCTTTTTGCCTAATTTTCTTTAATTTGATATAATTTGTCCTAATTCAGGGGAGTATAGTTTCTTAGCTCCATATAAAAAAACAGCAATTAAAATATCTAAAACGGGGAAAGAAACCTACTCTTCTGAAGAGGGAGAAATTCTTTTAAGAAAGGAGTTTTAAATGAAGTCTTTAAAAGAAATTGCTGAAAAATCTTTTCTGTCTGAAGATCAGCTTCAGAAAATTGAGGCCATCATTCTCAAAGACAATTTCTTCCCGGCTGAATCTGTCAGGAATGAAATTGAACTTTTCTGTACCGACCTTGGTTTGAGTGAGCAGTATTTCCAGGCAACACCACTTGAAACCATTGCTAAGCATATTGAAGCTTTGAGGTCAGCTGAAATTCTGGCTACTCTTCGCGGAGAAAAGGAAGTCAGAGTCGATTTCGCTACAGAACATGAGGATGAAGCTCTGTACTTAGTTGAAGACAATCATTATCGGGCCATCGAGATTGAAGAAAGAATCGAGAAAAAGTACCCCAATTTTCGCATTCAATCTTACCGTTCAGCCAAAAAGCTGCGTGGAGCTGAATACCTGCGCTGGTATGTGGTCTGCAAACCAGAGTTTGCCAGCCAGGACGTTCTGCCAGAAGAAACTGACCTTAAGAAAATTGCCGACAAAGAATTCTTAGCTTCGATTCCCAAAGAAACCTTCGAGCGGTATCAGAACCTTATCAAAAAGGCCAAAGATTCTGAAAGTCCCTACATCGAAGTCAATCATGTAGATAAGGACAAAACCCTGCGGATTTCAGTTGTCTGCAAGAGCGATTCCATTCCGCGTTTCTTCATCAATGTTTCTGATGTGATCAATTCTCACGGCTTGGTTTCCAAACGTAAATACGTTGAACATTTCGCTAATGGTAAAACGATTTTCACCTTCTACGTTGATGACATCACCGACGAGGAAAAACTTCACGACCTGATTTCCGACATTAGCCTGATTTATGTCATTCCTGAAAGCCCGCTGTCCGCACTTTTCCGGGAAGGTAAGCTAACTGCGCAGGAAACAGTTTTTGGTGTTTCGGCCTGGAGTTTCTGTCATCAATTTTTGAGTAGCTTCAATGAAGAATATCTCAAGCTGTCTCAGGCTTTAAAAGATTCACCTGAGCTTCTGGGCCTGCTGCGCGACCTGAAAATCAGACTGGCCAAAGAAACCTTTACTGAAGATCGAGTCTGGGATGCTCTCATCGACAACTACCAGTATGTTAAGAAGCTATTTGTGCTTTTCGACAAAAAATTCAATCCTTTGTTCAAAGATCGTAAGATCGAGGACCAGGTCCAGGCTCTAACCAGAGAGATTTCCAGGGAAGTCCAGGTGGAAGCGGACAGAATCATTCTGTTAACAGTTATCAAGTTCATCAATTCCATCCTGAGAACCAACTTCTACAAGAAAGAAAAAGTTTCCATTGCTTACATGTACAACCCTGAGTTCCTGAACAAAGTTGATTATCCGGTTACTCCTTTTGGAGTTTTCCATGTGATCGGCAGAGAACTGCGTGGTTTCCATATCCGCTTCCGCGACATCGCCCGCGGGGGAATCAGAATCGTTCGCTCGGTCAATTACCAGACCTATCTCAACAATTCTGATTTCATCTTCGATGAAAACTACAACTTGGCTTTAACCCAGCAGAGAAAGAATAAGGACCTTCCTGAAGGTGGCTCCAAGGGCACCATTTTGTTGCGTTGGGGTTTCACCGATAAAATGTCTGTGGCCTTCAAGAAATACATTGACGGACTGCTCGACCTGATGATGCCCGATAACACCATCGTGGACTATTATGGAAAAGAGGTCATCCTATTCCTGGGTCCTGATGAGTGGACGGCTGACCTGATGGAATGGGCTGCCTACAGAGCCAGGGTTCGCGGGTATAAATTCTGGAAAGCCTTTACCACCGGCAAGCCTCTCAGCATGGGTGGTATCCCGCACGACCGTTATGGTATGACTACCAACTCTGTCCACGAATACGTTCTTGGTGCCCTGGAAAAACTCGGTCTGAAAGAGGAAAAAATCACCAAGGTTATGACCGGTGGCCCCGATGGCGACCTTGGCTCCAACGAAATCCTGATTTCCAAAGATAAGATTCTGGCCATCATCGATGGTTCAGGCGTTCTGTACGACCCTGAAGGAATTAACCGCAAGGAGCTCGTCAGACTGGCCAAAGCCAGAAAGATGATAGAGAACTTTAACCGCTCGCTGATTTCACCAAAGGGCTTCCTCGTTACCATCAAAGACCGCGATGTGGTTCTGCCCGATGGCGAGAAAGTGGAAAACGGTCTGGAATTCCGCAACACTTTTCATCTCCATCCGAAATTCAAAGCTGATATCTTCGTACCCTGTGGTGGACGGCCGGCTTCGATCAACATCAACAACTGGAAGACCTGGCTCGATGAAGACGGCAAGCCACGGTTCAAGATAATCGTTGAAGGTGCCAACCTCTTCCTGACTCAGGAAGCCAGACTTAGACTGGAAGAAAAAGGCGTCATCATCTACAAAGACGCTTCAGCCAACAAAGGCGGTGTCACTTCGTCTTCGCTCGAAGTTCTGGCCAGCTTAGCTATGAGCGACAAGGAATGGGATGAGCTGATGTGCGTTAAGAACGGGGAAGAATCTGAGTTCCGTAAACAGTATGTCAAGGAAATCATCGATATCATCAGAGAAAACGCCCGAATGGAATTTGAAATCATCTGGAAAGAGAACGAGAGAAAAGGAATCCCGAGAGCCATTCTCACCGACCTCATCAGTGAGAAAATCAATCAGATCAAAGACGCCATCAATCGTTCTGACCTGTTCAACGATAAGGCTCTTCTGAAGAAAGTTATCGAAGTTGGCGTTCCCAAATCTCTGGTCCAGCTGGTTGGAGTCAACCGCATCCTGACCAGAGTTCCGGAAAACTACCTTAGAGCGCTTTTTGCCTCCCGTCTGGCCGGTCGCTACGTCTATAAATATGGACTGGATGCCAACGAAGTAGACTTCTACCAGTTCATCGAAGAATTCAAAAAAGCTAACTGATTTCTCCGGTGATGTAGGCCATGGTCCGCGGGTCTTTCGGGTTGGAGAAAATCTCGGAGGCGGGTCCGAATTCGACCAGCTCGCCGAGATAGAGAAAGGCCACGTAGTCAGCCAGACGTCTGGCTTGCCGCAGGATGTGAGTCACCAAGACGATGGTGTAGTCCTGTTTGAGGCGCAAAAGCTGTTGCTCAACGTTCCGGCTCGACTGCGGGTCAAGGGCCGAGGTTGGCTCGTCGCCGAGGATAATCTCTGGCTCAACCGCCAGGCCACGGGCTAAGCAGAGTCGCTGCTGCTGGCCAATGGACAGGCGGCTGGCCGGTTCGTGAAGCCGGTCTTTGACTTCATCCCAGAGGCCAGCTAACTTGAGATATTTTTCGACCAGCTGGTCAAGCTGAGGCCGGTGCTTCAGGCCGAAAAGCCTGGGTCCAAAAGCCACATTATCGTAGATAGACATCGGTAAAACCTGGGGCTTCTGAGAAAGAAGCCCCATTTTTTTTCTGATTAGAGTCACATCAATTTCTGGAGCATAGATATCCTGGCCGTCGACAATGATCTGACCTTCAACCCGGGCCTCTTCGCCTTCGTCAAGAAGGCGATTGAGGCACTTTAACAGAGTCGTCTTGCCGCAGCCAGATGGTCCAATAATTACGGTTATTTTTTTCTCAGGAATTTCTAAGTTAACATTTTTTAAGACATGATTTTTCCCGTAATAGACATTCAGGTTTTTGAGGCTCAATCTTCCTCGGCTTTCCATCATCTTCTCCATAGTGATCAGTAAATTTTATGCCGGCTTAATTTTCGGCTTAAACTCCTGGTAATCAAGCTTATCAAAAGAATTAATAAGGTCAGAACAGCGGCTGAAGCATAAGCTCTTTGCTGAACTTCGGGAAACGGCGAGTTGAGCTGGAAAAAGATGGCTAAGGGTAGAGTGGCTACAGGCTGAAGCAAGGAAGTGGTGAGGCGATCCGTGTAGCCGGCGGTGAACAGCACCGAAGCCGCATCTCCCAGGCCCCGACCCAGGGCAATCAACACAGCTGTAACCAGGCCGGGAAAGACCTGTCGCAGAACGACTCGGGTGGTGGTCTGCCAGCGGTTGGCGCCAAGAGAGAAGGCCGTTTCCTTAAGTTCGGCCGGAACCAGCCGGATGGTCTCGTCCATGACCCGGCTGAGGATGGGTAACTCAACCAGAGCCACTGTAATCATCCCGGCCAGAAGAGAAGCCCTCAGATGGAAAAAGAGCATGACCAAAAAACCAAAAGCTCCATAAACGATGGAAGGAATTCCCCAGAGGACGTCCAGAGCGAACCGGATGGCTTCAGCCAAAAAAGATTTGCTTCTGAGATAAGTGTTGAGGTAAATGACTGCTGGTAAGGCAATGAGCAGGGCTATTAAAGTTGCGCCCAGAGTAAGTTGCAGAGAACCGATGATGGCGTTCAGGATTCCGCCTTCTTTTCCTAAATAATAGCCACTGCCTGGGGTTCTGGTTATCATGGAAAGCTTCAGTGCTGGCAGACTTTTCCAGATAATGGACACTAAGATTAAAATCAGGCTCAGGGAAACCACGAGCGAAGAAGTCAGCATCAGTGCCCTGAACACAAATTCAACTCTTTTCCTTCGCTGTAAACCTGGACCTGGATTGGATGTGATTTTATCTTTCATCCTGTCCTCCGGTTGAGTTTAGTCAGATACCAGCGAGCCAACAGGTTGAAACTCAGGACTATGAGCAGAAGCAGAAAGGCCGCTAAATTAAGGGCAGATTCATAGCCCGGAATGGACATCATCTCGCCGTAGTTATTGGCCAGAAGTGCTGGAAGCGGATAAGCTGGAGAAAAAAGCGAACGGGGGATTTCCGGCACATTGCCCACAACCATAAGCACAGCTATGGTTTCACCGAAAGCCCGGGACAGACCCAGAACACAGGCCGCTACTATTCCAGGCAGAGCTTTTTTCAGGACCACATACCGAACGACTTCGAACCTGGTGGCACCCAGGGAAAGGGCGGCTTCTTTCAAGGCCATCGGGACAGAGTTCAGGACTTCAACCGAAACGTTAATGATGGTCGGAAGGATCATCACGGCCAGGACGATTCCGGCAGCTAAAATGCTGTAGCCCGAACTGTAGGTGTCGAAAAGCGGGGCCAGGTATTTCCCGACCAGAGGAACGATTAACAGCACGCCCCACATCCCGTAGATGACTGAAGGCAAACCGGCCAGAAGGTCGATAACAGGAACAAGAATTTTTTTGAGCTGGTCAGGAGCATATTCAGCGATATAAATAGAAGTCAGAATTGACACGGGCACAGCCAGGGCAAAGGCAGTTATGGTCACCCAGAAGGTGCCAAGGATAAACGGCCAGAGACCGAATTGTCCTTTGACCGGCTGCCAAGCTGACGAAAAAATCAGAGATGGAAGAGATTTGAAAGTCAGAAGGGGAAAAGCTTTGAGCAGCAGAATGAAAAAAATGTTGGCGGCAAGGAATAAGGGAAAAAGAGAAAAAGCAGCACCCACCAGCCGCTGAAATTTTTCTTTCTTTATTTTTGAACTTCTTATTTTTTCCATTCTTTTGAGCTGCGCTATCCTGAAATCTCAAGCATTGTTTATCAGCTGACTTTTTTGATGGCTATATTTTCTGTCTCCATGACTTTAAAAAAGCTTCTGCTTTTCTGCCTCGATAACCCTTTTATCCAGAGCCACATAGCCTGTTTCTTCAACCAGCTTCTGGCCCCGGTCCAGAACCCATCCGAGAAAAGCTCTGATGAGTGGATTGCTTAATGGCTTTTTTACCACTAAATACAAATCTCGGGCCGGTGGCGAAGGATAGAGCCCGGAAGAGATGGCGGAAATCAGCTGGTCCCGGTTGCTGTAAAAATTTTCTTCCGGGTCGAGCCGTCCGTTATGATTCAGATCAAAAGGACAGATGGCCAGCCCGTGGTGTGGCTTTCCGGTCTGCGGATTATAGGCAAAGTTCAGGTTGTTGAAGCCGATTCCTAATGGGTCGCGGCGCACAGCTTCAGCCAGACCCGGGTCGCCGTAAATGGCAATTCCTTTCAGGTCTTCCTGATGAGCGCCAAGGAAAGCAGCCCAGGTTTCAGCTGCCCCACAGGCGTCAGAACGGGTATAAAGATGAATCGGAGTTTTGCCCGGAAGACCATAAATTTCTTCCCAATATTTAATCCGGCCTTCTATCCAGATGGCCCGAAAAATTTCTACAGATAGACCTTTTTCCAGAATGGTCTTGATGATGGGATTTTTCTGATTGAAAGTAGCCACCACAGCATCGCGGGCTACGGCTATCGGGATTGCTCCTCTGGAGAGTTCTTCCGGATAAACTGCCCGAGAGACCATTCCTATGTCTACCAGACCGGCCAGAACATCGGCAATGCCTTTACCGGCGCCGCCGGCCTGAAGATCAATTTTGACTGAAGGGTTTTCTTTCTGAAATTCCTCAACCCAGCGTGCGGCCAGGGGATAAAGGGCCCAGGCACCGGAAATGCTGAGCTTACCAGACAGAGATTGAGGAGAGGTAAAAACGAAATTCTTACCAGGCTTGATGGTTAAAGAGTAGCTGGCGCTAAAGAAAACAAAAGTGAAAATCAAACAGTTAAGAGCGAAAAGCAGAATTAAAGGCCCGGGGAGATTTAAAATATTTCTAATCTGGGCAACAGATATGTTTTTCCTTTTATCTTTTTTTGTCCGTTCTGAAATTAAGGCCATTTTCATCCCCTTTTAATTTTCTTAAATTCTTCTTTTTTGAATTCATTTTGGAACTCAACTCCTTCAAGGATTATCAGCCTGAGCGTGATTTATGATGGATCTGTTTTCTTTGTTGAACAGATCTTTCGAAATCTCAGGAATTGCTCTCATTGTTTGTTCTCTTTTGACTTCTTATCATTAAAATCCAACCTGAAGCTGAACAAGAGCCGCATGATGGTTAAGGGCTGTTACTTCCCGGTAATATTCATAATTGGCCTGAAGTTTGGATTTTGAGGTCAGTAACCAGTTGACCCCGGCCGTCCAGATGGTAGTCTTTTTGCCAGGGAGAGAATGGTCCAAATTTATGCTATCTATTCTTCCTATTAACTGGAACTTTTTCTTAATAACAGAATAAGCTCCAAGAGCATACCAGCCCTGTTTTTTAATCAGGTCGTCTTTAGCCTGGATGAATTCGGCCATAAGATTGAACCGCTGATAATTAACGGCCAGTTCCAGGCCAAGTTTATTTCTTAGTAAATTAGTAGGATTTCCCGGAACAGTTTGCCGGCCGTTATAAACAGAAAGGCCGATCGAAATTTCTTTTAGCGGCCTGGCTACCAGCCGGCCAACAAAATCTTTATGGTCATTGTTGTCTGTCTTGTTTATGCCGGAGCCATTAACCAAACCGGCCGTGTATTCAAATATCGAGTATGAGCCGAACACGGCCATTCCGATATCCCGGCCAATGGCTCCGTTGTCTCTACCGGGGGCCAGTTTTTCTACAGTCTGAGAACGGTTGATGGTCAGAAGTTCGGAGGTTGGAGTGACGTTTTCCAGGCTGAAGGGCACCAGAAACTGGCCCGCTCGAAGGTTAAATTCAGGGCGAAAAGTTACTTCAGCTAAGGCATCCAGAAGAGCTGGCGATTTGGTCAGGTCAACCTGAATTTTGAACCGCAGATTCTTGAGCAAATTCCCCCCAAGGCTTAACCTGGCTCTTTTTATAGAAAAAGAGTCTACCGCCTCATTTCTTTCGACGGCCTGAAGCTGGGCATAGCCGGAAAGCTTGAGAGGAAGCGACGATTGAACGGCCGGAGTTTCTGTTTTTTTTTCGTCTTTTGTTCCGTTGCCTGTTTGAGCTACACCTGCTTGGAATAAAAAACTGAAAATAATGGCTGAGAGAAAAAAGATGAGAAAGACAGAGCGCTTCACTTTTTCTTCTCCTTGATTTGTTTTCGATTTATCAGCTGTTGCCTTTTAAGCACGTCCTCAAAGGTCGTTTTTTCTAAGTGTTCGGCCACCATGTCCCGGACTTCTTTCCACAGAAGTCGCAGGCCACATCGATCTTCAAGGGGACAGGGCTCGTGCTCAATGACGCTGACGCAGTTAATAGGAGCTAAGGGGCCATCCATGACTCTGATAACTTCAGCCACAGTGATTTGCTCTGGTGGACGCGATAGATAATACCCGCCGTTTGGTCCCTTTTTGCTTTTGACATAGCCGGACCGCTTGAGGAGAAGAAGGATTTGTTCCAGAAATTGCTGGGGGATGGCCTGGGATAGAGCAATGATTTTTATAGGGACAGGACCATGACCATAGCGGGCGGCCAGCTCGACCATGGCCCGGCTGGCGTATTCACCCTTGGTCGACAATCTCATTCTGGCAGCCTTTTTTATCTCGAATAGTTGATTATTTCTATCAACTATATCATATATTAAAATGACTTTTGTTTGTCAAGATCTTTTTTCTCGAGACTTGAGCCGTTCTGTCAGGAATGTTATGAATTAAATCAATCTCAAGCGGTGAGGGCTGATAAACCTAATTTTAAAAAGAGAAAAATAGTCAGTCTCTCACGTCTTCATTAAAAAGCCTCGTCTTTCACCTTTGATAATTGCCATCGGCTGGAAAATGTGACATCATTTAATACTAAAGGAGGCAGAGATGAAGTTCAGATTGGAATTTTCATCTGGCATCTGGTTTCTGGTATTCTTTCTGGTCAGCGTCAATTGGGTTTTGGCCCAGACTGCCGTCCCAAGAGTTGTTTTCAAGGAAAAACAATGGGATTTCGGCAAAATAAAGCAGGGAGATGTGGTCACCCACGAGTTTGTCTTTCACAATGAAGGGACAGCTCCACTTAAGATCAACCGGGTGACAACTTCCTGCGGCTGCACCGCGGCCCTGGTCTCAGAGAAAGAAATTGCGCCTGGAAAAGAGGGCCGGCTTAAAGTCACCTTTGATTCCCGTGGCTACAGCGATAAAGTCATAAAATACATTTATTTTGATAGTAACGACCCCAAGACTCCTCAGGTAGAATTGACTATAACCGCTGAGGTTGAAGTTGGCCCGGCAGCCAGAATCGAGCTTGACCGTTATAACATCGACTTAGGAATTTCTCTCGAGGGCGAAGAGGCTTCGGCTAAACTCATGGTCAAAAACATCGGTCAGCTGGAATTGAAGATAGACACAGAGTCTCCGGAAATTTCCTTCTTTGTGGATGGTCGGAAAATTTCCTTTCCTTACAGAATACCGGCCGGCAAATCCGTCGAACTTGAAGTTCGCCTGCCATCAAAGGAAGGAAGAGTAGGACTTCTTCGGGATTATCTACTCATAAAAAGCAATGACCCGATGAGGCCGACTCTTTCGGTGTTTATCAGTCGTTATGTCATCACTAAGGAAGAGCTCAGAAAGCTTTTTGAAAAATATGGAAAGACTTTGGGGATAAAATAATCCAGAGATAGCCAGGGAAACAGATGGCCAGTAGCCAGGGAAAAGTTGGTCGGGAAACTAAGAAAATTTTTACTGTTAAAGTCCAGCCGAAATCATCAAAGCAGGAACTGGTCAGAATTTCCGAGACTGAATTCAGAGCCCGGCTGACTTCAGCTCCAGAAAAAGGTAAAGCCAATGAAGAGCTGCTCGACCTTCTGGCTGATTATCTTGGAGTGCCGCCTTCCAGTCTGCGAATTATCCGGGGTGAAACTTCCAGGACAAAGTTAGTTGAGTTCACAGGACCATCCAGATAATCAACTCTAAATAATTTTTAAAATAAATTAACCTTAAATAATTCCCAACCACTTATTAACTTCCAATTCTAACTTGTTAGCTGAGCTGATTATTATTAAAATCAGATTGAAAAAATTCTTCGTGGCTGAGGGCTGGCGATGAGTTATCAGAACATTTTGAGCTTTATCGGGATATTTGTGTTGACTCTGGTGGCCTGGCTTTTTTCTTCTCATAAAAAAATAATCAACTGGAAGGTGGTCTTTTGGGGCATCACGCTGCAGCTGCTCTTTGCTTTCTTCATCTTTTTGGTTCCGGCCGGGACAAAGATTTTTCTGGCAATAAACAATTTGGTGGTCAAAGTGCTGGATTCAGCCACGGCCGGTATAAAGTTTCTTTTTGGCCGGCTGGCTATTCCGCCTGGGGCGACGAGTGAGGCGGGTGAACCATCGCTCGGGTTCATCCTGGCCATTCAATCTCTGCCGACGGTGGTCTTCTTTGCCGCCCTGGTTGGAGCGCTCTACTATCTAAAAGTGATGCCCTTTTTAATTCAGCTTTTTGCCCGCATTTTTACCCGGTTAATGAAAGTGAGCGGAGCCGAGTCACTCTGCGTCTCCAGCAATATTTTTGTCGGTGTGGAATCATCGGTTGTAGTCAGGCCCTATCTTGAACAGATGACCGTTTCAGAGCTCGGGACCATCCTGACTGCGGGTATGGCCACCATCGCTTCCTCCGTTCTATCTATTTATGTGATGGTTCTTAAAGACGGTTTGCCCACCATTGCCGCACATCTTATTTCAGCCTCCATCCTATCAGCCCCCGCTGCCCTTCTTACTTCCAAGCTTATCTTCCCTGAAACCGGTCAGCCATTGACCCTGGGCCTGAATGTTAAACCTTATTATGAAAGAGAAGATAATCTTATTATGGCCATCATCAACGGCGCCAATTCAGGGCTCAAGCTACTGGGCGGAATCGTGGCTTTGCTCCTGGCTTTTCTTGGGCTGCTGGCTTTGGTTGACCTCGTCTTGGGCTGGTTCGGTGGGGAGCTTAACCAGCTTCTGGATTGGAGTTTCAACTGGAAGCTATCGAACATCTTGAGCTATGTTTTTTATCCGTTTACCTTAGCTATGGGTGTCAACCCCCATGATGCCACTCTGGTAGCCAGACTCCTGGGAGAAAGAGTTGTGGTTACAGAGCTGGTGAGTTATCAGCATTTAGCAGAACTGATAAAAGCCGGGGCTTTTTCTGACCCGCGCTCAGCCATCATCGCCTCCTATGCTCTCTGCGGTTTTGCTCATGTGGCTTCCCTGGCCATTTTTGTCGGCGGCATCGGGGCTCTGGCTCCTTCACGTTTAAAAGACCTGTCGCGTCTCGGGTTTAAAGCTTTAGTAGCGGCTACCTTAGCCTGTCTCATCACCGGAGCTGTCGCTGGAATTTTTACTACCGGTTCTTCGGTGCTTTTCGGACGCTGAACTTCTCTATCAATTTTTGTTGCGCTTTGAGCTATTTCTGAAGCATATTTGATGTGAGAAGAGAAAATTAAATTAGCCAGGTGGATTGGTGCCGGTCGTTATTGAATGGGGCTTGAAGACTTAAAATAGTAAGACGAAATTATTCTGGCCGAAATGAGAATATTTTCAATCATAACCGTCTTTTTAAATAGATTGCTGACCGGAGAAATCTTTATCAATAGTTAGCCCAGATGTGGTAGAATGGAAAAAAAGATTCAGAAGGAGAAAGATCAATGAATTATCAAATCAAAAACATCCTCTGGGCGACTGATTTTTCAGCTGAGGCTCAAACCGCCTTAGCTTATGCCGATTACCTGGCCAAAAAATTTGGCGCTTCGATTAAAGCTCTTCATGTAGTTCCTGACTTTGCTCCGGCTCTTTATGAAAGCCGGGGTGTGGTGGTAGCTGAACTCGTGGAAAGGCAGGAAGAAAGTCGGGTTAAGGCGCAGAAAAAGCTCGACAAAATCTCGGAGAAAACAGGAATTAAGTTTTCGAAGACGATGGTCGAAGTCGGGTCAGCCGGGAAAAAAATTCCTGAGATAGCCGAAAAAGAAAAATGCCAGCTTATTGCTATCGGTCGGAAGGGAATGTCAGCCTTAGAAAAAATTCTACTGGGTAGTGTGGCCAATCAGGTGTTGCGGCGGTCAAAGGTGCCGGTTTTGGTCACGCCAAAGCGTAAGGCAGTTCCGAAAATCGAAAACATCTTGGTCCCGACCGATTTTTCCGAAAACGAAGAGAAGGAAAGAGATTATGCCTGGACCTTAGCTTCAAAGCTCAAAGCCAACCTGACTCTAATCTATATCCTGGAGCTTTATGATTTCAAATTCTCTCCAGCAGAGATTAAGAAGATGATGGATGAAGCCTTGGAACGGCTCAAGAATCGAAAGAAAAGACGGGCTGATTTTGAAGTTAAAGAAGTGGTTGTGCGCGACCTAAACGCTTCGGCCGGTATCGTTACTTATGCGGCCAGACACAAGTTTGACCTGATTTTGATGTCAACCTGTGTGTCTCCGGTTGAAAGATTTTTCTTAGGCAGCACCACGGAAAAGGTCATCTCCTATGCTCCTATGCCTGTTCTGGCGCTGCCAGCGGTTTATTGTAAAAAGTGAGGGTAGAAGAACGTCGGGTTTTCTGGTTAGCGCTTAATTATCTGGTGACCGATGGCTTTCTATCTGTGGGGAAAGCCCTTCGGTATTTTGATTCTCCTGAAAAATTATTCCAGCCTGATAAAGACTGGCTGAATTCTATTAGTCTGAGTGAATCCACCAGGCAAAAAATTCTATCCGGGGAGCTCCTGGAACGCGCGGCCCAGGAACTTGAGAAGCTCGGGGAAAAAGAGTATACTCTTTTAACCTTTGAGGATAGCGGGTATCCGCAGATTCTCCGGGAAATCGTTGAACCACCGCTTGTTCTCTACTGCCATGGCCAGCCCGAGGTTTTAAGCTGGGCCACAGTGGCTGTGGTAGGTTCCAGGCGCCCGACAGCCTATGGCCGGATGATGGCAGAGAAGTTGGCTGATGAACTGGCCGCTTCTGGTCTTGTGGTAATAAGCGGCTTAGCCCGGGGGATTGATACTCTGGCTCACAGGGGAGCTTTGAGAAGCGGTCGGACAGTGGCTGTTCTGGGTTCAGGACTTGATAAGATTTATCCTAAGGAAAATAGAATGCTGGCAGAAAAAATCACTGAAAAGGGAGCTGTGGTCAGCGAATTTCCGCTGGACTCAGAGCCTCTGGGCTATCATTTTCCGCTGCGCAACCGGGTGATTAGCGGGCTGTCCTTAGCCTGCTTGGTGGTTGAAGCCAGCCAGAAGAGCGGTGCTTTAATAACTGCTCGCTTAGCCCTGGACCAGGGTCGGGAAGTTCTGGCTGTTCCCGGTCCGGTGACTTCAGACTTGAGCCAGGGGACGAATTATCTCATCAAACATGGGGCCAAGCTGGTGGAATCGGCTGAAGACGTAGTCTCAGAATTGCCTTCTCCCTGGAAAGAAGCTGCTTTGAGCTGGCTGGCTCGAAGACTACAATCGGTGCCAGAGCTTGAAGACCGGGAAAAGAGAGTTTTTGAGGCCCTGCCAGAAAACTCAGTTATTCATATAGATGAATTATCTGATAAAATTCAGATTGCTGTGGCCGAGCTCCTGACGATTCTGCTCAGCTTAGAAATGAAAGAACTGGTCGTTCAGGAAGCCGGGAAATTTTTTCGCAGGAGAGTTTGAGTGGGTAAAGCTTTAGTCATCGTTGAATCTCCAGCTAAAGCTAAAACTGTTAACCGCTACCTCGGTTCTGGTTATTTGGTTAAAGCTTCAATGGGACACGTCTGCGATCTGCCCAAGACCAAGTTGGGGGTAGACATCAAGAACGATTTTAAGCCAACTTATCAAATAATTCCAGAACGCCGCCGCCTGGTGGCTGAACTCAGAAAATTAGCTAAGGAATGCGAGAAAGTTATTCTGGCAGCTGACCCGGATCGGGAAGGTGAAGCCATCTCCTGGCACATCAGTCAGCTGGTAGAAAAAGAGAACCCCAACATCTACAGGGCAGTTTTTCATGAAATAACCGAAGAGGCCATCAAGGAAGCTTTTTCCAAACTCGGTCCTCTCGACCAGAATAAAATCAACGCCCAGCAGACCAGAAGAATACTGGACCGGCTGGTCGGTTATCTCATAAGTCCCCTTCTCTGGAAAAAAATCGGCCGAGGCTTGAGTGCTGGTCGGGTGCAGTCGGTAGCTTTAAGGCTCATTTGCGACCGGGAAAAGGAAATCAAAAACTTTGTTCCCGAAGAGTACTGGACGATTGCCGCCATTCTCAGGGCAGAGAATCCGCCGGAATTTAAAGCTACCTTAGTCACCATTGACGGTAAAAAAACGAAGATCAAAGACCAGAAGCAAGCCCAGGAGATTCTTGAAGTCTGTCGCCGGGAGCCTTTTATCCTGGAAAAAATCCAGGTTAAAGCCAAAAAGAAGAACCCACCTCCTCCTTACATTACTTCAACCATGCAGCAGGATGCTTACCGAATCCTGCGCTTTCCGGTGAAAAAAACCATGTCGGTGGCTCAGCGATTGTATGAAGGCCTGGAGTTGGGTGAGCTCGGGCCGGTTGGCTTAATCACCTACATGAGAACCGATTCAGTGCGCATTGCTGATATCGCCCGGCAGGCAGCTAAAAAGTACATCGAAGAACATTTTGGTCCTGAATACGTACCCCCCAAGCCGAATGTTTTTAAATCCCGAAAAACAGCTCAGGAAGCTCATGAAGCCATCAGGCCGACGCATTTAGACCTGCCTCCGGAAAAAGTCAAACCATTTTTGAAAAAGGATGAGTTTGAGCTCTATAAATTAATCTGGAACAGATTCTTAGCTTCTCAGATGAGCCCGGCTGAAATCGAAGAGACGCAGTTTGAGATCAGAGTTTCCTGTTATGGCTTCGTGGCTAAGGGCGAAGTGATTAAATTCAAAGGCTTTTTAGCCCTGTACGAAGACCAGCATCTTGTATTCGACAAATCCATCAATTCTGATAAAAAGACTGAGCCCGAGGAGGCCGAAGAAAAAGAAGAAGCAGGCCTGCTGCCTGCGGCTAAAGAAGGAGAAATCCTGACTCTGGTTGACCTGCAGAGTAAACAGAACTTTACCCAGCCGCCGCCACGCTATACTGAAGCCACCTTAGTCAAAGAGCTGGAAGCCCGCGGCATCGGCCGTCCAAGCACCTATGCTCCCATCATTGCCACCCTTCAGGACAGGATTTATGTGATTAAAGAAGAGGGCCGGTTCAAGCCGACTGAGCTGGGGATGTTCGTCACCGATTTTCTGGTCAAATATTTCACCGAACTTTTCGATTACAAATTCACAGCTAAGATGGAAGAACAGCTGGATAGAATCTGCGATGGTGAAGCTGACTGGCTGGAAAGTTTGCGCCAGTACTATCAGCTTTTACAGCGATATCTTGAACAGGGACACGAAACCGAATCGGTTAAAAAGAACGGCATTCCGGTTGAAGATAAATGTCCTAAATGCGGCCGGAATCTGGTGATCAAGGAAGGTCGCTATGGCCGGTTTAAAGCTTGCTCCGGCTATCCTGAATGCGATTACAGTGAACCGCTGGTCAAAAAAGAGACCAAAACCTTAGAAACTAAGTGTCCGTTATGCGGTTCACCCTTAGTTTACCGTCGTAGCCGCTACGGGATGTTTATCGCCTGCTCCAATTATCCGAAATGTAAATATGTTCATAAGGAAATTTCTGATACTGGAATACCCTGCCCTCTGGGCTGCGGCGGGACTATCATCAAACGGAAAACAAAAAGAGGCAAATATTTCTATGGCTGCAGCAACTATCCGAAATGTAAATTTGCCAGCTGGGATGAAGTGGTTAACCAGAGCTGTCCGAAATGCGGAGCAAAATACTTGCTGAAGAAAGCTCCGGCTAAGGGTAAGCCATATCTTTATTGCCAGAGCTGCGATTATGTGCTTTATCTGGATGAAGATAAACAGCCAGAGCCCGGTAGCGGGAAGTCTTCAGAACACAATCCCGGGGCCAGCGCCGAACCGGTAAAAGCTCCGGAAAAACCGGCTTCAACTGGGTCCGATGAAAAAAGAGATTGAAGAATTCTTGAACTTTCTTAAGTTCGAAAAGAATGCTTCTCCCCATACTATCTCCAATTACCAGCGTGACCTGAACCAGTTAGCCGCCTATCTTAAAGAAAATGGTCACACCTGGAGAACAGCCGATACATTAACCCTTCGAGGATTTCTGGCAGATCTACATGAGCTCAAGCTTAAAAAAAGCTCCATCATTCGCAAGCTGGCTTCGATGAGGTCCTTTTTTGATTTTTGCCTGAGAAGGAAATGGCGAGACGACAACCCCGCCAGCGCTTTAGCCACTCCTCGACAGGAACAGAGGGTTCCCAGCTTTCTGACCGAAGAAGAAACGGCTCAATTACTCGAATGGCCGGTCAGTAGAGATGACCCTCTGGAAATCAGAGATAAAGCCATCCTGGAACTGTTATATGCTTCGGGACTGCGGGTGTCGGAGCTGGTCTCGCTGGATCTTGAAGACCTGCACCTTAAAGAGAGGTTAGTCAGAGTAAAAGGAAAGGGTAAAAAAGAAAGAATAGTGCCCTTTGGCCGTCAGGCTGAAAAATGGCTGAGAGAATATCTGGCAATCAGGACTCTTCTGGCTTTAAAGAAACAGCCTGGTCCGGCCCTCTTCCTCAATTATCGTGGAGAAAGGTTAACAGTGAGATCGGTCCAGAGGTTGGTCCAGAAGCGGATTAAGCAAATTGCCGTTGCTCGGAAAATCAGCCCGCACTCCCTCCGCCATTCTTTCGCTTCCCATCTTCTGAGTCGTGGGGCAGACCTCAGAGCCATCCAGGAACTCCTTGGGCACAAGAGTTTAGCCACCACCCAGAAATACACCCATCTGGATCTGAGTCATCTGCTTGAAGTCTATCGCAAAGCTCATCCCAGGTCCTGAAGCCAGGGCTTTGATTTAAGTGGTGAGGGTGACGGGAATCTTCTCTGACTTTTTTCAGATTTTGATAAAAACTTTTGTCAGAAAAGCAAGAAAAAAGATTTCTGGCAGAAGATGGAGATTTTTGCTTTTTTGTTTTCTCTATAACCAGGAATTTGATTCAATCAAATGAAAAAAATTCAGCCTCAGCCAGCTGGCAGTTTTTTCGGGCATAAAAATTTTTTTGGAAAGAGAAACAATAAGCGGTAGGATAAGTAATGATGAACGCATTTCTGAAAAATAAAGAAGAGCAGAAGAGAGAAATAATTCTCTCTTCTGCTCTCGGTTGACCTTACTTCGTCTCGCCCACGGTGATTAAATCTTTAATCTGATTGAAGACTTTTTCGCCGATGCCCCTGACCTTCATCAGGTCCTCGACTTTTTTGAATGGTCCATTCTGGGTACGATAATCAACGATCCGCTGAGCCACTTTCGGTCCGATTCGGGGAAGATTCTGGAGCTCAGCCGCCGAAGCGGTGTTGATGTTAATCTTGGCCGGGGTGGCTTTGTTCTGGGTCTGATTCTGACCAAAGCTCAGACCAAAAGCCGAAAAGAAAACAAACGCTACCAGGGCGAGGGCTAAGGATTTCTGAAAATAGCTTTTCATGGTGAGCCTCCTTTCAGCCGCTATTGTTGCGACGGCCGTGCCAGAATCTTTCTCTCGTTTAAAATATGAATTATCAACAAGTTACTGACGTAAGTTTTACAACTCGAGGTCAAAACAGTTTTACTTTTTCCCTCTGAAAGTTAACAGCTGTTTACTCTTTTCTGGCGGGATTTGTTTTTTCTTGGCCTGGCTGCCTGAATAAAATTCTTCCTTAAATATTCTTCCAGAAATTTTCTGACTTTTCTCAAAGCCTGGCCGCGGTGGCTTACCAGATTTTTTTCGGAGGCTCTGAGTTGGGCAAAGGTTTTTTTCAGAGGCGGATAGAAAAAAACCGGGTCGTAGCCGAAGCCATTGGCTCCCCTTGGTTCCCGGATGATCACTCCCTGCACTTTTCCCTTAAAAATTTTTAATACTTTTCCACCCTGCGAAAGTGTGGCCACACAGACAAACCGGGCTTTCCTCTGGTTTTCAGGAACATCAACCAGTAGGCTTAAGAGCCTTTTGATGTTCTTTTCATCCGTGGCTCCAGGACCTGAAAACCGGGCTGAATAGACGCCAGGCTTTCCGCCTAAAGCTTCAACTTCAAGGCCCGAGTCTTCAGCTAGCACCAGTCCGGGATATTTCTGGCTGTAAAACAGGCTTTTACCCCGGCTGTTTTCTTCAAAAGTGTTTCCGGTTTCTTCAAAGCTTCCATACTCGGGATAATCTTTCAGGCTCTCTATGCGCAGACCGAGTCCACGTAGCAGCTTTTTGATTTCCCGAACTTTGCCCTGGTTAGTGGTGGCTAAGAGCAGACGTCTTTCAGTCAATCCGGAATTCCTCCAGCTGGCCAAGGCTCATCAGAGCTTCATTGAACTCCTGTTCCTTTTCTTCAGAACCTACGGCCGAAAAGCTGATGACCAAGGACTCGCCTTCTTTTTTTATACTGAGCCGTTCCAGCTTTATTCCATGATGGAAGCTTACTTTCCGTAATTTGGACAGCAGGTCTGGTTGTTCCTTGAATTTCAGATGATAATGGAAAATGTGTTTCCTTAGATAAATTTCTTCGATTTTTCTAAAAGCCACCAGGGTGGCAATAATCAGGGCGGTCAGGATGAGCGCTGGAATATAATAGCCAACTCCGACGAGCAGACCCAGTCCGGCCACCACCCAGAGGGTTGAAGCTGTGGTCAGGCCGATGACCATGCCCCGGGCGTGGATGATGGTGCCAGCGCCGAGAAAACCTATTCCAGTGACCACCCCCGCGGCCATTCTGACCAGAGTGTCGGGTGTGGCATTGCTACCCTGAATCAGACCGACGGCCATGCTCATCATCATGGCTGAACCAATGCAGACTAGAATGTTTGTCCTGAACCCGGCTGGCTTCTGGCTGGTTTCTCTTTCAATCCCGATGAGTCCGCCCAAAGCTACGGCCAGGACTAATTTTAAGATTATTTCCAGAATGTTCATTTTTTCTTACCTCTCCTTGTCAGGAATCGAGCTTACCCTTCTTTTTGATTTATCTGTTTCAATTTTATTAAAAAATTCCCAAAAAAAGAAGAAAGAAATTGCAGTGGCTGTTAGCTTTGTCTTAAGCTCTGTGCTAAAATTCTTTACCAGAAATAAGATATTTTTGAACGAAAAGGAGAGCGATTATGAACACAACCATTAAAGAAGTAAAAGCCAGAGAAATTCTTGATTCCAGAGGCAATCCAACGGTCGAAGTCGAAGTTAAACTTGAAGACGGAACTGTGGCCAAAGCCGGCGTTCCCTCGGGCGCTTCTACCGGAGCACATGAAGCTCTGGAATTGAGAGATGGCGACAAGAAAAGATATAACGGAAAGGGCGTCTTGAAAGCTGTGGATATTATTAATAAACTCATCGCTCCAGAAATCTGCGGCCTGGATGCTTCAGACCAGTTTGGCCTCGACAAAAAGATGCTGGAACTTGACGGCACAGCCAATAAAAGCCGGTTAGGAGCCAATGCCATCCTGGGAGTCAGCTTGGCTGCAGCCAGAGCGGCGGCCTTCTCTCTGAAAATGCCCCTCTATCGATATTTGGGTGGACTTTCAGCCAGATTGCTCCCTGTGCCTATGTTCAACATCCTCAACGGCGGTGTCCACGCCAACTGGCAGGGTCCCGATCTTCAGGAATTCATGATTGCTCCAGTAGGTGCTCCTTCTTTCCGGGAAGCTCTGCGCTGGGGAAGCGAAGTCTATCATTCGCTCAAAAGCGTAATCAAGAGCAAGGGTTATTCCACTGGAGTCGGCGATGAGGGTGGTTTTGCTCCAGCTCTCAAAAAAAACTCAGAAGCTTTAGACCTGATTGTGGAAGCCATAGAAAAAGCCGGTTATAAACCCTATGAGGACATTGCCATCGCTCTTGACCCGGCAGCCAGCAGTTTTTATGAAGATGGTCTATATCACTTGAGAACCGAAGGCCGGAAAATCAAAGCCGAAGAAATGGTTGAGATGTACGAACAGTGGGTGACCCGATATCCGATCATTTCTATCGAAGACGGCCTGGCTGAAGATGACTGGGAAGGCTGGAAAATCTTGAACAAAAAACTTGGCCATAAAATTCAGCTGGTTGGCGATGACCTTTTTGTGACCAATGTCGAAAGAATAAAAAAGGGTATTGCAGAAAACGTAGCTAATTCGGTTCTCATCAAGCTCAATCAGATCGGCACGCTGACTGAGACCATCCAGGCGATTGAGACCGCCAGACAGGCTGGCTGGACGGCCATGGTTTCGCATCGAAGCGGCGAGACGGTCGATAGTTTCATTGCTGATTTCACTGTGGCCATGGGAACCGGACAGCTCAAGACCGGAGCTCCCTGCCGTGGCGAGCGAGTGGAAAAATACAACCAATTGATCAGAATCGAAGAAGAGCTGGATGGGGCCGCGGTTTATGCTGGCAAGATGATTATTAAGAAATAGAAGATTAACAAAAATAGAAGTTGTAGATTATTCGTCTCTGGATAAAAGACGGGCTCTTCTCTTTAAATTGATTCTGGCGGGAATATCAGGTTTCAAAAAAATCACATTATCAATTAAAGAAGGAGACGACTCAGCGCTTTTATGCTCGCCCAAAATTATTTTGTTTTGATTTTTGCCTTTTTGTCTTATACTTATTAAAAAATAAAAAGAAGGCAAAACATGAGAAAAACGGTCGGGGTTTTGATAATTATCGTTCTGGTGGTAGGTCTTTTTTCTTTAAGCCTGCAAGCTCAGGTTCAGAAATTTCGGGTCCGGGTGGTGACCGAACAGGCGAATATCAGAGTCAAACCGGACATCAGCAGTGAGATGCTCTTTCAGATTCCTGAAGGAACCGAACTGGAAGCCGAGAAAAAGGAGGGCGAGTGGTTTTTGGTGGTCTTCGACCGGGCTGATGGGACTAAGGGTCGGGGTTATGTTCACGAAAGCCTGGTTGAAGTGATCTCGCCAGGAAAGCCGACCGTGGTTACTCCCATTAAACCGGAACAACCGGTTCCAGCAAAAGAGCAGGAACCGGTTCGGGTAGAAAAGAAACCTGAGTCCAGAGCTAAGGTTAAGATCTCAGAACAGGCCAGGATAGCTCGAGCCGTCTCTGACAGACTATCAATATCTGTTCACAGTGGTGGTGTTTATATCTCGGCCTCTGAGTTGAATGAAGCTACTGAAGGTGTAACCAATTATTATTTTTATGCTTTTGGCTACAATGGACGGGCCAACCTCACGCCGCTTCATCTCGCTTTTACCTACGGGATGGATTTCTTCTATCAGGTTTCTTCCGGATTCTACTTGGGCCTGGGCTTTGATTATTATCAGCGATCCAAAGCCAATCCCACAGATTTTGCTGTCAACGATAATAATTATTCTGTCCGGACGACCATTGGGATTAAAGATCTCCCGCTGAGGATTTCTTTAATGTATCAGCCGGCAAAACTTTTTTACCTGCGCCTCGGGATTGAGTATCATTTAGCCAAGGCTCGTTATTCTTATTTGGTAACTCAATATGTCAATAGTCCGGAAGAGAGCTGGACTTCCTGGAGTGGGACTACCTCCGGACATTCCTTGGGTTGGGTGGAAGCGGCCGGACTGCAGTGGTCAGCCACCTCCTGGTGTCAGCTCTTTTTGGAAAGCTCTTATCGCTATGCCCGGATAAAGAATTTTCACGGCACAAATGTTTACGCGGATTCCGATGGATTGGAGCAGACTGAAAAAGGAGACCTTTATTACTGGCAGGTTCAGGTATCTTCTAATGTCTCTTATCCGGTTCTTTTTGTCCGTGACCGGATTCCTTCGGAGCTGGGAGTGATCAATCCAAGAAAAGCTGATATCAGTTTTTCCGGGTTCAGCCTTCAGCTCGGACTTCATTTTAAATTTTAGACGAGAACTTTTCTTGTATTTTCTCCGCTGCTTCAATTCCTGATCTGGTTAACAATCAAGCTGTCTTCAATAGGAATTTTGTTTTCGTAGTCAAGATTTGCTTTTGCCTTGATGTCCTCATTTTTTGCAGGAAATCAAGAAAGAAGGTGCTGTTAAAACCGAAGACAGATTAAATCATCATAGACTTTGTTTAATGAAGAGGTGTTTTGCCATGGTCCGATTAAGGGATAGCAAAAAATTATTGATTGCCCTGAAGAGCTGAATTTTTTTATAATCCTTAATTAAAGATGTGGCTTAGAAAAGAAAGTTTCGGAATCAGAAAGATTCACTCGGGGAGGTAGAATTTGGCTCGGAGAGAACAGTTTCTTTCCCGCTTAGGTTTTGTGGCGGCGGCCATCGGTATGGCGGTCGGCACCGGCAACATCTGGCGTTTTCCACGGATGGCGGCTCAGTACGGTGGCGGGGTTTTTGTCTTGGTCTACATTCTGGCCCTTTTTCTCTGGTCTGCTCCACTGCTGATGGTGGAAATGGCCATTGGCCGGAAAACCAGGATGGGTCCGATTGGCGGCTTCCGGGATTTCCTTAGAGAAAAGTACACCTGGATGGGTGGCTGGATGGTGGCTGTCTGTCTGCTCATCACTTTTTATTATGCGGTGATTACCGGTTGGTGCGCTAAATATTTTGTTCTGGCCCTTCAGGGTGCTTTCCGGCCTGGTGTTGATACCGCTTCCCTCTGGAACAATTTTCTTCACAATCCCTGGCAGAATGTTTTTTATCAGGCTTTAGCCATCGGAGCCTGTGGCCTGATTATCTATAAAGGGGTTCAGAAAGGTATTGAAAAGATAAACAAGATTATGGTACCGGCCCTTTTCTTTTTCCTAATAGTGGCGGCGGTGCGGGCAGTGACTTTACCTGGAGCCAGCCTCGGTCTTCGCTATCTTTTTGTCCCTGACTGGTCCAAACTGGCGGACCCGGCTACCTGGCTTCAGGCCTTCACCCAGTCAGCCTGGTCAACGGGTGCAGGCTGGGGTCTGCTTTTAACTTATGCGGTCTATACCAGGAAAGGAGATGATATTCCTCAGAATTGTTTGATCGTCGGTTTTGGTGATAATTCGGCGGCTCTCTTAGCCGGAATGGCGGTCATTCCCACCATCTTTGCTCTTTCTCCCAACCTGGATGTGGCTAAAGCTTCCCTTCAAGACAACATGGGCCTGACTTTTATTTCTTTGGCCGGGTTATTTCCAAGAATGAAGGGGGGAATGATCATCGCTCCTCTCTTTTTCTTAGCTATGCTGTTTGCTGCCCTGAGTTCTTTGATCGCTGAGGTGGAGTTAGGAGTCAGGGCTCTGATGGATTTTGGTTGGACCCGGAAAAAGAGCACCTCAGCGGTAATTCTGATTTGTTTTGTCCTGGGTTTGCCTTCAGCAGCTTTTCCCTCTTTTCTTCTGAACCAGGACTGGGTCTGGGGTATGGCTTTGCTTGTGAGTGGCTTCTGGGTAATCTTGGCGGCCAGAAAATACGGAGTGGAGAAAATTCGTCGGGAACTCATCAACCCTGGAGCCGACATCAAGATGGGCGGTTGGTGGACCTTTATCCTTAAATATGTTTCTCCGTTCATCTTTCTTGTCGTCACCGGCTGGTGGTTTTATCAGGCCATAGGCTGGGATAAAAAGACCTGGTGGCATCCGTTCAAGGTGAATTCCGTCGGGACTATACTTTTTCAGTGGCTGTTGTTGCTGGTCGTTTTGATTCTGCTCAACAAATTCTTAGTCCGCTGGACGAAGAAAACGTTATTAGAAGATGAGGACTGAAATGGATGTAATCATCTGGATGGTCATAATCCTTGGTCTGAATTTTGGGGCCCTGATTTATCTTCTGTGGCGGTTAGTCAGGAAAAAATCTTCCTGATATGATTTACTCTTCAAACTTGTAACCGATTCCCCTGACGCTCTGAATCAGACCGTTCAGCTCGCCTAATTTTTCCCTCAGATGGTGAACGTGGACATCAACCGTTCGCGGAATAACAACTTTTTCCTGACCCCAGAGGTGATCCAGAATCTGATCGCGGCTAAAAACCCGACCCGGTCGAGAAGTAAGAAGTTCCAGGATTTTAAATTCGGTTAAGGATAACTCCAGCGGTTTTCCGGAGATTTGTACTTCGTACCTTTCCGGATCAATAACCAGCTTTCCTCCGGCCAAAGTTTTTTTAGCCGCAGTTGTGGCCGAGATTTCCTGACGCCTGAGGACGGCTTTGATTCTGGCTTCCAGTTCTCGCAGGGAAAACGGCTTGGTGACGTAATCGTCGGCCCCAAGCTCCAGCCCAGTTACCCGGTCAGCTTCCTGGGATCTAGCAGTCAGCATGATGATGGGAATCGAAGCCTTTTCCGGAATCTTTTTAAGGTAACGGCAGATTTCCAGGCCATCCGCGCCAGGCAGCATCAAATCGAGAAGAATCAGGTCAGGTCGGTTGTGGTCAAGATATTTTAGAAACTTTTCGGGATCAGCAAAGACTTCAACTTTGAAGCCAGCCCGGGTCAGATGAGTACGAACCAGCTCTAAGATATCTTCCTCATCATCTAATATGGCGATGACCTTAGACATCAGTTATTCCCCCTGCTTTCTTTCAACTATCAACTATTTTTATACAGAAAAATCTGGTCAGAGTCCACTTCTATCTTAATGTAGCCTCGGCTACTAATTGTAAATGTCTGGAACTTTCCTATGTTTGATAAATTCCCCGTGAACCAGATAAAAGACTTCTTCAGCCACATTCTTGGCCAGATCGCCGATTTTTTCTATATGTCGGCTTATCAGGATATAAGCCACGGCCAGCGCCGGTTCAACTTCATTTTTGGTGATTAACTCAAAATATTTATTAGTAATCTTGGTTTTCAGATCATCAAGGAAAATATCTCTGCCGATTATTTCCTGGGCCAGCTCGGTATCCTGCCTGATGTAAGCCTGGTGCACGTCATCTACCATTTCTTGCATTCTGGCGGTCATCTCGAACAGTTCAATGGGTAAAGTGGCGGAAAAAAGAAGTTCCTTTGATTCAGTAATTCTCTGGACGATATTCAGGCACTGGTCAGCTATTCTTTCCAGCTCATGAGCAATATTCATCGAAGTGAGCAGCCAACGCAGGTCGCCGGCTACTGGCTGATGCAGAGCCATCAAAGTTGAGGCTCTCTTTTGCAATTCAGTTTCCAGCTGGTCGGATTCTTTTTCCAGCCTGACGATTTCTTCGATCACTGATAGGTTCTCTCCTGTAGTCAGCTCAGCGGCCAGGCGCACCGCCTTTTTAGTAATCTCTCCGAGGAGGACGACCATGTCCTTAAGCTCTTGGAGTTGGAGGTCAAAGCTTCTTTCCATGTTAAAATCCTTTTTTTGATTAACCAAATCGCCCGGTTATGTAGTCTTCGGTGAGCTTATTCTTAGGGTTGGTGAAAATCTTTTCTGTTCGGTCAAACTCGACCAACTCGCCTAACCAGAGAAAAGCCGTGAAATCGGAAACTCGAGCCGCCTGCTGCATGTTGTGGGTGACGATGACTACGGTGTAATCTTTTTTGAGCTGATGAATCAGCTCTTCCACCTTGGCCGTGGCGATGGGGTCAATGGCCGAGCAGGGCTCATCAAACAGGATTATCTCTGGTTCTACAGCCAGGGCCCTGGCGATGCACAGCCGCTGCTGCTGTCCACCAGAAAGCCTCAGGGCACTCTGATGAAGGCGGTCTTTGACTTCATCCCAGAGAGCGGCCTGCTTAAGACTTCTTTCGACGATGGCTTCAATTTCTGCCGGTTTCCGATGGTTTCCAACTCTAAGACCATAGGCGATATTATCGAAGATTGATTTGGGAAAGGGATTGGGCTTCTGGAAAACCATACCAACTTTTTTTCTTAAGGCTGCCAAATCCACATCGGAGTCATAGATATTCTCGCCATCGATGAGCACCTGCCCCTCAACCCGGGCTTCTGGAATCAAATCATTCATTCGGTTGAGCACCCGAACAAAACTCGATTTGCCGCAGCCGGAAGGTCCGATGATGGCAGTGACTCGTTTTTCTGGAAGCTCCAGGTTAAGATTTTTAAGGACCTGCTTTTTCCCATAATAGAGATTTAAGTTGCGGACGATAATTTTGGCTTGGGCTTCGGGGAATAATCGGCTGTCCATGGTTAATGCCTCCATTTGTTCCTGAGTCGGCCCCGAATGAGGATGGCTCCAAGGTTGAAGACCACCACAAAAACAATCAAAACCAAAGCGGTGCCGTAAGCAATCGGTTTGGCCTGGTCTATTGAATGATGTTGAGTAGCCATTACGTACAAATGATAAGGTAGAGCCATAAATTGGTCCTTAAAGGAACGGGGAAGATAAGGAAGGTAGAAGGCAGCTCCAGTGAACATAATGGGCGCGGTTTCGCCGGCTGCTCTGGCCAGACCCAGGACGGCTCCGGTCAGCATTCCGGGCAGGGCGTAAGGCAAAACGTTGGTTCTGATCATCTGCCATTTAGTAGCTCCCAGAGCTAAGGCCCCATGGCGATAGGAGTCGGGCACAGATTTTAAAGCTTCCTCACTGGCTGTTATCGTCCAGGGCAGAGTAAGAAGACCAAGAGTCAGGCCGGCTGAAAGCACCGAAGTTCCAAACTTAAGCCAATTGACAAAAAGGATAACTCCGAAAAGGCCATAGACAATCGAAGGCACTCCTGCCAGGTTTCTTATGGAAAGCCTGACCAACCTGGTCAACCGGTTCGGCCTGGCATATTCATGAAGGTAAATAGCTGCAGCCATACCTATTGGAACGGCAAACAAAGCCGTGATCAGGGTCACCAGAAAAGTTCCAACGATGGCTGGCAAAATTCCACCTTCGGTCATTCCGCGACGAGGGGGCTCGCTCAAAAACTCCCAGGAAATTACTTTGAAACCGCGGTTACTGACATCGTAGAAGAAAAACAGCAACACCAGAAGGATGGTGTAAACGGAAATCCTTACAAATAAAAAGCCCAGAAGCTGACTCAGCTCTGCTCTGAAATTTTTTCTATTTTTTTTGATCGAGCTTTTCACTGGAGTTTCCTCTTCTGTTTTTCCAGGATAAGATCTGCTGTCAAGTTGATGACAAAGGTCATAACAAAAAGAATCAGGCCCAGGGCAAAAAGAGCATAGTAATGAGTCGTATAATATGGGACTTCACCCAGCTCAATGGCGATGTTGGCGGAAAGGGTTCTGACTGAATCCAGAAAACCGTGAGGAAAAGACCGGGCATTGCCAGTGGCCATTAAAACGGTCATAGTTTCTCCGATAGCCCGGCCCAGTCCCAGCATGAAGGAAGCGGCAATACCAGAGATAGCTGCTGGTATTTTAACCCTGACCAAAGTCTGCCAGCGGTTGGCGCCCAGAGCTAAGGAAGCTTCGACATAAGCCTGAGGCACAGCCTGGAGCGAATCTTCGGAGATGCTGATGACGGTGGGCAGGGCCATTATGGCTAAAAGCAGACTGCCGTTTAGGGCGTTAAGGCCATTACTCAGTTTAAAGATTCTGGCAATTAATGGCCCGACCAGGGTCAACCCGATGAAACCTACCACCACCGAAGGAATGGCCGCCAGAAGTTCGACAACCGGTTTGACAATTTCTCTGACCTTATGGCTGGCCACATCGGAAAGATAAGCCGCAACTCCAAGCCCGAGCGGGAAAGCAATGGCTAAAGCGCCAGCAGTTACCAGCATAGTGCTTACTACCATTGACAGAATCCCGTATTCAGGTTTTTCGGGAGAGGTCGGGTCCCAGCGGCTGGAAGTGAAGAATTCCTTAAGGTTGATTTCTTTAAAAGCTGGAATGGCTGTGGTAAGAAGAAGGGCAAAAATCCCCAGCAGCACCACCAACGCCAGCCAGCCGCTCATCTCGAAGAGATGCTGTATAAGCCTTTCTTTCAGGTCGGAAATTAGGCCCTTCTTCTTCACAGAAGCCATTTTCTTACCTTCTCATCTCAGATTCATTTCAGGTTTTTCTCGTTTTCAGCCTGGAGCTCTTTGCCGATTCGGAAAAAGCCTTCTTTTTCCACTATGGCCTGACCTTCCGGGCTGAGCTCAAACCGGATAAAATCAGCCACTGCAGCTGAGGGCTTCCCGTTAGTTGACTGGTACAGTGGTCTTGAAATCGGGTATCGGGCTGAATAGACAGCTTCTTTGTCGAGCGGCGAATATTCAGGAGAAGCTTCATCCTTTTTAATTTTCAATACTTTTATTCCTTTCCTCAGCTGGCCGTTCTGGTCAAAAAGATAGCCCACCCCAACGTAGCCAATTCCAGCCTGGTCCTGGATTATCGCTTCGATTATCTGAGCATTTCCGTTCATTTCCTTTACCTCAGGTGAATAATTTTTGTTGTTAAGCACATGTTCCTGGAGGAAGGAATAGGTGCCAGAATTGGATTGTCGGCCGTAAAGGGAAATTTTCTGGTCTGCTCCGCCGAGAACTTTCCAGTTCTTGATTTCACCGCAGAAGATGGAACCCACCTGGGCCATGGTCAGGGTATTGACCGGATTTTTCTCGTTGACCACGATACTTAGGGCGTCTATGGCAATGGCGAAGATTCGGGGCTTTACTCCCTTTTCATAAGCCAGGTCGAGCTCTTTGGTTTTCCATTCACGAGAGTGGTTGGCTAAATCACAGGTGCCGTTGATGAGGGCTGTGATTCCAGTTCCTGAGCCACCGCCGAGAACGGCTATGGCTGTGCCCGGTTTTTTGGCCATGTATTCTTCAGCCAGGATCTGGACCAGGTTGACCATGGTATCTGAGCCTTTAATTTGAATCATCTTTTTCTGGGCGGCTGAAGGTAAAATCAGGGAGAAAGCTACCAGAATTAAGGCCAGGCCGGCTTTCAAAAAGCCAGTCACCAAGGTTTTTAGATTTTTGTTTTTAGTTTGGTTTTTCATTTTTTTCTCCTTTTTTTAAATTTTTAAAAAGTCATCAGAAAGGTCAGATTAAAAATCACATCATTTTTTTTGGCCGGGTCAGTGTAATTGTAGAACCAGATATTGGGTTGAAGCCTGAGACTACTGTGAAGCGGAGCCCAATCCAGTCCGGCGATAGTCAGGGATATTTCATCCTCAGCCACGCTGGTGTTGGGTTCATAGCGGTCAAAGCGGGCAAAGGCGTTGAGCCTGTCTGGTAGCAAAACATAGCGGCCGAACACCGAAAAACCAGAGCGGTTGAAACGTTGGCCGGTGCTGGTAATATTAAGGTCATTTCTGTAAACAAAGAATTCAGCGCCGAGAATCAGATTTTTGATTGCTTCCAAGTAAAAGTCGGCTTTGTAAGTTAAAGCCTTAGCTCCAGGGCCCTGCTTTTCGTAATCCGTATAGCCGACTACCGAAATTCCGGCAAAGGGAATCAGGTGAATCTGAGTCATGAGCTTTTTGTATTTGTCTCCTTCGGGGTGGCTGTAGCCAGCACCGTTGGTCAGCATCAAACCATAGCGGAGCTCGCGGGCGATTTTGCCGGTGAGGCTTATTCCAACGTCAGCGCTCGAAGCATCTATGTCTTTTCCGGTTACATCTTTGAAATTATCGAGCAGAGTTTTAGCCACGCTGCGGTAACCCCAGCGGTCTTCAGCCAGCTTGAAAGTAATGGTGTCAGCCAGACCAATTTTCAGGTCAGAATCAGGAATCAGATTGCTCAGTTGAAAATACAGATGCTTGAGGAACGGCCTGAACTTATCATCCTTTTTCCC
>JACIYJ010000006.1 GCA_014360015.1 Candidatus Aminicenantota bacterium | reverse complement strand
ATGGGTGCACTCTTGCAAAGCTCATAGTAAGTAGGGTATATATTTTCTGTCATTCGGGCTTCCTCCTCCTTTCAGTTAAAATTTTCAACAAAATTTTTAACGGAGGAAGCCCTGCTTTTTCAAGTACCAGGCTGATAAATTTTCTGGCCTCTTCTGCCGAAGTCCCTATGGCCGGACTGCCACCCCGCTTCTGCCAAATACTCCCTCTAACCTGGATACTATCTCTTAACCTGAAAGAAAATAATTTGTTGACATGAATAGATAAAACTTGTTATTCTAAAAACAGCTGCGGTCGAATCTTATTTTTGAACGATAAAATATTTGATTCTTAGTCATGGCGATTCGTTTTGTCATTTTTTCTGACCTTGATGGTACCTTGCTTGACCACCGAACCTACAGTTTTGAGGCGGCCAGGCCGGTTTTGAAAAAGTTAAAGCAAAAAAAGATTCCGCTCGTTCTCTGTACCAGTAAAACCAGGGCTGAAACCGAAGCTATCAGGCGGAAGCTCGGTATAAACCATCCTTTTGTCGTGGAAAATGGCGGAGCGATTTTTATTCCTGCAGGTTATTTTGATTTGCGGTGTTTAAGAACTTTAAATAAAGGCGGCTATGACGTCATTCAGCTCGGGGTGAGCTATCGTCGAATAAGAAAAGCTTTAAAGACCATAAGAGAAAAAGTTGACGTAAAAATTATGGGTTTCGGCGACCTTAAAATCAAAGATATAGCTGAAATTTCAGGGCTGAGGCCTGAGGCGGCTCGATTGGCCAGGAAAAGAGAATATGATGAGCCGTTTATTTTATTCCAGCCGGAAAAGATAAAAGAGATCAGGAAGGCTGCCAGCGAGCTCGAGCTTAAGGTGGTCAAAGGTGGGCGGTTCTACCATCTCATCGGCAACAATGACAAAGGACAGGCGGTCAGAATCTTAAAAGAACTCTATGAAAAGAAATACGGAAAGATAAAAACCATAGGTCTTGGAGATAGTTCCAACGATGAGCTAATGCTCAAAGAAGTTGATCTTCCAGTGCTGATCCGTAAACCCGATGGAGGATATGAGAATTTGCCACCATTAAGAAATTTAAAAAGAACCAGACAACCGGGACCAGCTGGCTGGGCGGAAGCTCTCAGCCAAATCCTCAATTTCTGAGCAGCAAAAAATCGGTGACTTTTTTAAGAATATAAATCAAGGAGGTAACCATGGCTGATTTTTATCAAACCGGAGTAGTACCTACCTTTCACCGACTCGGACCGCTCAATCTCGAACGCTTAGAGAAAGATCTAAAAGAATTTAACCGGCATCGGCCGATTGCTCTGGTTCTTCCCGTAACTCCGACCGAACTGGATTCGCCGGCCTTAAAAAGAATATTGAACACGGTCAAAGATATCGAGTACCTGAATGAGATAGTGATAACCCTCGGCCGGACTGATAAGCCTGAAGATTTCGAAAAAACCAAGAAACTGTTTTCTATCCTGCCACAGCGTCATCGGATTATCTGGGCTTCCGGGCCTCAATTGAGCGATCTATACCGGTTGCTGGAAGAAGCTGACCTGTCGCCTGGCGGAGATGGCAAGGGGCGATCAGCCTGGATTGCCTATGGGTACATTCTGGCCCGCGAAGAAAGCAAAGTCATTGCTCTTCATGACTGCGATATCGTCAATTATTCCCGTGAACTTCTGGCGCGCCTTTGTTATCCAGTGGCTTCTCCTCATATTGATTACGCCTTCTGCAAAGGATATTATGCCCGGGTAACTGACCGACTCCATGGTCGGGTGACGAGATTGTTCTATTTTCCCCTGGTCAGAAGCCTGATCAGAATTTATGGTCATTTGCCTTTTCTGGTTTATCTGGATAGTTTTCGCTACCCGCTGGCCGGCGAGTTTGCCATGACAGTGGAACTGGCCCGAATTAACCGGATTCCAGCTGATTGGGGAATCGAGGTTGAAACCTTAGCTGAAGTCTTCAGAAATTATTCGCTGCGACGCATCTGCCAGTCAGAAATAATGGAGACTTATGAACACAAGCACCAGCCACTGTCAGCTGAAAACCCGGCCACCGGCCTGATGAAAATGGCCATTGACATCGCCCGTTCCATCTTCCGGAACCTGGCCATCGAAGGCATCGTGGTCTCTGAAAGTCAGTTGCGGACACTGATTGTCAATTACCAGCGCCAGGCCAAGGATTATGTCAAAAGGTACCAGGATGAATCAGAAATTAATGGGTTGGTTTTTGATTACCATAAAGAAAGTCAGATGGCTGAGGCTTTTACCCGGGCCTTGCAGATTGCTGGTGAAAATTTCCTTAAAGACCCGCTGTATTCTCCCCATATTCCCAACTGGAATCGGGTGGTGGCCGCCATTCCTGACTTTCTGGACAGGCTGCAGGCCGTAGTCGAGGCCATGAACTGAAAAAATGGTGACGCCCTACATATTTCCTAATTTTTTCGCAATAAAACATGAGAATGTCCACTATCCCGCCATTAACCTAATGCTAATATTAGCTCAATAGCACCTGGCCTATTTTTTTGTTGGCCGAAGCGGCTGGGGAAAAAATATGGTAAATACGTAGAGCGTCACCATTTTTCTATTTTTCTGGCAACCATTTTGGCTCCTTCTGTGTCTCTACTTATGAGGTTTGTAGATGTTCTCTTTAAATTATTCGCTGGTTTTAAGAATGGCCATGGCTGATAATATCAGCAGAGCTAAGGCAGCCAGCGATTCAGCAGGAGAAAGGCATTTGGCTACAACCCGGAATCCCCAGGAATCCACTGAATTATCCAGTCTCATCAGTCGTTCTCAGGCTGGTGAGCTTGAGGCTTTTGAGCAGATTTATAATCTTTACAAAAAAAAGATTTATGGCTTAGCCTTCAACCTCACCCGCGACCATCAGACTTCTGAAGACCTGGTTCAGGAAATATTCATGAAGATATTTTCATCCATTCAGGATATCAAGCGGCCCGAACTTTTCCCGGCCTGGGTTTACCGCATTTCGCTCAATACCTGCTACAGTCACCTCCGCCGCCAGAAAACATTCGAGGAAAAGCTGAATGTTCTCACGCCCATAGACGAAGGTCTGAGTGATGAAGCCTTCGATTCCCGCCAGGATGACCTGTCCCAGGCCATTAACAAAGCCCTGTCTCTTCTGCCCGAAAAGCTAAGAACAGTTTTCATCCTGCATGAGGTCGGTGGCTTAACCCATGAAGAAATCGCTTCTATCCTCGGTTGCCAGGTCGGAACTTCCAAGTCCCAACTATTTAAAGCCAGGATGAAGCTGAGAAAAATTCTTAAAAAACAAAAGCTGCTGGAAGGAGCAGGTCGATGAGATGTCATAATGCTCAAAAATTAATCAGTGAACTTCTGGACGGCGAACTGAGCCAGGAGAAAAAACTGAAGCTTCTGGCTCATCTCTCAGTATGTTCTAATTGTCGGGAAATTTATGAGGACCTGACTCTGATAAAAAGCAAAGCCGCTCTGCCCGGGTCTTTTGAACCATCGGACAGAGTCTGGCAGGAAATAAAGGCCCGTCTGGAAAAAGAAGTTCTGTCCGGCCAGCAGGAGACAGCCCAAGAAAAATTCAGAAGAAAATACCGGTCAGAAAAAACCCGCACCTCTCTCTCGCCTCTCCCGTTTTTCCGTTATGTTGCTGCCTTTTTTATCTTTCTGGTTTTTATTGCCGGAGCTTTTTATCTTGGGCGCCACTACCGGAACCCTGCTCAGTCCGAGCTCCAGGTGGCTTCAGGGAATTCAGCCCTCCAGAAGATACAGGAGGCTGAGTTCTATTATCGGAGAGCCATTCAATCTCTGACCGAGGCCTTGCAATCTTCGAGTGATGAACTTCCACTTCAGATGGTAGAGGTCCTACAGGCCAACCTTCAGCTCCTTGACCGGACCATAGAACTCTGCCAGCAGGCAGTGAATGAACAGCCAGATAACCTTCAGGCCCACGATTATCTGCTCAATGCTTACAACTCCAAACTGAATTTCTTAAACAGCATGCTGGAAGCCAAGAAAATTCTCACCAGCCCCGGGGCTTAAAAATAAGAACATTAAACATTATAAAAAATAAGACGAAAGGAGAAACAAAATGAGAAAAGCAAATTACAGAAAATTGGACGGATATAAACTGCTGTCGCTTCTTTTATTGACGGTCATTCTGATCTTTCCTCTTTTTGCCAGAGAAAAATATGAGGAAAAATTTGAGAAAACTGAAGCTCTGGCTAAGGATGGCCTGGTCATTCTGACCAACATTTCCGGTGATATCAAAATCCAGAGCTGGAAAGAAGATAAAGTAAAAATTGAAGCGGTAAAACGCTCCGAAGCTTCCAGCCTGAGCAAAGCCAAGGAAAATGCGGGCCTGGTGGAGATCAAGGTAACCACCGAGTCCGGTCTGGTCAGAATCGAAACTAAATATCCTGAATCCAAACGCTTCTGGGGCGATAGTTCTTTGAATGTCTCAGTTGATTACCAGCTCTGGATTCCAGAAAAAGCTTCGGTTGAAGTCAAATCCGTAAGCAGCGATATCAGGGTCGAGCAGGCTGGCGGTCGGGTCAAAGCCAACAGTGTCAGCGGCAATATTTCAGTCAGCGGTGGGAAAAATTCCATTGCCTGCAAGACAGTCAGTGGAGATGTTAGAGTGGATGGTGCTGAAGGCGACTGCGACCTGGAATCTGTTTCCGGTGATGTTTACGCCAGCCGGGTGAAAGGCTCGGTTGAAGCCAGTGTCATAAGTGGTTCAGTTCATCTTATCGAAATCAGCGAAGCTCGCACCGTCAGTGCCAAATCGGTAAGCGGTTCAGTCGAATACCGCGGCCAGGTCTATCCTGATGGTCGCTATCAATTCAAATCTCATTCTGGCAGTGTGACTCTGGTTCTGCCGGCAGATTCTTCTTTTGAGCTGGAAGCTGAAGCCTTCAGTGGCTCGGTCAGTACCGATTTCCCGATTGAAATTATCGGGAAAATATCGAATAAAGAAATCAAGGGCAAGGTGAATAAAGGCGGTGCCTATATCACCGCTAAAGCCTTCAGCGGAAATGTGGAAATAAGAAAAGGCAGCTGATAGATGAAAATCAAAGGGCGGGCTCATCCCGCCCTTTTTTTTAATGGGGACGTGATACCCTGTCCCTTAGGTTCGTTAACTCATTTATAATCAGATACTTGATATAAAGAACCTCTTGGGGACAGAAGCATACCCCCCTTAATGGGATAGTTGCTATGAAGAAGCCCACGGTGAAATAAGTGCACGTTTTCCCTTTAAAATGATGGTAACACTGTCATGCCCCTGTTTCTTGTACTCTGAATTTAAGCTAAAATTGGAGTAAGCTGGGCCCGAGATTCATCGGGCGGAAACAACTGTTTGGCGGAGAAGATGATAGAGTTTCAATTCTTTAAGGGTTGCCCGCATTCGGAGGCGACTTTAAAAAACCTCGTGGAGCTGGTTGAAGAAGGTTTTATCAAGAAAGATGAAATCGTTCTCACTGAAGTGCCGAACCCGGAGACAGCCAAAGAATTAAATTTCCAGGGCTCGCCGACCATATTAGTCGACGGATATGATATATATACGGAGCAGAAGCCAGAAAAATTCAATTTTAGTTGCCGAGTTTATAACCTCAACGGAACTCTGACCGGAATTCTCCCGAAGGAATTTATAAAAGCCCAAATAGAAAAGCTCAAGGCTAAAAGCAGATGATTGCCCTGAAAGGGAAGGACTTTGACATTATCCTGGTAAGCGGGGACCCCTATGCCGACCACCCGCTGTCGCCTGTGGGCGTCATTGCTCGCGTTCTTGACGCTAAGGGATATAAAGTCGGCATAATTGAGAGGCCAGATTGGAAGTCAGACGATGATTTCCTGAAATTGGGGCAACCGCGGCTTTTCTTTGGGGTAACTTCCGGTTCCATAGATAGCTGCCTGGCCAATTATACTCCGCTTCTGCGTCGCCGCGAAAAAGATGAATACGCGCCCTACAGTTCGGGCAAACCGGACCGGGCGGTCATTGTCTACTGCAACAGGCTGAAACATTTATTTCCCGGTGTTCCGATAGTCATTGGTGGAATTGAGGCTTCACTGCGCCGCTTCGCCCATTATGATTACTGGGAAAACCGGGTGCGGCGCTCTATCCTTCTTGACTCCCGGGCAGACATTCTGGTTTACGGTTCGGGTGAGCTTCAGGCGATAGAAATTGCCAGTCGTCTGAATGAAGGACAAACCCTCGACGACATCCCGGGCACGGCTGTCATTAGACGCGAACTTCCGCCCGGTTTTGAAGAAATTCCTTCTTATGAAGAAGTTTCTGAAGATCCAGAAAAATTCATTCGGGCTCAGCGGGCAATGGCTAATTACAAAAAACTGGCTCAGAAGCATGCCAACCGCTATGTCCTGCAGTTTCCTGGGCCCAAATACACCCCGGAAATTTTGGACTGGATTTATGGCCTGCCTTTCAGCCGCTCCATTCCAGCCGACTATCCCGAACTGGAAATGGGCAAATTTTCCATAGTCACTCACCGCGGTTGTATCGGCCGCTGCTCCTTCTGTTCGCTTTCTCTCCATCAGGGCGACCGCATCATCTCCCGTAGTGAAGAATCCATTCTGGAAGAAATTCGGAGGCTCACCAAGCACCCCGATTTCAAAGGCTACATAGACGACCTGGGTGGGCCCACAGCCAATATGTACGGCATGGACTGCCACTGCTGCCAGCACGGCTTCTGCCTGACCTGCAAAAAGCTGGACCGCTCTCACCGCCGTCTTATTAACCTCCTGCGTCGGGCCCGCTCCATCCCCGGAGTCAAGAAAGTCTTCGTCCGCAGCGGAATTCGCTACGACCTGGCCCTAAGCAGCCCTGAATACGTCAAAGAATTGGTCGACCATCATGTCTCTGGTCTCCTCAAGATCGCTCCGGAGCATGTCTCACCAAAAGTTCTCCGCCTGATGAACAAAACTGAGGTGCCGGTGGAAAAATTCCGTCACCTCTTTCTTAAATTAACCGCCGGCAAGAAACAGCACCTTAAATACTACTTCATGGTTGCCCACCCTGGCACCACCATGAAAGAAGCCAGGGAGCTGGCTGCCTACCTGAAAAAACTCTCCGCACAGGGTGAAAAGCCGGTTGAGGGGGTCCAGATTTTCACCCCTACGCCAATGACCCGGTCCACATGCATGTATTACACGGGAAAAGACCCCGAGACCGGTGAAGAAGTTTATGTGCCGCGAACCTTTGAAGAAAAGAAAGCCCAGAAGCGGCTTCTTCTGGAAGCTACTGGGATGATGTCAGAATTTCCGAAGCGCCCGCGAAGAGCCCCTCAAAAAAAATTAAATTTAAAAAAGAAGCAGCTTTAAGGAGCTTTTCTGGATTCAGCTCCCGAGGTTTATTAATACTACTGCAATTATCCTGGATACCATGTATCGGGCAAAAAGAGCGAAACCTTTTAGACATTCTTGATAAAATAGATTCCCTCTCCTTAGAAAGCATTGACGAAACCCATATGTTTCCGATCTCTCAGGTGTATGAAGGGCTGCTTCAAAAAATGGGCGAAAAAAATAATGATGGAGGGCAGTTTTTTACACCGAGAGAGGTCATTCGGGTGATAGTAAAAGTGATTGACCCTTACTTAAAACAAGAACTTTTTATGGCAGAGAAAAAGAAAATCTTGTTTATCCAATTGCCCTGGCAAATCTCGTTCTTCAGGGGATAGACGAACCACATATCTGGCATGGAAATACGTTAACGGGATTAGAGATTTATGGTGGCTTGTTCCAGGGAGCACCAGCACTCTTTGATGTTGTTCTTACCAATCCCCCATTTGGTGGAAAAGAAGGCAAAGACGCTCAAACAAGATTCGCCTACAAGACAAGTTCAACCCAGGTTTTATTTTTACAGCATGTTATAGACAGCCTTAAACCCGGTGGAGATGTGGTATTGTAATGGATGAAGGGGTCTTATTCCGCACTAACGAAAATGCCTTTGTTCCAACAAAGCGCAAACTACTCAATGAGTGTAATTTATGGTGCATTGTTAGCTTACCTCCAAAAGTATTTGTAAACGCGGGAGCAGCGAGCAAAACCAATCTTTTGTTTTTCACAAAAGGAGAGCCAACAAAAGAAATATGGTATTATGACTTATCTGACCTTAATGTTACGAAGAAACAACCTTTGACTTTAGCTCACTTTGAAGAATTTTTCCAATTACTTCCTGAGCGAGGGATTTCCGAACGCTCCTGGCGGGTTTCGGTTGAAGTAATTGTAGCAAAAAATTATGATTTAAAAGCTGTCAACCCGAATCGTAGGGAAAAGGAAGATACAAGAACACCTGAAGAAATAATATCAATCATAGAATCAGAAGTTGAGGAAATCAAAAAGATACTCTCCCTCTTAAAAGAGAAAGGTGCTTAACAAATTTTTCATTCCGGCAAGTAGTTTTAATAGCCGTGGCGTTGGGTTTTTCCTGGCGGGCTAAATCATTTCAGAAGTTATGACCTTCCCCCCGAGCGTTATGATTTTTTCTTTGGCCTCACGGAAACCCTCATGGCTTAAGGCTCTGGTGGCATCCTCGATGTAGTAAGTTTCAAACCCGAGCTCAATGGCGTCAAGAGCCGTGTAAAAAACGCAGTACTCAGCTGCCAGGCCGCAGACATAAACCTGTTTAACCCCGCGCCCTCTGAGGTAATCGCCAAGACCAGTAGATTTTTTGTGGCCGTTATCGAAAAACCCAGAATAGCTATCAATCTCCGGGTCAGTGCCTTTTCTGAAAATAGCTTCAACCCGCCGCTCGTCAAATCCAGGAGCAAACATCGCCCCCTTTTGACCCTGAATGCAGTGCTCCGGCCAGAGAACCTGCTCCACCCCGCCCAGCATCACTGCTTCGAACGGCTTTTTTCCCGGGTGGTTAGAAGCAAAACTCAGGTGGGTGGGCGGATGCCAGTCCTGGGTGGCCACGACTAAGGGAAATTTTTCCTGCAACCGGTTGACCAGCGGGATGATTTCATCTCCAGCTGGTACTCCCAGGCTGCCACCAGGAATAAAATCATTTTGCAGGTCAACCACAATTAAGGCTTTCATACTCAGCCTCCTTCAAAGGTCTGGCGATATTGGTGAATTAAATCATTCCTCAGGGTGAGGAGTTTTTGACTCAAACCAACTTTATAAACGTGAGGATATTCAAATCGCTTGTGCTCGGGTGGGAGAAGGGCCAGTCGTTCTCGGGCATAAGCAGCGATGGCCTCGACATCGCTTTCGACTTTCAGCCTTTTCCCTTTTTCCATCACCTTGACCATGAGCTCTTCACCCTGATAGCGGCTGAGGTCTAAGGATTTTTCCGGATCGAACGGATGATACATCCGGGCAGGCGAAGTTTCGTCGGCAAGACAGATGGCATCAGCCATGAACATTCCATCGCCATTAGAATAGCGCAGGACTTTTTTGCGTCCAGGAAGAGTAGTTTTAATGATATTGTCTGAGAGTTTGAGCCTCGGCTGACCGTCGAAAACCGATAGCTTATAAACTCCATCTAACGCCCCATCTGGAACTCCGGTTACCAGCTTGGTGCCAACTCCGAAAATATCAATGGGTGCACCCTGGTCAATAAGGCTCTTAATCACATACTCATCGAGCAGGTTGGAAGCCACAATCCGGACATAATTCAAGCCAGCGGCATCGAGCATGGCCCGGGCTTTTTTGGAGAGATAGGCTAAGTCGCCGCTATCGAGCCTTATTCCCTTGAGCCTGAGCCCGCGCTTTTCCAGCTCCTTGGCTACCTTGATGGCGTTCGGCACACCGCTGCTAAGCGTATCGTAAGTATCAACCAGAAGCACGGCCCGGTCAGGATTGGCTTCCACAAATTTCTGGAATGCCAAAAATTCATCGCCATGACTTTCAATGAAAGAATGAGCCATAGTTCCGGCTGCTTCCAGGTCAAAAAAATGAGCCGCTAAGATATTGGAAGTGCTGTCAAAGCCACCGATGATAGCAGCCCGGCTGGCTAAAAAGCCACCCTGGGCTGGAGCGCGGCGCAAACCGAAATCACTCAACCCACGGTTACCGGCAGCCAGCCTCATCCTGGAAGCTTTGGTAGCTATTAGACTCTGATAGTTGACAAGATTCAGGAGAAGGGTTTCAACGAGCTGAGCTTCGAACAGCCGGCCTTCCACCCTGATAACCGGTTCTAAGGGAAAAACCACTTCGCCTTCTCGCATGGAGTAAATGTCAGCCTCAAACCGGAAGGATTCGAGATACTCAAGGTAAGTCTTCTGGAAATTAAGCTTTCGGAGATAATCAATTTCTTGGGGGCTAAACCTCAGGTTTTCCAGTGCCTGAAGCAGTGGCTCAAGTCCAGCAAAAATTACATAACCGCCGGAAAAAGGAATGGTCCGGAAAAAATAGTCAAAGACCGCGGGTTTTTCAACAGTGCCATCGAGAAGGTAAGCTTGCCCCATGGCAATCTGGTAAAGGTCGGTATAAAGCGGAGAAAAATTGAAAATATCCTTCGCTTCTTTCATACTAAGTTCATTATATTCTAAGCCGCTGGGTTAAAAAAGACTCGCAGCAAAATTCGAATTTAAGATTGACAAAAAGCAGGTTATTGTTTAATTTAGTCAAAACCAAATAAATAAAAGTAGGCAATGACCAGGATAATACTTGTAAGGCACGGGGAAACTGAGTGGAACAGGGTGGAAAGGTTCAGGGGCAGCGCCGATATCCCTCTCAATGAAAACGGATTAAAGCAGGCTGAACTTCTGGCCCAGCGGATTGCTGCCGAATGGAAACCGGTAGCTGTTTATACCAGTCCCCTATCTCGAGCTATAAAAACCGGCGAAATTGTGGCCCGGCTTTTTCAGCTGTCAGTCCAGGTTCATCCGGGGCTATCTGACGTAAATTATGGAGACTGGCAGGGGCTGACACCAGCTGAAGTTAAATCTCGCTGGCCAGAACTTTATGAACGCTGGCGAACCTGCCCGGAAAATCTTTATTTCCCCGGAGGGGAATCGCTTGATGAACGCCAGCAGATAGGAGTAGCCGCAATTAAAGAGATTGCTTCAAGACATCCTGGAGAAAATGTAGTCTGCGTTGGGCACACCGTCATTAACCGGTTGATTATCCTCGGACTCCTCGGTCTTGATAAAAGTTATTTCTGGCGGATAAAACAGGACAACTGTGCTCTCAATGTCATAGAGAAAAAGGGCGAAATCTATGTCTGTGCCACTCTGAATGAAACAGGTCATCTTTTAGCTCAGGAATTTATGAGTAAACGATGATTTTCTGGAAAATTTTAGCCAGTATCGTCGGACCGGCGATTTTCTGGATTGCTTATTTTTATTACAAAGATCGCAAACAACCCGAACCCTTAATCAATTTGCTGGAAGCTTACCTTCTAGGTTTTGTCTTTGGCTTTCTCTGCTTCTTAACCTATAAACAGCTACCTTCATTAGGATTACCTGCAGGTTTCAATCAAGTGGTGGCTAAAGGAGATGCTAAGCAGATTCTGCTTTATTCTATTGGCTTAGTTGGACCGCTGGAAGAGTTTTTCAAATTCCTGCCCTTTGCTCTCTTTATCCTCAAATCACGTGACCTGGATGAAGCTTCAGATGGAGTAGTATATGCAGCGGCCTTAGCCGTTGGTTTTGCCAGCTTTGAAAATCTCGGTTATCTACCGCTGATGACCGGTCTGGCTTTTTTTGGGCGGGCTCTGGCTTCTCCGCTGACGCACGCAATTTTCTCTTCTATCTGGGGATATTTTGTGGTCCGGGCCAGGATTGACGGAAAATCGGTCTTCCTGGCAGTTCTGTTCAGCCTACCACTGGCTGCTCTGGCTCATGGCTTATTTAACGTCCTGACAGTATCTGATTCTCTGAGAATTTATTCTGCCATTTTGATTCTGGTCCTCTGGCTAATTATTATTTATTTACTTGAAAAGGATAATAAGTAAGAATAGCAATGAAAAGATATCTAAAAACAGAGGGTTTCCCGCCTTATAATCAAAATCTTTAAGGTTAACTATCAGGTTACTCTTTCAGGTTTAAGCTAAGTGGGTGTTGACACATCTTTTCATTGTCTATATAAATAGAAATCAGATTTCGGAAGGTGATGATTGCAGAATGAGAGAAAAAATAAAGTTGATTTCAGGACAATCGAAGAAAAAGTTCTGTTTTATTTTCTTTATTGTCTTTTTGTTTTTTAATGTTCTCTTCGCTCTGGCCAGAGAATCTAATTATGGTCTGAGAACTCTGACCCCGGAAGAGAAACAGGCCCTTTACAACTTGAGGCAGGAACGCTGGGAAGCCAACTCCAGGAACATCCTGAAAAGACTTTCTTCCTTCAGAGGCGAAGCTGGAATTGTCGTCAAGGACCTGCAAACAGGTTGGACCTTTCTTCATAACGAAGATCAGCTCTTTCCGGCTGCCAGTCTGATTAAAATTCCCATCATGGTAGCTTGCTTCAAAGCTGCTCAGGAAGGCCGGCTTGATTTAAAGGAAAAATATGTGTTGAAGCGAAAAGACAGGGTCGGCGGTTCAGGTATACTGAGAAGGATGAGGTCAGGCCGGGTTTTCACTTATGAGCAGCTGATTGATTATATGGTCACCCATAGCGATAACATTGCAACCAACGTGCTGATCGCCCGTCTTGGCTTTGATTATATCAACAGCGTTTTTAAGCAGCTCGGTCTGGAAAAGACGGTGCTCAACCGCAAGATGATTGATTTTTCCGCCCGAGACCAGGGCCTGGAAAACTACACCACTGCGGCCGAAATCACTCAGCTTTTGGAAAAAATCTACTATCGTCGGTGCCTGAATCCGGAAATATCGGAGAAATGTCTGGAAATCTTGAAGGAGCAGAAAATAAACGACCGCTTGCCCCGTTATCTGCCCAAAGATGTCACTGTGGCTCACAAGACAGGTCTGGAAAGAGAGGTCTGTCACGATGCCGGTATTGTTTTCAGCCCTTACGGCGATTATATAATAACCGTGCTTGTCCACACCTGGACTGGTCCAAACACCGCTAAGAAATTCATTGCCCATCTGAGCTCCTATTTTTATCAGATCTTCAAAACCTAAAAAAGGGAGAAACATTACGGATTCATCTCATTTTTTTAACTGTACTTGAGCTAATAGGAAGCCAAATATCCTTTATCATTAAGTTGGCTGCTCTTTTCGGAACTTAGATACTCTGCTAAATTACTTTTAAATTACAGATGGCTGCTGGCCAATAAAATATTAGAAATTTTTCCCAGAGTAACCTGAAGATTGTTGACTTGAAGCCAATTTTGATATATGAATATATATTCATATTAGGTAACAGGCAAGAAGATGAAACTGGAAGAGGCGGTTAAAATATTTAAAGTTTTTTCTGACCCGAAGAGACTCCGAATTTTTCTTTTACTTCTGGATTCAGAGCTATGTGTCTGCGAATTGATGGACATCCTGAAGGTGGAACAATCGCTTCTCTCCCATCAGCTAAAAATCATGCGGGAAGCCGGCCTGGCTGAAACCCGACGTCGCGGACGCTGGGTATTTTATTACGTTCCCGAGAAAAGACGCCAGGAACTGTCCCAGTTATTTGAAGCCTGGCTGAAGGAGGAACTGATTCAGGCCAGAAAACGCAGTAAAATGGTTAAAGATAAAAAGGTTTGCCCGCTTGGTTTTCAGAGAGAAAAGTCAAAAGAAAAGTCAAAGGTGAAGGTTTTGATTGTCCCTGGATTAAAAAAGAAAAATAAGAAGTAGCCACAAAATTACCCAAAAAAAGAAACCTGGATAAAAAGACCGAACACTGAAAAATAAAGAGTTATAAGTTGAACAGAGAAAGTCTTATATATCCGATTTCAGTATTTAAAGGATCATCATTATTTTTTGACTTTTTTATTTTCTTAAAGGCATAACGGTGAATTATGAGAAATCCTGATGAAGTAAAACCTGATCAGAAAGGCCTGAAACCAGCCAGTCCGACCAGGTTAAAGGTGGAAGTCAAAGTGGATGAATTTGGCCGGATTCAGCTTCCAGCAGACTTGTTGAGCTATCTTGGAGGCGAAGCCGGGGCCAGTCTTCGTCTGGTTCAGGAGAATGGTCAGGTTCTGATTGAACCCAACCTGCATGCCCTGCGCCGGCTTTATATTGAACCAACTTCAGGCTGCAACCTGAAGTGCCAGACCTGTATTCGCCTCACCTGGAATGAGCCTTTCGGCGCTATGAGGTGGGAGCTTTTTGAAAAACTTTGTGCTGAGCTTAAATTTTTTCCCCATCTTCAATCCATCATGCTGGCCGGCTTTGGCGAACCGCTTTTCCATCCGGACATTGTGAGAATGGTGGAAAAGCTGAAAAATGCTACTTCAGCCAGTGTTGAAATCACCACCAATGGCACCCTCCTTGATGAATTCATGGCTAAAGGGCTGCTTGAGGCCGGGCTGGACCGCCTCTGGGTATCCTTCGATGGGACCTCAGAAACCAGCTTTAATGATATTCGCCAGGGAGCCAATTTCCGGCTTGTTCTGGAAAATGTTCAGGGAATGCGCGACCTGGCCACCGCCCTGGATAAACCCTTAGCCATAGGCATCTCCTTTGTGGTGATGCGAGACAACATCAATGATTTAAAAAATATAGAAGAATTAATCCAGGCAGTTGGAGCTGACAGAGTCCTCATCAGTAATGTCTTGCCCTATACCGAAGAAATGGAACGGCAGATGCTCTGTCTGCTGGCTTTAACCTGTGAAACTATGGCTGGTCTGCCTGGGAAACCCCGGATCAGTTTACCGCGGCTGGACATTAACTACCTGACCAAAGAACCGATTTATCATTTGCTCAAAGGTTACGAAAATTTGTTTCTGGTGAATAACGCCATAAGTGCCCCCACCCGTTCCTGCCGCTTTATCAAGGATGGGACAACCTTTGTCCGCTGGGACGGGAAGGTGGCTCCATGCATGGCCCTGCTTCATGATCACATCACCTATCTTTACGGGCTGGAAAGAAAAATCAAAGCCTATTTTCTCGGCGACCTGAATCAGCAATCACTTAATGAAATCTGGACTTCGCAGGAATATCACGATTTCCGGGAAAAAGTTTATCAGTTTGATTATTCACCCTGTCACATCTGCGGGGGGTGTTCTTACTTAGAGAAAAATGAAGAAGATTGCTTCGGTAATACATTTCCCGTTTGCGGTGGTTGCCTCTGGGCTCAGAGTGTCATTCAGTGTCCATAAGAGATTAAAAACTGGTGTATAATAGTTTTTTGAAGCCTTTGATAGCAGAAATTGGCAGCTGGTATTTAAATTGCAGACTTTTTGATGAAGATGTCCAGGCCTGGACAAAAATAAGATGGTGCTCTTTTAAAAGTGTCTGGTTTGACAGAAGTTAAGTCCGATAGAAGGACGTTGATAACAATTGTTTTCTATTTTTCAAAGGTCTGCCGGCTAAAAAAAATGGCGATAGCCGATATTGGCATTCGAGTTTACCGCTGACAGAGTTAAAAAGACAAGGGATGAGATAATCTCCAAATCTAAAAGGTATTAATTAATAATAAGGCAAAAGATAAGTTGGAGGAGAAGATGGCAATTCTTGAGGTCAGGGATGTTTCCCTTCAGGTAAATTCCACCGTTATTCTCAATGGGTTGTCCATGGAATTCTGGGAAGGCTATGTGCATGCGGTGGTTGGTCCTAACGGTGCGGGTAAGTCAACTCTGGCTAATGTCATCATGGGATTACCTGATTACCGCCAGCACACTGGCGATATTTTATTTGAGGGAAAGTCGATAAAAAACCTAAACGTTGATGAGCGAGCTCGCCTGGGCATTACCTTGGCCTGGCAGGAACCGGCGCGGTTTGAAGGACTCACAGTCAGCCAGTTCATCCTGGCTTCGGCTAAAGACAAAAACAAAAATGAAATTGACCGGGTACTGGAGCTGGTTGGGCTGGAGCCGACCCGGTATCGCTCCCGGGCTGTGGACAAGACTTTGAGCGGCGGCGAGCGGAAAAGAATCGAACTGGCTTCCATCTTAGCCATGAAACCACGGCTGGTTATGCTGGATGAGCCTGACTCCGGTGTGGACATCGAAGCTATAGAGCGGATTTTTGAAGCCATAGACCACCTTAAGAAAGATGGCTGCACTATTTTGCTGATTACCCACAGCCCGAAGGTTCTGGAGAAAGCTGACCATGCCTTTCTCATCTGTAGCGGAATGCTGGTAGATAAGGGAGAAACAGCTAAGATTCTGGAATATTTCAGCGGCAAATGCTTACCCTGTCCTCACAAAAATCTGCCCGACCTTAACCCAGGAGGTAGGGAATGATCGAAGAACAAATAGAAGAATTGCTGGAATCAATTAATCTTCATCGAAGCTTTGATAAAAACACACCGCATATAGTGATAAATGCCAATAAAGTCCTGCGGTCTCAGGTGGTTGAGGGGCTAACCATCGAGCCGGAAGAGCTGAGCGACGGCGTTAAGGCCAGGCTGCGAGTGGAAAAGGGTTATAAAATTCTCCAACCAGTGCATCTCTGTTTCGGGATGCTTCCCGAACGCGGGGTGCAGCGCATCATTCTGGAGGTGCAGATTGAAGATGAGGCTGAAGTCAGTTTTCTGGCCCACTGTACCTTCCCCCAGGCTGTTGATATTCAGCACCTGATGAATGCGGAAATCAAGGTTGGCCGGAAGGCCCGTTATTCTTATTTTGAGCGTCACTGGCACAGCGATGAGGGAATGGTCAGGGTGGTTCCGGTGGCCAAAATCGAACTGGCTGAAGACGCTCGTTTTTCCACCGAATTTGAGTTGCTGAAGGGCCGGGTAGGAGTGATTGATATTGACTATTCTACGGTCTGTCAGGCCAGAAGTTCAGCCGAGATGAAGGCCCGGATATTCGGCCGGCTGGATGATCGGATTAAGATCAAAGAGGCCGCGGTGCTGGAAGGTGAAGCCAGTCGGGCCGTTTTAACCACCCACATTGCTGTTCGAGACGAAGCGGTGGCTGAGATCAACAACGAAATCATTGCCAAGGCACCATACTCCCGCGGTCACGTTGACTGCAAGGAAATCATCCAGGGCAATGGGATAGCCAGAGCAGTGCCCGTGGTGGAAGTAAGAAACCCGAAAGCCCATGTGACTCATGAGGCTGCCATCGGCAGCGTTGATTCAAAGCAGCTTCAGACCCTGATGGCTCGTGGCCTAAGCGAAGACCAGGCGGTTGATCTTATTATTCAGGGCTTACTCAGCTAATTTTATAAACCGAGAATCATCTTAGCGACGCTGAAAAAGATAAAAAGGCCGGTGATATCGACGATGGTGGTCAACATCGGGCTGGCGACCACGGCCGGGTCAAATTTCAGCGAAGAAGCGATGAGGGGCAGAAAAGCACCGATGAGAGTTGAGCTGATGACCTGAATGGCCAGGGCTACGGCCACGGCAATTCCAACTTTTAGCGGGGAGATGGTTCCAGCGGTGGAAGAATGTCCGAAGAACAGTAAAACTCTGAAATAGGCGACCAGAGCCAGAACAATGGCCATCAAAAAGGAAACCTTGAATTCTTTTATCAAGATTTTCAGGGCATCGCGGGTGGAGATTTCTTTTAGAGCCAGGGCTCGGATAACCAGCGTGGCTGACTGGCTGCCAGCGTTGCCGCCGGTGTCGGCTAACATGGGCATGAAAGAAGCTAAGATAGCTACCTGAATCAGGATGCTTTCATAGGTCTGGACAATGTAGCCGGAGACGAACCCAAGGAGAGCTAAACCGAGAATCCAGGGAATCCGGCTCTTGAAGTGATCCCAGGTGGAGAGCTTCATGTAAGCTCCAACTTCATGAGCACCGCCGATGGCCATCAATTTTTCAACGTCTTCCTGTTGTTCCTGTTGGATAATGTCCATAGCGTCGTCATGGGTGATGATACCGACCAGACGGTCGTTTTCATCCACGACCGGAATAGCCAGTAAATCATATTTCTGGATCATCCTGGCCACTTCTTCTTGATCGTCGTAGGCTCTGGCATAAATAACATCCTGGTGCATGATGTCGCTGACCCTGGCTCCAGGGGGGGCCAGAATCAAATCCTTCAATGAAACAAATCCGATTAAGCGCTGCTGGTCATCAACCACATAGCTGTAATAGATCGTTTCTTTGTCCGGTGCTTCGCGACGGAGCTTGGCGATGGCTTCGTCGACAGTTAGCTCCGGGGTAAGCACAGCGTAATCTGAAGTCATAACAGACCCGGCTGAGCCTTCGGGATAAGCAATCAGGCGTCGCAGGTCTTCCCGCTCGGCCTGGGCCATAGCCGGAATGATGGCTTCCCGCTGTCTTTCTGAAAGTTGCTTCACCAGGTCAACCCGGTCATCTGGAGGCATGTCAGACAGCAGTTTGCCCATGATGTCGCGACCCAGAGCTTGAATCATTTCGAGCTGGACATCTTCGTCGAGATGGCTGAAGATTTCACCGCGAAGAGAAGGGGATAGATGGCTGAGGATTTCCCAGATTTCTTGGGGAGTCAGAGCAGAAAGAAATTCAGCTACCAGGGCAGGGTGGGTTGATTCGCAAAAATGACAGAGGTCATCATATTTTTTTTCTGCAATGAGCTCTCTTAATTCAGGAGCGAGTAACGGATTGACCATTGTTCACCTCCGCCTAAAGCCGGCTGGAGGTGAACGCAGTCACTAACCTGCGGCTGACCTCACCTCGTCAGCCGGCAAAAATATGCCTTTAAGTTTTTTGTGTCCATCTATCTTAGATGGGTATGGGTCACTGTCTTCACAGCAACTCATTTCCCTGTCCTCTTTCACTTTTTTTGTAATTCTTAGCACTTAGCCCCCCTTCTGTCAATAGAAAAATGGTGACGCCCTACACGTTTCCTGATTTTTTGAAACGGGTGACGTTCTACACGTTTCCTTATTTTCTCCTGGAGACGGAAGAAAAGGGTGGACACCTTAAAAATATTTAATGGGAAACATCCTGGTTGTATTCCAACTTTTTCCGGGAAAAGTCGCAAAAAATGGCTGGTATTCTAAAAGAAGGCCGGTATTTGACTTTTGTTTTGACAGATTAAATTAAAAGGAATCGTAAAATAGGGCCGGCCTTAAAGCATCTGAAACTTTATTCTGCTTGTAATTCATCTCATTATCCAAAAAGGAAAAAAGGTTGACTTGATTAGGGGCGGCATGGAATAGAGCTCTGAAGATAGAATCAGTCTTTCATTAGGGCTCTGTTTTCTGCTTCCTGTGAAAGTAAGCCTTTTCTTAGCTTTTAAGTTTGTTATAAATTCCCTGTATCTTCTGGCGGAAGGTTTCTTTAATTTTTTCTTCCTCTTCAGCCAATGGCCGGGTCGGGATTAAATCCATCACTTCATCCGGGCTTAAGCCTGATTCAGCCATGGTTTTGGCGGCACCGATGAGCATGTTGCTAACGGCCTCCAGAGCTTGCTCTCTGGTCAGCCCGAAACTTTCACCCAGGTTAACCAGCTCGTAGAACAGAAACCAGAAATAGCTTGGACCCATAGCCGAAATGGAAGCGTAAACTTCTATCAGCTCGTCTTGCACCTCGGGGGCCTGTCCCAGAACGGCCATCTGCTGTAGGAATTTGTTCTTATCCTCAGGGCTGATTCCGGGTCCGAAGCTGGCCGGGTTGTAACCGGCGTTGACGTAGGAGGTGGCCAGGGGATTCATCCTGATTATCCGGTTATAGCCACCCAGAGCTTCCATTAATTTGCTCAGGCTGAATTTGGGGACGAATGAGCAGACGATGGTATTTTCGGCAATTAGGCTCTTGAGTTTCGGCAGGATATCTGGCATGGCCGGCGGATGCACCGCCAGGAAGATTATTTCACTGCCTTTCAGGTCCTCGACAGTCGTGGATACTAATGCTCCGGGGAATTGCTTTTTCAACCTTTCGGCCACTTCAGGCTTAATTTCAACTGCCTTAATTTCAGCTGGCAGAGCATTTTTCCTTTTCCAGCCGTTGAGGACAATGCGCACAATGCGTCCACCGCCTACGAAGCTGACTTTTTTATAAACCATTTTTAGCCTCCAGCTTGTTTATTTTTTTAATGTTTTATCAAGTCAAACAGCCTGTTGCAATCATTTATAGATAAGCTCTGAGGTCTGAATTCTAATGCAGTATCCCTACAGCAAAATTTCAGAGTTGGCAAGACGCTTAAAGAACTATAATTCATCACCCTTTAATATTATGAACAAATATTCATATATCACATCCTGAGGCAGGTTAACAAGGACCATCTTACGAAGCCGGCTGAATATTCTATTATTCATTGTCAATGACTTTAGTTAATGAGTTGCTATTGCCAAAATCTTAAGTATAGGCTAAAATATTATATGAACAAAGCTTCATATATCAGGACGGGCTTTGAAAACAGGCCTTTATCGTATAAATAGATGATTTTTTAATCATCAAAGCCTTCCTGATTAAAGCAAAAAAAAGCTTCCAAGTACTGGGGCGGAATTTTATAAGTGGAGGAGTACTATGACCGAGACCACAAAAAAAACACTCTCCTGGGTTGAACGCTATTTAACTCTATGGATTTTCCTGGCCATGGGTCTGGGGATTCTTATTGGCTACCTCAGTCCGAAAGTTACTTACTTCGTCTCCAGCCTGCAGGTCGGGTCCACTTCCATTCCTATTGCCATAGGCCTAATCCTAATGATGTATCCTCCTCTGGCCAAAGTTCGCTATGAAGAGATGGGCAAGGTATTCCGGAACAAAAAGCTTCTGGCAACCTCTTTAATCCTCAACTGGATAGTCGGACCACTGGTCATGTTCGGGCTGGCTGTGCTTTTTCTCCGGTCTCACCCTGAGTACATGATCGGCGTCATCCTGGTCGGGCTGGCCCGCTGCATTGCCATGGTCATCGTCTGGAATGAGCTGGCCGGCGGCGACCGCGAGCTGGCGGTCGGGCTGGTTGCCTTTAACGCTGTCTTCCAGGTTCTGTTTTATGCAGTTTACATCTACATTTTCGTCACCTTTGCACTAAACAAGTTTAACCTGGCTTCTGGAGTTAATGCTCACATTTCTATCTGGGAATCGGCTAAAACGGTGTTTATCTATCTTGGTATTCCGTTCATTGCCGGTATTATTTCCCACTTCGGGCTGATTAGGCTCAAGGGCCGGGAATGGTTTGAAAAGGTTTTTGTGCCAAGAATCAGTCCCATAACCATGGCTGCTCTGCTTTATACCATTGTGGTGATGTTCTCGATGAAAGGAGAATACATAATCAAGAGACCTCAGGATGTGCTGCTGATTGCCCTGCCTCTGGTTTTTTATTTCTTTCTGATGTGGTTTGTTACTTTCTTTCTGGTCAGAAAGATGGGTGCCAGTTATGAGCAGATCACAGCTGTGGCCTTCACCGCTTCCAGCAATGATTTTGAGCTGGCCATTGCCGTGGCCGTGGGTATTTTTGGCATCAGCTCCAACCAGGCTTTTGCCACGGTCATCGGTCCGCTGCTGGAAGTGCCGGTGCTGATCACTCTGGTCAACGTAGCTTTGAAGCTCAGACAGAGGTTTGTTCTAAAAACGGGGGACGTCCTAACAAAAACTGGTGACGCCCTACGCGTTTCCTGATTTTTTACTGGTATTTGTGGACATGATACATCCAGCGGTCTCGGAAAAACTCCCAATTAGATAAAAATCGTTTAAAATTTCTCCCCCGACCCGGATAATTTATCAAAGCTGGGGAAACAATAAAATTTGAAAAAAATTTGAAAGTTGGTTGAAATAATTCGTGTCTTTTATCGCTGCCAATTTGGTGATAAGATTAGAAGCTAAATTCCAGCTAAATTTCAATATGAATATTCAATATTATTTCATGTTTATAGTGACAAAAACTTGAGGAGTGAAACAAGGCCTAAAGATTAGAAGCTAAAATTCTTAGAAACTAAGCCAAACAAAACTACAGAGGTATGAGCCACCTAAAACGGAGCAGATAAATGGAAGACATAGCTCGAGGCGTCAGGTCCTTTACCATCGGTACCACTATCAGCCGTATCCTCGGCCTGGTCCGGGAACAGGTTTTTGCCTCTCTTTTCGGTTCCAGCCGTTCTACCGACGCTTTTAACGCTGCCTTCCGGATACCCAACTTGCTCCGTGACCTGTTTGCGGAGACTTCTCTTTCGGCAGCCTTCGTGCCAGTCCTTACACAGGAAAAAGCCAAGAGCAAACAAAAAGAAAACCTTCTGGCTTCCAACATCTTTAATACTCTTCTGCTGGTAGTTGGAGCTGTTACTGTCCTGGGTATGATTTTTTGCCGGCCAGTAGCTTCGGTTGTGGCCATGGGCTTCAGCCAGATTCCAGAAAAACTGGCCCTGACCTCAAGCCTGACTTTCATCACCTTTCCCTTTTTGCTTTTTGTTTCCTTGGCTGCTTGGGCTATGAGCTATCACAACACCGAGGGCTCTTTCTTTATTCCTTCAGTGGCTCCGGCTTTTTTCAATGTTTTTTCTATCGCTGTTCCACTGGCTATGTTCGGCTGGTACACGGCTCGAGGTGGCGACCCGATTTTCGGGGCAGCTATCGGAGTTACCGTCGGTGGCCTGATGCAATTTCTCATCCAGGTTCCTGGCGTTTTCCGCCGTGGCTACCGCTACCGCTTCTACCTGAACTGGCGCGACCCACAATTCAAAAAAGTAATGGCTCTTTTTGTGCCGGTGGCCATTGGCCTGGCCGGTTCACGCATTAATGTCTTTGTCAATACCATTTTGGTTTCCTACCAGGCTGAACGCTCCATGAGCTGGCTCAATTATGCCTACCGCATCATGCACCTGCCGCTTGGCCTGTTTGGGATGGCCGTAGGAGCAGTAGCTTTGCCCCGATTTTCTCGCCTTGTTATAGAAAACAAGCGCGAAGAAGTTCAGGTGGCTTTTAAAGATTCTTTGAAGATGGTCTTCTTTTTGACCGTTCCTTCTTCCATTTTAATTGCCTTTTTTTCACATCCGATCACACGGCTCATCTATCAACATGGACGCTTTACTTCAGCCGATACCCTGGCTGTCAGTCAAGCATTAATTCTTTACACCCTGGGTATTCCTTTCATATCAGCTCTGCGCAATGTAGCATCTGTTTTTTATGCCCACCAAGATTCAAAGGCACCAATGTATGCCAGCTTTATCTCCATCGGGGTAAACGTTGTCCTTAACCTGAGCTTGATGAAACCACTCGGCTTTCTGGCTTTCCCCCTTTCGGCCTCAATCGCCAGCGTAGTCAACATCTGGGTCTTAGTTCGCTGGTTGCCGAAAAAAATAGGAGCTATAGAGTTAAGCTCGATTTATTCCTATTTTTTGAAGCTGGCCATCATTTCAGGAATTTCTGGAGGCCTGGGCTTTGCCGGCTTTAAGCTGACCGTTGCTCATTCTGGTTATAGCTTCTTCGCTGTCCTCGTGGCCACAATTTTTTGGGGAAGTGCTTCTTTAGGGTTTTTTTATCTCGGCTGTCGGCTTTCTGGTATAAAGGAAGTCGAGGCCTTTATTCGCCGTTTTCTTAAAAAATAACGTCAAGCAGGGGCTACGGGATTTTACAAGATTTTATTAGAAACTGAAACGGCCTGTTCCGCCGAAAGGAACATATCTAAAGCCCCATAACTTGGTCCACTATCTTAATATATGAATGAACGTTCATATATCCGCCATAAACAATATAACCGAACAGATTAAACCACACTCAGGCAATGCCTTCTCTTTATTAACCAATCAATCAAGAAAAATGGGGGATAAGATAGAGTCCCGGGATTTAGCTGGCGATTCTCTTCCACCAAAAGGACTTCCGCTACTGCTAAACTCTGGGAGGCTACCTTATCCCCCATTTTCTAAACCTGGCTGTTGCTCTTCTGGCCGGGATTTAATCTTTCCCTCAGCCAGGAAATTTTGTTCTTTGTGGTCATTTTCCCTTCTCTGATTACCCGAGAAGACGCGAGAAAACTGACACGGCTTCAACCACCGGTCTGACACCCAGCATGATGCGCTCGACCCCAAGGCCGTTGGCGATAAGCTCGAAACCTACCGCTGAGACCACCATGGCCACCAAAAAGATGGCGATTCTTGTTCTTAGTTTCATTTCATTTCTCCTTTTCTTGAAAATTCTTTTATCTTCCATGTTTTCTTCTTTCACTAATTTAGACGAAGCAGGCGACCAAAAGGTTCCTTTTATTTTGAAGCCATTTTCAACCCATCTTTACTTCTAATGTTTGCCTGATTTACTTATAATTAAAACGATGCGCATTTTAGTGGTAGAAGATGAACGTAAAATTGCCGAGTTCATCCGCCGCGGTCTGAAAGAAGAAGGCTACAGCGTGGACGTAGCCTATGACGGTGAGCAGGGTTATCATTTAGCCCGGATCAATGAATACGACCTCATCATCTTAGATTTGATGCTGCCGAAAATAGACGGCCTGACTCTCTGCCGCCAGCTTCGCCAGGAGCAATACACGGTGCCCATTTTGATTCTAACCGTCAGGGATTCAGTCAAGGATAAAGTCACTGGCCTGGATGCAGGTGCCAATGATTATTTGACTAAACCCTTTGCCTTTGAAGAGCTCTTAGCCCGTTGCCGCGCCCTACTCCGGACCTATGGAACTTCGGAGCCAACCAAACTGAAAGTAGCTGACCTGGAGTTTGACCTATTGAGCCACCGGGTGACCCGGGCTGGTCGGGAAATCAATCTCACTCTTAAAGAAAGCAGCCTGCTGGAATACTTGATGCGCAATGCCGGCAAAGTTGTTACCAGAACGATGATTGCCGAACACGTCTGGGACATTAACTTTGACACTTTTACTAACATCATTGATGTTTACATCAACCGCCTTCGCCAGAAAATCGACCGCGGCTTTGACCGACCGCTCATTCACACCGTCAGAGGCCGGGGCTATATGTTAAAAGAATAAAAATGAAGAAATTATTTCCAGCTTCTTTCCGCGCCAGAATTATTCTGCTCTACACCATCATTTTTTCGCTGACCTTGATAATTTTTGGGTTTTATCTTTATCAGGATTTTGGTCGCCGCCTGAACCGAAATGTTGAGGATCTCCTCCTGAGCCGGGCCGATGGCGTGGTGGACTCCATCGAAAATTTTTGGGAAAAAGAAAAAATGGATGCGGCGGCTAAGGGCATAAAGCTGGATGAAATTCATAAGCTTAACGAAACTGAATTTGCTTCGATGGCCCAGAGCTGGGTTAACAAAAGATCTAAGGACCCCTTGCTTTTCAATATCGTCGTGACCATTTTTGACCGCAACGGGACAGAAGTGGCTTCTTCCAAGACCCTGGTCAGGAGCATTCCTCTGCGAAAGGATATTCTGGAAACTGTTCTTAAAGGGCAGAGCCGGCTGGATGATCTGGAGGTGGAAATGACGCCGGGCCGGCTGACTCCCTTTCGGGCCCTGACTTTTCCGGCGATGATTGATAATAAAGTCAGCTATCTGGTTAGGGTGATGACTCCACTGAGCTCAGTGCACGCCACGATGAGAGAGCTGCGATTAATCCTTTTTTTGATTCTACCCCTGGCCATCATCTTCAGCGGTTTATCCGCCTGGTTTCTGGCCGGCGTAACTTTAAGACCGGTGAAAGACATCATCAGTACCGCCAGACTCATTGGCGCTGAAAACCTCAAGACCAGGATTGCTTTACCTGAGACCCACGATGAAATCAGGCTCTTGGCAGAAACTTTCAATGAAATGCTCGACCGCCTGGACAGGACTTTTACTTCTCAACGAGAATTCATCGAGGATTTCTCGCATGAAATCAAAACTCCCTTGGCCATAATCAAGGGCGAGCTGGAGGTGACGTTAAAGAAAATTCGCTCGGTTAAAGAATACGAGACAACTCTTCATAGCAGTCTGGAAGAAATTGACCGAATTATCAAAGTGGTGGATGACCTTCTAACCTTAGCCCGGGTAGAGGCTGAAGACCTGGCTCTTTCGACAGACTCGGTTGAACTGGCTGAACTGGTTCAAGAACTGGTGGCGGAGATGGAAGTTTTAGCTCACCAGAAAAATCTGCAAGTTATTTTTGAGAAGACTTCCAATCCTCAAATCTCTGGTGACCGGGAAAAACTGAAGAGAGTTTTTATCAACCTTCTGGACAATGCTATAAAATTCACTCCCTCAGGCGGTCGGATAGAAGTAACAGTGGGGGTGGAGGCGAATCTGGCTAAGGTTCAGGTAACTGATACTGGTCCTGGGATAAGCCCGGAGCAGTTGCCCCACATATTTGATAGGTTTTATCGGGGTTCAAAAGATGATTCTCTGCCAGGCTCTGGTTTGGGCTTGAGTATTGTCAAGGCCATCATTGAAGCTCATCGAGGAAAAATCGAAGTAAAAAGTGAACCGGGCCAGGGATCAGTCTTTATTGTCTATCTCCCGCTGGCCCACTCTAACTATTCATGAAAACTTAGTTTTGAGATGCGAACTGGCAGGCTTTATCTTGGCCCGAGAATTTGGTGTGATGTCAAAAAACGTCCGACTCAAATAAAAAAGACACCAACCCTGATATTTCTTGTAAATTATTCATGGCTGTATTTTTCTTTGGAAAGAAGAGAGGTTTGAAGGTTACCTTAAAAGCAAAAAAAGCATTGCCGTTTGGAAGAATCCTTAGAAAATTGAATCAACCAGGTTTCTGACATCCGATCCCCACCGATTTTTTATCAATGAAAAGCCGGAGTAAGAGTTAAACTCCGAGAAAATCAAGATATCTTCCCAAAAGTCATATCCAGAAGATTAAAAATTTTTAATTTTTCTTTAAGGTTCTTTTAATGGAGTGAGTAGTAAATTAAAAACGAAAGGAGGACGCAGATGAAAAAATTAACCGTCCTTTTAAGCGTGCTTTTAGTTTTGGGTTTGGTTTCTCTGAGCTTTGCTCAGCAGAAAGCAGCTAATCCGCCGGCTGCTCAGGCTAAAACATTTACGGGTACGATCAGCAAGGTTACCCCTGGTGATCCAGCTAAAAAGACCCCCACAGTAATTGTGGCTGTTGGTTCTGACCAGAAAGAAGTAACCTTCCATCTTGGCCGCAATGCCACGCTAACCGGGGCTGATGGCAAGCCGATTACTCTGGATAAGCTGACCTCAGGGACAAAGGTTGAGATCACTTACTATACGACAAAAGGCGGAGTTAATACTGCTCGTTCAATCAAGGTAGTTTCCTGAAATTGAATCAGGGAAGGCGGAAATAATTTTTTCTGCCTTCCCTGTCTTCCTGCCTTTTAGAAAAGTGAGCCCATGCCTAAGATAGGAATTGTCTCAGAGTATTTTTACCCCCTTCTCGGTGGTATTACTGAAAACGTTTATAATTCAGCTATCCGTTTGGCCGCCAGAGGCTGGGAGGTAAAAATAATCACTTCAAGAGCTTCGGGGGAGAAGCCGGTCATTCCCTCAAAACCCTGGCTCGATAATGAGGCTCGCTTTGAATTAATTAGAATAGGTAAAAGCCTTCCTGTTTATGCCAATGGTTCTTGGGGCCGATTTACTGTCGGCCTTAATTTAATAGCTCAGCTAAAAAAAATTTTTAAAGAAGAAAATTTTGACTTAATTCATATTCATTCCCCATTAGTACCAACTCTTCCTTACTTGGCTTTGCGACTGGCCAAGGTTCCAGTTGTCGGGACCTTTCATACTTATTTTGAAAACAACGTTTTTCACAATCTTTTCTACGGATTATTCAAATCCAGGCTGCAAAAAGACCTGAATAAACTGAGCCGGCAGCTTTTTGTTAGCTGCAGCTGCATCACGCCTTTAGCTAAATATTTTGAGTTAAAACCTAAAATTCTGCCTAATGGCGTTGATACCAGAGAATTCTCTCCTGAAGTTCCACCTCTTGAAAAATTTGGCCGGGATAAATTGAACCTTCTTTTTGTGGGCCGCTTTGATCCGCGCAATGGGCTTGATGTTATGCTTGAGGCTTTTAACCTCATCAAGACTGAATTCAAGGACGTGCGGTTAATTGTGGTTGGTGGACCGGTTAAGAAAAGGTATTTAGAAATGGTGAAGCCCGAATTCAGAGAGGATGTCTTTTTTGAAGGACCGGTTCTTGAGCAACGGCCTAATTATTATGCCACCTGTGATGTCTTTTGCTCTCCAGTGGATAAAGCCTCCTTTGGCATCACTCTACTTGAGGCTATGGCTTCGGGCAAGCCCATCGTGGCTACGGAGAATATCGGTTATAACGAACTTCTTGAACCAGAAGAAAGCATCGTCGTGGCTCGTAAGTCGCCTCGGGCCTTAGCCAACGCCGTCCTAAGTCTGCTGCGCGATGAGGCTTTGAGAAAAAAAAATGGGTGCCGGGGGCCGCGAAAAAGCCTTAAAATATTCGTGGGATAAAATTGTTCCTGAAATGGAGAAAATCTACCTCGAAGTGCTCGGGAGTAGATGAAGTTTAAAATAGGCTTGGGGATTACGGCTGTTTCTTTTCTGCTAACCTTTTTTATTTTTTCTTTTTTCAAAATTATATTACCAACCTCAAATTTTTGCGGCGGGCCGATTATTTTTTTTCTGGTGGTGGAAACCCTTTTGTTATGGGGAGTCTTTGACCATAAATCTCCGCTTTTTGGGAGAGATTTTTGGCGAGGTCCAAAAAGTCTGGCGGTCATGAGTTTGACTTTTGATGATGGACCAACTGAACCCTACACTTCAGCCATTCTCGATATCCTCAAAAAATATCAGGTCAAAGCTTCTTTTTTTTGTTTTGGGAAGAAAGGTTGAACTTTATCCAGAAACCGTAAGAAAAATTGCAGCTGACGGACATGAAATCGGAAATCACGGTTACGACCATAAAGTTTTGCCATTAAAATCTCCCTCTGAGATCAAAGCTCAGATCAAGCGGACGGAAGATTTGATTTTGTCTCTCACCGGTAAAAAGCCAGTGCTTTTCCGTGCTCCCCATGGCTGGAAAGGACCCTGTTTGAAGAGGTCTGTACGGGAAGCTGGTTATGAGCTTGTCTCCTGGACCTGCGGGATTTGGGATACAGACCGACCCGGTGAGCAAAAAATCATTCAACGGAGTCTGAAGGCTTTTAGAAATGGAACCGTCCTTCTTTTCCATGACGGCCGCGGTCTGGAAGAAAAGGCCGATTGCAGTCAATTAGTAGCGGCTCTTCCGGCTATTATAGAATCAGCTCTCTCTCAAGGATACAGGTTTGTTACCGTCTCGGAGCTATTAGAATTATCCAGATTGAAAGCAGAAGAAGATAAACGAAAAAATGATTTAGAGTAAAGGTGAGGATAAAGGTTGTAAAATGCCGAAGACCAAGAAAGCCTGGCTTACGGGGCTGGTTATAGTTCTGATATTTTTTGCTTTTATCCTTTATAAAATCAAACCGTCCAGATTAATTGAGGCGGTGGTGGGTGTCGCTTGGGGCTGGGTGGCTATCGCTGGTCTGGTCAATATTCTCAATATCGGAGTTGAATCATTACGCTGGCAGCAAATAGTTTTAACGGTCAAGCAGGGAGTCAGTTTTAAGAGAATATTTGAAGCTTTTCTGGTTGGATTTTTTGGCAACATAATTTTTCCTCTTCGGATAGGTGATGGTCTTAGAGTTTATTTTCTTTCCCAGAAAGAAGCCATAAAAATTCCTGAGGTCATCTGGACTTTTGTTCTGGATCGCCTGGCCGATGTGGTTTTCTTTCTGGTCTTAATCGGGGTCACTGGACTTTATTTTCCTCTATCTGGTGAAACTGAAAGAGCCTTCCATCTTTTGCTTCTGGTAGTGTCGATAATTGTTCTGGTGCTGGTTGTCGTAGCTTATTTTTCTGCCCGGGGAGAAAAAGAGAAATTACCTCAATGGCCGAAGCGCCTGAATAATCTGGCGAACAGGTTTCTTATTGCCTGGAGGGATCTTTTACGAGCTAAAAATTTACTCCTGGTTTCCTTAGCCTCGCTTTTCTCCTGGATTTTGAGGGTGCTGATTATCTGGGCTATGTTCAGGGCTTTCCATTTGAATCTTCCTTTTGTGGCCTCGGTTATTGGTTTGATTACAATCAATCTTGGCCTGGCGGCCGTGAACACTCCGGCCAATGTGGGCGGATTTGAACTGGGACTGGTAGCGGCCTTGAAATTATTTGATGTCGATACTGAAGTGGCTTTAAGTTGTGCCCTGCTCCTGCATTTAGTTGAAGTTATACCTGTTTTTCTGATGGGTGGCCTGGTAGCGATTGAAACTGGTTTTAAACCGCAGGAGGCCAGAAAAGAAGCCGAGGAAATTGAAGAAACCCTGGAAGAAGCGCTTTAAGGTCTTCGTAAGTTGCTGAAAAATTATCTCATTCTGGGACTTGTGATGTAGCGGTTGGACGTTTAGATTCAGGCTTTTTTGGTCCGTGATTTGTAAAAAATGTAATTATTTCTGGCTTTCGTCAGACAAAATTAGCTGAATTCTTTTACCTTTCAGTATTATTTCCTTACCCGGATTGGATAAGGCGGACGCTGCATCTTCTTGGGCGGATCCTTCTTGAGCAGGTCCATTACTACTTCTATGGCCTTATCCAGCTGCGGGTCACGTCCAGCAGCGTAGTCAGCCGGAGTTATTTCAACTTCTATATCAGGCGGAACGCCAACATTCTCTATGCCGAAGCCTTCTTCCTCAGTCCAGAAAGCCAGGTTGGGGGCGGTGATGTTGCCTCCGTCCATCAGAACCGGAAAGCCAAGGACTCCGACCAGCCCGCCCCAGGTTCTTTTTCCAACCAGAGGACCGAGCTTGAAGTGTCGGAACATCCAGGGCAGGAGGTCGCCGCCAGAGCCGGCCATTTCGTTGATTAACATCACTTTGGGACCCTGAATGGAAGCACTCGGTGTTTTGAGGTCAGCACCGTATCGCATAGCCCACATAGCGATAAAGGGTTTATTTAACCAGTCGATATAATAATCAGCTACCTGACCGCCACCGTTGAACCGCTCATCCACGATGATGGCCTCTTTGTAAGCCTGCGGGAAGAAATATCGCTTGAAGTACATATACCCCTGGGTGGAAGTGTTGGGCACATAAACATAAGCTACCCGGCCACCGGTCGCTTCTTCCACTCTCTTCAGGTTGCCTTCAACCCAATCGCGGTTTCGCAGCCCGAACTCATCAGCAATCGGGACCACTTTCACTGTGCGGGCTCCTTTACCGTCGGGACTCGGGCCAACCGTTATTTCCACGATTTTATCAGCTTTGTTTTCGAAGTATTTGAAAAGGTTATCAGGGGGAATGATTTGTTTGCCATCGACCGCCAGCAGGTATTCACCGACTTTGACGTTAACGCCCGGCTCGGTCAGCGGCGAGCGAAGTTCCGGGTTCCAGTTGAGACCACCGTAGATTTTTTTGAACTGGTAGCGGCCGTTGGCTATTTCGTAATCAGCTCCCAGCAGGCCGACCTGAATGGTTTTGCGCTCGTAAGGTGTGTCTCCGCCGCCGCCACGATGATGTCCCACAGCCAGCTCGCTGCACATCCACTGGATGAGCCGGTTCAGGTCGTCACGGCAGGAGAGCTCGGGCAGGAACTTTTCGTACTTTTTCTTCATAGCCGGCCAGTCGCAGCCGTGCATGTTGGGGTCATAAAAATAATCGCGGTTTATGCGCCAGGCTTCATAGAAAATTTGCCGCCATTCTTCAGCCGGGATTATCTTTACTTCTATGGAATCAACGTTAATTTTTCCCTGGCCCACCTGAATTTTCCCGCTGAGGTTGGTGATTCCCCAGGTGTTTTGAGCCACATAGAGGATCTTTTTCTTATCAGCCGAAATCAGGTAGTTGTTCAGCCCTTCCATGATGACTTCGTCTTTTCGGGTCTTGAGGTCAAAGTGATGGAGTTTGCCGCTGCGGCTGCTGGCTGGTCCAGTCATCATCGCTCCGATAGGAATAATCGGGAATTCTAAGTAGTAGATATGTCCGGCTTCTCCAACTTGCAGGTTGGAGTAATTACCGGGTGGAACAGGCAGAGCGACGATGCGGTATTCCAGCCCGTCAAAGTCGATGACTGTTTCATTAGCCTCAGCTTTAGCCGGTTCGGTTTTAGCCGGCTGAAGTTTTTCACCGGTCTTCTTATCTCCAGCTTCAGGTTTCTTTTCAGGAGAAGGCTTAGTTTGGTCTAAAGGCTTTTCTTCATCGCTTTCCCTGGCCAGCGGGTTAGGTAAATCTTTTCTTAGGACGACTAAGTAGAGCGAATAACTGGCCCGCAAATCCGCGTTGGACATATCGAACCACTGCTTGACCGGACCGGCGTCGGTTGAAGATAGAAAGTAAAGATATTTACCGCTCTGGTCAAATCGGGGCTCAGCCACTTCGCTCAAACCATCGGTAATAGCGTAAGATTTGTCCTTTTCCAGTGAATAAACGAATACTTTTTGAATATAAGTCTGGGTGTTTAAGGTGTAGGCGATCCACTTGGAATCGGGCGACCAGGTGGCGTAGACGCTGCGAATTCGATTGGGTCCATAAAGATATTCTGAGGCGATTTTCTTAACCGCTCCGGTTTTAAGGTCGATCCAGTAGAGCGACCAGGAATTGTCAGCGAAAGCAATTTTCTGGGAGTCAGGAGACCAGACCGGCGAATCATAGAAGCCAGCGCCGTTTAGTTTGTATTTTTTAGTTTCGCCCTTGCCATCCTGCGGTTTAACGTGGAGTTCATATTCGCCAGATTCATCAGAAAAATAAGCAATATAGCGGCCATCGGGAGACCAGACCGGGCTTCGTTCGTGGACACCGGGTGTTTCGGTCAAGTTGCGGGAGTCTCCTTTTTCTGCAGGGAAGGTGATAATCTCACCGCGGAATTCAAAGACTGCTCTGGCGCCAGAAGGTGAGAGGTCAGCATTTCGAATCCAGCGGGCTCCTTTAGCGAATCGCTCGCGAAGCTCTATGAGGTCAGCTGAAATGCCTATTACCAGACGGTGGCTCTGCCCGGTCTTTGGATCAAAGAGGTGAAGATAACCCGCCTGCTCGTAGATTATCTTATCTTTTGTCCCGGCCGCGTCGATTATCGGAAAATCTTTGTAATTGGTGAGCTGCTTTATCACTTTGGTCTTGAGGTCATAGCTAAAGAGGTTAAACTCGCCGTTTCTGTCGGAGAGAAAATAAAGCTTATTTTCTGACCAGATAGGGTCAATATCATTGCAGCGGCCTTCGGGCTGCGGGATTTTTTCGATGGTCTGATTTTTCCGGTCATAGATGGTGAGGACAGAATTTCTGCCGCCGCGGTAATTTTTCCACTGACGGAAAGCGTCAGGAAAGTGATTGTAGGCGATAAAGTTGCCGTCGGGAGAGATCTTTGCCCGGTAAACATAGGGAATAGGAATTTCCTCGGGGAAGCCGCCGTCGATGGACATTATAAAAAGATTAGTGGCCCCGCGGGCGTAAGCTTTCATCGGTGAAGTAAAAAGAATGAAGCGTCCATCAGGGGTAAAGTCTTGGACCAGGTCTGGACCAGGATGCCAGGTTAAGCGCCGCGACTGACCGCCTTCGGCCGGAATCAGATAAACATCCACATTGCCGTTGTGTTCGGCGCTGAAGGCAATCCATTTCCCGTCGGGCGAAAAGACAGGTGCTCCCTGTACTAACATATCTGCTGTGAGCTGCCGCGGGTTACGTCCGTCAAGCTCAGCTACCCAGAGCTGGTTGGCGTAGACAAAAGCGATTTTATCCGGGCCTACTGCTGGCTTGGTCAGCATAACCGTGTCTTTGGTGTTGATGGCCAGTAGCGCTGTGATCAACACAAAAAATAAAAAAATGAACACGAAAGAAAATGCCCGAAAGTTTTTATTGGCCATAATGATCCCTCCATGTTTTTTTCAGCCACATTTTTATTATAACTCATTAGGTCATCATAAATGTAGACAAGAATTTCTCGGAATTAAAAAAAGTAATTTTTAAACGAGCGGTTGATAAAGAATAAGTTATAACGTGCCTAATATACGATCTGCTATAAAACGTTTTATGGAAAGCTGCTTAACACTCAGTTGATCCAGCTGTTTCTTAATGGACAGTTGGAATGTTAGAGGCGGCCCAGAAAGTTATTGAAAGTTATTGGCAGAAGTTAGCTTATTTATTAACAGGAGAAGTCTGAACGATCTTTGCAAAAATAAGAGAAAAAGAGGGCGCGTTACCGTGCCCCCTGAATTTATTTCAAAATTCTTAAAGTAACCACGGGAGCGATCTCGCTTCCTGGTTCGGCCTGAAATTTGACGGTGATTTTATTCTTTCCTTTTATCAGCTTTTCTGGAAGTGGATACTCTTTTTCCAGGAACTTAGGCGTTGGGACTCTGGTTATTTCTTCTCTGGAGAGGAGTTCTCCATCGACGAGAATCTCGAAATTGCATTTCCGCAGCCGTTCCTCGGAATAATAAGTGACATGCAAAACGGGCCTGGCAATTCCCTGTAAAGGCAACTCGCAGGAAAACCAGGTTCTACCTCTTCTGCTTCCTCTGCCAAGAACTCTTTGAGCGGTAACGTTTTCACCTGACTGAAAGTTAAATTCTTTTTCGCTCCTTGGATCTCCGAGCTGTACTCTGACCACTGTGGCTTCTTCCAGTTTTTTCAGTCTTTCCTTTTCTGTTCGGTAATCAGCAGCTCTTTTGTCGAATTCGACTTTATCTATGTAATCCCAGTAAGCTGAATAAAGCCGGCGGTGAAGTTTGTAGAAAGGTACCAGCTCGATTTCGACCGGTTTTCCCGGTTCAGAAATCTTGCGGGCTACCCCGACTATCATAAAATGACCTTCCTTGCCTGGGACAGGTTTTACCCATTCGCTCACGGGTTGCGGCGAAGCGACCAGAAGGGGATAATCTCTATCTATCTCCACTGGTCTGACTTCATCTTGTTCCTCTTCTCTTCGACTCCACTTTCTTTCTGGGCCAAGGTCTCCGGCCAGCACTAAGGGCCCCCACATAATGGCCACTACTCGGCTATCTCCTGCAGCCGGCTCGAGGTACAGGGATTTGGGAAGGATAACCTCGATAGTATCACCGTTTTTCCACTGCCTTTTTATTTCCACAAAATAGCCATTTTTATTCCGGTCTTTAACGGCCAGAGCATACTGGGGATTATCGGCTGAGGACCTGGGGAGAAGAGCTTCAGCCGGCAGTTCCTGTCCATTTACTTTAACCGAAAAACCTTGACCTGCCCACCAGGGTCGACGCAAGAAGACGGTAAACTCCCTGGGAGAATTGACTGTAATTTTAATTAGCGATTTTTCTCCCAGAGGAAATTCTGTTTCCTGCTCGATTTTTGCTCCGAGCAACATTGATTCTGCTCTGGAAGGAACAAAAAGGTTTATCCAGAGACTGTTATTGTTCTCATAATAAATGCCCAGTCCATGAAGGGCATGGTTTTCCATTCCTGTGCCAACACAGCAAGTGAAGCTTCGGAACATATCCTGATATTCGCGCTGAACTGCCCGACCTACTGGAACCATGTAGCACATCCGGCCATCTTCAGGGTCGATAGAACCGAGCACATGGTTAAAAAGAGCTCTTTCCATGAAATCGGCATAATGAGCTTCCGGCGCCAGGGCAAAAAGGATTCGACTTAGCTTGAGCATATTGTAAACATTACAGCTTTCGGCTGTTCGACCATCGACCTGGTGAGCCAGCTCTTCGGCTGGTCCAAAATATTCATTCATCCCATGACCGCCGGTAGCAAAGCTATGATGGTTGGCTACTGTGTCCCAGAAAAAGCTGGCGGCCATAAGATCGTCTGACCTGCCGGTAAAAAGATAGCGCTCGGCATGTCCGATCATCTTGGGAACTTGAGTGTTACCGTGGGTGCCGGCCAGAATATCCTGATGGCGGATGAGCGGCTCGACGAAAATTTTGTGGTCAAATTTTTCAGCCAGTTTTAACCAGCGCGGATCGCCTGTATCAGCGTAAAGGTCAACCAGAACTTCATTCATACTGCCGAATTCTGTGTCAAGCATTTTCTGGATTTGAAATTCATTAAGACCTGATAAGATTTTTTCAGCCCAGGCAGCAAATTTAACCTCCACTTCCAGGGCTGTTTTATTTCCAGTCAGGCGATAAGCATCGCGGAGACCGGCAAAGGTTTTGTGAAGTGTGTACCAGGGGGACCATTCTCCATTGAGGTCAAAGCTTGAAGCCCTGATCTCACCCCGAGCCAGAGCTTCGAAGCATCTGCGGCCGCCTTCAAGAGCGCTGAGGTAGCCGTCGCCGTGCTTGTCCTGAACTTCTTTTAATTCCTTAACTATGTAGTCGGCCCTTTCTTTGAACCGGATATCTCCAGTTGCGGCATACATCAAGCTAACAGCTGAGAGATAATGTCCGGCAATATGGCCGCTGAGATTGCGACCCGGTCCATCCCAGCCATTGTATGGTTCTGCTTTAGGCTGCAACCCGGCCGTTTTCCGGTACAGAGCCAGCATTCTGTCAGGTTCAAGTTTCAGCAAATAATCCGCGGTGATTTGCTGGGCTTTAAGCAGAGGACCTCCTGTTAACCTGACCTTTTCTAAGGGAATTGGTCTGGCCTGGAGAAGAGTATCCTGAATGGCTTTAGCTTTCGGGTCTTTAGGCTGAACGAAGGTTTGAGAAAATACCAGGGAAGCAAACATCAGGATCAATGTCAAATAAATAAAGCAGGTCCGGATTGTTTTCTTTAGTTTTTCAGCTTCAATCTTTTTTTTGGTGCTGAAAATCATTCTAACCTCCTCAAAAAGAAATCCTGTTTTTCTTTATAATTGCCTGAGGGCAAATATAATCATTCACTCAACCGCGAGATTGCTCTAAATATCTTCAAGATTAATCTGATTATTTTCAATCTCTTTTTTCCATAAACACATTTTTCAGCTTTTCGCCAATTTTCAGGAATATTATATCTAATATATTTTATATGAAAAGGGAATTTTTAAGCTATTAAACTTTTTTTAACGAAATCAAAACGCCATTCCTGCAATAAAATCAACTGGATATTAACCTGTTTTTGATTGATAAAAAATTCTCAAAATGGATTTTTTATTGATTTTGAGCCCAAAGAAGAATACACAAAACGTTCTTCTGGCGCTGAAGATGCAGTCAACCAACCTCTATTATAAACCGGCTTTCATCTTGGCCAGTTCATTAATCTGTGGTGTTGAATTATTGGTATATCCCGGACTTTTTCAGTCTCCGAGGGCTTCCCAGTAATAGGAACTCCGGGGCGTTTAAACATATCCTGGTTGAGGGTGAACGGGCCGGACACAATGGCCTTATCGAGGGATAATTAGGATATTGCCAAATTGCCTCTGGTTTTTTAAAAATGGCTTTTTCTTATCGCTTTTAGATAATCTTTCATCATGTCTGAATTTTCTTTTTTCTGTTCATTCTTGCTGTAAATTTCAATGAACTCAATCCACCGCTCTCTTTCATTGTAAGCATAGATTAATCTGAGCGAACTTCCTTTAAGATAGCGGCAGAAAAATCGAGCCTTTACAGTCTGAATACCGTATTGTTGAGTTAAGACGGCAAAATGCTTACCGCTTCCCATGGGGAAGCAGGAAACAATTTTCTTAAACTCAGCCAGGTCTTCATCAAGAGACAGATATTTTTTCTTCAGGCGTTTAAACTCTTTCTGGAATTCTGGAGTTTCTTTAAAGTTCATCCTGATAATTTCTTACTGAATGTTCCACGTCCCGGTAAAAAACGCTTTCATAGCTGATAATTTCCCCGTCTTTGTGAACCAACCAGGGAATATCGGTATGAGCATAATCGGTAAGCTCTTTGGCGTTTTTATCAGCCAGTCTGGCCAGAACTTCATCAATATGTTTAATCTCCCTCGCCGATAAAATATTCAGGTTGGGCTCTCTAAGGGGAAGGTATTTCTTTTGGTCATATTGAAAATATTTATTCTTAATCCTTAGAATTTCCCTATCCCTTTCCATTTCTTCTATTATTTTTTTGAATTCAATGGGAGTCGGGCCGAAATGATTTCTTAGATAGCGGGCCCCGGTCAATTGTTCTTCGTATTTTTCATAATAATCGAAATCGATGAAGTAAAGAATTTTATAAAGAGCGGTTTCTCCGATATTCGGCTTGGCCCCAATCTTGCTTAAGACATATAACAGGACCTCTTTAAATTTTTTGACATTAGCCCGGGACATAATTATCCTGACCTGCGGCTCGTTTGGATTTTGATAGGGTTCAACCTTTTCAAAAATCACCTTTGGACCGGCAATTTTAGTTTCCAGCAGTTGTTCTGCCTTGATTCCAAAAAGTGCTGCCAGCTTTCGGGCCTCAGTCAGGGTCAACTCTCTTTTTCCTTGTTCGATCTGAATATAAGTAGGACGTGAAAGGCCCAGATGCTTAGCCACATATTCCTGGCTGAAGCCGTTCTTTTCTCTTAGCTCCCTTATAAGTTTGGCTAAGGAATTCATAATTTTATTCCTTTTTTAAAAGTAAATACTACCTGCCTTCAAGCGTTTTTTGGGTTCTTATCGTTAATAAATCTATTAAATGTCAGATATTTTGTCAATAGGCTTGTTAAATATTTATTACACTTCTCTTTTTGAATATTAAAGTAAAAGCAGAGCTGGCAATAATTTTTATTGATTGCCAGTCAGTATCAGCAGTCACACCGGAAATCTCCAACTTTTTCCTACGCCGCTTCCACATATTCCCCCTTTCCCCTTTATCTGAATATCATGTCTTAACTCACATGTAGCCTTATCCTTATATTATCAGCAGGCTGGGGTGGTTGCAGACCTGGGACTGGAGTGGATTTGGGGCAGCTTGCCTGCTGGCGGGCCAGCCGCCAGTCGAGAAACAGATACAGAAAGGCCACAATTCCAGAGATTATGTAAGAAATTAAAATAAACCCGGATCCACTGTTATCTCATAGCGGGGCGGGCTCATGATTTTTCTGACTTCTTCTTGGGTCATGCCAGTTTTAATCCTATCAGCCATTTCCTCCAGGATTTCATCCTGCCAGTTCAAAATGCCTTTGTAGGTTAAGGTGAGATCAAAGACCAGCCAAATTAAAATTGCCCCGATTATAACGATCCTGAGCAAAATTTTCATCTGTTCGATTGCCTGCCCGCATGACTTCATTAGTATACTCAGGCCAATAATGATGGTTCAATCTCTTTATGAATATAAACCCAAACATCCGTAATACCGGGCATGAAGAATACGCCAGTTACTCTTCAGTTGTTAAAAAGAAACGGTCTGGTAAAAAATTTTGGAAACTTCTTTCTGGTAAGGATTACACCTGACGGGCAGGTTTATCAGCTGGCTGTAGAAGGAAAAGAAGTGGTCATCAGAAAATATCTTCTTCTCTGAACCTTGTGGTAATCAGAGCCCTTTTCTTCAGTTAACTTAAATTTTCTGTTCTGCTTAATTCCTTCTGAGGCTCAGGAGCATTTGTTCCAGCCGCAGTTGGGACAGATCGGACATTTTTCGTCGGGCAAAGTGGCTCCGCACACCGGGCAAATGTCTTTTAGTAAGTCACGGCGATTTTCTTTGACTTCACCTAAGTGGCGTTCCAGCACTTTGGCCACGGCATCCGGAATTGACTGCACCAGTCCGCCTTCGGTAAAGATAGGCTCGCTGCCGCCGATCCCCTTGAGCTGTAGAATGACTTCTTTCGGGTCAACGCCGCTTCTAAGAGCTAAGGAGATGAGCCGGCCTATGGCTTCAGCATCAGCCATGGTCGAATAACCGCTTTTACCAATGGAAGTAAAGACTTCAAAGGGTTTACCGTCAAGGAAAGTAATAGTGACATAAAGATTGCCCAACCCAGTTTTTATTTTATCGGTGACAGAGGGCAGACTGATGGGCCTTTCTCTGGGAGTGAGTTTCTGCTGGGCAGCCGTTGCATACAGCACCTGCTCAGCTTTACTCCCGTCGCGGTAAACAGTGATTCCTTTGGTGCCCAGCTCATAAGCCAGAAGAAAAGCCTTCTCCACATCATCCACTGTGGCTTTGTTGGGTAGATTAATCGTCTTGGAAACGGAATTATCCACATACTTCTGAAAAGCTGCCTGCATCCTGATGTGACCTTCATATGGAATTTCATGAGCTGTAACAAAGTATTCGGGCACAGGCTCATCAGGATGTTCATTTTTCCATTCTTCATAGAGTGGATGGACGTCTTTTATCTCGCCATCCAGAATTTTGCTGACGAATTCAAAAGCAAAAATCGGTTCAATCGAACTGGAGCAACCGGCGATTCGAGAAATCGTTCCGGTGGGGGCAATGGTCAGCACCGTAGCATTGCGCCGTTTTTTGCCTTTGTAGATGGATTTATCAATATTCGGGAAATTGCCTTTAAACTCGCCAAGTTTTTCGCTCTCGAGGTCAGCCCTCTGCCTCATAAAAGAAGCCAGTTTTTCAGCAAAAGCCAGGGCTTCAGGCGAGTCGTAACGCAGTTTTTTCTTGATGAGCAAGTCAGCCCAGCCCATAATTCCCAGACCAATGCGCCTGTTGGCTCTGGTCATTTCAGCAATCTGAGGGAGAGGGTATTTATTAACATCGATGACGTTATCCAGGAAGCGGACCGCCAGTTCGATCAGGTCGGCGAATCTTTCCCAGTCGAAATCGTCAGGTTTTCCCGGTGCATAGAAATTAGAAACGTTGATCGAGCCGAGGTTGCACGATTCGTAAGGATGAAGCGGCTGCTCGCCGCAGGGGTTGGTAGCAGTGATGGGTCCAAGCTCTCGGGTGGGGTTAAATTGATTTATCCGGTCGATGAAAATCAAACCAGGGTCGCCCACAGCCCAGGCCGATTCCACGATCAGCTTGAAGATGTCCCGGGCTTTTTTCTTCACCGTTTTTTTCTTGAGGTATGGATTATAAAGCCAGTAATGGCCGTCATGCTTCAGGGCTTGCATGAATTCCTCAGTTATGGCCACCGAAATGTTGAAATTGTTGAGGGTTTTGCCGTCGCGCTTCATGGTGATGAATTCTTCGATGTCAGGATGGTCTACACGCAGGATGCCGATATTGGCCCCGCGCCTGGTTCCACCTTGCTTGACAGCTTCGGTGGCTGCGTCGATGACTTTAAGAAAAGATACCGGACCGGAGGCCACGCCCTGGGTCTTGCGAACAAAACTTCCCTTTGGCCTGAGCTGGCTGAAATCAAAACCGGTTCCGCCGCCTTCTTTGTGAACCAAAGCTGCATTTTTCACGGCATCAAAGATTGATTCCATCGAATCTTCAATCGGCAGGACAAAACAGGCGCTCAAACACATATCACGCCCGGCTCCAGTCAGAGTGGGACTGTTGGGCATGAAATCGCGGTCCATCATAGCTTTAAAGAATTTATCAGCCCACTCCTTCTGCTCGTCTTTTGTTTTTTCAGCTGAGGCGATATAATCAGCCACCCGCCGGAAAAGGTCAGATGGCTTTTTATCTATGAATTCACCTTTTTCATTTTTCATAAAATAGCGAGCTCTGAGAATTTTCATGGCGTTGGGCGAAAACCCTTCATTTTTTAAGGGAACCATGATTACCTCCTTTTTTGATTCAGCCCTGTTGCCGGCTGTGGCTTATCTTTTACCGACAGCTTTCAGTTTGCTGTCTATGGTAGCTTCTTTATCAAGACGGTGGTCAACCCGAAGGTCGATGTGAATCCGGCGGACGCCCATCTCTATTAAGAGCCGGTGGCAATCTTCAACCACCTTCAGGACGGAAGCTAAGTCCGGTGCTTCTATGGTAGTGGACATAGCACCTGTTTCCGAGTGCAGACCTGAACTTTCGATGACCTTTATGACCTCTTTGACATAGCGGCTAACTGATGAGCCTTCAGAAGTGGGAAAGATAGAAAATTCGGCGATGACCATGGTTTGGTCTCCAGCAATGGATTTTTGGTTTGAACAAAAACATTATAGACCAGCCGGAGAAAAAATGAAGGGCAGTTAGCTCAAAATTAAAAATTAAGCACTTAACCTGTTTGCCAGAGGAAGGATAAAATGGTAATTTATCATGACAAAAACCTGATTTAAGCACAGGATGAACTGAAAAGATGCAATTAACCGCTGAGAAAAAATTTATTCTGCTGGCCTCTACCCTGACTTCCTTCTTGACTCCGTTTATGGGTTCAGCTGTAAACCTGGCTCTGCCAGATATGGCCAGGACTTTTAAACTAAGCTCTATAACTCTCGGCTGGACGGTAACAGCTTATCTCCTGACCACAGCGGTCTTTCTGGTCCCGATGGGCAAGCTGGCCGATTTAATCGGCCGGAGACGAATCTTCGTCACAGGCATTATTACGTTTCTTTTGGGGACGCTGCTGAGCGGGCTGGCTTTTTCCGGTGTTTCTTTGATCATCTTCCGGTTGATTCAGGGTATCGGTGGCGCCATGATTTTTTCCACCGGCATTGCCCTGCTGACTTCTAATTTCCCGCCTGAAAATAGAGGCCAGGTTCTGGGTATTAACACTGCGGCCACTTATACGGGGCTTTCACTGGGGCCGGTGGCTGGCGGTTTTCTGGTCCAGCAGTTTGGTTGGCGGAGCATCTTTTTTGTGGCTCTGCTGCCTGGTCTGGCAGCTCTGTTCTTTGTTTTAAGAGCTTATAAAGATGACAATCAGCAGAAAAGCAGGGCTTATCCTGGCTTTGATTTGAAAGGCTCGTTGATTTACGGTGCTGCTCTGATTTGTTTCATGCTCGGTTTTTCCAGGCTGCCGGCTGCCAATGGCTTCTTTCTGGTTCTGGCTGGCGTGGCGCTTTTGGTTTTGTTTTTCTTTTTTGAAAGCCGTCAGGCCTATCCAGTGTTTGAAACCGGTTTATTCAGGAAAAACCGGGTCTTCGCTTTTTCCAACCTGGCGGCCTTAATAAATTACAGCTCAACCTTTGCTGTTGGCTATTTGCTGAGCCTTTATCTTCAATACATCTATGGTTTTCCCCCAAGAACAGCCGGGCTGATTTTGATTGCCCAGCCAGTGGTTCAGGCCATCTGTTCGCCGATTACCGGCAAGGCTTCGGACCGGATTGAGCCGCGGGTTCTGGCTTCAGCCGGGATGGGACTGACGGTAATGGGGCTTGCGGCCCTTTCTTTTATCAATCCACATACTCAACTGACCTTGATAGTTCTGGGACTGGTTTTTCTGGGAACCGGTTTCGGACTGTTTTCCTCTCCCAATACCAACGCAGTTATGGGTTCGGTGGATTCTAAAAATTATGGAGTAGCTTCAGCCACGCTGGCCACAATGAGGATGGTGGGCCAGATGTTCAGCCTGGGCCTGACCATGATGATAATCTCTGTAGTCATGGGCAACGTCCGGATTATGCCGGAGAACTACCCGCTGTTCCTGAAGAGCCTGCGCCTCAGCTTTGCGGTCTTTGCCGGCCTCAATTTCCTGGGCATCTTCGCCTCCTTAAAACGGGGGCCGTCCTATTAAAACTGGTGACGCTCTACGCGTTTCCTGATTTTTATGGGAGAAGTATTGTAAAAGAAGGGACGCCTTGATGCCTACCCACAAAACACCTTTGAAGAAGCCTTTGGAGAGAGCCAACTAAAGTAAAATGAACCGACCCAAATGAACCGCCCCCGATCCCAAGTGTGGTGAACCGATCGTAAATTTAGTAGCCAGCTTATGTATCCTGTTTTCGCTCATTTTTTTATATTTATTAGAATACAGAGGCGTAAAAAGACTGTTTTATCAAGGAATCAGGGCAGGAGGCTTTTAAAATCTTTCCTGATTACGCCATCTGCGCACATAAAAAGAGCTAAAAGAAAGAGAGGATATATGTTGATTGATTTTTTAGAGAACGTCCATTTATCGAAAAAAGTGTAAATTTTTATTTAATTAAAAAACTAAAATAATCTATTTTTCAGCCTGGTGCATAATCCGACCGCCTACCACCGTCAGAACAGATTCAGTTTTGTGGATTTGGCTGGCTGGGATTTCGAAAATGTTTTGGTTAAGCAGAATCATATCTGCCAGCTTGCCAGGTTCGATGGAACCGCGGAGGTTTTCTTCGTTGAGAGCGTAGGCCCCGCCCAGGGTATAAGCGTGGATAATCTCTTCCAGGCTAAGTTTTTCTTTCGGGATCCAGCCGCCTTCGGGGAAACCTTCAAGGCTCTGTCGGGTTAAAGCTACCTGAACGCCGGGCCAGGGGTTGATGGTCACCACCGGCCAGTCGCTGCCAAAGGCCAGGTGACCACCGGCTTTGAGCACAGACTTCCAGGCGAAAGCCCGCTGCGCTCTCTCCGGGCCCACGTTTTTTATCCAGGCCGCCATCCAGACGGGGTCAGGGTCGGCATGGAGCGGCTGAAAGCTGGCGATTATTCCGGGGTGGTTGAACCGAACGAAATCTTCGGCCGCGATACATTCCACGTGTTCAATTTTGTGGCGGAGCTCGGGATGGCCGCTCTCTTTCAGAGCTTTTTCGTAGGCTTCAAGACTAAGGCGGATGGCTTTATCACCTATGGAATGGGTCGAAACCTGAATGCCGCAGCGGCTGAATTCCAGGACAGCTTTGAGGTAATCGTCAGGTTCCCAGAAAAGTTTGCCCTGATTGCCTTTTTGTTCTTCGTAAGGGTCGAGCATGGCTCCGGTTCCGGAATCGATGACGCCGTCGAGCATCAGCTTGACGCCGCGCACCGCCAGCCAGTGGTCGTGGTATTTGGCGCTGGCTTCAGCGTAAGCTTGGAAGTCCTTTTCAGTAGGTCCCGGTTCGTCTATCCACATGGTAATAACCAGGCGGATAGTCTGTTTGCCTTCCTGTCGGAGTCTGTCCAAAAGCCCCAGCTCTTCGAACTCACCGCCAAGTCCATGAGCAGCCGTGACTCCCCACCTAACAGCTTCTTTCATCCCGCGGACCAGGGCTTCATATTTCTCTTCATCGGTCGGCTCAGGAATGAGCCGGCTGACCAGACTGCTGGCCCCCTCAAGAAGGGCTCCGGTCGGTTCGCCTCGCTCATCCCGGACGATTTTTCCATCCGGCGGGTCAGGCGTGTTCCTGTTTATCCCGGCCAGAGCCAGGGCTTTGCTGTTCACCCAGGAAGTATGGCCGTCAGCGCAGCGCATGATAGCCGGTTTGTCCGGCACAACTTCATCCAGGAATTTTTTATGCGGCATGTTGCCCGGGAAAGCCGGATACATCCAGCCGCGGCCCTGAATCCACTCTAAGTCAGGATGTTCAGCCACGAAGCGGCGGATTCTTTCTTGAATTTCTTCCACGCTGCGGGTGCCGGCCAGGTCCACGCGGTTGAGGTTCAAAGAGCCGCTGACGAAATGGACATGGCTGTCTTGAAAGCCTGGAAGCAGCAGCTGGCCGCGGGCATCGATAAGGCGGGTAGCCGGCCCGGCATATCTTCTGGCCTGTTTGGTCGGGCCAACAAACACTATCTGCTCACCCTTCACGGCTACGGCTTCAGCCCAGGGTTGAGGCGGATTAACCGTATAAACCTTAGCGTTGATGATGACCAGGTCGGCAGGCTCTGGCTTTCTGGCGCACGAAACCAGAAAAATTGCGGCAGCAGATATGGCCAGGATAGCGAATGAAAGGATAATGAATGAATACTTTAACTTCGTTCTGGAAAAACCGGGATTAAACGCTTTAAGAGGCATCCTTCACCCTCCTGAATTGAGTAATTGCCCGAGGCGAGTTTTCGGTAAAAAACATTAGCGTTATCTTATCACAGGTATGGTTCAAAATGTATAAACTTTATGGCCAAGAGGCGTTGAGGCCGGCGAGGAAGCTCAGCCAGAAAGCAAACAGTTAGAACCCTGCTCAATTTTTAAGGTGTCCCTCAATTTCTCGCCGCTTCCTCTGAGAAATCAGGAAACGCGTAGGGCGTCACCGTTTTTAGGTAAACTTTTTTCTATGACCAGAACATTCCCCCAAGAATCCTGATAATCAAGTAAAGGTTTAGTAATTCCCTGGGCGGCCAGACAAAAGTGGTCTATCATCAGCTGGAACTGGTCAGTCGGTTCAAACTTTATCAGCTCCGTCTTTTGTCCTCTGGTCAGCTGGATTTCGGTTTCAAAATTTTTAGCTGAAAAAGCCCGGCCAAGGTAAATCCGGCCGTTAGTGCCGGAAATTTCCAGGCTGCTCTGGAATTCGAGTTCAAAGCTGCAGGTAAGAAGTGCCTGGCGGTGAACAGAGAAAGTACAGATAAGTGAGGTGGTCAGGTCCACACCGGTCGTCTCATCAAGATGGGCGCGGGCTATGATTTCTTCAGGCTCAGTCTGGAAAACAAGCCGGGCGGCGTTGATGGTGTAGCAGCCGACGTCATAAAGAGCCCCGCCGCCCATTTCTGGCAGCCAGCGGTAATTGCTGCGGTCGCGGTCAAAAATAAAGGTGAAAGCTGAGCGAACCAAACGCGGTTCACCGATGGCGCCAGAACGAATCAGTTTCATTGTTTTTTCTATTTGCGGATGGAAGCGGTACATAAAGCCTTCCATCAGCAGGCGGTTATTTTTTTCGGCTTCGGCGAACATTTCCTGAACTTCGGTGGCGGTCAGGGCCAGTGGTTTTTCAGAGAGGACATGTTTTCCAGACTGAAGAGATTTGATTGTCAGGGGATGGTGAAGATGATTGGGAAGTGGATTGTAGATGGCCTCTATTTCCGGGTCAGCCAGCAAATCCTCATAGGAGCCATAAGCTTTTCGGATGTTATATTTTCCGGCCCAATATTTAGCCTTGGTCAGATCGCGAGAAGCTATAGCCACCAGCTCAGCCTTTTCTGATTTTTTGATGGCCGGGATGAAGGCTTTCTCAGCAATAGCCGCACACCCCAGGATTCCCCATCTGATTTTTTTCAGCCATGTTCATCTTTCCAGCTAAAAATCAGGAAATATGTAAGATATCCCCGATGTTTTCTTATTATTCATGTTTATTTATTCAAGTCAAAAATCAAGAAACTCGTAGGACGTCCTCCGCTTTACCTTCTCCGTAGTTTTAAAAAATAATATAATTTGCGTCCCCATTTTTACATGCCATAAAAAATTGGGGAATGAGTATAGTGTCCCCCATTTTAATACTGTTTCATTTTTTTCAGAAAGGCCGGGTCAACGTCGCAGCCCAGGCCTGGCGCTTCAGGAAGATAAATTGTGCCTTTTTCAATTTTTATTCCGCCGACAATCGGGTCAATTTTATGTTCGGAGTTGCCATCCAAGTCAGCAAAGATGATGTTTTTCTGGCTGGCCACTAAGTGAGCTGCGGCTGTCAGCCCCAGTCTGGTTTCCAGCATGCAACCCACCATACACCGAATGTTGGCAGCTGCTGCGACGTGGGCAATTTTTAGGGAATTGAGTATTCCACCGGCTTTCATCAGCTTGATGTTGAAATAATCACAGGCTTCCTCTTTTATTAGCTTTATAGCATCCGGAGGCAGAAACAGCGATTCATCAGCCATTATGGGCACTGGCGATTGTTCGCGCACTTTTTTCAAGCCGGCGAGATCTGAGGCTTTAACCGGTTGTTCTACAAACTGAATTTTATAAGGTTCGAGACGTCTTAAGGCTGAAATGGCTTGTGGCACTGACCAGCCCTGGTTGGCATCGATTCTCAGGGAAATGTCCGGACCAATAGCTTCGCGCACGGCTTCCACCCGTTTCACATCCAGATCCGGGTCTTCCCCGACTTTAATTTTGATCTGACGGTAGCCCAGGGCCAGGCTTTTTTTGACACTTTCCACCATTTTTTCAGGCGTGTTTAAGCCTGTGGTGATATCAGTTTCAAAGCTCGTACGATAACCACCAAGAAGCTTATACAGCGGCAGCCCGGCCGTTTTTCCCAGCAGGTCATAGAGGGCCATATCATAAGCGGCTACGGCGCTGGGGTTGGAGTGAACGATGTTGCCAATACCGTCAACCAGAGCTTCTATGTTGAGCGGGTCCTTATCCAGGAGAATTTCTCTGATTGCTTTGGCCGCAGCGATATTGCTTTCCTGAGTTTCTCCGGTTATCGGCGGAAAAGGGCAGGCTTCGCCAATTCCGTAAAGACCGCTATCAGTTATGACTTTAATCACCACTTCATTGGCTGCATACATGGTGCCGATAGCAATCCGGAATGGAGCAATTAGAGGTATATCAAAGCTGTATATTTCGATTTTTTTAATTTTCATTTTTTTGACTTCTTCTCGGGCCGAGGCTAATTTGGGGGCTGTCCAGCCAAGTTTTTCTACAAACAGCGCTGAGGCTGCACCCAAGCTGAAGAACTTTAAGAATTGATGGCGGCTAATTTTCATTTTTACCTCCAGGTTAATTTTCATGATTATCTTTTTTGTCTTTATTTTAGGTAAATAATAAGTTAGAGACAACAAAATTATTTGGAAGTTTCTAAGCTCGATCTGGCTGTATTTGTTTGATTAAGTGTGAGTACCTGATAAGTCAAGCTGAAATCAGTCTCAAACCTGATGAAGGCCGGGATGGTAACTTTTAGCTTCTTTAAAATTTCTTTGCTTGATTAAAAAGTTAAACAAAGAAAGATGGAGTCACAACTCGATCAGGGTCTAAGGATTTTTTTTACGGCCAAATTCTGTTAGAATTTCGAGAAGCCTTGAAAACTTGAAGAATAGATGAATTTAAACGTTTCTGGGTTGAAAGAGAAGGAGCTAACCAAATGAGAGGAACTAAAAAGTGGCTGATAGCAGCCAGACCCTGGGCTCTCCCGGCTTCGATCATTCCGGTGTTTTTTGGAAGCTCCTTAGCAGCCACCGTAGGCTGGGTAAGGCTAAATGTGGGCTTGCTTTTGCTGACACTTCTGGGCATGGCTGTTCTCCACACTGCCGCCAATATGTTGTCCGATGTGATTGATTATCGCCGTGGCCTGGACCGGGTGCCAACGCCGGTGAGCGGGGCTATTGTCCGGGGTCTGCTCAGCTCAAAGCAGGTCTTAAAAGGGTCCCTGGTTCTTTTTGCCCTTGGATCTCTAATAGGACTGGTGCTGGTCTATCTTCGCGGAATTCTTATTTTATATATCGGATTTATAGGGATTATCTTGGGCGCTGCTTATCCCTGGTTGAAGGCTGTGGCTCTGGGGGATCTGGTTGTTCTGGTGAATTTTGGACTGCTGGGTTCGCTTGGAGCCTGGGTAGTTCAGACCACGCAGTTTTCCTGGCTTCCGGTGATGTGGGCTGTACCACAAGGAATGTTAGTGGCCGCTATCCTTCACGCTAATAACTGGCGGGATTCATTAACCGACCGGGAAAAGAAAGTGGTTACCTTTGCTTCTCTTATCGGCGATCGTGGGTCGTTAACTTATTACGGAATATTGCTTTTTGGCTCGCTGGGATTAATGGTTGGCTTTGTTCTTGTGCCTCGGGTCTTTGGGATCGATTTTCCTTCATTGCCTTTAACTATTTTAGTAGTCGTCCTGGCTTTGCCCCAAGCCCTCAAGCTGTGGAGGAAGGCCAGAGAGAGACATCAGCCTGGCCATCCCCTTGACTTCATTACCCTCGACGGAGCCACGGCTCGCTACAACCTGATTTTTGGCATTTTATCGGTGGCCGGTTTGTGGTTAGCTTATTTCCTTAGTCTTTTTTGAGATTAAGGCAAAAAGGGAAAACCTTTTTACTTTTCAACTTTTAAGTGTCCATTTTTGAATCTAAATAACCTTAGACATAAAAAATATTGATATTGTCACTGGAAATTGATAATAAAGAAAAAGGAATAAAAAGAACAAAAACGGGCGAAGAATTAAAAGAGGCTGCGCCAATTTTCTTGAGTTAAGATGGCCTTAAGAAATAAGAAGAAGTAGAAGCGCAGGTTGAAATTTTGGGTAAAGCGAGAAAAGGGAATAGAGGAAAAGGTAAAAAGGAGTAAATTCCGGATGAAAGCCAAACCCGGGGGTGAGACCAGTCTTTACTGGCTGACGCTGCTTGTTGCGGTCTGTTTTTTTCTAATATTTTCAGGCCGTTTTTTGGTCGGAGTGGATTTTTGGTCACTTTTTGCCACCGTGCTGCTCGTCTTTCTGATGGTGGTCTTGTGGCTTGACCCATTTTTCAGCAAATTAATTTCTGGTGATTTTGGAGAAAAACCTGGTTCTAAGATTTTAATGGGCTTGGTCTCAGCCATTTTGCTTTACGGAGCGTTTTTTGCTGGTAATATTGTTTTGCCTCACATATTTCCTGAAACCTTAGAATATTTAGCTTCAATTTATAATTTAAAATTTGGAAGCAGTAGCCTAAGAATCGGGATTTTTCTGACTCTGATCATCGGACCCGGAGAAGAACTGCTATGGCGCGGTTTTTTGTTACGGCACTGGACGGCCAGGCTGGGGAAATGGACGGGATTTCTGGCCGTGGCTTTGCTTTACGCTGCGGTTCATCTTTCCACCAAGAATCCGGTACTGGTATTGGCAGCATTAGTTTGCGGGTTGTGGTGGGGCTATCAATACCTGAAATTTAAATCCCTTCTAGCCAATATGATCAGCCATATCCTCTGGGACCTTTTAATGTTTATAATTCTGCCCTTTGCTTAGCAAAGCTCTTTTGCAGGCATAAACAGATTAAAATCCTTCCGCAAAAGATAAAATCCATTAACTGCCTTTTTAGTTTTAATCAGACCAGCGTTCGTAGCAGACCAGCTCCTTTAGTTCCTTTCTTTTTTTAGGCGAGGGGGAATCAGCCGGATAGCCGAGAGGCGTGAAGGCAACCGGTTCGACATTTTCGGGAAGGCCAAGAATTTCTCGGGTGGCTACTGGGTCGAAGGCTCCTATCCAGCAGGTACCGAGACCTTCGTTGGCTGCTGCCAGAATCAAGTGGTCCATAACAATAGCTGCGTCTACATCAGAATAATTCTTACCATCCCGGCGCTTCCAGCCGACTTCAGGCAGAGCTACGATTCCTATTATGAGCGGGGCCTGGACAAACCATTCGCGACCATAAATCCGCTTGAGCTCGGCTTGCCGTCCCTTGGTGTGGATGACAATCAAGCGGAAAGGCTGGCGGTTGGCTGCGGTTGGAGCTAGTCGAGCCGCCTCCAGAATTCGGTTCAGTTTATCTTCACTCACCGGGTCAGGCCGGTAGGCCCGAACGCTGTAGCGAGAGTTAATAACTTCATAGAATTCCATTTGAGCCTCCTCCTTTTGAATACAAGTGCGTGGTTGTAAAAATTATTTTATCACACTTATTTTTTTTAAGTGCCGTAAAAATAGGATAATGATGGTGTCAGGAATAAGATAGGAGAATGGCCCTCAGCAGGCCGCGCACATAGCCGACGGATTCGGCCAGCCCAGGTAGCGGGTCTTGTTCATCTTTTTCATATTCAAAGGCTATAGTCCCGGTATAGTTCACTCTGACTAAAGTCCGCAGAAATTTTGGAATATCAATGACTCCCCGGCCGACTTCCACGGTCTGCCCCTCGGGGCTGGTGGAAGAAACATCCTTGATATGGACATCAAGAAGGTGATCAGCAAATTTGGCGGCTGCTTCAGCCGGGTCGATACCAGCCCGAGCCGTATGTCCGATGTCCAAGCAGAGTCCAATTCTCCGGTCAAGCTTTTTAATCTTTTCATAAGCATCAGCCGGGGTGGGCCAGAACCTGTCGCCCGGGCCGTGATTGTGAATGGCCAGGCTAATTCCGGTTTGCTGGACTTTTCTTTCAATGAGCGGCAATAGTTCAGGGCTGGGTGAAGAGACGATTATTCTCATTCCGGCCATCCGGGCATAAGCAAATGCTCTTTCCACTTCTTCCGGCTTTCCCAGGTAAACCACGCCGCAGGCATAAAGGTCAAGGCCGGCGACCCTGACTTTTTCCGCAGCCTGTTTTATCTCTTCAGCGCTGGCTGTAAGCGGCAGATGAACGTCTTTGAGACAGATTTTTTCCAGCCCGAGCCGCAAAGTCATGGCTATGGTCTGCTCCAGGCTGAAAGCGCGGAAGGTGTAAGAAGCAAGCCCCAGAGAAAACTTGAAACGCTTTTCTGGTTTTTCGGGTAGCTTTTCCGTTGAGCTATTTTTCTTACTGGCCGAAACTTTAACCGCGCCGATTAAACCTGCCAGGCTGCCGCCTACTCCAGCTTTGATAAAGTGCCTTCTGCTGATAGTGGGCATGATGATCTCCTCATTCTCACTATGAAGCCGGAGGTCTGGGTTTTAATTTTCTGGTAGACATGGGGAGATTTCCAGACCTACCACATCTCCGAATAAATACGGCTTTTCCTGAAACCAGAATGTAAATGTAATAGTCTATCATTTTAGTTACAAATTGGGCACCGCTGATCAAAATGGCAGCCGTATCTTTCTCAACTTAAACCTCCCAGGGTTTCCGGTGAGGATAATCCAGCATGGCATTAGCTTCTTCATCGTTTAAGAACCGCTCAGCCACCGGGTCCCAGCGCAGCTTTCGGCCAAGTTTCATAGCAATGTGGGTGATGATGCAGATGCTGTTAGAGCGATGGCCTACTTCCACCGGAGCTACAGGTTCTTTTCTGGTGCGAACACATTCTAAGAAATTTTTCATATGATTGCTGCTCTGATAGAGTTTAACCTGGCCGCTTCCTGGTTGATAGGAAAGAATTTCAGGGCTGGAAGCTTGAATTCCTTCGCGCTTAACAAAAACCCAGCCGTCTTGTCCTTCAAACCGAACTCCTGGCGGGTCTCCGGTTTCCATAATCATTTTTACTCCATCGGCATATTCAGCTTCGGCCCGAAATTTGGTGTGCACGTTGAACAAACCGCGGTCAGGGAATTCGGCGGTGGCTTCTACGGCGACAGGACCGGTATCTTCGGTGTCATTTCCCCATTGGGCGATGTCAATCATATGAGCTCCCCAGTTGGCGATCATGCCCCGGTCATAAGCTTCAATCTGCATCCAGCCTGGACGGTCATAGCTCATCTGCGGATGGACGCGGTATTCGCTGTAGGGAGCTTCGGGTGTTGGACCAAGCCAGAAGTTATAGTCAAGGTTGGGGGGAACGGGCATCGGCCGCGGGTCGGCTGTGCCAGTGTCTTCAGGCAGCCAGACTCTGATAGTGTGCAGCTTTCCGATTAGACCGTTTCGGACCAACTCGCAGGCTTTAAGAAAGTAGATCGAAGAACGTTGCTGCGAACCCACCTGAAGAATACGTTTCGACTGGCGCACGGCTTTAACCAACTTCTGACCTTCGACCAGTGAGTAAGTCAGGGGCTTTTCTAAATAGATGTCTTTTTCGGCTCTGGCGGCCAGAATAGCAATTGGTCCATGCCAGAAATCCGGTGTGGCAATCAGCACACCATCGATGTCTGTTCGGGCCAGAAGCTCGCGGAAGTCATGGTAGATAGTAACGGTCTGATACCTGTTGAGACCCAGCTCCTGGGCATAAGTTTTTTCAGCCAGCCATTTAGCATTTTCAGCTCTATGCCGGTCGACATCACAAACTGCCACCACCCTGGCTCCAACTTCCAGGCCTCGGTAAATCAGCTCCAGCATATCAACCTGACCCTGGCGGCCCACTCCGATGCAGCCAAAGGTTAGCCAGTCGGAAGGAGCTGGCCTTTTCAAAATTGAAGGCGGCAGGATCATCGGAGCAGCCAGAGTCGCTGAAGCTGCTTTTAAGAATTCCCTTCTTTTCATAGCTACATTCTAATTTTTTTTTGATAAAATTTCATTATTTTTGTATGGTAATTATGTCTATGGTTATATTTTCACTGAAAAGTTAATAGATGATTGCCTTTGTTTATGATGAAGAGTCTAATTTATTTATTATGTTGGTGTCCTGGTGAGGCAGGAAATATCTTGCTACTTTTAATCCTGTTGTAATGAGACACAAATTGAATTTCTGAAATAGCTCAAGCGGGTTGGGAAAGAGAATCAATTCATACGTTCATGTCTTTCAGCAATAATTTCTTTTGGCTTCTCCAGTTTTTTCTGGCATTTTCCTGAAAAATCAGGAAACGCGTAGGGCGTCACCAGTTTTCAAATGTGGCAATTCGAGGTCTTGACAATGGATTTAAATGTTTTAGAATTAAATGGCCTTTAAGCTAATTAACTATGAAAAGTCTTAAAAGTCGATATTTGATGACCATCTGCTGTTGCTGGATGGCTTAGCCATCCAGAAGCCCGCCTCTGCCTCTATCCAAATTTTCATTTTCAAGGGGGTAATATGTCTATTTTGGAAGCAATTGGCAACACACCTTTAATTGAAGTCGGAAAAAATTTTGTTTCAAGTGATAGGATAAAAATCTGGGCAAAATTTGAAGGCTCAAATCCAGGTGGTTCGGTTAAGGATCGAGCTGCTCTGTTTATGATTATGGATGCTATCAATAAAGGAATTCTATATCCGGACAAAACGATTCTTGAGCCAACTTCTGGAAACACCGGCATTGCTTTGGCTATGATTGCTGCGGCTCTGGGTTATAAAATTAAGCTATTTATGCCAGAGTGTGTCAGTCTTGAGCGGCAACTAATCCTGAGAGCTATGGGAGCAGAATTAATCCTGACCCCTGGTCACAAAAAAACAGACGGGGCTATCATTGCTGCCAGAAAATTGTTTGAAAAAGAACCGGAGAAATATTTTATGCCAGACCAGTTTTCCAATCCGAATAATCCCTTAGCTCATTATAAGACGACCGGACCTGAGATTTATCAAAAACTGGGGGATAAAATCGATTATTTTGTGGCGGGAATCGGTTCTGGAGGAACTTTGACCGGCTGTGGCCGATTCTTAAAAGAAAAAATTCCGCAGATTAAAATCGTAGGTGTAGAGCCAGAGAAGAATCATAGCATTCAGGGGTTAAAGAATCTGGAGGAGTCGATTGTTCCATCTGTGCTGGATTTAACTCTGGTTGATGAAAAAATAGTCGTTTCAGACGAAGAGGCTTTTTATTGGACAAGGAAGCTCTGTACGAACGGAATCTTTGTTGGAATTTCCAGTGGAGCGGCTTTTGCTGGAGTGATGAAAATTGCTGCCAGAATAAAAGAAGGAACAGTTGTTACCATATTTCCGGATAGAGGAGACCGCTATCTGTCTACCAAACTATTTCGCTCGTTCTGTGCTAAGTGTCCACCATAAAATCCTTAGGCTCTAAGAAATTCTGAAACTGTTCTTGACAAGCTCTTTTCTTTATCTATAATCATTACGAAATGTGTAAGTGGCTTAAGGATATTGAGATGACCCACCTGTACTGGTACTACTGGTACTGGTACGCCCAGAGGGTGGGTCGGTAAGGTTTCCTTAAGCCGCAAGACCCTCTGAGATAGGAAATCCCAAGACCCACCTGTAGTTAAAAACAGGTGGGTCTTTTTTTTTGGAGGAAAAATGGAGCTAAGAAAATTTGAGGACAGATTGGTTGGCTGGGAGGACGTTCCGCTTGATCTCTATACTCCGGTTTCTGCTTTTCTCAATTTAAGAAAACGGGGTGCTGTTTTTCTCCTGGAGAGTGTAGAAAAGGGAGAGAAACTTGGAAGGTATTCATTTATTGGGATAGATCCAGAAGAAACAATTGTGGTTGAGGGTGATACTTTAAGGGCAGGCGGGCGGGAAGTAGTCATAAAAAGAGATAATGTTAAAGCGGTTCTGGATTCAATCCTGAAAGAGAGATGTTATCAAACCCCGGAAGAGATAGCCTTCACCGGTGGCTGGGCTGGCTATATTGGTTATGAATTTGTCCGGTTTTTTGATGACCTCGATCTTAAAAAGCCAGAAAGTTTGTTTCCACAACTTTACCTGTTTAAAGTCAATAAACTGCTGGTATTTGATCATGTGAAACATATTGGGAAAATATTGGTGGGAGGGATCAGATTAAGTGAAAAAGATATTGAAGAAAGTATAGCCTCAATCAAGAGTGCTCTGACTTCTCGACGCGCCTACAGGAGTGAAAAAAGGGATTCTGAAGTCCAGTTTAATTCCTCGCTGAGTTCCAGCCTTTCTGAAGAAGAATACATAAAAAGAGTGATTGAAGCTAAGAATTTTATAAAAGCAGGTGATATCTTTCAGGCAGTCCTTTCTATTAAATTCAAAGGAAGAACTTCAGCTTCGCCTTTTGACATTTATCGAGCTCTGAGAATTATTAATCCCTCTCCTTATATGTTCTATTTTGATTTCGGTAGGTTTCAAATCATAGGTTCTTCTCCGGAATCCCACGTTAAAGTTGAGAAAGATACTGTTTCCATCCGGCCCATAGCCGGGACAAGAAGAAGAGGCAAAACGAGAGAAGAAGATCTCGAATTAGAACAGCAATTAATTAATGATCAGAAAGAGAGAGCTGAGCATATTATGTTGATTGATCTGGCCAGAAATGACCTGGGGAAGCTCTGCCTTCCAGGGAGTGTCCAGATTACAGAAAAAATGTCTATAGAAAGATATTCGCATGTAATGCACATCGTTTCCCAGGTCGAAGGAAAACTCAGTCCGAACAAAACTTTTTTTGACATTCTTCAAGCGACCTTTCCGGCTGGCACAGTTACCGGAGCACCCAAGCTCAGAGCCATGGAGATAATCGACCAGCTTGAACCGGTAGAAAGGGGCCCTTATGGAGGAGTTGTCGGGTATTTTGGCTTCAACGGGAATGTCGATCTATGTATTGGCATAAGGATGATTATCTATAAAAGAGGAGTCTTTTTCCTTCAAGGAGGTGCTGGAATTGTGTTCGGTTCTAACCCCGAAAATGAATATCGCGAAGTTCAGAACAAAATAAAAGGAATGTATGAAGCGGTAAAGATAGCCGAAAAGGGAGGATTTAAATGATTTTAATCATAGATAATTTCGATTCCTTCGTCTACAACCTCTATCAAATGTTCAAGACAATTTCTGAAGAGGTTATCGTCCGACGAAGAAACAGCCTGACCCTTCAGGAAGTCATATCCTTATCACCTGATTATATTGTAATCTCTCCTGGACCGGGCAAGCCAGAAGAAGCAGTAGAGTGTAAAGAAATAATCAGGCACTTCACGGGCAAAATTCCAATTCTTGGCGTTTGTCTTGGACATCAGTGTATTGCCCAGGCCTTTGGAGGAAAAGTTGTTCCAGCCGGAAGAGTAATGCATGGTCTTACCTCTGAGATTTATCACGACGGTCACACTATCTTTTATGATATTTCTAATCCTTTTGAGGCCACCAGATATCATTCCCTCCTTGTTTCAGAAGAAAACCTTCCAGAGGAAATAGAGGTGTCTGCTTATACTGCCGATGGAGAAATAATGGGTATCAGGATAAAAGGAACGGCAACCGAGGGAGTTCAATTTCATCCTGAGTCTTTTTTGACCAGAGAAGGCAAAAAGCTGATAAAAAACTTTTTTGAATTGGGGAGCGGGAAATGATTGAACAGGCCATAAGAACTTTATGTGAGGGATATGACCTTGACCTTTCTGTGGCTGAGGCTTCAGTGATGGAAATAATGGAGGGCAAAGCCACCCCGGCTCAAGTTTCTGCTTTTCTTATCGGCCTAAGGATGAAAGGAGAAACTCCAGAGGAAATCTTTTCCTTTGTAAAAACTCTGAGAGAAAAAGCTCTCAAAATCGAGCTCAGCCAGGAAGAGGTTGTGGATTTATGTGGAACTGGAGGAGATGGAAAATCCACTTTCAATATTTCCACCATTTCGGCCTTTGTAGTTGCCGGAGCCGGGGTCAAAGTGGCCAAACATGGAAACCGGGCCATTTCCAGCCAGTGCGGCAGTGCTGATCTGATAGAAGGATTGGGAGTCAAGCTTCCTGATTCTCCTTCCAAGGTTAGACAATCAGTTGAGGAATTAGGTATTGGATTTATCTTTGCTCCTTATTTTCACCCTTCGATGAAAAATGTCCAGCCAATAAGGAAAGAAATAGGAGTCAGAACGATTTTTAATCTTCTGGGACCGTTGATCAACCCAGCTGGGGTTAAAAGACAGTTAATCGGTTTCTTCAATGAGAAAGTAATAAAAAAAGTTGCTGAGGTCATCAGGAAACTTGGTGGGGAAAGGTATCTTCTGGTTCATTCTATGGATGGTCTTGATGAAATATCCGTGGCTGCCCCAACCGCTGGCTATCTGGTTGAAAGGAATGAACTCAAAGAAATAGAAATAGTTCCTGAAGATTATGGAATCAGGATGAGGGAAGCCAGCATCAAGGCGCTATCCCTGCAGGAAAACCTGAACATTCTATTCAGTGTCTTGAGGGGCGAAGATTCGGTTTATAGGGATTTTGTTCTTATTAATGCCGGAGCAGCTATTTTTGTTTCCGGTAAGGCTCCAGATTTAAAGGAAGGGATAGAAATGGCTAAGGATTCAATCGATTCCGGGAAGGCTCGGCAAAAGCTAAAGGACTTCATAAAGTTTCATCAGGAGGACTGAATGAATTTCCTCGAGAAGATTAAAAAGCAAATTGAAGCGCAGGAAATAAAAGAAGAAATTCTGCGGAGAAAGGAAAAACCCCTTTCTCTTTCCAGTTATCTGAGAAAGGGTAATGGCATCATCGGTGAGTTCAAAAGAGCTACCCCAACCAGAAAGTTTGACACAGACTGGCAGCCTGAAGAACTGGCTCGGCGGTACGAAACCAACGGCTTTTCAGCGGTTTCGGTAGTAGTTGAGGAGAACTATTTTTTAACCACGGCTGATGATTTGAAGAGGGTTAAGAGCGCTGTTTCCATACCTGTAATTCAGAAGGGATTTATTATTCACGAGTCTCAGATAATTCAGGCCAGAAATAATGGGGCGGACAGTGTGCTATTGATAGCCTCTCTGGTGGAGAAAAGAAAATTAATCCGCCTGCTGGAAAAATGCCAGGAACTGCAAATGGAACCCTTAGTAGAAGTTCATTCTGAACAGGATGTAGAAAAGATTTCGGACTTACCGGTAAGGATCGTCGGCGTTAACAACAGAGATCTTACATCGTTAAAGGTTGACCTATCTCATGGAGAGAGAATGCTGGATCTTCTAAGGGAAAAAAACATCGGAGAAATAAGGATTATTGAGAGCGGCTTAAAGACTCCAGAGGATTTAAAGAGGTTCAAAAGGGCCGGGGCCGATGGTTTTCTGATCGGAAGTTATTTTATGGAGGCTTCGGAAATTGAAGACAGAATCCTAAAATTAATGGAGGGGCTGAGGGGATGACCAGAATAAAAATTTGCGGGATTACCAATCTTGAAGACGCTCTATTGGCCGTGGAACTCGGGGCTGAAGCATTGGGATTTATTTTTTCTGAAAGTCCGAGAAAAATAAGTGTGGAGAAAGCCAGGTACATAATAAATAATCTCCCGCCATTCATAATTAAAGTCGGAGTGTTCGTTAACGAGCCAATGGACTCAGTCAAAAAAATAAACAAGAGGCTGGGGCTGGATCTGTTGCAATTTCATGGAGATGAGTCGGTAGACTATGTGAGAAGCTTTAGAGGCAAGGGGATAAAAGCTTTTAGAGTAGGAGAATTTCGAGACCTTGAAATCATAGCCCGTTCAGGATTTGATTTCTTTATCCTTGATTCAAAAATTAAGGGGCAGCCATTTGATTGGGAGATAGCTATCAGGGCCAAAAGATACGGAAAATTTTTCCTCGGTGGGGGATTAAATCCTGATAACGTGGAGTCAGTTTTAGAAAAAGTTTCTCCTTTTGGCTTAGATGTTTGCTCAGGAATAGAACTTTTCCCTGGCAAAAAAGATCCGGAAAAGCTTCGAGAATTTATCTGGAGGATCAAAAAATGGGATTATCATCTGGCAAGTTCGGTAGATTCGGTGGCCGTTATGTCCCCGAAACTTTGATGGGACCTCTGCTGGAACTCGAGAGAGAGTTTTATGCTGCGCGCCAGGATCCGGTCTTTAAAAAGGAGTTTGAATTTTATCTGAAGAATTATTGTGGGAGGCCAACGCCATTGTTTTTTGCTGAAAATCTTAGTCGGGTCTATGGAGTAAAAATCTATTTAAAGAGAGAAGACCTCAACCATACTGGTGCCCATAAAATCACCAATTGCCTTGGCCAGGCTCTCCTCGCCAAAAGATTAGGAAAAAAAAGATTGATTGCTGAAACCGGCGCTGGACAACATGGAATAGCTGTAGCCACGGTGGCTGCTCTCTTTGGCCTGGAATGCACCATTTATATGGGTGAAATTGATATGAAAAGGCAGGCTCTAAACCTTTCTAAGATGCGTCTTCTGGGAGCTGAGATTATTAAAGTGACTTCGGGTTCAAGAACACTTAAAGATGCTACCAATGAAGCCATGAGAGATTGGGTGACAAATGTTCGGACGAGTCATTATCTTCTTGGTTCGGCCGTTGGCCCTCATCCCTATCCCTTAATGGTCAGAGAATTTCAGTCAGTTATAGGAAGAGAAGTTAAAAAACAAATAAGGAAGATAGAAGGGCGGCTACCTGATTATCTGGTTGCCTGTATCGGTGGGGGCTCAAATTCAATAGGTCTGTTTCATCCATTTTTGAAGGAAAAGGGAGTTAAGAAGATAGGAGTGGAGGCGGCAGGTCGAGGTCAGGAGACTTCTTTTCATGCTTTGTCTTTGCTCAAAGGGAAGTTAGGTATTTTCCATGGTGCTTATACCTATGTTCTTCAGGATGAAGACGGTCAGATATTAAATTCTTATTCAATCTCAGCTGGGCTTGATTATCCGGGTGTCGGACCAGAGCTGGCTTTCCTGGTGGAGACGGGAAAAATCCTGGTTGATAGTGTAGATGACGAATTGGCTCTTGAAGCTTTTAATGAGGTGGCCAGATTGGAAGGAATTATACCGGCCATGGAATCTTCACATGCTGTGGCCTGGGTTAAGAAATTTAAAAAGTTTAAAAAAGGAGAAATTGTAATAGTTAATTTATCTGGAAGGGGAGACAAAGACATCTCCATTAAAGAGGTTAAAAATGCAAAGACTCGAAATAATAACTGAGGAGATCAGGCAGAAAGGCCGGAAAGCTTTTGTTCCATTTTTTACTGCTTTTTATCCCACAGAAAGAGATTTTGCCGAACTTCTAATCGCTGCCCAATCATCAGGTGCTGACCTGGTGGAAATTGGAATTCCTTTTTCCGATCCAATTGCTGACGGCAAGTATATTCAGCATTCTTCTGAATGGGTTTTAGAAAAAGGGTTCAAGCTCGCCAGTTTTATCTCTTTCTTTAAGGAATTCAGGAAAGATTTGACCATTCCGGTGGTGATAATGAGCTATTTAAATCCGATTTATCAATTTGGCTTTGATCGATTTGCCAATTTTATGAGCCAGGAGAATATATCCGGAATTCTATTTCCTGACCTGCCAGTAGAGGAAATTGGCTTCCTCCAGGATTGTTTTAAAAAAAGAAACATTTCGGTGATAAATATGATTGCTCCATCAACAGAGCCCGGCAGAATTAAACTTATCGCCAAAAATTCTGAAGGATTTATTTACTTAGTTTCGGTATTCGGAGTTACCGGTGTCAGAAATCAGATTGCAGCTGAACTGAGAGAAACAATTGCCAGAGTTAAATCCTTTACTGATAAGCCTCTTTATGCTGGCTTTGGCATTTCCACTCCGACTCAGGCAGCTCAAATAGCCAAGGACGTAGATGGAGTAATAGTCGGGAGTGCCATCATTAAAATCATGATGGGTCGAGAAAAAGATTTCAGGGTTGGAGAAGTTGAAGAATTTTTGAAGACCATGAGAGGTGCTTTATGAGAAAAGAAGTCAGATTAAGAGGAATAAGAGGGGCCGTTCAGGTTGAGGAAAATAACAAAAATGAAATCCTAAATAAGACTACTGAACTCCTGCAGGAAATAATTTTTGCCAACAATCTGGAAAAACAGGATGTAGTCGCTGTGTTTTTTACGGTGACGGGAGAGATAAACAAAGAGTTTCCAGCGTACGCTTTGAGACAAATGGGTCTGAATTATGTTCCGGCTCTTTGTGCTAAGGAAATTGACGTTCCTGGAGCTATGGAAAGAGTCATCAGGGTATTAGTCCTGGCTTACACTGATTTAAAACCTGAGGAAATCAGGCATCAATATCTTGGTCAGACAAAGATCTTAAGACCGGACCTTTCAGGAGAACAAAAATGATCATAGTGATGAAACCAGGTGCCTCAGTTAAAGGTGTTTCTCAAGTCTTGAAAAGAGTTAAGGAATTAGGATTAAAACCAAATTTAATAAAGGGCAAAGAAAGAACAGTAATTGGAGTAATTGGCTGGGTTGAAGTTGAGCCAGATTATTTTGAAGTATTGCCAGAAGTAGAAAAAGTTGTCCGTATTATGAGTCCCTTTAAGTTAGCCAGCAGAGAGTTTAAAAACGAAGATACCGTAATAAGAATTAATGGAACAGAAGTTGGGGGGAGAAAGATAACTTTGATGGCTGGTCCCTGTGCCGTGGAGAGCAAAGAGCAGATAAAAGAAATAGCTGGGGTTTTAAAAGAAATGGGCGTTAAGATTTTGAGAGGAGGTGCTTATAAACCCAGAACTTCACCTTATTCTTTTCAGGGGTTGAAAGAAAAAGGTCTCGAATATCTCGATGAGGTAAAAAGAGAGACCGGGTTGGCCATTGTTACAGAAGTTATGTCTCCCGAAGATGTGGAAAAGGTCAGTCAGGTTGCTGATATCCTTCAGATTGGCGCCAGAAACATGCAGAATTATCCACTTCTTCAGGCTGTTGGTAAAACGGATAAGCCGGTTTTACTCAAGCGTGGCCTAATGGCCACGATTGAGGAATTACTAATGTCGGCAGAATATATTTTATCTAATGGAAATACGAGAGTGATGTTATGTGAAAGAGGAATAAGAACATTTGAAAAATATACCCGAAACACTTTCGATGTCTCGGCTATTCCTTTGATTAAAAAGCTTTCTCATTTGCCGGTCATTGCTGATCCCAGCCATGGAACGGGAGTTAGAGACCTGGTCGCGGCGGTGGGAAAGGCTGCGGTTGCGGCTGGAGCTGACGGGCTGATAGTGGAGGTACATAAAGATCCGCAGTCGGCTCTGAGTGATGGACTTCAGACTCTTGATTTTAAAATGTTCTCGAAATTTCTTGAGGAGCTGAGAGCTCTCTGTTCAGCCTGTGGGAGAGAGATATGAAATATAATTTTTTCATTATCGGCCTTGGCCAAATTGGCTGTTCTCTGGCTTTAGCCTTAAGGAAAAGCCAGGTGGCCGCCAGAATTTATGGGAAGGACAAGCAATTTAAGAAAGTCTATTCTCAAATCCTAAATGAATATCTGGATGATATTGAAGCTGGAGTTAAGAGATCCGATATTATCATCCTGGCTACACCAGTTAAGGAGATTCAGAAGCTAATCAAAGAGATTGGGCCAATTCTGGAAGAAAGAAAGATTTTACTGGATACCGGGAGCACTAAAAACCAGATAGTCAGAGAAATGAAGAAATATTCGAAAAAGATGCTGATTGGTGGCCATCCCATGGCCGGCACAGTTAGGGCAGGCGAAAAAGCCTGGAGAGCTGATCTTTTTTCGGGCAAACCTTTTTTTCTCTGCTTTCCTCATCACTATTCAAAACAAGGGAAACCGGTAATCGAAAAGGTAATTAAAAATATCGGAGCTATTCCAGTGGAAATAGATCCAGCCGACCACGATTTCTGGGCTGCCACTACCAGTCATTTGCCCTATGTTATTTCTCTTGCTTTATTTTCAATTTATCTGAAACAGCGTCGAAAAAATAGAAAGATAGATAATTTTATCGCCACTGGATTTCTGGGAGCCACCCGGCTGACCCTGACACCAGCAAAAATTGGGTCGGACTTAGTTCTTACGAACAAAAAAAACATTATCAAAAATATAAAAAGGGTTATTTATGAACTAAACAAATTTAAGACGACAATCGAGAAAGACGAAATTTCTAAAATTATCGAGGTAATAAATCGGGAAGCGGAGAAAAGGAGAAAGATGTATGAAAATGCCGTTTTCTAAAGGTCAGAAGCTGACCGGGGAAATAATTCCACCTCCTGATAAGTCAATTACCCACCGAGCCTTGATGGTTGGAGCGATATCGAGGAAGGGAGTAAGGATAAAAAATCCCCTTATCTCGGGTGATACTCTCTCAACTGTAGATTGTCTCCGAAAGCTTGGAAAAAGCCTAACAATGAATCCTAAGGAGATAATTATAAAACCCGGTCAGCTAAAAGAACCCAGAGATATTCTCTATTGTGGAAATTCAGGGACTACAGCCAGGTTGCTTTCTGGAATTCTGAGCGGGCAAAAATTCTTTTCGGTAATTGACGGGGATGATTCACTGAAGCGAAGGCCAATGAAAAGAGTTGTGGAGCCCTTGAGAAGGATGGGAGCAATCATTTTTGGCCGGGAAAATGATTCTCTTTTGCCAATTTCCATAAAAGGGAACGAACTCCATGGCCATGAATTTGAGCTCACCGTTCCCAGCGCCCAGGTGAAATCGGCTGTCATCCTGGCCGCCCTGTTGGCCGAAGGGAAAACTACCATCAAGGAAAAAATAAAGTCCAGGGATCATTTAGAAAGAATGCTTGAGTGGTTTGGGGTAAATCTGGAAGTTCAGGGTAATATAATCACGGTGGATGGAAGTTCTCAAATTGAAGGTGGTGAAATTACGGTTCCAGGAGATATTTCCTCAGCTGCTTTTTTGATAGGGGCCGCAGTTTTGGTGCCTGGATCGCACATAGTGGTGCGGGAAGTTGGTTACAATCCGACCAGAACCGGATTTATAAGAGTTCTCCAAAGAATGGGAGCTAAGATTTCTGTGTTAAAGATGAAAGAGCAGGCCAAGGAAGAAGTGGCCGATCTGGAGATAAAATCGAGTTCTTTAAAAGCCACAGAGGTGACTAAGGAAGAGATTCCGTCTCTGATTGATGAAATTCCTCTCATAGCTTTGTTGGCAACTCAGGCCGAAGGAGTTACCAGAATAACCGGAGCCAGTGAATTGAGGCACAAAGAAAGCGATCGAATCAAGGCCATGTGTGAAAACTTAAAAAAGATGGGAGCTAAGATAGAGGAGCTCCGAGATGGAATAATCATTGAGGGGCCGACACTTCTGAGAGGTAATCAGGTAAGCAGTTTTGGGGACCACAGGATAGCTATGACTTTCGCGGTAGCCTCGCTTATTACCCGAGGTGAAACCTGGATAGAAGGGTTTGACAGTGTCCAGATTTCTTACCCGGAATTCATAAGAGATCTTTCAACTCTCTGCCACGATTAATAATGAGCGAAAAGGAATTGAGATGAGATTCGGAATAATTGGTAATCCTCTGAAACATTCAATTTCGCCCAGGTTATTTAATGAAATATTCAAGATGATGAACCTGAACTTTGTCTATGATCCATTTGAATTGCCAGCGGAAGATTTAGAAGTATTTATTAATTCGCTGAGACAATCAGATATAGCCGGAATCAACGTAACCATTCCTTTCAAAGAAAGGGTTTGTGATTTTCTGGATTGGCTTGAGCTACCAGCCAGCAGGATCAAGGCAGTAAACACCATATATAAAGCCAACGGTAAGTTATGTGGTTATAACACGGATTATTATGGATTTTCTGAATCGATAAAGGAGTTTAAGGATAGAATAAAAAACGTGTTGATCTTTGGCGGAGGAGGAGCAGCTCGCGCTGTTCTGTATTCAATTTCGCAGTTGAATTACCAGAAGGTATTTCTGGTGGAAAGATCAGCTAAGAAAAGAGAAAAATTACAGAAAGATTTTGGATACATCCAGAACTTAGAAATAAAAGAATGGAAAGAAGATTATATTTTGGAGATACTGAGAGGAGTAGATTTTGTTGTTAATACTACTCCCCTCGGGATGGAAGGTGTTTCTAATTTTTTCCCTTTGAGACCGACTTATTCTCTTAAAAATAAGGTTTTTGTGGATCTCATCTATAAGCCAGAGTTGACGCCTTTTCTGAAAATCGGTCAGACTCTCGGAGCTGAGATTAAAAATGGCTCTCAGATGCTTATCTTTCAGGCAATAAAATCTCTGGAGATCTGGACTGGTTTGAAGACAGAATTTAAAGATTGGCAAAAAATCTACAATTCTATTTATAAATTGACGGACAAATCTTAGGGAACTGGGAGAAAAAAACGTGTAGAAAATAACCATCTATCGATTAACGGGATTAAACATCAAAATTATAAGGAGAGATTCGATGCTTAGATATCTTACGGCCGGGGAATCACATGGGGATTCCTTAGTTGGGATACTGGAAGGAATGGTTGCTGGTGTCAGGATAGACAAAAAGAAAATCGCCGAGGAATTAAGACATCGGAGAGATCACTTTGGAAGAAGCGAAAGAATGCAGATAGAGGATGAAGACTTTGAAATACTGAGCGGCTTGAGAAACCAACTGACCACAGGAGCGCCAATAGCTATAAGAATTAAGAATAAAGATGTAAAAGAGCTGGAAGATTATTCGCCAAGGCCTGGGCATGCAGATTTGGCCGGATGTCTGAAGTATGGCTTTCAGAACATTCACCTGATTGCCGAAAGGGCCAGCGCCAGAGAAACCAGTATCAGAGTAGCTCTTGGAGTAATAGCCAAATTCTTTCTTTCTAATTTCAGGGTAGATATTGTGTCTCATACCGTTAGAATTGGTGAGATAAGAAATAAGAAGCAATATTCATTCGAATACATAAAAGAGAATAGATTCTTTTCCTCGATTTATTGTGTAGAAAGTGAAACAGAAAAATTGATGATAGAAAAAATAAGAGAGGCCATGACGGCGGGTGATACTATAGGCGGAGAAACTGAAGTTGTGGTTAAGGGCCTGCCGGCAGGTCTCGGTTCCCATGTTCATTATGACCGTAGGATGGAATTTAGAATAGGTGGTGCTTTGCTCTCCATTCCGGGAGTTAAAGGTCTCGAGATCGGCAACCCCCAATACCTGGGCTCTCTCAATAATGATCCAATAATTGTCAGGAATGGCAAAATCATAAGAGGGAGCAACTACGCTGGAGGCTTAGAAGGAGGAATTTCTAATGGGCAGGACATTGTCATCAGACTTACAATTAAACCCGCCCCATCATTACGCCAGAAAATTGAATCTGTTGACCTCAGAAATAATGAGCCTTCCTCAGCGCCGATTTTAAGAGGGGACACCTGTATTGTGCCGGCTGCCGGAATTGTGGCTGAAAATGTGTTGGCCCTGGAGATAGCTAATCTTTTTTTAGAAAAATTTGGCGGAGACTCTCTGGAAGAAGTAAAAAGAAGCTGGAGGGCTTATCTTGAAAAAACAGCTTCAGTAAGCTGGAGTATAAAAGAATGAACATCATTCTAACCGGATTTATGGGAACAGGAAAAACTACCATCGGCCAATTGCTGGCAGAGAAACTTTCAATGATTCACCTTGATACTGACGAGTTGATTGAAAAAAGCCAGGGGTTGTCCGTTTCAGAGATATTTGATAAATATGGCGAACATTATTTCAGACAATTAGAAACAGAGGTTATTAAAAAGCTCGAAGAATGTGCTGAAAACTGTGTTATTTCTACCGGAGGGAAAACCTTACTTATTAAAAAAAATTTAGATTTATTATCAAAAAAAGGGATAATAATTACCCTGAAGGGAGATCCTGAACTTCTCTGGGAACGAGTTAAAAATAATTTTTTTAGACCGTTAGTTAATCATTCGGACAAAGAGAAGTTTATCGAACTTTATAGAAAAAGAGAACCTCTTTATGAACAATTGCCGAATAAAATTAAAATTGATAACTTGAACGAGGTTGAAGTCACTCAAAAAGTAATTGAGATCTTAAAAGCGGAAACAAGACAATTTGAAGTCAAAGTCGGCGAAAGAAAATCTTTGGTAATCTTTAAAAGATTCCTGTTATCTTCCCCTGAAAAGATCATTTGTCTGGATTCAGAGCGAAAGATTTTCTTAGTCTGTGATAAAAAGGTTTTTCAAGTAAACAAAAAATATCTTGAGAAGATATTTCCGCTCTATTATCTTGTCTCTGGAAAAGATAGAAGTAAAAGTCTGGGCCAGGCAGAAAAGATCTGGGGATGGTTGATTGACCATAAGGTAAAAAGAGATTCTATTCTGGTTTCAGTTGGCGGTGGGGTGATAGGTGACCTGTGTGGATTTATTTCTTCAACTATCTTAAGAGGTATAAAGCATTATCATATTCCTTCTACACTCTTAGCCATGGTCGATTCAAGCCTGGGCGGAAAAAATGGGCTTAATTTTCGCTCGGTAAAGAATGTTATCGGGACCTTCTACCCGGCTGATAAAGTTTTTATAGATCCATTTTTACTCCATTCGCTGGATAAAAAGGAGCTGGCTTCCGGTCTGGTTGAAGCGATTAAAGCAGGACTTATAGGTGATTGGCAACTTTTAGATTTAATTGAAGAGAGAACAGAGCTGATCAGAAGACTTGATCTCGAAACAATCGAAGAAGTAATTTACAGAGCTATTCAGGTAAAAAAGAAAATAGTTGAAGAAGATCCATACGAGATAGGCTTGAGGAAAAAGTTAAATCTCGGGCACACTTTGGCCCATGCTCTGGAATCATTTCATCGCTACAAAATTTCTCATGGGGAAGCCGTCGGAATCGGTTTAATCTATTCACTGAAAATTTCCGAGAGGCTGGGCTTATGTTCTCCGGAATTGGGAGTGCGGGTGAGAGCTTTATTAGAGAACCTGGGATTGAGAACGCAGATTGAAGGTGATAAGAAAAATCTGATTAATTATATGAGAATGGATAAAAAAGCTACAGAAAAAGGCCTTGATTTTGTTATACTGAGTGAAGCTGAGGGGGTGATTTTTAAAAGAAATATTCCTGAGGAACTCATGGTAGAGGCCATGGAGGAGGTCATAATTGAAAATATTGGTAATTAATGGACCAAATTTAAATTTTCTTGGAAAAAGAAATGTCAGTATTTACGGGCAAAAGACTCTGGAAGAAATCAATAGCGAACTGAGGGAACGAGCTGAAGAGATGGGGGTAGAAGTTGAGTTTTTTCAGAGCAATCATGAAGGTGAAATCATCGACAGGCTTCAGAAGGTAGATGAGTTTGATGGCGTTATTATCAATCCAGGAGCCCTGGCTCATTATTCTTATTCTTTAAGAGATGCCATAGAACCTTTGAAAATACCGGTAATAGAAGTTCATCTATCGAATATTTTTTCCAGAGAAGATTTTAGAAGCCACTCAGTTACAGCACCTGTCTGTCAGGGGGTTCTATCAGGGTTTGGTTGGAAGGTTTATCTGTTTGCTCTGGAGATAATGGTTAAATTAGCAGGCAGCAGATAGAAAAAATTGACCTATAGGCCGAGAAGTCGAAAAGGCTAAAGAATAGCTAATCTAAAGATTTTATTATAAAATTCATTATAAAATTCTAAAATCAGAGTGACAATATCATTTGAGGTGCGGAGATGACCACGGAACTTTATTTCACAGCGAACTTCCAGATTCTGAGTTTTGATGTTGACTATAAGGGAAGGGCCCATCTTTCAGCCCTGATGAATTATCTTCAGGATGCAGCCCGGGGGCATTCCATCCGAGAGAAATTTTCGGTCTTTGAGCTTTTTGAGAAGGGGGTGACCTGGGTGGTTTCTCGCTATCATCTCAAGATCAACCGTTATCCTGTTCTCGGAGAAAATATTCTGGTTAAAACCTGGGCTTCGGGAAAAAACGGTTATTATGCCCTGCGCGATTTTGAAGCCTATGATGAAAAACAGAATAAAATCTTATCTGCTACCAGTTCTTGGATGATCATTGATTTGAACACCCGGCGGCCGGTTAAGGTGGAAAACCTGTTTCCAGACGAGCTGGTGCTCCACCAACGAGCCCTTGAAGACGATTTCCCTCCACTGCCGATTGTTGAAACTCTTGACTATAAAGCTGACTTTCGAGTTCTTTTTGAAGACCTGGATTTTAACCGTCACGTCAACAACGTGGTCTATTCCCGCTGGGCAGTGGAAGGTATGCCTCAGGAAATGCTTTTTTCTGGTCGTCCGATGACCTTAGAAATCAACTATCGGTCAGAAGCCTTTTACGGTGATGAAATTGAAGTCATCACTCAAAAGCCAGTTATTCCCGATGGCTTCTGGGTCCAACAGATTTATAACTTGAAGACGGGTAAAGAAGTGGCCAGATTGCGGTCCCGCTGGATGCGGTATGAGCATCTAGGAAATGAGGGGAAAAATCAAGATGAAACAGGCTGAATCGACTAAACCGAACAAACTCCTGAAAAAAACAGAGAAAAATGATAGCCGGAGCAATGGGGCTGATAATAAATGGGCCTTAGTGCTGATGGGTGGCGGGGCCAGAGGGTTGGCTCACATCGGCGTCCTTGAAGCTCTGCTCGAGAATGACCTGATTCCCCCGATCATCACGGGAACTTCTATGGGGGCCATAGTCGGGGGGCTTTTTGCTGCCGGATATCTGCCGCGGGAGATTGAGGAAATAAGCAAGGAACTGAGCTACAGCCGTCTGGCCAAACTCAGGCAGGTCAAACTCCCGATTCCGGACAAGCTGGTCGATTATCTTCTGCTCGAGTCCTATCAGAAAAGATTGCTTCGAAGAATGGGCCTGGAAAAGGGCGATGCCCTGGAAAAATCTCTGCGGGAACTGGTGGGTGAGGTGCTGATAGAAGACCTGCCCGTTCGTTTCGGTTGCAATGCCGTGGACCTAGTCAGTGGCCGGGAAGTAAGTTTTACTTCAGGAAAACTATATCGAGCACTTCGGGCCAGTATGGCTTTCCCCTTTGTTATTGAGCCGGCTTGCTTTTCCGGAATGCTCCTGGTTGATGGCGGATTACTCAACAACGTTCCCATAAGATTAGCCCGTGAACTTGGGGCTTCTAAGGTTTTTGTTCCAGATGTCCATCGCCCGCTGAAAAAAATGCCAGCCCGAAGCTTCGATTCAACTTTTATCATGGTTCACCGGTTGATTCAGGTAGTTCTGGCTGACTCCACTGACGGCAAGATTAACGAAGCTGATTTAATAATCAATATTAACCCTAAGGTAGATACGTTTGACTTCACCAAGGTAAGCCGGGTGGTTCGCTTAGGAAAAAAGGTTACTCAGGAAAATATTGAAGCCCTCAAAAACCTGGTCGCTCAGGCGACTTGAGCACCACTCCATTCTGAATAATTATTTGAGCTGTTCTGATAGCTTTTATGTCTTTAAGGGGATCTGCCGCTAAGACCACCAGATCAGCAATTTTCCCTTTCTCAATCGTCCCCAGCTCCTCACCAAGAGCACAAACTTCCGCCCCGATTTTGGTGGCCGCTGTAATCACTTCAAGAGGAGTGTAGCCATACTTTACAAAATTCTCAATTTCTTCAAAGTAGATTTCAGGATAAGCTACCATGTTTTCTCCAACGGCGTCGGTACCGATAGCCATCTTAACTCCAGCCGCTTTCAGTTTTTTGAAAATATCTACGCACTCTAAGTATTTTTTCACCTTCCATTCCCATTCCGGACCTCGCTGCTTGTACTGCTCTCCCAGCCTGAGGAGAATGGATATGGTTGGGACAACATAAATTTTTTTAGCAGCAATCTGCGGAATCAGGTCGTCAGGGATAGCATAAGCGTGTTCGAGACAATCAGTTCCCTCCTCTACCGCCCAGCGAACAAAATCATATTGCTGTTTGAAAACTCCTGAATGGACGGTAACAAATTTTTCATGATAGTGAGTTTCTTCAATAGCTGCCCTTACTTCTTCGCGGGAATAAGGTGGAAGGATCTTTATCAGGTCAGCTCCTTCTTTAAGCCGTTGCCTGACTGCTCGGCGGAAGCCATCAGCTCCATCAACTTCTTCAACAATTCCCATGGTCAAGCCTTCAGTTCCGTGACCTCCGCTGCTGGTTATACCCATGCCAGTGACAATGGGCCTGGCGCCGACAAACAAGCCTTCCTTAAAGGCTTTTTTGGCTTCAATACCAACCTGATGATAAGAAGAAACATCGCGGATTGTGGTAACCCCTATACCCAGCATCAGATGGAGCATTCGGGCAGCCCGAAAAGCAGAAATTGCCTCGTTGATAAACAAAAATTCATCCTGTTTAGGTGGATAGGTGACATGGATGTGGGCATCAATCAGGCCAGGGATAACCGTTTTTCCCCGAACATCAATTATGGTTGCCTCTTTCGGAATAGCTACAGAGCCCTTGACTCCAACGGCCGCGAATCTATCATTTTCAATAAGAATGACAGCGTTATTAATTGGGGGGCGGCCAGTTCCGTCAATCAAATTGGCATTTACTACTGCCAGATATCTTTTCTGTTGCGCCAGAAGCGTTCCATAGAAGGTCGAAGCCAGGAAATACACCGAAAGAATTATTATCAATAAATATTTGTATTGGCAGGCTCTTTTTCGAGTAAGTTCCTTTTTCATTTTATCCACTCTCCTTTAGATATTTAGTATAATTTATATCTGAAAGTTAAATAAATGCAACATTTTTTTAAGCTTCTAAGTTTAAAAAGAAAGGAAAAGAGAAGAAGAATAGAATTAAAGAGAGCAGGGCATATATCTGAGTTTTTCTTGGTTAAAAAAATGAAAGCAAATTCTAAATTAAGGAGAGGAAAAACTGGCTTCTATATAATAATAAAATGGTATAATAAAAAACCGACAAGCCCATTGGAAGGATTTTCTGGCTATATTTTTGAAGAAAATTAGAGGAGAGGTTCTATGTTTTTTTGTTTTAAAAAATTAAAATGGATGAGAGCTCTGAATATATTGACTTCAATTTTGCTGATTAGTTTATGGCTATCTAATTTCGGTCTGGCTAATTTGCCGGATGTCAGTTCTTCCCTTCAGAAAAAGCAGGTAACGGCGCAGGAAAAGAAGCATGAAAAAACTAAAGAAAAGCAGCCCCCTCTTCCTGAGAAATATCGCAAATGGCTGGAAGAAGAAGTGGTTTATATCATTACCCCGGTAGAAAAGGAGATTTTTCTTAAATTAAAGAACGACCGGGAAAGAGAATTATTCATCGAAGCCTTTTGGAAACACCGCGACCCGATTCCCGAGACAGAAGAAAACGAATTCAAGATCGAGCATTACAGAAGGATTGAATACGCTAATAAATATTTTGGTCGGGAAGCGACCAAGCCTGGCTGGAAAACGGATCGCGGTCGGATCTATATCATCTTAGGTCCACCCAATGATATTCAACGGATAGAGGGAAAATCAGAAATCTACAACTGTGAAATCTGGTTCTATCAAGGCAAGACTGACCTGGGCTTGCCCCCGGGCTTTAACCTTCTTTTTTTCCAGGAAAAAGGCACGGGTGAGATGCGACTTTACAGCCCGACCAACGATGGACCTCAGGCTTTGCTAACCGGCTACTGGGGCGATAGTGCCGATTATATGTCAGCTTACAACCAGCTCCGAGAAATTGAGCCTATCCTGGCCAACGTTTCTCTGTCGCTTATTCCTGGAGAGGAAAATCCCAGCCTTGGTCGACCAACGCTCTCGTCTGATTTACTCCTGCGTCAGATAGACCAAACTCCGCAGAGGCTGGTTGAAGATAAATACGCCCGCAAGTTTTTTGAATACAAAGATATTGTTGAGGTTGATTACACAGCCAATTACATTGACAGCGATTATCTGGTTAAAGTTTTTAAGGACCCATCAGGCTTTTATATGATTCACTATGACCTTGAACCAAAGAAGCTTTCGGTTAATCAGTATGACAATCGCTATGCCACTAACCTTAAAGTCAATGGGACACTCAGCACTCTTGATGGGAAAATAGTCTATCAGTTCGAAAAGACTTACCCAATACAAATGAACGAAGCTCAGATGAAAGAACGGCAGAACCTCCCGGTAGCCATCTATGACGTTTTTCCCTGTGTCCCGGGCGATTACAAGCTGTCCATTCTGGTTAAGAATGAAGCTTCCAAGGAATTTACCAGCTTAGAACAGACCATTCGGATTCCCGGAAAACCCGGCGTGGAAATGTCCAGTCCGGTCCTGGCTTATAAAGTTTCGCCAGTAGAATCCACTGGAGGAAAAGTCAAGGCTTTTCTAATTGGTGGCTACCAGCTCTACCTTCAGGCCGGAAGAGTATTTACAGCCAAAGACGAGCTGGCTGTTGTCTTACAAATTCATGGATTGACTCCGGTTTTGAAGTCGAAAGCCAGCTTGAAATTTCAGTTCCTGAAGGAATCTCAGGTGTTCAAAGAACAGATCATTCCACTTTCAGAAATAGCGACTTTACCCGATGTAGTTCAGGTTTTCTCGCTCTCGGATTTTCAACCGGCTCATTATTTCCTGAATGTTTCCCTGATGGTTGATGGCCGGGAAGAAATCACTACTAAGGAAGAGTTTGACCTGACCTATCTGGAATCCCTGCCCCGGCCGTGGGTGCTGTCCAGAGTACTGCCTTCAGTCGATAACCCTTACTACGGTCACATCTTAGGCACGCAGCTTTATAATCTCGGACGCCTGAGCGAAGCCAGGACAGTGCTGGAAAATGCCTGGGCCAAGTCACCGCAGAGCGAAGAACTGGCCATGGCTCTGGCTCAGGTTTATGTGGGTCTCAGTGAATATGAAAAGGCCGCCACTCTTCTTGGAAATTTCGTCAACCAGGAAAAACCAGCTCGTTATGAAACTTATTATACTGTTGGCGAGGCTCTCTTCCATATCGGCCAGTTTGAACAGGCAATAAATGTCTTGGACCGGGCGGTCAATCATTATGGGACAAACATCAACCTATTAAACCTGATCGGAGATTGCTACCTGGGGCTCGGTAAAAAAGAAGAAGCTCTGGCTGTCTGGCAGAAATCCTTAGAAATCAATCCAGAGCAGCCAGAGCTTAAGCAGAAAATAAATTCAGTTAAAAAACGTTAAAGCCCTTAAACCAGATTGAGATTATGGCTGGCGGTCAGCCGGGGCAAAGAGAGGATATTCTTTCGGCGGCTCAACACCCAGCAGGTGCCTAACAAAATAATCCCAGCGCTTCCTGATAAAATAGCCATTACCGAGGTTCTTTTATTGGGAATAATCAGCAAGTCGAAATCCTTATTCGCCTTGATTAAAGCATCAACCAGTTGCAGGGTAGCCGCTCAATGAACATTGTCATCGAGGTCTCCGTGGACCAGGAGCAGCTTGCCTTTTAAGTTGGCCGCCAGAGTCGGGTTGGCCTGCTGCTGATAGTGCGGGCCAACCGGGTAACCCATCCACAGTTCATTCCGCCAGACTTTGTCGCTGCGATTGTCGTGGCACCTTGAAGATGAGACAGCAACCTTGTAAAATTCTGGAATGGCGTCGATAAATTCCTGACCATTTTTTATCGGCCAGAAATAGGTCATATGCGGATCGACAACGGAAATTCCTTTTACCCATGATTAAACCTCCCAAAAGAGTTGTTTGAAATCAAAAAATTTGCTATTTTTAACACTTTAAAAAAGGAAATCAAGGGGTAAGGAGAAAACTCATGAAGATGCAAGAAAAGATTGTGGCTGAGCATGATGGTAAAGAAATCAAATTTTTCCAGCTGGAGAATAGTCACGGTCTTAAAGTATTGCTGATGAATTACGGAGCTACTTTGATTTCTCTTTTTGTTCCTGACAGACAGGGAAATCTGGCTGACATAACTCTGGGGTTTGATTCCTTTGAAGAATACCTGGGAAAGAACCCTTATTTTGGATCAACTGTCGGAAGATATGCGAACAGAATCGGCCGGGCAAAATTTGTTCTTGACGGTCGAGAATATCGGCTGGCTAAAAATGATGGAGAAAACCATCTGCATGGTGGAATAAAAGGGTTTGATAAAGTCGTCTGGGAAGCAGAGCCGATCGGAAATTCTCATTTGCTCGGGGTAAATTTTAGCTATCTCAGTCCTGACGGTGAAGAAGGATATCCTGGAAATCTCAGCTGTCAGGTCAGCTATCTTCTGACTGAAAGCGATGAACTTCATATTTCTTATCTGGCCACGACCGATAAGATTACTCATCTTAACTTATCACACCACAGCTATTTCAATCTGGCCGGTCAGGGACAAGGTGATATCCTTGGACACGAGCTTCAAATATTTGCTTCTCGGTATACGCCGGTCGATGAAAATCTCATTCCAACCGGCGAGATAAAAGAAGTTGAGGGGACACCCCTTGATTTTCGTCAGCCAAGGGTCATCGGCGAACGCCTCAATCAGCTGCCAGGAGGCTACGACCATAATTTTGTCCTTGATAACCGCGGCGGCCTGGGACTGGCAGCTCGAGTTTTTGAACCCTTTTCCGGCCGGCTGATGGAGCTTTATACCACTGAACCAGGGCTGCAGTTTTATTCGGGAAATTTCCTTGATGGAACTATCAGGGGAAAGGGTGGGAAAGTTTATGGAAAGCATTTTGGTTTCTGTCTCGAACCTCAGCATTTTCCGGATTCACCCAATAAACCCGATTTTCCATCAACTATCCTAAGGCCGGGAGAAATGTACAGAAGTTTGACCATCTTCAAATTTCTGACCAAATAGGTTCTAGCCTGAGTCATTTCGAAATTCTGGTTAAATTGAACCCATAAATTTTTTTTCGACTATTGATAATGGCCATCTGTCTGCTATCTTTTTTGGGAATTTCGGGCTTTACTTCTTTTTCCATTTCAGGTTTGGTTGAAGGTAATGGCCTGGTACCATATGAGAAGTTTACCACCTCGAATAAACCTTTATAAAATGGTAGACTTGTCTTAATTGATATATCATACATCACATTGCTAAAAGATATTTAAATTTATGTTAGCGTTTCAACTATCTTTTGATTATTTATGACCTGGATTATCTCGGCTGATAGACATTGAGTTGAACTAAGCATCAAACCTGGCTTGACAACTCTACTGATATGTGATATATCAGATTTGCCAAGGAAAAATATGAAAGGCATGATTTTCGACCTGAAACACTATGCTGTGCATGACGGCCCGGGCATTAGGGTTAACGTCTTCTTTAAAGGCTGTCCTCTGCACTGTCTCTGGTGTCATAATCCAGAAGGAATATCAAAAAAGGCAGAATTAATGCTCATGCCCAACCGATGCGCTCGCTGTGGCGATTGTGTCCGAACCTGTAATTATGGGGCTTTATCGCAGAAAAGCGACGGCGAAGTGGTGGCTGACCGGTCAAAATGCACTCTATGTGGTGATTGTGTTAAAGTTTGTCAGCGGGAAGCCATAGAAATTGTTGGTCGGGAAGTTTCAGTAGAGGAAATCCTGAATGAGGTCGAAAAAGACCGAATTTTCTTCGACCAGTCGGGTGGTGGGGTAACCCTGACCGGTGGTGAACCTCTCTTCCAGCCAGAACTGGCCGAAGCCCTAATTGATTCGCTCCACCGCAGAGGCATTCAGGTGGCTCTTGATACTTCAGGTTATGCCTCTGAGGAGATCTTCCTGCGGTTAGCCAGGAAATCCGACCTGGTGCTCTTTGACCTGAAAGTTATGGATAATACCAAACACCGGGAACATACTGGGGTTACAAACGAGCTAATTCTTAAAAATCTTAAGGCCATTGATGACAGCAGCGGCCCACCAATCTGGGTTCGTTTTCCGCTGATTCCGGGAGTTAATGATGATCAGAAAAACCTGGAGCAGATGGCTGAATTTCTGGTTGAATTAAAATCGGTAAAAATGATAAATGTTTTACCTTATCATAAAGGTGGTGTCGAAAAATTCCACCGCCTGGGAAGAGATGGTGAATTCAAAGTGTATGAACCGCCATCTCAGGAAAGAGTTGATTCAGTGATGAACTTTTTCCGAGCCAAGGGCTTTAAGGTGAAACAGGGAGGTTGAAAATGAACGAGCGCATAAAAAAACTCAGGGAACAATCTCTTAATGCTAAGCCTACTATTTCTCCAGAAAGAGCCAGAATTGTGACCGAAGCCTACCGCAGTCCGGAAGTCCAGAGAGCTTCTTATCCGATGCAGCGAGCCTTAGTGTTTAAAGCTTTGATGGAGAAAAAAGCGATTTTCATAGATGAGGGTGAGCTTATTGTCGGGGAGCGTGGTCCAGCTCACAAAGCCACTCCTACCTATCCTGAAGTCTGCTGCCATAGCTTAGAAGACCTTGAGACCCTCAATTCCCGGCCAAAGACTTCCTATGCCGTCGATGAAGAGACGTTCCAGCTTTATCGTGAGGAAATAATTCCTTTCTGGCGCGGCCGCTCGATGCGCGACCGAATTTTTGCCGAAATGACTCCAGAATGGAAAGCCGCCTATGAAGCCGGCATCTTCACTGAATTTATGGAACAGAGAGCTCCCGGACACACCGTGCTGGGAGATAAGATTTATAAGAAGGGTCTGCTTGATATCAAAAAAGACATTGAAGAATCTCTATCCAAACTTGATTTCTATAATGACCCGGAAGCCTGGGACAAAAAAGAAGAGCTGGAAGCTATGGCTATCTGCGCTGAGGCCCTCATCACCTATGCCCGCCGCCATGCCGAACTGGCCAGAGAATTGGCTGCCAGGGAAAAAGACCCGCAGAGAAAAAAAGAACTGGAGAAAATCGCCGCCACCTGCGAATGGGTGCCAGCCCATGCCCCCCGCGATTTCTGGGAGGCGCTTCAGTATTACTGGTTTGTCCATGTTGGTGTGACAACTGAATACAACACCTGGGATTCCTTCAATCCCGGACGTCTGGACCAGCATCTTTATCCTTTTTATAAAAAAGGTCTTGAAGAGGGAACTCTGACTCAGGAACAAGCTAAGGAATTACTGGAAGCTTTCTGGGTGAAATTCAACAACCAGCCAGCGCCGCCCAAAGTCGGGGTGACGGCTGAAGAGAGCGGAACTTACACCGATTTTGCCCTGATTAATGTCGGGGGGCTCAAGCCAGATGGCCGCGACGGTGCCAACGAGCTGTCATATCTCATTCTGGATGTGATTGAAGAGATGAGGTTGTTACAGCCAAGTTCCATGGTTCAGATAAGTGCCAAGAATCCTGATTCTCTCTTGCTCCGGGCCTTAAAAATTGTCAGGACAGGTTTCGGCCAGCCGTCAATTTTCAACACTGATGCTATCGTTCAGGAGCTGGTCAGGCAAGGTAAGACCGTGGAAGACGCCAGAAAAGGTGGAGCCAGTGGTTGTGTGGAGGCTGGAGCTTTTGGTAATGAAGCCTACATCCTGACCGGCTACTTCAACCTTCCAAAGGTTTTTGAAATAACCCTGAATAATGGTGTTGATCCTCGTAGCGGAAAGAAAATAGGCCTGGAAACTGGTGATCCCAGAAACTTTAAGACCTTTGATGAGCTGATGCAGGCTTTCGAAAAACAGATGCGGTATTTTATTGATGTTAAGATTCGCGGAAATAATGTGATTGAAAAGCTTTATGCCACCTATCTGCCCGCGCCTTTCCTGTCTCTTTTCATCGATGATTGTATCGCTAAGGGGAAGGATTATCACAATGGCGGTGCCCGCTATAACACCAGATACATTCAGGGGGTCGGTCTGGGCTCGATAACTGATATTCTGGCTTCGATTAAATTCAATGTCTATGACCAGAAAATCATTACCATGGATGAGCTGCTCCAAGCCCTGAGGAAAAATTTTGAAGGCTATGAGCGGCTCAGAGATCGGTTCATCAATAAGACTCCTAAGTATGGAAACGATGATGACTATGCTGATGACCTGGCCAGACTGGTCTTTGATATGTATTTCAGAATGATCGATGGCCGACCAACAGTCTGCGGTGGTACCTACCGCATAAATCTGCTGCCGACCACAGTTCATGTTTATTTTGGCAAGGTGACCGGAGCTACAGCTGATGGTCGGAAGGCTGGCGAACCGTTGTCAGAAGGAATTTCACCGGTTCAGGGCATGGACAGAAAAGGACCGACTGCAGTCATAAAATCTGTCGGCAAACTTGACCACATCAAAACTGGCGGGACACTGCTCAACCAGAAGTTTACTCCACAGCTTCTGGCGGAAGAAGAGGGGCTGGTTAAACTGAAAGATTTGATCAGAAGCTACTTCAAGCTGATGGGACATCATATCCAATTCAATGTGGTTACGGCTGAGACCCTGCGTGATGCTCAGAAACATCCGGAAAAGTACCGCGACTTGATTGTCAGGGTGGCTGGCTACAGCGACTATTTTGTGGATTGTGCCAAGGAACTTCAGGATGAAATCATCCGCCGCACCGAGCATCAGGGCTTTTGAAGTCCATCAATACTAACATCAATTTGTCCCGGATGGACGGCATTATTTCCTATCATGCGAGCCACATCCATTGCCTTTTGTAATTTCCTTGACGAAAAGCCAAATTAAGTGATAGAAACAAAAAGTATTGCTTGAAGATCTCCCAACCTCCCAAGATTTAAATCAAATTTTTATTATGCTAAAATCAGCCCGAAGCTTATTATCTCGGAGGAATGGATGAACCTTCAGGATATTCTGGTTGAAGCCCGAAAATGGTCTTTTACTACCGGTCTTAAGATTCTTTTGATAGTTGTTGTGGCCCTAATTTTGATGTTTTTAAGCCGGACCTTAGCCCGACGCCTGCGGACCTTTTTTCTAAAAGAAAGAAAAGATGAAGAATCGATCAAGCGAGCAAAAACTTTATCCACTCTGGTGAGGCAGGTTTTATACACGATAATAATCGTAATTTCTGCCATCACTATTCTTGGAGCCCTGGGCATTCAAATTGGCCCGTTGCTGGCGACAGCCGGAGTGGCTGGAGTGGCTCTGAGCTTTGCGGCCCAGAGTTTAATCAAGGATTTTATAAACGGTTTTTTCCTGATACTCTGGGATCAAATACGGGTGGGCGATGTGGTGGAAATAGCCGGGAAATCGGGTGTGGTGGAGAGCATAAATTTTAAAATGACGGTGCTCCGGGACCTGGCTGGAAACGTCCATTACATTCCCAACAGCAAAATCGAAGTAGTGACCAATATGAGCAAGGAATATTCAGGCTTTGTTTACGATGTCAACGTCAGCTATTTTGAGGATGTGGATGAAGTGATGAAGACGATGCAAGCCGTGGACGAAGAAATGCGCCAGGACCCGGCCTTCTCGGCAGATATCCTGGCACCTTTGGAGATATTTGGCCTGGACAGGTTTGAGGATTCCTCGGTGGTTATCAGGGCCCGAACCAAAACCAGACCACTGCAGCAGTGGCGGGTGGCCAGAGAGTTCAACCGCCGGCTGAAAAAAGCCTTTGAGAGCCGGCAGATAAGAATGCCCTTCCCGCATATCACTTTGTTTGTCGGGCAGGATAAAGCCGGTCAGGCCGCGCCGCTACGCATCCACCTCGAAGACAAATAAACCGGTGACGCCCTACGCGTTTCCTAATTTTCTCGGCAGAGAAAATAAAAACCAGTGACGCCCTACATATTTCCTAATTTTTTATCTATTTTAAAATAACAGCGCTAAAAATTATTCCCTCCTTCTTTCCATCTTTGGTTATTTTCTTTAATGTTGCCATTAATATGATTTTTGCTTGTTGCCCCATATCATAAACTTCGATATTTTTTTATTGTCGCATCTAATCACCCGAGGCAAGGAAAGAAATAAATTTTTAAGGAAAGACCATTACAATTAGCCATTTTTTTAGATAAAATAAAAATTAACCTCATTAACATTTAATCATATTTATTAAACTTAACAAGGAGCAATAATATGAAAGCTACTGCTATCTGGCAGAAAAATTTTCAGTCTGTGTTAACCAACAACCGCGGGCATCAGGTTATTGTGGATTTACCTAAAGCCAAAAATGGGGATGACTCCGGGCCAACAGCCTTTGAGCTTTCTCTTATGTCCCTGGCCGGTTGCTTTTCTACCATTTTTGCCTTAGTGGCCAGCAAATCCCGGGTAGAAATTGAAGCTCTGAAAGTTGATTGTGATGGTCAAACCACCGATGATGGAATGCAGTTCACAAGTATCACCACCACAGTTGAGGTTTCATCGCCGGCAGACGAAGCTACCCTCAGAAAGATTCTTGAAAAGACTAAAGAAATCTGCCCGGTAGGGACGATTTTTAACCGGGCCCAAATTCCCAACACTACTATCCTTGTTAAAAAATAAAACATAAAAAAAGAACCTAAGCTGTTCTACTAATCTATTTGTCTTTGTTGATTGTCCTGAATTTTCCTGAAAATCTTAGCGTTGACCCCGATTTGGTTTATCTTATAAACTTAACTTCTGTAGCAGATTATGTGACTTTTTAAGGTATAGTGCTGATTATCAAGAACACTGGTTGACTTTGATTTGCCGGCGAGGTTTCTTTATCATTTATCTCTGTCACAAACAAATCGGGAGGTCATAATGGCTAATCATCGGTGTCTCAGGAAGCTAAGCTCGAGCCTGTTCATCATACTGGCGGTCTTCATCCTGGCCACAATGCTGGTGGCTGACGAGGGAATGTATCCTCTGAGCGAGGTTCCTCGGCTCAACCTAAAAGAGAAAGGTCTCAGGATAGACCCAGCTTTGATATACGACCCGGCCAAAAACAGCCTGCTTTATGCGGTGGTCCAGATTGGAGCTACAGGCTCTTTCATCTCTGAGGATGGCCTGATTATCACCAACCATCATGTGGCCTTTGGGGCTGTCCAATCAGTGAGTTCTCCGGAAAAAGACTACCTGAAAAACGGGTTTCTGGCCAGAAACAGAGCCGAAGAAATCCCGGTTCCCGGCCGCACTGCCCGCATCACCGAATCATTCCGCGATGTTTCAGCTGAAGTTTTGAGCGTGGTCAAGCCCAATATGACCGGTGCCGAAAGAGCCAGAGCCATCGAGCAGCAGATTAAAAAAATCGTGGCTGAGGCCGAAAAAGCCAACCCCGGCAAACGGGCAGAAGTGGCCGAGATGTTTCCAGGCAAATCATATTGGCTGTTCATTTATACCGACCTCAAAGACCTGCGCTTAGTCTATGTTCCACCGCTGTCCATCGGAAATTTCGGCGGCGAGGATGACAACTGGATGTGGCCCCGACACACTGGTGATTTCACTCTGATGCGAGCTTATGTGGCACCTGATGGTAAACCGGCTGAATATAGCGAAAAGAATGTTCCTTTCAAGCCCAGAACTTACTTAAGGGTCAACCCAGCCGGCGTTAAGGAAGGCGATTTCGTCTTTCTGCTTGGTTATCCGGCTCGCACCTACCGTCATCTTCCAGCAAGCTACCTGGCTTTTGAGCAGAACATCAGAATGCCGGCTGTGGCTGACTGGTATGAATGGCAGATAAGGCTGATGGAAGAGATGGGCAAAACGAGCCGCGAAATTGCCCTCAAGCATGATGCCCGGATAAAAAGCCTGGCCAACACTATGAAAAATTACCGTGGCAAGTTAGTCGGTTTGAAGCGGCTTGATTTCTTAACTCAAAAACGTCAGGAGGAAAAAGCACTCCAAGAATTTATTCAACGAGACCCAAAACGCCAAAAAGTCTATGGCCAGTTGCTCCCGGAGCTGGAAAAAATTTATGCCGAGATGTCAGCTGAGTTTCCGAGAGCTTTTGTTCTGGATAATCTGCGGCGCTCAGTCATTCTTTTCCAGAATGCTATAACGGTGGTAGAAGCAGCCCATGAGCGTCAAAAACCGGACCTGGAAAGAAATGCTGCTTACATGGACAGAAATTTCAAACAAACCCGGCAACGGCTGGCTCTAACTCTAAAGTCAAGTTTCTACCTGCCGACCGATGTAGCCATCTTCAAGGAACTTCTGAAAAGAGCTCTGGCCTTGCCTGACGATAAGAAAATTGAGGCCCTTAGCAAACTCTCTGCTGGTGGCAGCAACCTGGATGAAGCCGTGGATAGCGTATTTAAGTCAACCCGGATGGCTGACCCGGAATTCATCAATAGCCTCTGGGACAAGAAGCCTGAAGAAATAAAGCGCGTTGATGATAGTCTGATAAGATTGGCTCTGGCTTTGTACCCTGAATACCAGAAGCTTGAAGAAATCAACAAAGCCCGCAAAGGCCAGCTGGATGAACTTCAAGCCAGGCTGGTGGATGTGCGTCAGGAGTTTCTGGGCAAGCAGTTTATCCCCGATGCCAATGGCACCTTGCGTCTGACCTATGGCCGGGTCGAAGGCTACAAACCGAGAGATGCTGTTTATTACAAGCCTTTTACCACTGTTCATGGAATAGCAGAAAAAACAACCGGTCAGCCTCCTTATGATACTCCGGAAAAATTGCTCCAGCTGATCAAAGAAAGACGGTTTGGAAAGTTCATAAACCCGGCCCTGAATACTATTTCAGTCTGCTTGCTTTATAGTACGGATACAACTGGCGGGAACTCCGGCAGCCCCATAATTGATGCCGAGGGTAGGCTGGTAGGCATAAATTTTGACCGGGTCTGGGAGGCAACTATTAATGATTACGCCTGGAGCCATAAGTTCAGCCGGTCAATTGGTGTAGATATCCGCTATGTGCTGTGGGTGTTGAAAGAATTTGCCGGTGCTAACCACTTGCTCAGAGAAATGGGGGTAGAGTAAAATCACTGGCAAAGGAAGCCATCATCTTTTCTTACCTACAAATTTAATTGAAGCTCACCGGTCAGGCTGGTAGAATAGAAATAGATTAGGAAAATATAGTAAATAATGGAGGGGAAAATGGAAAAAAGATATTTTATCCTGGCCTGGCTGACTATTTATTTGCTGGCTGGCTCACTTCTTTTGAAGGCTCAGGAACAGGCTAATCAGCCCATATCCTGGGAGAACTGGAGGGCAGCAAAAGAGAGTGCCGAAAAATATGACCGTGAGGGCGATTACCCCAGAGCTTTGCAGTATTATTTAGAGTACATCCGTCAGGCTGAAGGGCTGGGTCGTCCGGATCTGGTGGCCTGGGGTAAAAATAACGCTGCTTATATGATTATCAAACAGCACAAGCAGGACCCAAGCACTGACCTGGCCCCGGCCAAAAAACTGCTGGAAGAAGGCCTGGCCATTGCTGAAGCTCCCGAAGATTGCAAGCAAAAACTCCAGAGCAACCTTGAATATGTGAAGATGTTTATTAAAGACTGAAAAAATTATATAAAAGCGTAAAATTGCAGATATTAGTGGCTTAGTTATGCTATTCAGGTTAGGTTTGGAATTAGATAATCGACTTAGTGATTAATTAGAAATTTTTTCTGAAAGAAAAATTTTATGTTGACAGAAGATGTTATTCTAAAGCCAAAATTTGCTTGACTTTTAAATTTATTTTGATTTCTAATAGATTTCCTAATAAAAAATCGGCGGATTGATGGGCAAATTTAAGGAAATTTTCATATTTGTGGTGGGGACATCGCCTCAGGTTATAACAGAAACTATTTATTCCTTAGCTACAGCTAAACCTCCTATTTATCCTGATGAAATTTATATTGTTACAACTGCTTTGGGTAAACAATCGATTATAGAAAATTTGGTAAAAAGGAGCATCCTCGATAACCTTATAAATGAATTCAACATACCTTCTCTTAAGTTGGAAGAAGATAAGATATTTATTCCCAGAAACAAAGACGGCAGCCTGATAGAAGACATATGTTCCTACGAGGATAATGAAGCTCTGGGCGATTTGATAACTTCCTTAGTTAGAGAGAAAACGCGAGATGAAAACACGCGTCTTCATTGCTCCATTGCTGGTGGACGAAAGACTATGAGCTTTTATTTAGGGTCGGCTCTGCAATTATTCGGTCGTCCCTGGGATAAACTTTATCATGTCATAGTTACCCCTGAATTTGAGAGCAATCCAGATTTTTTTTATAAACCCAGACAGGATAGAGATATTTTGATTAAAACCAGAGAAGGAAAGCAAATGATTCTTAATACAAGCCAGGCAAAGATTATTCTGGCTGATTTGCCGTTTATCAGACTGGGGCGAAAAATAAACCTGAAAGGTAAAAGTTTCCGGGAACTGGTTGAGGAAGGTCAGAGGGAAATTGACCTGTCAACACTTCATCCCGAAATTTCAGTAAGTCTCATTGATAGAAAAGTTGAGATCAATGGCCGAGCAATCAATTTTTCACCGATGTTATTATTCATTTATGTGATATTTTTGAAGCAAAAAACTGAATACTGCCCTCATCCCGAAAGAGCTAATTGTCTTGACTGTCAGGACTGTTTCAGAGAATTAGGAGAGCTTTTCCGCGCAGAAGATCTAAAAAAATACGCTGACGATTATTCTAAGATATCTGGTCAGAAAAGCTGGAAACAGGAAGCTCTCTTGAAGAAATGGAAAAACGGAATCCCCGTTGAGGTCTGCAGGCAGTATATAAGTAAAATTAATAAAATCCTCAGGGAAGAGCTGCAGGAGAAAACATTGTTTTCACTGGCAGCAATTAGCTGTATCAAGATTTATGCCAGCAGTCGCTATGGTGTACGATTGGAAAAAAGCAAAATCGCCATAAATTGAAACGTTTCTGAAACGTTTCTTTTGTTGAAATGGGATTAAGACAAGATAAAAATAAAATTAGAGGTAACAAAAAATGAAGAAAAAACTTTCTGATTACCAGCTATTAATTCTGGCCAGTCTTCTCCACGATATCGGAAAATTTTATCAAAGGACAGGTGCTAAGTTTGATTGGAGAAAAGAAGGTGACAATTACGATTACGAAAATTTCACCAGAAAAATCAGAGACGGACAGTCCACCAAGTACAGCCACGTGCATGGGGCTTATACTGCTAAGTTCTTTCGGGAATATCTCAGTCAATATGATGAAGCTGGTGTAATAGCAGCTTGCCATCATGTTCCGGAAAATGCCATAAATGAGAGACAGAAATTCCTGGCTAAACTGCTGACATTGGCCGACAGAATGTCTTCAGGTGAACGAGTGGAGCGTGAAGAGGATGAAGAGTCAGGAAAACCAGCTGAAGAGCCTTTGACCTCGATATTTTCTCAGATAAAACTTGAAGGTAAAGAAGGTAAAGGCAAAAAAGATTTCAAAGAAAACAGAGCCAGCGAGATCAAGGAATTTTACACTCGATTATCTCCGCTTGACAGGACTCTTAACGGGTTTTTTCCTGTAGACAGTCGGAAAGAAGCTTTTCATAACCTCTCTGGCCAGGAAGCTTATAAGAAGTTATGGAATGAATTTATCAAAGAACTGAACTTACTAAATAAAGATGAAATACTTTCATCCATCTATTATCTTTTACTGAAGTACACCCTGGCTATTCCTTCAGCTGTCTACAGAGAAAAACCTGATATTTCTCTTTTTCATCATTTAAAAAGTACAGCAGCTATTGCCGCTTGCCTTTACTTGTTAAGCGAAGAACGAGGGCTGAGAGAGTTTGAGAGCAAGATAGACAATATCCTTCGAGACATTAACAATTTAAAAACAGATGAAGTTTCCCAGGCATTAAAGAAGTCTTCTCACCTTGCGGACAAAGATTTCCTCCTGGTAGGTGGGGATATATCCGGGATTCAAGATTTTATCTATCAGATTACCTCAGAAAATGCCCTCAAGGGATTGCGTGGGAGGTCAGCTTACCTCCAGATGATTTCTGAGATTTTAGCCAGAAAAATTCTCCTTGAATTTGACCTTCCGGAAGCTAACCTGATCTACTGCGGAGGAGGAAATTTTTACCTGTTAGTTCCAAAGCTCAGGGACAGTGAAGACAGATTAAGCCGAGTTCAGATGGAAATGGATCAAATTTTATTAAGAGCCCATAAAGGAAAGGTAGCTGCTATCTTGAGCTGGATTCCGGTTAGCTACGAGAACTTTTTCCTGGATTTTGCCTCTCTCTGGCAGGATCTCGGCTGCAGCTTATCCCTGAGCAAACGCCGCAAATTTGCTTCTCTTCTTGCTTCTGAAAATCCAGAGCAGTTCAGAGAATTTGTTCTGGGACCTTTTGACCAGGGGGGAGAAAGGAAAGGCTGTTCTATCTGTGGCGAAGAGATTGAGCCAGCGCAGGAAACCTGTAGCTTTTGTGATAGCTTGATTTCTTTTTCTAACGACCTGGTTAAGGCTGTGGCTATTTTAATAAAATCAGAAGACAAGAAGCCACTTCCTCAAAAAGATATTCGCTGGTACCATGTGCCTCAGGCTCTTGGTTTTCGCTACCAATTTTTATCTGCTGACGAGGATGCTAAAATTTATCGCAACTCTCTGGTTATAAATTCCACAGATTTTGCAGGCAAGTTTCAGGGCTTTACTTTTATTGCCAGAAAGGTTCGTGGAGCTGATCGTAATGTTTTGACTCTGGAGAATATGGCCAGGCGAGCTTCAGGCATAGAAAAATGGGGAGTGCTGAGAGCCGATGTTGATAACCTGGGTTTTCTTTTCCGTGAAGGACTCGAAAAGAATAAAACAATTTCCAGGGTCAGTATGCTGAGCTCGATGCTCTCGCTTTATTTCAATGCCCGAATTGCTCAGCTTGATAACTGGATGCCTAAGAACAATGGCCACGGGCTGGCTGATGATGTTTATGTGGCTTATTCTGGTGGGGATGACCTGTTTCTGATCGGGCCGTGGTCTGACCTTCATAAAATTGCTGAAGTAATCTATGACGATTTTCGCCGGTTTTCCTGCTACAGACTGACTCTATCTGCCGGGATATTCTATGCTCCGCGAGATAAGTTCCCCATATACCAGGCAGCTAAGAAAGCCGGAGAAGCTGAAGAAATCGCTAAAAATAATGGAAAAAACCGGCTTAGCCTTTTTGGAGAAGCTTTAGAGTGGAATTGTCTGGAGAAAATAAACAGGATAATTGACTTGATTCTAAGTCTTCTTAAGGGGAAAAACGGTCGGGAAGTGCCCCGTTCTCTGCTCAGCGTTCTTTATAACATCTATCTGGAAAAGGAAAACAAGAAAGAGAAGAAGAGGAAAGGCGAGATTTATATGGAAAGGGTATGGCGCTTACATTATGCCCTAAAAAAGCTTGTGAGAAAGCTTGATGACCAGCAAAAAAAAGACCTGGAGCAATTAATTAACTTGATTGTCATTAATTATGAGATTTATCCATATTTAAATATCGCCACGAGAGTGGCCGATTATTTAACAAGAAAAGAATAGGAGGAGATTATGAGTTATCAGGGAAATCCAAAAAATTCTAATCCCAACAATCAGGGGTCAAAAATCGATCTAAACAAGATCGAAAAGATATTGAAAGGCGATGCTAAGGAACTGAATATGTATGCGGATGATTTAGCCAAATGGTTTCTTGATGCCAAGGAGACAGAAAAATTAACCACTTCTCAGATTCGCAATGTGCTCGACGAGATTCAGAGGATGAAAGAATATGATGAATACCGGATTCAGATGTTAAGGCCTAAATTGGCTTATGCTGCCGGCAGACATAAAGGACGAATAAAAGATTTTCGCGAGTTAATGGAAAAATTGATACAAAATACTAATAAACAGAACTTTCAATACTTTAAAAATTTCATCGAAGCCATTGTTGCTTACCATAAATTTCATGGTGGCAAATAATTCACCTAAGTAAAGGAAAAAGGAGGATAAAATGAATCATTATCTTATAGGAAAAGTAATCATCAGGGGTCAGATTGAAGTAAAGACAGGAATGAGAATTGGAGGAGCAACCACTGGGCTGAAAATTGGTGGACTCGATCTAAATGTCATTACTGATCCAGAGGGCAAGCCCTACATTCCTGGTTCTTCCTTGAAAGGAAAGCTTCGGTCTCTAATTGAGAAAAAAGAAGCCGCAAAGAAGCCAGATTTCTGGAATGTAAAGGACAACAAAGATCAAATTTCAGGTCACAAATGCCGAACCGATCAGGAATATCTGAACTGTCCTGTGTGCAGAATATGGGGAATAGCAGTATCAGATAAAGATGTTGAGATTAAATCTCCGACTCCTACCAGGCTGCTGGTAAGAGATACTTATCTTGATGAAAACAGCATTACCCAGGAAATGAAAGACAATTTAGAATTAGAATACACGGAAGTAAAATTTGAGACGGCCATAAACCGCCTTACTGGAACCGCCTTACATGGAAGCCTGAGGCAAATCGAGCGAGTTCCAGCTGGTGCTCGTTTTAAGGATGCAGAGTTAATCTACAATGTCTTTGACGAAAAGGACAAAGAATTTCTCAAGCATATTTTTGTGGCTCTTGAACTTTTAGAGCACGATTACCTTGGTGGGATGGGATCGCGTGGATATGGCCGGGTAGCTTTTAACAATATTGAAATTTTCTGGAACAAACGAGAAAATTACGAAACAGGTCAGATAGCTCTTACCTCTGAAAGAGCCATTAATAAAGATGTCGGAACCACTCCGGCTGAAATTGTTCAAAAATTTGATCTCATCAAAAACAAGCTTGCTGATTAACCATGGAATACTTAAGAATAAAACTAAAGCCAAAAAGTTTCCTTCATTTGGGTGAAAGGGAAGGCTGGCTGGAGGGCAGTAAGATACACATACCTTCTGATACTATCTTTTCTGCCCTCTGCCACTGTCATCTTCTTCTCTATGGTGAAGTAGATTCATTTATTCAGGCCTTCAAAGAAGAGCCACCTTTTCTTTTGAGCTCAGCCTTTCCCTATTGGGAGGATGAATTATATTTTCCCCTGCCCAAAAATCAGATGTTCGGAAACGTAAAAAGCTCGGAGAATGGAAAAGAACTAAAAAAAGTTAAATTTGTCAACCTGAAGTTATTGCTTAGACTTCTTAACAATGAACACCTTGAAGACCTGGAGGATGAAATTGATAAGAGTCAGGAGCTTGATTGTCTACCAAGAATTGATAAAAAAGAAAGAGCTGGGAAAAAGCTGGTTCCCTGGGAAGTGGAAGATGTGCCCCGCATTGCTTTGAGCCGGTTTAATAATCACCCTGGAGAAAACTTTTTTCATTTCGGACAGGTTCATTTCGCCGAGAACTCTGGTTTATTTATCCTGGTGAATTTAAAGGATGAGAGCTGGGAGAATAAGGTCAGGGCACTGTTTAACCTTCTGGCTGACGAAGGAATTGGTGGCGACCGAACTGCCGGAAAAGGCCTGTTTTATCCACCTGAATTTGACCGTCTTTTCATCCCTGAAGTTTCTGAAGCAAATGCCTCTTATGCGGTCTCCACTTATTTTCCTCGAGATGAGGAACTAGTCGGGCTGGAGAAAGGGTTTTATGAGCTGGAAGTGAGAAAGGGCTATATCTTTTCTCTCCACAACCGATCCTACCGCCGGCGCTCTCTTCGCCTTTTTTCTGAAGGTTCTATCTTTCCCGCGGCAAACAGAAAAGGTGCCCTTGTGGACATTACGCCAGAAGTCTTTACTGCCCACCGTGTTTATCGGTATGGATTTTTGTTTTCATTTCCTTGTAAGATGGAGGAACAATGAAAGCCAGAATAAAAGTGCTTACTCCAGTGCATATAGGATCTGGCCAGGTTATTTCTCCCTCAGGCTATTTTATAGATAAGGAGAGGGGAAAATTTAATGTTCTTAATATGGATAGCCTGTTCAGGGATAAAGATTTTGCTAAATATCGTGATGACTTCATAAAACAGGCTGCAAGTTCTCGATACATTGGAGATATAATACAGGACCATAATTTGCTTAAAAGACACGTTCTTTATTCTACAGATATTACCACCGAGGCACGAGGACATAAAATTGAAGTAAAGGCGTTTGTAAAAAGTGCAGGTCGTCCCTATTTCCCTGGGAGTTCTATAAAAGGATCTGTAATTACTGCACTCATCTATTTTGCCCTTAAGGAATTGGCCACCAAGGGGAAGAAAAAGGAAATCGAGGCATTGATGGCAAATATTAATGATAGAAAGGCCAACGACAGACTTTTAGATCTGGCTTATGGATATCTTTCTGGAAAAAATGTTTTGAAAAAATTTGAACATTTTAGCGATCAGGAATCTGATAAATCAAAAGAAAAGTTTGAGGATAAGTTTTTAAATTTGCTGGATGTGAGCGATAGCACTTATCTTTCGCCTCGGGAGACGCTCAGGGTTGAAAAATGCCTTGTTCAAGGAGCAAGGCGCGGCGGGAATATCCCTGTTCTTTATGAGACGATAAAAGAAAACGTTGAAGCCGAATTTGAGATCAAAAAGAAAAAATGTCAGCTGGAAGAAGGGCAGATCTTAAAAATCTGTGATAATTTTTATCGAAAAGTCATAAAAAATGATGGTCTGAATCTGAACTTGCCTGAAAAGCCTGGCTATTACCTTCTAAGAGTCGGTCAGGGAGCAACTGCTTTTAGCACTTCAATGTTGATACTGGCTGATGAGGTTGGAATTAAAAGCTATAAGGTAAAACGGCCACGCACCAGAAAGAGGCTGATTGATGGAGAATTGAAAAAGGGGCTTGGTTTTGTAGAAGTTTCTCTGGGTTGAAAGCCACGTTCAGGAAGGTCAATTTTTGCTCAGTTAATTCAATCTGAAAGGAGTTTTGATGAGTGAAGTCTCAAAATCTTTAAAAACCAGAGTTCTGATCAGCTTTCTTGGCACTGGAAACTATCAGAAAGTTCAGTATCAGCTTAACGGACAGAGTTATGAAAGCCAGCTTTCAATAATTCCTATAAATAATTATTTTAAGCCAGATAAGATTTACATAATAGGGACAAAAGACTCCCGCTGGGAGATGGTTGAAAGCTTAAAACATGAGCGCATTGAGATACCTGCAGGAAAGTCAGCCGATGAATTCTGGCAGATGTTTGATCTGCTTTCCAAAAATATAACAGTGAAAGAATCAGAAATTGCTTTTGACATAACCCATTGCTTCCGTTCCATTCCTTTTTTTGTGGTCGTCTTTATTCAGTTTATAAAATTTTTAGAAAAATCGACTGAAGTCAGGCATATTTTTTACGGGATTCTGGATCAGAAAACAAACGAGAGCCATATCATTGATCTGCGTCCTTTAATGGATCTTCTGGACTGGATGGAAGCTCTGGCTTCTTTCCGAAAATATGGCGATCTTGATGATTTATGTCGGCTGGTAGAACGGGCCGAGAGGGAAATCCGCCAAGCTGGGGAAAAAGATTCTAAGCTGCGCCTGCTGAAAAAAGATTTGATGGAATTGACGGCTGTTACCAAAATGACCTATATCCCTCAACTGGGGGAAATATCAGAAGCCTTAACTCAGTTAATGGAAGATGAAACCTTAGGTTCTGAGATCGAAAATTATCTAAAGCCACTCGGAATATTGTTGTCAGAATTGAAAACTATGATTCAGAGATTTAAAAAACCAACTGAGTGGGAGGCGCAACTGGAAGTGGCTCGCTGGTACCTGGAGAACAAAAACCCGACCCAGGCTTTGCTGGTGTTGCGGGAAGCTATAATAAGCTATAAATGTTTGGAAATGAATTTAGACCTGTATGACTCCAAGCAAAGAGAAACTACAGAAAAAGTTCTTGGCCAGGCTGTTAAAAACAAATCTAAGGAACCTCTTTGTGTTCTGTGGAATCAAGTCAGTCAGGCTCGTAATAAAGTGGCTCATGCTTTGATGAGAAAACGTGAGGATATTGATCCAAACAGAGCAATAAAGAAAGTATTCTCTTTACTCGAAGAAGCAAGCTCAATAATTAAAAGGGAGGCGAACTGATGGTTGTGGAGATAGATGTTTCTACTCTTTATAACGAGAAGGCTAAATTGACAGAGCTTGGAAATTATCTAAGGAAGGTAGATGAACTGGCAGGTGAAGGAAATGAAGTGGTCCTTCATGGGCCGGGACCTATCTGGCTTTATTTAAAAATAGCCCATTTTCTTCATGGCAAAGCCTGCAAACTTATCTATCGCTCACCTGTGACCGGAGATCTCATTATCTTTGACCACAATCCGTTTTGAGCTTTATTATTTAGGGTGATTTGTTTCAAATGATTATTAAGTATCAGAAACTGGACTTCTTCCTTCGGGCGCTGGAACCTATCTACCTTCCTCCGTACAAAGGATCTACCTTCAGAGGCGGCTTTGGAAATGCCTTCAAAAAAGTGATCTGTGTTTTTAGAAATAAAGATTGCCGGGATTGTCCCATTGTCCGGGAATGTCCTTATGCTTATATTTTTGAAACCCCGGCCCCTCAAGGCCCGGCAGTTTTTAATATGGATAAGTATGAAACAATTCCGCATCCGTTTGTCATTGAGCCACCAGAAGAAACCCGTCCGCTATACGAACCAGGATCTGAGATTTCTTTCGTTCTGATTTTAATCGGGAAAGCAATAGATTATTTGCCTTATTTTATTATGGCCTTTGAATATCTTGGCGAGTTAGGTATCGGAAAGGGACGTGGCAGGTATGAATTAGTAAAAGTAGAAATTACGGGGGAACCTGTCTATGATGGAAAAACCCGAATATTAAAGCCACCTGCTCATAGAATGATTGAAGTTCCAGAGAGAGATTTTTCAGATCAGCCCTATGAGCTGGGCGGAGAGGAGAGTGGATGTGGAGATGAAGAAGAGCTACAGCTGGAACTAAAAACCCCTGTCCGAATAAAGTACCAAAGAGAGTTTGCTACTAAGCTTGAGTTTCATATTTTAATAACTAATTTGATGAGAAGGTTGGCTCTACTTAATTTTTATCACGGAGAAAATAAAGAACCTGAATGGAATCACAAAAAATTGATAGAAAGAGCCAGAACGGTGAGACTCGAAAAGAATGAGGCTAAGTGGTCAGATTGGGAGAGATATTCTCACAGACAAAAAGTGAGGATGAAACTCGGAGGGCTTGTTGGCAGGGTTGTTTACAGGGGACAAATCTCTGGCTTTATGCCTATGTTGAAAGCGGGAGAGATTTTTCATTTAGGTAAAGGAACATCTTTTGGACTGGGTAAATATCAGATTGTAGATTCAAAAAATGAATGAGAGAGACATCAGTATGGTTGAAAAAGAAACGTTTCTGAAATGTTTCTTCGTTAACATTGTCAGGAACAGAAATTTTGGACAAGGGGGTTTGTATTGCGTTGATAATAAAGAAGTTATAAAGGCTCGCGGTAGGAATAGGACCTCAGAATAAGAAGGGATTGCGACAGGCATCCACGACACCACCCACCACGTTTTAACGAGTAGGAATAGGACCTCAGAATAAGAAGGGATTGCGACTAACCAGCTTTAGCACTATTGTCGCAATCTTGGGCGAGTAGGAATAGGACCTCAGAATAAGAAGGGATTGCGACTTCCACTGCCTTTTTCCTTCTTATATTAGTTCACCTTCGTAGGAATAGGACCTCAGAATAAGAAGGGATTGCGACCCTCATCGCCGACGGCAATATGAGGATACGGTTCCCTGTAGGAATAGGACCTCAGAATAAGAAGGGATTGCGACCTTTCATCAATCCTTATCACTTTAACCTTCATTTTTTCGTAGGAATAGGACCTCAGAATAAGAAGGGATTGCGACTACTCTGAGACGAGTCGCATCTCCCGTGGCTGCCATTTGTAGGAATAGGACCTCAGAATAAGAAGGGATTGCGACAATCCCAGCAGCCCGAGCAATTTTCTCGAGTACAGGGTCCGTAGGAATAGGACCTCAGAATAAGAAGGGATTGCGACCTCAAGTGCCAGATAGCAAATCCAGAAGCTACAACTTCTACGTAGGAATAGGACCTCAGAATAAGAAGGGATTGCGACCACGATCACAATAATCCCGAATTATTTTGTCATTTTTAGTAGGAATAGGACCTCAGAATAAGAAGGGATTGCGACTCCCTTGGCCCACCCACCTTTTTTCAACGAAAATGAGTAGGAATAGGACCTCAGAATAAGAAGGGATTGCGACCTTCGTACACCTGAAACTACCACGGAAAAAGGGCACCCCAGTAGGAATAGGACCTCAGAATAAGAAGGGATTGCGACTTTTCATGGAATAAAAATAATCTTCTAATTTCCTAGTAGGAATAGGACCTCAGAATAAGAAGGGATTGCGACCCCAAATCCTGGAGCGCCTTCCACCCTAAACCAAAGTAGGAATAGGACCTCAGAATAAGAAGGGATTGCGACTGTTATCCCTACTTGCTATTTCAAAAAGAAAATTTCGTAGGAATAGGACCTCAGAATAAGAAGGGATTGCGACATGCAACCGGCAAAGTGCCGGTTCTCTTCCCCGTTCGCAGTAGGAATAGGACCTCAGAATAAGAAGGGATTGCGACTCAAATCAACAAAATAACCTGCCAACCTTTCAGTAGGAATAGGACCTCAGAATAAGAAGGGATTGCGACAAATCATTCTTACTACACCTAAAAGACCCTCTGAAAAATGGTAGGAATAGGACCTCAGAATAAGAAGGGATTGCGACTGAAAAATGGCACCCCAAATCCTGGGGCGCCTTCGTAGGAATAGGACCTCAGAATAAGAAGGGATTGCGACTTCAAAACCTTAAAGGAGAATGTATGATGATTGAAATTTTAATTTGGATCTTTTTATTACTTTGTTTTATCGCAAAACTTAGAAAAAAGAGGTAAAAAATGGCATACCTAAGCATAAATGATTGGTGTTATGGCTTTTTATTTTTTTAGTGGACCATTTAGATCAATACAAGGCTCTATTTACGTGGAAGAAAAAGGAACAATATTATTTATAAGACCAACACCCAGAAGGGTCTTGGTCTTCACTAAAGGCAATTACTCATATTACAAAGACGTTGACGGATTGCCCATGATAACTCTCCATTGAGCAGGAATAGGACCTCAGAATAAGAAAGCAATATGACAATAGAAGACCGGGTAAAAGCCTTCTATCTTTTTATCTGCTAAAAATATTGGAAATTTAATCTCCGGCCACACCCATAAGACCGCACCAAGGCGCTCACCCACTTAAAAACAAAATAAAATATAAGTTACACTCGAGTTTTGTTTTAATCATTCCAATGTCCTCTCTTTTTCGAAAAGAAACGTTTCTGAAATGTTTCTTTTGTTGCCTATTTAGTCAGCCAGTGTGATTATTAAATCAGGAGATTGTAAATAGTCTACGCCGGGAGTGAAAAGATGGGTTCTCGGCTTTTTTATGTGATTGCCTATGATATAACCGAAGATAAAAGGTTAAACAAAGTCCGGAATTTTTTAAAAGGCTACAGCACAGGTGGGCAAAAATCAGTTTACGAATGTTTTCTAACTGAGGCTGAATTATCACATGTCATTGAGGAGTTAAAGGAGATGATAGATGAGGACAGTGATAGGGTGCACATATTTCAAGTTGATAGACGAGCCAGGACCTTGATCCTTGGGATCGCTCTTTTGCCTCGCGACCCATCCTATTTTTATATCAGTTAGGGAGTTTATAAAAATGGGAAGCCTTTACATTGACCGCAAGGATATAGAAATCAAAGTAGAAGGTAATTCATTGGTTTTCTATTGCCAAGGCAATCGTGAAGGCTCTGCACCCCTCCAGCCTTTAGAAAGAGTTGTAATAATAGGAAACGTCAGGATTGAAACTCTCGTCCTGCACAGACTGGCTTTAAACAACATAGCGGTAATATTTTTATCCGGTCGACGACTGGCTTTTAGAGGAATACTCCATGGACGTCTTCATAATAATGGTTTACTTAGGGTTAAACAATACGAGAAAAGCCTCAGTTTTTTTACCTTAATTTTTTCCAGAGAACTAATGGAAGCAAAGCTGAAAAAACAGATTGAGTTTCTGGCTGAACTGAAAGATTTGAGGCCAGAATTTAAATCTGAAATCTCCAGCTCCATTCAATCTATGGAATTTATTTGCAATCAACTCAAAGAGGCAGACAGTCCTGACTCTATTCGAGGGTTGGAAGGAAGCGCTGCCAACTGCTATTTTAAGGCTCTGACTCTTGTTTTCCCGCCATCATTGAATTTCGCCGGCAGAAGAAGGAGACCTCCGGTTGATCCGGTTAATGCTCTTTTGTCCCTTACTTACACCCTTCTTCATTTTGAGCTGGTAAGAGAAATTGAACTGATAGGTCTCGATCCCGTCATTGGCTTTTACCATTCATTTGAATATGGACGGGAATCACTGGCGTGTGACTTAGTGGAGGCCTTTCGAGCAGATGCCGACAGGTTTGTGTTTAATTTATTTAGAGAAAGAGAGTTTAAGGAGGATGATTTTACTCGCTCAGAGTCAGGTGGTCAGGATGGTTGCTTTTTGAAAAAGAAGAGTCGTGAAAAATATTTTAGACATTATGAAGAATGGGCCAGGGAAAAAAGACCGCTCTGGAGGTCATATGTTCAAAACTTAGCCAGGAGGTTGTTGAATGGATAGGAGCCTTTATCTTGTTGATAATGAAAATATTGAGGTTACCGCTGATGGTCCTTCTCTCTGGATTCAGAAACCGATGAAGGCTGGGCAAAGAGTTCCGCTCCGGCTGATAAATAGAGTTTATGTGATAGGGAACATAAAGATTTCAAGCGAGGCAATGCTGGCTTTAGCTGAGCAGAATATTCCGTTAATTGTCAGCCGTCATTCCGGAGAAGATATAGCCATTTTGTTGCCTTTCAATCACAAATTGGCAAATCATTTCAAGGAACAACGAATTATTCTGGAAAATGCTATTAATCTCTTTAAATACATAAAATGGCTAAAAGCCTATCGGATGTGTTTGCAGCTTCGGCTGCTTAAAAAATATTTTCCCTATTTGAGAAATAGCAATGTGCTTGGTGAGGGAGATTATGAAGTTTTGCTGGCTAAACTTATACCCAGAGATAAATATTTAACTCGGGTAGTAAAGGATGTAGTTAGCTTTCTATTGAAAGGTCTAATAACCATAAATCTGATTAAGGCCGGGCTTGATGTTCATACTGGAGCATATTTCAGGCGAGTAAATTTTGGTTTTGTATTGGATCTGGTTTATCTTCTTGAAGCGAAGATTGATGAGCAGGTTATTCTTTTCTTTAAACAAACTAATTATAGCCGATTTGTGCAAAAATGCGGGGAAAGAGTCTATTTGACCAGTGACGGCTATAGAAATATAATCCATCGCTTTGAAAATAAAAGGTCTGAACTCGATAATCAAATAAATAAAGTAATAGATGATTTCTTTTACCTCATCAAGGAGCTTAAGGTATGAAATCCGTATATTTAGTATCTTATGACATAAAGGATGAGCGAAGACTAAACCGTGTACACCGGTTTTTAAAAGGCAAAGGGATACACCTTCAGAAGTCAGTGTTTTATTTTGCACTCTCACCTGAAGAGTTGAAAAGGCTCTACAGGCAGTTAGGTGAGATGATTGAAGAGAAAGAGGATGACGTCAGGATTTATCCTTTACTGGCGGATTTTGAGTCTATAGCCATGGGACAGGGAGAAAAAGTGCCAGCCGGAGTTTGGATTTACCTTGACGATGATTAAGAATGAAATTAATATTGGAAAAGTGGTGATAGAATGGGGAGAAGGCATTGATTAGTTATTTTTATTTTAATTGGAGCCTATGAGGCGAATTTTGGAGGATCGGGATGAATAGCAAAAAAGAAACGTTTCTGAAATGTTTCTTTGTTAACATTGTGAGGAACAAAAATTTTGGACAAGGGGGCTTGTATTGCGCTGATAATAAAGAAGTTATAAAGGCTCGCAGTAGGAATAGGACCTCTTATTAAGAAGGGATTGCGACTAAAAAACAAAATTCTATAATACGCGCCTTTAAGTAGGAATAGGACCTCTTATTAAGAAGGGATTGCGACATCCTTACTTTTTCCATTTTTCTACCTCCTTTTGTAGGAATAGGACCTCTTATTAAGAAGGGATTGCGACATTTCCTTCCACTCTTCTTCCTCAACATCATCGAGTAGGAATAAGACCTCTTATTAAGAAGGGATTGCGACGCCAGGGGACGAGGAAATAAGCCAATATCTCTTTTCGTAGGAAGAAGACCTCTTATTAAGAAGGGATTGCGACATAGATCCAAGTTGTAAATCCAGCTCCTCTTCCCTGTAGGAATAGGACCTCTTATTAAGAAGGGATTGCGACAGGTCAACCAGCCGCCGTAATTATACAGCAGCATCCTGAGTAGGAATAGGACCTCTTTTTAAGAAGGGATTGCGACATGACCCTTCTGAGGACCGGACTTTCCTAAAGCTGAAGGTAGGAATAGGACCTCTTATTAAGAAGGGATTGCGACATAGATCCAAGTTGTAAATCCAGCTCCTCTTCCCTGTAGGAATAGGACCTCTTATTAAGAAGGGATTGCGACCCTTTAAACTGGCAATTTGTTCTTTTAACTCCTGTAGGAATAGGACCTCTTATTAAGAAGGGATTGCGACTCGAAGTAAATATCGAAAAATCCAGCCTTTCTTACAAGGTAGGAATAGGACCTCTTATTAAGAAGGGATTGCGACTCCTCATCCTCGAATCTGAACTTTGCTGTTTCTTCGGTAGGAATAGGACCTCTTATTAAGAAGGGGTTGCGACTCAACGGGATCCGATTCTCAAATCTTTTATGGAGGTCAAACTATGATAAGACTAAAAACTATTTTAAAACTTGCAAGAGCTATTGGGGCGAGGAGTATATTGATAACTCCTTTAAAGAATGAAATTAAAGGCATTTGCTTCCCTGAAGAAAGGCTTATCGTTGTTAACTGGAATAAGATAAATTCAATCAAAACATTTGCCCATATAGTATCACACGAACTTGCCCATATCAAGGAAGGAGTTAATCACAATGAACAATTTAAACGTGCATGGAATGAGCTTTTTAGGAAAATGTCTGAACCTTGCAATCTCGATTATCATAACGGTAATCGGGATAATAAATCTGATAAAAAATCTTAAAAGGAGGTAAACATGTTTTTCGAAGGAAAAAATTATACTATCATCGGAGCAACATTTTTAAAACAAGAAGAAAATTACTATTTTTGGAACAAAAAAAGATGGTCACGTTTAATATTAGTCGACGGCTGGTTGCAACCAGTCTTGAATCAATATAAGTACCATAAACTAATAATTAACGGATATTGAACATATGTAAAATCGATTGAATCAGATTTAATTCCAATTTTTCCATTAACAACTAACCTTTTTAGTAGAACAAACCACAAATTCCTTAAGTTGGTTAAATTTGAAGAACCAATCATCAAAAAAATGCGAGATTGCCTTTACGTTAAAAATCCAGCTTGTAGACATAGAAGATATCAGGCATATTCAAGAATGGTTAGGAGTAGGAATAGGACCTCTTATTAAGAAGGGATTGCAGCGAAACTTAGTCTAATTGCAACGTGTGGTAACGAGTCATTTTCACCTATGATTTAAAAGAGGCAATTCGAGATGTTACCAACGCTCGCAAAGATGTTGCCAGCCCCCGCAAAAAAAGCTAAAATCAAACCCTGACTCAAAGCAAAATTTTTTTGGAAGATAAAAAGCTCCAAAAGAGCAAGCTTCTTCCACTTGACCCGGAATTTTAATCCTACCGGGTCCATGGTAAAAGAACCAAGATTTCAGCCGAGCGAGTTTGCTATGAAGATAAAAGGCTATTTTATTTTAATCATTGGAACGTTAACATTTACCTCACAAGCACTTATCATCTGGGCCTGGCCGTCTTCAGCTGCTCAGGAAAATGCTTCGGTTAAAATCAGAGCGGTCCGGGTAGACAAAGGACCTCAGATTGACGGTCTGCTTTCAGACCCGGTCTGGAAAGAAGCGGTCCCTTTTACTGATTTCAGGATGGTTGAACCCACACCCGGAGCTCAGCCCACAGAGAAAACCGAACTGCGTGTCCTTTACGACGAATCGAACCTCTATCTTGGAATTTACTGCTACGACCGCGAGCCCAAGAAAATTGCTGCTAATTCCTTAGCCCACGACCAGACCGGCCAAAGCCAAGGCATGTATGGAATCAGGCAATCAGCCAGTACAGCTAACGACATAGTCAGGATTCTTATTGACCCATTTCTTAATAAAAGAACTGCTTACATTTTCTATATCAACCCCAAAGGTGCCCGCAGTGAAGGCCTGGTCTCCGGCGGTGACGCCAGCCTCAACTGGGATGGCATCTGGGAAGGTCGGGCTAAGATTCTTCATGACGGCTGGTCAGCTGAAATTAAAATCCCCTTTAAAACCATTTCCTTCAAAAAAGATCTGCCAGCCTGGGGATTGAACGTCGAACGCTATATTGCCCGCAAGCAAGAAATCATCCGTCTTTCTGGAATCTCACGTGATGCTAATTTTAATAGCCCGATGATGGCTGCCGAGCTGGTGGGTATTTCAGACATCGAACAAGGGCTGGGCATAACGATTCGTCCTTATGGATTGATTGCTGCCCAAAACGACCATCTGGCCGGCAGCACTTACCATTGGAAAACCCAGGGCGGAGTTGATATTTACAAGAATATTACTCCCAACCTGGTTGCTGCCTTTACCTACAAAACTGACTTTGCTGAAACCGAAGTTGATGACCGGCGTCTAAACCTGACCCGCTTCCCGCTCTTTTATCCGGAAAAAAGAATGTTTTTCCTGGAAGGCTCAGAGACCTTCAATTTCAGTTCCAGCATTAGCTTTTATCCCTTTTTTAGCCGCCGCATCGGACTCTACCAGGGGCAGCAGGTGCCCATAGATTTTGGAGCCAAGCTCTACGGGAAAGTTGGCAAGTTCAACTTATCGATGATGGATATGGAAATGGCTCCCTTTGGTCCGCTGCCGCGGACCAATCTTTTTGCCGGCCGGGTAACTTATGATTTTCTTTCTGAAAGCAAAATTGGCCTGATTCTCACCAACGGCAGTCCCACCGGCGCCAGAAATAGCCTTATAGGCTTTGATATTAATTACGCCAGCTCGCGCTTTGCTGGAAATAAAAACATCTGGTTAGCGGCCTGGTTTGCCTACAATTGGAATGATAAGCCCGGTCAGCACCAGGGATTCGGTTTTAGAGCCAATTATCCTAATGACCTGATAAGCATAGAATCAACCTATGCCTACTACGGAGATGCTCTTGATCCTGGCCTGGGTTACATGATGAGGCCAGCTATTCAGACCTTCTACCTTCAGTTAGGTTATAATCCCCGGCCGACCAGGGGCTGGCTGGATAAACTCATAAGGCAATTTTTCTTCCAGGCCAGCGGAGATTTTTACTGGAAGCTGGATGGCACCCTTGAAACCCGCCGCCTAACTTTTACCCCGCTGAGTTTTAGAACCGAAACAGGAGATAGATTCACCGCCAATGTGGTCGTCAACTACGATGTGCTACCTTATAACTTTGAAGTGGCTCCAGGAACAGTTCTGCCGGCCGGACCTTACCGTTTTACCAATGCCCGCCTGAATTTTAATAGCGCACCTTATCGTCCCTTATCCTTTAATCTCGGCTATACTGTTGGTCAGTTTTATTCAGGACACTACGGCGACCTCTCAGCCGGCTTGACCTATCATTTCCGGGGCAACCTTGACCTGTCATTCAACACAGAAATAGTGCGGGGAACACTGCCGCAGGGCAAAATCGACGAGAATGTTTTTCAGTTGAAGCTCGATTTTTATTTTTCTCCTGACCTGGGCTTTATGAATTATATCCAGTATGACAGTGTTTCCAGGCTCCTCGGCTGGAGTGCTCGCTTCCGCTGGGAAGTTAGGCCAGGTAATTTCATCTATCTAATTTATAACTCTAACTGGGAACGACGCTGGGATCCAACCAGCCGCTTCTATGCAGTTGGCGACCGAGGAGTGTTTAAGATCACGCTGTCAATAAGGCCATAAAAAAAAGGGGGACATAGTTGTCCCCCTTTTCAGAATGGATTTTCAGTCGAGTAAGGTAAACTTTCAGGCTGGTTGTAATAAATTTCCTTTAGACCCAGCATCCTCATCGCTGCAAACAACGTTTTCCCGGCGTGCTTAAAGCCCACAGCCGTATGATGCGGAAATCTCTTATCAATCAACACATGGCGGTAGAAACGGCCCATTTCTTTGATGCCGAAAACGCCGATGCTGCCGAATGACTGCGGCTCTATGTCCAGCACTTCACCCTGAGCCATGTAAGAACGAAGCTCAGTTTCAGCCGTTCCCTGCAGCCTGAAAATGGTTACTTCACCTGGTCTTATGCGTCCCTCAAGGGTACCCCGGGTAATTACCGGTTCTTTTCCCGGTTCCATCAGCCTGTGCATGATGAGCTGGTATTTGATTGCCGGGTTAAGCAGACAGCAGGAGGCGGTGTTGCCGCAGTGGAAACCCATGAATAAATCTGTTGGCTTATAGTGGCCAATTTTATCCTTATTTTTCTCATACATATCAGCGGGTACGGTGTTGTTGATGTCGAGCAAAGTGGCAGGTAGTTCGGTTGCGCACGTTAGCAGGTATTCGCTCAGAGCACCGTAGATATCCACCTCGCAGGCCACGGGAATTCCCCGGCTGGCCAATCTGGAGTTGACATAACAGGGAACAAAACCGAAGTAGGCTTCAAAAGCCGGCCAGCATTTGTTGGCAAAAACTCCATATTTGGAAGCCCCCAGATTTTTTTCCATGAAATTAATCAAAGCCACTTCATACTGAGCCAGTTTCTCTAAAAGCTCTGGATAGGTATTTCCAGAACCGAGCTCCTTAGCCATATCAGCGGCCACAGCTTTAATCTCTGGTGAGCCAGCGGCTTTTAAGAAAATGTCGTAAAGATCCAGCTCAGAATTCTCCATCACTTCCACACCCAGGTCAAAAAGCGGTTTAATCGGAGCATTACAGGCGTAGAAATCTTGAGGCCGCGGTCCAAAAGCAAAGATTTTAAGGTTCTTTAAACCCAGCCAGACCCGGGCTACCGGCAGAAATTCCTCAATCATTCTGGCTACTTCGGCCGCGGTTCCTACCGGATATTCTGGAATATGGACTTTTAGTTGACGCAGCCCGATGTTATAAGAAGTATTGAGCAAACCACAGTAAGCATCTCCGCGGCCGTTATATAGATCAGTGCTGGTTTCTTCAGCCGCTGCGGCGAACATTACTGGTCCTGAAAACTTTTGAGCCAGGATGGTAGTTGGCCCTTCAGGTCCGAAATTGCCCAGGAAAATAGCCAGGGCATTGACACCTTTTTCTTTGATTTCTTCGAGAGCTTTAAGACTATCATTCTCATTCTCGATGATGCTTTGAAGTTCAATCACGGGAAGGTTAAGCTTCTGGCATTCAGCGACCACCGCCTGGCGTCTTTTCCTGGAAAGCTCGATGGGAAAGCAGTCGCGGCTGACTGCCAGCAAACCAATTTTAACTTCGGGAATGTTTTTAATGTTTAACATGTTATTTCTCCTTTCTTTGTCCGTAATAGGCTTTTGGCCCGTGTTTTCGTTCAAAATGTTTTTTTATCAAATAATCTTTTAAATTTTTAGCCTCAGGATTGATAAAAAGCGTTAGCGCTGCCATCTTAGCAATTTTTTCTAAAGCTAAGAGATTATCCACCGCTTCCCGGGCTGATTTTCCCCAGGCAAAAGGCCCATGGCCTGAAACCAGGCAGGCAGGATAATGGAGCGGGTCAAGCTGGCTGAATCTTTCCACAATGACTTTGCCTGTATTTAGCTCGTAATCACCGGCTACCTCTTCTTCCTTCAGCACTCTGGTTATAGGAACTGGACCGGGAAAATGATCAGCGTGAGTGGTACCTAAGCAGGGAATTCCTATCCCGGCTTGAGCAAAAGCCGTAGCATAATCGCTGTGAGCATGGGCAATTCCGCTGATGGCGGGAAATGAATTATAGAGGTAAAGATGAGTTGGGGTGTCGGAAGACGGTTTTAAATTTCCCTCAACCGGCCGCCCATTTAGGTCGAGAACAACGATGTCTTCGGGTGTCATTTTTTCATATTCCACGCCGCTCGGTTTGATCGCCATCACTCCTTTTTCCCGGTCAATTTCGCTTGCATTACCAAAAGTCAAGATAACCAGCCCATATTCCACCAGCTTGAGGTTGGCTTCATAAACTCTTTTCTTTAATTCTTCATACATTGTTTATTCTTTTTTCTCCTTTTCGATTTTTAATTGATAACAAAGTTTAGTCATTGCAACCATTTCTGATTGGTTTTAGTAATATATGAAATTATTTTCATATATAATCATTTTCTCTATCCTGTCATTTCTTTTTTCTTTTAGATTGGCTCAGCTGGCGGGCTTTTTCCAGCTGTCGGTCGCGTATGTTGAGCAGGTCTTTCATCACGTGATAAAGATTTCCTGACCACTGTTTTGTTCCAAAGGCGTCGTGCAGTTCCCGGTAAAGGCGATAGAGTTCCTGATAGACCTGATGATATTCTGGTCTGGGCTTGAAGGTGTTTGGCTTCACCCCGCACATAGCTGCCTGAGCTTCTTCAAACCGGTCGTAGCCGCCAGCAGCTTTTCCCGCGACTACGGCCCCAGCCATGGCTGCACCGAGAGCGCAAGTTTGAGAAGACCTGGCAATTTTCATTTCTAAACCGAAAACGTCAGCATAAATCTGCATGACTAGTGGATTTTTTTCAGCGATTCCACCGCAATTAATGACTTCATTTATTTCAACCCCGTATTCCTGAAACCGCTTGATAATGGTCAGAGCGCCGAAGGCTGTGCTTTCAATCAAAGCCAAGTAGATTTCTTCGGGCCGGGTATGAAGCGTCTGTCCAAGCAGAAGACCGGCAAGTCTCTGGTCAACCAGAATAGTCCTATTACCGTTGTTCCAGTCCAGAGCCAAGAGGCCGGACTCGCCCGGAAGCAGTGTTGCCGCTTTTTTGGTCAGTTCTTCATGACTTCCCTTTCTTGGACCGCCTGGCTGGATGTGATTTACAAACCAGTTAAAGATGTCACCAACAGCCGACTGACCGGCCTCGAGCCCGAAGTAACCGGGCAGGACCGAGCCATCAACGATTCCGCAGAGACCGGGAATGTCCGCTAAGGGTTTGTCGTTCGGCCAGACGCAGATATCGCAGGTGCTGGTGCCAATAATTTTGACAAATTTTCCAGGAGCCACACCGGCGCCCACCGCTCCAAGATGAGCATCAAAAGCACCAACCGCCACCGGAATTCTTGGCTTGAGACCAAACGCTTTAGCCCAGGATTTGGTGAGGTAGCCAGCCACCTGGTCGGAAGTGTAAGTCTTATCGTAAAGCCTGTCCCTGAGCTCTCCAAGTTTTGGGTCCAGCTGGCTAAGGAATTCTTTGGCCGGCAGCCCACCCCACTCCTCGTTAAACATGGCCTTATGGCCGGCGGCACAGCGGCTGCGCTTGATTTTGTCGGGAGCCAAGGTGCCGGTGATGAGAGCCGGGATAAAATCCACACATTCGACCCAGGTATAAGCAGCCTCGAAAACTTTCGGATCGACTCTCAAGCAATGGAGAATTTTGCTGAAAAACCATTCTGAAGAATATACCCCGCCGCATTTGACCAGATATTCGGGATGTTCTTTAGCCGCCAATTCGGTTATTTCTTGAGCTTCGGCAAAAGCGGTGTGGTCTTTCCATAGCCAAGCCTGGGCGTTAAGATTTTTCTTAAATTCATCATGGAAGGCCAGAGGTAGACCGTTTTTATCAACAGGTAGAGGAGTTGAACCTGTGGTATCGACACCGATGCCAATAATCTGGTCAGCAGTAAAGCCTTTCTGGGCTTTTCGGGCTTTGTTTACAGCCTGCCGGATGGCTTTGGTCATAGATTCAACATAATCAGCCGGATTCTGCCGGGCTAAATTGGGGTCTTTAGGGTCAAGCAAGATACCAGCCTCGCCAGAAGGATAATTGACCACAGCGGTGCTGATCTCTTTGCCAGTAGCGGTGTCCACAATTAAAGCCCGGACTGAATTTGTCCCGAAATCCAGACCTAAACTGTAGGCTCTTTTCTTGGGACTCATTTTACCTCCTTGTTAAATAAGGATTTTTTTTGGGAAAAAAGAAAGTCGGTTCTGGCCAGATGGAAGTTTTGGCTTCCCCTTTTGGGCGGTGAAGCGCAGGCGGATTTAATTTCCATTTGCCTTATGAAAAATGATACAACAACAGACACCGATAATAAAAATAAAAATCTAAAAGGTAAAAAATTCAATGCATTTGTGGGGCTTAATTTTTTTGCCTGACTGGACCATAAAAAAATTCTTGACATTGTTTTCGATTCTATTATATAAAATTTATGTGTTAACGTTAACATATTTTTAAGTTGATTTTCAGTCGTGAGCGTTATCGTTAACACATAAGGAAAGCTTATGAAGCCCAAGCGGAAAAAAAGAGGTTTTAGAAAGATTGAGGGGGCGGAAACTTTCGACCCCGGGGTTTTTAACATAACGACGGATAGAGTCGCCAAACATTCAATTTATTTCCTGCCTGCCTTCTTAAAAAAAGAAATCATTAAAATTCCATAAAGGAGGATTCTTATGCGTAAAGGAAAGAGTCTTCTCTTTCTCGGCTTTGTTCTTCTGCTTTCCTTTACTGTCCTCCAGGCTCAGATTACCCGTCAGACCGGTACGGTTCGCGGAGTCATCAAAGACACTGATGGCAACCCGCTGCCGGGAGTTAACATTACTCTCTCCGGTCCCAGCATGATGGGTAAGGCGACTGATGTCAGCCGGGAGGATGGTTCTTTTCGTCTGCCGGCCATACCGCCGGGCACTTACACTCTGACCGCTGAACTTCAGGGATTCAAGACTTTGACCCTGACTGACGTAGTGGTTAGAGTGGGTTTGACTGTGACTCTGGACCTCAAAATGGAACCAGCTGCGCTCGAGGAACAGGTTACTGTTGTGGCTAAGGCTCCAGAAATTGATGTTCAGAAAACCAAGGTTACCACTGCCGTTACCTCTGAACAGATTGCCAAATTGCCTCTCAACCGGAGCCTGACAAATGTTCTGGCCCTGGTCCCGGCTACTGTTGGCACAATGTCAACTTATTCTGGCAGCGTTCATGGTACCCTTTGGCGTGGGGTGACTTACGAAGTAGATGGAATCAATGCCAACTGTCCGACAACGGGTGGTCCTTTTGGTACTCCTCAGTTTGATGCGATTGAAGAAATTGAAGTGGTGACTGGAGCCTTACCAGCCCAAGTCGGAACCACCGGAGGGGTTTTTGTTAACGTGGTTACTAAGTCAGGTGGGAATACCTTTTCCGGTCAAGTTCAAGCCTATTATACCAATAAAGATTTAGCCCAGGTCCTGTTCCCTGATTCAAAACTGAAAGCCATGAAAATCGGCAAACCCAGCTTTGACCTTTACAACCTTGACACTTCTGGAATTCTCGGTGGCCCGATAATCAAGGACAAACTCTGGTTTTTTACCGATTTTGCTTATTACAAAGCCAGCCGCTGGAGTCCATTTATTCCCACAACCATTTTTGGAACTTATTATGACCAGTACAAAGTTCCGAGCGAGAATTTCAGAGGCAATCTGAAGCTGACCACTGAGTTTTCTAAGAATTTGAGATTCTTTACTTATTTCTCCTATTCCCAATCAGAAAATATGTTCGAAGCCTGGGCCAGAAAAACAGAAGAAACAACCTTCATGGCCAAGCCCAAACAATATGTCGGAACTGCTAATCTGACCTGGATTGTCAGCCAGAATTCTTTTATTGATTTTAGAATTAACCTCAACCATCTTGATTATCCGATTGTTACTCATCCAGAGTCAGATGCAAACACTTGCTATTATGACCTTTATACTGGCTATATCTGGAATGGTATTCAATCCTGGAAAAGCTACATTACCAGACACACCAGCCAGGCTTCAGTTCGCTTAACTCATTTCCAGGATAATTTACTGGGCGGTGATCATGAGATCGGTGCTGGTGCCGAATTTCAATTTGGCTGGGACAGGTATGCTTATGCCCGGACCAACCCGATGAACTGGTACTACTGGAACGGCAACCCATATTATTATCGGGGATATTACGGACTTTCTGAACCACATCCAGAGTTTGGTGACGGTTTATTATCCTTTACCAACTGCGGGACTGGAAGAAGCGACAGTTATAAGGACCTAATGGAATATAGAATCGGTGGCTATTTTCAGGATAACTGGTCGATCAAGAACAGATTAACCGTCAACCTTGGCTTGAGGATTGACCATTACAACGGCTGGGGCGGCAAGGCTAAATCCACCGGGATTACCGGCTTGCCTTATGAAATCGGCCAAACGCTCGAGCCTGAACTTGGCTTCAATCCCTTTGGACCTTTTGAGATGGATCCTATAAAAGATGTTCTGGTGTTTACTGATGTTTCTCCTCGTATCGGTTTCAGCTATGACCTTTTTGGTAATGGCCGAACTGCTCTGAAACTCTCCTATGCTCGTTACTCCGAGCAGGTTCCGGTTATGTGGTTCTCTGAAGTTTCTCCGGCTGTTATGGCTCAATATGAGTTCAACTGGTGGGACCTTAATGGAAACGGCCAGCCAGATAGCCCAGGAATTGACCGGTACGATCCTCGCTGGGGTCTGGGCATGTTCGTCAGACCCGACCCGGATTATCTGCGCTCAAGAGTTGATAAAAATTTAAGGTCTCCAGTCCATAATGAAATTGTCGCTGGAATCGAGCACCAGCTATTCAATGATTTCGCTGTCAAGTTGAACTACATCCATAAAAAAGAATCTAAAATCTATGGTTGGGCAAAGTATGATCCTGATACAAAAAGATTCTGGTATACTCTCAACCAGGCTCCTGAATGGTACGTGCCCTTTACCACCAAAGTTCCAGCTTATGGCGTATTTCCAGAACAAGAAGTCACAGTTTATTTTATGACTAAGGATTCACCATACTGGAAAAATTTTTACCTGAAGATGAACATACCTGAACAGTTCAGAAAGTATGACGGCCTGGAACTCCAGTTCGACAAGAGGTTTTCTCATGGTTGGTCTTTAGGTGGTTCTGTGGTCATTTCAAAAACTACTTCTTTCGAATGTGGTGGCAGTCCGAATGATTTCGTGAACGCACCAGGTCGAGATGGCTATGATGTTCCGTTCCAGTTCAAGCTTTTCGGAACTTTTAACCTGCCCTATGGTTTTGTAACTTCCTTCTTTATGAGATATCAGCTGGGTACGCCCTGGGCTCGCAGTGTAACCATCGTTCCACCTGCTGATTGGGCAGAAGAGCATAACATCGTGGCCTGGCCGGTCTGGGTTCGTCTGGAACCTAATGGAAGCAGAAGATCCGAAGATTCCGCCAATGTTGATTTCCATATAGAGAAAGAATTCAAACTTCCCTATGGCACCATCGGTCTTTTTGCTGATATCTACAACTTGTTTGGCAACAGATATGTTTACTATGGTGAAAACCCGATTAGTACCTGGTATCCAGCAGATGAAGGAACTAACGTTGGTACTTATACCATTGACTACAATTATGGTCGGGTGACTGGAATTTCTGCGACCAGAGTGTTCAAGTTCTCGGTCAGATACAAATTCTGATTCTCGGCAACTGAGTTGTTTTTGCGGAAAAAGGGGAAGAGCTTAAGCTCTTCCCCTTTATTATTTTAATAAGGACCAGGAAGGAACTTAAGAAACGATTGATTGAGGATTAAAAAATCACTGATAAATTTAAAATTTTTAAAGAAGGGTACGGAAAAATTTCCCTTGAAAATTTCGCCGAAATAGATAATGGTTAGTGCAAACTTTATTAGGATAGGTGAAAAATTGAGACATCTTAAAAGAAGATGCGATTATAAAAGAAATAAAAAACTGGCATAGGTTGGTTACGATGACCGGATTACTTTCAAACCTGGAAGTATTCAGTTTGCTGAAACAGGAAAAGCATAGTATATAAAAAATGAATGCCTGAAAAGGAGAGAGAAAGAATGAAAAGAGCAAAACTCACGAAAATATTTTTCACCTCCTTTATTTGTTTCTGGCTTCTGGGTCTGGCCTTAGATGGTTTGTCTGGGCAGAAGTCTAAGGTTCAGGTGGCAGGAAATCAGGACCTTTTAAAACCTTTCGTTTTCAGAAATCTCGGTCCTTTCCGAGCTGGCTCCTGGGTGACTTGCTTTGCTGTTCCCGATTCACCGCCTGAAGCTCATCTTTATACCTTTTATGTGGGCACCAGAAATGGCGGTGTCTGGAAAACGACCAATAATGGCACAACCTTTGAGCCGGTGTTTGATGCCCAGAGTCATCTTTCCATTGGGGCCATAGCTATTTCTTCATCTAATCCAGAGATAGTCTGGGTGGGAACCGGTGAAGCTTATTGTACCCGGAGTTCCCACAGTGGCGATGGTGTTTATAAGTCGACTGATGGCGGAAAAACCTGGCAGAATATGGGACTTCGGGATTCACATCATATCCCGCGGATAATAGTTCATCCGACCAATCCGGATATAGTCTATGTGGCTTCGATGGGTCATCTTTTTACTCCCAATACCGAGCGGGGTGTGTTTAAAACCACTGACGGCGGTAAGTCCTGGGAAAAGGTTCTGTACATTAACGATAAAATTGGGGTGATTGATCTGGTTATGGACCCTTCAAATCCTGAGGTGCTGTATGCTGCAACTTACGACAAAGTGAGGTTACCCTGGCACTATGAAGCCGGTGGTCCAGGAAGCGGGATTTATAAGACTACCGACGGCGGCCGGACCTGGAAAAGATTGGCTGGTGGCTTACCCTCGGGGAAGATAGGCCGAATCGGCCTGGATGTCTATCGCCGAAATCCAAAAATTCTTTATGCTGTGGTGGAAAATCTGAATCTGCGCCAGCCCACCGCGGAAGAAATAGAAGCTGCTCGGAAGCAGGGACAAGTGGCTAAACCTGTTCCTATCGGCGGCGAAGTCTATCGCACAGACGATGGCGGAGAAACCTGGGTGAAAGTCAATACTGGCAAAGAGCCTCTGGCTACCAAAGCCCCTTATTCCTTCAACCAACTATTCATTGACCCCAACAACGACCAGGTGCTTTACATCACTGGCGTGACCTTAGCCAGCTCAGTTGATGGCGGCAAAACCTGGCGCGATGTAGACTGGCCGCCAAGAACACTTTTCCGCTCAGCCTTTGGCGATGTCAGGACTTTCTGGATTGACCCGAAAAATTCTAAGCGAATGCTTTTTGGAAGCGACGGCGGAGTTTATATCACTTATGATGGTGGCCAGACCTGCCAGCATCTTTATAACCTACCGCTCGGGGAAATTTATGCTGTGGGTGTGGATATGGAAGAACCTTATAACATTTATGTAGGGCTTCAAGATCACGATTCCTGGAAAGGACCGTCAAATTCTTGGTCTGGAGCAGTCAATTTGAGTGACTGGGTGACAGTTGGCGGTGGCGATGGTATGTATAACGTGGTCGACCCGACTGACAGCCGCTGGGTTTATAATTGTCGGGAGTTTGGTGGATTTGGCCGGCTTGACCAGAAGACCGGAATTCGGCAGAGTATTCAGCCCAGGAGAGAAACGGGCAAAGAACCTTATCGCTTTAACTGGACACCACCGATACATCTTTCCCCGCACAACAGCTCGATTGTCTATATCGGGGCTCAGTGTTTACTCAGGTCTTTGGACCGTGGTGACCACTGGGAAGAGATCAGTCCTGACCTGACCACTAACGATAAGAGCAAACAGGGTGGTGCTGGTAATATAACTTTCTGTACCATCACCACAATTTCTGAATCGCCAGTTAAACCGGGGGTGATCTGGGTTGGTACAGATGACGGAAAAGTTCAGTTAACAACCAACGGCGGTGCCACCTGGACAGATTGTACTCAAGCTATAGCTAAAGCCGGTGGGCCAGCAGACATCTGGGTGAGCCGGGTTTTTGCTTCGCCTCATGAGGCTGGAACGGCTTTTGTGGCTAAGAGCGGTTTTAGGCAGGATGATTTCAAGCCCTATCTTTTTAAAACTACGGATTATGGCCGAACCTGGGTTTCTATCTCTTCAAATCTTCCGGATTATCCTATCAATGTGGTGATTCAGGATAGAAAAAATCCTGATTTGCTTTTTGTCGGGACAGATCACGGGCTTTTCATTTCCTTCGACGGCGGAAAAAACTGGCTGCCGTTTCAGAACAACATGCCGAAAGTTAAAGTGACCGACCTGGTTATTCATCCGAGGGAAAATGACCTGGTGGTGGCCACTTATGGACGGGGAATCTGGGTAACCAACATCTGGCCGCTTCAGGAATTAAGGTCCGAGGTTTTCGACCAGCAAGTTTATCTATTTTCCATAAGACCGGCGGTGCAGAAACAGTATCCGGTTTTTGGTAACTATGAATTGCTTGGTGACAATCATCTGATCACACCTAATGAGCCGGATGAAGTAGCCATATTCTATTACCTGAAGAATGAGCTGGCTGAAAAGGTGAAGATCAAAATATTCGACCAGCAAGGGGTTCTGCTCAGAGAACTTGAAGGCGGAAAAGAAGCTGGTCTTCACCGTGTAGCCTGGGACATGAGAAAAGCAAATGGGGAGGGAAGACGGAGTCCTCAGGTTGAACTCGGAGTTTACAGGGTTGCTCTGGAAGCAGGAGGAAAAAGCCTGGAGCAGAAAGCAGTTATTAGCAAAAGGATAAGCTGGTCAATAGGTCCGCATCCGGTGGTTTTGAAAAGCCTAAATTGTGGAGCAAAATAATTGAAATCAGAAAGGCTTTACCTACCAGAAAGAATAAAAACTAAAGGGGGCACCCTCTTTCGGGTGCCCTTTCTGTTCAGGGGGGTTGTGAGGGGAAAGAGGTTTATGATTGAGGGAGGGTTAGGATCCTATCATGTATTCTCGAATCCATTAATTCTTGCCTCAAAATCGGATAAAAAATATCATATTTTTATTGAAATGTCAAATGAAATATATTAGATATTTTAAGAAAAATTTTTATGGCAATTTCTATAATCTTCGATTTATTCGATTTAAGAGTTTCTCGGAGGATTTAGAATAACCAAAATGAGCAGTAAATATTTTGACAAATATTGTCAATATTTAATGAAGGAGGCTAAAAAATGCTGTCTTTAAAAATTAAAAGGAAAGTTGCTGGACCGGTGGCAATTTTATTTCTTTTTCTTTTGACGGGCGGGTGCAGCAGTGGAGAAAAGCTGGATTACACAATTAAAAGTGCAAAACTTACTGATGTTCGATTTAATGATAATTTCTGGAGTTCAAGGATTGAAACTGGAAGAAAAGTTACTATTCCCCACAATTTCAAACAGATTGAAGACACAGGCAGGTTGAAGAATTTTGAAATCGCTGCCGGCCAGGCTAAAGGAGATTTTTGTTCACGCTATCCGTTTGACGATTCAGATGTTTATAAGACAATTGAAGGTGCTTCCTATCAGCTTATGCTTCAATTTGACCCTGAACTGGATAAATATCTGGATACAGTGATTGCCAGGATCGCTGCTGCTCAGGAAAAAGATGGTTACCTTTACACAGCCAGAGCAATCAAAAACCGAGGAGGGAAGGTTCCTTATGACGACTGGGTAAGAGATAAAAGATGGGCTAATACAGCCTATTCCCATGAGCTTTACAACCTGGGACATCTTTTTGAAGCAGCAGCAGCTCATTATCAGGCTACAGGCAAGAAAAACCTTCTTAATGTGGCTCTGAAGGCGGCCGATATGTTGGTCAGAGAATTCGGTCCAGGGAAATTGATGTTACCTCCTGGCCACCAGGAAGTAGAAATCGGTCTGGTTAAGCTCTACCGTGTTACTGGTAACAAGAGGTATCTGGACCTGGCAAAATTTTATCTTGAACAGCGTGGCAATGCCCAGGGACATAAGCTTTATGGCTCTTATTCCCAGGATCATAAGCCAGTAAAAGAACAGACTGAAGCTGTTGGGCATGCTGTGCGGGCGGCTTATATGTACTCGGCTATGGCTGATGTGGCCGCCCTCACTGGAGATCAGGCCTATGTCCAGGCCCTCGACCAACTCTGGGAAGATGTGGTTTTCAGGAAAATTTATATTACCGGCGGAATTGGCTCTACTGGTGCCTGGGAAGGATTTGGCCCGGCTTATCATCTGCCGAATGCTTCAGCTTATGCTGAAACCTGTGCTTCAATCGCCAATGCTTTCTGGAATTATCGGATGTTTCTGCTTCATGGCGAAGCTAAATACTTAGATGTCTTTGAACGCATCATCTATAACGGTGTGCTTTCTGGAGTTTCGCTTTCAGGAGACAGATTTTTCTACGCCAATCCCCTGGCCTCTTTCGGTCAGCATGAAAGAAGTCCCTGGTTTGGTTGTGCCTGCTGTCCTCCAAACATCGCTCGCTTCATTCCACAGATCGGACAGTATGTCTATGCCACCTCCGGCGACCGGCTTTATGTCAACCTCTATGCCCAGAGCAAAGGTCAGGTGGAGGTGGCTGATTTAAAGGTACAGCTCGAGCAGGAAACCGAATATCCCTGGAAAGGCGAGATAAAAATAAAAGTCAGCCCGGAAAAAGAGGACGATTTTTCCATTTACCTGAGAATTCCGGGCTGGGCACTTGGGCAGCCGATACCTGGTGATCTTTACTATTTTGCGGATAAGGTTGAGACTAAGCCTGTGGTTAAAGTTAACGGTCAGGAAGTTCCGCTTAACCTGGAAAATGGTTTTTTGCCCATCACCCGGAAGTGGAAAGCCGGGGACACCATCGAAATCAGTCTGCCGATGGAACCTCGCCGGGTGCTGGCTAATGAAAAGGTGAAGAATGACCAGGGTTTAGTGGCTGTCCAGAGAGGGCCAATAGTTTACTGTGCTGAATGGCCTGATAATAATGGTCGGGTAAGTAATCTGCTGCTTCCGGAGGGAGCTACTTTTACCACAGAATACCGGCCTGAGCTTCTTGGCGGGGTGATGCTGGTTAAGGCTTCTGGCAAAGCATATAAAATAGAAAAAGGTAAGGTTATCAGCCAAGACAAGGAGATTACTCTTATTCCGTATTATGCCTGGGCTCATCGTGGCCGTGGAGAAATGGCTGTCTGGCTGGCTAAGGACGAAGCTAAGGTCAGACCGGCACCTGAACCGTCCTTAGCCTCAAAGGCTAAGGTTGAAGCTTCTGAGGGAGCTAAAGGGGCTAAATTCATCAATGATCAGTATGAACCAGAAAACTCTAACGACCATTCTGTTGGCTACCTCCACTGGTGGCCTAAAAAAGGCACCACCGAATGGGTGAGCTATGAATTTCCGGTTCCGGTTAAAGTATCCGAAGTGGCTGTTTACTGGTTTGACGACACCGGCGAAGGGGAATGCCGGGTGCCTGAGTCCTGGAAACTCTATTATCTGAAAGATGGACAGTGGATAGAAGTAAAAACCGCGGATAAGTACGGGGTGGAAAAAGATAAGTATAACGTGGTCAGGTTTTCACCTGTGCTCACCAAAGGGCTGAAAGTGGAATTGAAATTGCAGAAAGATTTTTCAGCCGGAATTCAGGAATGGAAGGTCAAGTGAACGAAAAGCTGGCTTTAAATTATTGCCGGATTTTATAAAAGTAGAAAAGAGAAAACTGAAGCTAAGCGTTAATTTCCTTAATGGGTGAGGAACGGATACGGGCCGGAAATGGTGCTGGACACAGTCGCGGATGAAATAAATTAGATCGTTAAAAAAAATAAAAAAAACGGAGGTTGCTATGAGTTTTTTTCCTCATGGATTGGGAAAAAATTCTGAAGACGGAAAAAAATTGAAGATAGCCTTGATTGCGTTTTTAATTATTGGCAGCTGGCTGGTTGAAGCCGGTGCTCCATTGAGGGCTCAGACGAGGCCGAAAGAGCAGCTCATTCAGAATTATTCTTTTGAAGAAGTAAGAAACGAAAGGCCTGCAGGCTGGCGTCCTGTTACCTATCAGGGAGAGGCAAAGTTTGAGGTTGATGAGGTGGCCAGAACAGGAAAGAGGAGCGTTAAGATCAGCTCGGAAAAAGGAGCTGATGCTTCCTGGTCAGTGGTAGTCAGGGTGAAGCCTTTTTCAAAATACAGACTTTCAGGCTGGATAAAAACCAGAGAAATAAAATCAATCGGTGGAAAGGGTGTGTTGTTCAACATCCACGGGATTGAAAGATTGCAGACTCAGGCACTTACCGGAACCAATGACTGGACCAGGGTGGAACTCGTGTTTGACACCGAACTCAACGATGCTCTTCAGGTCAACTGCCTTTTCGGCGGCTGGGGAAAAGTTACCGGTGAAGCCTGGTTTGATGATATTACCTTAGAATTTTTGTCCGGCCGGACATTAAAACCGCAAGCTACCATCTATGCTGACCAAAAATTGACTCCTGTTTCCAAATACATCTACGGCCAGTTTATTGAGCATTTAGGCCGCTGTATCTATCAGGGAATCTGGGCTGAGATGCTGGAGGACAGGAAATTTTATTATCCCGTGGGTACGGCTGAATCGCCCTGGAAGATCTCAGGCCAGCCTCATTCAGTACACATGAACCCGCTTCTAATTTATGCTGGCGTACCAGTGCCAGAGATAAGACTGAGAGGCGATGGTCAGCCGGCTGGGCTTTATCAGGAAGGACTGGCTCTTCAGACTGGCCGAAAATACAACGGGAGAATTGTTTTAGCGGGAGATCCCGGTGTAGTGCCAGTGGAAGTGAGGCTGGTCTGGGGGGATGGCGAAAATGACCGTCAGGTTTTTACCATAGAGAAGATTAAACCTGACTATGAAAAGTATTATTTTTCTTTTACTGCCGGTAAAACTACCGACAATGGCCGCCTGGAAATTGTGAGTAGCGGTAGCGAAGCTTTCCGGGTGGCAGCAGTTTCGTTGATGCCAGCTGATAATCTGGAAGGTTTCAGGCCTGAAGTGATTAAGCTTCTTCGTGAATTAAATTCGCCAGTCTATCGCTGGCCGGGCGGAAATTTCGTTTCCGGTTATAACTGGAAAGATGGAATCGGTGACCCTGACCGCCGGCCGCCACGCAAGAATCCAGCCTGGGAAGGAATAGAACTCAACGATGTTGGAATCCATGAGTTTATGACTTTTTGCCGTTTGGTTGGAGCTGAACCATATATCACCGTAAATAGCGGTCAGGGGAATGAAACCTTGGCGGCTGAAGAAGTGGAATATGTGAATGGCTCAGCCGAAACGCCAATGGGCAAATGGAGAGCTCAGAATGGTCATCCTGAACCATTTAGTTGTCGCTTCTGGTCTATTGGCAATGAAATGTATGGCGACTGGCAACTCGGGCATATGCCGCTTAAAGATTATGTCAAACGCCACAACCGGTTTGCTCAAGTGATGAAAGCCAAAGACCCGAGCATCATCCTGATAGGAGTTGGGGCGGTTGGTGAGTGGAGCGAGGGAATGCTCAGGAATTGTTCTGAACATATGGATTTGATAAGCGAGCATTTCTACGTTCAGGAAAGACCAGGTCTTCTTAGCCATGTTTACCAGGTTCCAAGAGCCATAAGAAGAATAGCCGAGGCTCACCGACGGTATCGAAAAACTATCCCTGAATTAAAAGGTAAAAATATCAGAATTGCTCTGGATGAATGGAATTACTGGTATGGGCCGTATATCTATGGCGAGCTGGGCACACAGTATTTTCTGAAAGATGCCCTGGGTATTGCCGCCGGCCTTCATGAATATTATCGCCAGGCTGATATCATCTATATGGCCAATTATGCTCAAACAGTCAACGTCATCGGGGCCATCAAAACTTCAAAAACTGAAGCCGTGTTTGATACCACCGGACTTGTGCTCAAGCTTTACCGTAATGAATTCGGAACGATTCCGGTGAAAATTTCAGGTCAGCCCGAACCGCTGGATGTCATGGCCGCCTGGAAAGAAGACGGAAAGACTTTGACTATTGCCTTAGTAAACCCCACAACCGAGACCCAGAAGCTTTCTTTAAACATAAAGAATTTTCCTTTGGCTAAAGTCGAAAAGATTCTCCGGATTACTGGCTCCAATGAAAAAGCCTGCAATGTTCCCGGCCGTGCACCTGAAGTAAAGATAGAAGAAATTAGCGAAGATTTTCAGCCGGGACGCTTGGCTGTGCCGCCTCTAAGCATCACTCTTTACCATCTCAAAAGGAAATAGGCTGTCTATTGAGTGGAGGAACGAAGCGTTTGAGGTTAAAATATAAAATAAATGACTAAAAAGAGGCTTAAAATGAGAAAAAGGTTACCTTTTTTATTGATGATAATCTTATTACTGATGGGACCTCGGTTATCTTCGGGCCAAGAAAAATCTAAACCATTGAATGATTATCCGATTAAGCCAGTGAATTTCTGGGAAGTTAAAGTTGACGATGAGTTCTTGGCACCGAGGATGGAAACCAACCGGAAAGTAACCATCCCTTACCTTTTCCGAATGAATGAGGAAACCGGCCGAGTTGATAATTTCCGGATTGCCGCTGGCCTTAAAACCGGAAAACATACCGGGAAAAGATATAACGATTCTGATGTTTATAAAGCCATCGAAGCCGCCTGTCTCTCGTTAAAAGCTTATCCTGACCCGGACCTCAAAAAACAGGTTGATGAACTTATTACCATCATCGGTAAAGCCCAGGAACCGGATGGTTATCTATACACAGCCAGGACTATCGACCCGAAAAATCCTGCTCCGGGCGCTGGCCAAAAACGCTGGTCAAATCTGCGGGTCAGTCATGAGCTTTACAATCTCGGCCACCTTTATGAAGCAGCTGTGGCTCATTATCAGGCCACAGGTGAAAAAAGCCTCCTGAATATTGCTCTGAAAAGTGCTGATCTGCTGGTCAGCACTTTTGGTCCGAATAAGCTTCGGGCTTTTCCCGGCCATCAGGAAGTGGAAATTGGTCTGGTCAAACTATATCGGGTCACGGGTAATGAAAACTATTTGAAGCTGGCGAAGTTTTTCCTTGATGAACGCGGCCATTACCACGGGGGAGAAATATATCCAAACAATTCTCCTTTTCGTATTTACAATTCTGAAGAGTACCTTCAGAACCACAAGCCGGTTTTAGAACAGACTGAGGCTGTCGGACATGCAGTCAGAGCCACTTATATGTACAGTGGAATGCTGGATGTGGCCGCTGTCGGCGGCTGGACTGAATACGCCCGGGCCAGCCAGAGGCTCTGGGAAAATGTGGTCAATAAAAAGCTTTATCTCACGGGCGGAATCGGCTCAACCGGTGAATATGAAGCTTTTGGCGCTGACTACGAACTACCTAACCTAAGGGCTTATGCTGAAACCTGCGCGGCGGTGGGCAATGCCTTCTGGAACCAGCGGCTTTTTCAACTGGAAGGAGACGGTAAATACATAGATGTTCTGGAAAGGATTATTTATAACGGACTTCTCTCGGGGGTGGGACTTTCTGGCGATAAGTTTTTCTACCAAAATCCGTTAGCTTCTCGAGGCAGGTACGAGCGCAGTAGCTGGTTTGAAGTGGCCTGCTGTCCGGCCAACGTTTCCCGGTTCTTAGCCGCTTTCTCGCAGTACATCTATGCCCACTCTGAGGAAGAAGTGTTTATCAATCTATTCGTTAATTCCACGGCTAATTTTGAATTCAAAAATACCCAGCTGGAAATAATTCAGGAGACCAAATATCCCTGGCTGGGCTCGGTTAAAATCGGAATCAATCCTTCCCGGGTCAGAGATTTCACCCTCTGTGTCAGAATACCGGGTTGGGCTCAGGGCAGGCCTGTTCCAGGCGACCTTTATCGCTATCTTGATAGCGGGACCGAACAGATTATAGTCAGGTTGAACAGAAAGCTTATCCCGGTCAAGGTCGACCGTGGCTACCTCCGGCTTAAAAGGAAATGGAGAAGAGGCGATGTCATTGAGATTTTTTTCCCTATGGCCATTAGAAGAGTTTTGGCTCATGAAAATGTAGTCGAAGACAGAGGTCGGGTGGCCGTTGAACGTGGTCCGATCGTCTTTTGTGCTGAAGGAAAAGATAATGGCGGAACAGCTCTGAATTTAGCTCTACCTGATTCGAGTAAACTCCAGCAATGGTATCGAACTGACCTTTTGGGCGGAGTAGGAGTAATTACTGGCAGCGGCCTGGTGGTTGATGAGAAAGGCAATGAAATACGAAAGCAAAATCTTTTTTTGATTCCTTACTGCACCTGGGCCAATCGCGGAGCCTGGGAAATGGCTGTCTGGTTAATCAGGAAACCCTGAAAATTTTTTATTTTTTCGGATAGCCTACCGTCTGAGCTAAGATGATATGCTGCTCGGGCCGAAGTTTCATGGCTTTAGCTAACTCTTCCCGGTTAATCGAAGCTCTGACCACGGTGGCCAGCCCTTCTGAAGCGCAAAAGAGATAAACATTCTGCGAGATAAAACCGGTGTGAGCCGCAGAATAAAAGCGCTTGTCTTCATCGGTACCGCGGGGAATCTTAGCATAATCGCCAACATAAATTAGATTCAATGGTGCGGTTTTAACAAAATCCTGGGTGCCACATAGAGCTCTAATATCATCTTTGAGAATCTGGATCAGAGCGTGTTGCTTAGCCTCATAAAGGAAAAGCCCGTTAGCAGTGGCCACATAGAGGTCAATGTTTTGCCAGTTAACAGCTGATGGTGCAGTTCTTTTTCCTGAGTCAGGCCGGTTAATCCCATAAGCAGCCCACAGCAGGTTAGAGAGAGTTTGAAATGGCAGTTTCTCGGGGCTGAATTCCCGACTGCTCTGCCGGAGTTTAAGACACTGCATCAAGGGCTTGCCTCCGTCTGTCTGGGGTGCCGGCAATTTAATCACCTGGGTTTCCTGAGGTAAACTCCAGACTGCCGGTGTGTATAAAAGATTAATCAAAAGAAGGCTAATAGAAAAAAAGACCAATTTTGAGCGCATTTATTCTCTCCTCCGTTTTTATTTATACTAAAATTTTCGTTGGCAATCAAAATTAGCTAAAATTCTGTTTTTATTCGAAGATCTGATAGATTTAGCAAATATGCTGCCTTTTGACAAAAGTCTGGCTGTGTGTTATTAGAGAAACCTCATAAACTTTTCAGACGGGAAGGACAAAATGGCCACAGCCGTAGAAAAATGGGTGGAAAAACAAGCCGAACTTCTTCAGCCCAAAAATATCTACTGGTGTGATGGTTCAGAAGGAGAAGCCCGCCGCATCATCGAAATGGGGATGAGAGAAGAGAAGATAGAGCAACATGACATTTTTTTAGAGCTCAATCAAAAACTCTGGCCCAAAGCTTATCTTCATCGCAGCCACCCGACTGATGTAGCCAGGACCGAGCATTTGACTTATGTCTGCCATTCTGACCGAGAGACCACCGGTCCGAACAACAACTGGATGCATCCAGATGAAGCCAAAAAGCTTCTAACCAAGCTTTCCTGCGGAGCCATGCGCGGCCGGACAATGTATGTCCTGCCCTATATGATGGGACATCCCGATTCACCTTATGCTAAAGCCTGCGTCCAGATTACAGACGTTTCCTACGTAGCCATCAGCATGCGGATTATGACCAGACTGGGCAAAAAGATTCTGGAGAAAATTGGCAACTCAGAAAATTTTGTTAAAGGCATCCACACTGTGGGCGATTTTGACCCAAACAAGCGCTACATCATGCATTTTCCAGAAGAAGATCTGGTCTGGAGCGTTGGTTCTGGCTATGGGGGTAATGCGCTTCTTGGCAAAAAATGCTTTTCTTTGCGCATTGCTTCCTGGCTCGGCCGGAAATACGGCTGGTTGGCCGAGCATATGATGATCATTGGAGTTGAAGACATTCACGGGAATATTACTTATATTGCCGGAGCTTTTCCCTCAGCCTGCGGCAAGACTAACTTTGCCATGCTCGAGTCAGCCCTTCCTGAATATCGGGTCTGGACCATCGGTGATGACATTGCCTGGCTGAACATCGGTCCGGATGGGCGACTTTATGCCATCAATCCGGAATCTGGCTTTTTTGGAGTAGCCCCTGGCACTTCGATGAAAACCAACCCCAATATGATGCGCACCCTGCGGAATTCCAATTTTTACCCCACTCTTTTTACCAATGTTGGCCTTGACCTGGATACTATGTCGCCTTGGTGGGAAGGCCTTGACGGGCCCATTCCGTCGAATATGGTTGACTGGCAGGGAAGACCATGGAAACCAGGTCAGGGCACAACCGCGGCCCACCCCAACTCCAGATTTACTGTTTCTGTTTATAATTGTCCGACCCTGTCGAAGGAATACGATAACCCGATGGGTGTGCCGATTTCGGCCATTCTTTTCGGTGGGCGCCGCAGCAAATTGATTCCTCTGGTCACCGAAGCTTTCAGCTGGGAACACGGAGTTTTTATGGGAGCCAGGATGGGCTCGGAAACTACCGCGGCCGCAGCCGGTAAAGTGGGAGTGCTCCGTCGCGACCCCATGGCCATGTTACCCTTCTGCGGTTACAACATGGGCGATTATTTCCGGCACTGGATTAACATGGGGCGTCTGCTGAGCAAGCCACCGAAAATTTATTCTATCAATGCCTTCCGCCGCAATGAGCGAGGGGAATTCCTCTGGCCAGGATTCGGTGAGAACATCCGGATTCTGAAGTGGATTATCGATCGGGTTAACGGGCGGGCCGGAGCGAAGGAAACTCCTCTCGGCCTTATCCCGGACAAAAAAGATCTGGACCTTACCGGCTTAAACCTTCCCGAAGAGAACTTGGAAGAACTTTTCCGGATCGAACCAAAAGAATGGGAAGAAGAGCTGGCCGATATCAAAAAATTTCTGGAGAAATTTGGTCGTCATATTCCATATGAAATCTGGCATGAATACGAACAGCTGAAGAAAGGGCTCGGTTATTAATACCATTCTAATCTAAGTCCATGTTTACGTTAACATTAAACTGGGCAAAATATCTTATAAAAAACCAAAAATTTCGCTAAAAATATTGTATTTCTAAAAGGAATTTGATAAGAATTTTACTTGAGGAATTTTTGGGTAAGAGGGCTGACCATCGTTACCATAAAAGATATCGCTAAAAAAGCCAGAGTCTCTATTGGTACTGTGGACCGGGTTCTTCATAACCGCGGTCGGGTCCATCCAGAGACGGAAAAGCGAGTGCTGCAGGTAATCAAAGAGCTTGATTACCGGACCAATATCTTTGCCAAAAACCTTAAGCTGCGAAAGGTCTTCAACTTTGGAGTGCTGATGCCCCGGCCCGAACAGGACAGTCATTACTGGACATTGCCGCTTCGGGGAATCGAGAGGGCCCAGCAGGAGCTGGTTTCCCACAAAGTCCAAGTTAGTTTTTTCTTTTTTGACCGTCATCAGGAAAAATCTGTCCTTTTGGTTGGTAAAAAGATGCTGCGAGAAAAGCTGGATGGCCTTTTAGCCGCGCCAGTTTTACCCAAGAGCTTCGGTCAGGTTTTGCAAGAATTGCCTGAAGACCTGCCAGTGGTCTTTTTCGACTCCTATGTTCCGGGTATCAAACCATTATCTTTTATTGGCCAGGATGCTTTTCAGAGTGGCATATTGGCCTCCTGTTTGATGAAACAAGCAATTCATTGCCAGCAAGGGAAAATTGCTGTGGTCAAAGTGCTACCTGAAGATTATCATATTGCCGAAAGAATAGAGGGTTTTCTCAAGGGGAGCTGTAACTGGCGGGGGTTTGAATCAGTAGTTATAGAAATTGATGGCCACTGGTCAGCGGCCAGAACCAAAGCCCATCTTGAAGCCTATTATCGGAAAAACAAGGACATAGCGGGGATCTTTGTAACCAATGCCATGACTCATAAAGTGGCTGAGTGGTGGAAGGGTAATTCAGGCAAACAGAAAATAGTCTTGATTGGCTATGACCCTATACCCCGCAACGTTAAACTGCTCAAAGAAAAAGCCATAGATTTTCTGATCAGTCAGCAGTCGGAACGGCAGGGCTATGAAGGCATCTATGCTCTATTCAGAAAAGTAGTTCTTGGTGAAAAAGTTAAAGAAAAAGTCATGATGCAGATTGATATCATCACGGCGGAAAACGTCGATTATTATCAAAGTTAAAAATATTTATATGGAGGTTAGATAAGGCCCATGAACGATAAACCAGTCCTCAACGTCAAATCTTTGAAAGAACAGGTCTATGATTTTCTCCGGGAACAGATGCGTCGGGGAGAGATTTTGCCCGGCTCAGTCATCGATATGGAAGAAACATCTAAAAGACTCGGAGTGAGCCGCACGCCGCTGCGGGATGCCTTGCTGCAGCTGGAAAGTGAAGATTTTGTTACCATCCTGCCGCGACGCAAAGTGGTAGTCAACGTTTTATCTGTTCAGGACATAAAAAACTATTATGAAATCATCGGAGCCCTGGAAAGTATTGCCATCATCAAAGCCTTTGATCGTCTGGGGAAGAAGGAAATCGATTTTATGGAACAGATGAACCAGGAGATGAAACAGGCCATCGATGCCGATGACTTTGACCTTTATTATGAGAAAAACCTGAATTTTCACAACACCTATTTAGACCTGTGTGGCAACGAAAAACTGATGCGAATTGTCAACAACCTGAAAAAACGGCTTTATGATTTTCCGCGGCCTCAGGGCTTTGTCAAAGAGTGGGAAGAATCTTCTATCGGTGAACATGCTCAGCTAATAAGATATTTACGCGAAGGAAAAAAAGAAGAAGCGGCTAAATTTATTCGAGATGTCCACTGGTCATACGAAGTTCAGGAAAAGTATATTGTGAAGTACTACCGCCACATAGCTACTTCGAAATAAGACTTATCGTGAATTTAGCTTTTTTGAATTCTTTATTTTTTGAAAATAAAGAAGCCCGCCAAGATGATGAACAAGAAACCTACCAGATAATTCCAGCGGAAGTCTTCTTTGAGATAGAGGATGGAGAAGAAAGAAAAAACAGTCAGAGTGACGATTTCCTGGATGGTTTTAAGCTGGGCTGCAGTCAATTTCCCGTAGCCCAGACGGTTGGCCGGCACCTGAAAACAGTATTCTAAAAAAGCAATCAGCCAGCTGAAAATGATGGCTTTCCACAGAGGAAGGCCTTTAAATTTTAGATGGCCATACCAGGCAAAAGTCATAAAGATGTTGGAAATGACCAGCAAGGCTACTGTTATCCAGGGCATTTTGGTTTAATCTCATCATTAGCAAAAATTTAGCCATATATCTTAGCCCTGATCCGGTGTTTGTCAAGTGGAATAGAAATTGAAGGATCAAAGATTCAGGCGATAGGTCAGCTTGATCAAAAAGACATTGTCACCAGGTGCGGTAAATAGGTCGCCCAGATCTCGGCCAAGAGAAAAATCTCCAGGATGCGAATAATCAGCCCGATTTTGTGTCCAGACCAGATAGAGAAGAGATCCCAAGCGATATTCCCAGCGCAGGACAATGGTCCCCCGGAGCGACTTGTAATTGAAGTCGGGATTATAGATGGAGAAAGAGGCGGCCGGGCCACTGCCGTCCGGGTCAATCAGATAATGCTCGTCCTGAAAGGAAATCGTGGAGGGAGCTTCACCGAAGACTAAATAATCGTAAGCCCTGGCCCGGTTTAATTGCTTGAAGCGGTCGTATTTGCCGACGGCAATATAAGGTTGAAGGTAAAGCTGAAGGCTCAACCGCGGAGTGAAAATCCAGTTCATCCGGATTTCACTGGCCACTAAGGTCTGATCAATTCTTCCAAAAATGTAGCGCCGGCCATAAGTTTCAGTCATCATCGGGTCAGAGATCGAAGTCAGCCATTGAGTTTCGTTGAGGTTTTTGCCGACCATCGGGCCAACTGAAAGATTGAAATTGGACCTGGGCTTCCAGCGGAGTCCCAGGCTAATATTCCACTCCTTTTGCTTGGCAGAAGTCCAGGTATAGTCGGTCGAACCGTAGAAGACGAATTTTTTTCTGGTATCTGAGTCAAGGCTGAAATAGGCAGAGTACCCTTCTGGAATAAGAGCCAGAGGCCCACCACGGGTCAGGGTGTTGCTATAGGATTTAGGATAATAAGTGACCATAGCGTTTGCTGTCCACCAATTTTTGAGGACCCCCTGGAAGTTGACTAACCAGGCGTCAAAGGTTTTGTTCCAGCTAAAATCATAAACTCGTTCAAAGCCGCCAATCAGGAGCGACTGCCTGAAGACTTTTCCTGGTTTGGTCCATTGATAGCCATACAGTGCCTGAAAATCAATCTTGTCCGAAATGCTTCTCTGATAACCGGCATCATTCGGATCAAAACCGGGAGAAAGAGCCCCGACTGAAATAAGTACCAGAGAATGTCCCTGTTGCTTGGCTAAGTTAAGTTTGGCCGCCCAGCCAGAAAGGCTGGTGGCTTCAGGATCAAGACTGACGTGGGTGATGTCAGGTCGCTGGAAATAATGAATGGAAGACCTTTGGAGCCGGTAAATGGCAGCCTGGCTTCCATGGATGAAAGTTCCCCCTGCCCAGCCGCCGAATACCCAGTTGCGTTTCTTATCAAGAAAAGACCAGCCATCAACAGCTAAACTGAAGGCTTCCTCCGCCAGAAGCGACTGCAAACTTTCCACTCTGAGATCCCGAATCACTGAAGTGAACATAAAACCCAGCCCCTGTTGTCCTTTATTAAATTCTTTAAGAGCCCGGAAAATTCCATAATAGGTAAGTGGAGCGACTTCATCGTGATAGCGATTGCTCAGATCATCGATCGTGGCATATTCCCGGGCAGTTACAGCGTTGATAACGCCAATGTTCCAGCCTGAACCCAGTTTTCCGGTAAGTTTAAAAGCGCCGATGATGGTGGAGCGGTCAGGAAAATCAACATAGCCTTCATGGACGGGATAGCCCTGAGGCTGACGGCCAATTCTCCGACTGTAAAATAGTGAAGGATTAGGCCAGTTGAGATTGGTGCTAATGTAAATTCCGCCACGGCCGAAATTGCTGAAAATCGAAGAACCTTCGATGAAAAACGGTCTTTTTTCTTCATAATAAGTCTCATAGGCAGTCAGATTAATCACTGCCGGGTCGACTTCCACCTGGCCAAAATCAGGATTAATCGTCAGGTCAAGGTTGAGGTTGCTTTTAAGTCCGGCTTTGAGGTCGAAACCGACATTTCCTTTATACCTGTGGCCGGTTTCGAAAGGATTGCCCGGTTCAGATGGCCTGAATTGAGCCTGTCCGACAGAATAGGGAAAAGCTTCTACCCGACGGCCAGGCCTGATATTCTCTATACCTTCAAGCCGGGCGAAGCGGGAGACAAAGGCATTGTCTTCCTTAGGCACCCAGGCGAAGGAAACTTTTTCGTTCTTTCTTTTAATTATTCTCTGAAAGTTAACTCCCCAGGTATACGAGTCCTTTTTGGGGAATCGCAGCTGATTGAAAGGAATTCTGATTTCCACTGACCAGCCCTGGTCTGTAACCTGAGTCCGGGCTTCCCAGATACCATCCCAGCTTTTATCTTCGCTGATATCGTTATAGAGAGCTTTGTCTATCATCGAACCGGAAGGATTAACCCAAAAAGCATAACCACTCCGGCGGTCGAAGTACGGGTCAACGCAAAAAATAAACCAGTCTGAGTCAACCAGATAGTCTCTGCGGCCCAGTTCGCCGACTACACCCTTAGGATCTGAATCATAGCAGTAGGCCGCCACATAAAGGTTAGAGTTATCGTAAAGTACCCAGACTTGAGTTTTTTCAGTAGCGGGCGTTCCGTCCAGAGGATCCGTTTGAATAAAATCTTCCACTGGTGGGTTGTGGTAAATTTTCTCTTGGAGAAAACCATCAAGTTCAATCGGTTCAGTCAGCCGATAAGCTCGAACCACTTTAAGTTCCTGAGCTTTTTTCAAAATTTCTTTGTCCGGTTCTGATAGAGATGGTTTATCTTGAGAGTAAGCGAAATGGATAAGAATTGTCGTTAAGGCAATAAAAAAAATAAAAAATAAAATTGAATATTTTGTTCTGGCCCTGGTCATTACCTCTTTCCTCCCACATTCTTCTAAAGTCCCATCTTGTTTTTAGTCGTAATGAAAAGCTGAAAATTGAAAAATTTTCCGACTGGAGAATTTTTCTCAAGAAACTATTTTTTGTCCAAGCTTAATGGCTTCTTCCATGGCATACGGGTCATGTTTGACTTCGCCTTTTTCTGAAGCCGAAGCGTAAACCATTCCGACTATTTCTGCTCCCAGGTAATTGAAGATATCCTGGTAAGCTCTTAGGGCATTGACTCCGCCTGAGGTGAAAACATCGCGGTCAGCGTAGGTTAGGATAATTCCGACTTTTTTGTCCTTAAAACAGGCATAATCATCGCCACCAAAAGCATACCACCTGTCGATGAAGAGTTTGATCTGGGCATTGAGACTGAACCAGTAAACCGGATGGGCCAGAATGATGGCCTCAGCTTCTTTAAGTTTTGGATAAATTTCTTTCATGTCATCTTCCTGGATACATTCTCCTGGACCTTTATCCCGGCAGCTTTCGCAGGCCAAACAGGGGTTGAGGTTAAGTTCAGCTAAATGGATTATTTCCACCGAAGCCCCAGCTTTTTCTGCTGCTTTGGCCGCTTCCATTGCCAAGATGGTGCTGTTGCTGTCTTTTCTGGGGCTCCCCAGAAAAACAAGAAGATGCCTATTCATTGCCCCTCCTTCTGATTTTTGTTCTGATTCTTTATGATAGTAAAAAGCGCGATGCCAATCCAGATAGAATTTACTCCCACTGAGGGATAAGCCCCGAAATGATAGGCATTGGCTAATAGCAAACCGCTGCCTAAGAGATTGAGAATCTGGTAGTTGAAGGAATCTCCGGCCAGTTTTCTGGTGGAGACCAGGACGTAGGCTAAAAGCAACATAAAGGCTCCCAGCCAGCCGGCGATGTTGATTAACAGGCTGCTATTCATCGGTTGAAGCTCCTTCAAAAATAGTGAAAAAAATTATACAGGAAAGACTTTGTTTAAAGAAGCTGAGCAAAAATTAAAGCGGGCTACGTCTCTAATTGCAGAAAGGAGGAAAAATGGTTGATGATAAGCTCAACCTGAAGAAAAAAGAAAAACTTTCGGTGGAAGAATTTGTTCATCTGGCCATTAGGTCATTAAGAATCGGTGATTTTAAGGGGATTCATTCTGTGTACAGCGGTTTCAATGAAGCTTTTAAAAAATATTTCGGTCAGGACCCCGTTCAGGCCACTAACCGGCTGGCTGAAGAGAAGAAGATCGAAATCAGACCGATAAAAGGAGGAGTACTGCTTTATCTTCCTGGAGAAGCTCCTTCTCAGACAAAAGGAGATGAAGCCCTCAGGAAAATGGGATTACGGGTTGATGGCGAGAAATGATCCTTAAAAAATCGTTAAGATAATAGGCAGTCTGAATTCCTCTCAGCTCTGGGAGGATGGAGTATCAGAAAAAGATTTCAGCTTATCCCGGAGGGCCGATTCAGCCAGCTTGCGCAGAGCCTTGGTTTCAATCTGGCGAACTCTTTCTCTGGTAACCTTGAGCTTCTGACCGATTTCTTCTAAGGTATGCTCCTGACCATCGCCGATGCCGAACCTCATTTTGATCACCGTGGCTTCTCTTTCAGTCAGAGTGTTGAGAGCCTTGGTGATCTGTTCTTTCAGATTAGCTCTGATGACGATATCAGCTGGTGAGGGGCTGTAGATATCCTGGACAAAATCTCTGAGGAAGCTTTCTTCGTCATCGCCGATGGGCGAGTCTAAGGATAGAAGTTCTTGGCTGTCCTGAAGAATTTTAGTGACTTTTTGCACCGGCATTTTGACGGCTTCAGCAATCTCCTGGACAGTTGGTTCGCGACCGGTCTTCTGAACAAGTTCCTGGTGGATTTTTTTGAGGCGGTTGATGGTTTCCACCATGTGGACAGGAATCCTGATGGTTCTGGCCTGGTCGGCAATCGCCCTAGTGATTGACTGTTTGATCCACCAGGTAGCATAGGTGGAAAACTTAAAACCCCGGTGGTAATCAAATTTTTGAACTGCTCGCATCAAACCGAGGTTACCTTCCTGGATTAAATCGGACAGGCTCAGACCGCGGTTGACATAATTCTTGGCTATGGAGACAACCAGTCTGAGATTAGCTTCAATAAGTTTGTTTTCAGCATGTTTCTGGATTTTTTCGCCACGGCTGATATCTCTCAGAACTTTGCGCAGTTCAGTAGCGTTCAGTCCGGTTTCTTGACGGTAAACTTTTTCCTCAGCTTTGTATTTGTTGAGTTTTTGTCTGAGAGCTTCGGTGGTCGGCTTAATCTTGGTCTTCTGGAGAGCCAGTTGAATTTCTTCCTTCTTTTCTTCAAGTTCGTTCATGATATGAAGAATTTCTCGCAAACGGTTGATGGTACTGGACATTTTTTCCGGGGAAAGATGGAGCTCTTCCAGAATCCGGTACATTTTTATTATCAGACGACCCCGGGCGAAAGCGTTCCTGGCCGTTAGCTTAAGGGAATTGAATTCTTCAGCCAACCGGTGAAACCTATCCAGAGTTTGCCGGAGGGCCTTGACCTTTTTTCTGGCCGCATCATCTTCGAAATCTTCAGTTTCATCAAAAAACCTCAAGAAACGCTCCGGCTCAGCATCGGCCATGTCTCTAAGTGAGAGTATGTCTTTTATGGCCAGCCTGGTTTTAAGCAGAGCCCGTAGTTGAATTTTCTTTCCCCTCTCCATCTGACGGGCCAGATCGATTTCATCCTGCTGGGAAAGCAAAGAGATTTTTCCCATCTCCCGGAAATAAATTTTTATCGGGTCGTGATCAGATTCAGTCACCTCGGTCGAAGATGGAGTGTCTATCTGAGAGCTTTTGGGCAATATATCCTGGAGTTCAAATTCATCAAAATCATCAGACAAACTTTTCATCTGGTTAGAGGCAGACAATTCAGATTCCAGACTTTTACTCAAAAAAAGCGGATCCAGGCTTTGTTCAAATATATCCTGGCTGAGTGTCTGCTCAGGAGTCATAAATTCAGTCTGTTCAGCTTTAGATTTCTCCGGCTTCTTTTTAGAAATAGTCTTTTCTTTTTTGCTCTTTTTAACCATTGAACCCCTGCGATTCTCGACCCTTAGTTTAAAACTGAAGGGGAGAAAATATGATTCTTAAGAATTCCTTATAATAAATAAGCCAGCCAGCTTTCTTTGTCAAGTTGTTTTTCCTGAATCAAAACTTGAAGCATTTAGTTATATATTATAATATACAAGATGGAGTAAAGATGAAAAAAAAGTGGTTCGTATTTCTAATCATTTTAATCTGTGGGCTGTTTATCATATCCAGTATATCATCAGCCCAATCAAAAGCCAAATCCAGGTCTACCAAGGAATTAATTAAAGCTTTACCTGAAAAATACCGTAAATGGTTGGAAGAAGAGGTCGTTTATATTATTTCTCCCAAAGAAAGGGACGTTTTTCTCAGCCTGGAAAACGACCGCCAGCGGGATATGTTTATCGAAGCCTTCTGGAAGCAACGTGATCCTAACCCCAATACCCCGGAAAATGAATTTAAGGAAGAGCATTACCGGAGGATAAAATACGCTAACCAGCATTTCGGGAAAGAATCACCTGAACCTGGCTGGCGGACTGATATGGGAAAAATCTACATCATTCTTGGCGAGCCAAAGTATACTGAAAAATACGAGAATCTTTATGACCTTTATCCGACCATCATCTGGTTTTATCAGGGGATGGCTGAATATGGTCTGCCCAACGCTTTTTCAGTGGTGTTTTATAAGCCGGACGGAACAGGTGAATATAAGCTTTACTCTCCAATAAAAGATGGCCCTCAGAAATTGATGCCTCATTACAGTGGAGATATGACCGATTATGCTCAGGCCTTCAACAAGTTAGTCGAGATAGAACCCAATGTGGCCGAGGTTTCTTTGAGTTTGATCGAAGGCGAGCCCTTAACAGAGTTGAGACCATCAATTGCTTCTGATGTTCTTCTCAATCAGAGAATTCCCAATGCTCCGATTTATAAAGTTAAAGATACTTATGCCGAAAAGCTTTTTAGGTATAAAGATATAATCGAAGTCGAATATTCGGCAAACTACATCGACAGCGATGCGCTGGTCAGTGTTTATCGATCCCCTGGTGGAGTTTATTATGTCCATTATCTGATAGAGCCGAAGAAATTATCCTTAGAGAAGGATGGGCGTAATTACCAGACAAGTATAGTAATAAATGGGAGTGTTACTGACCTTAATGGCCGGCAGGTTTATCAGTTTGACCGGCGAATTCCACTCAACCTTAATGAAGACCAGGTGGCCAGAATCAAGGACCGGCTGATGAGCTTTCAGGATGTTTTCCCTCTTGTCCCGGGAAAATACAGGATGAGCATCCTGTTCAAGAATTTTGTGTCCAAGGAGTTTACCTCTTTTGAGACCACCCTGAATATACCCGAGCAGGGCGTGCAGATGAGTCCTCTGATTCTGGCTAACAGATTGACCCGCAGCACTCAGTACCGCGGGCTAAATAAAGCTTTTCTCCTCAATGACCTGCAGTTTGTTCCATCTCCCCGGAATGATTTCATCAGTGACGATACGCTTTATGCTTTCTTCCAGATCTGGGGTCTGACACCGGCTTTAAGGGAAAAGGGCGTTCTCAATTACGAGGTAATCAGGGAGAATGGAGAAAAGGTAAAAGCTTTTTCCAGAAAAATTTCTGAATATCCTGAGCCGGATGTCTTTTATGAGGAAATTCCGCTTCAGGGCTGGCCGCCAGCCAATTATTTTCTCACCGTGACCCTGAAAGATGAAAACGACAATGAACTTCTGAGTCAAAAAGCCTCTTTTTACATCAGTTATCTTAATACCATTTCTCGCTCCTGGGTTATGACCCAGCCTACAGAAGGCGATTCTTCAGCAGCTATCCAGCATGCCTTAGGCCTTCAGTACTGGAATAAGAATGAGATAGAAAAAGCCAGAAAATATCTTGAGACCGCTTACCGAAAAGAGCCTACCCAGCCTGTTTATGCCTTAGATTTCTGTCGTCTGCTTTATGCTGAGAAAAAATATCAGGATGTTTTAACCATAGCCCTGCCCTTTGTCCAGAACCAGCAGAACTACGATTTTCTCGAGATACTCGGCCAATCCTCTCAGGCTCTGGAAAAATATGAAGAAGCGATTAACTATTACAAGCAATATCTCAGCCATTTCGGCACAAACATAAATATTTTAAATGCTATTGGCGAATGTTACTATAAACTTGGTGATATCAATGAAGCGCTCTATGCCTGGGAAAGGTCTTTACAACTCGAACCGAATCAGGAGAAAATAAAGGCTCAGGTCAAAGCCTTGAAGGAAAAGAGAAAATAAGAAAATGGCAGGAAGGCTTTTACTGAGCAAATTTAAAGCAGCATGGAGGTAATGATATGAAGAAGCCAATTTTACGAATTCTTGTCTTTATGACCATAATAATTTTGTTTTCCCAAATGATGCTGATGGCTCAGGCCGGAAGAGGCGTTGGACGTTTGGGTGGAGTTGTTGTAGATGAACAGGATAAACCGATAGTTGGAGCCAAACTGGTTATGACTTATTTGCAGGATGCCGGTGGTGGCTTAAAGCTTGAAGCTACTACCAATAAAAAAGGAGAATGGTCATTTATTGGTCTGGGCTCTGGCCGCTGGAGTCTGTCAGTTTCGGCCGAAGGTTATGCTCCAGCTACTCAGGAAGTTACGGTCAGCCAGCTGGAAAAAAATCCCAGGATAATCATAAAATTGAAAAAAGCCAGCAGTGGAATTTCCATAATCCAGGACCAGGCTTCCTTAGAACTGCTGGACCAGGGAAATGCCTTTTTCAAAGAGGGAAAATATGACACCGCTCTGGCCATGTATGAGCAGTTTTATGAAAAGAACCCTGCTGCCTACCAGGTCCTTCTGAACATCGGCGATTGCTACAGAGAAAAAGGTGAAATTGAAAAAGCTATGGAAATTTACAATCAGGTCTTAGAAAAGGCCAAAACTGACCAGGCTATGGGTGTGACCATGACTGCTAAGACCTTAGCAGCTATTGGATTGATTTATTTAAAACAGAACAACCTTGAAGAAGCCACCAAATATTTTAAACAATCAGTGGACACCGCTCCCCAGGATGAAGTAGTGGCTTTCAATGTGGCCGAAGTTTTCTTCACCAACCAGAAGCTGGATGAGGCTCAGAAGTATTTTGAACTGGCTGCCAGCATCAAACCCGAATGGCCGGATCCTTATCTTAAGCTCGGCTATGTTTTGCTGAATAAGAATGATATTCCCAAGGCTGTGGAATACTTTGAAAAATTCTTGAAACTTGAGCCTCAGGATTCTCCAAGAGTGGCCATGGTTCAGCAAATTTTACAGGCCATAAGAAAATAGCCTGGTTGAGCCGTTGATAACTTTTTTGGTAAAAAAAACCGTGATTCAGCTCTGGAGTCGGGTTCCAGCTAATAGCGTTTTAAAAAAAGTAATTTCGGAAAAATATGCCGGATCCACTCCTAATGGGCTTCCATTATGAGCAAGAAAAAGAAAAAAAGAGCTGGCCGCCGGAAATCAGAATCCCCGGCTAATATTTCTGAAAAAACTCAAGCCTCAGCAAAATCGGATGGGCAGAAAAGGAAACTTGACTTTAAGGAAAGTCAAACTGGGTTTCAAAAGATATTACCTATCCTAATTCCTCTGGTAGCGGCTTTTTTAGTTGCCGGAATTTTTCTATTAAAATTAAAAACTCCCAGCTTGAACCTGAAGGGGTCGTCTTCTTTAAACATTCTGCTAATAACTCTGGACACCACCAGAGCTGACCATCTTGGCTGTTATGGCTATAAAGGAGCCAAAACACCCAATCTTGATAGATTGGCCAGTGAAGGACTCCGTTTTGCCAATGCTTATTGCCCGGCACCTTTGACTCTGCCTTCGCATACTTCTATTTTTACGGGTCTTGAGCCAGTAAGCCACGGCGTAAGAAATAACGGACATTATTTATCGCCCGGAATAAGCACTGTGACTGAAATTCTAAAAGCATATGGTTATAAGACTGCAGCTTTTGTCTCTTCTTTTTCGGTTGATTCCAGGTTCGGTCTGGAGAGAGGCTTTGAAGTTTATGATGACACTTTTCAAGCCCAGCTACCTTTCAAAACTATGAATGCCGAACGCCGGGCTGAGGACACTTTTATCAAGTTTGCTAAATGGCTGGAAAACAACTGGAAGAATAAATTTTTCTGCTGGGTTCACTATTATGACCCTCATCTTCCTTACGACCCACCATCTCCGTTTAAGGAAGACTTCAAGGACCGTCCATATGACGGCGAAATTGCCTACATGGATGTCTATGTGGGTAAGATTATCGAATCCCTGAAAGAAAAGAACATTCTGGATAGGACGATTATCATCGTGGCCGGGGATCATGGAGAAGGTCTGGGAGATAAGGTGGAGATGGGACATGGGATTTTCCTTTATGAGGAAACCATCAGAGTGCCATTGATCTTCTGGGGAAAAAAGGTCTTCCCGCGACCGGCAGTAGTAAATAAGAGAGTCCGCCTGATTGACCTTGCTCCAACGATTCTGGAGTTGGCTGGAGTTGAAGATGAAGCCATCAAGATGCAGGGCAAAAGCCTGGTCCCTGTCTTCAGAGGAAAAGAGAGAAAAGACCGAGAGGTTCTGGTTGAAACATTTTATCCTAAGGAAAACTTTGGCTGGTCTGAACTGGTCGGGCTGCTCGCCGGGAAGTGGAAATTCATTCAGGCTCCGCGGCCTGAACTCTACGATTTGAAGACTGACCCCGAAGAAAGAAAAAACCTTTATGATTATTCTAAGGAAATAGCAGAAGAGTTGAAAAAGAAGCTGGAAAATCTTCTGCTGAGCATTGGCTCTTCTCCCGCGCAGATTTCGGCTGCTTCCCGGGCCGAAGATTTAGAAAAACTGCGTTCTCTTGGCTATTTAAACTTTGCTCCTACCAGGCCAGGTTCGACCTATCCTGACCCCAAAGAAAAAATTGACCTACTGAGGCTGATTCAACTGGCCCAAACCTATGAATTTGAAGAAAAATATGCTGAAGCGGAAAAGGTATATCTAAAAATTCTGGAAGAAATCCCTGATTCCCCAGCCAGTTACGTAAACTTAGCTCTGGCTCAGGCTCGGCAGAAGAAGCTCGAAGCAGCCATAGAGACGCTGAAGAAAGGCTTAGACAGGCTCCCTGATTCAGAAATCCTTACAGTTCGTCTCGGTCATACCTATCTGGTTAGCGGACGGGTCCGGGAAGCTTTTGAGACAATGAATAAAGTCCTGGAGATAAATCCAAAGAATGTTGATGCCCTGACGGTCTGTGGTGGAATTCTGGATGCTGCTGGCCGGAAGGAAGAAGCCCGCACTTATTATGAAAAAGCCCTGGCCATTGAGCCGGAAAGCAAGCATCTGAGGATGAGCCTGGCCGCCAATTTGGCTTCTACTGGAAAGTTAAAAGAAGCCATAGAAATTTATAAGAAGCTGATAGATGACTTTCCTGATGATCAGTCTTTATATCAATTTGCGGGCTTAGCTTATGCTTACCTTGGCGATTATGACCAGGCGATTTTTTATCTCCGGCAGGCAGTGGCTATTCTTCCGACCTATTCCGGCTACTTTAATCTGGCTGTGGCTTATGAAAAAAGCGGCCGGATTAAAGAAGCCATAGAATATTTTAAGCTATATCTGCAGAATCCTAAGGGGGATAATGAAGCCAATGTCCGGTTGGCAAGGAGGGAGCTGGAAAGACTGGAGAAAAGGCTCGCCGGAAATTAGATCCAGAGAAAACTTACTGATTTTAGAAATTTTTTAAAATAATAGAGATTATAGTTTTATTTTCTGGCCTAAGTCTCTTTTCAGATATTCAGATATATCAGATAATAGATTCAGGCTTTTCCTGGATTTTTGTGGATGAGCCTGAAAATCAAGACGATTAAAGTGGCCAGGATGAACCTTTTGATATAAAGATATGAATAAGGCTAATTTAGCCTATCGTTATTTTTAAAATTATTTAAGCTGGCTGCCAATCTCTATTATTGAAATAAGAAAGCTGGAAAATAAATACCAGAAACTGGCTATAAATAAAAAGCCCGTCTCCGCCTTGGCGGCGGAGACGGGCTCGTATTTCAGAGCTACAGCTTCAGCTTAGAAGGTGAACTTGAAGCCCAGTCTCATTGACCAAGTCCCGAATCTGGAGGTCCACCAGCCAAAAGCTGGATGCGGGTCAACAGCAGGATCATGGGTGAACCATTCGTACCAGTTATCTTTGAAGGTACCGTTCAGCATGGCATCTTCAAACCAAACCCTGGTGCCTGGATAATCAGTATAGTATCTTGAACCAACTCTGTTTAGGTAGAAAACTTTACCCTGGATGGTCTTGGTGTTGGTGATGTTGTTGACCTGGAGGTTGATGCCAACTCTATACTTATCAGCTAATTTCAGAGTGTACTCAAGGTATACATCAGCCCAGGCTGTCCAGGGCAGTCGGCCGAGGTCTCCATAACCATTTGGCCACATGTAAGTGTTGCAGAGGTTGATTCTGGTGCTCAGAGGATAGCCGCTTCTGGCATAGGCGGTGAAACCGACAGTCAGGCCGAAGGGGAAGACATAGGAACCATAGGCTTTGATGTAGTGGGTTCTGTCATGAGGCAGAGGACCATCCAGAGGTGTTCCGTCAGCCTTGTAAGGCATAAACCAGTAGTCGAAGTAGCGTTCAACGTTAGGAGATACACGCCCACCTTCGTCAGAGCTGGCTAAACCGCCGTAATTACCCTGAACCCGGCTCAGAGTGTAGTTAATGCCACCCTGCCAGTTGTTGCTGAATCTCTTTTCTAAGGACAGGTTCAGGCCATAGTAATCTCTCTTGGCTTTGGGCATTGGCCAGTATTCGTCGGAAATTCTTCCGCCCTGAGATTGTGGTCTGGCCCAACCATAGCCCGGGTTGGCGAACATATAAATTTCAGCAAACTGACCTGGGGCAACTTCTTCGTAGGCACCGATATCTTCTATGGTTCTGATTAAGTGCTTGTACACAGCCCGAGCTGAGAAAGACAGGTTTTCCATAATCTTCTTTTCAGCACCAAAGGAGATTTCCATCTGGGAAACAGGCTTGATATCCGGGTCAACAGCGTCAAAAGAAGGATAACGGAAGTCAATGGTGCCCAAGTACTGGTTTCCACCTGGAGCCTGGTCAGCCAGGTCTTCAAAGTTTCCGGTGTTGATAAAATTGGCGGCAATCAGTGTCCAGTCAGGGTTGTTAAGAGCGAAGTAGCTGTTTTTCCATTTGAAACCGCCAAAAGCACCTTCAGCCAGGTAAAGCTTCATAACATCATAGTAAATACCAAAGCTGCCGAAGACTTTCAGACTGGAATCACCGAAGACATCGTAAACAACACCAAATCTTGGAGCCAGCTTATCAAGGAAGTCGAATTTAATAGGTTTCATATCTTTGAGTCCAGGCTCATTGGAAAAGGAGGGGATGTATTCAGACTCTGTTCTGACACCAAAATTGATGGTCAACCGGTTGCTGATGGTCCAGGAATCCTGGAGGTAAAGAGCCCAGTTATTGCTGTGGATGTTCCAGAACCAGCCATAAGGATAAGAGTTATATCCGTGTCTGATGATGTAATAACCATAGGTGCCTCTTCCAAATGTTGAAGAACGGTTCCAGTACAGGTTGATACGAGGAGCGTTCGGGGTGTAGTCGTAATTTTCATGCAGCCAAATGAACTGGGCGCCAGCTTTCCAGGCATGTTCACCGGCCAGGTTCATATAATAAGTTACATCCAGGTTGCCGCTAATTTTTTCTCTGAGCTCTCTCCTAAGATTGAGCCAAGTAGCAGAGTTTGACCACCCAGCGTAATGTAACAGTTCAGGATGATCTTGGTAGAATGGGTCGTCGGCATACATTGTGTTCGGATATCGGAAATAGTAGGTAGGACCAGCCGGGGGTTTAATACCCTGGTTACCGACATCCTGTCTGTGCCAACCGCCTCTTAAGGAGATTAACAGGTTATTTATGCCTGTATAGTCAGCGGTAAAAGCAGCACTCCAGTTGGGATAATCATATCCATCCATATAATAAGGAGTGTTAGGGTTACCAGTGCCCGTTATGGGAGGTATAGTTCCTTTCCATCTGGAGAAATTATTGACAAAGCTGGCGGATAGTCTGAGACCAACCATAGGAGCAGCGGTTAACTTTAAGGAACCATTGTAGTTGTAGTTTTTGTTCAAGAAAGTATAAAAGGGGCCCTGACGCTGATTAAAGTCTCTGAGAGCGGCGGTCTGAGAATAGATGGGGTTGATTGAGCCAAAGAACCACAGTCTGTCTTTAATTATGTAACCGCCAAGGCTGAAAATTCCTTCAATTCTGTAATAGTTATCCCGGTTCTTTCCGCCATTGAAGTACAGGTCATCATCATTTACATATTCATAGTGCTGAGTGGTCGGGTCGTAGGGGTCAAGGCGGAGATAATCGCGGGCTTTACCCTGCATCCACAGCTTGTTGTTTTCATAATAGCCCATAACATCGCCGTGGAAGGTGTTACCGCCGGATCTGGTAATGACATTGACCACACCACCCATAGAGCCGCCAAACTCGGCGTTGTAACCAGAAGCAGTAACCTTCACTTCATCAACCAGTTCGAGGACGACGTTTTGAGCTCTGGTTCCGACGTGAATTTCAGTGACGTTGGTGCCGTCAACATACCACATATTTTCGGCGCCGGAAGCGCCATCAACTGAAAGACCACCAGCGATACCTTCATTCTGAACACCAGGAACGGTGCTGATCAATGAATCAAAGGTACGGCCACGAGGCAGAGTCAGGAAGGTTTCCTTGGTCATAACCTGGCCCTTAACTGTGCTCTTAACGTCAATAAGCGGGCTCTGACCAACAACAGTCACCTGCTCTTCGATAGCTGCCGGTTCCATGGTGACATTAACCACGAGGGTCTGGGACAGCTGCAGGACGATATCTTTTCTGACTAAGGTCTTAAAACCTGGCAAAGAAAAGGTCAGTTCATAGGTACCGGAAGGAAGGGCCAGCAAACGATAGGTACCAGAAGCGTCGGTAACAGTAGCCGCCTTTCCGACCAGCTTGGGGCTGGTAGCTTCGACAGTCACACCCGGAAGGGGATTACCCTGGTCATCAACGACTTTACCGGTAATCTTACCTTCGGGGTTGATCTGAGCGAAAGCAGCTCCACCAGCCAGAAGCACAAGAATCAAAGCAAGAATGATAATTTTGTTTTTCATTCGAATCAATTCTCCTTTCGAATGATCTTTAAACCCTTCACCCTGGGATGGTCATTAAACCATCCCGCCCTTAGACCATTAAAACTTTCGTTTCCTCTTTCTGCTCTCACCTCCCAAATTAAAAATTATAGGTAACTTAAAATGATTCACCATTTATATAAGCAATTTATGTGCCAACTTTATAAAGTTTTTAAATTGTTTAAATTCAATAAGATAATAAAATACCTGAATGTGGTAATTCGGAAAATTGAATTCTGATTCAATATATTGAATCAGATTGGCCATTAGAAAAATTATAAGGTCATAAAAATTTAAATAATGGTGGGCGATAGAGGATTTGAACCTCTGACTTCTACCGTGTGAAGGTAGCACTCTGCCACTGAGTTAATCGCCCACTCTTTATAATCTATTTTAATTAAAATCGGCAGAGTGTCAACCGAAAAAATGGGACTCACATTGATTAATTCCTTTATTCTTATTAAAAAAATCTATTTGACACATCTGCCTTTTAGTTTTATAAATAAGTTAACGATAAGATTATATTATTATGGGTATTAAACGCTGCCCCTATTGTCGGGCTTTAATTAGTGATGAGGATCAATATTGTAAAAATTGCGGGACGCAACTGCTTTTTCCCGAAGACGAAGAAATAGAAGAAGAAATTCCTGGCGATAAAATCGTCGAGGACAACCGCCAGCGGGATACCACCGAAGACCTGACTGAGGAAGAATTTGAAGAAAATTTAGAAGATTTAGAGAATAAGGAAAAGGAAGAAGAATTGGCCGAGGAGAAAGAGGAGAAACTGGAAGTGCTCAAAGAAGAGGAAGCTAAGGAAGAAATTGAAGAAGGGGAAGAAGAAGTGATTCTGGTTGATGAAGAGACCAGCGAGCAGGAAATCGAAAAAGAAACCGGGGAAACCAAAGTTTTTTCTCGGGCTATGACCAAAGCCCCGACCACAGAAGAAATTCTCTTTGCCTTTGAGGAAGAAAAATTACCTTTTCCTGAGGAAAAAGGCACTGGTGAACTTGAGTCAGCAACTGAATTTACTGAAAAGACTGAAGGTGAAGATTTAATCAAGAAAATAGAAAAAGAAATTCTGGAAGAAGAAATTCGAGAAATGGAGAAAAAAGCAGAAACCCAGCCGCAAGAAGGAAAGACCCCCGGCCTGGTAACTCAGATAGTTCAGGAACTGGGAGTCGAGGAAAAAGCAAAAAGAAAAAAAGAAATAATAGCCGAAGAGAATCAGGATAAATTGACTGCCGGGAAAGAAACAATCATTAAAAGAGAAGAAAGAGCTTCTGATTCTGCTACTTTTACTTTTGAAACCGCTGAACTGGGGAAAATTGGACCGACAGTCGAGCTGGGAAAAAGACAGGTGGAGGATTTCTTTAAGATATTAGAAGAAAAGGAAAAGCAACGATTAAAAGAAAAAGCCCGGCAGCTGGAAAAAAGCAATCCGGAAGAACCAGGTGAAATACCCTCCTGGATAAAAGAGGTTCAGACCGCCGACCTCAAAACTGGTTCTACTGAACTGATAAAACCAGCTGTAGAAACGACGGAAACAAAAGAAACCGGAATGATAGAGACTGGAACCGGGGAAGAATGGCTGGAAGAAGAAACTGCTTCTGAACCGACCATGGGCTTTCCTGAAAGAGTGACCCGAAGCCAGATTGAGATAGAAAAAGAAGAAGAATATCTTGGAGAAGAAGAAATGGAGCTCGAAGAACAAATAGGTGAAGAAGAAACTGAAAAAGAATATATCTACCAGGAGAGTGCAGAAACGGCCACTCTCCATCAAAGAGAAGTTAGCCGGGGAGAATTTGGAGAAGAAACTCTTCCTCCGCTCGGATTCAAGAATTTTGTCAAAGCTAAGATTTTTGACCTGCTGTTCATCATCGTGTTTTGGCTGGTTTCAATCTGGCTGGCGGCCCGGTCGATGAATGTAACCATTTTTAAGCTCCTGGATGTGGCTACCAACGGTCTTTTGATTTACCTTCTGATTCTAACAGTTTTTTATTTCTTCCTGTTTTATTTCTTCATCGGCGAAACCTTAGGAGATAGGCTCTTCCGGGAAGGTGAAGAAGAAGAGCATTTTTGAGCTTAGAGCTTAAGACTCACGTTTCATAAAAAATTCCAGCTTTTTCCGTTAAGAAATCGCATCAAAATGAAGAAAATCATAAGTGCCTCCAGAAGGACAGATTTAGTCGCTTTCTATCCCGGTTGGCTGGCTGAGGCTTTGTCTAAGGAAGAAGCCCGATTTTTCCCGTCCGGGAAAAAGTCATCGGTCAGGGTTGACCTGAGTCCGGCTCAGGTTCATACTATTGTCCTCTGGTCCAAAAATTTTCAACCATTACTGGATAATCAATTCGGGCTTCGGGATTTAATCAGAAAATACGACCAGGTCTATTTTCATTTCACCATAACCGGATTGGGTGGGAGTTTTCTGGAAAAGCTGGCTCCGCCGCCAGAGACGGCTTTAAAGCAGCTTTCTGGCTTGCTGAAAATTGCTGGTAGCCCGGAACGAATTTCGATTCGCTTTGACCCGATTATTTTCTGGTACGAAAACGAGTTACTTAAAAGCAACCAGCCCTTTTTCCCAGAATTAGCCAGGAGAATCTCTTCTTTTGGTATCCGGACGGTCCGGTTCAGCTTTACCCAATGGTATAAGAAAGCGGTGAGAAGGGCTAAAAAAGCTAATTTAAAGTTTTATGATCCAACCTTTGAAGAAAAAAAGAAAATAGTGTCTGAGCTGGTTGAAGTGGCTTCAGCTTACAACTTAGAGCTCTGGAGCTGCAGTCAACAGGAAATAGCCGTACTTCCAGGAATAAAACCTTCTGCCTGCATCGATGGCCGATTGTTGTCCGAACTCCATCCCTCACAGGAGCTGGCTTCTGTGGTTAAAGATAAAACCCAGAGAAAAGATTGTCTCTGTACCGAATCTGTCGATATTGGAAGCTATGCCCAGAGCTGCCTGACTTCATGCCTTTATTGTTATGCCAATCCCCGGCTCAGTCCCTCAGATAAGATGTAAATATTCAGCTCTGACCGTCATTTAAAATGTTCAGCGAGGGCTATAGATTGTCATAACGAGATTTATTATTTTTCCCTCTTTTTTAATTGTTTCGCGAAAATTGTTTCGAGGCTTAAAAGAACCAGTAAAACTCTCAAGCTAAGGGCTTAGATTCCCAGAGATAATCTTTCAGCCAGAGCCGAAGGCAGGTTGGCTTCTAAAATTTTTTTCTGGGCCGATTGGATGTCATATTCTACCCGATAGAATTTGATTTTTCGTACTTTGGAATCATAGATAACATAAGCCGCTCTCGGATCGCGGTCTCGCGGCTGACCCACCGAACCCGGGTTGATTAGATACCGCGCCCCTTTTTCCAGCTTGATTTCAAAAGGGCTTCCCTGGATAAAGGTGCCTTCCACCGTCTGGTCTTTTTCCACATAAAGAAAAGGAAAATGAGTATGGCCAAAAAAGCACAGGGGAGTTTCAAAATAGCTGAAGGCTTCTACCGCATCGAATTCGCCGAAAATATAATAGTCTTCATCAAAGGGGGCCCCATGGCAGATGGTGATGTCTTTATGAACGACCAGCGGGCTTTTGGCCAGGCCAGAAAGAAAACGGAGGAGCTTTTTATTCAGAGTTTTTTTTGTCCACTCAATGGCTGCGGCGGCGATGGGGTTAAAAGTTTGAATCGAATCCAGGCCGAAAACAGCCTTGTCGTGATTGCCCCTGACCATAAACAGGTGCCTGAATGATAAGACTTTCTGGACAACTTCGTTGGGTGAAGCCCCGTAGCCGACCAGGTCGCCCAGAAACAGATAATAGTCAATTTTCTTCCGCTTGATGTCTTCGAGCACAGCATCTAAAGCTTCGAGATTGCCATGGATATCAGAAAAAATCAGGTACCGCATCAGTTCTGGCTCCTGGTAGAATCGTAGAGCCGGTCGGCAAAATAAGAACTCCTGACTAAGGGTCCAGCCACTGCTTCTTTAAACCCGAGCTCAAGGGCCAGTTCCCGCAATTCAGCGAATTCTTCGGGGGTATAATAACGGACAACCGGAGCCTGCCGGGGTGTCGGCTGCAGGTACTGGCCGATAGTTAAAAGATCACAGCCGTTTTCTCTGAGGTCGGTCAGGGCCTGCTTCAGGTCGTCATAAGTTTCACCCAGACCGACCATCAACCCGGATTTAGTCACCGCTCCATAATTTTTTGCTGTTTTGATAACTCCGAGCGAACGATAATAATTGGCGGGCGGCCGGTTTATTTTTGGATAGATGTTGACCGTAGTTTCCAGGTTATGGTTGAGAACATCCGGTCCCGCTTCCAGGACCTGGCGTAACGGCTCTTCTTCTCCCTTAAAATCGGGAATAAGGATTTCCACTCTGGTCTCAGGAAAATGTTCTTTGATTAACCTGGTGGTCCTGGCAAAGATATGGGCTCCACCATCAGGCAGGTCATCTCTGGTGACTGAAGTTATGACCACATAACGAAGCTGCATCTCTCTGACGGCCTGAAGAACTCTCTCCGGTTCCTGCTCATCAAGAGGCAAAGGTTTACCTTTGTTTACCGCACAGAAACCGCAATTCCTGGTACAGATATTGCCTAAGATAAGAAAAGTGGCGGTTCTTCTCTCCCAGCATTCACCGATATTTGGACAGCGAGCGCTCTGGCAAATAGTATAAAGCCCCTGTCTTTTGAGAAGTTCTGCCACCTGAAAATAATTGCTGTGCGAAGGCAGTTTGACTTTCAGCCAGGCAGGTTTTTTTTGATGATTCAACCCGTAAACTCTTTTTTAAGTTTTCAGGCAAAAAAGGAAGACTTTCCTTCAGCGAGGGTTCAGTATTCGAATTCGCGTTCTCTTTTCAATCGGCGCCGCATCCTTTTTCTGGCTTGAGCTTCTTTTAACCGACGTCTCTCTCCAGGTTTGAGGTAAACCGAATGCTTCTTGATTTCTTTGATGATAGCTTCCTGCTGAACTTTTCTTTTAAATCGCCTGAGGGCTGATTCTAAGCTTTCTCCTTCTTCAACAACCACGAAAGCCACTAACTTTCACCTCCTTACATCTGGAAAGTCATTGATTTTATACTTGATTATCAATGATTTGTCAAGGAAACTGTCAGCTCCGGATCCGGCCACCAGCTTTTTTGATCAGGACCCTGGCTCCGATAGTCATTGGGTCAATGAGGGGCACAGGGACATCTTTTTGGGTCAGAACCAAAGGAATTTCTGTGCAACCGGCAATTAAAGCTTCGGCACCCTGATCGAGCAATTCTTCAGCCGCTGCCAGCAACAGCCTTTTTGGCTTTCCACCGATGAAACCAGCTTTTATTCCTTTTTCACCGTATATGGCTTCCATTGTCTTTTTTTGGACTTTTTTTGAGGGTGTTAGCACCTGTATTTTTTTTCTTTCAAAAACTTTCTGAAAGATTCCGGTGGCAATGGTTCCTTCAGTTGCCAGAAGCCCGACCTTTTTTATTTTCGGAAAAACTAATTTTGTCCACAAAGCAGCTTCCTCGATCAGGTTGACCAGTTTAAGTCTGGTTTTTTCTTTGAGCCGGGGCAGAAAATAATGAGCAGTCATACAGGGAATGGCTACCAGCTCAGCTCCAGCTTTTTCCAGCAATTTCAGGCCTTCAATCAGGTAAGGGACAGGATTTTCTCCGCCGTAAAGAATAGCTCCTGTCCGGTCTGGAATCTGGGGATAATTTAAAACAACAATCTTCAAATGCTCTTGGTCTTTAGCTGCCGCGGTATTCTTGATGATCAGCTCAAAAAACCTGGCCGTAGCTTCCGGGCCCATTCCTCCAAGTATGCCGATAGTTTTAGTTGCTTTCTTTTTCATTTTTGATTTTCTCCAGCCATGGTTTAAGCTCTTCAACAGGCAGCGGTTCAGCTATATGCCCATTTTTTCCTTCGATTCTGGAGGCTTTAAACAGCGAATTCAGGATGGCTTCTTCAGAAGCTTCAGCGGCAGCCTGAAAAAGTGCAGACATGGCTTCGTTGCGCAGAACTTCAATTTTCTGAGTCAGGCTATTGTCGCGATGGGGGTAGCGGACCTGGGGAGCAGTGGAAAAGGCAATGGCATAATCGCCGCTGCCGTTGGAGTAATAACCGCCGGTTCTGGCAATTCCCAGCAATGCCCTTTTTGCCAGGCGCTTGAGGTTGCGGCTGTCAAGGGGGGCGTCTGTGGCCACAATAATCATGCAGGAACCTGAATCCTGGGCGGAATTCTGGACTTTTCCGATTTCTACCTTTTTTTTAAGCCATCTATCAACTGGCAAGCCTCGAATCTGAAGCACGCCGCCGAAGTTAGTTTGAACCAGAATTCCTACGGTGTAGCCACCGCGGTTTTCCGGAAGCTTTCTGGAGGCGGTACCAATTCCGCCTTTGAAATTAAAGCAGATGGTGCCGGTGCCTGCACCGACCGAGCCTTCTTCCACCGGTCCGGAAGTAGCTTTTTGAATCGCTTCGAGCACATCTTCTTTCCTGACTGCTCTGGCCCTGATGTCGTTAAGCCAGCCATCGTTGGTTTCACCCACCACCGGGTTAACCGATTCTACCTGCTCGTTGCCGGGAAGAGACAGGATATAATCGATAATCGCTTCAGCCGCGGTGGGCACGCTTAAAGTATTGGTCAGGATGATGGGCGTTTCTAAATAGCCAAGTTCCTCGACCTGAGTCGAACCCATCAGCTTGCCGAACCCGTTAGCCACATAAATCGCAGCCGGCACTTTTTCTTGAAAGATGTTTCCACCGTGAGGGATGATGGCAGTAACGCCGGTCCGGATATTTTTCCCTTTGATAATAGTCTTATGACCAACTTTAACTCCCGGAACATCGGTTATGGCGTTGAGAGGTCCTGGGTCCATCACCCCGATTTTCAAACCGAATTCTCTGACTCTTGGTCTAACCTCTTCAGAATGAAGATTAATTAATAACAGCAATTGAAAAATCAGAAACACCACCAACCAGTTTTTCATTTTATTGCTCCTGTTGTTTTTATGTTTTTTATGATCAAAACAAAGAAAATTTATCACCATAATTTCAGGTTCATCGTAATTTTATATCTTTTCCCTGTCAGGTTAAACTTTTTTGCTATCCTGTTTTTGGGTCAGGTTTATCTTTTCTCAAGCATATCTTTTCTCCGGGAATTATAAATGAAGCAATCAAGAATTCCTTGTTGGTTGCCGGCAATATCCAACCGGCTGTCTGTCTTAATTTTAAATGGGCATTAACTTAGAACATAGAGAAAGTAAAAAAGTCATCCGGGTTTATACATTTAAAGTGCCCTGTAGGTTGAATATTTCTGAGAGGGCCTTGATTAATCAGGTAGTCTCAATTATAAAGAAGAAAAAATGGATGAAAGACTGAATTATTTGACCATAGACCAACTTAATCAAATTCCCTGGCTGGTTCACGGCTTTGGTCTGGCCGGTTTTATCCTATCTGACCTAGAAAAAGATGTGCGACTGAATTCCTTTCAGCCAGTAGAAATGAGCCAGCAGCATTCAGCTAAGGTTTTCTTTCTGGAAGACAAACCAGGTCACAAACTTTCAGGCGATGGCCTGGTGACAGCCACTCCAGATCTACTTCTTCTGATTAAAACTGCTGATTGCCTTCCGCTTTTTCTGGTGGATACCGAGCATCAGGCGGTGGCTGCCGTTCATTGTGGCTGGCGGGGAACTTATCAGAAAATTTCCGTCAAAGCCTTTGAGCTGATGCAACAAAAGCTTGGCAGCCGGGCCCAAAACATTCTGGCTGCTCTCGGTCCCTGCATTGAACAGAGCTGCTATGAGGTTGGTGGTGATGTCTATGAAATGTTTTCTCAAGCTGGTTTTCCTTTAAGTTCAATTTTTTTGACGGCCAGAAAACATGATAAATTTTATCTTGATTTAAGAGCGGCTAACTTCTGGCTTCTGACTGCGGTTTTGTCAATTCCCGAAAAAAATATCTTTCAAATAAATTTATGTACTTTCTGCCGAGGTGAGCTTCTTTCATATCGACGAGAGAGAGTAAAAAGCCAGCGGCTCATAAATTTTATTGGGATAAAAAATCTGGCCTGACGGTTTTTTCGGGGTCTAAAGAGGGGAAATTATTGGAGCTCCAAGGCTTTTAGACGCGTCCTTAGTTAGTGATCAAGGCTAAGCTATTTCATCCCTGAAATCTTTGAATCTGTGTTATGATTACGCGGAGGGATTAAAATCAATTCGATTGATAGTAAAAATGACAGGAAGGACACCAAGCCTGGGAAGGGCACCTTGCCGAGAGTAAGAGAGGCAGGGATGATTGATTTTGAATTTCTTTTAAATTAAGATATTTAAAAACAGTTTTAGCTTTTTATTTTTTTAAGGAGTTGTTTTATGAACAAAATGGAAAAGGCCATAGGTGAAGTGGAACTTCCGGGGATTCCTGTATTTAAAAAGGGTAAAGTCAGGAATGTCTTTGACCTGGGCGATAAACTGCTGATTGTAGCTACTGACCGAATTTCAGCCTTTGATTTCGTTCTACCTTCATTAATTCCTTATAAAGGCAAGGTTCTAACTCAGATTTCCAAATTTTGGTTTGATTACACTTCTTTAATCTGTTCCAATCACATGATTTCTACCGAAATAGCTGATTTTCCCCCTGAATTTAAGCCTTATGCTGAAATCCTGGAAAAGCGCTCAATGCTGGTAAAAAAAACTAAGGTGATTCCGGTTGAATGCGTGGTTCGTGGTTATCTGTCCGGTTCGGGCTGGAAAGAATATCAGGAAACAGGAAAAGTTTGCGGTATCAAGCTGCCAAAGGGCCTTCAGGAATCATCTCGCTTAGAAGAACCGATTTTTACCCCCTCCACCAAAGCCGATGTTGGTCATGACGAAAATATCACCTTTAAAGAGATGGAAAAAATCACTGGCTCTGAGCTGGCTGAAAAAATCAGAAAAATCAGCCTCGAACTTTATCAGAAAGCTTCTCTTTATGCCATTTCTAAAGGCATAATTATCGCTGATACCAAATTTGAGTTTGGTCTGGATGAGAACGGCGAGCTTATTCTCATAGATGAGCTTTTTACCCCTGATTCTTCCCGTTTCTGGCCACTTTCCAGCTATGCTCCTGGAAAATCTCAGCCCAGCTTAGACAAGCAGTTTGTTCGGGATTACCTGATCAGCACTGGCTGGGACAGAAAAACCCCACCTCCGCCGCCACTACCTGAAGACATCATCGAACAGACTTCCAGACGCTATCTGGAAATATATCATCTTCTGACTGGAAAAACTGATTTGCCATAAAGAATTGGGTTAATGATGAACGGTGTGGTTGACCTGCATATCCATTCTATTTTCAGCTGCGACGGAGATTTTTCTCCAGAAGAGCTGGTTAGAATGGCTAAAGAGCAGGGATTCCGGGCCATAGCCATTGCTGACCATGATACAGTTGAGGCTTATCCGCAAGCGGTTGAAATTGGGTTAATCCATGGAATAGAAGTTATTCCCAACATCGAAATTACCACGGTCTTTGATTCCAGGGAATTTCACCTAATGCTCCCGTTCGTTGACTGGGGGAGCGAAGCGGTCAACTACATCATCAATAAGATGGAAAATTCCCGGCTGGAAGAAGCCAGGGCCAGAGTTGAATTGCTCAAGAAAAACGGGATAAAAATTGACTGGGATGAGGTTTGGGAAAAATGTGGTCAGGTCCCACCCCTCGGAGTAAAAATTGCTCAAATTCTTCTGGACAAGCCGGAAAGCCGGGAAAACCCACTTTTAGCCAAATATTATGATGAAAACGGACAGCCTGTTGCTCCCTATATTTTTTACCAGGACTACTTTGCTGAAGGCGGACTGGCTTATGTTCCCAAAAGGCATATTTCTCTGGAAGAAGTCCTGAGCCTGGCACCTTTGACCGGCGGTGTGCCTGTGCTTTCGCATCCGGGGGCCTATTTTCAGCGGGCCACTAAGGATGACTTAATTCATCTGAAAAATCTCGGTCTTCAGGGAGTGGAGGTTTATACTTCCTATCACAGTCCGACCGAAGTTTTGTTTTATAAATCCTTAGCTGAAGAGCTTGACCTGGTGGCTACCGCGGGCTCTGATTTCCACGGTCGGATCAAACCGAAAGTCTATTTCGGTCTAATCCGGGATGGTAATTATGAGATGGTGGAAAAACTCAGGCAAAGGAAACGGTGATGAATCTCAACTGGCTGGATGTCATCCTCCTAATCATCTTACTCATAACTTTTATCCTTGGCCTGATAAAAGGGCTAATCCGCCAGGCAATAGGTATACTGGCGGTGGTCCTGGGGGTAATTCTGGCTTCCAGGCATTATCCCTGGCTTTCCTGGAAACTTCATCGCTACATCAGCTCGGATTTCTGGAGAAATTGCCTGAGCTTTTTGCTGATATTCCTGGCTGTTGTTCTCTTAGGCTGGCTTCTGGCTTTTCTTCTCAGCAAGTTGACGAAAGGTCCCCTGAGCCTGGCCAACCATGTCTTGGGAGGGGCCTTTGGTCTCCTTAAAGGCCTGCTCATCGGTGCGGTCATAGTTTTTGCCTTGTTAGTGTTCAATTTTCAGAGAGAAGTCCTGATTGGTTCGAAGCTGGCGCCGGCCTGCCTTCGAGTCTCTAAAGCCCTGACTGTTTTGATTCCTAAGGATTTAAAAGATCGTTTTAACGAGACATGGAAGAAATTTGAAGGTAAGGGAGGGCGGAATGAGCAAAAAATATGAAGAGTTAACCATTCACCAGAAGCTGGAGAACCTCATCCAGGATATGGTAGAAAAAGAAATCCATCTCAAAGAAGCCCTGGCTGAATTCGAAAAAATCTACATCGAAACTGCCTCAGTCAAATACCGGGGAAACAAGACGAAAATGGCCAAGGCCCTGGGCATTCACCGCAACACCCTCCATAACCGCTTCAAAGCTTTGAAAATTAAGCGCAAAAAGTAGCAATCTCGTTAATAGTCTGCTAAAAATTTGCGCAATAAATCTTGACAGTTTTTTTGTCATATTTTATAATTAGCACTCCGAAAAATAGACTGCTAAAATAATCTTTGAAAGGAGGTAAGCATGAAGATTCAACCCTTGTATGACCGAGTTCTCTTGAAAAGGATTGAGGAGCAGGAAGTAAAAAGGGGTAACATCATCATCCCAGATACGGCTAAGGAAAAACCCCAGGAAGCTGAAGTCATTGAAGTTGGTCAGGGCAGAGTGACTGAAGACGGCAAAGTCATTCCCCTGACTGTGAAGAAGGGCGATCGGGTGCTCATCGGCAAATACAGCGGCACTGAAGTCACTATTGACGGCGTTGAGCATGTGATCGTCCGGGAAGACGAAATTTTGGCCATCATAAACAGGTAATAAACCAAAGGAGGTAGACCATGGCAAAACAAATCATTCTTGGAGATGAAGCCAGACAGGCCTTACTAAGAGGTGTTAACATTTTAAGCAATGTGGTTAAAGCTACACTCGGTCCCAGGGGTAAAAACATCATCCTGGATAAGAAGTTCGGTTCTCCCACCAGCACCAAAGACGGCGTCACCGTGGCCAAGGAAATTGAGCTCAAGGATCCCTGGGAGAATATGGGAGCTCAGTTAGTGAAAGAGGTGGCTTCCAAAACTTCTGATGTGGCCGGTGATGGTACCACCACAGCCACCGTTCTGGCTCAAATTATTTACAGTGAAGGTATCAAGCATGTCACTGCTGGCCGCAACCCCAGCCTAATTAAAAAAGGAATCGATCGGGCTGTGGAAGAAGTAGTCAAAGAGCTCAAGAGTATGAGCCGGGAAGTTACCGGTGAGATGATCGCTCAGGTCGGTGCCATTTCGGCTAATAACGATGAATCCATCGGCAAGATCATCGCCGAAGCTATGGAAAAAGTCGGTAAAGACGGTGTCATCACCGTTGAAGAAGCCAAGGGTCTTGAGACCACTCTGGAATTTGTCGAAGGTATGCAGTTTGACCGCGGTTATCTCTCTCCATATTTCATCACCGACCCCGAGAGAATGGAGTGCGTTTTGGAGAACCCGTTAATCCTGCTGCATGAAAAGAAGATTTCCAACCTGAGAGAATTCCTGCCGCTACTGGAAAATGTGGCCAAGATGGGTCGGTCGCTCTTAGTGGTGGCTGAAGAAGTTGAAGGCGAAGCTTTAGCCACTCTGGTGGTAAACAAACTCAAAGGCACCCTGATGTGCTGCGCGGTCAAAGCTCCGGGCTTCGGTGACAGACGCAAAGCCATGCTCGAAGATATCGCCATTCTTACTGGCGGTAAAGTCATCACCGAAGATATCGGCGTCAAGCTGGAAAACGTCACCATAGACTGGCTGGGTGAAGCAGCTAAGGTGGTCGTTGATAAGGACAACACCACCATTGTCGAAGGTAAAGGCAAACAGAGCGAAATCCAGGCCAGAATCAAACAAATCAGAACCCAGATCGAAGAAACCACTTCCGATTATGATAGAGAAAAGCTCCAGGAAAGACTGGCCAAGATGGTCGGCGGCGTGGCTCTGATCAAAGTCGGAGCGGCCACTGAAACCGAGCTCAAAGAGAAGAAAGCCCGAGTCGAAGACGCCATGCATGCTACCAAAGCCGCGGTGGAAGAAGGTATCGTTCCCGGTGGTGGAGTGGCCCTGCTGCGTTGCCAGAAAGCCTTAGACAAACTCAACCTAGACGGCGATATGCAGATCGGAGTCCAGATCATTCGCCGGGCTCTGGAAGAGCCGCTCCGTCAGATTGCCGAAAACGCCGGCTATGAAGGCTCTATTGTGGTAGAAAAAGTCAGAGAGATGAAGCAGGACTTTGGTTTCAATGCTCTGACTGAAAAATACGAAGATATGATCAAAGCCGGAATTGTTGACCCAACCAAAGTCGTTCGCACTGCTCTCCAGAATGCAGCCAGCATTGCCGGCCTGCTGCTGACCACAGAAGGTTGCGTCACCGAAATTCCTGAGGAAGAAAAACAGTCCAAGTATCCCACTCCACCCAGCGACATGTATTAATCGGTAAAGCTAAGCGCTCGAAAATCAGGCCGCTTTCAGGTCTGCTGAAAGCGGCCTTTCTTTTTTTTGAGTCAAATTTCTGGCTTATGGTATATTAAGCCCGTTAATTGGAAAAAAGTGCGAGTCAGAAGTTAGCGATGAAAATTCTTGACCGATATCTGCTCAAAGAAATCATCACTTCATTTCTGATTTCCTTAGGTTTCATTGTTTTCTTGCTGTTTATGAGTGAAATATTTTATCTGGCTGAGATTTTTATCGCCCGGAATGTTCCCTTAAAGATTGTCCTTAAAGTCCTTTTTTACCTGTTGCCTTCAATCTTGGCTCTGGCTTTACCCTTAGCTTTTATGGCTGGAGTGCTGGGCGGACTGGCCAGATTGTCCTCAGACCGAGAAATCGAAGCTATGAAGGTTCTTGGCCTTACCCCCTGGAAGTTACTCCAACCAGTGTTTCTGTTGGGTGTTTTCCTCTGGTTGATTTCTCTTGGGTTTACCTTCTGGCTGACTCCAGCGGCTAATTACCGCTGGCTTCAAACCATGGTCAGTTCAGTCCTGAGCCGGATAAACTTGGAAGTTGAACCGGGCCGGTTTGTTGAATCCTTGCCGGGAAAGGTGATCCTGGTTGAGCAGCGACAGGAAGATGGCCGCTGGAAAAAAGTTTTCCTGTTTCAGCAAAAAGAACCAGAAAAAACTCAGATAGTTCTGGCCGATTCAGGGCAATTAGTTGCGGAGCCAGAAAAAAAAGAAGCCCGGTTGCTGCTGGAGAGCGGGAAAAATTATGAACTCAACCTTAAGTCACCTGCAACCATAACTCTAAATGAATTTCAGAAACTGGAACAGGTCATTGATTTGAGTCAACTGGCTGGCAACTTTTCTCTGGAGAAGAAGGGCCGGGAAAAGAACATCAAAGAATTATGGCGAGACTGGCAAAGATTAAAAAAGGACCAGTCTTCTGAAGTTCTGGCCAGAAGGCTGACTCTGGTTGAAATCCACAAAAGACTCAGCCAGCCTGCCACCTGCCTGATTTTTGTTTTTCTGGGTGTAGGTCTGGGCTGGAGACGCTGGCCCGGAGGTCGGTTTGGTGGTTATGGTCTGAGCCTGGTGGTCCTGATGGCTTATTACATTTTTTTATTTACTGGAGAGCAGAGCGCACTTGGCGGGAAACAACCAGCCTGGCTGGCCATGTGGCTGCCGGATTTGCTCATCCTTTTGTTCGGTCTTTATTTTTACTTTTCAGCATACAGAAGGGAGCGAAGCTGGTTCGGGTTCTGGCTGGAAAAGCTTAAAGTTCTCGCTTTGAAACTTAGGCTTCGGAGAAAAAAAGCTGATGGGTTGGCCCTGTTGCCAAGAAAAACCAGGGCCTTGTTTTTTCCAACGCTTCTTGACCGGTATATCCTTTTGCGATTTCTCAGAGTTTCCGGTTTGATTTTCCTGGCCCTGCTGGCCATTCTGGTTCTGGTAACTTTCTTTCAGCGGATGGAGCTTATCAGAGAAAATCAAAAGCCAATGCATCTTCTGCTTCTTTTCATCTGGTATAAATTGCCGGAGTTTATTCTGTTAACACTGCTGGTGGCCGTTCTGGCCTCTTCAGCTTTGAGTCTGACTGATTTTTACCGCAAGAACGAAATCCTGGCTATAATCACCTCTGGTATCAGCTATTATAGGATGGTCGCACCGATTCTGTTGGTGGCTGTTCTTCTGGTTCCTTTGTTTTATATCTTTCAGGACAGGCTGGTCAGCCGCAGCAATTTTCGAGCTGAAGAAATCTGGGATATGATTTCAGACCAGCCGGTAAGAACCTTTACTTATGTCAACCGCTACTGGATCCGGGGGGAAGATTCAAAAACTTTTTATCACTATGACCTTCTGGACCCGGTCCGGAAGGCTATGAGCCGCCTGCTGATTCTGGAAACAGACCAGAATCAGTCAAGACTGAAAAAAATCATCTATGCTCAGGAAGCGTTGATTGAAAAAGAAGAATTAAAGCTTAAAGGTGGTTGGGAGAGGGAATTTACTGACGGAACTTCCCGATTTTCCAGGTTTGAACTGTCAGATATTAAGCTAAAAGAGGCTGAGAATTATTTTCTTAAAGAATGGAAAGAACCATCTACCATGACCTTAGCTGAACTCCGTCGCTATTCCGAAGACCTGGAGCGGACCGGAAGCCCGGCTACCCGGTTCCGGCTGGAAGCTGAGTTCAGAAAAGCTTTTTCTCTTTCTGTCCTGGTTTTAGCCTTGCTGCCGGTGGCTTCTGTCAGTTTGGCCGGACAGAAAGGCTTTATTTTTCCCTTAGGGATGAGTCTTGTTGGCGGATTCCTCTACTGGGAAATTATGGCCATTTTCCGCAGCTTAGGAATGACCGGAGTCCTTTCACCTTTTCTTGCCTGTTGGGGACCTCAAATCATTTTTCTTCTGGCAGGCCTCTATTTTCTTCTTAAGGGAAGGACCTGAAGCTGAGGCTAAGGTTACATTTTATACTTACCCAGATCTTCAGGTCTCAAACTTTCCAGCCACTGTTTCAGTTTTTCTGAATTTTCCAGGCTTTCTTCATACTTGAGACTGTGGGCTTTTTTGATCACTTCTTCATCCACATATATCGGGGCGTTAACTCTGAGAGCTAAGGCGATAGCGTCGGATGGCCTGGAATCTATCTGGTAAGGAATGTCATTCTGCCGGCAGTGAATGATAGCGTAAAAAGTATTGTCCCTGACGTCGTTGACCACGATTTTTTCTACGGTAATGTTGAACTGGTCGAGAAAATTTTTCATCAGGTCGTGGGTCATCGGCCGCGGAGTGGGAATTCCTTCAAGGCTGAGGGCGATGGCGTTAGCTTCAAAGACGCCGATCCAGATGGGCAAAATCTGGTCAGAAAGCGGGTCCTCGAGGACAACGATGGGCATCTTGGAAATCGGATCGACAACCAGACCTTTAATTTTCATCAAAATTTCCATGATTTTCTCCCTTGAAGTACAAATTTAATATAGATTCGAGGAGCCTGGTTGTCAAGGAAAAGGTGGCTTCCTGGTTGATAAGACAAGGTAAAACAAGATAAAAAGCGGCGGAATTTTGACCTTCAGAAAAGCGGAAGCTGCCCCTGGGGCTCTCCTGATTCCGGAACCTTTTCCTGATTGAAAACCTTAATCAGTCCATAATTGCCATCATATCCGGGTGATACCGTCACTTTTCCCTGTCGCATCAGAGAAATACCCTGACTGATTGTTTCCGGTTGCAGACGAGCCAGCTCTTCCACTGGAATTTCAGTCAGCACTTTGAATTCATTGCCGAATTCTCTGATAAATCTAAAATAAATCTCCCAGACCGACTGACATTCAGAGCTCTTGTTCAGAGCTTCGCCGATTATTTCGTTGAGGGGGATAAGATGGCGGTAGGGAATTCTGGTGGGCCTTGGGTCAAATTCGGTCCGGTCAGCCAGTTCTTCTACCCTATGCAGCACTCCGATGGTCAGCTTTTTGCCGCATTTCGGGCAGAGATTGTTGTTCTTTAGACTATCTGCCGGATGGAAAACAACTCCACATTGACGGTGTCCATCATAGTGGTATTTACCTTCTTCAGGAAAAAATTCCACGGTGAAAAGAAATTTTTCCGGGTTTCTGGATTTAAGAGCCTGAACCAGGCCGTCGTAGGAAAAATCAGTGTTGAAGACGTTGGCTTCACGTCCGATTCGCCAGGGCGAATGCGCATCGGAGTTGGAAACCAGGACGAAGCGGTCAAGAGCCGAGAGCCGCCAGTTCATCGGTGGGTCTGAAGACAACCCGGTTTCTAAGGCAAAGATATGGGGAGTAAGTTCTTCAAAGCATTCTTCGATCGAATCAAACCCGGAGTTGGCTCCAAATAGAGAAAACCAGGGCGTCCAGATGTGAGCCGGGATGACCACACAGCGCGGTGAAAGGTCCAGCACCATCTGCAGAAAAATTTTGGTATCAAAACCAAGTATAGGCCGTCCGTCAGAATGAAGGTTGCCAACAGCGCTCAGCCGGCGGTTCAGGCGTTCAGCTGTTTCCAGGTCAGGGACTAAGAGCAGCAGATGGATTTTTCTGAGCCGGCCATTTTTTGAGTAAATAAAACTGAGCTCGGTGGAAAGAATAAAAGAAACGTCTTCTGTTAAAAGAGAGAAGTCCTTGAGAAGCGGATTTTCAGGTACGAAATTCAGATTTTTCAGCTTAAAAAAGCCATTTCCCTGTGGCTCAAGCTTTTGCTTAATCAGGAAAAACCACTCGGGATGGGTGAAATCGCCAGTGGCCAGAAGTGAGATTCCTTTAACTTTAGCCCAGAGCGCCAGATTCTCTAAGGTCATATCTCTGGAAGTGGCCCGAGAGAATTTGGAATGGATATGAAGGTCAGCCACAAACTTCATAGCTTTCTCTTTTTTCTCCAGTCTGTTCAAGTTTATTCCAGATTTTTACTGTTGACAATACTTTAATTTTTTAGGTGAGAAACGGCTTCTAAACGGCAGGGATGATTGGTTAAAAGAAAAGAGGTATAATTAAATTAAAGGTTTGTCCAATGACTAAAATAAAGAAAGTAATTTTCTTTTCATTCATTTCAATCTTTCTAAGCATCTGGGTTAGCTCCTGTGCTAACTACAAGCTGGAAAAATCCCTTGATTCCGAGAGCCAGGAATTTCTGTCTAAAACCCGCTATACGATCACTCCTGAAGAGAGAAAAACTTTTTTACAATTGCCGGCTTCAGAGAGGCCGAAATTCATAGAAGATTTTTGGAAGCGGCGAGATCCCTATCCTGAAACTCCCATCAATGAATTCAAGGAGGAATATTTCCGTCGGATCGAAGAAGCCAACCGCTTGTTCAGTGAAGGTGGGAGCCCGGGCTGGCTGAGTGACCGGGGGCGAATCTGGATAACTCTTGGCCCGCCCGATAATCGGGAAACCTATCCCCGCGGCCAGAGTCTTTACGGTAAACCAGTCGAAATTTGGTATTATGGCTTTTACCCTATAGTTTTTATAGACCAGTTCTGGAACGGCAACTACCAGCTCGACCCCGCCAGCGCTGAACAGATTGCTCTTATCACCCAGACCCAGGTTAACTGGAATCAACCTGGCGGCCGGATTTTTCAGGGTAGCCGGGCTATGGATTTTGAAGTCAATTTGAAAAAAACAGAGGAAGGAAAAGCTCTGCTTTCAATCAGTCTGCCCTTTAATCAGATCTGGTTTAAAGCCCAGAATGACAGATTCGAAACAACGATTGACCTCACAGTAGAAATCGAAGATTCAGCCAAGCAGAAAGTCTGGTCTTTCCATCAAGCTTATCCTTTATCCCTGACCCTGGAAGAGCTAAAAGAAAATTTTGATAAAAGTTACGTGGTGGAGCAACAAGTCGAAATTAAAGGTCAATCTCCATTTACTTTGAGAGTGATTGTCGAAAATAAGCTGGAAAACAAAAAATCTGAGAAGAGGCTGAAATTTGAATTTTAGCCGGAGTTTTTATCGCGAAGATTTAAGAAGTTGTTCTCCCTTGCGGGCATATTCTTCAGACCGGAGATAATCACCTAAGCGGTTGTAAAGGTCAGCTAAAAGAAAATAACCGAACGGGAGATTGTCTTTATCTGGTTTCAGCTTCAGCCCTTTTTGAACCAGGTTGATGGCTTCCTGAAAATTCTCCCCCCGTCGGAGGTAAATTCTGGCCAAGTAAAAATAAGTTAGCGGAAAGTTCGGGTCAACTTTCAGAGCTCTTTGAAGAGTCTCAAACTCTTCATCTTCTCTATGCTGGAGACGGTAAAGGCGGGCTAAATTGAACAGAGCTTTGAAATGATTGGGGGCATCAGCGATTTCCTGACGATAGAGCTCGATGGCTTCATCTAAGCGGTTCTGTTTTTCTCTGAGCTGAGCCAGGTTGTAGCGCAGGTTGAGTAAAGTAGGATTTAATGATTGGGCGGCCTGAAGATGTTGTTCGGCACAGCTCAGGTTGTCGAGATTTAGACAGATGGCGGCAATGGCATTGTGGGCTGAAGCCGAACGAGGATTCTTTTTCAGGCATTCTTCAAAATAGGGCAAGGCCTTATTATACTGACCGCGCAGAGCGAATAGGCTGCCCAGAGCATAGTAAAACTGCGGATCCTCAAAACCCTTTTTTACCTGGTCCTGAACAAGTTTTTCAGCCTGGTCCAGCTGACCAAGGGCTGCATAGCAATTTAAGATGTTGATGACGGCAAAAGAGTCATCAGGTTTTAGTTCCAGGGCCCGGGTGAAAGCTTCAACTGCTTCTTTAAAGCGCCGGGCTTTAAAATAGACATTACCAAGAGCAAAAAAGCCATCGCTGATGGTCGGGTCTTCCTGAAGGATTTTATTAAGGGTGGAGATGGCTTCATCGAAATTTCCGGCCAGGCCAGTTTCTCTGGCTTTCGAAATTTCGTTAAAGATGTTTATCTTATCCTTAGGGTCAGCCAGTTTTTTGCCTTTGAGTTTAGCCGGGTCGACAAAAGAACCCAGATAGCCAAGAGCTGCTAACTTTTCTTTAGTTTCTTCGTCAACAGAAGAAAAGTCTGGTTCGATGGCTTTTTCTCCGGCTTTTTTTTCGAATTCTTCAGCCAGAGCAGTAAGTTTTTGATAAGCCTTTTTTTCAATATAAACCAGGTTTTTTTCTTCTTCAGGATCTTTCTTCAAATCATAGAGTTCAGGAACCGGGGCAATAATTAGCTTGTAGCGGTTATTTTGAAAGCTGCGGAGTTCTGACCAGCCGTAATGGTATCGGGGATAAAAGGTTTCAGAATAAGCTAAGCGATCAACCGGTTTTTTACGGCCAGAAAAATAAGGTACCAGACTCTGGCCCTGAACCTCAGAGGGAATTTTCAGCCCGACCATATCCAGGATAGTCGGCATAACATCGGCGAGGGTGACCACCCCTGAATAAATTTTGCCGGTAAATTGCGGGAAGGGTGTAACGAAAATCAGAGGGACATGAATGCCTTCCTGATAGACAAAAAAGCCATGAGTAGTCTCGCCGTGCTCACCCAGACTTTCGCCATGGTCAGACGCCAGGACTAAAAAGAGATTATTGAAAAGGTTATTTTCTTCTAAATAGTTCCAGAGTCGAGCCAGTTGGCTGTCGGTGTAAGCGATTTCACCGAGATAAGGTCGGTCTGAAAATTCGCTTTTGAAAGGCTCTGGCGGGTCGTACGGGGTGTGGGGGTCATAAAGATGAATCCAGACAAAAAAATTGCCGGATTTATTCTTTTCCAGCCAGGAAAGGACTTCATTGATGGTTTCTTCTGCCCGGCGCTGAACTTCACCTAAGGAAATTTTTTCAAACCGGCCAAGGTCAAAGCGATCAAAATAATAATCAAAACCCTGGTTTAGGCCCCATTTTGAATCCAGAACGTAGGCGGAGACAAAGGCTGCAGTCTGGTAGCCGGCAGATTTGAAGCATTCAGCAATGGTTTCCAGCTGTGGTGACACCACAAATCCCCCGTTATCCCTGACTCCATGGTATATAGGCAGGGTTCCGGTCAGAATTGTCGTATGCGAAGGCAGAGTAAGCGGAGTTTGAGCAATGCATTTTTCAAAACGAATGCCCTTAGCAGCCATCAGATCCATGGTTGGCGTAACGTCTGGAATAAAGCCATAACAGCCAACTCGGTCAGCTCGAAGAGTGTCAATGGTGATCAGAATGACATTGTAAGGTTGCTTTCCGCGAAGATGGTGGAAGTCAGAGTTATTAGAGATAAACAAAAAAGCTGCAACCAGAATTAGAATAATAAGTGACGCAAGAATAAAAATTTTTTTCTTTGTCATCAGCTGAAATTATAACACAGGAAAAGGGAAAATATCATGGGCAGGCTACAGGGATGTGCGTGTTTCACAATAAAGTTATTTTTTCTTTTTTTCATTTTTTAATAAAAAAGAAAATGTACGATATTTTGAACACGGCTCAATAGAGCCAGAGATTCTTTCAATCGATAAGGAAGTTTAATTTAGAATACTAAAAGATATCACCAACCGGGTGACTGAAGAGACCAAAAAAGTAAGAATAAAAAGAAGGGCGGCAGGAAACCCCACCGCCCTGAATTTCTGTAAGAGCTATCAGAAGATTAAACGAATTCCGAATCTGGCCTGTCTGGGGTTAACGATGCCGTAAAGCTGATGACCATTGGTTGAAGGCCATTGCGTTGGCACCCAATCATACATCCAGCGGGTACCCCAAGAAGTGATGGTATCCACGTTAAAGACGTTAAAGACATCGAGCATGAGGCCAAGACGGTATTTCTCGGCAATAGTGAAAATTTTCTCCAGACGGATATCCAGTTGATGGTCGAATGGATAATGGTGAGAACCTCTGGGTTCAATGAAGAAGGTTACACGACCCTGGTTAAGTCGACTGGTTCTGTAACGGGTAGTCCAGGCGTTACCGGTAATCCCATGGTAGTAGACATTAACGCTCAGTTCTATCTTGGGAATGATGTAAGTACCCTGGATTTTGATCATATGGGTCGGGTCGTAAGTGGAGTGCCCCTCACCATTAATCCAGAAGTTTGGATCATAAACATCACCACCGTACCCAATGTCATCAGCAAAACCGTTGTCGGTCGTACCCCAGGCTTTGGACAGAGTATAAGAAGCCAGTAATTGCCATCTATTAGAGAATCTTTTGTTGAACAGGAATTCTACGCCATGATATTTGCGGTATGGCTTGAGCAGGATCCAGGGATATCCGCTATTATAAGCACTAAGAAGGTTGGTAATTAGATAGTCATAGGTATTAACTGTATCAGCTGTTCTTTGGTATATGGTGTAGGTCCCGAAATTGGGTACGTCAACGGCATAAGGCTCATAGTTGCCAGCCCGGTCAATCGGCCCGATGAGGTTTTTCCACTCGCGCCAGATATAGGAAATGCTAAATGATGAATCCTTGAAAAGCTCTCTTTCTATACTAACCGTGAATTGGTTCATATAAGGATGCTTGATGTTCGGGTCCATATGATACAGCTGTTCGTGGACTATTCTTAACCATTCTACCCATTCTCCTGTGTCATAATCATAATAATATCCAACATAGTCGTTGTAAGCAGAAGCTGGATTCATCCGGTCGTGATAGCTGGCCAGCATGGCTTCGGAGAACTGACCGTAATGGGCTTTAAGAACCGTGGTCTTGTCACCAAACAGGTCAAAAGTAAAGCCGATACGCGGGGCAATTCTGTTGTTAGTGTAAACATTTCCAGAAACGCCTTTAACTTGACCCCAGTACCAACTGAAGCGGACACCGGCGCTGATATTTAACCTTTTGGTTACCTGCCAAGAATCCTGAGCAAAGGCTTCTAATCTGGTGTATCGGGTGTTGGTGTCATAGCCAGCATACTGGTAAGCTAAGTAAGGTTCACCGTAATAATCATAGTACTGGACATGGTCTCCCAGTGGTCCGCCTTGACCGGTGAAGCCATAACGGTTGCGAACGGTTGATCTCTCAAATTCAGCTCCAAACTTGAAGTCATGAGAGCCATAAAAATCTTCCACGTAGTGGCTCAGGCTGGCATTAGTCTGGAAGCGGGTTCTGTCAGCATAGAAATAATAACCGGAGCTGTATCTTGTGAAGTTGTCGGCAAAGTCAAAATGCATATAAGGAGCCATTCCAACTTCAGGATCCAGATAATAATAGCCCCAGAAATAAGCAGCTTTTAAATCAAAGAAAGTCTTTGAGCTGAGAATTTTGGTCAGGCTGAAGTTACCAACCACTTCTGGCGATTTCTGGGTGACAGTAGCTTCTGGAGAAACGGTGGCTCCGGCTCCACGGTTGACACCATCATAAGTGTCAACCTGTACAGACAGATTCATGTTCAGGCTGGGAGTAACTTGAGAGGTGATCTTCAAGAAGCCTCTGGGTTGTTTATAATCAACTGCCTCGGGAAAACCAGTAGGATATCTCCAGGTTCGATAATACTGTAAACCAACATAAAACCACAATTTGTCTTTGATAATAGGTCCGCCTAAATGAGCATTGGCATCCATCAATTTTAGGAGAGGGGCTGTTAGCGATGGGAAATCATTGATATAGGCTGAGTTGTTAGAAGTTACCCACAATCCTTTCGGGAAGTCACCTTTTTTCCCCTGAAAGTCAAACTCAAAGTGGCCTGAGAAATTGTTTCCACCGGATTTGGTTACTAAGTTGAAAATAACTCCGGTAAAGTTACCATATTCAGCCGGCAGACCAACACCCATTACCTTGGCTTCTTCAACGATGTTGTGGTCGGAAAAGACCCAGGCTGAGCCGGCGTCTGGGTCAGCTACATTAACACCATCCATTGAATAAGAAATACCGGTGTTCTGAGAAGCACCGTAAGCCACGTTGTTGGTAACTCCAGGAGCCATATTGACGATGTCAGCGGTGAACTGGCTGTAAGGAATATTTCTCAGGATTTCGTTGCTAAGAGAGACGGAAGCGGTTTCAGTTGATTTGACATCTACTGTAGGCGCCTTAGCCACAACAGTCAACTCTTCAGCCACCGCAGCCTGCTTCATAGTTATGTCCACGGTTAGAGTGGTGGTTGTAGTTAAGCGAATATTTTCATGAACAACCGTCCCAAATCCCTGAAGTTCAGCCTTGATGGTGTAGGTTCCAGGTGGGAGGGCTGGGAACCTGTAGACACCTCTGGCATCAGTTACAAAAGTTCTCGTGCCCATCAGGCTGGGGCCGGAAATGGTCACAGTAACACCCGGAAGCGGAGCTCCGGATTCATCGACCACTGTCCCAGTGATGGCGCCAGTTTCTTTGGACTGGGAAAAAACCAGGGGTGCCAAAACCAAAATGACTAATAAAGGCACGACAATTTTTTTACTCAATCTTTCTCCTCCTTTCATCTAATAAATCGAGTGCCAAAAACCCTTAAACCTTAAAAAAAGCAAACTTCCCTTCCTTCCTATCACCTCCTTTAAATAAAGACTCATTTCAATTTCAGGTTGACAGCAATTTTTATGCCAAAGCTTCTATATATTTTATTTATAGCAAAATCAATATGATATAAAGTTGATCACTATGATTAGAGCCTTAAATCCAATTTATTGGACGATAAAAATCCAAAAAATTGAAAATAAAGATAACTATAAGATAAATCTTTCGGCGTTATAGTCTCGAAAATTTTAAACGAAAAGTGAATTTAGTGAGGCGAGAATCGAAAAGTGCTTGTCGATTGCCCGGTTCATCTATCGGATGATGAAACCATAGCCTGGCTGATAAAACTCATTTTAACATTTCAGATGATGATGCTGACTTATCTTCTCGAATCAGTAATGGGAAACAAAAAGGACTTTCAGAGTGTTCTTAAATAATGATAAACTCCGGCTGTACCGATTGGTTATGATGGCGGCAGAATGGCTTTTTTAATTTGATGATATGGATTAAAATAAAAAAAATCTGGTACGATATGCGTGTGGACTAATTTTTTGAGCGAAAGGTAGATGAAATTGAGAGAAAAGAAATTTTCAATTTTAAAAAGAAAAAGAATTGGTAGGAAAATTAATCATCAGTCAATTTTATGGAATTTGATGACAATTATATTTCTTATTGTTTTGTGTTTCTCTATCGGCAACGCTCAGAAAGAAAAAGACCTGATCAATAAGCTGGCTCCCGCCTACCGGGAATGGCTGGAGATAGTTACTCCAATAATTACCAATACCGAAAAGGAAGTTTTCCTCAAGCTCAAGACTGACCGAGAAAGGGATAGATTCATCAATTTCTTCTGGAAAATAAGAGACCCGAATCCCGAGACCACTGAGAATGAGTTTTATCGAGAATACATGGAAAGAGTCCATTTCGCCGACCAGTATTTCAGTATTGGCTCTTCAAAAAGAGGCTGTCTGACCGAGCGCGGCTATTATTATCTTCTGCTGGGCAAACCGCTCGAGCGTCAGGTTTTTGCCACCCAGTCGGACATCTGGCCGATGGAACTCTGGTTTTATAAAGGCGAAGAAAAATATGGCCTTCCCGGATATTTTTATCTGCTGTTTTATCAGCCCGAAGGTGTAGGTGACTACCGGCTTTATTATCCGGGTATTGAAGGTCCGGAAAAGTTAGTAATTCCTTCCCTGACTAAAGAACAGATTAACAGAACTAAAGCAATAGATATCATCAAAGCCATCAACGCCGAACTGGCCAAAGCTGCTGTCAGTTATCTTCCGGAAGATCGGTCCGATACCTTCAGTTCACTTTCTTCCCAGACCATAATTGCAGCGATTAAATCGCTTCCCGAGAAAAAATTTGCTACCGAATATGCCCGGAATTATTTGAGCTATAAAGATTATATTGATGTGGATTATTCCCATAATTATTTAACTTCCAGTGCAGTGGCTAAGGTTTTTCAAAACGATGGACATTATTTCATTCACTGGACAATTGAGCCTGACCGGATAAATTTTGCTGAAAATCAGGGCCTTTACTCAGCCGTTTTTGAGCTGACCATCCGGCTGGAAGACCTGAAGGGTAATCCAGTTTTCAGTCGAACTGAAGAAATTCCTCTCCGGCTTAACAGGGAACAATTTGAAGGCCATGCCCGACAGAGATTCGCCTTTCAAGATTTATTTCCTGTGCTGCCAGGCAGCTATAAACTTCTGTTTTTGCTGAAGAACAAAACGGCTAAGGATTTTACCTCATATGAAACCAATATAATCATTCCAGAGGGTCTCTCTGAACCATTTTTAAGTCAGATTATTCTTTATCATGCCAGTAAGTCTTTAAACGATAATCGGATTAAGGCTTTTACCTTTAACCGGAAGGAATTTTTGGTCAGTGCCCGCAACGAATTCTCTCCAGCCGAAAAACTTTCCCTTTATTGCCAGCTTTTAAACCCAAGAGGACTTTCAAAGGAGACAGTTGTTGAACTCTGTCTCAGGGGGCTTGATTCTGCGGATATAGTGAGCTGCCAGAAAAAATCTCTGAAAGAAGCCTTAAATTCGAATAAAGAACTTATCTTTGAAGAGATTGACCTAAGCCAGCTCAAACCAGGATATTATCGAGTAGAGTTATCCCTGATTGATAAAGATAGAATTAAGGCGGTTCAGAAAGATAATTTTATTCTACTGGCTCAGCCAGCTTTGACTGCCCCCTGGGTTTATAGTCGGGTGCACAAACCGATGCCTTCAGTTGAGTTTTCGAAAATCTTAGCTACCCAGCATTTTCTCAAGGGGAATTACAGGGAAGCCCGCCAGCTTCTGGAAAATATTCTGGCAGCTCAAGAAGACCAGGAAAGCCGTTTGCTTCTGGCTAAAACTCTTTTTGCTCTGGGCGAATATAAAGACTCACTGACCATAGCAATTCCTGTCTATGAAACCACTAAGGACAGAGAAGCAGCCAAAGTGATTGCTTTAGATTATGCCAAGCTTAAAGACTGGAAGTCGGCTTTAGTCTATCTTGAGAAACTGATGGCCGAAGCCACTGAAGTCAGTGTTTTGAATCTGGCGGCCGAGGCTTATCTTAATGTAGGGGAAAAGGAAAAGGCTGTAGCCCTTCTGGAAAAATCCCTGTTTTTAGTTCCTGACCAACCTTCTATCAAATCCTGGCTTGAAGATTTAAAAAAGAATAAATAAAAAGTTATAATTAAAGGCATAATTAAAATTAAAATGTCCTGATAAGGACTGAACAGTATGGAGATATAAAGGAGATAAAGATGAATCTCAGAAAGAAAATAACAATCACCATGATAGCTTTCGGTTTTCTCTTGGCCCTGACCTCAACAATCCAGGCTCAGATTCAAGGAAAAGTTCGGGGAATCGTTACAGATGCTCAGGGCCAGCCGCTGGAAAAAGTGTCAGTAAGCATTATTTCGGTCAGGACGGCCTCCCAGCGATATGAAACTACCACCGGAAAAGACGGCAAATTTGCCCAGATCGGAATCCAGCCGGGATATTATCAGGTCATTTTCAAGAAAGAGGGGTTTGTTCCCAAGACTCAGGAAGTTCATGTGGAGATTGCTTCTGACACCAACCTGGAAATTAAATTAGACACTGCTGACCAGGTAGCCATGAAAAGTCTGTCTGCTGCCGATAAAGCCTTCATAAATGCCACAAACCTTTATAACAAACAAAGTTATCAGGAAGCGGTGGCTGGGTTCGAGGAAGCCATAAAACTCAATCCGAATAACTGGGCCTATTATTTTAATCTCGGACTTACCTATAAAAAACTCAATAAGACCGACGAAGCAAAAACCGTTTTTAAAAAAGCAGTCGAGTTAAATCCCGATAGCTTCAGCGCCAATAAAGAGATGGGCGAGCTACTGGCCAAGGAAGGTGACTTTGCTAAAGCAGCTGAATATTATAAAAAAGCAGTTGCTGTAAGTCCCTCCGACCCTGATGGCCATTATAACCTGGGAGTTTGCTTAGTGAACCTCGGGCAGAGCGATGAGGCTTTCGGACACTTTCAAAAAACGATCGAGTTAAAACCTGATTATGCTGAAGCTTATTTTCAGCTCGGTTCTCTTTATATTAGCCAGAATAAAACTAAGGAAGCCGTAGACAGCCTGGAAAAATTCGTTCAGTTAGCTCCCCAGCACGAAAAGGCAGCCTTAGCCAAGCAGCTTTTAGAATATCTGAAAAAATGAATTCAAAAGATTGAATAAAATTCAATTGGTTGGATTTTATATGCTGTTACTCAACCAATTACTTTTATAATTAAAAAAAATAGAAAAGTGTGGTCATGTATTTTGTTGATTATAAAAAAATTATCTGTGTAAAAATTTCCCCTTTTTTATGCCTTCATTTTGGCAAAATTGGCACGTAATTTGCACCTAATATAGAATTGAAAATGAAAAATATCAGGGCAAAGAAAGGAGGTGGTAAAAAGGAGGCAGTAGTCACATTAATTTAATTACACTCTCAGTAAGGTAGGAGTGAGTCCTTCACTCCAGGGCAAGGGCAAGAGAACTTATGAGGAGGTAAAGAAAGTGAGAAAAATTTGGGTACCTTTTTTCATTCTGTTGCTTTCTGTGTCCATGATGGCCCAGGTTCGTACGGGGAATATCTATGGAAAAGTAGTTGACACAGAAGGCAACCCCCTTCCTGGTGTCACTGTGACTCTAAGTGGCAGCCTGATTGCTCCGATGAGTACAGTGACCTCAGCTGAAGGTATGTTCCGTTTTCTGTCATTACCACCAGCTAAGGATTATGCCTTAAAATTGGAACTTGCTGGTTTCAAAACGAGAACTGAAACTGGCATTATTGTGGTTGTCGGTGGTAATACCAATCTGAATTTCACTTTGGAACAGGGTGTTCTTGAAGAACAGGTGACAGTGACCGCGGTCACCCCAATGGTGGATACCAAGAAAACCGCAGTGGCCACTAACCTCGACCATGAAGCTTTGCAATCGCTGCCGACTGCTCGTGACCCTTGGGTAGTTATGCAGCTGGCGCCAGCCATAATGGTTGACCGGGAGAACGTCGGTGGTAATGAATCAGGTCAGCAGGCTTCCTTCCTTGGCCGAGGTGATATGTCTAACAGCGGCTATTATGGTTCGAATAACATCTGGGCAATAGATGGAGTGGATATCACTGACCCGGCTGCTCTTGGTGGTTCTCCTCTTTATTATGACTTCGATATGTTCGAAGAATTAAATATTACTACTGGTGGTGCGGACGTTACCATTCAGACTGGTGGTATCGCCTTGAACATGGTTACCCGCCGCGGTGGAAATAAGACCAGTCTGGCTGGTCGTTTCTATTTAACTGATAATTATTTCCAGGCGAACAACCTGACTCAAGACCTCATCAATCAAGGCGTTATCGGTATCAATAAAATCCAGCAGATTAAAGACTACGGTTTTAATGCTGGCGGGCCCATCTTGAAAGATAAACTATGGTGGTGGGGTGCTTATGGTGTTCAGGACATCTTTGTCTGGACGATTTACGGCACTCAGGACAAGACCCTCCTTAACAACTATAACTTCAAGCTCAATGCTCAGCCTTTCAAGAATAACCGGCTGGAAATTCTCTTAACCGCCGGTGCCAAGGAGAAATTCGGTCGAAATGCTACTGTGGCCAAGCCTGAAGGTGACCATCAGAAAGGTAAATACCACTGGGGTTCACCGGTCATCAAAATTCAGGATGAACAGATGCTCGGTGAAAACCTGTTCCTGGCAGCCAAGTTTGCTTTCTCTGATGCTGGCTTTGGCTGGGTGCCGATGACTGATGAAGGACTGGAATATCCAGTTGTCTATGACCAGACCACCAAGACCTATGTGCCATTTGCTACCGGGATGAAAAAATCCTGGGATTGGTATTATGCCAGCCGTCCCAAGAAAAATTTCATGCTGAATGCCACCTATTTCAATGATTCTTTCCTTGGTCTTTCCCATGAAATTAAAGTAGGTGCTGAGTACAACACCAAGCATGCCGAACATCGCTGGGGCAATGGCCGTCAGTTCTATTTCAATGTCAATTATCCTTCGGGACAGATTGATGTGAATGGGGATGGGACCAGGGATGCGTCCGAAATGGAAGGCTGGGCACGGTTCAGGTACTACAGAGAAGGCCGCGATAACAATGATGTTGTCCAGTATTCAGGTTACATTCAGGATACCATTACCAAGGGTCGGTTTACCTTCATGCTCGGCTTGAGATATGACCTGCAGAAACCATTCATGGGTGCTTTCACCATTCCGACAGTTCTGATAAATAATCCTGCCTGGAACAAAGCTGTTTCTGCCGAGACCCAGCAGATACTTTATGATCTGCTCCCAGCCATCGATGTTCATAAAATTACGCCTGACTATCGCTGGAAGACTTGGTCTCCGCGCCTCGGTATTACCTGGGACGTTATGGGCGACGGCAAGACCATAGCCAAGCTGGCTCTGGCTCAGTACGGCGATATTATGGGAACCGGCACCGGCGTGACCCCGCCTTTGGGAATGAGCGGCTGGATCAATTTCTGGTGGTATGACACCAACGGCAATAAACTCATGGATTATTCTGAGCTCTATTGGATTTACCCGAGCACGGATCCTTTGAGATGGCAGCCGTATCGAGTCTTTGATGATAGTGGCAATTTCGTCGCTGATTGGGATAAAGGTTATCTGGCGAGTCAATGGGGCTCTTTTGATCCTCATAACCCGACTGCTCTTGATTATACAACAACCACAACCTTCTATGATCCGAAAGCTAAGTCTTCTACCAGGACCAGAGAGTTGCTGTTTACCATAGAAAGAGAAGTCATGAAAGACCTGGCTGCCCAGATCAATTTCACCTACAGAAAATATGACAATTTTGATTGGTGGGTAAGCTATTATCCTCAGACAGGGGAGAAGATCGACACTCCGGATTGGTACATACAGGCTGGAACCATCCCCAATGAGTTGGCCCCTGGTGTTAGTACCGGTGAGGCTGCCGGAAAGCCCTGGTATGTGCTTGATCCAGCTAAATATACAGCTCCTACCGATTATTGGTATGTAGAAAAGAGCAAATCTTACAGTACCTATTGGGGAATCGATTTCGTCATCAACAAGAGACTTTCTAATAAGTGGTTTATGAACGCCTCCTTTACCGTCCAGGATCAGCGTTCTCACTGGAACGGTTCTTACACTGACCCGACCAACAAGTGGGTCTTCGATGGTAAGCCTTACACTCTGGCTGGTGGCGGTGCTTCCGGTAAGACTTCGATCAATATGTACACCAGATGGATGGCCAAAATCAGTGCTCTCTATCAGTTGCCGCTCGACTTCAACATCTCCATGACCTTCAATGCCCGTGAAGGCTGGAGAATTCCGCATTACTTCTACATCGAAGATGAAAGACTGGCAGAAGCTGGTTACCTGAACTATGGCAACTGGGTTTACACTCAGGAAATTGTTAAGGACGCTCTGCCCACCTTCTACAACATCACTCTGAGAATTGAAAAGATGATCAAGGTAGCTGATGTTGGTCGTCTGTATATCATGGCGGATATTTTCAATCTGCTGAACAGCGACATTGTCAACAGGGCCTACGATGCTTACCTCGGCGATTACATTATCCACTCTGATGGTTCAACTGAATTCGTCCCCAATCCCACCAACAGGCTGTTGAACGAAATCCTAAATCCGAGAATCACCAGATTTGGCGTCCGTTTCCAGTTCTAAGCTGAATAGAAGCTCAAAGCCCCGTCCCGCCACTAAAGCGGGACGGGGCTTTTTTGTCCACAAACTTATTGAAAGATGTTATAATCTAAATATGAGGAGAATGTGAGGATGAAAATTTAGGGGAGGACTCTCAATGAATGATAAAAATATTTTAAAAATTTCCGTCCTGGTTCTGATGGTCATTTTCCTGACTGTCTCTGCTTTTCCCCAGGCTTATGCTGGCAATGCCAGGATTAAAGGTGTAGTTACAGATGAACAAGGGGTTCCTTTACCAGATGTTCAGGTCAAACTTTATAACGTTGAATCAGATTCAGGCTTTGAGACCAGGACCAATAAAGAAGGCCAGTGGCAGGCTAATATGATCAAGGGAGGAACTTGGTATATCGATTTCAACAAGACAGGGTATGAAGTCAAAAAAATTAGCATCCAGGTTACTGAAGGGATGAAGAAGGTGCCGGTCATTGAAACCAGGTTGAAGAAGCTGGAAGGGCTGGTAGTGACCGAAGACGTTTTAGCCGAGCTCGATAAAGGCAACAAACTTTTTGATGAAGGCAAAATTGATGAGGCCATGGCTGTTTACAACGACATTCTGAACAAAAATCCGGAGGCTTATGTTATCAATTACAGCATTGGCAATTGCTATTTTGTCAGGGAAGATTATGACAGAGCGATAGAGTATTATCAAAAAGTATACGAAAAAAATCCGCAGTTCACTAAAGCTATAATCGGTATAGGCAATGCCTATATCAATAAGAATGAAGTAGACAAGGCAATGGAGTGGTACAACAAGCTGGACATCAGCAAAATTGATGATGCGGTTGTTTTGTATAATATTGGGACCAATTATTTCAATCGCTCCCGCCATGACCTGGCCATGAAATATTACCAGCGGGCTGTTGAGCTTCAGCCGAATTTCACTGATGCTCTTTACCAGTTAGGTTTAACTCAGCTTACTCTTGGTAATTATAAAGATTCACTGGCTACCTTCAACGAATACCTCAAACACGATTCTGAATCGTCAAGAGCCGCTCAGGTCAAGAATTTTATCGAATTTCTGAAAACCAAAATTTAAAATATAGATTAACCGGCTGAAGTTGAAAGAAAGGCGTCATTTTTCTATTTCTTCGGGACTGATAGAATGAAAAAAAATCCATTGTTGGAAATCTACTCTGATGACTGATTTTCAGGGAGGCAGGATGACCAGGAAGGTAATTCTCGTCTTTTTCCTTATATCGATTCTTATTCTGTCTTTTTTTTCTTTTCCCGGAGCCCAGGTTAAAGAAAGTGATCTGCCTCAAAAGTATCGCGATTGGCTCAAGCTGGTGGCTTACCACATAACGACCCAGGAGCGGGAAGTTTTTTTTAAACTGACTAACGACCGCGACCGGGATATTTTCATCGAGACCTTCTGGAAAATGCGTGACCCCACCCCTGGCACCCCAGAAAATGAATATAAGGAAGAATTAATTAGGAGATTTGAGTATGTCAATAAGCATTTCAGCCGGGGGACCACTCGCGAAGGCTGGCAGACAGATATGGGAAAAATTTACATGATTCTCGGTCCGCCGGCCAGCATAGAGACTTTTGAAGGGGCCTTGGGGATAGTTCCCTGTCAGGCCTGGAGTTATTATGGTGATGTGCGGAAAGATTTGCCGCCGCATTTTGTCCTGATTTTTTACAAGAAAGGCGGAGTGGGTGAATACAAGCTTTATGACCCTGTGAGTGATGGTCCGTATCAGTTACTTGAGAACAAAAGAGAATTTTCTCCAGATGACTATGAGAGCCTGTACGAACGAATATACAACCTAGCTCCGACCCTGGCTGACCCGTCCATTTCGGTTGTGCCCGGTGAGTTCAGTGCGCTTGGTTACACTCCATCACCAAGAAACACCATCATTCTGAATAATATTTTGGAGTCAGGCAAAAGAGAAGTAAATCCGACCTATGCCACTCATTTTCTTAATTATAAAGGTTTTGTCTCCACCGAGTATTTGACTAACTACGTCGATAGTGATTCTGTGGTAGAAATCATTCCCGATCCTGCCACTGGCTTGCTTTTTATCCATTTCCTGATTGCTCCTAAATCGGTTTCTGTTGATTATTATGAACCAAAGAGCCAGTATTACAGCAATTATCGGCTTGATGTCAGCCTCAGACAGAAAGATAAGGTCATTTTCCAGTACAGTCGTGATTGGCCAATTTATTTTCCTGAAGAATCAGTCAACAGGGTTAAAGCTAACGGTCTGGCTATTGAAGATTCTTTACCGGCAGCTGAGGGGCAGTACCAGCTGGTGGTTTTACTCCAGAACTCTGTCGGCAAGGAATTCTGCCTTCTGGAGAAGAACCTGGAAATTAAGCCCCTGCCCAACAAACCCGCTATTTACGGACCTTATCTTGGGTACAAGCTGGAAAAATTCAGCCGGGACAATCACATTCCCTTCAAAATTGGAGACAGCAAACTGGTGGTTGACCCCAGGAATACTCTGGCGGCTTCTGACCAGTTAGCGGTTATGTTTAATTTGGTCAACCTGACCCAAGATCTTCACCAGTCTGGCCGGGTTACCCTGACGATAAAAGGCCTGAGAGAGGATAATCCGACTAGAAAGACAGTTGAGATTCCGTTAAACCAGCAGGTTTTCAGCCGGATGGCTTACTTTGAACAGGTTTTCCCAGCTAAGGAATTCCTACCAGATTACTATGAATTAAAACTGTCTTTGATTGATCAAAACGGCCAGATCCTGGAAGAAAAGAAAGGGAATTTTGTAGTTTCGCCCCAGGAAGCCATAGGTCATCCGATTGTCAAGGCTAAAGCCCTGCCTCTGTCTCAGCAGTATCTTTTCTATTATGTTCTGGCCAGCCAATATGACAAAATGGGAGAGGACCGAAAGGCTGCCAGTTTTTATCAGATGGCTTTTTCCGCTAATCCGGATTTCAAAGAAGGGGTAATTGATTACTGTCAGTTTCTTTTGCGGACCCAGCAGTTTGACCGAGCTTTGGAAGTCTGCTCTAAGTTTCAGGACGATGACAAGAGACAATTCGAATACCATTTGTTCCGGGGAAAAGCTTTTCTGGGAAAGCAGGATTATCGACAGGCAGTAAACGAGCTGCTTAAGGCCAACACCATTTATAATAGCGACCCGAGCGTTCTCAATGCTCTGGGTTTAGCCTATTACAAGCTCGGCGAAAGAGAGCAAGCAGCAGCCGCTCTTCGGGCCTCACTCAAACTCAACACCAACCAGTCAGAGATTAAGAAGCTTCTGGAAGAAGTAGAGAAAAAGAAGTAGGTTAAGAAAGAACCTCTCGAAACTTAAAAATAAAAAAAGGGCAGCGGTGAATTCCAGCTGCCCCTTTAGAATTTGATGACGGTGTCTGTAATTATTGAACGATTAATTCAAACGGGACTCTTTTTTCTAAGGTGAGTCCAGAGAGGTTGTCCTTGATGTTCAGAACGATTTCGTAAGTACCGGGTTCAAGAGGCCTATCTTCCAGTCTTTCCCCTTTGTCATCCGTGACCTTCATCTTTTTCGTTGTCGGTATAGGAATTGGCTGCTCGATGAAAGGACTGTCGTATTTCATCGGCGTGTAGGCCACGATTTTGTTATTATCTTTTCTGATGTCAAAATTAATTTCAATCTCAGCTTTCCCACTTTCGTCGCTTTTGGCACCAAAAATCATAAAAATCAAAGTCGGTTGGTCACCGGGTTTTAATCTATTATCGGGATAGGGATAAGCTTTAAGGATCATCCAGCTGAAGTAATCTTTCTTGAAATTGGGATAGAGTTCTTGAGTATCCATCTGTTCGTAATTTTTCAGCAGGAATAAAGTAGTCGTTTCTAACTTGTTATTTTTGGCTGCTTCTTCAAGGTTGGGGATTTCGAACTCATAATAAGTCGTTCCCAATTTCTTGGTAGACTTGTTGCCTAAGGCTGCAGCCAGCAGGTATTTACCTGCAGGAAGAGGGAAGCCAAGGTAGTAGTAATTTTCAGCTTCAGGATTGTATTCACTGGCCGGAATGGTGAAGGAGCTTGTGGCTTTGTTTTCGGCAAAGGGTTTGGGATTTCCGTCTTCATTTCGATAAAACTGAAGGAAAACCTCTACGTCGCTCTTGTAGTTTTCAGGGTCAGCTGTTGACTGGGCGTATTCTAAATCAGCATTCTTAATCTTGGTCACGAAAATGGCGATGTAGGTTCCTTTGGCCGGCAGGACATAAGTGTTTATGAATTGGAATGGAATGTCCGCCTTTACCTGTCTGGTGGCCAATCCCTGCTCCAGGATAGCTTTAATATCCTTTGGAACTACAGACTGGGCTTTTTGTTCTTTTTTCTGATCCTTCTTCTGTGGTTCAGCAAAAGTGAATGAAACAGCCAGAGAAAGAATCAAAATTGTGATCAATGACAAGGTGAAAACTTTTTTAAAACTCATATTTCCTCCTGTTTTTATCTTTTCACCAGCTTCTTAACTGCAAGATTTATGCCAGCTAAGAAGGGGTTTTTTTTCTCTAAATGCCTACCGATTTTCTCTCTGTTCTGTAAAATTTATTTACAAAATCAAATTATTTTTATCCTGATAAAATTAAGCAATATATTACCTTAAACTCCTGTAGTTTTTCAACTGAAATTTTTTGACAGCCTTCAGATGTTCATCGTAAGATCGGTTGAAAACATGGCTGCCATCATTCCGGGAGACAAAATAAAGATAATCGACAGCTGCTGGGTAAAGAGCTGCCAGCAGAGATTCTTTCCCGGGATTACAGATGGGACCGGGAGGTAAACCCGGATAAAGATAGGTATTGTAAGGAGATTTCAGGTTCTTATCTTCCAGCCTGAGATTTCCATTGAAGCGGTTCTGGAGCTTCAGAGCATAAATAATTGTCGGGTCACAATCGAGTTTCATCCTGAGACGGCGGCGGTTATGAAAGACCGCCGAAACCAGAGCCTTTTCTTCCGGCCTCGAAGTCTCTTTTTCGATTAGTGAAGCTAAGGTCACAATTTCTCTAATAGTCATTCCTAATTCTTGAGCCCGCTGTTTTTCTCGGTCACCGAAAGTTTTCTTGAATTGTTCTACCATGACCCTGACCATCTCCTCAGCTTTAACTCCCCGCGGGAAATGGTAAGTTTCCGGAAAAAGATAGCCTTCTAAGTTATTAGCTTTCGGGTCCAGGTCGGCAATCAGTTCCTTTTTCAGGCAGGCTTCAGGGAAAGAGCCTTCAAAGGGAAATTTTTTCTGAAGCAAAAGCTCAGAAATTTCTATAAAAGTTAAACCTTCGGGGACGGTCAAGGGATGAAGTAGAATTTTTCCCGAAATCAAGTCGAGCATAATTTTTCTTGGTTGAACTGGCAACCAGAATTCATATTCTCCAGCTTTGAGATAGCGAGGTGAATAATAAAGTGAATAGGCGAAAAAGAAAGCGAGGGGATCCCCAATCAGTTTGTTCTCCTTCAAATTTTTGGCGATACTCCTGGGACTCTGTCCCTTTTTAATTAATAGCAAGGCTGAACCATTCTTTTTTTCTGAAAAAGAATTCATAGCTTTTGACAGATAAAAAGCAAGACAGAGGTTGATGATAATCAGGATTAGAAAGAGCAGCTTAATTGTTTTCTGAAGAAGGCTCAACATGTTGACGCTTTTTTTCCAGATAAGCTTCTAAGATGATAACTGCAGCCAGCTGGTCTTCCCAGTCTTTTTTTTCTTTGTACCCGCCTTTAAACCCTTCAAGTTGGCGCAGGGCTTCCTTAGTGGTGAGCCTTTCGTCCCAGAGAATGATCTTCTTACCGGTTACTTCTTCCAGCCAGCGGGCAAAATCCCTGGTCCGGTCAGCTCTGGTCCCTTCGCTTCCATCCAGCCTGAGGGGCAGCCCAAGAACGATTTCTTCAACCTTTTTTTCTTCGATCAGTTTTTTGAAAAAATCCCTGTTTTCAGCTTCATTTTCTTTTAAAGTATAAGTTCCATAAGGCTGGGCCGTTATTTCTAAGGGATCGCTCAGAGCCAGACCGAGATGGCGGTCGCCATAGTCAATAGCTAAGATTCTGGCCATTACTCAGGTTCTCTCCAAGCAGCGTTTTTTCAGACGATGTCTTTCTAAGGCTAATTCGATCAGGCGGTCCAGAAGGTCTTTGAAACTCAGGCCGCTTACTTCCCATAATTTTGGATACATACTGATTTCAGTAAAACCGGGAATGGTGTTAATTTCATTGATGTAAAGTTTGTTCGTTGACTTCTCCAGGAAAAAATCAACTCTGGCCATACCGCAGGCATCGATGGCTTTAAAAGCAGCAATGGCCAGCCTCTGGACATCCTTAGTCAATGGTTCAGGTAAATCAGCCGGGATCCGGAATTGAGTTTTACCTTCCAGATATTTATCGGCGTAATCGTAAAATTCTCGATGCGGAATAACTTCACCGGGCAGAGAAGCGATCGGCTGCTCATTACCCAGCACACTGCATTCGATTTCCTGTCCAGTGATGGCTTTCTCCACCAGTATCTTCCGGTCATAACGGAAAGCTAATTCCAGAGCGGGTTTGAGGTCTTTTTTGTTTTTAACCTTAGAAATCCCCACAGAAGAGCCGAGATTGGCCGGTTTGACGAAAACAGGTAGCTGAAATTTAGAATAAATAGCCTTTTCTATAGCTGAGGGATTTTCCTTCCAGTCATCTTCGCCAAGAATAAGATATGGAACTACCGGCAACCCGAGCTGACTGAGCAAATTTTTAAAGATGGCTTTGTCCATACCGATAGCCGAAGCCAGAACCGGCGCGCCGACATAAGGAACATCAGCCATTTCCAGAAGACCTTGAATCGTTCCGTCTTCGCCATAAGGACCATGAAGAATGGGGAAATAAACAGTTCCTCTGATTTCTGGTCGACCGGCTAATTTAAGCCAGGGAAGAAAAGAAAAGGTTGGTCCGGATTTAAGCTCTCTGGCTGAAGCGAAAGGGGAAGAAACCTGCTTCCATTCTCCTTTTCTGGTTATGTAGATTGAAGTGATTTTGTATTTTTGGGGATCGAGATTTTTAAAAATTGCCCGAGCCGAGATTATAGAAATATCATGCTCGGCTGACCGACCACCAAAAAGCAGAACCACGGACAATATTTTTTTCATGCGGGAAAATTTTAACTGATTTGCCTGTAAAAAGAAAGATTTTAAAAGCTGACGCCCAGGTTTGGTGGCCAGGACGTTAATAAATTTCTGTTGACAGGCAGTAAAAAGCAAAATTATAATGAGCCGTGGGTGGAATGAGTTTTTCCAAGAGGTGACAAGATGAAAAAAAGCCTTTTTAGCCTATTCGGGATTTTTTGCCTGTTTTTCTTATTTCTAACAGTTTCACTCTTGCTGAGCAGTCTTACGGCCCAGGAAAATCAGGTTCAGAAGGCTAAAATTTTTGCTGAAGAATATCCGCTTATTACTGATTCAGATATGTATTGTTCGATTATTATCTGGGATCAAAAAATTCCAGATCTCAAAATTATTGGCTCAGAAAAAGAGGATGAAAGGGCAATGATGGTGGATTCCGATACCTTTTATATAAACAAGGGAAGGGAAGAAGGAATGGAAGTCGGACAGATGTTCCTGGCCGTGGATATAGGCGATCCGATCCCTAAAATAGGCTATATTGCTCAGAAAAAAGGTAAAGTCAGGATTATCAGGTTGGAAGACCATATGAGTGTGGTCAAAGTGGAAAAAGGCTGTGGCGACATTAGAGTTGGTAATTATCTGATTCCTTTTGAAGAAAAAGAGACTGTCCTCGGCAAGGATCTGGGTTACGACAATAATCTTAAACCCGGGGAAAGCCTGGAAGGCCGCATCATCTACCTTGACACAGATTTTAATATCGTGGGCACGGGTCACTGGGCTCTGATCAATGTTGGTTATAGGCAGGGACTTAAGGTTGGGCAGCAGATGACCATTTTCCGGCAGAAAAAACCCAATTTTCCCAGGGAAGCCATCGGCAATTTAGTGGTAATTGATACCCAGAAGAACACTTCAACCGTTAGACTGTTGTCCTGCCGAGAAGCGGTGGAAAAGGGAGACATCGTCCAGGTTAAGTAATTTTCTCTGACTCGAAACTCCTTTCAGTTGACAGAAACGATTATTTTTGTTAGTTTTTCTATACTTGAAGATGGCCGTGAGCGGGCGTAGTTCAGTGGTAGAACGTCTGCTTGCCAAGCAGAAGGCCGTGGGTTCAAGTCCCATCGCCCGCTCCATTGTTTTCTTAAAGGTAGAGTCAATTATGAAAATTAAGGCGCGGTACCCAAGCGGCTAAGGGAGAGGTCTGCAAAACCTCGATTCGTCGGTTCGAGTCCGACCCGCGCCTCCAATTAAAATAATATTAACGAAAAAATAAAGAGATTTATTTTAAAACGCCCTGGATCACCAATCAGAAGGGGTTAGTTCCTTTTAGTGGATCATTTTTTTTTTTTTTTTTTTTTTTTTTTTTTTTTTTTTTTTTTTTTTAAAATAAAAAAAATAAAAAAAATTTTTTTATTATTTTAAAAATTAAAAATTATAAAAAAAACAAAGTTAAAAACACAAAAAAA
>JACIYJ010000005.1 GCA_014360015.1 Candidatus Aminicenantota bacterium | reverse complement strand
CTCAGGATGGAAACAAAGCTTCCGAAGCTAATAGCGCTGTTTCCTGTAGTCCAGCTGGATAAGCTTGTCGATCTTTATCCAAAGCTCTTCCCCCAACCTGGATACCATGTATCAGCCAAGGACCAAAGTTCGGTGAAAATTTCAAATATTTTGGGGCATCTCTGGCGGGGAAATAGGCTAATTGTCTAAGGTTAATTCATAAAAATAAACTCGCTTCAAGACCTGAAATAATTTCCGTCCAGCTTAAAATATTTTTTCCCTGGTCAAAGATGACTCCAACATAGATTTTCCTTGCCATAACTTATGAAATGTTGTATACAAACTTTTAGAAATAAATGAGCAGCTTATTGAATCATAACCACCATAACCATCTCAAGGTCTTAATCGTTGACCCGGATGAAAAATTCCGCCGCCGCTTAGCCGATTTCCTCAGCCGCCTCAATATAGAAATTTTAGAAGCCGGAAAAATTTCTGAACTCATCAGACAGAACCAGTTGAAAAACAGTATCCTGCTTCTTTCAGTAGTCAATCCCGAAGAAAAAAAGATCCAGTACCTCAGACAGCTGAAAAGGTTATTTCCCAGAATGTCAATAATCATTCTGGCGCCATCGGCCGCAGCCAGTCAGTACCTGAAATCCCTGGAAGAAGGCGTGGTTGATTTTGTCTGTTCCAGAAGCAATCTGGTTTCGATTCTCTCGGCCGTTAGAGTCGAGAGCTCCCGCCGTCATCTCAAGCAGGAGAACGATTACTATCTCAAGAATCTGACCAAAATAAAACTCGAACATTCCAGAGACATCCGAAAGATGCTGAAACTCGAAGAAATCTACGATACCACGGTCGAAAACCTGATGACCGCCCTCGACCTCCGGGACGTTGAGACCTTTGGTCATTCCAGGACGGTTTCCAAATACAGTCAGGTTCTAGCTGAAATCTTAGGAATAAAAAGCCAGAACATCCTCGACAACATCAGAAAAGGTGCTTTGCTTCACGATATTGGCAAGATTGCCATCCCTGATTCCATTCTGAAAAAGCCTGGTCAACTGACGGCCGAGGAATGGGAGAAAATCAGGCTCCATCCAACCTTAGGGTTTGGACTGATTAAAGAAATGAAGCTGCTCAAAGAAGTCGGCAACATCATTCTCTATCACCATGAAAAATACGATGGCTCCGGATATCCGAGAGGGTTAAAAAAGGATGAAATTCCCTTAGAAGCCAGAATTTTTGCTCTGGCCGATGCCCTTGATGCCATCACCTCTCATCGGCCCTATCGTCCGGAGAAAGATTTTATTGCCGCCCGGGAAGAAATCGTCCGACACGCCGGCTCACAGTTTGATCCAATGGTGGTTGAAGCCTTCTGTGCTGTAGAAATCGAGCAGTGGGAAAGAATTCGCTATGAAACTACCAAGCTGCTGTCATCTTTCGATGAATACCAAAAGCTTATCAGGAATAAGAACTCCGGCCAAAATTGATAAAAAACTTCAAAAATAATTACCTCAGGTGAAAAGAGTCTGGCGAAAAAATATAAAAGTGGACAAAAAGAGTTAGTTTTTTAGTCTTTTCTGGCTGAAAAAACCCTGGGTAATCCCGAGTAATCTGGTAGGATTTCCATTTGACCCCAGCCAGAGCTGAACAACTCTAAAACCGTTTTTTCCTGAGTAGCTCCGATTTCCATGACCAGATATCCACCCGGTTTCAGGCAGAACCAAGCCTGTTTTATCAGCTTTTCAATGATTTCCAGGCCGCTGGGCCCGGCCACCAGGGCTCTTTTCGGTTCAAAATCCCTGACCGGTCGGTCTAATTTTTTCCACTCTTTTTCAGCGACATAGGGAGGATTGCTTACAATTAAATCAAACAGAAGATTACTTTTTAAAAAAAAGTATAGAAGATTACTCTGGACAAATTCAACATTCTTAACCTGATTCTTTCTGGCATTCTCCCGGGCTATCTTTAAAGCCCTTTTTGAGAGGTCAGAAGCTATCACCCGGGCTGAAGGTAACTCCTTAGCCAGAGCTATGGCGATATTTCCGCTTCCCGTTCCCACATCCAGAATCCTGGGCTTTTCAGGCAAAGGAAGCGACAGGACTTTTTCCACTACCAGTTCGGTTTCTGGTCTGGGGATGAAAACCCAGCGGTTGACTTTGAATTCCAGGCTCCAGAATTCTTTTTTCCCCAGGAGATAAGCCATTGGCCAGCCCGCTTTCCTTTTTTTGACCAGCCGGTTTAGCCTATTTTCAAGACCCTTTGGAACCGGCGAATCCAGATTCTGAAAAAAATCTGATTCGGTCATCCGGCCAGCCATCTGGATTAAAAGACGGGCTTCAAGAAAAGGACAGGCAGAGCAAGACAGTTTTCTGGCAGCCTGACGGAAAAGTTGGTTTAAAGTTTTAGATCTCAAGTTGCTGATTCAAAGCCCCTGCTGATCTATCTTCTTCCAAAGCTCTGGTCTGAAAGTAGACTATCAGTTTCTCGATCAGCTCATCCAGTTCGCCATCCATGATGTTTTCGATGTTGTAAAAATTCTCGTTTAGCCGGTGGTCTGTAACCCGGGATTGAGGGAAATTATAAGTCCTGATTTTTTCGCTTCGTTCGCCGGTGCCGACTTGCTTTCTTCTATCCTGAGAGATGCGGTTATGCTGTTCCTGGCGGGCAATATCCAGAAGTCTGGTTCTTAAAATCTTCAGGGCTTTTTCTTTATTCCGATGCTGGGATTTTTCATCCTGACAGGAAACCACAATGCCCGATGGCTTATGAGTAATTCTGATAGCGGTATAGTTCCGGTTGACATTCTGACCCCCGGGACCAGAAGCTCCAAAAGCTTCAATTTTCAAATCCTTGGGGTCAATTTTCAGGTCAATCTCTTCAGCTTCTGGCAGCACAGCCACTGTGGCCGTAGAAGTGTGAATACGGCCAGAAGCTTCAGTTTTGGGAACTCTTTGGACCCGATGCACCCCGCTTTCATACTTTAAAAACGAATAAACTTTCTTACCCTGAATGTTGACGATAGCTTCCTTGATCCCGCCAATAGGAGAATAGCTAACATCCATCAGGTCCCATTTCCAGCCTTTGTGTTCAGCATATCGGGTGTACATTCGTAACAGGTCCTGGGCAAAAAGAGAGGCTTCATCACCGCCAGCTCCGGCTCTTATTTCCAGAATAACGTTCTTCTCATCATTGGGGTCTTTTGGTAAAAGCATCTTTTTGAGCTCTTTTTCCAGCTCCTCCTTTTTTTCTTTGAGCTGGTCGAGCTCAGCTTCTGCCAGGCGTTTTAACTCCTGGTCTGCCTGAGGGTCAGAGAGAATCGCCCTGGATTCTTCCAGGTCCTTCTGAACCTTCTTGTACTCCTCGTATTTTTTGACCAAGGGTTCGAGCTCAGCTCGTTCGCGGGCTAAGTCTTTAATTTTTTGGGGGTTAGAGGAAATGTTGGGGTCGGAAAGAAGGGCAGTAATCTGGTTATATTTTTCCTCGACTGCCTTTAATTCCTGGAACATCTGGATTATTTTTTAGTCTTAGTATCATATTTTTTCCTGAATTTTTCCACCCGGCCAGCGGTATCGACTATTTTTTGTTTACCGGTAAAAAACGGATGGCATTGAGAGCAGATTTCAACCCGGATTTCTTTCTTGGTGGACCGGGTTTTAAAAGTATTGCCGCAGGCACAGATAACAGTACATTCCTGATATTCTGGATGAATTCCTTTTTTCATTCTCTTCTCTCCTCTTCAGGCCATTGATTATAGCAGGTTTCGGGCTTTCAGTAAAGGATGCCCTGCTCCCGGCTTTTTTTCTTAAAAAGCTCCCAATCTATGCTGAATTTTGAAGTTTTCTCCACATGACGGGAAATTTCTTTGTAGATTTTTGAATCGATGTATTCCTTGAGCACCTCACTCAGCGGAAAGACCTGCTCTTCTGCCTGCCATTCATAAACCCGGCCTTCAGCCTCGCTCAAACAGCCAAGATGAACAGCCCAAGCTAACTGTCTGAAAGGAACATGGTTGAACTGCTTTCTGATAGCTTTTATCTCACCCTCTTTTATTGGGTCAACAAAATAAAAATAACGTGAAAAAAGCAGGGCATTATGAAAATAGGCCGGGAAAGCCACCAAACCATCTATCTGGATAAGTTTGGAAAGATAGAGAAAAACTTCCAGAATCTTCTTCGACAGACTGAGGCCTGGTCTGGTCTGACCAGGAAGAGGGGGATGCTTCTCATCAAAGCTCAGCCTCGGGTTTTGCAGGGTCAACCATTCAAACAGCAGGCAACGCTGCGGTGGCAATTTATAACCATGCTTTTCTGGAGCTTTGAATTTAACTTCGCCTTCCCTTATTTTTAGATCAACGATAACTTTCTCCGGATCTTCTTCCTGCCAGTAAACAAGGAGTCTCTGGATAGGATAATCCGAGGAATCGAGCCGGTATTTAATCGGCCAGAGATTTCTCTTTTTAGCTTCCCGGAAAAGGCCTTTTTTAGCCAGCACGGCCATGACTTCTTTCAAGGTATATCTGCCGAGGAATAGAAGCGAGCCTTTGGCTAAACCCAGCCCGGAAAAGACCTCATCTTCCTTGAGAACAAGGTCTTTATCCCAGAACGGGTCAATTTTTCGATTATCCTTGGTCATAGAACTTGATCCCTTTAACCAGATATCTTGTTATTTTAGACTAAGTTAGCCGGTGGTTCAATCAATTTTTATCTGTTTTCCTTCTGTATAACTTCTCCTGAATAAAAAGAAAAGATATCGTCGCCAAAATCAACCTGTCTGACTAACTTAAAATCTTCCTTTGAAGGCGAAAACTGGCGGTGGTGGCGGATGATGAGCAAACCTTCCGGCTTAAGTATCTGTCTTTTTCTAATCACCTTTAGTGGATTTCTTTCAGCCAGGAGTTTATAGGGCGGGTCTAAAAAAATCAGGTCAAACTTCACTCCCTTCTTGCCCAGGTCAATCACTGCCCGGTTGAACTCTTTATTGATTACCAGAGCCTGGTCATCAGCTCCGCACTTAGAGATATTGGCTTCGATGATTTTAGCCGCCATTGGCAATTCTTCGATAAAGACAGCCCGGCTGGCACCCCGGCTCAAAGCTTCCAGGCCAACTGAACCTGTCCCAGCAAAACCGTCGAGAAAGAAGGCATCCAGGACTCTACTCTGAAGGATATTGAACAGGGCTCCTCTAAGCTTGGCCGGAAGCGGTCGGACCAGCGGGCTGGGAACCATTTTCAGGCGCCGACCCTTGTATTTACCGCCTATGATTCTAATCATTTTCTATCCTCAATAATAAATCCTCAATTTACCCTGGCTGATGGAAATTTTTTCTACGCCCGAAGGCAGGTCATACCAATCTTCCAGATGATGGGCTTCTATCTTCAGGGAATCGGCTATCAAATCTATTAGGTAATCGATGATTTTGGGCTCAATCCTCTGGGTTTCAAGATAAAGGCTGTTGAAAACCAATCTGATTTTCCGGTTCAAACATTCAGCCCGGGCAGAAAAATAGAGATTGACTTCATCCTTGAAATAAGATGGCAGATTATAGCCATTGAGATTCAAGAGAAGATGTCCTTCTATTTTTTCCTTGGGAAATAGTTTAAGTTCAAGAGCTTTAACCGTTGGCACCTGCTCGGTAAAAAGATATTGAAAAAAGGCACTAACTTCATTCTCCTCAAACTCAGCAATTTTGTCCTGACTCCGGCCTGTTTCTTCCCTGATTCTGGCCACGTAGTCCAGAAAGTTGATTATTTTTAGGGCGTTATCAAGGTCTGAGGTGAAGTCGGTTTTGACCTGGGTCAGACCAGCACTCAAGCCTAAAAACAACAGAGTCAGAAAAATCTTGATTTTAAGCACTCTCCTTAGCATTGCTCTCAAACCGGACTCTTTTTTCTTTTATGCTATCAATTCTCCAGTTATTTGTAAATTTCCTGTCACCAAAAACGGGACACAACGTTGTCCACCGATTTCACGAAGCCGGTCTCCTTGACAGGGGGGAAGGGGTAAACTATACTGAGTTTTTGGAGATCAGCCTTAAAAACGAAAGCCAAGTCCATGACCCTAATTGAAAAAGCCAGGAAAGGAAACCTCATTCCTCTTTTCAAGAGGATCGCCCGGGAAGAACGGGTATCTCCTGATACACTTCTTTCCCTAATAGCCGAGGGGAAAGTGGTCATCCCTTATAACAGGTTCCACTCCCCTTCCCGGCCTGCAGCCATCGGTCAGAAAATGCGAACCAAAGTTAACGTCAATCTTGGTACTTCCCGGGATTATCCTGACCTCAAGAGCGAAATAGCTAAACTTAAAATAAGCCTTAAATACAACACTGATGCAGTGATGGACCTGAGCACCGGAGGAAATATCAGAGCCATCAGAAAAAAGCTGCTGAGCTTATCTTCGGTCCCACTCGGCACTGTCCCGGTCTATGAAGCAGCCATCCAGGCCATCTACCGACGAGGGTCAATCGTCAAAATGACTGAAGATGACCTGTTCGGAGTCATTGAAGCTCAAGCCCAGGAGGGTGTTGATTTTATGACTGTTCATTGCGGTTTAACCCTTAAAGCCATTGATAGACTGAAAAAGCAGGGCCGAATTGCCGATATAGTTTCCCGGGGTGGAGCCTTCCATTTAGCCTGGATGCTCCATAACGAAAAAGAAAATCCTCTTTATGCTAATTTTGACCGACTCTTAGAAATTGCCAGAAGATACGACATCACCTTGAGCCTGGGCGATGGACTCAGACCTGGTTCCATTCTCGATGCTACTGATCGGCCCCAGATTGAAGAACTTTTAACCTTAGGTGAGCTGGTCAAACAAGCACGCCAAGCAGGAGTTCAAGCTATGGTGGAAGGTCCCGGTCACGTTCCTCTGGACCAGGTAGCCATGAACATCAAGCTGCAGAAGATATTATGTGAGGAAGCGCCTTTTTATGTCCTTGGCCCGCTGGTTACTGATATAGCTCCAGGATATGATCATATAGTCTCAGCCATAGGTGGTGCCATCGCTGCCTCAGCTGGCGCTGATTTTCTCTGTTATGTCACTCCAGCCGAACACTTAGGCTTGCCTTCTATAGAAGACGTTAAAGAAGGACTGATTGCTTCCAAAATAGCTGCTCACGCTGCTGACATCGTCAAGGGCATTCCAGGCGCCATAGACAGAGACGCTGAACTCTCCAGAGCCAGGAAAAAGCTTGACTGGGATAAACAACAAAAATTATCTATAGACCCGGATAAATTTGCTGAAATCCGGAACCGGAGAAAATCCAGAAGTAAAGCCTGCTCCATGTGCGGTGAATTCTGTGCCATGAAGATCGTCAGTGAATTTCTGAACGGTGGAGAGGCTGATGACTCCTGTTCCTGAGCACCTGCATTTCGGGGTCGCCGGAATCCCCAATTCCTGTCCGGAAGACTCATCCCTTAAAGCCATCGAGTATGTGATTTCCTCTGGGCTCGAAGCCTTAGAGTTGGAATTTGTCCAGGGGCTGAAGATGAGCCAGGAAACCGCTGGTCGGGTTAAATTGAAAGCTCAGGAGCATAAAATCCGCCTGAGTGCTCATGCCCCCTATTTTATCAACCTAAATGCTGATGACCCGGGCAAAAAAATTCAGAGCCAGGACCTGTTGCTCAATTCTCTGAGGCTGGCAGCAACTGCTGGAGCAACTGATCTGGTTTTTCATGCCGGCTACTATGGCAAAAAATCACCGGAAGAAACCTATAGCACCATAAAGGCCACCCTCAAGGAAATAACCTCTATCGCCCGCTCCGAGAAGCTCGGAACAAGACTGCGGATTGAAACCATGGGGAAAAAATCTCAGTTTGGTTCCTTAGATGAAGTTCTGAGCCTCTGCCGGGAAATAGAGGGCCTTTTTCCCTGTTTGGATTTTGCCCACATCTATGCCCGGGAAGGTCGGGTTAATTCATATCTTGATTTTCATCGAGTACTGAGCAAAGTGGAGAAAAAGCTCGGTCGTTCGGCACTCCAGAATGCTCACATCCATATTTCAGGAGTTAAATTCAACCAGACTGGCGAAACCAAACATCTAAACTTAGAAGAATCTGACTTTCGTTTTGATGAATGGCTTCAGGCGCTCCATGATTTTGAAGTCCGGGGCACAGTCATCTGCGAAAGTCCATCCCTTGAGGCAGACGCTTTACTTCTCAAAAACTTGTACTGCAACCTGCAAGAAAAAATGACTCCGGCTGCTCAGACTGATTAATTATTTTCTCCCTATTTTTTTAAACCCGGCACTCAGGAAGTAAAAAAGCAATCCTTGACACTTCAACGAGTTAAGTCTAAACTAAATTCTAATCTTATAATAATTTTATTCCTATGGACTCAAAGAATAACGGGGAGATAAAAATTCAGCTTTCTTCCTTAGCCAGGAAGATCTTTTCTGTTTTCTCCTCTCCTCCTTCCAGAAACTCCAGTCAGATTGAAATCGAATCAGTTAATTCTCTGCAGACCCACTGCTTTCCTTCCGAGGAGAAAACAGGGTTTCTATCATATTTGATATTTTAACACCTGACAAAAGGAGAGGTAGATGATTGAGATTCGCTTTCATGGACGAGGTGGCCAGGGAACAGTGGTAGCTTCCAAGATACTGGCTGACGCCCTGGCCAAAGAGGGAAATTACGTCCAGGCTTATCCAGAGTTCGGAGTCGAACGCCGGGGAGCTCCTGTTTTTGCCTTTATCCGCATTGATAATAAGCCCATCTATGACAAAAGCAGGATTTACACCCCTGACCACGTGGTGGTCGTTGACCCTACTCTGGTCGAAGCCATCGATGTAACCGAGGGATTAAAGGATGGTGGCTATATCATCATCAACAGCGACAAGAAGCCTGAAGAGTTCAAGTTTCCCTCCAGGTACAAGGTTTTTACTATTAACGCCACCGAAATTGCGGTTAAACACAAGCTCGGGACCTTAGCCGCACCTATTGTTAACACGGCCATTGTCGGAGCGGTGGTCAAAATTCTGAACCTGACCAAACTCGAATCGCTGGTTGAAGCCATCAGAGAAGGCGTTCCTCTCAAACCTGAAGACAACATCAAAGCCGCCATCGAGGCTTATGAAAAAGCCTGAAAGGAAGGAAATAATGAGCAAAAAGAAAGAAGCCAAAAAAATTGTCTTTAATTCAGAAAAAGAGATGCCCATAGTGGCCATGTCCATCGGGTCGATGCTCTACAACAAGACCGGCGCCTGGCGAAACATCAAACCGGTGATAGACCTGTCTAAATGCATCAAATGCGGAATTTGCTGGAAATTCTGCCCCGATGCTTCCATAGACATCATCGACGACTGGCCACAGATTAACTATGACTACTGCAAAGGCTGCGGCATCTGTGCTGAAGAATGTCCGCAAAAATGTATCGTCATGGTTGAGGAGGAAAAATGAAAAAAGTAATAATGGGAAATCACGCGCTATCCTATGGCGCCATGCTATCGAGAGCCCAGGTCATAGCAGCTTATCCGATAACTCCCCAAACTCAGGTGGTTGAGCTACTTTCTGAAATGTGCGCTGATGGCACTCTTAATGCCAAGTTCATCAAAGTTGAATCCGAACATTCGGCCATGGCTGCCTGCCTGGGAGCCTCCTTAGCTGGAGCCAGAACCTTTACCGCTACTTCTGCCCAGGGGTTAGCTCTGATGCACGAGCTTCTCCATTGGGCTTCCGGAGGTCGGTTGCCAGTGGTTATGGGCAACATCAACCGGGCAATGGCTCCTGGCTGGAGTATCTGGACAGACCAGAATGATAGCCTATCTCAGAGGGATACCGGTTGGATTCAGTTCTACTGTGCTTCCAACCAGGAAGTTCTGGATACCGTCATTCAGGCTTTTAAAGTCTCAGAAAAGTTGATGATTCCCAGCATGATCGTTCTGGATGCTTTTGCTCTTTCTCATACCTACGAAGTGGTCGATGTCCCAGACCAGGATAAAGTTGATGCCTATCTTCCACCATTCAACCCGCCATTCCGCCTGACACCCGATGATCCCCATGCCTTTGGGGGACTGACTTCTCCAGAACACTATATGGAGCTTCGCTACAAGCTTCAGAAAGATATGGAAAAAGTGCCGGCTCTGGTAGAAGAAACCGGCAAGGAATACGAAAAGATGTTTGGTCGCTATCTTGGCCAGGTGGATGAATATCTCTGTGACGACGCTGAATTCATTTTCGTCACCTCAGGCACTGCCGGTTACACGGCGCGGGTAGTCGTCGATGAACTCAGAGAAAAAGGGATAAAAGCCGGCAATCTGAGAATTAAGCTTTTCCGGCCCTTCCCCTTTGAAAAAGTCCGCTCTATTCTGTCTAAGGTTCCAAAAGTAGCGGTGGTTGACAGGAACATTTCTTACGGACATCACGGCATTTTCTACCAGGAAGTCAAATCAGCTATGTACGGACAACCTCACCAACCGGTCATCTTCGGCTTTATCACCGGTCTTGGCGGACGTGATATCACCAGAGATACTTTTAAGGAAATCGCTGACTATGCTCTTTCCAAAAGCCAGGCCGAAGAAGAAATCGTCTGGATAGGAGTGAAAAAATGACCAAAGAAAGAAAAATGACCTTAACCATCCCCAAAGAAGAATTAATGAGCCCAGGACACCTGGCCTGTCAGGGTTGTGGGGCTTCCTTAGCTATGAGACTGGCTCTTAAAGCTCTTGGCCAGAGAACAGTGGTTTGCATTCCCGCTTGCTGCTGGGCAGTAATTGACGGACCATTCCCACACTCTTCGCTCGACATACCAATCTACCACTGCGCCTTTGAAACCGCCGCTTCCTCAGCTTCTGGAGTCAAGGCCGGTCTGGAAATGGTTGGAGATACAGAAACCACAGTCTTAGCCTGGGCCGGCGACGGGGGAACTTTCGACATAGGTCTTCAGGCTTTATCTGGAGCAGCCGAAAGAAACGAAGATATCATCTACGCCTGCTATGACAACGAAGCTTACATGAACACCGGAATTCAGCGGAGCTCAGCCACACCTCTCGGAGCCTGGACCACCACTACCCCTGTCAAACATTACAAGAAACACCCCAAAAAAGACATCATCGGCATTATGGCCGCTCATCGTATACCCTATGTCGCCACAGCCAGCGTGGCCTATCCTGAAGATATGGTCAAGAAGTTTAAAAAAGCAAAAGAAATCAAAGGTACCAGATTCATCCATATCTTTGCCCCCTGTCCCGCTGGCTGGAAAAGCCGGCCTGAAGATACCATCAAATTAGCCAGGTTAGCTGTGCAAACAGGTTATTTTCCACTTTATGAAGTAGAATATGGAGAAAAGTGGACACTCAACCTGAAAATCAAAGAAAGAAAACCTATAGCTGAATACTTGAAGCTTCAAGGCAGATTCCGCCATCTTAAGGATGATGAGATAGCCATGATTCAGAAGGAAGTTGACGCCAACTGGGAAAGACTCCTCAAACGGTGTGAACAGTAACCTTCTTTAAAATTTTCGACAGGGAGAAACTCGATGAAAAGATCCGTGGCTCTTTTTTTAATCGCTTTTAGCTTGGTTTTACTTAATTCTTGCCATAAGGACTCTACAAATACAGCAACTGAAAGCAGTTTGGCTACCTCCGCTGAGCCAGCTCCAGAATTCCAGGTAACTACTCTCGATGGACAGGAACTAAGTCTGTCTTCTCTCCAGGGAAAAGTAATATTGGTAAATTTCTGGGCCACCTGGTGTCCGCCCTGTCGGGCTGAAATTCCTGATTTTATCGAAGCTTATTCAGAACTTAAAGACAAAGGCCTGGAAATTCTTGGTTTTTCCGTCGACGATTTATCAGAGGCTGAACTAAAGAAATTTGTTGAGCAGGCTAAAATGAATTATCCTGTGGCCCTGGTTGGTAAAGACATAATTGAGGCCTTCAAACCCGGTCAATACATCCCGACTTCCATTTTTATCGACAAAAAAGGAAATGTAAGGCACAAACACGTCGGTAAACTGGAAAAGGAAGACCTGATCAAGATTTTTGAAGAGCTGAATAAAGAATAAAGGATAATTAAAGGCGTTGAATCATTAAAAATTCAAATTTGTCCTGAAATTAGATTTTTAAAATTTATTCTTGAGCTGAAATAAGAGCCAGACATTCTTTAAGAGTTACCAGCGATAAACGGCGGAAGCCCAGGTAAAGCCAGCCCCAAAAGCTACCATCACAATAATCTGGCCTTTCTGGAGCTTGCCTTCTTCTGCCAGCTCATGAAGAGCTACGGGGATAGTAGCTACAGACATATTGCCATATTTGTTAACATTTACCACAACCTTGTCCTTAGGCAGCTCAAGTCTTTCACCAGTAGCATCGATAATTCTCAAATTGGCCTGATGCGGGATTAAATAATCCACCTGACTTTTTTCCAAACCGGCTCTCTTCAAAGCTTCAAGTGCTGATTCTCCCATTCGCTTAACTGCATGTTTGAAGACCTCATTTCCTTTCATGTAGATATAATGGAGCTTTTCTTTTACTGTTTTTTCGCTGGCCGGGAAAAGAGTGCCGCCACCGGGAAGCATCAGAAGCTCCCCCAGAGAACCTTCTGCTCCCCAGAAGTGAGAAAGCAAACCCGAATCGTCATCACTTTCTTCCAGGATGAAAGCCCCGGCCCCATCGCCAAAAAGAACACAGGTAGTGCGGTCTTCCCAGTTAGTAATTTTAGAAAGAATATCCACACCAATAAGTAACACCCGACGGCAGGTCCCGCTGAGGATTAAACCTTCAGAAACAATCAGGCCATAGAGGAGTCCAGTGCAGCCAGCCTGCAAGTCAAAGGCCGGCATTTCCTTGGTGCCTAATTTTTTCTGTACCCAGCAGGCGGTTGACGGAAAAATCGTATCTGGGCTGTTGGTGGCTACCAGAATCAAGTCTATATCTTCCGGTTTCAAGCCAGCTCGCTCCAGAGCCATCTTAGCCGCAGCCGCACCAAGGTCCGAAGTCACCTCGTTCTCAGCAGCAATTCTCCTCTCTTTAATGCCCGTCCTGGTGGTAATCCATTCGTCCGAAGTCTCGACCATCTTTTCCAAGTCAGCATTGGTCAAGACCTTCTCCGGGAGGTAAATCCCGGTACTCCTGATTTTGATCTTTCTTTCTTTCCTAACCATCGGCGCACCTTAAATTGACATTAATAATACCTATTTTTAGTTCAAAAATAAAGTCCTGAATGATAAAATCTTAACGTCTGGTTATGAGCAAAGCATCCACTGCGATCACAAAACTAATTCTGATTATAATTTCTCTTTTTCTCTTATTCCTTTTGAGTTTTGGTCAGCTGGCACCAGGCCAATATCTGGAAGAAGCTCCACTGGGAACGTGGAACATTTTCGGGCTGGAATCGGCAGCGGCCCTGGGAGCTGGGTTTAGTCAGGTTGTTCTGGCCCGCTTCAACACCATTGTCCTGACCAATCCAGCTCTGCTTTCTTCACTCCCAACCACTAATCTGACCCTGAACCTTAGTTTTAACCAGACCCAGATGTTCAAATACTGGCTGGTAAACACCGGAGTGCTAACCACTACCGGCAATCTCACCTATCGCTCCTTGCAGATAAATTATCTTGGTCTGAGTCATAAAGGCCATGGCTGGACTTTCGCTCTGGCTTATGCCATGCCCGAAAATTACGGGCGCCCGGGAATTGATTATCAATACATCTATAATGACATGCTCTATCACCAGCTAAAACTCCGGCAAAACGGCAATCTAAAAACTTACGCCTTGGCTCTGGCCAGACAGGTGAATTCCCGCCTCAGCACCGGCCTGAGTTTAATCTGGCTTGAGGGCTACATTGAAAGAAGCCTGGATGAAACCTGGCGGGTAGATGATATTCAGATGATTGATTATCGCTACCAGAAACTCAGCGGCTTCTATCCAGTTTTTGGATTGAATTACAGGATTTCAGACCGGCTGGGTCTCGGACTGAGCCTTATTCCGCCATACCATAAAAAAGCTCAGGGTCAGAGCTTGCTGGCTTACAGGTCGCCCAAAGGCAACACCGCGATTGAAATTCGGGGAGAAGCTACCGACCAGATCAAAATGCCTATGGTCATTGGTCTTGGAGTCAGATACTCATTCCGCCAGAACCTGGAGTTTTACCTGGAAACAGTCTATTTTGGCTGGAATAAGTATTCCTTTTCCTATTTTGGTGAATCGATGCCCAGAGTCTTCCACCGGGTTATAAGGCTCAGCTCGGGACTCGAATATCGTTCTAAGTTCAGGCTCTTTGGCCAGACCTGGGTTTCTCCTTACTATCTTGGAGTGATGATTGACCCGCAGCCGATGACTGACGTGTCTTCATCCTACTACTACCTGACATTCGGCTCCGGAATCAGCTGCGACTCTGTTAGCCTGACTTTTTCCACAGCCATCGGTCTGGAAAAAGGCTCAGGCCAGAGCCTGAAGAATCAGAAGGTTTCGATTACTTTAGACTTTCATCCTGACCTGAAAAAATTCATCAGAGGCAAAAGAAATGGCCAGAGATAAAAGAAAAAAGATTTTTGTTTTTTCCTCTTTTTCAGTGCTCTTTTTAATCTTCTCTTTTGTTCTCCTCTCTGCCAGCAGTTTGACTGATGAAAAAGAAATCATCAGCTTCACCAGAGAGACCGATTTAAAAGCTCTTGCCCATTCCTTTCCCTTAGATCCTCTGATGACTGATGGCAAAAAGATTTATCTTTTAGTTGACCGGAAATATCTGGATTCCATCAGACAAGCGGGTTATGCTTTCACTCTGGAGACGGATCGATTTAATTTTGATATTAACAGGAAGACCAAAAGTGGCCTAAACCTCCAGAGTGGACTGAACGGAGCCTACCATTCTTATACTGAACTAAGCTTAGCTCTGAAATCGTTGGCTGCCTCCTATCCAACGATCTCAAGACTCTACATACTGGGAAAAAGCCTGGAGAACAGGAATATTTATGCTCTAAAAATCAGCGATAACGTGACCATCAGAGAAAATGAACCAAAAATTGCTCTGCTTGGCTGTCACCATGCTCGCGAATGGATCTCGGTCGAAGTGCCGTTGCTCATAGCTGATTACTTATTGAAAAATTACAGCCAAGATATTCGAATCAAAAACATTGTGGATTCAGCTGAAATCTGGGTAGTTCCCTTAGTCAACCCTGATGGTCTGGACTATTCGATATTCAATTACCGTCTCTGGCGGAAAAATCGTCGGCTTAACGCTGATGGCTCTTACGGGGTAGACCTGAACAGGAATTACTCATATCAGTGGGGTTACGATAACAGCGGTTCAAGTCCGGAGCCTTCCTCGGAAGTTTTTCGGGGTGCAGAACCATTTTCTGAGCCAGAAACTATAGCTATTAAAAATCTATTCATCAACCACCGCTTTTCTGCTGTTATCTCCTACCACAGCTATTCCCAGAGCATACTTTATCCCTGGGGATATGTAGACTTGCCCACAGAAAAAGAAGAGTTATTTCAGCAGCTGGCAACAGCTATGGCTGACCTAATTTATCAAGTCAACGGCCGGAGGTATGAAGTCGGCCGGGCCTCAGCTTCACTCTACCTGACCAACGGAGATTTTACCGACTGGGTCTATGGTTTTTTCCAGATCCCGGCCTTTACCATAGAACTCCCACCAGTTGACCGCCTCCACGGAGGATTTGTTAACTCGGAAGAAGACATTCAGAATATCTTCCAGGAAAACTTACCAGCTGCGCTTCATTTGATGGAATGGGCCGTCTCAACCTTTGAAGGAGTCCGGAAAGAAGTGAAGTTTGAGCCAAAAATCTGGCTTGAAAAAAGGACCGAAAATGTAGTAAAAGACAAGAGCGCTGTTTTTAAGGGCAAGGAGAGCAGGTAGTGGACAGTCTTTCCCCCGAGTACCTGAGCCTTCTATCTTCACCAGAAATGCAGAAAGAAGGTTTGCCTTACTGGCTATTCTATTTACTTCTCAGTATCATCCTGCTTCTCCTTTTCACAAATTTCCTGCAGAACAAAGATTTACGCCAGAAAATCAGCTATACTCTGGCCGGACCCAGAAGAAAGTTCAACCGGCTCAGACTTCAAGTTAAATTAAGAAAGGAAGAAGAAAAAAAAGCTGAACTCCTTAGGCAACTGGGACAGCTGATTTCGGTCAGATGGCCAGACCTTCCCGAGATTGAAGATATCGCTTCTGAAATCAGGTCCTTAGAGGAAAAGAGCAGCCAGCTTCAGGCTCTCTGGCATGAAGTTTACAGGAGCCTCGAAATCTTAAAACTGGAAAAAAGAAAACTGATGCTCACAGAAAATTCGGTCGAAAAAAACCCAGCTCAGCTTAAAGAGCTGGAAGAAAAAATAGCGGCTCTGGAAAAAAACAAAGCTGAAATTCAGGAGAAACTCTTAGCTACCAATGAGCAACTTGAGCCTTACCATGAAACTATCGGTAGGATTATCTATAAATTAAGGTCAGATCGCGAAGACCTGGCTTTTCTCTATTTCCAGATAGATAAGGCTGAAGAAAAAATTAAAGCCCTGAAAAAAGAGATAGAAAGCCTTTAAAAGACCTTTACCGTCCTGCCCTCCCGGGTTAAAATAAGCCTATGGACAATAAGCCAAAAATTCTGGCTCATCTTTGCTGTGCACCCGACGCCCTGTATGTAGTCGGACTTCTTCAGGCCTCGTATCTGGTGACTGGATATTTTTATAATCCCAACATCCACCCGGAAGAAGAGTACCGACTGCGCCTGGAAGAAACCAGAAGAGTGGCCAGACATCTTGAGTTTGAATTGGTCGAGGGAGAATATGAGGTTGACCGCTGGTTCCAGCTCACTGAAAAATTTAAGGACGAACCGGAGAAAGGACGGCGCTGTCATATCTGCTACGCCTGGCGGCTTAACAAAACGGCTGAAAAAGCTAAGGAACTGGGGATTCCGCTTTTTACTACTATCATGAGCATCAGTCCCTGGAAAAGTTCAGCTGTACTGAATCGAATCGGGCGGATGACTGGCAGAAAATACGGGCTGGAGTTTTTAGAGGCGGACTTTAAGAAAAAAGACGGGTTCAACAAAAGCGTTCTCCTAAGCAAACAATTCGGGCTGTACCGACAAAATTATTGTGGCTGTCTTTACAGCTGGAGAACCAGGTAATTCATGGGAAAATCAGCCAGAAAGCCTGCTCATCAAAGAGCTTATCGGTTAATAGTTAAAGGCACTGTTCAGGGAGTTGGCTTTAGACCTTTTGTCTACAGGCTGGCCAGCCGGCTCGGTTTTACGGGTTATGTTAAGAATGTCGGGCAGGGGGTAGAAATCTTTCTTGAGGGAAATCAGGCTGGTCTTGAAAAATTTCTTAAGGCCCTGAAAGAAGAAGCTCCTCCCTTAGCCAGGATTGAAAGTGTTGATTGGCTGGAAACCGAACCTGAGGGAAGAGATAAATTCATCATCGACCATTCAACCCAGGAAGAATCCTTTGTCTTCATTTCACCGGATATTGCTACCTGCTCAGAATGCCTGAAGGAAATCGAAACTCCGGGCGAAAGGCGCTATCAATATCCGTTTACTAACTGCACCAATTGCGGGCCAAGGTACACCATCGTCAGAGAACTCCCCTATGACCGGGCCAAAACTACCATGGCCGGATTTAGAATGTGTCCGGATTGCCAGAAAGAATACGAAGACCCCCTGGATAGGCGCTATCACGCCCAACCGATTGCCTGCCCGAAGTGTGGGCCAGCCATTGTCATTCTGGAAGCCAGAACCAGAAAGCCTGTTTCCACCAGCCTGGATTATGCTGTCAATTTGATTAAAAAGGGGAAGATTCTGGCCATCAAGGGGTTAGGTGGTTTCCATCTTATCTGTGATGCTTTCAACCTGAAGGCAATTCGGCGGTTGAGAAAAATCAAACAGAGAAAGACCAAACCCTTGGCCCTGATGGCTGACAGCCTGAAAACCATAGAAAAATATGCTTGTATCAGTCCTGAAGAAAAAAACTGGCTGATTTCCCCCCGTCGCCCCATTGTTCTATTGAAAAAAAAGAAGGATATACCGGGAATCGCTCCAGGAGCCGATACCTTAGGTTTTATGCTCCCCTACACCCCTTTGCATCATCTTCTTCTTAAAAAGATACCTTTAATTGTCGCCACAAGCTCCAACCGCAAGGATGCTCCGATTATCAAAGATGAGGCAGAAATCACTCCCGACCTCTGCGATTTTATTCTGACCCATAACCGGGAAATAGCCATGAGGGCTGATGATTCGGTGATGAAGGTGGCAGGCGGAAAGCCTTTGTTCTTTCGGAGAGCCAGAGGGTTTGTGCCTTTTCCCCAGGCTGTTCCTGAAGCGCTAAGAATCGAAGCCCAGGTTCTGGCAGTCGGAGGAGAACTGAAGAATACCATTTCCATTTACAAAAATGGATACATCATCACTTCCCAATTTCTGGGAGACCTGGATGATTATAAAAATTTCGGTTATTTTCAGGAAACAATTTCTCATCTAAGGAGGCTTTTTAGTTTCAATCCTGAAGTCGTCATCAGTGACCTCCATCCCGATTTCCAGAGTACTCGGTTTGCCCGCTCCCTTAAAATTCCCCACTATCAGATTCAGCATCATTTTGCCCATGTCCTGGCTCCACTCATTGAGCACAAGCTCCCTCCAGAGGAAAAAGTTCTGGGGGTCAGTTTCGATGGCTTTGGTTATGGTGAAGATGGGCAGGCCTGGGGCGGAGAGTTTCTGATTGCCGATTATTCGAGCTACCAGAGATATGCTCATCTTGATTACCTGCCTCTACCCGGTGGGGATGCGGCCACCAGAGAGCCCTGGCGAATGGCTTTAGCCTATCTGAAAAAAGCTTTTGGTCCAGAATTTCCAGTGATTAACCCCTTGAAGGTGATCCCCAAAACAAGATTAAAAACAGTTATTAAGATGATCGACAACAGGATAAACAGCCCCCTGACTTCCAGCGTCGGTCGGCTTTTCGATGCAGTATCTTTTATCTGCGGCCTGGCCCCTCAGCGAATTGAATTTGAAGCTGAAGCCCCATCACTTCTTGAAGCTGCAGCTTCCTTCGCCTCGGCCAGAACTGAACGGGGCTATGATTTTTCAATCGATAAAAGCTCGTTGCCTTATCACATAGATTTCACTCAGACCATCAGGCAAATAATCAAAGACTTGGAACAAAAGATCGATCTGGGAACAATTTCCCTGAAATTTCATATAACCTTAGCCAGAAGCATCGTTGAAGTAGCTGAGATAGCCCGAAAGGAAAAGAACATCAACCGAGTGGTCCTGGCTGGAGGGGTTTTTCTGAATAGGGTCCTTACCGAGAAAGCTGAAAAACTTCTTCAGCAGAAAGGGTTTGAAGTTCTTCGACCGGTTTACTACTCGCCCAATGATGAATCGCTATCCCTCGGCCAAATAGCCTATGCCCTTAACAGAATAAAAAATTCTGGTCGCTAATCTATGAGATTTTATTTTGAGATTCTATTTTTTCCTGGAAAGTTTTCTCTTAGATTTTTCCAGCTGAAATCCCGGCCCACCAAAGAAATAGATAGAGGCGTTTATCAGCAAAGCCAAAAGAAAGCCAAAAGCTGCGGTCGTCATAAACCCAAAAATTCCACCAAGCAAACTGAAAACCAGTCCGCCCACCAACTTCCCTTGCATTTCTTTGAGGAACGAAGGGAGAGAAGCCACTAATTGAGGGAAAAATTCTGTCGAGCCAATAATCAGGCCAAACAACACACCCAGAAATATTCCCAGTCCGCCGAAAAAGAACAGAAAACTCAAATGGTCAGCAGATCTCAGGAACCAAAGTTCCGGCTCTTCTGATTTATTCTCTGCAGGAACTGTCCTGACTATTATTTCATCCGACTTTTCATCCTCAATTCTCTTTATTTTTGCTCCGCAATGAGGACAGGTCTTCAAATCGTGGTCAATCAAACTGCCACAGTCCAGGCAGACAATCTTGGTCGAAGTTTCAACTAAAACTGTCCCACAGTTTGAACAAATCCTTGAACCCGGTTCGTTATAGCCGTCACAGGAAGGACAGATGATAAAATCTTGTTTATCTTCTGGGGGCTCTGACTGGACCCAGGCTTTTCCATCATAATAATACCATTTGCCGGTCTGAGCTCCGATCATCCAGCATTTGCCTTCTTCATCAATCAATCTCAATTTTCTCAAGGATTCAGCGAACTGTTCCCGGCTAAGTTCTCCCCTGAGGAACTGTTTTCGCAAGCGAGAGAACTTGTTTTCAGCTATCTTGAATCTTCTATCTACCATTTTGGCTCTGTACATAAAATTATCCCTTATTCTATTGTTTTGGCAAGTAAAACTGTTGAAAAAAATCTGCTGACGACATTTTGTGCAGGTTGTTGTATCTTTATGAATTTCAATACACTTGACCTTCTCTTCCACTGATTTTTTCACAGGCTTTTCCACAAAAATTGTGAATATCCACTTTTCAGTACGGAAATTTTTGATGTATTAAATACCAGACTATTTAAAAAAATCTAAAAGACTGTTTCCGGTTACCGGAGCTGGAATGAATGAAAAAATAAAAATCAAGACAATCATAATCCCAACCAATTTTCTTTTCCAGGATAATTTCTGTGGCTCCCAAAGAATAGCCGGATGTTTCAGCCCCAGAAGATAAATTAACAGAGCCCAGATTAACCATCCAGCCCAGTAAAAAATACCGAGAATAACCAGAAGAACAACTATTTTTAGGGATACCCTTCTGGTTTTTTCTCCAAAGACCGCATAGAGAATGTGGCCTCCATCGAGCTGGCCAACCGGAAAAAGATTAAAGGAAGTCACCAGCAAGCCTACCCAGCCAGCCACAGCCAGAGGATGTAAAATCAGATCCTGATTCTCAGCCACTTTCCCAAAGATTATCCTGACAAAAACTTTGAGCAGAAGAGGCTCTCCAAACAAAATAGAACTATCTCGAGGTAAAGCTGGCACCAGCTTGGAAAACATCAAACCGATGAAAAGAGCTGGAACCGAAAGGAAAAAACCAACCAGAGGACCATTAGCCCCAACATCAAACAGTTCTTCCCTTTTAGTAAATGGAGATCTAATTCGAATAAACGCTCCAAGGGTCCCTATCAGGGTAGGCGCAGGTATAAAATAAGGTAACGTAGCTTGAATGCCGTATTTCCGACAGCTCAAATAATGACCGAGCTCATGCCCGAGAAGAATTCCTAGAAGAGACAGAGAATATATCAAGCTTAGCCTGATTAGAGCCGGATCAAAAAAGAGGCTGAAATTCATCAGGCCAGGGAATTCCTGAAGGTTTTGATCGGCAAAAATATAGTTAATTCCCCACAAGAAACCGACAAAATAGGTGGAGATAACCGTAAGAATAAAAAGAATAATATTAACCCACCTCTTGCCAGGATTCATAGCTAACTTAAAACAAAAAGCAGGAGAGCCAATGGCTCTCCTGCTGATGATTCCTGTTGATTAATTACCCTTAAGCCTTCTGAATTTAGCTTCCAGCTCTTCTCTGCTCTCTTTTCTATCAGGATCGGGAACGCAGGCTCCGGTCGGGCAGACAGAAGCACACTGAGGTTGGTCAAAATAGCCGACACACTCTGTACATTTTTCTGGGTCGATCTCATATCTTTCGTCGCCAGGAGAAATTGCCTGATTGGGACATTCGGGTTCACAGGCACCACAGTTAATGCAATCTTCAGTAATCTTATAAGCCATCTTTTCCTCCTTTTTATTTAGATTCTATTATATTCCACCGCGTAAGATATACAAGTCTGGCCCAACTTTTTCACCTGATGCCTTCAAGTCTCATGGCTTTAAAGGCTGCTTGATAACCATAATAAGTATTCTGAAATTTTGCCTGGAGGTCCTTATAAATATTCAAAGCTTGCTGATTATCACCCTTCTTTTCATAGGTCTCAGCCAGGTGGAAAAGAACAACATCCAGAGGATAAAGTTTTGGTTTTTCCTTCTCCATTTGCCGGTAAATCTCAATGGCCTGGTCATAATTGCCTTTTTTCACCAGCACCTGAGCGTAAAGGTCAAGAATCTGATAATGAATCAGATCTTTGCCTTTGTCTTTTACTCTGGACAGTATTTTTTCAGCTTTATCCAGGTCATTCTTTTCCAGATAATAAGAAGCCAGAGTCAAGCTGGCGAGCCGGCCGTATCTGGTTTTTTCGGCCATCTTTTCCAGTCTGGCTAAATTCTCAGGCTTCTGTTCCAGCTCAGCCCTTAGAGCCAGAACTTCGCTCAGATAAGAAGCTTCCCGGCTTTTCTGGTAATTGTGCAGCAATTTTACCGCCACGATAATCACCAGCAAAGCCACCAGGCCCAGGGCTATGGCCATAAATTTTTTCTCGTGTTTTTTAACCCACCTGAGAAACCGGTTCAATCCGGTCGCCAGTTCATTTTCTTTAAGCTGTTTTCTTTCAGTCCTTTTCATTTTTGCTCCTTAAAGAGTTCTTTTTAGCACAATCCAAAGAAAAATCCAAGTGATAAGCTTGAAGATGGGAGTAGTTAATTTAAAGGTGAGGAAAAATCAATAGGTAAACTGCAACAAACCAACTTTTTCCTTGATCTGCCTTCTGATTTCCTCTTTAGTAATCAGCCCCTCTTTTTCTGCTTTAATCGCCTTGAACAATTCATAGGTAGTAAGCAGAGCATTGCCATCCTTTTCAGCTTCCTCAATCTGAAACTGGGAAAATGGGTTGTTTCTCAACTTAGCTTCTTGCAGGTTAAAATAATTGCCCACCAGAAGGGCTTTCATCTTGGTATTATCAAATTCTTGCATCCGGCGCCCCTTGAACCTCTGCAACATAATACAATCATCATCGGTCGCCCAGTTCTTGCTGCTTCTGACCACGACCAGAATCAGAAAGTCTTTACGTAGGCTGACTTCAGTCGGCTGGTCAGTCGTTTCTATCAGCCAGATATCCTCTTCCTTGTCCCGGATGACATTCTTCCAATATTCGTCCACGTCAATCACCTTGCCCCAGCCCAGATACTTAAAGGCATTGACCACCGCTGTCTTAAGTTCCTTACCCTCAGCCTTGAGCAGGCGATTGAAAGCTTCCTGTTCGGTGGCTCTCAGGATTTTTATCTGTTCGTCTATCTCTCTGATTTTCTCTTCAAATTTTTTCTTCTCTTCTTCCTTTTTCAGGTAAAGCTGTTTGATTTCGGGAAACAGGTATTCTTCCTTATCGAGCCAATCAACCTGATCCACTTCTTTGCCTTTTAACTCCATCAGCGGAAACAGATCCTTCAGGATAAAATCAGCAACCTGAATGTTGTTCTGGCCAAACCAGGGTAGAAGCCAGAAAAAGCCTTTGCCCTTCTTTATCATCAAGGAGACAGGATAGCCATCTGAACTTTTGGCTATGATTTTCCAGGTCTCATCAAGAGCTGATGGGATTTCCCAGACTTCTGGACCAAAAGAAGTCGGCAAAAGCTTGTACATATGAGCGATATTCTCAAAATACTTATCAAACAGAAGATTAAACGGCATTTCGGGGTTGACGATGAGCGTATCACCCGGAGCCGATTCCTGAAGATGGATATCAGGAAAAGCGCCAATGACACTGGTTAGCTGGTAAAGACGTCCTTTGCCGATAAAGCAAACCACCCTGGTTCCATTTTTAACCATATCACGGATTTTTTCTGAAAGATCAGTCGGCACCGCCTCTTCTTCCACCGGCCAGTTCATCTGGTAGAATATAGTTTTAGCCTCAGGCAGAATGGACGGCAGGTTTTTAAATTCAGCAGTATGAATCAGAAAAGTATCAATTTTTTCTTTTTCGAAATATTCTTTGTCCTTTTCTTCAAAATCTAAGAGGATTACCCTGTTCATTACCCATTCCTTTCATAAAAATTTGTGATATTTACTGATAAAATATTTTTAGATTAAATTTATCATCTTTTAAGATGAATTCCAAGATGAAACCTTTCCCCCTCTAAATAATCAGCTGGTGCCCCTGGCCAGACTCGAACTGGCGACACAGGGATTAGGAATCCCTTGCTCTATCCATACTGAGCTACAGGGGCTGCCATCTTGAAGATGTAAATATAACCTAACCGAGTCTTTTTTTCAATCAGTCTGGGGAGTCAATCTTGAGTCAGCATCAAGACTGACAGACCGGACAGAAAAAAGAACTCCGGCCGTTGATTTTTTTCCTTTTGATACCGGTGGTCTGGCAGCGCGGGCAGAGCTGGCCTTCTTTCCCGTAAACCCGATGCCACTTCTGAAATTCGCCCTTTTTTCCAGACGAATCGATATAATCACTGACTGAAGAACCCTTAAGCTCTATTGCTTTCTTCAACACAGCCCTCATCGCCCGATAAAGCTTTCTGGCTTCCTCAGGAGAAAGGCTGCCAGCCGGTCTCTCTGGATTAATGCCGGCTCGGAAAAGCATCTCATCTGAATAAATATTGCCAATGCCCGCAATTATCTTCTGGTCAAGCAACCAGCCTTTGATTCTTTTTTTCCCGTATTGTTTAAGCAAACCGTAAAATTCATCGGATTTAATTCCCAGCGGCTCCGGTCCGAGCTCTGCAGAGACTTTTTCCTTGATTTCAGCCATCTTCAGGCAATTTAAGAACCCAAATTTCCTGATGTCGCGGAAGCGCAATTCTTTTCCCAGACCCGAAAAAGTCATCAGAGCATGGGTGTGCTTATCAACTGGCTGATTAGGGTCAGTTAGGTAGAGCTGTCCGGTCATTTTGAGATGGATGAGTAGTCCTTCCTGACCGTTGAAACTGAAGACAATCAATTTCCCGCGACGCCAGATATCTTCGATCCTTTTTCCCCGATAAGAATCAGGCCTCAAAGCTGAAGCCGGTTGTTTTCTCCAGAGATGGGGCGAGAGAAAAACAAAGTCTTTAACTCTTTTGCCGGTGAGTTCAGGTCTTAAACCCCTGACAATGGTTTCAGCTTCCGGCAGTTCTGGCATAGATAGATTTTACTCTGGTCAGAGAAAATATCCAAGATGACTATCCTCATAACTCAACTTGATTTAATCGAGCGTTTCGATTAACATTAATTCTCATGAAAAAGAAAGCTTTTACTGCAGGTATTCTCGGCTGGATAATTCCCGGCCTCGGTCATGTTTATCTCCGTAAATACTGGCGGGGCTTAGTCTTCTTTTTGGCCATCGGGTTAATGTCATTGTTGGGCCTGGCCATGGGTGGTAAGATTTATCCCTTGCAAGCAGAAAATCCCCTGACCCTCCTGGCTTTTCTCTCTGACCTGGGAAATGGACTTCTCTACATTCTCTCTAGATTTTTACCGATAGGCTTAGGGGAAATGGAAAGAGTTTCGTTCGAATTTGGTACCGCTTATTTAGCCGGAGCCGGGTTACTTAATTATCTCATCGCCCTCGATGCCTGGGATATCGCCAGGGGGAAGAAGTCATGATTTTAGAAAGCCATCTTTTTACCATGATCATTTATGCTTTACTGGTGTCTGTAGTTCTGGCTTTAATCCGGCGGCCGGATTTTAAATCTCGAGTAAAATACGGAGTGACTCTTTTCCTGATAATGATTCTGGCTTCTATCGCCTTTGGCTGGTTCATGTATCTTTTTGCTAAATAACCCAGTATTCCTGACGATTCAGCGATTAGAATCCTTTAAAATCACTGATAATCGTTCCTTAAAAATAATAAATTTTTGAACCTGAAAAAAAATTTGTGTTATAATCATCTAAATTTAATCAAGTAATCATGAAATACGAAACTGTTATCGGCTTAGAAATTCATGCTCAGCTTCTCACCAGAACCAAACTTTTCTGCCGCTGCAGTACAGAATTCGGACAGAAACCCAACACCCTGACCTGTCCGGTTTGCCTCGGTCTTCCTGGCAGCCTTCCAGTGATTAATAAAGAAGCGGTCAAAATGGCCATCAAGCTGGCTTTAGCCTTAAAAGCTAAGATTAACCTGAAGTCACTTTTCAGCCGAAAGAATTATTTCTATCCAGACCTGCCCAAAGGTTATCAGATTACCCAGTACCACCTACCCATCGCTGAAGACGGTCAGCTGGTCATAGAAGTCAACGGACAGAAAAAAGCTGTCGGTATCGAAAGAATCAACCTGGAAGAAGATGCCGGAAAATCCATTCACGACGGAATGCCGGATTCAGCCGAAAAAACCTATCTTGACTTCAACCGCTGCGGAGTGCCCCTGCTGGAGATTGTGGGCCGCCCCGACCTGCGGTCGCCGGAAGAGGCCGTGGAATTTGTTCAGAATTTGAGGACACTGCTTCAGTATTTAGAAATTTGTGATGGCAATATGGAAGAAGGTAACCTCCGCTGCGATGCCAATCTATCGGTCCGACCAGTAGGCTCGGCCCATTTTGGAACAAAAACCGAGGTTAAGAACCTGAACTCCTTCAGGTTTCTGGCTAAAGCTCTCGAATACGAAGCTAACCGTCAGATAGAACTCCTGGAAAAAGGAGAAAAAATCATCCAAGAAACCCGCGGCTGGGATTCTTCAGAAAACCGAACAGTCCCCCAACGGAGTAAAGAAGAAGCTCACGACTACCGTTACTTCCCCGAGCCAGACCTACCACCACTGGTTGTCTCAGAAGACTGGATAAAAGAAATCGCAACTGAGTTGCCGGAGTTGCCTCAAGAAAAAATCGAAAGATTTGTTCGAGAATACAATCTACCTGTCTATGATGCTCGAGTCCTGACTACCAGCCGCCAGCTGGCTGATTATTTTGAAGCCACAGCCCGAGCTTCCAAGAACCCGAAACAGGCCAGCAACTGGATTATGCGAGAAGTCCTGCAGTATCTGAAAGAAAACAACCTGACCATCAATCAATTCCCCATCTCACCTGAATCTTTGGCCGAATTAATCAAACTGGTCGAAGACCAGGTCATCACCATGACCATAGCCAAAGAAAAGGTTTTTCCAGAAATGCTGACCTCCAGAAAATCGGCTAAACTGATAATTGAAGAACAGGGACTCAAGCCGATCGCCGATGACCAGGTTCTGAATCAAATGATTGAAGAAGTCCTTGCCCAGAATCCGGGGCCGGTCAAACAATATCTTGAAGGTAAGGTTCAGGTGCTGGGATTTCTTCTTGGTCAGGTGATGAAAGCCAGCCAGGGAAAAGCCAATCCCCAAAAAGCTCAGGCTCTGCTCAAAAAAGCTCTGGATAGATTGAGTAAATAATGACCTTCTGATTAAATTTGATGATAGAGCTTTATCATATCTGGAAACAGTACCAGAAGCCGCACTGGGCTCTTTCCGATGTCTCTATCGAAATAAACTCCGGAGACTTTTGCTTCATCACCGGTCCCAGCGGTTCTGGTAAGACTACCCTTCTCAAGATCATCTTCAAAGAAATTCTCCCCACCGAAGGCCAAATCCTTATCGATGGCGTAAACATCTTGAAAATTCCCGACCATAAAATTTACCGCCTGCGCCGGACCATGGGCATTGTCTTTCAGGATTTCAGACTTCTCTTTCATCAATCGGTTTTTGACAATGTGGCCATTCCCCTTAAGATTCTGGGCATACCCTATAAAGAAATCCGCCGTCGAGTGTTCAATGCTCTGCGTCAGGTAAATTTGCACCATAAAATGTGGGAATTTCCTCAGAGGTTATCCTATGGGGAACAGCAGCGGGTAGCTATTGCCAGGGCCATCGTCAATAATCCCAAGATTCTTTTAGCCGACGAACCAACAGGTAACCTTGACCCGGAACTGGCCTTTGAAATCATGAGTATTTTTAAAGAGATTAACAAACAGGGAGCCACAGTCATCATCGGCAGTCACGACCGGGAACTCATCAGGCATTTCGGCGATAAAATCTTTTTCCTGCAGAAGGGTAAAATCATCGGAAAGGAAGTCAAACAGTGATTTTCAGGCAGCTGGGCTATCTCTTCAAAGCAGCCGGTAATAATCTGTGGAACTTCCGCGGTCGGAATTTTATCTCGGTCCTAATCATCGGCTTTTCCTTTCTGATCATCGGAATTTTTCTGGCTCTGTCTAACAATCTAACCTATCTTGGCGAACAGCTATCCAACAATTTAGCCATATCTTTTTTTCTCGACAAGAATCTGAAATCAGAAGACCTGGAGTTCATTAAATCTCAAATCCTGACTTCTTCTCTGGTGGACCAGGTAGCCTATGTGTCCTCAGATGAAGCCCTCAAACGCTTCACTGCCAGTTTCCCCGAGTTAAAAGATATTCTGGATCATCTCCAATCCAATCCCTTTCCGCCCTCTTACGAAGTCAGACTGAAAAAGAAGACCATGAGTCTGACGGCCATCACCAGCTTTATAGAAAACATCAGACACCTTAAAGGTGTGATCGATGTCCAGTTCAACCAGGAATGGGTAGAAAAAATGGAGTCACTCAGCCGGATAGTCAAAGCCATCGGCTTTTTCTTGGGCGGAATCCTGATCATGGCTTCTTTCTTCATCATCTCCAACGTGGTCAGGTTGAACGTCTTTGCCCGAAAGAATGAAATCGAAATCCTGCGTTTAGTTGGAGCTACCAATACTTTTATCCGGATCCCATTTCTGATCGAAGGCTTTGTCCTGGGCCTGCTCGGCAGCCTAATTTCTATCTTCATTCTTTTTCTCCTAATAAAAATTTTTCCCATCTACGTGGGTAGCTCTCTCGGAGCAGCTAAGGAACTTCTTGCTCTGCGTCCCCTGACTACAGAGCAATTGACCTGGCTGATAACCGGAGGAGCGGTCATCGGAACCTTAGGTAGCGTGACTTCTGTTTCCAGATTCCTCAGAGTCTGAACATACCCTCTACCAATAAGACTCCTTAATCTTATTGCCCTGAACACTATTTCCTTTAGCCTGAAAGAAAAAATTGTTTGACTGGTTTTTCTCATTTATTTAAAATCTATTTGGGATTATGGAAAGCTTAGGTAAACAGCTACAACAGGAAAGAGAAAAGAAGGGCATTTCTTTGAAAGATATTTCCCTCCAGACTAAGATCGGTCTCCGATACCTGGAAGCTATCGAAAACGACCGGCTTGACCTGCTGCCTGGTGGTTTCTTCACCCGTCAAATTCTGAAGGCTTATCTTGTCTCCATAGGTCTGAATCCTTCCGACTGGCTACCAAAGTACCAAGAATCGGGACTGCTACCAACCGAAGCTCCAGTTACCCAACCGATTAAAACCAAAGGGAAGGCTGAATGGCTTAAAATAGACAAAATGGTCTGGATATCACTCACGGTAATTGTCCTGGTTCTTCTCGTGGTTCTTATTTATCTTTCGATCAAAGGTTCCCAGAAAAACATCGAAGCCAGAAAAGCCAGTCAGCAAACCCAGGCTACTCCGATTATCCCAGCAGAACAAACTCCACCTCAACCAAAACCTGAAGCTGTCCAATCAGCACCGGCGGTTCCGGAATACGAAGGACTGAACTTAGATTTAACCTTTAATGAAGATTGCTGGATTCAGGTTTATGCTGACGGTAATCTGGTAATGGACGGCCTAAAGATTGGAGGTTTTAAGACTTCGGTCAAAGCCCAGTCTGAACTGATTATCAACCTGGGCAATGCCGGTGGAGTGAGTTTTACCCTTAACGGCAAAGCAGGAAAACCTTTCGGAAAAAGAGGGGCAGTGGTTAAAAACATCAAAATAACCAGGGATAATCTGGAACAGTTTCTCCTCCAGGACAAACCACCCGAATAACAGCAAACTTTTTGATCCCTTGATTTCAAGGTCAGGATTAAAGCGGGTAACCCATGCCAATAGACCAGTCTGAAGCCATCATCCTCAGAACTCAGAATTTTGCTGAGCAGGATAAATTGGTAGTTTTTTTTAGCCGGGAAAAAGGGCTGGTCAGAGGGATAGCTAAAGGAGCCCGAAAGTTCAACAATCGGTTCGGCAGCAGCTTGGAGCCGTTCTCTGCGGTCAAAATCTTTTACTATGAAAAAGAGAAACACGATTTTGTAACCATCAGCAATTGCGACCTGATAGAATCTGCCTTTGAACTTTTACAGGACCTTAAGATCTCCTATGCTTTCTCTTACATCGCCGAGCTCACCGAAAAATTTTCCCCTTACCGGGCTAAAGAAGAACTCCTTTATCGCCTTCTCTGGATTATCTTGAAAGCGGCGAAAACAGGCCGCGCCATTGAATATGTCACCAGATACTTTGAACTCTGGTTTTTAAAGATTAATGGAATCTTGCCTGACTTCAAGACCTGCCAGAAATGCCGTAAGATTGTTAAAACCGCCAGCTGGCTCGATCCGCAGAAAGAAGGGGTGCTTTGCCAGAGCTGTGCCAGCGAGAAAAAGATCGAAATCAGCCCATTGATGCAGACCGCCATAGACTGGATGAAGAAGAATCCACCAACTGAGCCACCCGGCTTTAACCTGAAACCTGAAGACTGGAAAAATCTGGGGAAAGTTTTCCAGGCCATAATTATTTTTCATCTTGAAGAAAAACCACGAACCCTGAGTTATATAGATTTCTGAAAGATCAAAGTTTATGAAAGGATAAATTTTTTTTGTTAAAATTATATAAACAGGAGTTATTCATATTTGGCTTCAAAATATTTTAAAAAACTGACCACCAGGAATACCCTTCTGACCTTAGTTTTTTTTGCTCTGCCTTTTATCCTTCTGCTGGTGGTCGTGGACCTGGAAATTTCCCGACTCATCAAAAATCAGATTAATCAGCAGCTGGCCGGAGCTGTTCAGGAGAATATCAAAACTATCCAGCTTTTCCTTCAGGACCGATTGATCGACCTCGGTTCAGTTGCCAGGTTAGATTGCCCTGACCTCAAATGCCTGGGTGATAAAGAAAAACTTTTCCTCAGTCTCATTCAAGAAAAAAAATGGTACGATTTCATTTTCATTGCCGACCTTGATGGCCAGATAATTCAGTCTTATAACCGGGTACTTCAGGGCAACATTTCTGACCGGAATTATTTCCGGGTTTCAGTGAGGGGCCAGGCTTTCATTTCTGATATTTTCTTCTCTGATATAACCGGCACCAACGTGATGATCATTTCCCAGCCGATCTTGAACGTTCAGGGAAAAATAATCGGAGTCCTGGGCGCCTCTCTTAACCTGAATTATTTATATGGCTTGCTTTCAGACCTAAGGGTGGGTAAAACCAGCGAATTATTCTTGCTGAGCTCAGAAGGCTTGATTCTCTCTCCGACCAAACTGGGCGCTTTCCCTTTTGCCGAAAAAGCTTTTGCCGGAGAAATCAACCCGCATAAAGGAGAAAATGGGGTAATTACTCATATCGATTATCGCGGTCAGGAAGTCCTCTGTGCTTATCAGCGCCTTCCCGGAACCAACATCTATTTAGCTTCGGAAATGGACCTCAAGGAGGCTCTGCTTCCGGTTCATCGGTTTAACCGGATAATCCTGTATTTCTTTATACCTTCATTCCTTTTTCTGGTAATTATTTCCAATCTCTATTCAAGAAGAGTAACTTCTCTCCTTCAGAAGCTGACCTCCAACCTGGCCAGAGCTCTGGATGAATGCCGGGAAAGACGTCGGCAGCTCGATCTGATCAACAAAGAGTTAGAAAATAAAATCATCGAGAGTGACCGTCTGGCCCGAGAACTCCAGCTGTCTGAACAATACATCATGCATCTTATAGACAGTATTTCCTTAGGATTGGTGGGAACTGACCTCGAAGGCCGGATCACTCATTTCAACAAACATTTTAAGACTATCTTTGAACTGGAAGAAATTCAGAGGGGAGCCTCTATCTTTGAAATTGCTCCGGTACTCAAAGATAAAGAAATCGAAGAAGCCTTCTATCGCGTTGTCAGAGAATCAGTTGCCCGGCAGCTTTTGGCCAGAAAACTCGACCGGGGCCATGGAGAAGAATATTTCAACCTGTCCCTTTTCCCAATTCTCAATGGTGACAACCGCCTCCTGGGCATAACCATACTCGTGGAGAATGTGACCGAAAAAGAAAAGCTGCGGGCTAAACTGGCTGAGTATGAAAAGCTTTCGGCTTTAAGTCAGTTAGCTCTCGGCGCGGCCCATGAAATCAACAATCCTCTGCTGGGTATTTCTTCTTTCCTGGAAATCCTTCTTGAAGAAACACCGGACCCTCAGAAAAAACAGCAAATCGAGGTTGTTCTGGACAATGTTTACAGAATTTCTCAGACCATTCGTGGTCTACTCAATTTTGCCCGGCCGGCCCCACCCCAGTTTACTAAGGTTAACATCAACCAGCTCATTGAAGATACACTGTCTTTTCTCAGCCATCAGCCCCTCTTCAAAAAAGTAAAAATAGAACAAAAATTTTATCCGCAGCTTCCACCGATCACCGCTGACCTGAACCAGATCAGACAGGTCCTGACCAACATCCTGATCAATGCAGCTCAGGCCATGCCTGACGGCGGCCGACTCAGTGTTGAAACATCAAAAATTAAGTTTGAAGATTTCATCCAGATTGATATCTCTGACACAGGAGTAGGTATCCCACCTGAAAATCTGAAGAAAATTTTCGACCCGTTTTTCACTACCAAAAAAAGCCAGGGCACTGGTCTTGGTTTAAGCATAAGTTTGTCTTACATTAAAAGTCATAACGGAGATATCCAGGTCAAAAGTCAACCAGGGAAAGGGACGACTTTTACCATCATTCTGCCGACAAGACAGAAAGGAAGACTCCAGGGAAAAAAAGAGGAGGTTATCACATGAGCACCTTCTCGATAATGGTCGTGGATGATGAAATCCTGACCCTTAATAATTTAAAAAAAGCCCTGGAAAAAGAAGGCTATGAAATCTTGCTGGCTGATTCTGGTGAAAGAGCTTTAGAGCTTCTGGAGAAATTCCGCCCCCACCTCATCCTTCTCGACCTGGTGCTTCCTGGAATTTCTGGCCTGGAAGTTCTGAAGAAAATCAAAGAGACAGACCGGGAAATCATCGTCATCATGATGTCAGCTTACGAAATCCTGGAAAAAGCTGTGGAAGCTATGAAGCTGGGCGCTTATGATTATCTGCTGAAACCTTTTAAGCTCAGCGAACTCAAGACCACTGTCCAGCGGGCTTTAGAAACGTTATCTTTGCGATTGAGAGTTCTGGAAGAACTTGAAAAAGAAAAGCAGCGTTATTACTTCGGAAAAATCGTAGCTCAAAGCAAAAAAATGAAACAGGTGGTGGATATCGCGGCTCGGGTGGCTCAATCTGACAGGACTACGGTTCTTCTTCAGGGCGAAAGCGGAACCGGAAAAGAGCTTTTGGCCCGAGCCATCCACTATCACAGTCCGAGGGCTGAAAAACCGATAGTGGCTATTAACTGCGCGGCCATCCCGGAAACCCTGCTGGAAAGTGAACTTTTCGGTTACGAAGCCGGAGCTTTTACCGATGCCCGAAAGAGAAAAACCGGGCTTCTGGAAAAAGCCGATGAAGGAACAGTTTTCTTTGACGAAATCGGAGATATGTCCTTAGCCCTTCAAGCCAAAATCCTGCGGGTAATTGAAGATGGGACTTTTTTCAGGCTGGGTGGTTCTCAACCGATTAAGATTAATGTCAGGATTATCGCCGCCACCAACCGGGACCTGACTAAAGAAACTGAAAAAGGAAATTTTCGCTCTGACCTTTTCTACCGCTTGAACGTGGTACCAATTCACATACCGCCATTACGCGAAAGAAAAGAAGACATTATCCCTCTGGCTTTATCCTTTATGGATGAGCTTAACAGAGAAATAAAGAGAAATTTTAAAGGAATAGAGCCGGCCGCCGCTCAGGCCATGATGAACTATTCCTGGCCGGGCAATGTCCGGGAATTAAGAAACACAATAGAGCGGGTTATGTCCCTTTATCAGGCTGAAGAAATCCAGCTCCAGTTCTTACCGCAAGAAATCAGGCAGGAAATAGAACTTCCGGAAAATAAAATCTTGGAGCAAATAGCCAGAGGTAGAGAGTTACCAACTTTATATCATCTGGAAAAATGCTATATTAAAAAAGTCCTGGAACTTACAGGCCACAATAAGAGTCAGGCCGCTAAGATTCTTGGCATTCATCCCTCCTCTCTTTTCCGCAAAATGAAATCCTGGAAAGATTGACTATTGCAATTTGCACTATTGCAAGTTGCAATAGTCACACTTCTTTCGAAATATTTTTTATTTATAATCAACAACTTAGCTCTGGCATAATAATTGCAACAAAAAAATCGAAGGTAAAAGAATGAAAAACGTAATCTTCCTTAAAAAAACAGTCCCAGAAAAAGAAAAACAATTCGAAGAAAAGGCCAAGATAATAAAATTCCCCGATATACACCGGATTTCAAAAAAGGCGGCTCAGCCCAGGAATAAAAAAGTAAAAATTACCGCGCATTATCTTTATTACCGGGATAAAAAAATTCCCATCAGTCAGTTTGAAAAAGCTGGTTATGAAAAACTCTTAAGGCTTTTGGTCAAAGCAATTTCATAAAAAGGAGAAGCCATGCCGGAAAAAGCCAAAGTCCATTACATTCATCCAATACCTGAAACCAAAGAATACGACCCCTTTTTTGAAGCCACTCTGCAGTTCGAAAAAGCTGCTAATTTTCTCGACTTGGAACCATGGATTTACCAGCGGCTGAAACATCCGGAAAGAGAATTAATCGTTCACTTCCCGATCACTATGGATGATGGTCGGGCTGAAATATTCACGGGTTTTAGAGTTCAGCATTCGACAGTCCGTGGACCGGCCAAAGGTGGGATCAGGTTCAGCCCCAACGCTACGCTCAGTGAATGCAAAGCCTTAGCCACCTGGATGACCTGGAAATGCGCCGTTGTCGACCTGCCGTTCGGTGGCGGCAAAGGTGCGGTCATCTGCGATCCTCTTAAGATGTCAGAAAACGAGCTACGCAAGCTGACCAAAGAATACACTCTGGCCATCAGGGACATTATCGGTCCTTTCAAGGATGTCCCGGCACCGGATATGTTCACCAATGCCCAGACCATGGCCTGGATTGCTGATGCTTACAGCCAGGCCTGTGGCCATTTAGAGCCCGCAGTGGTCACCGGCAAACCAGTCCATCTCTGGGGCTCTCAGGGAAGAGCCATGGCCACAGGAACGGGTCTATTCTTTGTCCTGGAAGAAGCTGCTAAATACTTAGGAATGAGCTTGGAAGGAAAGAAGGTAGCCATTCTGGGTTTTGGCAATGTAGGCTCATCCATCGCTAAGCTCGTCCACCAGGCTGGGTGTAAGATAATCGCCATAACTGATATTTTTGGTGGCATTTACAGTGATAAGGGAATCGATCCCTTCGAGCTGGAAAAACAGGTGAAGCAAACCGGCTCGGTGGTCAACTTCCCTGAAACTGAGCCCATTGACAACGATAGTCTTATCGCCCTGGAATGCGATATTTTGATCCCGGCAGCCACTGAAGGTCAGATTCATAAAAACAACGCTGGACAGGTTAAAGCTAAGATCATTCTGGAAGGAGCAAACGGACCTACCACCACTGAAGCTGATGAGATCTTAGTGGAGAAAGGAGTGCTGGTCTGTCCCGACATTCTGGCTAACGCCGGAGGAGTAACAGTTTCTTATCTTGAGTGGGTCCAGGACTTGCAAAGATACTTCTTCAGCGAGGAAGAAGTAACTGAGAAACTCGAGAAAAAGATGAAGAAAGCTTTTCATGAAATAGTGGCTTTGATGGAAAAACATCAGCTCCCGATGAGAGAAGCGGCCTATGTTTTAGCCGTGGGACGGGTAGCTGAATCACTGAGAGCATTGGGCCGGGCGGCCTGAGCACCCTTAACCGTTTTCCTTCTTAACCTAAAATCCCTCCGGGGAGGGTCCAAGCCCTCCCCCTCTCTTTTTTTTGCCAATCAAACAACGTAGCTGATCACCTTGCCTTCAGCATCGCAGGTTCTGAACCAGGCCAGAACTGGTTTGTTCTGGGCATCATAGAACTTACCGAGCAGAATAAAAATCAGGTCAATCAGGACACCAATTCCCAGACAGCCAAGAGTTAGAAGCCAGATGACTCCAGTCCCGGTCTTGCCGACATAGAAACGGTGTCCCCCAAAAATCCCGAACACCCAGCAGAGTAAGAAAGTCACAAACCTTGATTTTTCTGACATACTGCCTCCTTTGAGTGATGAATTTGCTTTTAATGTTAAACTAACCAGAAATCTGGTAAAAGTCAAAAGCTATTTCAGCCGATAGAAATAGCTCAGGGAGATTATCAGGGCGCCGGTATGATTCTTACCGGTAATTTCGGGGTGAGATTGAATGTTAGAGAGTCCATAATTGAACCGGCCGCTCAAAACTACCAGTCCGGTGCCGAATGGAACTTTGACTCCAATTGAACCACACAGCCCAAAATTCCAGCGGTTGATTTCCTGACTGACGTCAGTTTCGGCATCAAAAGAGACCTGCAAATTTGGGTCCAATGGCATAGTGCCTGAAGGATCAAGATAAAGGAGACTGGTCCCGCTGGTTATGGTCTTAGCCCGAACCCGATAACCAGCATAAGCGCCACCATTGACAAAATATTTTATTTCCTCTCCGATAACTAGTTCAGCTATTAGCGGTACTTCCAGATAATCTAAGATAGTCTCGTTATTAAAATTGGCATAAATAGTCGTGCCCGGGGGAAGTGGCAGTCCGGCCGCCTGGTCAGGAGAAATCGGTTGTATCCCGTTTCTTTGACCACCCTGAGATGAATAGTTAATTTCAGTCCTCAGGGAGAAAGACGGTGAAAGGGCATAGTCAAAAGCCAATCCAAAAAAGGGAGCTTTTCTTGAAGTGTAACCCTGACTGAGCTCGGTAGTCCCTCCCTTGATGTTAGGTAGGCTGAGTCCGCCTTGAAGTCCAAGCCAGAGCTCGCCAGCCAAAGTCAGATTAACTAAAAATAAGGCCAGAAGAATAAAAAGCCCAATTTTTTTAATTACACCAAAGGAACTAACCATGATGCTGGGTCTTTTCATTCTGAGCCTCCTTCGGTAAATTGTTATATTGAATTTTATTAATTTTTATAAATTCAAGCAACTTTCAGCCAAACTTGTTACCCAGAACATATCTCAATCACTCGCCTCCGGCAACCCTATTCCGGCCGGCATTTCTTCCTGCCAGTTGGCTCTTATCTGATTTATAAACTAATCTACATTGATTCACTAACTGTTCACGGGTTATTTTTCGGTCAATGCTCTTAATCCTGTCAAATAATTATTTTCAAGACATAAACCCAGATTTTTAGCTGATGAGGTCAAATCAATATCACTGAAAATTATTCAGTCAGAAATTTCATCTGGACTTGGGCTCTGAGGTGAAACTTAAAATTAATAGAAAGGGGCGACCGGATAAGTCGCCCCCTTCATTTGACCAGTCTCTTTTAATTAAATAAATTCCTGACTCGGGTAATTTATCATCCCTCTGCTTTACTCAATCTTCAAAGGAGGATATCCCGGCAACAGAGTAAAACCGACTTGCTGCAAAGTTTTATTGAGTTCAGCCACATCTTTCTGGTAGAAATCATTCACTCTGTTCAAAAATTCGCTAAGCTTAACTTTAACCCGGTCATATTTGACCTTGGCCGGCTGGGTAATCGGCTCATAACCGGCACCGCTGACACCTGAAACAGCACTCATCACCTGGAACATCAACCCGGAAGACCTATCAGCCATACCCTGTCGGGGCGGAGTCGGGTTCAGTGTTTCAGTTAGCTCTTTAAGTTTCTTTTCCACTTCTGAGACATTTTTCATTGACTCCATAAGTTTCTGGTTGCGCTGGCTGCGAGCAAACTCTCTTATTGTTTGCAAAGCTCTTTCTGTCTGCTGCAACCTCTGGCTGGCCATCTGGACAATCCGCAACAGTCTCTGGGCTTCCTTAGCTCTCTCGTAATTGGTCTTCAGCACTTCCAGGTCAATTTTCAACCTTGGGTCAGGTTTGACTTCAAAACTCTGACTAACTTCTTGGTCTTCGTATTTGATTTTTACCGTGTAAGTTCCGGGAAGAACGGTTATCCCACCACGCCTGCCAAAGAAGCCCAGGGGCGCTGTCTGTTGTCTAATCTGGGCTCCACCCGGTTCATCAGAGTTGGGAGTGGGCTCAACTTCCCGGAAGTCCCAATAAACCCGGTTTATTCCTTTTTCTTCAGGACCGTTCATCTGCCTGACCACTCTGCCCTGACTGTCAAGAATGGTGATGGAGACCCGACCTCTACCCATTATCATCTGCCTCATAGCAGAAATATCCATACCGCTTCTCCGGGCAAATTGAGCCATCCTTTCCTGCAGCTGAGGCATTTCTGAAGCCGGTGTTTCTTCCCCTTTCTTTTCTGACGGAATCAGGTAATAAGTGATGCAGGCCCCGAATGGTTTATTCTCACCGACAAACACCCCGTCACCCGGGCTCATGTAAGAACTCATCCTACCAGTGATAAATTGAAAAGCATCGTTGACTTTGAACAGATGCAGTTTTTTCTTCAGAATTTCATCTGTGAGTTCCCGAAGTGGCGAGATGTCATCTATAATATAAATTGACCGACCATGAGTAGCCACCACCAGATCGTTTTCTCGCGGATGAACAGCTATGTCGTAGACCGGGCAGGTGGGGAAACCGTTTGTCCATTTAAACCAGTTCTGGCCGCCGTTCAGGCTGACATAGAGTCCAAACTCGGTTCCTAAGAAAAGAAGGTCCTTCTTGACCGGGTCTTCTTCAATGGCCCGACAATAACCCTCAATTTCCGGAGTAACCAGACTTTTCCAGGTTTTGCCATAATCATGGGTGACAAAAAGGTATGGAGTAAAGTTTGACCGCATATGGTCGTCAAAGATCACATAGGCTGTGGCTTCATCAAAATGAGAAGGCTTGATATGAGGCACAGCCGCGCCCGCAGGAACCAGGGGCTTTTTCCCTGTGGTCAATGCTCTGGACACTAACTCCCAGGTTTTGCCGCCATCCCGGGTCAGTTGGACATTACCATCGTCGGTGCCAACCCAGATCACTCCTTCTTTTACCGGACTGGGAGCGATACTGAGAATGGTGCAATAATTTTCAGCGTTACTGACATCAAGGGTCAACCCCCCGCTTTCGCTCTGTCTCTGTTTCTCTGGGTCGTTGGTGGTAAGGTCGGGCGAAATTATTTCCCAGGTCCTGCCTTTATCACGACTCCTGTGAACGAACTGGCTGCCCAGATAGATGGTCGACGGGTGAAACGGGTCAACGGCAAAGCCAGCATTCCAGTTAAAGCGATGTTTAACTTCGGATTCGGTTGGTACTGCCGCCCGGGTCGTTCCAGTATTTATATCAAAATAATAAAGATTACCACCCTGAGACATGCCGTAACCGCAACCAGGTTTCTCGGGGTCCGGAGCCGCATCAAAGCCATCGCCACCGCCGACATTTTTCCAGTGATATTGATATATAGCTCCTTCAGTAAGGACATAAGCCGGGCCGACCCAGGTCCCATTATCCTGAAGGCCGCCATAGACGTTGTAGGGAATCTGCAGATCATAGTTGATATGGTAGAACTGACCGAGTGGCAGATTCTCCACAAATCGCCAGGTCTAACCGCGATTGTGGCTGATGACCACACCGCCATCATTTCCGACGATCAGAGTCTCGCCATCCGGACTGATCCACATCGCATGAAAATCAGAATGGGCCTGATTGAAGGCAGTCAGCGGCCGAAAAGTTTTTCCACCATCTTCACTGACCCGGAGCTGTGTCTGGCAAAGATAGACAATGTTTTCATTGACCGGATTGACAAAAACCCGGCTGTAATAAAACGGGCGGTTGTGAATATCAGCTTCGCTGTTGACTAAGGTCCAGGTTTCTCCACCATCGGTTGAACGATAAAAGCCATTTTTCTTAGCTTCGATCAGAGCATAAACAATTTCAGGTTTGTTGGTGGCAAAGGCAATTCCGCAGCGTCCGAGCTCGCCTGAAGGTAACCCATTTTTCTCAGTCAGCTTAGCCCAGGTCTCACCGCCGTCACGGGTGACATAAATCCCGCTGCCCGGGCCCCCTGAAACAAAAAACCAGGGATAGCGGCGATATTCCCACATGGCAACAATAATATGGTTGGGGTCAGATGGGTCAACGGCCATATCAGCCACGCCTGTCTTTTCATTCACATAAAGCACTTTTTTCCAGGTCCTGCCGCCATCAATAGTTTTATAGACACCCCTTTCCTGGCTATCACCCCAGGTAGCCCCAAGAGCTCCAACCAGGACTACATCAGGATTATCTGGATGAATGATAATTTCAGAGATTCTCTCTGTTTTCTCCAGCCCCATAAACTGCCAGGTTTTACCACCATCGAGTGAACGATAAACACCACGGCCGACGCTGACTGAATTTCGCGGCGCGGCTTCACCGGTGCCAACCCAGATGATGTTCGGGTTTTTCTGGTAAACTGCGATGGCGCCGATAGAAGCAACGGGCTGATCATCAAAAATCGGTTTCCAGGTCAGGCCGCCGTCAACAGACTTCCAGACTCCGCCAGCTGCTCCTCCGACATAGATGATTCTCGGGTCTAAAGACACCGCTTCAATTGCCCCAATTCTGCCGCTCATGTTGGCTGGACCAATGCTTCTGGCCTTAATTCCCTTAAAAATATCAGCAGGAATTTTGCTTTGAGCCAGAAGGCCGGTCATACCAGCGATCAAGAGTAAAAATACCATGATTAACGGACCGCTGAACCCTTTTTTCATAACGCCTCCTTCCTTTATAAAGCTCATCATTAATTTTAAATTTTTGACGGGGAAAAAATTTTTTTCTTCCCAAAAAATTATCAAACAACCGATCGGAAACAGTGCCTTAACTCAAAAGAAGAGAAATGGAAAATCCAGCCAACAAAAAAGTAAAAATCAAAAAACCAGAAATTGAATTTTTATGCCTGAACAAGCATTATATTGGTGGGAAGGCAAATATTAATTTTAGAGGAGCAGAAATGTTTAAGAAAATTCGCCAGAAAAGAATTCAATTTTCAAATCATTTTAAATATTTATTGTTTCCTCGTTTTTTTAGTAACTGGCAAAATATCGGATCTAGACTTTTTCTACTCATCATAAGCTTCGCGCTCCTGACCGTTGCTCCCGGCACTGCTCAAACTGAAGAGAAATACCCATATCGAGTAGCCTCATCTCCCTGGAACCCGGATTCTGGACTCGGGAATCACCGGGCCATAGTCAGAGTCAAACAGAAAGCAGATGCGGTCTATGTTCATCTCCCCTGGAGGCGTCCTGACTCAGCCCCTGAAAAAAAGAAGGTCTTAGTGGTTGAAGCCAGAACCAACGAAATCATCAACAATGTTTTTCCGGTGGCTGTCAATAATGATTACGGGGACTTCGTCTTTCAGGCTCTGAATGCTCCCGGCGACTATTTCATTTATTATATGCCGTATAGAATAGAAGGCCGTAATTATCCGAAGGTCACCTACCTTCCGGCTGATTATCAGCCCGAGCCAGGCTGGCTGCTGCGCAATGGCTTGAGAGTTGACCTTCTCAGCGGATTTAACCCTTCTGCCTTTCCCCGGGCCCAGCTTCTTGCCTTTGAAACTATGGATGAGTTCAGCAGCTTTTATCCGATGGAAGTTATCGCCACCTCTGAAGAAACCTGGAAAATCATCGACCAGAATCGGAACGAACCTTTTCTGATTTTCCCTGAAGACCGGGAGCACCCCATCAGGATGTTCGATTTCATTCCGCTCCGTTGGGTGGAAACAGGTCCCAGGACAATTTTCGAAGCTCAGGCGGCCCGTGGTGAATATTTTGTTTTCCAGCTGGGTATTTTTGCTTTCAAGGAAAAACTGGAGAAAATAAGAGTCGCGTTCTCAGATCTGAAAAATGTCGGCTCTTCTCAAATCATTAAAGCCGGTGAATTTACCTGCTTTAACCTCGGCGGTACAGGCTGGGATGGACAACCCTTTGAAAAAGAACTGAACATTGAACGGGGAAAAATTCAGCCATTGTGGTGCGGAATTCAAATCCCCAAAGACATTATGCCAGGTGATTATGAAGGCTTCGTAGAGGTGTCGGCTCAAAACACTCCGACCAGAAGAATCGGCCTTAAAATCAAGATAACTGATGAAGTTCTGGCTGATGCCGGCGATTCCGAGCTCTGGCGTCTAACGCGTCTTCGCTGGCTGAATTCACTTTTAGCCGTGGACGATGAAGTTGTCCAGCCATTCACTCCGCTTGAGGTTAAAGGTCGAACAATAAAATGTCTGGGACGCAGTCTGACCCTTGGAAAAAACGGCCTGCCCGAAAGAATCCAGAGCTTCTTTAATCCTGAAGTCACGACCATAACCACGACCTCAACTGACCTGCTCGATGGGCCCTTTGAGCTTATCTTCAGAAATTACTCAGGCCTGCCCCAGACCTGGAAAACCAAATCATTCTCTTTCATCAAAAAAACGCCGGGAACAGTCTGCTGGCAGGCAGTCAGCGAAATTCCAGCTCTCAGCCTGACGGTTGAAGTCAACGGCCGGATGGAATTTGACGGCCATGTGGAATTCAAAATAAAAGTTGAAGCTCAGTCCGATTCAGAAGTTGATGATATCAGACTGGTAATTCCCTTCCGGGAAGAAGCTTCACATTATATGATGGGGCTTGGTTTTAAAGGTGGAGTCCGACCACCGGCTTTTTCCTGGACATGGGACCGTAGTAAAAATCAGGACGCCCTATGGATAGGCACGGTTAATGCTGGACTCCAGTGCCAGCTCCGGGCTGAAAATTATTCGCGGCCCCTAAACACCAATTTCTACCAGCTTAAGCCGCTTAACCTGCCGCCTTCCTGGTGGAACGAGGGCAAAGGCTGGGTCTCGGTAAAAGAAGTGTTGAAAAAGAATAAAAAAGAAAGGCAGGTGGTCTTCACGGCAGCCAGCGGTGCAAGAAAGATTAAAAAAGGTGAAACGTTACATTTTAATTTCAATTTACTGCTAACGCCATTCAAGCCTATAAACCCCGGTAAGCATTTTTCCGAGCGCTATTATCATGGGTTTAAACCGGTTGAAGAAATCGCGGCCACCGGTGCCAACGTCATCAATGTTCACCACGCGACTGAAATTAATCCTTTCATTAATTATCCCTTCTTGCGACCGGACAGGATGAAAGCTTATATTGAGGAAGCTCATCAACGCGGAATGAAAGTCAAAATCTATTACACCATCCGCGAGCTCTCCAACCGAGCCGCCGAGCTATTTGCTTTAGAGAGCCTTAACCACGAAATTTTTACTGATGGACCCCGAGGTGGCTATTCCTGGCTGCAGGAGCATCTGCATTCAGGTTATATAGCTGGCTGGTTTGTCCCGGAGCTCAAGGATGCAGCCATTATCAACAGCGGTATGTCCCGCTGGCATAATTATTATGTGGAAGGTCTGGCCTGGTTGTGTCAGCACGTGGGAATAGATGGTTTGTACATTGACGATGTGGCTTTTGACCGGGTGACTATGAAAAGAGTCCGCAAGGTGCTGGAACGTTACCGGCCAGGTGCTCTGATTGACCTGCATTCCGCCAACCAGTACAATCCGCGCGATGGCTTTGCTTCAAGCGCTAATCTCTATCTCGAGCATTTTCCCTACATTGACCGGCTGTGGTTTGGTGAATATTTTGATTACAACAGCAAGCCTGATTACTGGCTGATTGAAATTTCCGGAATTCCTTTTGGCCTGATGGGTGAAATGCTGGAGAAAGGTGGCAATCCCTGGCGCGGGATGATTTACGGCATGACCGCCAGACTGCCCTGGGCCGGTGATCCACGACCGCTGTGGAAGGTCTGGGATGAATTTGGGATAAAAGAAGCGGAAATGCTCGGCTACTGGTCACCGAATTGCCCGGTGAAAACAGATAAGCCTGAAGTTCTGGCTACTGTTTACCGGAAAAAAGGAAGGGCTATGGTGGCTCTGGCCAGCTGGTCTGAAAAAGCCGAAAATTGCCGTCTGATTGTTGACTGGAAGAAGCTGGGCCTTGACCCGAAGAAGGCTATCATCGAAGCCCCGGCTATAGAGAATTTTCAGCCAGGCAGAGCATTCCGCCCTGACGAAACCATCCCGGTTGAGTCGGGCAAAGGCTGGCTGCTACTCATCAGGGAAAAATAAATCAGTATTGAATGACCCTTTACAATATAGTTTCGCCAGGTATTTCTGGAAATGAATAACATAAACAAATATAGACGGAGGTATTAAAATGGGCAAGGGCCAAAAAAAATTATTTAATTTAATTCCAGTTTTATTCGTCTTTCTCTTTTTTCTTTCCTCTTTTCCTGCCTGGAGTCAGGACCCTATAAAATTTGAGGATTATTTTCTGAACAAAGCCATGCGGATTAATTTCTACATGGTTGGCGACGCTAAGGAAGAAAGTATCATTATCCAGAGCATTTATCAGGAAGACCTCTGGCCTGAAAGTAAGACCAACCTGACCAATCCGTTCAATTACGGTCATTACTTCATCAAAGTCTATGAAGTTGCCAGCAACAAACTCATCTATGCCAATGGTTTTGATTGTCAGTTTGGTGAGTACAAGACAACGACTCCGGCCTTAAACGGCGTGAAAAAAGTTTTTCAGCGAGCCATCCGCATCCCCTGGCCCAAGAGACCGGTTAATTTAGTCTTTGAAGTCAGAGACAGAAAGAACATTCTGCATCCTCTGACCATCGAAACCATTGACCCGGATGATTATCATCACATTAAAGAGAGCAATAAAACAGGTGATTACATCTTCGAAGTGAAGAAAAGAGGCGACCCACAGGAAAAAGTAGACCTGGTATTTCTGGCCGAAGGATATACTGCCGAAGACAGGGATAAGTTTGTCGGCGACGTAAAAAGATTTACCGGCTATCTGTTTGAAACGGAACCTTACAAAAGCAACCAGGATAAATTCAACATCTACGGTGTTTTTCGAGCCTCGGCTGAACGAGGTATGGATGAGCCCCGGCAGAAAGCCTACAAGAACACGGTGCTTAAGGCTTCCTTCAACGCCTTTGACCTTGACCGCTATATGCTGACAGAAGAGGGCTTTTTACTCCGAGAAATGGCCGCCGAGGTGCCATATGACACCATCGTTGTCCTGGTTAATAGCAAAAGATATGGCGGTGGTGGAATTTACAATGACTACTGCATCACTACGGTCGACCATCCTGCCAGTAAAGGCGTTTTTCTCCATGAATTCGGACACAGCTTCGCCGGTCTGGCTGATGAATACTATACCTCAGATGTTGCTTATAACGAATTCTACCCGCGCGGAGTTGAACCACTTGAGCCCAACATCACCGCGCTTCTTGACCCGGAGAACCTCAAATGGAAAAACCTGGTCTCCCCTGGAGTTAAAATTCCCACCGAATATGGCAAAGAAGAGCTGGAAAAACTCCAGGCCGACAGAAGAGCTAATTTTCAGGAAATGACCAAAGCTCTGGAAGAAGCTAAAAAGAAGAACTTGAAAGAAGCGGAAATCAAGAAGTTGCAGAAAAAATATCAGGATAAAGACGAAACCATTCAGGCCAGAATTCAAGAGGTTCGCAATCGGTATAGGGACCTGGAAGACAAAGTTGGAGCTTTTGAAGGTGCTGGTTATTCCGCCAAAGGCCTTTACCGACCAATGATCTACTGCCTGATGATTTCCAGTCCAAAGGTGGAATTCTGTAAGGTCTGCCAGCGGGCCATTCAGCAAATGATTGATTACTACTGTCGCTGATTAACTATCAAAAATTTTTCTTCTTAAATATCTTACAATTTATCCTTGAAAATGTTTCTAAAATGGAAGCCATAAATTCCAAAAGTAATGGCCAGCGGCAGTAGTCTTGGGCGTCTAAAGAAAGCCCAAAATAAGAGCTTCCAATAATAAGCCCTGGCTTTATCTTTTATACCAAGAAACCAGACAGATTTAAAAAAGGCTCCGGAATAACCGAAATGCAAACGAATGTGTCCGAAGTGAAAATGCAACTTTCGTAGTAGCTTATATTCTTTCAAGTAGTTTTTAACCCGCTCATAATAAACCTTAGGAGAGTAAATTTCTTTAACAATTTTTTTATAGCCATTAATCAGCGTTTCGTAATTCATTTTAGGCCTAAAATTTATGGAAAAATCAGTGTTATCTCCAGAAGGATCCTTTAACAATCTATTCTCCTTCATCAGGCGTTGATAAAGTTTTGTGCCCCGGGGTGCATTTAATAAGCCAACCATAGCCGTGATAATGCCGCTTTTTTGGATGAATTCAATTTGCCTTTGAAAAATTGAAGGTGGATCACTATCAAATCCTACGATAAATCCTCCGCTTACTTGTAACCCAGATTTCTGGATTTTTTTAACAGAAGCTAACAAGTCACGATTTTTATTTTGAACCTTATGGCACTCCGACAAACTTTCCTCGTTCGGCGTCTCTATGCCGACAAATACTGAGTTAAATCCTGCTTGAACCATCAATTGCCTGAGTTTCTCATCGTCGGCCAGATCGATAGAGGTTTCAGTGCTAAAAGAGAAGGGATATCTTTTTTTTCGCATCCATTCGACTATTGCTGGCAGGATTTCAGTCTTCAGCTTCCTCCTGTTTCCAATAAAGTTATCATCAACAAAAAATACTCCGCCTCTCCAGCCTTTAAGGTAGAGGCTTTCCAATTCAGCCAATATTTGAGGCTTGCTCTTTGTTCGAACCTCGTGTCCAAAAAGATTAGTTATATCGCAAAAATCACAATTAAAAGGACAGCCGCGTGAATATTGGAGACACATATTCGCATATTTTTTCATCTCGACAAGTCCCCAAAGCGGGATCGGCGCCTTTTCTATATCCGGGAATTCCTTGGAGGTATAAATATGTTTCGCCCGTCCGTTTCTCAAGTCTTCTAAAAAGAGTGGAAGTGTGACTTCAGCCTCATTAAGTACAAGATAATCTACGTCCTCGAACTCTTCATAGGTGGTGGTAAAAAGAGGACCGCCAGCAACGACCTTGACATTCATTTTTTTGCATTTATTGATCACTTCTTTGGCTGAGGCTTTTTGTATGGCCATGACACTAAGGAAAACGAAATCGGCTCCCTCAAGGTCTTTATCTTTCAGCTTTGTTACATTCATATCTATGAGTTTTTTTTTCCAATCTTTTGGAAGCATGGCCGCTACAGTCAACAACCCTAATGGAGGATAGGTTGCCTTTTTGGAGATAAATTTTAAGGCATATCTAAAGCTCCAAAAGGTATCAGGAAAACTTGGGTAAACCAGCACGATTCTCATGATAAACTCCTTGGCCATAATTCATGCTTTTTAAAAGTCATAAATACTATCCCCTTTGCAGACAGATAAGAAACGATATTAATTTCCCTCCGAGAATTATCCCCAATGACAATCAATTAAGGTGTGGTCTCAACGTGGGTAAATGTAATTTTCTTTTTCATTTTAACACAAATTTTCGTATTTTCAAGCAGTTGTAGGGCTTCAAGACATTAGTAACGCTCTTTTCCAGCGGGACTTTTTCACAGGTTGAGCCTCATAAGCGACTTCCCAAAGGCTTTGCTGAGGAGATTCTGAAGGCTTTTAATGACGACCGGCTGTGCAAGAAAAGAAGTGCAGAATAGTCTTCACAAAGCTCTTGACACAATATTAAATTAAGTATAATATTGTATTGAATTTAATTTTAGATTTATTTTAACAATGAGAGCAGAAATGGAATTAAACAAAAAACCGAGCAAGCGTTGGAGTCTGGAAGATGTCCGGGAATACCTGACCAAACACAACATCAGAGCTTCTTTCTATCGTCTGAAAATCTTCGAGTACCTGATTAATGAACGAACCCACCCTACGGCTGAAGAAATTTTCGAAACCTTAAAGAAAGAAATTCCAGCCATGTCTCGCGGTACAGTTTACAACACCCTGAAGCTATTCCTGGAGAAGAAAATCGTCCAGCTGGTCAACGTTGAGAAAAACGAAGCCCGCTATGACGCCACCCTCTCCTGGCACGGACATTTCAAATGCCTGCGCTGCGGAAAAGTTTTCGATGTTCACATTGAAAACCTAAAGCTCAGCGGACTGGATGGTTTTGAAATATACGAAAAGCATCTTGACCTGAAGGGCCTCTGCCCTTCCTGTTTAAAGAGCAAAAAAATTTAAGGAGGGTATAAATGGCTACAAGATTAGGCATCTACAAGTGTCTTAAGTGCGGGAACATCGTTGAAGTCCTGCACGAAGGTATGGGCACTCTGGTCTGCTGCGGCCAGGATATGGTTCTGATGGAACCCAAGACCGCTGATACCACTCTGGAAAAACATGTCCCCTACATTGAAAAGGTAAGCGGCGGCTACTTAGTCAAAGTCGGCCAGAATGTGGCTCATCCGATGGAAGAAAAGCACTACATTGAATGGATTGAGCTCATTGCTGACGGCCGGGTTTACCGGCAGGAGCTTAAACCCGGTGATAAGCCTGAAGCTTTCTTCCCAGTTGAAGCTGACCATGTCTGGGCCCGGGAATACTGCAACATCCACGGACTCTGGGAAAACAAAAAGTAATTAAAGAAACTTTTAGTCCTGGCCAATAATGGAACGAATAATAAAAATTTGTTAAGGAGGCAACAGGGCTAAAAGGTAATCGTGGTAAAGGCTAACTGTTGTTTACTGAATGGCAACTGGTCTGAGCCCATCTCAGGCTCAAAATTAAATTCCAGTAAAGGAGGGAAAAATGGAAACTAACAACATTAAAGGATTACCTTTAATCGGAGACAAACTGCCGGAAATGGCGGTGCAAACCACACATGGAATTAAGAAGCTGCCAAAAGACTATGCTGGTAAATGGTTAGTGCTTTTCAGCCATCCCGCAGATTTCACTCCTGTCTGTACCACTGAATTCGTCTCATTTGCTAAAAACTATGACAAATTCCAGAAGCTCAATGCCGAACTGCTTGGTCTCTCAATTGACCAGGTTTTCAGCCACATCAAGTGGGTGGAATGGATAGAAAACGAGCTCAAAGTGGAAATTCCCTTTCCCATCATCGCCGATGACCAGGGTAAAATTGCTACCCAGCTCGGGATGCTTCATCCAAGTGGCGGCACAAAAACCGTTAGGGCCGTTTTCATTATTGACCCCGAAAGCACCATCAGACTCATTCTGTTCTACCCGGCTGAAGTCGGACGGAATATGTCAGAGATTTTGAGAGTGCTCGAAGCTTTTCAAGTCTCAGACAGAAATAACGTGGCTATGCCCGCCAACTGGCCCAACAACGAGCTGATTAAGGACCACGTGATCGTGCCTCCACCCACCGACATCAAGAGCGCCAAAGAACGCAAGAAACAATACGAATGCTTTGACTGGTGGTTCTGCCATAAAAAGGTGTGATACAGGGCAAAAGAATCCAAGAAAACCGGGGGGGCTGGCTCGTCCAGCCCCCTTTCCTTAAAGGGGGGCGTCTTTTATTTTTTGTTGACTTAAACTGATATCTAATATATTTTATCGATATCAGAATGATAAATTTTTATCGGTCAGGAGGTGGCTGATGACCAGACCAAAGCCAGACTTGATAAAAAAAACTTTTTTGAGCATTTTTTTTGCTTTCCTCATATTTATCTTGATTGTCGCATTATGGCCGATTGCTGCTGAGGATAATACTTCAAAACCGAAAATTTCCGCCTTTCCCCCGCCCATCGACCCGCAAAGGGTCCAGGACCAGGATACTATGACCTGGGCTGATTACCGCCCCATCCCCGGCCGCAACTGGTCTGACCCCTCGATCAAGCCGGAGCGAGGATTTCGTTTAGCTGTGGTCGCGGTTGACTTTCCAGATCAGCCTTTTGTCATCACCCTTCCCAAAGGCTCAGACCCATTTGGCAACCCTCAGGTTGAACCCATTCCTCGGGAAAAAGTCCCACAATTCTACGCTGATTTCTTCACCAAACCGCTCGAAGTCAATCACGGCCTCAACATCCATCATTACTGGATGGAGCAGTCACGGGGAAAATTCGGGCTGACTCAGGTTGATGCTTTTGGCCCATACCGGATGCCCAAACCTTACTGGTGGTATGGACTTAATGAATACAATCAGAATAAATATACTCCGGACGGAAGCATCGCCGCCGGCCGCTTAGAAAAAGACTGCGACGAGCTGTGGATAAAAGATGTGGGGCAGGATATCAGAAAAAATTACGATGCCATTCTGCGGATTTACGCTGGCTATGATGAAACTGGAGTCTGGATGGAATTTGGCCTAATGAAATTCAAGAGCAAGGACGACATCCCGCCCGAATGGGGGAATCCCAATCCGTCCATGCCCCGTTGGGTGCCGACTCGCTACGTAGAATGGACCAGCTGGTTAGCGGGCTCGCAGCAATGGGGTCTTTCTTCAATGCGCCAAGGCGAAAACTCCGGTACCATCGCTCATGAGCTCGGGCATTTTGCCTTTCGCCTTCCCGACCTCAACAACAACCCTTACGTCCAGCCATACCGCAGAGCAGCAGTGGGGCCTTGGGATTTGATGGACCGCGGCTGCTTCAACGGACCAGGCGGACCCCACATGCGCTGGGTGGTCCCGCCTGTGGCCGGTGCTGCCGGTCCGGCCGGATTGATGATCAGAAACCGAATGGCCTGCGGGTTTATTCGTGATGGAGAGCTGCTGACTTTGAGCCGCGAGGGCCTGGCTAAATCTGGTCTGGTTGTGGCTGAGATTACAGCCAGGGCAGTCGATCCTCTCCCCGGAACCTACACTGGCCTGATTGTCCGGCTTGACGGCTCTGAGCCTGGAGACCGCACTCCTGCCGATGACCCAGCCACCAATCCCCTCTCGCCTGGTATTCCCGATTACAATTTTTATTCTATGGAAGTTGTCCAGCGAATTGGATTTGATTCGTTCTGTCCGGATAGCGGTGTGCTTATTGCGAAAAATAAGGATAAACTCTGGGGCAGGAATGGAGGTCCTAACGAATTTAACAGCTACATCTGGGTAATCGACGCTCATCCGGAAGATATCAACATGGTTGATTACGTCAGCCCGACTGGCGAAAAAGTGATGCGGACCATTGCCGATTACCGCCAGCTCAATGATGCTCTTTTCCACGCCGGCCTGGATTCAGGCAGCCGCTTTGAGTATGAAGACACACCCAACCGGCTGCATTTCTATGTGGTGGATGTGCATAAAAACAAGGATGGAATTCTCTCTTACACCCTGGCTGTGCGCTCGCTCGACGGCTCCGGCCCGCAAAAAAGAGGTGTAGAGCTTAAAGCTCCAACCAACAAAATCAAAGCTAAAAAGGACCTTATTCCGGTGACCTTTGTGCTTAAAAATACTGGCCAGCCAGCTGCTGTTTCGCCGGCGCTTCACCCATCAGATGTTTCCCGGCATCTTAATTACGATCTCTATCGTCTTGAAGCCTCAATTGAAGGCCAAGGCTGGAAAGCAAAGATTCTCAATGCTCTGGCTGCAGTAGAGTTCGGTAAAACCGCGGAAATTACAGTTTACGTTCTCCCGGAAGCTGGATGTTCAAAGGAAGCAATACTAACTTTAAAGGCTACTTCCGAAAGCGACCCGTCAAAACTGTCCACTGCCCAGACCAAAATTTCTCTTTAATTAGAATTAGAATAGTTTCTGCAATCCAGCTTTTCTCACGGCCAGGCAATTATGGGCTTTATTGTTCAACTTCTCGCCAGTTTTTGACGGATATTCCACTATTTATTTTTTGGAAATGCTTTTAAATTTCTAATTTTAGTCAGGAGAGGATTTACGGTATTGACGGGCAGGAATAAAAAATGGTGGAGCTGACCGGGCTCGAACCGGCGACCCCGTGACTGCCAGTCACGTACTCTCCCAACTGAGCTACAGCCCCACCGGCTTTATCATAATACAAAAAACCTTCTTTTCCGTCAAGAAGCCGAATTGACTCATTAAAAATCTACCTGAAAATGATTCATTGCCTCACGAGAAAATCTACCCGAAAATCGACTGATTTTGGCCTCTCTGAAGGTAAGACAATTAAGAGTGAAGGATATTCTTCAGGGAGGCTAATTTATGAGGTTAGACATGAGGACAAAAAGAGAGATATTTAAAGCAAGAGGCTTTAAAGTATCTGAGGTTTTTGAAGAAGGAAAACATACAGATTTTGCCGATTTTAATTGGGAGGGTTTATTTGGAATATTAGGTTTCAATCATCGCCATGCAATTTAATCCAGGCAAAAAGAAGTCTATGTAATTGTCGTGTTTATTTTTATTTGAAGAAAAGGGAAAAAAGCTTTATTGATTTTCTACTGTGAGGCAGGTAACCAAGATAAAGGATTTATTGGCAAAATTTTATTTATTTAATGAAGGGGATTTGGTAAAAATAAGGTTGAGAAAGAAATTTTAATAAAATTATTTCAATCACTAATACGAAAAATGGAGGAAAAGATGTGGCGAATCATTAACCCGACAAAAAATTATAGGCCAAAAAATCTAAATGAGAAGGGCTTTGATGGCGGAAAAGGCCCAAAAGCTAAGCTGGCAGCTGGGAAAAGTAAAAATGCTGGTCTGAGGTCTCTGAATTTGCCAGCGCTTCTCACAGCTTTCGCTCCTTTTCTGCTGATGTTTTTAATTCTCGGGATATTTCTCAGTCAGCCTTCTTACGCCGATAACGAATCTGTCAAGACCTCAGGGCCGGCTGCTCCTTTTGACCTGCGGGTAGAATACCTTACTAACCCCCTGGGAGTGGATGTTCAAAAGCCACGCTTTTTCTGGAAAAACAGCCACCCTGAACGCGGTCAGAAACAAACAGCCTTCGAACTCATTGTCTCCACTTCACCCGACGCCAGCAAAGCTGATATGTGGAACTCAGGCAAAGTCAACACTGATTCTTCTATTCAAATTGTCTATGGTGGCAAACCCTTAGAAAGCAATCGCACTTACTACTGGAAAGTTCGCATCTTCGACGCCCAGGGAAAAGTCAGCCCCTGGAGCGAAGTGGCCCGCTTTGATACCGGACTTTTTGCTGCTTCAGACTGGAAAGGAGAATGGATTGGCGGAGAAAATCTGCTGCGACGGGAATTTAACCTGCCGGCTGAGCCGCGCCGGGCTCGAGCTTTTATCAGCGGTCTTGGCTATTATGAGCTTCGAATAAACGGCCACAAAATCGGCGATCATGTCCTCGACCCGGGCTGGACAACTTTCTCCAAGCGCGCTCTTTATGTCACCCATGATGTCACCTCTGCCCTGCATAAAGGCAAAAACGCCATTGGCGTGATTCTTGGAAATGGCTGGTACAAATCAAAAGCCCTGATGTTCCAGCTTTATATTGAATGCGAAGATGGCACACTCATGGAAATTCACTCTGATACTTCCTGGAAAACAGCCCGCGGGCCCATCATTGAAGACAGCATCTATAACGGTGAAACCTATGATGCTCGTCTGGAACAGCCCGGCTGGGACCTCCCTGACTTTAACGATAAATCCTGGAAGCCAGCCCAGAAAGTCAAAGCACCGGGCGGGGTGCTTTCGGCTCAGTTGATGCCGGCAATAAAAGTCGTCGATACCATCGTGCCCTTAGTTATGACCAATCCAGCGCCGGGCGTCTATGTGTTTGACCTCGGCCAGAACATAAGCGGCTGGGCCCAGCTCAGAGTTCGCGGACCCCGGGGCACAGACGTTCGCCTGCGATTTGCCGAGCTCCTTTATGACAACGGAATGATCAATCAGGAAAATCTGCGCTCAGCTCGGGCTGAAGATCATTACATCCTCAAGGGTGACGGCGAAGAAATCTGGGAACCACGTTTCACCTATCACGGCTTCCGCTATATCGAGGTCACCGGCTTTCCGGGAACTCCCAAAATTGACTCGGTGCGTGGCCGGGTGGTTCACACAGCGGTTTCGCCAGTCGGGAACTTCTTCTGCTCCAAACAAATCATAAACGACATTCAGCGAATCATCCTCTGGGGTCAGAAGACCAACCTGCATAGCATCCCCACAGACTGCAACCAGCGCGATGAGAGAATGGGTTGGATGGGAGATGCTCAGGTCACAGCCGAAGAAGCCATGATGAATTATGACATGGCCGCCTTTTATACCAATTTCCTGCGCAACATCAGGGATGTTCAGGGGGAAGACGGCTCCATCACCGATACTGTCCCGCATATCTGGGGCAGCCGTCCGGCTGACCCGGCTTGGGGCACCGCCTATCCGCTCATTGCCTGGTATATGTATCGGTATTACGGCGATAAAAGAATTCTGGAAGAGCATTATGACTCGCTCAAAAAGTACGTGGAATTTTTGCGAAGCCGAGCTGAAAACGGCCTGGTTAAATACAGTTATTACGGCGACTGGGTGGCCATTGACAAATGTCCTGGCAGTCTGGTCTCGTCATTCTATTATTATTACGATGTGAAAATCCTGGCTGACGTAGCTAGAGTCCTGGGAAAGCATCAGGAAGCTGATGCTTATTTAAAATTGGCCGCTGAAATCAAAGAGGCTTTTAACCGCGAATTCTTAGACCCAAACACTAAAAATTATGCCGGCGGCAGCCAGACCGCCAATACTCTCCCGCTTTTTATCGGCCTGGCTCCTGATAATGCTCGAGGCGGAGTCTGGGGAAACCTGTTCAATGACATCGTTTATAAACACGACTCCCATCTGACCACTGGCATCATCGGCACCAAATACATCCTCGATGTTCTGACCGCTGCCGGAAATTCTGATCTTGCCTATGACCTCCTGACCAAAACCGATTTTCCGAGCTATGGCTATATGATTAAAAACGGCGCCACCACTCTCTGGGAACTCTGGCAGAAACGAGAAGGACCTTCGATGAACTCTCATAACCACCCGATGTTTGGCAGCATCGGCGCCTGGTTCTACCGGGCTTTAGCCGGAATTAATATGGCTACGGAAACGCTGGCCTATAAAAAGCTAATTATCAAACCGCAGATGGTCAGAGACCTGACCCACGCTTCTGGTTCCATCTACACCATTAATGGCGAAGTCAGTTGTTCCTGGGAAAAAGCTGACCGCCGGGTTAGGCTCGAAGTGGTCATTCCAGTTGGCAGCGAAGCTGAAATTTACATCCCCGTTTTCAAGCTGAGAAACCTGAAACTCTATGAGGGCAGCACTTTAGTCTGGGCAGACAATCAGCTTAAAGCGAAACTCCCGGGAATTGAAGATGTCCAGCTTAAGTCCGGAAATGTGGTGATTAAAGCCGGCTCCGGTAAATATATTTTTGAACTCACCGGAGATTAAAAACAGAGCGGGTATTTTATATCCTTATGCTCGGCAATTCAGGATGTTTCCCCATTTTTCATGCTGGAAAGGTTGGCACCTCTCAGGTTGATGTTTTTTTTGAAACTGCAAGAGTGGCCAAAACAAAGTAGGCTACAGAAACCAGAAGGAACCACAGCTTGAAAGATGGCGTGGATATTTTTCCCCTGAAATTCAGCCAGGCCAGAACGAGAGAGATTATCAACGTCAGAACGGAAAGTATCTTAAAAAAGGTTTTCTTCATTTTCTGTCCCCTTTCATTCTTTGTTTCTCAGCTTGAGATTCAGCAGGATATAAAGGCCGAGGGCAAAAAGGTAACCCGGCAGCCAGCGGAAGTAAAGATGAATCGGCAGAGCAAAAGCAAAGGCTAAGCTGGCCACCCAGACTACCAGGACCTTCCAGTTAAAAATCTTTTTCTTCTCTTCAGCCTGATAGCGCGGAATTCTGAGCTTCGGGAAAATCCAGTGTTCGGTAAAAACCACCGCTCCAATGGGCATCAGCACCAATCCGTAAATGGCTACATAATCCAGAAGCTTCATAAAAAACAGTGGGAAGCAGGAGAGAATGGAGGTAACTACGCCGGCTATCAAAGTAATCTTCCAGCGCGGCCAGCCGGTTATGGTCTGAAGAGCCAGTCCAGCCCGGTATAAGGTCGGGTTGGCTGTAGTCCAGCCAGCCAGCATAACAGCCAAAGCACCGGCCAGCCCCAAGGCTTCAAAAGCCATTTTGCCCGGATGCATTTCCCGACTGATGGCCGCCACCATCACCCCGGAGCAAATCCAGGCCAAAAAGTGGCCTGAATACATCCCGAAAGCCGAATATAGCCCGTAGGTCCATTTTCTGGCATAGCGGAAAATGGCCATATCTGATAAGCCCACATGCATGGCCAAGTTACAGAACCAGGCGAAGAACAGCACATGCCAGAAACCAAATTTTTCCTGACCGGCTGCAGCCACTCCATTCCAGATTTTAGTGGTGGCTACTTCCCATAAGTTACTGAAATCAGCTTTAACCCCGAGTTTGGGCAGCGTAACCAGAGCACCAGCCACAAACACCAGAAATATCCAGGGTGAAGCCACCTCAGCAAACCGGCTCAGCTTTTCAAAGCCAAGGATAGCCAGCAGGGTGAAAAGCAGCCCAAGAGTTAAACAGATTAAAACCCAGAGGGCGTTGTTGGGTAAAATATCATTCAACCCCGGAACTTTCATTCCGAAAGCCAGACCTACCGCGGTCGCCGAAACTGAAATCATAGCCCCGGCTAAGATGCAGTAAAGGAAAGCGTTGGCTAAGTTATAAACCAGAGTCACTCCTGGTCCGGCAATTTTTCTCAGATACCAGTAAAGCGTAAGGCGAGTACTGACGGCAATCGGAGCGCAGATAAAAGTCCAACTAAGCACCGCCAGTAGATTTCCCAGAAGAAGGCCGAAAATCAGGTCTGTAGCTTTTATGCCGTGCAAAACAAAAAAGGCCCCGATGACAAATTCTGTGGCCGCCACATGTTCCCCAGCAAAGACACTGGCAAACAGAATTCCTGGTTTGAGCTTGTCAGTAGAAACCGGTTCGCGGTCAAATTCGTAAAGTTTATCCATCCGGGAAGCTACCGCTGAAAGGTTAAGAGCCATTTCTCAGCACTCCTTTATTCTCAATGTGTAGAGACAATTATAAATAATCCGCGGCAAAATAAAATAAATTTTTTCGCTCTTTCAATTTTTTTCCTCCTCTTTATAAATAGCTGGACAGGCTGTTTATAAATTTTCACCCCCAATAAAGCCGCACAAACCAAAAATTTAAAAAAGGTGAAAAAATTTTTTATTCTCAGCTAAAAGGTTATACAATAATGCCTTATTAAAATTTAAGGAGAAACATATGGCCAACCCAAATAAGGCAAGTTCCAGACGGCAATTTTTTAAATTACTCAGTGGCGGCTTTCTGGCCGCTTCCAGCCTGCCCCTGGCCGGTCTGGCTTATGAGCAGAATTTACCAGAAAAAGACCAGGTTCCACCGATTCCTAAGGCTCCAGACCTGGTTGCCCCTGATGATATGAAGTTCTGGTCGTTTGTCCGGGAGCAGTTCCCCATCACCAGAAATAACAAAATAATCTACATGAACAACGGCACCATGGGACCCTCGCCTTATTATGTCCAGTGGGTGTTCTTCCGCAAAGAAGAAGAAGTCAATTTTACCGGGACTTATGGCGGGCACGATATAGCCAGAGCCAAGGTGGCTCAATTTATAAACTGCAGCGAAAAAGAAATTTCTCTGACCCACAACGTCACCGAGGGTATCAACATCATCGCCCAAGGGCTGAAACTCAAACGTGGTGATGAAGTTATCATCACCAACCATGAACATGCCGGAAACGCCATTCCCTGGTACACCAGGGCAAAGAGAGACCGGATTGTGGTCAAAGTGGCCCCGCTGGGAAAAGATGCGGCTGAAACACTCAATAATATCGAGCGAACCATAACCAAAAAAACCAAAATTATCTCTGTGCCCCATATGACCTGCACCAATGGTCAGATTTTGCCGGCTAAGGAAATTGTTCGCTTGGCCCACAGCAAAGGAATTCTGGTGCTGCTGGATGGGGCTCATCCACCAGGAATGTTCAAAGTTGATGTCAAAGACATAGGATGCGACTTTTATGCTTCCTGTGGTCATAAGTTTTTGATGGGGCCAAAAGGAACAGGGTTTCTTTATATCAAAGAAGAGCACTTTGACCGGGTTGAACCTATTATGACTGGCGGTGGTTCTGATTCTGGCTGGGATTATAAAACAGGGCTCAAAGGCTGGAATCCAACGGCTCATCGCTACGATTACGGAACTCAGAGTGCGGCTCTGTTCTATGGTCTAATGGCCTCCATTGATTTCGTCGACGGAATAGGCATCGACAACATCACCAGAAGGGATAAAGCTTTGGCCACTAAACTGATGGAAGGTCTAAGCCAGATTTCGCAGGTTGAAATCCTAACACCGTGGGAAGAAAAATCACGCTGCGCCCTGGTTGGTTTCAGGCTGAAGAATATGCCCTACGATAAATTTCAGAATTGGCTGATGGAAAAATACAGAATAAGAATAAGAGGCGTGGGAGAAGGCGGACTGAACTCTTTGCGCATTACCACCCATATCTACAACACATTTGAAGAAGTCGATTTACTGCTCAAGGCAGTCAAAGAAGCGGCCAGTCTGTAAAAGAAGTTAGTTCATCAAGAATTAAAAATTTAATGACTTAAAGTGTTTATGGCCTGGGAGTCTATTTTCTTCTGCCCATCTAATCTATAATTTATTAGAATAATGCCTGCCCGAAGCTCAATTTCGGGCAGAAGGAGGAATAACTTGGGTAAATACGAAGAATTTGTCCGCTTCCGCCAGGAAATGAACAAGAAAATCCTGGAACAAGGAACTCTGGAGATAAAGAGATTTTTTGGACTCGATGAACAAACATACAGACCTGGGGCCCTGGATGCTAAAACCAAAGAGCTGATGGGGCTGGTAGCCTCCATGGTTTTGCGCTGCGATGATTGCATCAGTTATCATCTGATCCAGGCCCTGGAGAAGGGAGCCACCAGGGAAGAAATTTTTGAAACTTTCTCCATTGCTCTTATTGTCGGTGGTTCAATTGTTATCCCCCATCTGCGAAGGGCGGTAGCTTTCTTAGAAGAACTGGCGAAGAAAAAAAGAAGTAGTTGAATAAAAAACCGCTTTGGCACTTAATTAAATTAATTGACCAAAAAAAATCGAAAAAAATAGCCAGCAGCAATTATTAAGGTTTTCCTGTTAAATTGACACAATTATTTATAAAGAGTAGAATTATAAAAAAATAAAAATTTAGAGGAACGATTTTTCATCTAATCTAATTAATAATAAATCAGGCCACATGAAAAAGAAAGTTTTTATTTGGTTGTTTGTTGTTCTGTTCCCGAGGGCTGCTTTATTCGCTGAACAAAAAAATCACCAGGACAACTTTATCAGCAGCTTCGTAGAGAATTTTTCTCTATCCTGGAAAGCAGTGCAAACTGCTTTTTCATCATCTTTGAACAATAATTTCTTAATTTTCAAGCTCAACGACAATCAATCAACCAGCTCTTTCATTACCGATCCTCTTCGCCTCCAGCAGCTCTCCAAACCGATCAGACACAAGCGCCGTGCCTTTCTTGAGTTTTTCAGCCTTTTCAGCTATTCGGGGATCAATTACAACATTAAATACAGTAAATTCATTGAAGACTGGCAGTGGAATTTCACCTGGGATGATCAGAAGGAAAGATTCTTCACTTTCAAGGCCCATCGCTTCGACTCTAATGATTTCGGCCTTAACTGGCGACATGCGCTGGCCGGAATGATTTATTACGAATTTGCCAGAAGTAATAACCTGTCCTGGTTGCAGGCATCATTATATTCCATAGGTGGTTCCCTGGCCTGGGAATATATGGTCGAGTGGCGGGAAGTTATTTCCATTAACGATAATATTATGACCGGGCTGGGAGGTTATGTCTTAGGCGAATCCTGGTTTCAGCTGGGAAGATATTTTTTCAATTCCCCCAGCAGGTTCTCGCGCCTTTTCTCCTGGCTTAATCCTTTTATGAAGATTAACGGCTGGTTTGACCGAAAGCAGCTTTTACCACCGTATTTTCACTGCTATAATCGGCAGGGCCAGGATGTTTATCTTTTTATTGGCTATCGTCACTCGCCGACTTCAACCAGCGGCCGAAATGTTGGCAATCTGGATGTCAGCCTGAATTCAAGAATAATTACGGCTCAGGAATATGGTCTCCCGGGAAAAATCAACGAAAAATTCACCAGTCCGATTTACAGCCAGCTCGATGTCGAACTGATGTATCATGGACAGTCCAGAGAAGAGCTGGAGGTAATGGCTAAGGTTGTTCCTGTTGGCCGGTTCATTCAAAGCATTTCAGATGACAGAAAAGGCTACAGCTTATATTATGGCCTGGGCTCAGCCTTTCAGGTTTATATAAAAAGGCCGGTAACTGATTATGACGGTGGCAAAATTCCTATAAATCGACCCGAAGATTTCCATTTCGAAAACCCCAGAGAATTCCGTGACAAACTGTCAGCTGTCCATATTGTTGGTCCGGTTTTTGACGGAACTTATTTTTCCAGACCATGGTTTCTAAGGCTCAGAAGCGAAGTTTATCTCAGCTTCGGAATGATCAATGCCTTAGCTCTGAATAAATATTCAGTGGATAATTCGGTCCAGGGGATGAAAACCACACTCACCTATTATGGGTATTATTATGCACTGGGACCTTATCTGGAATCTTCTGTTCAGCTGGGCTATAAACATCTTAAATTTGAAGGCTCTTTCAATTACGTCTATTATAGCTCCCTGCAGGGCAGGGACCGTTTCCAGGATGAACTGCTTGACGATTCAGTCATAAAAGATTCCCGATGGGATTACGGATTGAAACTCCAGTATCATATTCCGCGCACAGATTTTTCTATTGTCGCGGCTGCAGAGTGGGTCAGAAGATGGGGTAAGATTCACGAAGTTGAGGACAGCAATTTAGAAAAACGCTATTACCTCGGGCTAAAATTCAATCTGTGATTCCTTCTGACTCTCCCGTTTCTGAACCGGGTTAATTCCTGTTGCTAAGTGGACTTCTTTGCTCAAGAACACTTTCCCTCAGTCACAAATCAAACCTGGCATTGGTTTTTTCCTTATCAAATTGAACTTTAAAGTGAACTTTCTTATTAACATCATTGGCGAAAAATGTTAAAATGAGGCGTATCATCAAGGGAAAAAACAATGGTTAAAAAGAATAGATCAGCTAAAAATTTAATCTTCTGGATCGCTTCTCTGGTTATCCTGGTTGTTCTCTGGAGTTTATTTCCTACCGGTCCGAAAACCAAAGAATTCACCTTCTCTGAGTTTATCGACCAGGTTGAGCAAAAGAACGTCCGGGAAGTAACTCTTCAGGAAAACCAGGCCCATGGGAAGCTCAAGGATGGCACAGCCTTTAAAACGACACTTCCTACTCAGTATGCCGACCTGATTAAAGTCCTTCGGGAAAACCAGGTCAACATTGTGGTCAAAGATACTTCCCGGAGCAATTGGCTGGCCATTCTGTTGAACTGGTTCCCCATTCTGCTGCTGATTTTCTTCTGGTTTATGTTCATGCGCCAGATGCAATCCGGGGGCAACAAAGCCCTTTCCTTCGGTAAAAGCCGGGCCAAGCTCTTCTCCCCGATGCAAAAAAAGGTTACTTTCAAGGATGTGGCCGGTGTGGATGAGGCCAAGGTCGAGCTTCAAGAAATCATTGAATTCCTAAGAGACCCGCGCAAATTCCAGAGGCTCGGCGGTCGCATCCCAAAAGGCGTTCTTCTGGTTGGAGCACCGGGAACAGGAAAAACTTTACTGGCCCGGGCAGTGGCTGGCGAAGCCAACGTACCTTTCTTTTCTATCAGTGGGTCAGACTTTGTCGAGATGTTTGTCGGCGTTGGTGCCTCCAGAGTCAGAGACCTGTTTGACCAGGCCAAAAAACATGCTCCCTGCCTTATTTTCATTGATGAAATCGATGCCGTCGGTCGTCAGCGAGGAGCCGGCCTTGGCGGTGGTCACGATGAACGCGAGCAGACCCTGAACCAGCTCCTGGTTGAGATGGATGGATTTGATTCCAACGAAGGGATAATTGTCATCGCTGCCACCAACAGACCTGACATCTTAGATACCGCTCTGCTCAGACCTGGTCGATTTGACCGGCGGATTGTAGTGTCCATGCCTGATGTTAAAGGCCGGGAAGAAATCCTCAGGGTCCATACCCGGAAAGTCCCTCTATCTGAAGATGTTGACCTCAAAATCATTGCCCGCTCTACTCCAGGCTTTTCAGGTGCTGACCTGGCCAATCTAATTAACGAAGCTGCTCTGTTAGCTGCCAGAAAAGGCCAGAACAATGTAACCATGAAAGATCTGGAAGAAGCCAAGGACAAGGTGTTAATGGGGGTTGAGCGGCGGAGCATGATTATCAGCGATGAAGATAAGCGAAATACCGCTTTCCATGAAGCCGGTCATGCCCTGGTGGCCGCCCTGATTCCTGAAGCTGACCCCATTCATAAAGTCACCATCATCCCCCGGGGGTTAGCTCTCGGTCTCACCCAGCAGCTTCCACTATCTGATCGCTACACTTACACCAAAGATTATCTGGAGGCCCAACTGGCAGTGCTTTTAGCTGGAAGAGTCACAGAAGAGATGATTCTGGGGAAGATCACAACCGGCGCAGCCAACGACCTGGAAAAGGCCACTGAAATCGCCCGAAAAATGGTCTGTCAGTGGGGAATGTCAGACCTCGGACCACTGTCTTTTGGTGAACGTGATGATTTAATCTTTCTGGGGCGGGAACTGACCACTCACAAGAATTTCAGCGAACATACCGCAGAATTGATCGATGCTGAAGTCAAAAAAATAATCAATCGCTGCTATGATCAAGCCAAGAGTCTGATTGAAAACAATCGCGATAAACTGATTAAAATTGCCGAAGCTCTGCTGGAAAAAGAAATCCTGTCCTCGGACGAAATTAACGAGTTGATAAAAGGGCCATCGAAGCCCAAAGAAGGGGGGACAGAGTTAACTCCAGACGAGCTGGCTCTGAATAAATCAACGGACTCATAAGCCTGGATTAAGAGCAGGAGAAATGACCTGGAAAAAGAACAGTAAAGACAGAAATCTATTTCAGGTTCCAGAATACAGAATAGACATTCGGGGGGAAAAAATCGTCATCGGCCCCCGGCCCTGGATAATGGGCATTCTCAATGTCACCCCCGATTCTTTCTCCGACGGCGGCCAATTTTACGATGCGGAAAAAGCGGCTGACCGCGGCCTGGACATGATCGCCGAGGGTGCCCACATCGTAGATATTGGTGGCGAAAGCGCCAGGCCAGGAGCAAAGGAAGTCCCGGTCGAAGAAGAACTCAAAAGAGTCATTCCAGTCATCAAAAAAATAAGGCCGAGGACCAGAGCTCTGATTTCCATCGATACCAGAAAAAGTCAGGTGGCTAAGGCAGCTCTGGAAGAAGGCGCCGATATCGTTAATGATATCAGCGCTCTTGGCCATGACCCGGAGATGGCTGCCGTGGTGGCCCGGTATCAGGTTCCTGTGATTTTGATGCACATGCTCGGCACTCCTGAAACCATGCAGCTCGACCCGAAATACAACGACCTGCTTTTCGACATTAAATATTTCTTCTGGCTCCGTATCAAAAAAGCCCGGGAAGCCGGTATACCTGAAGATAGAATTATCATCGACCCCGGAATCGGCTTTGGAAAAACCCTTGAACATAATCTCTGTCTCATCAACAACCTGGATTATTTTGCTGATTTGAAAAAGCCCATTCTAATTGGTCCTTCCCGCAAATCATTCATCGGTGGAATTCTGGGAACCCCGGCCAACCAGAGGCTGGAGGGAACCATTGCCGCTGTTCTGATAAGCATCATCAGGGGAGCCAGCATCGTCAGGGTCCACGATGTTCTGGCCATAAAAAGAGCTTTACTAATAGCCGAATCTATAGCCAACGAAAAAAGGATGGTCTGAAAGAATGCTTGAAAACATTCTGATTGTCCTGAGACATATGCAATTTACCGATGTCCTGGACATTCTCCTGGTAGCTTTCATTCTTTATTCTATCTTCCTGCTGATCAAGGACACCAAAGCTTATCAACTCACTCTCGGTATCATCCTGGTCATCTTTTTTTTCTTACTCACCGAGTGGGCGCGTCTTTATGTCTCCAACCGGATTATCAAATCATTCATCAATTATTTAATTATCGCCATTATCGTCCTGTTTCAGTCAGAATTACGGCGGTTTTTTACCGGCATAGGTTCGCGTACTTTTCGTCGGCCGTTGAAGATGTATTCGCTCAAGGAAAAACTGGAGGACATTCTGATGGCGGTTGATTATCTGTCTCAGAAAAAAATCGGAGCTCTAATCGCCATAGAAAAAGAAATTGACCTTTCTCCATACGCAGAACGAGGCACTGCGGTTGAAGCTATTCTTTCCAAAGACCTTCTGGTCAGCCTGTTTTTCCCAAAATCTCCTCTTCATGACGGAGCGGTGATTGTCCGCGGGAATAAAATAATCGCAGCTGGTTGCCTTCTGCCATTACCTCAGACTCATACCCTTGGAGAAAATTTTGCCACTCGAACCAGACATCTGGCTGCTCTCGGTCTGGCCCAGGAAACCGATGCTGCGGTCATCGTGGTTTCTGAACAGACAGGTGAAGTCTCACTGGCAGCTAAGGGTCAGATAGAAAAAATGCATAAGAAAAATGTGCTTAAGACAAAATTGACAGAATATCTCAGGATTAAATAGTGCCAATGATAAAAGATTTGATCATAAGAAACTGGGAACTAAAGCTCCTGGCTCTGTTCCTGGCCCTGATTTTATGGATAATTCTCATTCCGGAAGAAAAAACCTTCGCTGAGAAAAACCTGGCCATCAACCTGGAGCTGGTCAATATCCCGCCAGATGTGGAAGTGGTGGAAAAGCCTGAAAGCACCATCAATCTAAAAATTAGAGCCAGAAAGCGAGTCCTGAATCAATTAACGCCGGAGAGCTTCTTGGCTCAACTCGATATGAGTAAAGCCACTATTTATCAGCAGGAATATCCCCTCGATGCCAGTATGATCAGGACGCCGTCTGAAGTGGAAATAGTCAGCTTCTCTCCGGTTTATGTCCATGTCAAGCTGGAAAAAACTAAGAAGACAGAGATGGAAGTGGTCCCGACCATCATCGGCCGGCCACCAGAAGGTTTTAGAATTGTCAAAGTGGAGGTAACACCATCTAAGGTCATGGTCAGCGGCCCAGAAAGTAAGGTGCGTCCGCGAGATAAAGTTATCACCAGCCCGATTGATGCTTCGCTCCTGACTGAAAGTACGGTTTTGGAAGTTGACCTGATTCTCCCTCGACCGGAACTCCGACTTCTGACACTCTATCCAAAAGCCCGGGTAAGCCTGATCATCGAAAAGAAAGAAACCGGAAGTCAAGCAGCACAGGGTGGAAAAATTGCAAAAAAGAGTTCTGCCTATGAATTTTTATACTTTTGATTTTTTGCAAAATACAACAAATCTTTGAAATAAAAAAGGTGGGAGGAAGAAGGGAATCATGTCCAGGCTGTTTGGAACGGATGGCCTTAGAGCCAGAGCTGGAGAATTTCCCCTGGATGAAAGCTCTGTTTTCGTCCTGGGCCAGGCCCTGGCCAGACTGCTTGAGGAAAAGGGGCTGGCGCCCCGGGTGGTAATCGGCCGCGACACCAGAGAATCCGGAACCTGGCTGGAAGAATATTTTTACGCCGGTTTTACTGGCGCTGGCGGCGAAGCAGTGTCAGCCGGAGTTATCACTACCCCTGGAGTTTCTTTTCTGACCCGAACCCATGGATTCAGCGCGGGCATAGTCATTTCCGCTTCTCACAATCCATATTATGACAACGGCATCAAGATCTTCTCACGGGATGGTACCAAGATTCAAGAAAATTGGGAAGACGAGCTGGAAAAAGCTATTCTGGAAAAGAGTGCTTCCGCAGGACCTTTCAGAAAAATGGCGGTAAAAATAGACCCGTCTTTAAAGGAAGGTTATCTGGAATTTTTAAAAGTGCTTCTTCCCATTTCAAACAGATCAAAGGTGAAGCTGGTCGTGGATTGCGCTAATGGGGCCAGTTTTGAGCTCGCTCCCGAGCTTTTCCGAAGCTTAGGGTTTGAAGTCATAGCTCTGCACAACGAACCCGACGGGAAAAACATAAATTTAAGATGTGGCTCTCTTCATCCTGAAAGCCTGGCTGAAGCAGTTCGCAGAGAAAAAGCAGACCTGGGTATTGCTTACGATGGCGATGCTGACCGGGCTATCTGGGTGGATGAGCAGGGTAATATCCTGAATGGCGACTACACTCTTTATGTCCAAGCGCTCTATCTGAAAGAAAAAAAGGCCCTCAAGAAAAATGCGGTAGTGGCCACCATCATGAGCAACATGGGCCTGGAAAAAATTCTGGCTGACAAGGGAATTGAGCTCATCCGGACGAGGGTCGGAGATAAATATGTCCTGGATGAGATGATAAAACAGGATATCAATCTGGGCGGTGAACAATCGGGCCACACGATTTTTCTGGACTACTCCGTTGCTGGAGACGGTCTTCTGACTTCGCTTAAAATGCTGGAAGTTATGCTGGAACGGGGTCAAAGGCTGTCGCAACTAGTTAAAGATTTCAAAGAATTCCCTCAGATTCTTTTAAATGTTCGGGTCAAAGAAAAAATCCCGTTTGAAAACATCCCTGGATATAATAATGCTGTCGAGGAGATTAAAAGTCGGCTCGGAAAAGAAGGCCGGCTGGAAGTTCGCTATTCCGGCACAGAACCCCTGGCCCGAATAATGATTGAAGGCCCGGATAAACAGCAAATCGAACAGCTGGCCAAGAAACTGGCTGAAATCATCAGAAAACATTTAGACTGAAAATTAAATCGCTGGAGGAAAAAATGAGACTGGCAGTGAATATTGACCATATCGCCACTTTGCGGCAGGCCAGAAAGGCAAAGGAGCCTGAACCGGTATTAGCCGCGCTGCTGGCTGAACAGGCCGGAGCCCATGGAATTGTCTGCCATTTAAGGGGTGATAGACGGCACATTCAGGAAAGAGATTTGAGGTTGCTGCGCGAAGTCATCAAGACCAAACTCAATCTGGAAATGGCGGCAACAGCGGAGATGCTGGCCATAGCTGAGAAGGTCAAGCCCGATGTGGCTTCATTAGTACCAGAAAGCCCGAACGAAGTCACCACTCAGGGCGGGCTTAACGTCATCAGCAATAAAAACCATCTATTACAGTTCATACCACAGCTTCAGAGGGCCGGAATCAGGGTGAGCATCTTTGTTGACCCGGATGAAGCCCAGATAAAAGAATGTAAGGCAGTGGGTGTGGATTTGATCGAAATTAACACCGGTAAATATGCGGAGGCCGCAAAAGTCCGCGACAGACAAAAAGCTCTGGAAGAAGTTAAAAAGGCGGCTGCTTTGGCTCATGAACTGGGGCTTGAAGTTCACGCTGGCCACGGGCTTGATTATCATAATGTCCGACCAATTGTCGAAATTCCGCAGATTTCGGAATTGAGTATCGGGTTTGCCATTGTGGCCAGGGCGGCAATAGTTGGTCTGCCGCAGGCAGTTAGAGAAATGCTGGCTCTGTTGGAAAAAAGATGAAAGACCTTAAAGTAAATTTTGAGAGGCTGATTAAAGACCTGGAAGAGCTGGGTAAAATTGGCCAGGACCAGCGGGGCGGAATTTCCCGACCATCGTTCAGTTTGCCTGACCTGGAAGCCCGGAAATGGCTGAAAGCCCGGATTGAAGAAGCCGGACTGATTTACAGGCAGGATGGTGCTGGAAACATCTTTGGCCGCTTGTCGGGAAAAAGCAGCCAGGTGGTCATGGCTGGTTCTCACATCGATACAGTAATAAATGGCGGTCGCTATGATGGGTCGGTTGGGGTGCTGGCGGCCTTAGAGTGTCTTCGAAGAATCAAAGAAGAAAACTTGAGTCTTAATAAGACGCTCGAAGTGGCTTCTTTTACTGATGAAGAAGGTAATCTGGTCGGCGATTTTCTGGGAAGCCGGGCCTTTACCGGTCAGCTCCAGAAAGAAAAATTGAAAAACGCCCGCACCCAATTCGGTCATCCTTTAGAAGAAATTTTGCCAAAGGCCGGTTTATCAGTGGAAAGCCTGCTCCGGGCTTCAGTCGATCGACCTGAGGTCGTGGCTTATCTTGAACTTCACATCGAACAGGGACCGGTTCTGGAAGAGGAAAGTGTTCCTATAGGTCTGGTTTCATCAATCGCCGGCAAACGTTATTATCAGGCAACTTTTGTCGGAAAAGCCGGGCATGCCGGAACAACACCGCTTGAGCTCAGGCAGGATGCTTTTTTAACCTTAGCTGACTTCGCTGTCAGAAGCACGCAGCTGGTCGCCAGAAAATATTACGGCAACACCATTACCATCGGAAGGGTGGTGCTGAAGCCGGGCTCTTTCTCCATAATTCCGGGCGAAGCTGATTTCACCTTAGACCTGAGAAGTCAGGACAGTCACTCATTAAAAGTCATGGAAGAAGAAATTCTGGCCCTGGCTTCTGAAGTGTCTTCCACCAGAGGGCTTTCTTTTTACAGACAGTTAGTGGACAGCACTGAGCCGGTGGTTATTCCTTCACCGATGTTAGAAAGGTTAAAGAGCCTGTGCCAGAAGCTGAGCTATGATTATTTTATTCTTCCAAGCGGAGCCGGACATGATGCTCAAATCTTAGCTTCAATCTGTCCGGTGGGAATGATTTTTATCCCCTCGATAGATGGCCTGAGCCATACGCCGGAAGAAGCCATTCACTTAGAAGATTTAGAAAAAGCCGCTAATCTTTTGCTCCAGGCTTTAATCAGCCTGGCCTCTGAGTGAATCTTATAGCCTGTTGCTCTGTTAGAAGATTCTCAACAGACTTTACCTCTCTCTTAAACCTAAGAGCACAATCATCCCCTTATCCCCCTCAGAGAACCCGACCTATTATCAACTCTGTGTTATCATCTTTGCCTGTATTAGTGAGTGATTAGAGCTTAAAATTCAGCCAGCTTTATCGGCTTTTTGCTTTGCCTGACCCAAGTCCCCGCTCTAATCAAAATCAAGCCAGTCAGGCTGGAAGCAGCGAGCCTGTTTCTTGGCTGACTGAAGCTTCTTTTCTTTGAGCATTTTTTCCTTAGCCCGCCTGGAGCGTCTTCTTTTCTGTCGGCGGATTTTTTCAATTCTTTGCTGTTCTTCACTTTCCTTGCCCAGAATCATTTGCTCGAGTTTTTCCACCAGAATTCGTCTGGCTAAAAAGCGGTTTATGGCCTGTGACCTCTCCCGCTGGCATTTAACTTCTATACCAGTGGGAAGGTGTTTGAGATAAACGCAGGTGGCCGATTTATTTACCTTCTGCCCGCCTTTACCCTGAGAGCGAATGAACTTTTCTTCGAGATCCGAGTCCTTTATCCCGAGCTTAGCCATTCGCTCCAGCAAATCTTTCTCTTTCTCAGGCTTTACCGGAAACAATCCCATTTTTACCTCTCAGCGTTTATTTAGTTTAGTTCAGTTTATCAAAATTTATTTGTTAATAGAATCGGGATGTTTAGGCCGGCTCTGTTTTTAAGAAGAACTTGAGCTCGGAGTTAAGATTACATTATGCTCAAGTCAGCAGCCGCCTATCAAATGCGTAAATTAATAAAGAGTTTCTTAAAAACTCTCCCTGTAAAAACTTCTATTGACCGTTAGCACAGATGGGGATAAACTTGTCAGCTAAAGCCGGACCTCATGAATTAAAAAACCGAAGCCTTAATCTTGATGGAAATAAAATATTGATGGAAATAAAAATTTCAGAAAAACGTCAAAATTTAAAAGCTTAGAAATTAACAGAACAAAAAGAGGATAAAAAATGAGCAAACCAAAAGAAAAGATTTTGAAGGTAAAAATCTTTCTAAGCCTGATTATCCTGCTAACCATTATCCTTTCAGGAAATGGAGTTTTCGGATACCCGGAGACCCGGGCTCAAGCTCGGCGGAGCTCCAGCACCTCGAGTCAGAGCCAGGCCCAGACACAGGCCCAACAACCGCCGGCAACTTTTCCAGCTGCTGGTCCTCTGACCGTAGCTGAAATCAGCAATTTCACTGCCACTTCACTTCATTCTGACGTTCTTAACTTCATTCACAAGCTGCAGAAACTCAGTCCGAATCTCATTGTGGAAAATATCGGCACCACGATTGAAGGTCGTTCCATTCCCATGCTTATCATCAGTAACCCGCCTGTTTATACTCCAATAGCCGCTCGCAACTTGAAGAAAACCGTGGTTTATATCCAGGCCAACATTCATGCCGGTGAAGTTGAAGGCAAGGAAGCCTCCCTGATGTTGGCCCGGGAAATCTTGCTCCATCCCAACCATCCTTACTTAAATAAGTTGGTCATCCTCATTGTTCCCAACCTTAATGCTGATGGCAATGATAAAATCAATCCCCAAAACAGGCCCCAGCAACCTGGACCGGAGAAAGGAGTTGGAGTTCGCTATAACGCCCAGAATCTTGACCTTAACCGTGACCTGATCAAGCTGGAAAGCCAAGAAATGCGGGCTGTGGTGAAAAACATCCTCAATCGCTGGGATCCGGCAGTGGTTGTCGATTGCCACACCACCGATGGTGCCTATCATGAAGAAACGGTGACCTACTCCTGGCCACTTAATCCTAACGCTGACTCTGAGCTGTTACTTTACCAGCGCGAGACAATGCTTCCAGCCATTGTCAAAACTCTAAAAGAGAAATACAACACCTTAGCTGTCCCCTATGGTCTGTTTCGTGACTGGCGAGACCCGGCCAAGGGCTGGGAAACCTTTGAACAGCTTCCCCGGTATTTTACCAATTATGTTGGCTTGCGCAACCGAATTTCTATCCTTGATGAAAACTATGTCCATGCTGATTACAAAACGCGAGTGTTGAGCTGCTTCAATTTCCTGAAAGCCATTCTGGATTATGCCTCCCTCAAAGCGGATGAAATCCAGAAACTGGTTGAAGACAGCGATCGCAGGACTATTCGTCAGGGCTTAAATCCCCAGGGTAAAACCTTTGCCGTAGAATTTGAACTTCAGCCCCTTCCCAAACCCATTACCATAAACGCTTACGAACTGGAGGTGACTGAAAGGCCAGGAAGTGGCTTTCCCCAGCTCAAGCCCACTGACCGGAAAAAACCGGTCACCGTCCCCTATTTCGCCAGTTATGTCCCTAAAAGAACAGTAAATTTTCCATATGCTTATCTGATCCCGGTTCCCGACCCGGAGATCCTCAACAAGCTCATAACCCATGGTCTTCTGGTGGAAGCGCTCACTGAGGAGGTTAGCTTAGAAGTTGAAATATTCACTCCTAAAGAATTTAAATCCGGCGAAAGAGCTTATCAGGGACACCATCTCAACCAGATTAAAGGTGAATACCGTAAAGAAACCAGAAAATTTCCGGCCGGCTCCCTGCTCGTCAGAACTGCTCAACCCTTAGGCTACTTGGCGGCTTATCTTCTTGAGCCTGAAAGCGATGACGGATTGGTTGTCTGGAACTTTTTTGATTCCTACCTGGTCGGCCAGTGGCAGCGCGGCTTTTCAGAGCTTCCGGTTTATCGCCTTATTCAGCCTGTCAGCTTGTCAGCTACCAGAATTAAGTAAAGGACTTTTAATAAAAAGGTGTTAAAAAGCAAAGGTCATCTTTCGCCAGGTTATCTTTGATGGCGACAGAGCCGGGGTAAAAATCAGCCCGTTTTTCAGCTGGCTTTCCTGTGGTCATAATCCCAGCTGTTTTTAGCAGGTAAAATAAAATAGCTAAAAAAGAAAAAATTCACGCAGATTAAAAATAATCACCTCCACCGAAGATGAATCACTATAAGCAGGTCTGGTTAAAACATCACTGCCAGAAGACTTTTTGGGCTAAAATGCGAAGGCTTACTTTCTGCTTTAATTTTTTTTACCGGGGTGAATCTTATCTTTTTACTTTTTCTTCTTAGTAGAAGCCTTGGCCTTTTTGGCTTTTTCGGCTTTTGCTGCTATCTTTTCTGTCTCGGACTTTTCAATCCTTTCCTTCCCCGCCTTCCCTTTTTCTTCCTTCTTTTCTTTTTCTTCTTTTTCCTTAGCTGGCTTTTCTTTCTTTCTCGGCGAAATCAGGTATTTTCCGCAATTTTCGCAGACATAGATGTCATTGCTGCCTTCGATGGCTGAAGCCATCTGGGTAGAGATATTGAGATTACAGCTCTGGCACACTCCATCAATCACTTCCGCCACCGCATAACCATAACGGTCCATGAGCAGATCAAAACGCGCCAGCAGCGAGGCATCCAGCTCTTCCCTGATCAAATCGCTCTGCTTCTGGAGTTCTTTCTGCATTTCTTTTGGTGCTTTGCGCTTCCTGATTTCAATATCCTGAAGTTTCTTCAGGAGACTGGCCCGGTTGATAATCTTATCTTCTCTCGGGAAGGAAAACTGAATTTCAGAAAGGACACTATAAAGCTCGTTTTTATCCCGGGCGTTGAATAATCGGTCCCGATTTTCCGGCCTTATCAAAAACCGGGCTAAGCCGGCGAAAAGATGGTTGAATAAACCGGGAATGGATGGATTCCAGATGACAAGAATGATAAGGTAAACAGGCTTCTGGTCAGGGGCCTCAAAGTCAATGCCCTCAGCCGACCTCCCGACCGCCACGGCAATCTGTCCCTCAGTATCAACTCGAGCGTGAGGCACAGCAATACCATGTCCAAGAGCAGTCGATTCCAGATTCTCGCGGTCGATGATTCGAGTCAGCGTTAAGTTTTTATTGGTGATGAGTTTCTGTTTAACCAGGCTGTCGAGGAGCTCTTCGATGGCTTCTAACTTGTCTTTGCTCTTAAGTTCAAAGATTATCTGAGAGGGTTTAAGAAATTCTCCGAAAGAGGTTTCTCTTAAATTCATCTTTAAATCAGATTATGATTTTATCACAAAACCGCAGTTTTGCAACTATCCGATGAAAATTACTCATTCCTGACTGGTCTTTGGAAAGCGCTGCCCGGTTTAAACTGAGGCAGCTTTTCCTGCTGCCCGAGGAGGTTGACAATTTCCCTGGCCCAGCGGATGAGCTGGATAGCTCCACTCATATCCCAATCATCTTCCATTTCATCCGTAACTTGATGATATTTAAACTTCAGATATTCTTCTGATTTTCTTAAAACCCTGTTTTTGTCTGGCCCTTTTGAAACAACTCCTTCATGCAACCAGACCGCTGGAATTCCATGCCGGGCAAAGCTAAGCTGGTCAGAGCGGAAAAAGAAGCCGTAATTTCCGCCGCGCTCCGGGGTGTATTGATAGCCGAGCTTTTCTGCAGCTTGCCGGCAAATATCATCTAAGTCAGAAAGTCGGGCTCCAATGGCATAAACATCTTCAGTTTCACCCCAGACGTTGGTCATCTCAAAATTGATATTGGCTAAGACTGAAGAATTGGGAATCGGCAGATGTGAAGCAAAATAATCCGAGCCTAAAAGGTTCTGTTCTTCAGCCGTGACCGCCACAAACACCAGATTCGCCGGCAGTTCGCCCCTGAACTGGGAGTAATATGAGGCCAGAGCTAGAAGACAGGCTGTGGCCGAACAGTTATCTACCGCCCCGTTATAAATCTGATCCCCCTGAAGGTTGGGATCTTTGCCCAGGTGGTCGTAATGAGCGGAAAAAATTATGTATTTATCCTTAGCTTCAGGCTTCAGACTCCTTAACCAGCCAGCGACGTTTTCTCCCCTGACCTGCTTGAAAGTTGGCTTCTGATTGACCTTGATCTTCAGGCCAAGCGGCTTAGGAGTAAAACCGGGAGTCTCTGCTTCCGCCAGAAGTTTCTGACGGTCAACTCCTGCCGCTTCAAAAATCTTTTCGGCCAACCCCTGGGTCACCCAGCCCTGAAAATAAAGCGTTCTGGTTTTTTCAGGCAGAAAGAAAGATTCCTTAGCCCAGGAATTGCGGACCACACTCCAGCCGTAAGTGGCCCCTCTATCATTGTGGATGATGAGAATTCCGGCTGCCCCCAGTTCGGTGGCTTTCTCAAATTTATAAACCCAGCGGCCGTAATAAGTCATATTTTCGCCATCAAAAATTCCGCCGGGATAATTTCCGGGCTCGTTGATTTCGACCAAGAGCACCTTGCCTTTTAAATCAACCCCTTTGATGTCGTCCCAGTTTCTTTCTGGTGCCTGGATGAAATAACCACAGTAAACCAGCTCACCCTGAACCTCAGCCGGGCAATCTTCCCGTTCAGATTTGACCACGAACTCATCAAGCAAAACCGGATTTATGGCCGCTTGGTACTTGCTCTTTTTGGGTGGAATGATTTCCATGGTAGCTTTAAGGTCTGGCTGGATGCCGATTAAAGTGAAAGACTGACGATAGCTCTCTCCGAAGAAAGGAAGTAACCTAAATTGCTTAAAATAATCTTCAATATAATTGGCGGCCAGCTCAATACCGCGACTACCCAGACCCCGGCCTTCATAAATGTCATCTGAAAGAATTCGGACGTGTGCTAAGAGCTCTTCCGGAGTTACTTCAGAAACTGTTTTTTCTTTAAAGCATCCTGAAAAGAAAAGAATGTTGAGAATAATAACCGAGAGCAAAATTCTGCCAGCAGAAAGATATACCCGGACCTTAGATAGAATCATATCCCCCTCCCTGAAATCTTCGTTGCCTGTTCTGGTCTTCAATTCTCAAGCTCTATTTTATTCTTGACTGCTTTTTATGTGAGTTCACTTAATCAAAGAAAAGGCCACGGTCAACCCGGCCATAACAATGGAAACCATGCTCATCAGCTTAATCAGAATGTTTAAGCTGGGCCCGGAAGTGTCTTTGAACGGGTCGCCGACGGTATCGCCAACAACGGCTGCTTTGTGAGCGGATGAACCTTTACCACCAAGATTTCCTTCCTCAATGAATTTCTTGGCATTGTCCCAGGCTCCACCGGCATTGGCCATAAAAACAGCCAGGACAAAACCGGTCGAAGTGGCCCCGATCAGTAAGCCCATAACTCCGCCTACACCGAGCAGAAGACCGGTCACTACAGGAACGATGATAGCCAAGAGCGAAGGCACCATCATCGCTTTCTGCGCACCTTTGGTCGAGATGGCCACACATCGGGCATAGTCAGGCTCCGCGGTCCCTTCCCAGACACCTGGAATTTCCTTGAACTGACGCCGGACTTCATCAACCATTTTGCCGGCAGCTTTACCCACAGCCATCATGGTCAGACCGCAGAAAACAAAAGCCATCATCGAGCCGAGGAACATCCCGACCAGAACAATCGGGTTCATCAACGTCACCCGAAAATAATTCATAAAATCCAGGAATCCAGCCTTAGCCGTCTCAATCACCGTACCGTCAACCATTTGGAGAGTGTTCTGGCCAATGCGCAGCAGACCGACTTTGAGCTCTTCTACATAGGAAGCCAGGAGGGCCAGAGCCGTGAGCGCCGCTGAACCAATGGCAAAGCCTTTACCGGTGGCTGCTGTGGTGTTGCCGAGGGCATCGAGCGCATCGGTGCGGTGCCTGACTTCTGGCTCGAGATTGCTCATCTGGGCATTACCGCCGGCGTTATCAGCTATGGGTCCGTAAGCATCTGTAGCCAGAGTGATACCCAAGGTTGACAACATACCCACGGCAGCTATGCCTATGCCATAAAGGCCATGACCGACATCGAGCAGGTTAAAATTAGAAGCAAAAAGATAAGCCAGCACCGTTCCGGCCGCCACTGAAATGACCGGAATAGAAGTTGAGAGCATTCCGGTTCCTATGCCCGAAATGATAACCGTAGCCGCTCCGGTGGTAGCACTTTGAGCAATTTTTCGGGTGGGCTTGAAGGAATGAGAAGTGAAATACTCGGTAGATTTGCCGATGGCTATGCCAGCAGCTAAGCCAGAAACCAAGGCCAGCCACATACCGATGGGCAGTTTCAGAAAGCGGATAATAAAATAAGACAGGATGACGATAAAAACAGAACTGGCATTTATTCCACGACCAAGAGCGTTGATTAAGTCTTTCTGGGTCGCTCCCTCTTTAGTCTTAACAAAGAAAATTCCCAGGATGGACAGAATGGTGCCTATACCAGCAATGGCCATAGGAGCGATGACAGCATTGAGCTGCAGGGCTCCCTGCCCGACAAAGGCTGAAGCTCCAAGCGCTGCCGTAGCCAGAATTGAGCCGGCATAAGATTCATAAAGGTCAGCGCCCATACCGGCCACATCGCCCACGTTGTCGCCAACATTATCAGCGATAACCGCAGGGTTTCTGGGGTCGTCTTCGGGAATGTTGGATTCGACTTTTCCCACCAGGTCAGCGCCGACATCTGCTGCTTTGGTGTAAATTCCACCGCCGACACGAGCAAACAGAGCCTGAGTCGAAGCACCCATACCAAAAGTCAGCATAGTGGTAGTTATCAAAATCAGATTATGCTCGTCAGAGATCGGATAAAAATGTTTTAAGATCAAAAACCACAGAGAAATATCCAGAAGGGCCAAACCAACCACTACCAACCCCATCACCGCACCACTTCTAAAGGCAATCTTTAAAGCACTGTCTAAGGAATTCCGGGCAGCGTTGGCCGTTCTGGCTGAGGCGTAAGTGGCGGTCTTCATCCCGAAAAAGCCGGCCAGACCGGAGAAAAAGCCACCGGTCAGGAAGGCCACGGGCACCCATTTATTCTGGACTTTCAGAACAAAAGCCATAAAAGCCAGAAGGATTATCAAACAAACAAAAACTATGGCCACAACTTTATACTGCTGTTTGAGGTAAGCCATCGCCCCCTTTCTGACATAAGAGGCGATCTGAGCCATTCTCTCTGTTCCTTCACTCTTTTTCTTCATCTGGTGATAAAATAGCCAGGCAAAAAATAGAGCTGAAATGGATGCCAGAGGGGCCACCCAGAAAATAGGATTAAGCATTTTATTCCTCCTCCCGCTCAGAAATGGACTAATTTATTGATTCTTAAACCTATTCCTCGCCTCATTTTTAGCGGTAAATTTAACACAAAAAAAATCACCTGTCAAAAAGCAGTCTCACCTCAGACAAAGTAAAATCCTTCTTGACTTTAAAAGTATTGCTCCTCTCTCTTCAGGGGGTGTCTGCTTTTGAAAATTTTCTGGCAAAATTCATGAGATTGATCTTGAAGTTTTTGTTGATTTTAAGCTTTATTCTGAATAAATTAAATTCAGACCACAATGAAAATCTATATCGGTACTTCCGGCTGGAGTTATCCGGGCTGGAGGACTCTTTTCTATCCGCCGGAGCTAAGATCTCAGGACTGGCTTGAATTTTACTCTCGAAATTTTGACGCGGTCGAAATTAATATGACCTTCTACCGGTCGCCCAGGCCCGAGACCTTAAGGTCTTGGGCTAAAAAAACGCCGGACAATTTTAAATTTAGCCTGAAAGCCAGCCGGCAGATTACCCACATAAAAAAATTGCATAAAGTAGAGCATGATTTAGAGCATTTTGCTTTTTTAGCCAGGCAACTGGGGAAAAAGGGTGGTTGTCTCCTTTACCAGCTTCCACCTTCTCTGACTAAAAACCTGGACCTTCTTGAATCTTTCTTAAAAGTTCTACCCGCAGGTTTCAATCATGTGGTGGAATTTCGGCATCCGAGCTGGTATGCCCCGGAAGTTTACCATCTGATGTCCAACCATAAAGCCATTTTTTGCGTGGTCTCATCAACCCGAGTTCCCTCAGATGTTGTGGTTACTTCAGAAGTGGCTTATTTTCGTTTTCACGGCATTACCGGCGGCTATCGCTATCGGTATTCGGATGAGGAATTAAAAAAATGGGCTGAAACTATCAACCGAATCAGAGCTAAAGAAGTCTATATTTATTTTAACAATGATTACCAAGCTCATGCTGTCTTCAACGCTCAGACCCTCAAAAAATTTCTGGGTCCTGTAAGCTCCGAACAGGAGTGAAAGACTGGTCAATCCGCATCTCAGTTTTCTTCCCTTCCATAAAATCTCAATTCTGAGTTTATCTGAAAAATTCTTCTCTTTTCTACCTGCTTATATAGCTGGTCTAAAATTTTCAGCTAAGAGAAAAGAGCCAGGGTAAATAATGGTCCTTAGCTGGATTTTTAAATTTATGGCCTTCAAATTAATAACAAGCACCTATCACTTCAGGCAGTCACCAGGTGATTTAAAAATTCATCTTAGATGAAATTTATAAGTACCAATCATGATATTATGATCTCAGAACTAAAATGAATTCAGATAATTTATTCCCGAAAAAAATGCTCGGGTTTGATTTTATTCTGAAGCTGACTTAAACTTAATCTGTTATTTATGGATATTAGAGACAGGAGATGAATATGAAAAAAATAATAGCTCTGTTATTGTTGGTGTCGTTCTTCTTATTACCAGCTAAGGCAATTCTGGCCCAGTCCCTGCCCGCAGCTAAGGAACCTGTTTTGCTGACTTCCTGCGGCCAAAGTCCGGGTCCAGTGATCATTAAAGTAGTGCTACAAAAGCTTAACATTCCCTTTGACCTGGCTCCCTTAGCCACAGCGGCTGACCTCCAGAAAAAAAAGGAAAGCGGCACGCCTTATGGCTCAATCATCATTGTCATGGGGGCCAGCCTTAAAGGCATGGGCGCTGCTGGAATTTCTATAGACGATGAAATTAAAAGAATTTCCCAGCTGATTCAGGAAGCCAAGAAACAGGGAATCACGATAGTCGGCGCCCATGTGGAAGGGATGAAACGAAGAGCTCAGGGGGCAGCAGCCGGAGACACCACCGATGAACAGAGCATTGATGCCGTGGCCCCCAACTCCGATATTCTTTTAATCAACAAAGAAGGCAATGCTGACGGCCGGTTTACCACCATAGCTCAGTCAAAGAAAATCCAGCTTATCGAAGTTGAGAAAAACCTTGACCTGATTAATGTGTTGAGCAAACTTTACGGGAAGTAAATCTGACTTTCCAGAAAATCAAGCCGAACAAGCCTCTTTTTGATGAAATCGAAATTTTTAGAAGTAAAATCTAAAAATTGATGAGTGTTCTAAATTTATTAGAGCAAGCAAATTATCTATCTTTGGTTGAAAAAGGCGAATCAATATAAATTGTTAAAGCCGGTACATCCATTTTCATTAGAAAAATACTTCATCCCAGAAAGTTCTCCGCCTTTTTTAGGGCAGGTGACCTTGCAGTTAAATTTTCAGACTGTTTTGATTTCCTGATAAATTTTTAACTCGATTAAATCTACTTCTTTTTAATTTCTACCAGTCCGGCCTTTTCCAGAGCCTGGAAATATTTCTCCACATCCCCAAGCGGCAGTGGGTCATATTCGGCAGAAGCGGCGTTCCTGATATCCAGAATTGAGCGCTTTCCGTCGATAAAATTCCGGAGTTCAAATTCTGCCCGATAAATCAGAGGTGAAACCTGGAGGTTCATCTCCCTCAGCCTCATCATCGCCACCCATGGGTCGAGGGCCTGGCTTTGAGGCTTTCTCACTGGTATCATTTTGCTCAACCGGATTTCCTCCGGGCTCAGAGTCAGTTTTTCCGGCTTGACTTTTTTCTCTGCACAGGCCAGCTGATATGTTGTTTCTAATTCTTTCAGCCAGGCTTCTTTTAACTCACCAAGACTGGCCAGCTTAGTTTTTAACATCCTGGCAAAAACCGGGCATTTTCCGGCAAAAAACTTAGCTGAAGAGAGAGCTTCTTTCTCCCTCAGAAAAGCCTGCTCCACTATATTCACCGCTTCTTTCCTGGCTGTAGCCAGGTTTTTGCCTTCAGCCTTGAGAATCATATCCTCAGCCCGCCCTTTCTCTTCACCTAAGCGCTTCATTCCACGGGAAGAAACTTCATTTAAAATAGCTTTAGCCTCTTCCGGACCGGCGTTGGCTAAGAAAATGGCTGTAGCCACAGTCAAAGTCACTACTCTTTTGAGCTGGGTGGAGTCAGATTTATCGGGTAAGTCGCCGCTGGTGTGGTACCACATATCCGGCCAGCAGATAAACATAACCGCCGGTATCCTGACCGCACCATCTATAAAAACTATGTGGTCGCTACCGCCAGAAAAGCGGTCAATGGTGTAATAAAACGGGTCACGGCTGCCAGCCGGGGAGAGTACAGCCAGACCTTTCCAGCCCGCATCCTGAGCAATTCGCTGACTCGCCCCCATCCATTCCACAAACGAAGCCACCACGTCATTAAGATAGGTCGGCAAAGAATAAGGCGTGGTTTCCAAGCGGAAGGCGCTCAGGTTTTTGACCAAGGCTTCACCCACCATATCTTCATTGAGGTTGGCAAAAAACCGTTTAGCAATTTCCGGATATTTCTGTATGTAGGCTCTGGTTCCAGAAATTTCTGGGACAAACAAAAATCTTATTGAGCGTTTGAGGGGCGGGATTTTGCCGTCAGCTATCAACTTTTTAATCACCCGGCCAGCTTCCAGAATGGCCACACAACCGCTGGCATCATCATTGGCCCCTTGTTTAGCAAAGCCTTCAAAAAGATGGGCGGTAAGAACCAGTTCTTCTTCGGGTTTCTCGCTGCCTTTAATCAAACCTACAGCCATTTCTTCCTTATATGGAACCATCTGGCTTTTAACTATGGCTCTGACCGTAACCTTAATTTTCCTTTCTAAAAGCTGCTTTAGTTCAAAATAGGTTCTCTCAGAAACCATGAAAGCAAAAGTTGGCTTATCTTTTTCTCCGACCCTGATGGAGTTCCAGCCGATCTGATCCCGGTCAAATTCCGGATGACTGGAAGCACAGGCAATAAGGCCTTTTGCTCCGTATTTTTCAACAGCCAGCGCTCTGGCATTTTCCGGCGAACCATAAACCAGGACAATTTTGTCCTTAACATCTTTATCCTTATAATAAACGTCGCTGAAGCCCGGGCCGACATCAACCAGCTCGGCTGTAGTGTCGGTAGAAGTACTACCCGAGCAAAGGGAAGCAGCGATTTCTTTAAGGTCAGCTATTTTCTTTTTCTCGGGCTCAAGAATCCAGAGCTCGGCTTCTTCCGCATCCCAGGTGGTCTGGCTTCTGGTGGGCAAATCCACTATAGCCGCTTCATCATAACCGTATTCTTTGAGCTTTTCTAAGATAAACTTAGTCTCAAAATAACCGTTGCGATATTCTTCAGCCTTTCTATTGCGATTAACTCCGGTCAGAAAAATTTCATTCTGAAGGGCCAGCTCACCGGAAGATTCGTTGATTATCTCCTGAAGAAGAGACAGAGGCAAAAAGGTCCTGGGCAGCCTTTCCTGGGGCTGGGCCAGAGTAGACGAGACCAGAATCAATATGGTCAGAACAATAATTCCACACTTTCTCATCATTCACTCCTCCTATGAAATAGGAAAAAAATTCTAATCCTTTTATACGATTTGTGCAAAGGAAAAGTTTAATTTGTTATTTTATTTTTCTTTTTGTTAGAATATTTAAGAATGGGATCATAGAGAGCAAAAATGATTGCCACTTCCACGGTTAAAACCATCGTGACCATCCTTCTGGCCATTGACATCATCTGGCTAATCTACATTCTCATTCGTGGTTATACCGAAAGCCTGGTCAGAACTATCGTTTTTGCGATTATTCTCGGTATAATCCTTGGCTATTTGCAAAACACGAAACTGGAAATGCTCAGTTTCCGGGCCATAAAAAACGACCTGTTCCCGCCAAACATTCCTCAGTATTCTTATACCGTCAACGAAGAAGATACCCTTTATTCTCATAGAATTACTTATACTTTTCTCGAGCCAATCCCCGAGTTAAAGCTGGATATGGACCCAAACGGCCGGACCTTTACTATTAGGGACCCGGAGCCGGTAAATCTGGTGCTGGACCAGCTCAACCTGCCACGGGTTAAAAGTGGCGCTCAAGAACTTTATACCATTACCGGTAATCAGACCGATATTGGTATCTATCGCTGGGACGATTATGAAAGAGGCACATTAATCTTAGAACGCGGATTATATCAGAATAAAAATACCATGCAGAGTTATCACGGCATTGTTCGAATTATCATTGACAGCCGGAAATACTGAGTTAACCAGAAGGAGATATCTCAATGTCTCAAACCCTGAGTGCTACCATCATCCTTGCGGTCATGATCGTGGCTTACATCGTGGCCAAAATCCTTAAAGTTTCGACCGAACTGTCACTCTTTCTGGCCGCTATTATCGGCGCTTTAGCCGGGGGCTACGGAATTCCGGCCCGCCACCTCGCCGAAGGCGCCATGACCTATCTTGATATCTGCCTGATTTTTCTCACGGCTACCCTGTTCATGAATCTGCTTAAAGAAGCCGGCGGTGTGGCCTTCGTTGTCCGAGCCATCCTTCAAAAATTTTACCGCCAGAAATTTGTCCTTTTTCTACTGCTTGTTTTTCTATTGCTGATACCGGGAGCTCTGACCGGTGCTGGCAGCGTCACGGTTTTAATTACCGGTTCTTTAGTGGCGGTGGTTCTGAAATATATGGGATTGCCTGAGGTCAAAGTAGCAGCTATAATTTTTCTAATCGCTGGTCTCAGTGCTGCCGCCCCACCCGTCAGCCTCTGGGCCATGCTAACCGCGGCCGGCATCAATATGCCCTATGTTGGCTTTTTCCTGCCGCTTCTTGTTCCCTGTGTGCTTGGTGCTCTTCTCACTATCTTCATCCTTGGCTGGAAAGCCCAACCGGTAAATATAGAAAAGGCTCTTCAGGAAATTCCAGTTCCACCAGAAAAAATGAACTGGTGGCGAATAAGCCTTCCCTTTTTGATCTTTTTTGCCCTGGTCCTGTCCGGCAGGATTTTTCCCTTCAGCTTTCCCATTCTCGGTTTGCCCTTAATCTTTGCCCTAACCGCTATGACCGCCTATCTCCTTTCTCCAATTAAACTCAATCTCTGGAAAGTTTCTCTGAATACGGTCGAACAGTTGCTGCCGCTTATCGGAACTCTGACCTGCGTTGGGATTCTGGTCCAGATTATGACTTTAACCGGGGTGCGTGGTTTGATCTCTGTCTCCATTGTGACTCTGCCAGCAGCCATAGTGATTGCTTCTCTATTTCTCACTCTGCCCTTTTCCGAAGCGGTTCTGATGTGGGGAGCAGCCCCGGTTCTGGGCGTTCCTCTTGTTCTTCTTTTCAACACCCGCGGTCTTAACCCGATCGTGGCTTTAGCCGGGATGAGTATCATCTGGCCGCTGGGAGATGCTCTGCCGCCTACAGCCATTATCGGCCGGCTGACCATGGATACGGTGGGAGTCAAGGAACCGTACTCTAAGTTTCTTAAGCAATGCCTGGTCCCCGGAATCATCATCGCTGTACTTGGAATGATGATGGTCATTTTCAGTAAGAAACTTGGATTTTTAACTGTTTTTTAAGAGGTACACCATGTCAACTCTGATCACGATTTCATATTATCTCATGGTTGCCTTTTTTTCAGTCTGTTTTATCTGGAATTTCAGAAAAAGTAAAAACTGGCAGCAGGAGCTGTTGTATCTTATAGTCCTAATGCCATTTTTGCTCCGACTTTTCCGTCTGAAGTGAGGTTAATATGAAGCCAGCCATCAACTTGAGAAAGCTGATATTCGCCACTCTCTTTTTAATCTTGTTCATTTCATCTGGCATAAGCTTCTATCGCAGCCGACATCTCAAAGAGCCCGTGGTACTGGGAGACGGAGTCTTTGAGGTAAAAAAGCTGAGTGATTATTTTCCTGGAATAAAAGGCAGCATCAACGATGCTAAGGTCTATGTGCTGGGCCAGGATAACGCTGGCGGCTCGGTTTTAATCTTAGGCGGCTCGCATCCGGAAGAACCAGCAGGGAGGCTGGCTGTCTGGATTATCATCGAAAACGCGCAGGTTGGAAGGGGCCGGGTGTATGTTATTCCCACGGCTAACCCCAGCGCTTCAACAGCTACCAGATTGGGCGGCGCTTATCCGCCCGATTACACCATAAAAACTCCATGGGGCGAGCAGAAATTCAGGCAAGGAGACCGCTGGTCCAATCCACTTGATCAGTGGCCAGACCCGGAAGTTTACATCCATTATCCATCAAGGCAGCAGCTGGCTTATATGGACATCAGGAACCAGAACCGTACCTGGCCTGGCCGGGCCAATGGCACTATGACCGAAAAAACCTGTTATGCCATGACCCAGTTGATTTTAAAGGAAAAAATTGACCTAGTCATTGACCTGCACGAAGCCGAGCTCCAGTATCCGGTCATCAGCACCATTGTCGCCCACCAGAAAGGTCAGGACATAGCAGCCATGGCCTCAATGATGATCAGCGGAGAGGAGGGATTTAATATTGGAGTAGAATACTCACCGGAAGCACTCCGTGGTTTGTCTCATCGAGAAATTGGTGACCACACTCAGGCTATTCCTCTTCTTCTGGAAACACCAGAACCTTTCCTTGATGCCACCCGGGGAAAAACTGACCGAAAGCTGTTGCTGACGGGCAAGGACGAATTCGTAATGAAGGCTGGAAAGCACGGACTTCTTTTTGAAAAGCTCGATGAAAACGGCTGGCCGATAGATGTTCGGGTGGGGCGCCATCTTTCATCGATCATCCAGATTCTCAAGGTCTGGACAGAACTTCATCCTGACCGCCCGATTACCATGGACAACGTGCCCCATTTTTCTGAAGTCATCAAGAACAGCACTGGTTTTTACCTTAAAGACCCGTCTAAGGCGCCAGCTGACCGCGTTTTCTACGAATAAGACCAAGGCCTATGACAGAAAGGACACAGACTGTAACATAAACAATAAAAAGGGCAATCAGCGTTTGTCTTTCAAGATGGTTATCTTTCCAGCTGATATTTTCACCCGGCCGCGGTAAGGGCTGTGGATCCCAGGGCAGTCCATAATGCTCGACCAGACCGCGGATGTTTAAAAGATGGATGACAGGAATTCCCCGCCTGGCCATCTCCTGGATAACTCCCCGTTTCAAAGCGGGTGGAATTTTCCTGATTTCCGTCAGGCCAGGTCGAAGCTGAAGAACGGAGGAATCTGTCCCCAGGTTCGCCAGACTCCCGCCGATGTTGATAAAAGCCTTAATTTTCCGATTACCGGCAGCCTGAAAATACAGGCTCACTCTTTCTCTGACCGTTGCCTCAAGCAATCCATAATTAAGAATCCTGAGCTGCAGCTGGCTGGCTTTTTGAAGAATCCTGGCCTTAAAATCTTCAGGAAAATCTCTACCTGAATCATCCTCACCGCCCCAGGAAATAGCCAGGAGCCGGTGCCTGGTCAAACCAGTCTGACGCAAACAGTCTTCTATTTCCAGCCAGGAAAATTCCGGGTTGTTAGCTCCCCACTGGGAAGCACCGAGCGAATTTATTACCAGAAGCTCTACCTCCATGGCTCTGGCCGCACAGTATACTGACAGAATCAGGGCCGGGAAAGAACTTGAAGCGCCCACGGCCACCACATCGGCTCTTTTTACGCCGGCCTGTCTTAAAAGATGAACCAGCAGCGCCGCCATATTGGGATTAGTGGTGGTTCTTTTAGCTTCCAGATTGCCAACTGTGGTAGTCAACGGACTGTATTCCAGGCCGATGAGACCGGTCTGGTTGGGGTCAAAGATATTATTTTCAGGATGAAGACCTTTTTCCTGCTGGCATCGAAATATTATTTTTTCCGCTTCGGCCATCAATTCAGCAGCCTTGAGCTCCATTGGATCAACCGGATGCTTTTTAGAATAATATTCTTCCAGACCGAAGTAAGACCCGTAGAATAATAAACTGATCAGGGCCAGGACAAAAATTATTATGTTTTTAAAATTCGTGTTATTCATCAGAAAAACAACCGGCTAAGAAAGAAGGTCAAAACCGAAACCAGAATCAATGAAGCTAAGGTCGGCAGAATTTTCTGCCGCTCCAGATTAGAAGCTAAAATTCCGGGCACCACCCAGCCTATTACCCTGAGGCCTACTGGCTCGGAGAAAAGATGAGGTAAAGCCAGACCCCAGAGTTGCCCCAGAACCGCACCCGTCAAAAGCATAAAAACAAACCGCCGCCGGCCAAAAAGAATAAAATAATTGGAGACGAGCCGGTATAAAGCCAGGATCAGAAAAGCCACAGCAATGGTAGCTAAGGGCCGCCAGGGCTGGTCAAGATAAAGAGCAAAATAGCCGGGCACAATCAGGCCGCCCGGAGAAATTCCTATGAGCTCCACATAAAGCAGAGCCAGCACCAGACCGAGGAATAAAGAGCTATAGTTTAACGGCATCGGCAGTCCTTTCCAGATAATCTATCATCTTCTGGCCAAAGCCGACGATATTACCCAGACCGAAAATTACAGGCTCAGGTTGAATGGAAGAAAGCTCATTGCCAGAGACAGAATCAGAATGCTTCGAAGCAGGAAAAGAAAAATGAGTTATAATTTCTCTTAAACAGCTTTCCGGCTCTGAAGTCTTAAGAAGCCAGACAATTTCATCCGCACCTGGCTTTGATTTTTTTAGATATCTCCAGGCAGCCTTAGCTCCAGGACCGAAGAGCGCCACCCCTGACAGTTTTAATTTTTCCTTTGCTTCTCCCCCAAAAACTTTTCCTTCCATCCATTCTTTTGCCAGAAAATCAAGCCATTGCTTGGTCCGCTCGGCTCGGTCACTTCGAAAACTCAGCAGTCCAAATTTTTCCCGGTCTTCCCAGCCCATATTTCTGATAACTCTCACCATGGCTTCAACTGATGATAGCGGGTCATTGGCAGCAAAAAGATTGACAAAATAAAATGTTCTACCCGAATCTTCAAAACTCTTCTTCCAGATTCTTAGAGAGCCATAATCAGGATTAACTTTCTTCAATCCCTGCCTGATCAGGTCTCCACTGAGTCCGTAGTGCTGAAGAACAGCCACTGCCAGCCGGATATTGGGTTCGAATTCAATATAAGATAAAGAATCCATTAATCTTTCATAATCGGAATTTTTTCTCACCGGAACTATTTCTGTGTCTTTTCTTCTGGCTTCATCTGCCATCCAGGAAAATATTTCTTCTTCCGGGATGAAAATCTGGACACCAACTGGAAAGGTAGCTGATAAGTTGCGGGCAATTTCCTCTCTGGTCTTCCCCAGAGATTCTATATGGTCTGGCCTGATATTGCTAACCACCAGAATTTCAGGTCGCAAAAGATAGCGGGTTTCTGCTTGAAGGCACTCGGGCTGAATGCTCATCATTTCTGAAACTAAAAAATCAGCCCTCTGGTTCACAGCTTCTTTAACCAGCTTTTTCTGTTCAAGAATGCTTGGCCTGCCCCTTCTTTTAATTTCTACTTCTCGGCCATTGGGATAAACCAAAACTGGCTTTGAACCGGTGGTTTTAGCCATCACCTTAAAGCCCGCTTCTCTTAAACCACTGGCAATAAGCCGGGTGATGCTCGATTTTCCTCTGATTCCGGTCACCGCTACCCTGTGCGGAATCTTTTTAAGTCGGCTTCTATGAATCAGGGATTCAAGGCCCAGAAAGGTTAGCAGGACCAGTAAAGAAAAAAGAAGAATCCAGTTCATATTATGAATTAGAATTTGCGCCTGGCCAGAAGCGCTTCTATTTCTTCAATTTCCTTGGGAACATCAGAGGTTAGTACCTCACAGCCATTTCTGGTAATCAGGACTGTATCTTCAATTCTGATGCCGATGTTCTTTTCAGGAAAATATAGCCCGGGCTCAATGGCCATGACCATTCCTTCTTTAAGCACCAGGTCGCCGGTCTGAACATCGTGCACCGACAATCCCACCAGGTGGCCCACTCCCCCAGTCAGACCCATGGAGTCAAGGTCCTTTTCTTTCATCCTTCTGGCCACATACTCCTGAACATCTTTGAAGGTCACGCCGGGTTTAAAGGCCTCAATACAGGCTTTCTGCACTTCAAGCACTGTGCGGTAAATCTTTTTCTGCTCTTCGGTGAACTTGCCTGAAACTGGCCAGGTCCTGGTAATGTCCATGCTCAGATAATCAAGCTCGCCACCAAAATCCATCAGAACCAGCTCGCCGGCCTGCATCTGGCGAGAATTTTTCTCATAGTGAAGAATACAGGTATTGGGACCCGAACCGACAATGGGCGGATAGGCCGGTCCACGGCCCCCATTTCTGAGAACCACTTCTACGGCGGCAGCTTCCAGCTCATATTCATAAGCACCTGGCCTTGAAACTAACATAGCTTTTTTAACCGCTTCAGCCGAGATTTTTCCGTTCCGGCGCATCACGGCTATCTCTTCCGCCGTTTTTATCATCCGCAGAGAATCAATATATGGAGTTATATCCTTAAGCTGAAAAGAAGGATAGAGTTCCCTGAACAGCTTGGCCCGATATTGATTTAAACTTAGCTGGGCATTAAAAGGATTTCGGTGCCTCCTGGCCGTGAACAAAGCTGTCTCTGACCTGGCTTCGGCGATGGTATCTTCCGGTGATAGCCTTAGATAAACTACTGCCTTCGGCTGGGTTGATAACCTGGCTATGAATTCTTCAAAATAGCTTACTGGATAGATAGCTTTAAGTCTGAGCCTGTCCTTAGCTTCCGGGTCATCCAGGCTGTTTCCGCCTTCCATCATCTTTTCTCTATCGGTCTTTTGCGGAACAAATAGAATGCTGTCTTTAGTGGCCGGCAGCATGACCAGGATGGCATTGGCATCTTCACAGCCAGTAAAATAGAAGAAATCGTTATCCTGACGGAAATGGCCGGCTCCGGAATTACCCGGGTTAGCGAAAAGAATAATCATTCCTTCTCCGACGGCCTCCATCAGAGCCAGGCGCCTCCTTTCAAACTCCTGTGCCGAATAACTGCCGGTAAGGCCAGCCCTAACCTGAAGAACCAAGATAATGGTAACTAATAAAAAAAGAGCAAAAATTCTTTTCTTCATCCTGAACATCCTTTTTCTATTTTTTTCCATTTCTGAGTTTATTAAAATTATTCTTTCCGTGCAATGAGAACAATGTTCCAGAATGGAAATAATTTTAATCTTATCGGGCTGTGGTCAGGGCGAAATATTATTTTGTGGTTTGCTTATTCCGTTGAATCGGTTATAACAACAGATTGACCAGAATAAGTGCCGGAAAAATAAATGCCAGAAAAAGGACTAAAAATTTTAATTACTGGCTTGCCGGGCTGTGGCAAGACCACTCTGGTTGAAAGTCTTATTCAAGAGTGGAAGGACCGGGGAAAAATTGCAGGTTTTATAACCAGAGAAATAAGGGAAAGAGGCCAGCGCCGCGGTTTTGAATTAATCAGCCCCGATGGCCACCGATCTGTCCTGAGCCACGTTGACATGAAAACTTCTCCCCGCGTCGGTAAATATGGAGTAGACATAGAAAATTTCGAAAAATTCCTATCGGCCATTCCTTTCACCGGCCCTGCCATAGACCTGGTGGTCATAGATGAAATTGGCAAGATGGAATGCTTGTCTGATAAATTCAGGAAAATCATCCTCGAACTGATAGAAAATCCCCGACCGCTTCTGGCCACAATTGCCCTTTACGGCACTTCTTTTATTGAAAAAATAAAAAGCAGGCCAGATGTGGAAATCATAAAAATTTCGGCTGAAAACAGAATGGCAGTAAAGAACGAATTATCTTTGAGACTGGGTGAATTTCTGAAGAAAAAGCAAATTTAAGGCAAAATTAAGAGAAAAAGAGTTTTTTAGCTTTATCAAACTTTAAAAAAAGAAAGAGAGGGGTGCCGCCGTGCACCCCTCTGATTTAATTGAAGGAAGGGGGAATGGAAAGAAGGGCAAAGAAGGGCAAAAAGGAGGCATTTATTTGGGTGCGCTCGTCTTCTTCCAGATAAATACAAAGGGAGGGAGCCTTTGAATTTTTCATTGGCCCATGTACCCTCAACGTCTCCCTCCCCAACCCAACGATTGAATCTATGAGAAATGAGTACCTTTTCGTTTCTATTTTATTGTTTCTTTTAATCATCACCATTTTTCGCATTCCACTTTTATTAATTGCAACTTTCGTGCCAAAATTTATAAGGGAAGGACTGAATTGAAAAACAAAAAAAATTTAAAAAAAATTACAGATGACGTAAAAATTTTTTACGCCCGCCGCTTTAAAACAAACTAAGCCAGAAGCCTCGGACTGAAATTCCTGGACCGGGCTAAAATCAGGCTGCCCTTAGGTACACCCAAATGTCTTGAAACCACCTCACATTTGGCCTTGAGAAGGAAATAGAAAGGTCCCCTTATCTGTTCCAGGCATTCAAAATTGCCCTGGCCCTTGCTAAGGATTAAATCCGCTTCAGCCAGCTTTCGAAGAAATTCTGGCGAACATTGCTCCAGAACAGTCCCGGGAGCATGGCAACCGGAGGAAACTATTTCCGCCACTTCCGCCAGTCCTGACAGCCGGGCTTCTTCCAGAGTGGCATCATTGATGATGGGCTTCTCTCTGACCGCATAAACAACTCTCTTCCCTATTTTTTCAATAAGCAGCCGGTCAAAAACCGTCTCTCCAGCGTTATCGCCGAGGAAGACAATATTTTCGGCCCGTTTAAGGTCGTCAGACAACAGGGTATAATCATCAATGGCCATCATCCCGAGTTTAAGAAATTTCCTATCCTGAAGCCAGTCATCCTCCGAGTTAGCTCCAAAATCGATGACATTGCCGGCCAGGGAAATTTCCAGGGCAGTTCTCAAAGGATCCGCCGAGCTGTCGGTCAGGCTTTTTAATTCAGGATAAAGTTCTAAGGCCTTCCGGATGTTCTCCCTTTTGAGCTCGTAGTAAGGGTCAAAATTCCCACTTAGTTCAGCCAGAAGCTGGTATAAGCCGGCAGAAATCTCAGGTGGAGTTCGATCAAAATCGGTGCTGGCCAGAAAGGCACAGCCTTCCCGGGCCATTTTCTTAGATAAAACTTCATCAGTCCCGAGAACCCGGGCAGTTCTCAAAACCTGGCTCATTAGGCATAGATAGCATTCGGCCGCTGCTTTCATGCCTGAAGTCTACCATTTTTAGCTCAGTTAGTTAAGTCCAACTCACCCAGATGCGGAATTTTTTCGGTTCGAGAAATGGTTCCTGAATTGAATTCTGGGATAATCTTCTTGAAAAAGATTGGGCCAGTAAAAAATCCCCGCTAATTGGCAATAAAAAAACCTCAACGACGAAACTAAAAAGACCCAAACTTTCGTAAAATTAGCCTGAAACCTCCAGGAAGAAGGAAAAAAGGTCTTTAATAGAGGGGCGTTAATTAAGTCAGGTCTCCAGAAGCCGGTCAACAGTCTCAGTAAAAGCCTTAAGGTCCAGGGGTTTGACAAAAAGGTGATCCACTCCGAGCGCCTGAAGTTCTTCTGTTTTGACCTGCTCCGGAAAAGCCGAGATCAGAATAATCTTACCCTGATAACCGGCCTGGCGAAAATCATGGAGCATCTGAAGGCCATTCTTATAAGGCAACCTGAAATCAGCGATAATCAGGTCAACCGGAGCTTTCTGAAACCTGGCTAAGGCTTCCCTGGCATCTCTGGCCAGATAAACATTGTATCTGGAAGTTAGCAGGAGGAAAAAAGTTTTCCTGATGGATTCGTCATCATCAACAATGACTATTCTTTTTTCCAACATAATTGCACCCTTCAACATAAGAGCAGATTTCGTGCCAGAATACTTGATTAATTTAAGGGAAGAGACACTTAAAAAATGACTGAAAATGCTAATTTTCTTATTGGTTGTTAATTTTTTTTACAGAAAGGATAGTTATGCCCGCGGCTATTCTAATCAGAAGTCTCGACCTTCAGGTTATAGTCTTTTATCTTTTTATCAAGCGTCGGCCGGCTGATTTCCAGAATCTGGCAGGCCCTGGTCTTGCTGCCTTTGGTAACTTCCAGAACATATTGGATGTATCTTTTTTCCACTTCCCACAGGGGTACAAGTTCCTTGGGAATTAGCGATTTTTCCTGAGCCTGGACTTGAGCTGCCGGCTCAAAGGGCAAATGTTCCTTAAGAATCACATCTCCCTTGGCCAGAATAACCGCCCTGGTCAGAGCATTCTCCAGCTCCCGGACATTACCCTTCCAGGGCTGATTCATCAGGTATTCCATGACCTCAGGCGGAACCTTTCGGACATTCTTCTTAAGTTCGCGGTTGATTTTCTCCAGAAGATAAGCCACCAGGTCAGGTATATCTTCACGTCTTTCCCTGAGAGGCGGCAGAGTGATCTCTACCACCTTTAGCCGATAATACAGGTCTTCCCTGAATTTTCCCTGAGCTACCAGTTCTTTCAGGTTCTGGTTGGTGGCCGCAATGATTCTGGCTTCGGTCTTGAGAATCTTCTCTCCGCCGACTTTCATAAAATCCCGTGTCTCGATCACTCTCAAGAGTTTCGACTGCAGATTAGGTGAAATATCACCTATCTCATCCAGAAAAAGGGTACCTTTCCCGGCTATTTCAAATTTTCCTCTGGTCTCAGTGACGGCATCGGTAAAGGCTCCCTTGACATGGCCGAAGAGTTCAGATTCAAGCAACGTATCAGAAATGGCTGAACAATTGATGACAATGAAAGGCTCGTCCTTGAAGGGGCTGTTGTAGTGGATAGCTTTGGCCACCAGCTCTTTTCCAGTGCCGCTTTCACCCTGAATAAGGACATTCGTCCTGGTATTAGCCACCGAACCGATCATCTTGAAGACTTCTCTCATTTGAGGCGAGCGACCGATGATGTTATCAATCTGATATTCTTTTTGCTTTTCTTCAATGAGATAACTAACTTTCTCCTCTAAGGCTCTCATCTGAAAGGCTTTGTCTATGGTCAGGTCCAGTTCCAGATAATCTAAGGGTTTGACCAGATATTCAAAGGCTCCGGCTTTTATGGCTTCCACCGTGGTTTTCATATCATCAAAAGCGGTCATGATTATGACTGAAGTATGCTTGTTTTCGTACTTAATCTGTTTTAAAACTTCGAGCCCGTTGATATCAGGCAATTTAATATCCAGAAGGACTAACTCCGGCTGAAATTCCTGAAAAAGTTCCAGCCCTTCTTCTCCGGTCTCAGCCAGTTTGACTTCAAGCCCCCTCTTTTTCAGATGAGAAACGAGGGTCCGGCTGACTAAGGAATCATCTTCTATTACTAAAATCATAGCCATGGTCATTCCTCCCGAGATGGAGTTTGGCAGGGAACTGTGAGCAAAAAGCAGCTCCCCGGCCCATCTTTTTTGACAACTTTAATCGTTCCCCCGTGCTGTTCCAGGATCCTTCTGGCATTGGCCAGACCAAGACCGGCTCCCGAGCTTTTGGTGGTAAAGAATGGTTCAAAGATGTTTTCCCAATCCTTCTCGGGAATGCCGCAGCCGTTATCGCTGATTCTGATTTCAAAACAGGGTCTGTCTTTTTCCCTGTTCATCCTCAAGGAAATTTCAATTTTCCCACCCTCATTCACTGCTTCGTAGGCGTTCCGCAAAACATTAAGAAAAACCTGTCTCAACTTATCTCCATCAACATAAGCCTGAGGTAAGTCTTTTTCAAAATCTTTCTCCAGAATTATCTTCTTCTCTGCCAGAGAAGGCTTGAGCATCTTCAGTGATTCTTCCAGTATTTCTTCCATGGAAAAGTAATCTGGCTGAAGAACTGAAGCCCGAGTAAAGCTGAGCAGCTCTTTGATAAATTTTTCGATCTGATCAATTCCCTCCTGGGCGATGGCTAAGTGTTCTTTCTCCAGCTCATCCAGCTTTTCACTCTCGGCCAGTTTCTGGATATTCAGCTTAACCGAGGTCAGCGGATTGCGAATTTCATGAGCAATGGTAGCCGATAGCCGGCCGATTGAGGCCAGTTTTTCGGCCTGGACAAGTCTCCTGTTAGCTTCCTCGGTCTGGCGTCTGGCAATAAGCAACTGTTCGGTCATCTCATTGAAGCTTTGAGTTAATTCGCCTATTTCATCAGAAGAGATCACAGGTATTCTGTATGTAAAATCACCGCGGGAAATTCTTTTGGTGCCTTCAACCAGGTTTTTGATAGGCCTGGTTATCCTCCGGGCCAGCAAATTGCTGCTAAGAATTGTCAAAAGCAGAGCCACCAGGCCAAAACCCAGCAGGACCAGCCGCGTTTTGTAAATTCTTTCCTGAACATCTTCCAGCTTCAGGCCGATTTTCACCGACCCCCATTTGGTCTCAGAGCCGGGAACAAAAATTGGAATCTCTATTTCCATTACCTTATAAGATTTTCCCTGGCTGACCAGACTGATGTTTCGATAAAAAACATCTTCAGGTGAGACTCTTCCAGCACAGCTGGTCTGATTAATAACATCAGCATTGCCAGCAATGCTTTCACTGACCACCACCGGTCTTCCATTCCGGTCATAAAAGATGACATAAGCCAAGTCGTCCCTGATCAGGCCCGAAATATTCTCATCTATAGGATCCAGGTCCCAGAGAACCAGACGCCGGACATTCATCTCAGCAATGTAGCGGACCATCACCAGACCGCGGTTTTTTTTATCCTGATAGATAGACTTGACTTCTCTATTCTGGATGATGAACAGAACTCCAAACATTAAAAGGACGAGGATGACCGATGTCCAGAAAACTAACTGCCCGTAAATTGAAACCCGCAATTTCTTTATTCTGCTCATCGGTCTATCCAGGCATCCCTTAAATTAAGGTAAAAAAAGCCCAGCGGTTGTGATTTTAAATTTTTGATGTACGGTTGATAGGCTAACCTCTGTTTAAAAAAATAAAGGGGAATAGCCGGAACTTCAGCTCTGAGCAACTCTTCTATCTGCCTGAAAAGCATCACCCGACGGTCAAAACCCGGACTGACCCGCTGAGCTTCTAACAGTTCATCTACCTCCTGATTCCGATAGTGAATATAATTGCTGTTGAAATAAGACCCGGAATGAAAAAGTGGATAAATCAGAAATTCAGGGTCAGGAAAATTCATCAACCAATCAAAATAAACGATATAAGGTGTCTTATCATTTTTGATCTCATCCAGCGATTTAACCAGCTTTAGCTCGAGCCTGATTCCTGCCGGTAAAAGCTCTTCTCTCAGCTCGCGATAGATGTTCTGAACAAGCTCTTTCTGGGGAAACTCGAAATACAGATTGACCACCAGGGGCTTTTCTGAATTGCCCAGCCCGCAGGAAGACAGCGTTTCTAAAACCCGGCTCAGGCTTGGCTCTTCTTCCTTCTCGGTGGGTAAAAAGCCTGGCAGATATGGTGGGATATAATTGTCCAGGACCTGGCCAAAATAAGCGGGGGAAGAAGTCAGACCAGCCAATTTACTCTTTTCAATAAAAATTTTCAGGGCTTTTCTGATTTCGGGTCGGTCAAAGGGAGGTAAATGACAGCTGAATAAAAGGTAAACTATGTGGAGAGAATTACTCTCAATCACTTGATATTTGTTTCTGGAAATTCGGTAAGAAAGGTAAGGAACCACCTGAACATCATCCCGGAAGAAATCATCCAGCAGGAAATAAGGGCTGACTTCGACTGCCTGAACATAAGGCTTCCGGCCAAAGTACCGCTCATTCTTCACCAGCCTGATTCCAATGATGTCCAGACGGGAATTTCTCAGCCAGAAATCAAACTTAAAAGGACCGGCTCCGACAGGTCTGCTGAAAAATCTTTTTTTCTCCTTGAGAACCAGATTTCGCGGCAGAACTTTGGCAAAACTGGCCGCCAGGAAATAAAAATTGGCTACGCTGGGATACTTCCAGTCTATTTCCAGAGTCTTAGTGTCAATAACCTTTAACCCCCTGACTTCAGGAGCCAATCCTTGCCAGAATTCCTCTCCACCCTCTATTCTGGTAGCAAAAAGATAAAAAAGCGGATTGCCTTTTAGCTGAAATAACCTCTCAAATGAAAATTTGACATCTTCGGCTGTAACTTCCTGACCATTATGGAAGACGGCATCTTTCCTTAAATAAAAAGTAACTTTCTTGCCACCCTCAGAAATCGTCCAGTAATCGGCTACTCCGGGGAAAAGACTCAAACTCTGATCAAGCCTGACCAGACCTTCATAAAGATGTTCGATCACTATGGGGTAACCGTTACCTGCCGGGTCGAGGTCAGTATTAAGGCTGCGGCCATAAGCCTTAATCTTCAAAACACCACCAGGCTTGGGTTTAGGGGCATCGAACAAGGCTGGAGAGCCAGACCAGAGAATCCCCGACAAAAAGGTTAAACAATACAGACTAAGCCAGCAGATGGAAAACTTCCTGCTGGTTTGTCTGAAGCTGATCATCACTTATAAATGATAACCTAATCCAGTCATAAAATCATCTCATAATGACTGCCTTGAAAAAATCAGATTTATCTGAACAACCCACCGCTTCTTTGCTCTCGCCCATTTTTCTGACCCAAACAAGCCTGCGACAGATGGCTCCAATCTTAAAAAACTACTCAGGTCATCAACCCTTCAGTTCAGGATTGTTTGAGCTTTTGAGAGATTTCCGTAACCTGGCGAAAAACCCGGAAAAAGTTCTTTCCCCAGATTTTCTCAATATCTTTTTCAGAATAGCCACGACGGAGAAGCTCTACGGTCACGTTAATCATTTCGCTGACATCGTTGCAGCCCAGAACTCCACCGCCACCATCAAAATCAGTGCCTATACCAACATAGTCTACACCGACCAGCTTGACCACATGATCGATATGATCAACCAGGTCTTTGACTGTAGCCAGATCAGCTGGAAATTTTCTGTTAATTTCCTGCAGTTCTTCCATGATTTTCTGGCGCTGGGCTTCATCCTGAAGGTTACGCCAGTTACCATATTTGGCCCTGAACTCAGCCATGGCTTTATCCCGTTCGGGGTTGGGTTTTGGTGTCTTTACGTATGAAGAAAGGAAGCAGATCTGGATAACTCCACCCTTTTTGGCCAGCGCCTTTATCATATCATCAGTCAGGTTTCTGGGATTATCGCAGACTGCCCGGACGCAGGAATGGGAAGCAATAATCGGAGCTTTGCTTACTGCCAGAACATCGTAGAAACTTTTATCGGAAGCGTGCGAGATATCAACAATCATTCCGAGACGATTACATTCCAGAACCACTTGCTTCCCAAATTCACTCAGTCCTTTATCTTCCGGGTCAGCTTGTTCGGTGGACGAGTCGCAGATGTCATTATCTGCAGTATGGCAAAGGGTGATGTAACGAACTCCAAGGTCATAAAAATATTTTATCAAGCTTAAATCTTTGCCAATGGCATAGCCGTTTTCGATACCAAGAAAAGCAATCAGCTTACCCTGCTTTTTTAATCTGTAAGCATCTTCAGGAGTATAAGCCAGACCAATAATCTCCTTATTAGTTTCAACCATATTCCTGACAGCCTGAATCAATTCTTCTGCTCTCTTTTTAGCCTGGGCATATCCCTGCTCGGTTCTCGGCCCCTGTCCTACAAAAGCGGCAAAAAATTCGGCATCGAGCCCGCCTTCTTTCATCCGAGGCAGGTCAATCTTGTTGCTCCCAGACAGGTTCGGGTCATGACGTTCAGCCGGGTTCCAGTTACCACGGAGAAGCATCATAGCGGTGTCGCAATGGGTATCAACTGTAACAATTTTTTGATGGATTTTTCTGGCCCGCTGTTTAAGACCCTGTTCAGTAAGGTTAACTGGCTTTTTCGAGCAGGCTGAAAAAAGAGAAATTAAACCCAGAGACAGAATGAAAATTGTAATCGCTCTTCTCATTGGTTTTATTTTACCCTTTCGTTTTTGGTTTGTTTTTCGTTTTCTCAATCATCGGTCCAGACATTTTTAATAAAATATTTTACAGAAAAGCGATTATATCAGAATGAAAAACTTTTTTTCATTTTTTCTGATTTGTCTCAATTCGAGATGATTAAGAGGAACGCTTCAGGAGATAAAAACATGTTCTGGGCTTACCTTCTCTTTTAAGAAAATCGACCACCCGGTAGCCTTTTTTGAAGTAATTCAGGAAAACTTTTCTGGTCTGATAACGCCAGTCAATGGGAATATTCCGGACTTCAGAATTCTGAACATCAGTCGACTGGAGCATCAGATAAAAATCTGCAGGTATCTGGACCAGAAGCAGCTCTACTTCCAGACCAAGGTCGATTCTTTTAACCACTTCCAGAATCACAGGACCATTCTTTCCCTGAATTCGTTCATAGCTCACTTCAACTGCTTTTGGTAGAGTATTGATGTAATCATCGATTTCTTTTTCCGGAACAAAAGACTTAGGCTTTTTTTCTAAATCCCAGGACATAAAAAACCGGTCAGAGGGCACGTCCTGCCGGTTGAGCCGGCCGCCGTACTCACCATACGGAGCCACCCGATATTCGACCACCTCCATCCCAAAATGCCTGACGTTTCGGTAAGCATTGACCGCAGTCAGTGGGTCATAGGTACAGACCACTGTTTTTATATGAAAAACCGAAAGCAAGACTTCTTTCTGAAACTCTTTAATCAGAACTCCTAATCCATAGTTCAGACGATCAGGACGCACTCCCAAAAACTGTGAATAAAACCAGAGGTTGTCTGGACGGTCAAAACCGAGCGATTTATCCCTGATACCAGCAAATCCGTAGCTGAAACCAACCAGATGAGAATAATCGAGCGGAAATTCTCCGGACTTCCCTTCTTCAAAGACTCCGATAAATAAACTGCTGCCTTCATGGAGAAAATTCTCACACATCAGATTGCGGGTTCCGGCTAAGTGGTCGTCAGTAAATTCCCAGATTGCCTGACGCAGGTCCTCATATTTTTTATAATCGGAAGCTTCTGAGCTGTCTTCTACCCGGAAAAGAAATTTTTTGTCTTTAATGGTGATGATTTTTTCAGGAAGTTTGATCATGGCAGATAAATTTTATCATTCACCGGAGATTTTGTTAACCTTCTTCTCTGTCTGACTTAATCCAGCCAGAGATTTTTAAAACATCAGGATGAAAAAAACCAGGTGAAGTTGCTTAGGCTGAGGTTGAGCTGAAGCTAAACAAAAAATTGTTTATGACACAGCTCTTTTCTGTTAAGATTTTAAAGAATAAACAGGAGGTGGCCATGGATAAAAAGATCATCGGGTTTCCAGTTAGAGCTCTGGTGACTTTGTTGCTTTTAATTCTGACAGTCCAGCTGGCTTTTGCAGTTGAGATTAAAACCATCAAAAATCCGCAGGAATTACCGGAAAAATTTTCTTCGCTGGCTAAACCGGGTGATTACCTGATCAGTGATGGAAAATATCTTTGCTTAGTTGGAGTTGAACCCAGGGATTTTCCGGCCATCAAATATTATCCCTGCCCCGAAGCCACCGGAGCTATCCTGGCCTTTGCTCCAGCTGAAAGTGGCCTGAGCAACGAAATCGTCGTTGGCCCGTTTCAGATCAGGACAGGTATCGACTATTATTATCCTGTTTATAAAATCGTAAAAACTCCTTCAACTTCAAACAAACGCTCTCCTCTGTTGTTCGAACTTCAGGCGGAATTCGCCAGTAAGCACCAGGAAAAAGGTCAAATCAGGACAACCTACAATTTTATCCCCGAAAAGGGTCAGATTATCATTAAATCAACTTTTAAAAACACCGGTGAAAAAGAAATAAATGACCTCAGCCTTTCCGTATATTTCAACGCTTTTCATTCTTATCATTTCAATCCTTACAGCCAGAAATTTTTTCCGGACCTGAACTTCAGGGTTTATCAAAAAAAAGGAATTTATCTCGGCTGGGTTAATTTGAGAAGCAAACCTCAGGAGCTACCTAAGAAGCTTCTGCCCGGCCAATCGGTTGAACTGAATTATGCTCTGGTAGTGAGAAAAGATGTGCAGGACTTGCTCACCTCAATCTATTCCACTCTAAAAAAAGGCGTGGTCCAGACAGAAATTAACCTGACAAATGTCCAGGATAAAACTCCGGAAATAATCGTGGAAGAAGTTCTATCTTCAGCCACTTTCTTCAGGTCGTTCGTCGAGGAGAACAAACCTGTTCGGCTCCTTTTGCCTGAAGGTATTTATCGAATTAGAGCCAACTTCTTTCCAGCCGTGGTGGAAAAAACAATCCAGATCTCCAGCACTAAGGAGAACCGCTTCGAACTGGAAAAACCGGCTGAAGGAACGTTGAAAATAAATTTGGTGGACAAAAAAGGGAAAGTCCTTCCCGGCAAAGTTTCCTTCTTTGGCCTGGAAGGGACAAAAACCCCTTATTTCGAGCCGGAAAATCCAGTTCAGAGCGGCCGCAGCTGGGAAAGATTCAAGAATTCAATCTATGCTGTCAAACAACCCCTGGAAATAAAGCTGGCCGCAGGTCGGTATTTGTTGAGCGCTTCTTATGGTCCCTTTTACACCAATGAAAGACGGGTTGTGGAAGTTTTTAGCGGTCAGTTGCAGGAAATAACTTTCAAACTGGAAAAAGTGGTCAAGCTTAAAGGCTATGTTTCGCTCGATCCCCACCTTCATACCATAAATTCTGACGGCACCCTGAGTGTAGCTGAAAGGATCAAATCGATTGTGGCTGAAAACCTGGATGTGGCCATGGCCACTGACCACAATTTTGTCACGGATTATCAGCCAGTACTGGAGGAACTGGGCCTGACTGATTATCTGAAGGTTTTTCCTGGTGCTGAAGTCACCCCGCTTAACGCCTATCTCCATTTCAACAATTATCCTCTGGTTGTCAGACCCGAAGAAAAAACCAATGGGTCGATAATCACCAGGTTGGAAAAAGTCAAAGAGTTGTTCGAAGCCTGCCGCAAGAGAAATCCATCTTCTCTCCTTCAACTGAACCATCCAAGAGCCGGTAATCTCGGCTACTTCAACAACATCGGCCTTGACCAGGAAAAGGCTGCTTATGCCGCCGGCGATTTAGAATTGAGCTTTGACCTGATGGAAGTCATGAACGGAGCCAGTTTCCACCAGGGAAACGATCAGGCTGTGGCTGACTGGTTGCATCTTTTGAACCGGGGCTATTTCTTCCCGGCCGTCGGCTCGTCTGATTCGCACGGAGCTGATGGTAGTGAACCCGGCTATTCTCGAGTTTTTGTTCGGTGTTCAAAGAAATTGAAAGACCTGACCTTCGAAGATGTAGCTTTGCCTCTTAAGAAAGGACAATCGTTCGTCTCCAACGGGCCAGTGGTCGAATTCCAGGTCAATCGCCGGTTCCAACCTGGAGACCTGCTCACTGATCGAGATGGAAAAGTTAAAGTTAGGGTGAGAGTCCTGTCAGCTCCATGGATTAATGTTTCGGAAATCAGAATCATCATCAACGGCGAGAGAAAAATCTCTTTCCCGGTCATCACCCCAGAAATTGAGGTAAAAAAGTTCGATAAAAAATTTGACTTGTCGTTGGAAAAAGACGCTTACATAGCGGTAGAAGTTCTTGGACAGAAATCTTTGTACCCGGTTGTGCAGCAGCCAGCTGGCAGCGGTCAGATAGTAGAAGCCGCCTTACCTTATGCTTTGACCAATCCCATTTTTGTAGACGTTGATGGCAACGGACATTTCGACCCGCCCTGGCCTAAGAATATAGAAATCAAAAAATAGAGAACTGAAAACTGATGTCTGAACTTTCCTTCTTAAATCAGATACCTCTGAAACAGACTAAGAAGGCTAAACGGGCCCGCCTCTTCATTTTTTGTTTGGAAATCTTTTTCGTCTGTGGCTTGCTGGTTTTGTGGCTGGCTTCAAAAGAAATAAGAGAAAACAAAAGTCTGTGGGTTCTGTTTTTCTACTGCTTCCCATCAGAATTTATAGTTTCCTTTGTCCCACATGAACCGATAATACTTTATTTCAGTAAATATTATGGCCCACTAACCGTGGCCTTAGTGTCCATCGTCGGAACGGTGCTGGCTGAAGCTCTTGATTATTCAGCTATTTGCTTTATTCAGGAACATAAATTTCTGGCTAAAACTCGGAAAAGCTCCTGGGCAGAAAAATTGATCCGGCTTTTCAGAAAAGCACCCACAGTTGCCCTCTGGGTGGCCGCTTTTGCTCCGATTCCTTTTTACCCATTCCGGTTTCTGGTGGTCATGGCCGACTATCCTTTATGGGAATATTTACTGGTCATTCTAACTGCCCGGCTCCCCAAATTTTATCTACTGGCTCTTCTCGGCCAAGCTTTGAAAATACCTGACCTGTGGATAATCATCTTCTTTGCCATTCTTCTTGTTTCAACTTACCTGCCAGCAGTAAGATTTTATAAAAAGAAGAAAACCCAGAAGGCTTAACCTGACGGGCGGTCAATTTAGGCTTTGGTGTCGGCTTGAGCCAGCTCCTTGTTTTGACAGCTTCCTGATAGCATGGTATAAATACTTTTCGTTCACCAGGGGCTATCACCATGGATGAAATAAAAAACACTGTCAAGAATAAGAATATCGTTTGCCTCATAAACCCCTTAGCTGCCAATAACCGCTGGAAAAGACGGAAAAGGCTGAGAGAAGAATTGATGAGAAAATTACCGGGAAGCTGTCTGGACACACCCAGGACTAAAGACGAAACCGTGGAAATGACCAGGTCTGTCTGTGCTGAAGCTGAAGTGGTGGTAGCAGTAGGTGGTGATGGTACTATTGCTGATGTCTTACAGGGTATTTTCGAATCTTCAAGAAAAGACCAGATCATCTTCGGGGTGATTCCTTTTGGCAGCGGAAATGCTTTCCGGAAATCACTCGGTCTGCCCCGAAGCCCTTTTAAGGCCATAAAATACCTGCTCGAAGGTGACTGCCTGACCATAGACCTCATCCAGGTTGAAGACCGGATAGCTGGCTTTGCCAGCGTCGGCTCAACTGCGGCTGTCACCGGAGAAAAACTCCGCCACTCAATACCCGGCCTTATCGGCCACTTGCTGGCCGCCCGGAAACTGCTCTTTTACAAGCGAGACGAGAAAATTCTGGAATTTTACGACGGAATTGATGAAAAAGGTCAGAAATTTGACTACCTGGAAGTCTCTTCCAGGTTTTTAGATTGTGTCATCGGCAACACCAATTATTTTGGCTATAGCTGGCTGGTAGCTCCGGAGGCTCGTCTGGATGATGGCTATTTAGATATTGTTCTGTTTGAAATGCCTCCCCTCCTATACATTCTTTTATTTCCGCTCATCTATTTTGGATTTCTCCAGAAAAAACTGAGGCATTTTAAAGCAAAGGAAATGGTCATCAAGGGGAAAAATCTGGACATCCAGTACAATGGCGAATATCTCGGCGCCCTTGACTCAGTCAGGGTGAAAATATTGCCTAAGGCTCTTAAGGTCCTGGGCAACAGGAAAAAAGCGGCCAGATTCATGATCAAGGCAGAGTGATTATTTTTTCTCTTCCTTTTTCATGTTGCCAAAGAGTTCCACCACCCTGTGATTTCCGCCAGGCTTCTGGCCATCGGTGGATGTCAACCACACCGATCGGTGACCTATTCTGCCTTTCTTCTTTCAGGTAATTATCTAAGCTGGCTAAGTACTGAAGTAGCAAATTCCCTGATAATTTTTCTTGAGCCAGTTCCAGATTGAAGAAAACCAGAATGGCCATGATAAGAGCCAGCAGTAATTTTTTCTTTTTCATGGCCAACCTCCTGTCTTTAAAATTATTTTGCTCTGATTATCCGTCTTTCAGTCCACAAAAAAGATTGAACTTCTAAAATTTTAAAACTATAATTCTGGCAAACTAAAAAAAGAGAAGTAGTACCAAAATGACCATAGCTGTGACCGGAGGAACCGGTTTTATCGGGCAAGCTCTTGTCCGAAAATTAGTTGAAGACGGGGAAAAAGTCCGGCTCATTGCCAGGGCCAGCAGTCAGGTTGGCCACTTAGCCAGGCTGCCCATTGAGATCATCCGGGCCGAACTTGGAAATGTCAGTTCACTCCGATCGGCCCTGGCCGGTTGTCAGCAGCTCTACCACCTGGCCGCTTATGCCCGAAACTGGGCCTCTGACCGAGAAACTTTTTACCGGGTCAATGTAGAGGGACTTAGAAATGTTCTTGAAGCTTCTTTCTCCTGCGGCCTTAAACGCCTTGTCTATGTCAGTTCCTCAGTGGCTAACGGCCCGAGTCTGAACGGCCCAGTTTCAGAATCTAACTCCAGAGAAAACATTCCCTACTTCACCGAATATGAAGAGAGTAAAGCCCTTTCAGAAAAAATCATCCCTGAATATCTCGACCGGGGCCTGGAAATTGTCGTAGCCAAACCCACCAGAGTCTATGGCCCAGGAAAGCTGACCGAAGCCAATTCAGTTACCAGAATGATCCGCACTTACCTGAAATACAGAGTTTGTTTGATTCTTAATCAGGGCAAAGAAACCGGCAATTATGTCTTCGTTGATGATGTGGTCCAGGGCTTGAAGCTGATGATGGAAAAGGGTCGTCCAGGCGAAGATTACATTCTGGGCGGCGAAAACATCTCTCTGAGCGGTTTTTTCGATGCCCTGGAAGAAGTTTCAGGCCGGAAAGCTCTCAGGATAAAAATTTCTGTTCCGCTGGCTGTGACCATTTCCCGATTTGAATCCTGGAAGGCTAAAACTCTCGGCTTTTATCCTCTTATCACTGAAGGCTGGGTCAGAACTTTTCTTCAAGACTGGTCTTTTTCCCACGAAAAAGCCGCTAAGGAACTCGGCTATCAGCCCAGAAGCTTGAAGGAAGGTTTAAGACTTACCTGTGAGTGGCTTGGTTATATTTCAGGAGATGATTTGAAAGAAGGTTGGAACAAGAATCGATGATAAAAAAATTAATAGCCGAAAGCGACCGTAAAACTATCATCATTCTTCTGGCTACTCCCGTGTTACTAACAATTTACAGATATTACGGCTTGCCAGTGTTTTATGACAGCAATCTGGCCAGCTACTTTTCAGAGAGTATTCTATCCGGCTTCTACCGAGATTTTTTCAACTTCTTGGTGGCCTTCATCCTGCTGATGTTGATTCCGGTTCTGATCATAAAATTAGTTTTCAAGGAAAAACTCAGCGATTATGGTTTTAAGCGGGGGGACTTGAAATTTGGGTTGTGGTCAGTGGCAATTTCTTTGCCCCCGGCAGTTCTATCAGTCTGGTTATCCAGCCGTCAGTCTGATTTCCAGAAAGAATATTCTGCTTTTAAGACCAATCCATTATCTGTTAAAACCTTCATCATATATGCGGCTGCTTTCTTTCTGTATTACCTGGCCTTTGAATTTTTCTTCCGTGGTTTTATGCTTCAGGGCTTAAGACCAACCTTTGGTGCTCTGAACAGTCTTCTTATCCAGACCATCCCCTGCTGTCTGATACATATTGGAAAACCAACCAACGAAATTTTTGCTTCCATCATCGCCAGTCTGGTCTTTGGTTATTTTGTGCTTCGCAGCCAGTCATTATGGTACGCAATCATTATCCACTGGCTGATTGGAGTCCTGTTAAATCTGTTCATCGCTCTAAGCTGAAGTGGCTTTTTGCTCTCTTTGACAAAATCAATCTGGCCATCAGGGTCGCCAGAAGCCCGATTATAATTCCAGCCAGGACATCCACGGCATAATGATACTGGCCATAAACTGTGCTAATAAAAAAAAGAAGAATCAAAGGAGACACCAGAACAAAAGTTTTTCGACCCGCCCGCCAGGCATAGATAACCATAACCGTACCGGCAGCGCAATGAGCCGAAGGAAAAGATCCGCCCTGATACTGGCCAGAAGCCTCAACCAGGTTCATCAATTTACGGAAAAAAAAGCCAGCGGCTGGTTGATTCTTAGAAAAATAAAAGCGCGGGCTGGCAGCTGGTATGAAGATAAAGAGAAGAAAGCAAACAACATAGGCTATCCCAAGAGTAAAAACATAGGTTTCGAGCTGCTCTTCATCTTTATTCCGGAAAAATACATAAGCCACGATGATCAGGAGCGGTAGATAAGCCACATAGGCAAACATCATCAGTTCGGTCAGCCAGGGATGGTAATAGTCGCTGATGGCCAGGTTCGGACTCAGGCCAAAGATCGCCCGGTCGAGGCTGGCCAGGAGTTCATCATTCCAGGAGTGGCTAAGTAAATGCACCAAACTCCCTGCCAGTTTATAAAGATAAGCATAGCCAGCCAGTGGAAGCGCAGACAGGACAAAAAGAGCTAAGGGACGTTCTGAAAATTTCTTCCGCCAGTACGGAATTAAAACAAAAAGAAGAATTATCAACAGGCTTAAAGGCACCAGATAGATAGATTTATTTTTATGGAGAAAATAATCAACAATTATCAAGCAGGAAAAAAGGGCAATAGAAAAAACGACCAGTTTTTCACTTGGCCGACTATGTTTCCAGGAAGTAAAAACCTCAGGGGTGGCTGGGTTCATCAGGGCTTGGCTTTATCCTTTAACTGCTTTTACTTCAATTTTCGGTGGATTGAGGATATGAGCTTTAACCGTGCACTGGTCAGCCGCTCTGACCACGGCCTCGAGATATTTGTCCGGAAAATCTTCTGGTAGATGGATATCAATTTTGATGTTCTCAATCATCCTGGAAACCTGACCTTTTTCCATAGATACAGTCAAAAAGATGCCATCCGTGGCCAGTCCACGCTGCTTGCAAAAGGCGAGTACGTAATAACCAGCGCAGGTAGCAATTGAAGCTAAGAACAGATCAAACGGAGCTGGAGCCGAACCTTCACCGCCAGCATAAACGGGCTGGTCAGTGGCAATTACCATCCCACGGTATTCGGCATTAACTCTTAAACCGCCGGGAAAGGTAACCCTGATTTCTTTCTGGTCCATAATCTCCTCCTGTGAATCTAAATGGCTTTTCTATTTTACACTTTTGTCCGGATTCAGCAATAAGCCTGCCACTCTCAAGCCTTTTTCGCTCATTTCCTTGACCTTATAAAGGTGATAAAATAGCCAGCAAAATCACCCTTTTAGGTGAGGCTATTAAAGGCAAAACAGTTTAGACTCGAAAATAAATAAAAAAGGAGGTTTTCATGAAGAAAATATTAACCTCACTTCTGGTTTCAGCTTTTCTCTTTTTGCTGATTTTCCCAGTCAACTCCGAAGCAGGAATTCAATTCGGTATCCGCGGAGGGGGAAATGCCTCTAAATTGACAGGGGCAGATATTCAGAATTTGGAAGGAACGATAAAATACAAGGTAGGATTGGTAGGTGGAATTTTCTTTGCCATCAACATTGGCAAAATAATCACCATTGAACCTGAATTCCTTTATACCATGAAAGGTTCCCAGGAGCAGGTTACTGCTGGTGATTATACTAAAAAACTTTATGGTGATTACTTGGAAATTCCGGTGCTGCTCAAACTGCGGATTCCCACTCCTGGAATCCAGCCAGCCATTTTTGCCGGGCCATCTGTCGGTTTCAAGCTGAAAGAGAAACTTCAGATAAATGGCCAGGATGTGCCTCTACAAGAAAAAATCCTGGAGAATAATGATTACGGAGCCATCTTTGGAGCCGGACTGGATTTTGGCCGTCATTTCATGATCGATATCCGCTACAGCCTCGGCCTGAAAAAAGTTCTTAGCGCTGCTCAGGGTACAACTGCTCTTGATGTGAAAAACGGAGTCTGGTCGGCCACTGTCGGCATTGCTTTCTAAAATCCTTAAATAAGAGTTCAGGACCAAAAGCCTGAGAACTCAGAAAATCTAATAAAAACTAAAAACTTTCACCACGCCGAGGGCTAAATGGAGCTTTTCTCTTACGATCTGGGTCAGAAGTCATCAAGAATTATGGTTGAGACTGCTACCCCTGTATTCAAAGCTCACCACAAATCTTGTTCCCGCCGTACGGTCAACTTCTATCTTTCCTCCAATCTGATCGCTGAGAAGACTTATAAGCTGTAAGCCAAAGCTCTTGCTGTCAACAGGATCAACCTCAGGAGGTAATCCCACTCCATTATCGCTTATCTCCAGCTGATAATGGGAAGGCGAGATTTCCTTCAATCTAACCCTGACTTTACCTTTTCGCTCTCCGGGGAAGGCATGTTTAAAGCTGTTAGAGATAATCTCACTGGCCAGAAGTCCCAGTGGGATAGCCACTCCTATCTCCAGAAAAAGATCATCAGTTTCTATTTCCAACTCAACCTTCTCCTGTTTAATTTGATGCACATTATAAAGATGGATGATCAGTTTACCGAGATAATCGGCAAAATTGATGCTGGCCAGGTTCTTTGATTGATACAGATGTTCGTGAACCAGAGCCATTGACCGAATCCGGTTCTGGCATTCCTTTATAATGGAAGTGAATTCTGGATTATTGACATAATGAGCCTGAAGATTGAGAAGGCTGGAGATGACCTGCATATTGTTCTTAACCCGGTGATGGATTTCCCTGAGCAAAACTTCTTTTTCCCGCAGCGATGATTCCAGCTCTCTTTCCAGTTCCACTCTTCGGGTAACATCTCTGGCTATCCCACAAACGGCATAAACTTCTCCCTTCTCATTGCGCAGAGGAACTTCGGTTACGCTCAAAACAAAATTTCTTCCCCGAAAATTGATTTCAACATCTTCTTTAACTACCTCCCCCTTAAGCACCCGGTCAAATCTATTCTTAGCTTCGGGCCAGCCTTCAGCCGGATAAATTTCATTGAATTTTTTGCCTTTTAACTCCTCCAGGCTCCAACTAAAAACCCTTTCTGCCGCTTTATTGAACAACAAAATTTTGTAATCTCTATCAAGAACGAAAATCAAGTCTTCGGCACTGTCCAGGACTGTTTGAAAAAGCTCTTTCTGTTCAGCCAGAGCCAACTCAGCCAGTTTTTTCTCAGTAATATCCTCGACCGTGCCTTCATAGTAGAGAGTCCGACCATTTTCATCCCTTATAGCCCGAGCACTTTCGCGGACATAGATGATGGTACCATCCTTTCTTTTCCAGGCTGCCTCAACCCCCCTGACCTCACCTTCCTTTTCTACCTTTTCTATAAACATTTTCCTGGGATAGCTGGGTTCAAAGCCATCTCTTTCTAAATTTCTTGATGATAACTCTTCAAAACTCTCATAACCAAGCATTCGGACTATAGTTGGGTTGGCCAGTAAAATCCGGCCATCAGGTGTGGTCCGGTAAAGGCCAAGGGTAGAATTTTCAAAAAGACTCCGGAAGTTTCTTTCACTTTCTTTAATTTTTTCTTCAGCCAGGGTTTTCTCTGTAATATCCCGGCTAATTCCTACTATTCCGGTAATATTTCCGGCTCTATCAAAAACTGGAGCCTTGATAGTTTCAAAATAACGGGATTGACCATCCGGATTAACAGTCTTTTCAAAGAACCTGAAAATCTTTTTTTCAGCCAGAACTTTCTGGTCTGATTCTAGACACTGGGCAGCCAGATCGGGAGGAAAAATCTCTGAATCAGTTTTACCCAGAATTTCCTCACGCTTAAGCCCGGTCATTTCTTCCATAGCCCGGTTGATGATTAAATTGCGGCCTTCAAGGTCTTTAAAATAGATAACATCGGGCAGAGCTTCGAGCAAAGAACTAAACCGGGCATTGGCTGCGCGCAGCTCATTTTCAATCCTGACTCTTTCGGTTATATCATGGACTATACCGTAAAAACCGATGGGAGCTCCTGAAGCATCTCTTTTTAGGGCCACAGAAAGTTCAACGGTATGAATTGTTCCTTTTATATCTCTGACCTGGATTTCTATTCCACCCCGAGCCTTACCTGTGCTGTAAACTTGATTGAAAATTTTAAAAACCCGGTCAATGCTTTCAGATTCAAGGAAATTCCGGTAATTTTTTCCCAGCAATTCTTCCCGCTTACGTCCCCAGGCTCGAGCCAGGGCTTCATTGATAAATGTAAAATTGCCTTTCAGGTCAACTTCATAATAGCCATCCCTTATTCCATCGAGTATAACTCTGGTCTTTTCCAGCTGAGAGGTCAGCTCCTCTTCTTTGCGACGTTCAGCCAGAGCTGAGCCAAGAAACCTGGTCAGGAAATTCAGAAAATTGACTTCACCCTTAGAAAAAGCATTTTTCTTAGCGTCCTGCAAATCCAGAACCCCAAGCAATTGGCTTCTGAAGGTTATGGGAAAAGCAGCTTCAGATTTAATCTCAACTTCATGACATTTAAGATAATCCCTATTTTTCGAAACATCATTTACGACCACCGGTTTTACAACTCGAGCAGCTCTTCCGATCAAACCAGAATCTATTCCCTGTCTATAGCCAGAAGGCAGGTCAATAGCGGCCTTAGCCCAGCCTTTTAAATACACCAGCTCAGAGGATTTTGCATCAAAAAGAAAAACTGCCACCCGGTCATAACCCAGGTTCTGACCGATAATTCTGGTTGCTGCTTCCAGAAAGGCTTCCAGATGATTTTCCCTATCAGCTATTTTTTGAAGCTGGCGGAAAAAAGCCAGACTATTCTCATCAAAGTTAATTTTCTTTCTCTGACTCCGCTTAGAGGATTTGCCCTTCTTAATTTTCTCTGTTCCCATAGACTTAACTCAGAATTTTCGTTTAATATTATAACCAAAAATATAATGCTCAACAATTAAATACAAAATTCAATAAAATAATGACATCTTTTGCTGGACTTTTCCAGTTACCGAATGTCTCTCGGACAGATTTAACCCCCAGTTGCCAAGACAGTCGAAAGCTAAATTCTCTCAGGCTGAAAGATTTAGTTGAATTTGAAACGATAAAGGACTATTAGGGTATCACCATTGTTTTTGAATAAGAACAGTAATAGAGGAAATAGAGGAAATCAGCCGCCCAGATACTCAAAGGCCTTATCAATAGCCTGATGATCACCGACCAGCACCAGAATGTCTCGACTTTTCAGCCTGAAATCCGCTCCTGGCCCGCTGTGGGTCTTCTCATTTCTTACCACCGCAATCACCGTTACTCCGGTTTTACCTCTAAGGTCAAGTTCACCCAGGCTTCTGCCCACTATCCAGGAGTCACTACCAACCAAGAATGTTTCAACCACTCCAGCTTCCAGAAAATCATAAATTTTCTCAGAAAGTCGCCGAGAAGCCGACCTGGCCCCCCGCAGCAGTCCATACCTTTCGCTCCGAATAATCTGAACCTGAGTGTTGATGATGTTTCTGGGCAGATGAAATTTTTCCAGTACCCGAACAAAGATCTCGATTGAAGTCTCAAATTCCTCCGGGATGACATCATTGGCTCCGAGTGAATAAAGTTCTTCAATTTCAGAAGTAAAACGCGTTCTGACAATGATAAAAACCTCCGGGTTAAGAGTCCGGGCAGTCTTGACCGCTCTTCTGGTTGCTGCGGGGTCGGAAATAGCCAGAACCAGGGCTTTGGCCCTCGAAATCCCGGCTTCAGTCAGAATCATCTGGCTGGAAGCATCCCCAAATATTATCGGTTCACCTTGCTCAACAGTCTGGCGAAAAGTCTCCGGATTTACTTCTAATATGACGTATTTAATACCTGTTTCTTTAAGAACCCTAACTAAATTCTGTCCATTAAGTCCAAAGCCAGCAATGATTACATGGTCCTGAAGATGCCTGGTTTCAACATTTCGAGCTTCCGGTTCTTTTTCTTCGCCGAATCTTCCAATTAATTTCTCTGCTAAATGCGGCCCAATCTGCATCAGAAAAGGTGTGGCTAAGATGGTCAGAACCGAAGAAGCCACAAACACCTGAAAGGCTTGCCCGGAAAGAAAGCCGTTTTCCCGACCAACGCTGGCCAGAACGAAAGAGAACTCACCAATCTGGGCCAGACCGAAAGCGGTGAGCAATGAAATTTGATGATTAAATTTCAATAATCTGACTGTCAGAAAGACGACAAGAATTTTAAGAAGCAGGATTCCGGCTACAACAGCCACAATCAGCCACTTGAGGCTCCAGACCAGTCTGGTATCCAGCAACATGCCCACTGAAATGAAGAAAATGCTATTAAACACATCTTTAAACGGCATAATATCAGAGACAACCTGATGGCTGTAATCAGACTCAGAAATTATGATTCCGGCTAAAAAGGCTCCAAGAGCCAGGGAAAGTCCTAAGGATGAAGTGAGATAAGCCATCCCGAGACAGGCAAAAAGGGCTGAGAGGAGAAAAATTTCTTTAATTCTCGTTCGGACAATCAACGAAATGACCGTCGGCATTAGTTTTCTGGCAATAAAAAATATGACCAGAACAGAAAGGACACTTAGAGCAAAACGGCTGCCCACAGTAAGAAAAGAAATCGAACCGAGATTGGCCAGAACAGGTATCAGGGCCAGCATCGGCACAATGGCCACATCCTGAAAAATCAAAATGCCCATAGAAATCTGCCCTGAGGGTGAGCCAAGCATATTCCTATCCGAAAGAAGTTTTAACACTACCGCCGTGCTGCTCAGGGCTACCAGAAAGCCATAGAAAAGGCCTTCCTGAGGAACAGTGCTTAGAGCTCGGGAAATGGCAGCAACAATTATAATGGTCAGCAATACCTGAAATCCACCACCGAGCCAGAAATAACGCTGAATTTTTTTCAGTCGGGCAAGAGAAAATTCAATCCCGATGGTGAATAGCAACATCATCACCCCGATTTCGGCCAAGGCCTTGATGGCCCTCAGGTCTTTAACCAGCGACAGACCGCCCGGGCCGATTAAAATACCGGTAATCAGAAAACCAACCACAGCCGGAAGTTTCAGTCGGTGAAAAATTATTATGATCAGAATCGAAGCCACGAGAATTGTTACCAGTTCCCCCAGAAGGAAAAGAGTCATGGCTACATCCTCTGATGGTTTATAAAGTTTATTTCGTCTGGTACTTGCAACTCTTGCTTAAGTTAATTACAGCAAATCCTCTAACAAAACAACCTTCCTCTCTGAAATTTTAGAAAACCTTTTCATGTTCTGGACTATACACTCTAATCAAACTTTTCTTTCCCTGCTGGACAATTATCTTAGTTCCTTCAATCTGTGTACACTCTCGAGCTTTACTAACAGTATCTGTGCGGTTTTACCAATCTCATTATAAATCTCAGTTTACTCATAAATAATAACTCTACTGCCGGTTGTTGATGGCAAAAAGGGCCGTGATGAAGCGGTTAGCAGCCAGCATGTCCGCGAATTCAACCTGGATAGCTTTGCCTTCGGTTCTTTTCACCCATGGCAAATAAGCGGTCGTTTCAGCGTCGAAGATATTTTTAAAGACCAGGTCGAGTTTAACTGGCTTTTGAACCACATAAGGCTTGAATTCTTTAATTCGCTTGACCGCCCGCTCGGCTTTTTGCCTTATTTCAGCACAAACAACCTTTGGATGGGGAGATTTGGCTGAAAGGAAGCCAATGGATTCCTTGGTCATGACGGTTTCAATATCACCAAAATTTTCCTTAGCTTCTCTGACCACATTCTGGTCTCCACAAACCAGAATCACCGGCACCCCGAAATGTCCGGCCACAGCCGCATTGAAAAGAGCCTCTGAAACTGGCCGGCCATTTACTCTTATTTCAGCAAATTTGGTTCCCCAAATGGTATGAGAAAGATTGGCCTCAGGTGTGCCTTCCTTGGGGTGATAACCGATAAAAATCACGCCGTCAAACCTGGAATCAATTCCTTCCATCTGAAGCAGAGGACGCGGGAAGGAACGAATCAGATAAGCGGCTTCGTTCAGCTCTTCGGGAATAATATTCTGGGCATTGCCGTGAGAATCGGAAACAATAATTTCCCCGGCTCCGGCCGCCAGACAGCCTTCGATGGCGGCATTGACTTCAGCCGTCATCAGCCGGCGGCCACGTTCATAGTCAAACTGACCAGGCGAAGTCTGGGCATTGACAATATGGGCTATGCCTTCCATATCCACTGAAATGTAGATTTTCGGTTTTTTAGCCTGGGCCAGAGCAGAGAATGGTGAAAAACTTAGCCAGAGAAAAATTGCCATCAGCAAACTGATTGTTTTTTTCATAGATAGCCTCCTTTAACCTTTCGAAATTTAACATCGAAAAACTCCTTTTCTAATTTTAAAAATCTGGCAGAGCATTACAAGTATAATTTTTTTAACCGAAGGAATTAGTTGATGAATTATTCTTTAAAGATTTGAAACTGAGGACACCCGACTCCAGGCAATCTGGCCACAATTTGAGCCAACCTCGATTTCATCGAGAGAACCTATCGACAAAATTACCTCAAAACCACATCTTTCCAGCTTATCTATCTCAGCGTCTATCCTTTCAGGATATGAACCATCAAAACGCAGGGCCGTTTTCATTCGCGCTTGTTGAACTCTTGAAGTTGGGTTTAATGGAGTGATTTTTACAAGAAAAATCTGCGAATCAAAAAGCTCCATTATTGGATCTGCCTCAAAAGGAGTGTCTTCGGCCAGGGCATAAATAAGAGTAATTTTCCTATCACCGAGATTATAAAATTTCTGGCCATAATCCCTGATTTTCTCAAACGACCATTTTTTAAACGGCATCATCCAATCACGGTAGTTTTTGTCAGTTGAATTCATAGAAAACTGGAGTTGAAACCTCCCGTGATCATAATGTCTATCCTTAATCATTTTGAGACGCTCAAACCAATAGTCTCTTTTCTCTGGAGCAATCGTAGCCACAGTTGGGATGAAAGCCAGCGCTGGAAAACGAAAGTTGAAACCCATTTAACCTCCTGTCCAGTTTGTCAGGAGGAACTGAATCTCAACCCAATATAAATTTACTGGTGCGTCTGCAACAGGTAAAGATTGAAACGGTATTTCCAGATAAACCTTTCAACTGGATCGACAAATCAGCCAGCCCGATTAAGCTGATAGAAAGCGCACTTAACCTGAAATCTGGAGAAAGAGCTGTGGTTGGCGTCTCCCGGCTTGAACAGATCGGCCAATAAACTTTGCCGCTTTCTTCTAAATTAAAATATAGCCGGCTGCTTATTTTTTCACTGCTTTTCTTCAAGTTGGCGTTCTTGTCTGAAAGTAACCGAGAGACGGCTTGAGCCCCTGCCTATGATGAGTATCAATCAATGTTTTATTGTAAATAAGCAACAAAAATGTTATAAAGCAAAAAAGGAGGATTAAATGAAAAAACTTATAGGTTTCTTTCTGATCACTTTGCTGTTTATTCTGCTAATTACACCGGCCCAGGCGCTGGTCACCTTTGGTGTAAAAGGTGGTTTGAATTATTCTAATTTAACTTTTAGCCCCCCGGCTGATATTTTTACCAATCAGAAATACCTTAAAAGCTTCAGCGGCGGGTTCTTTTTAGCCATCAATCTCGGACCAATAGGTTTTCAGCCTGAAGTTCTTTACTCCAGGAGAGGCTTTGAATTTTCTGGGACGGATCCGATCAGTGGCCCTTATCAGGTTCAGATCCTACTTGATTACCTTGAAATTCCGCTTCTGGTCAGGCTTAATATTATCCCCCTTGGACCTATTAAAGCCTATGTCTTCGGAGGTCCATCTTATGGGTATTTGCAGAAAGCCAAGTTTAAAGAGACCAGCCAGAATTCACCAACAACTGAAGACATAAAATCTGATTTTAAATCATCCAGTCTGGCGGCGGTTGGTGGACTGGGACTTGACCTAAAAATACCTATGCTCTTTAAAATAACTCTCGATGCCCGCTACCATTATGGGCTTTCCAACATCATTCAGCCTACGAGTGATTTAGGAACATATAAAATCAAAAATAAAGGCTTCTCTATAATGCTGGGTCTTGGCTTTTAATTTCGTAAGTCAAGAATCTATGGGTTATAGAATTTTAATACTATCAAAGGAATTTATTACCGTAAGCCACCTGAAGCCAAGCGGTTATAAAGCAGTGAAAAAAGTTTTACCTATTATTTTATCTCAGATAGCTGTCCGTTCCTTAGTTTGAAAAATAAAACTGCCTTTTTACTGGGGCAACAGCTCGGGTCATTTGGGCCATGAGTAAGCATATTAATTATTATTTTGCCTTGATCGATTCTAAGCTTTACTATTTTTACTCGGTCACCCAGTTCCAGAGAGTTGGTCTGATGAAAGGCGGCTCCATCATTAATAAGAGCCGTAAGTTCATAAAAAAACCCGCTGCCCCCATAATTGGCCACCAGAATAACAGCTGCATCCATAAGTCCGTCACCATTAAGGTCTCAGAAAGCCGAAGAATCGAGTCGGATATTGACAAAATTCTCAATTGGCTGGCCCTGTTCAAAGTGTCCGTTCTCAAGCTTATACTTAGAGCCGCTTTCCAGAGTGTATTCAAAGTTTCTCACCAATTTTCTCAGCGAAGCTTCCGAAATGTTAGTTTGTCCTGATAGGCATTGGTTTCCTGAAAACCATAAAATTCCAGATAACAAAATTAGGCAGGCTGCGGGCAAGAATAATTTCTGATTTTTTGCCACCTTCATAAATACCCTCTTTCATAGGAAATATCAATTTTATTTTCTCATAAGAGATTCTCTTTTTCCAAACTTTCTTAAACTATATAGCCCGGGAAGTAAACAGCCAGAAGATAATTCTAATTTTGTATAAAGCTCATTTTCTCAGGAACCTTTTGCTGGATTTTTGCGTAATTATTTATGACTGTAGAATTCCGGCTGGCTCTCGGCTATGATTTAATACCCATCTTGGGTCAGAAGCCAGGTTGAGCTCATCTGCTAACGACTTTGAAAAATAACACAGACCAAGGAGATAGAAAATGCTAAAACTGAAGGTAAAAAGAAAAACTTCTATTAAGCTTTCTCTTCCCAGAAATTTGCTGAGCGTCAGTTTTCTGGCCATAATTTTTATGCTGACTGTTGCTGGTTTACCTCTTAAAGCACAGAGTCTGAACATTCCGGCTAAAACCTGGGGCCTCAGTTTTGGTAATTCCAGGAATTTCGCTGGACTGAGATTTAATTTCCGGGACAGGAACGTAGAAAAAATATATGGAATCAACATAACTTTGTGGAAACCATACAAAGAAAATAAAGAAGCTGTAGTTACTGGTATATCCTTAGGACTTTTGCCCGGAGCTAAAGAACTTAAAGGTCTCAATGTTGGAATTCTGGGTGCTGGAGCTGAAAAAGCCGCGGTTGGCCTGAATCTTGGTCTGGTTGGCACTGGCAGCGGGAAAAATCTTTATGGGATTAATATTGGCGGAATTGGAGCTGGAGCTGGAGAAAATATGGTCGGCTTTAATCTCGGGGGGCTGGGTTGCGGCGCTGGTAAAAATCTAAAAGGGATAAATTTAGGTGGTCTGGGAGTTGGGGCCGGAGAAAACCTTATCGGATTAAATATCGCCGGATTGGGAGTGGGGGCCGGAAAAAATGTTTCCGGAATTAATGCCGGGCTGGCCGGTGTCGGTGCAGGTAAAAATTTAAATGGAATAACCTTGGCTGGACTTGGGGCCGGAGCAGGTGAAAATATAACCGGGCTGGTCATTGGCGGGCTGGGAATCGGTGCCGGTGAGGAAATCAAGGGTCTGGCGGTAGCCGGTCTCGGAGCTGGAGCTGGTGAGAAAATCCAGGGCGTAGTCATAGCCGGACTGGGTGCCGGTGCTCCAAAGGTGCAAGGCATACTGCTCACCGGAATAGGAGCCGGCGGAGAAAAACTTAAAGGCCTTTTTCTGGCCGCCGGAGAAATCAAACTCACTAAAGGCGGCTATCTCAACGGAGCCTCAGTAGCTTCCTTCAATTATCTTCAGGGCAACCTTACCGGGGTCTCCATTGGCCTGGTCAATTATGCCTGGAAGGTGGGAAAAGGCTTCCAACTCGGGGTTATCAACATCATTGGCAGCAACCCCCGCGGTTTAAAGATTTTGCCTGTTTTTAACACTGGCTGGTAAAAAGACAGTCTTGTCATAAAGCCTGTTGGGAGCCTCAACCAGACATTTATATTAAATCTTATTTACTCATGACAGAAAGCCCCTGAATCCTGGTAGCTCTTTTTACTTACTTTTTTATTGCCCGGGGTGTTTCATAGAAAATCTTTAACCCTTCTTATGGAAGTTCTGGCTGAATCTTAATAAAATCAAAGCATGGAAAACACCATGAGCAAACCCAGGGTAGTTATCAGTGCCTGTCTCAATGGCTTTGCCTATCGCTACGACGGCAGCACAGTCAGAGATAAAGAGGCAGAGGCTTTGAAACCGAAATTTGAGCTGATTACCGTCTGTCCCGAAGTAAGCGTTGGGCTGGGAATACCCAGGAAAACAATCAGGCTGGTCAGAATTAAAGAGAAAATTGAAGTCATCCAGAACGAAACCGGCTTGAACCTCACCCGGAAACTTCAGGATTTTTCTGATATCTTCCTATCAAAGCTTGAAGAAATCGACGGCTTTATTCTTAAAGCTAAATCGCCAAGCTGCGGAGTGAAAAGCGCTAAAGTTTTTGGCGACGTTGAGGGCAAAATAATTTTGGGAAAGGAAGATGGAATTTTTGCCCGGACAGTCAAGCAAAAATTCCCCTATTTGCCAATCATTGATGAAAGACGACTCAAAAACCCAGAATTGCGCTGGGAATTTTTGGCCAAAGTTTTTTTGCATTACAGATTCCGGAAAGCCAGAAAAGAGATTGGTTCGTTGATTGAATTTCATACCCGGGCTAAATATCTATTTATGAGTATTTCCCAAATGGGCCTTAAGACTTTGGGAAAAATTTTGGCCGGGCATAAAAAAGGTGCCTTTCAGCAAACCGTCAACCAATATCAGCATGATTTCCAGACAATCTTAGCCCGGCCCATCAGGAAATCTAATCTGGTCAACGCCTTCAGCCATATATTTGGCTATGTATCACCACGCCTTGGTCAGAAGGAAAGAAATCATTTTTTAAAATTACTTAATGAATACCAGGCCAAAAAAATTGATTTTGTGATCATCATCGAACTTCTGCGGAGCTTTAGTTATCGTTTTAACCTCCCTTATCTCCTTAACCAGTACCTGCTATTCCCTGAAGACTGAGATTGTGATTGCCACTACCTTTATTTATTCCCTTTATGGAGTCTCTTTCGGACAAACTTCAATCCAGTATGAAACAACATCAAAAATCTTATACCTGTCTAGGTCAGGCTTAGTTCAGGGCTTTCGCCTTTCTTTGCTCCCAGTGTAAAATCTGGGGCGACCTTGCTTAAGCTCTAATTAATAGTTAAAATTGAATCATCTGTTCCAATTTAAATCCTGTCTAAAATTCTCATTCTTTTCAAATTGAGAACTTTTCAATAGAATTTTTGGAAGAAAATTAAAGATCTGGCGTCATAAAAAGAAGGAGGCTGTTTATGATTTTCAGGCCAGCTGGTAACACTGACCGCCTTATAAAAAAATCTGCCTCTATTTTCAGCCTTATCCTGATTTTTTCTTTAATCTCATCATTTTCCTTAGCCCAGGAAAGGTCGAAAATTCTTCACATCCAGAAAATTAACCAGCCGCCTAAAATTGATGGCCATCTTGATGATGGCTGCTGGCAGGTTATTCAACCCGTTTCAGGTTTCATTCAATACGACCCGGTCAATGGTGCACCAGCTACTGAGGAAACTTATGTCTGGGCTGCTTATGACGATAACTACATTTATTTTGCTTTCCTGATGAAGGATTCCCAGCCAGATAAAATCTGGGCAGAGCTCACCCCCAGAAACGAATTTGAAAACAACGATTCCATCATGGTCATGCTCGATACCTATAACGACCGGCGAACCAGCATCAATTTCACCATCAACCCGAAGGGAGTTCAGAAAAACTCGGTAGAAACTATCTGGAAATCCGGTGCCAGGATAAGAGAGGATGGTTGGTCGGCCGAGATGGCCATTCCCTTTAAATCTCTGCGTTTTTCATCGGCTCCAGAACAAATTTGGGGAGTGAATTTTGTCCGCTACATCCACCGTCTGAACGAGACTGATTACTGGACCGAAGTTAAAAGAGATCTGCCCAAGCTTCATCAGATGGCTGAACTGCGCGGGCTGTCCGGCATCAAACCTGGGCATAATCTGGAAATTTTCCCCTATGCCGGCGTCCGCTCAACTCGTTGGGAAGATGAAAAAGATGATAAGCTGGCTGCAGGTGTGGACGTGAAATATGGAATTAAACCCAACCTTTACCTGGATGTTACTGCCAGTCCGGATTTCAGCCAGGTAGAATCTGACCCTTTTATTTATCAGCTTTCGCCATATGAAAGATATTTCCGAGAAAATCGGCCTTTTTTCAGCGAGGGCAGTCAGTATTTCCGGCTGGCTACCGAACGAGGATTCGACTGGTCGACAGATATCATGCTTTTTTATTCACGGAGAATAAGAGACCCAAGGTTTGCAGCCAAAATCTCAGGTAAAACTGGTGGTTATTCTTTTGGTATACTGGGAGCAGTCAATAAAGAAGAATATGGTTCATCAAAATTCGGGGTGTTCAGAGTCACCAAAGACCTTTTCAAAAACTCTCAGATTGGAATCTATTATACTGGAGTTGATGAAGAGAGCAGCACAAATCAGAACATAGCTGCTGATTACAACTTCAACTTTAAAGACATATATTATGTCCGAGGTGCTCATATTTTTTCCTTTAATTCAGGGACAGATAATCATCACCATGGCATTCATATGTTTCAATTCAATCGAGAACCCGATGCCGGTCTGCAGCTAACTTTTGGCTTTCAGAGAATCGAGGACAATGTCAATCTGCGCGCCGGTTACCTGAACAAGGTTGACTTTCAATCTTTCGAATCCATGGTCGGATATGCCTGGCGTTTTAATCGGGGCACCATCCAGAGAATCAGCTGGGATTTAACCGGCACTTTCAATCAGGATTCTTACGGCAATAAAGTCGGAGACCAGTTGGAGCTGATGATGTTCTGGAACTTTTTTAACCGGATTGATTTCCATTATGGCTTTTTTACCGGAAAAAGCCAGTACCAGGTCCTATCGCCTGCTGATGAACTCATCTGGAACGGCAATTTCCTCAAAAACTATGGAGCTCATTTTGATTTCGACTGGGAGCGTGGTGGTTTTCTTAAAGAGATAAGCATCGAAGGGAGCTGGCAAAAAAGAGGGATATACAATGAAGAATTCACCGATGTGTTGCCCGGAGCCCAAATGACTGTTGAAGGTTCCTTGTCTTTAAAACCCCGCAGTAACCTTGAATTTTCCTTAGGAGCGGAATGGATCCGTCAAACCCTTGATTCAACTGGAGAAACTATCTTCGAGGGCCTGACCTATGAAGCTTCCCTTCATTATCAAATCACTCATCAACTTTTTGTCAGCACCCGGCTTCTGGGTGAAACCAGAGAAGATCAATACAACTTTGACTTGCTGGTGGGCTATTATCTTGGCGCCGGCAACGTCATCCAGCTGAGCTTTAAGCAGAGCCAGCGAAAAGAATTTCTGGTAACAGAGCGAGGACACTCAGTCACTCTTAAAGTCTCATACCTATTCAGACTATAATTTCTGTCAGAAACAACCTGCCTTTAACCCCGGCCTTCATTGAAGGCTTATTTGTTCAGATCCAGGAATCCATTTATCAGATTTGAAAAGGCAGAAGGAATCAGCCTTCCCAATCTTACTATTTTAGTAGTATTAAAGAGAGATTAAAACTTTCTTCCAGTAATGGCCATCATATCATCAAGATTAATAGACAACTAAATACAGAGCCTCTACTGCTTTCTCCGGGAAATAACGACCTTTGAGCCTGGCTATATCTTCCAAAGAAGAAATCTCTTCCGGACCCACCTTGACTCTTCCCAGCTGAGTCAGCTTGACATAAAGTTCAGCTAAGGCAATCAGCGAGGCAGCCAGAGGAATGGCACTCAAGCTCTTTTCCAGTTCGTTGGCCTTTTGCCGATAATGAACAAAGTAGCTCTGGAGGATGGGTTGAATTTCTGAGAGGAGAAGTCCGGTGGTTTTGAGCATTATCTTTTCCCGGTCACTCAGATGCACCTGGGAGAAGCTTTCTTTCTCCACAAATTCAGTGGTCTGAGTAAAAAGCGGCAGGCAGGTCTGAAGTTCCTGAATATCGCTGAGCAGAGCTGCAGACTTGATGTTTTCTACTTCAGCTTTGTTCATCTCCAGAACTTCAGCCATTTTGCCAGCTAATTCAGCCACTTTTTCAGCCCGGGATTTGCCTTCTTCCCCAACCTCAAGATATTTCAAGACAATAGCTAAAATACCGGTATAAGCCCTTTTGAGATTAAAAACTTCTTTATCCTTTTTCTCGCTTAAAGTGCCGACAATCCAGGCTGTAAGAAAAAGAAAAATCGCCCAGGAAATCAGAAATATCAGGTCATCCTGAGTCAACTGAAAATGCACTCCAAAAACCTGATGGGAAAAAACCAGATACAAAGCTTCCAACAGGATGCAGCTGATGGCTATGAGGGCCGCTCTTTTTTTACCCAGATAGTAGCCTGAAAAAATAACGGGTAAGAAAAAGAAATTCAAAAGATAAAACTTATAATGAACCAGAAAGCCTATGGCCAGAATGGCCAGGACAATAACCATGGCAATTATGGTTTCAAACTTGCGGCTTGACCAGTTTTGTTTTTTCATAGAGAAGACTTTCCTCCTCGCCCCAAAAACAGGTTAACAACCTGTTAACCACACTCTTTCCCTCTGATTTTATAACATTATTTCTACTGGCAGGTCAATATGAATCCTCCTTAGGTTTAAGACATGCTTCCAGTGACTGCCATTTTCATGTTTTTCAATCATGATCTTCAAGGACTGATTTAAAAAATATCAGACCGCAGAAGTGCTGGATTTAGGTTCTTTTCTCTACCTGGAAAATTGCTTTCTAAGCTAAAATTTTATTTTCAGATTAACTCCCAGATTTGGTCCGGTCATTTCCCACTTAAACTCTTTTTCTATCCCATTGTCATCAACAAAAGTCAGGTTCTGTCCTGCCAGATTTGAATCGGCCGTGTCACTTTTTATTTTAAAAGACTTGATTGCACCAAAAGGAAACCTCAGGTCCATAGCCAGAGTCACACTTCCCCCCAGTTTTAATTCTGCTCCAAGATTAGCATGGGGGATAACCGCCTGGCCAGAAGCTATCGTCTTCCTGGTACCAGTGTCAACTGTTTCTGATGCCTGTACCCAGCTCCATTGTTCTTCCGCCTTTATCCTGCCCAGATAATATCCAGCACCGCCTCCGATATAAACTCGAGCTACTCTGACTGGAAGGTTAATTCTGAAAGTACCGTAAATGGGTATAACTGACATCCTGAATTTACTTTCCTCGGTGACTTCATATGAGACTTCCTCAATTGTTCCGCTGGAATCAAGAAATCCCGTGAATGTTTTCTGAGAATATTCTGCACCCAGAACCAAAGAAAACTGCTCGCTGGCTTTAAATTCAAACTCTCCTCCAAAAATCGCCGCCCCGTTCATTTTTTTAAATTCTTGGACCGTTCCTTTAAGTCCAATATCAGTCAGGTAAGTATTGAGCTCGTTGAAACTGTTATTGACCACAGGAACATAGTCTTTATTGAAGGTGGAAGAGGAAGGCAGATAGTAACCGCCTCTCAGAGAAAAAGAAACTGGCGATTGCTGAGCTAAAACCCACACTGAAAGAAGAAGAACTCCTATAACAATTCCCTGTATTTTCAATATTTTCATTCAGGCCTCCATTCTTGTTATATTAACTCAACTCTCACTGCAAGGGACCAAAGACAATTTTATTGTTGGTTTCGTCTTTTTCTATCACTTTTTCTTCAGAATCGATAACCGCTATCAGGTATTTACCTGCTATAGAGATACTCGAAGGAACATACCGCGCGAAAAGAATTTCTCTGGAAGAACCGGCAGTCAGATTGAGCGTAATCGTCCGCGAATTGAGCAAGGTATCAAGACTCTGGCCATCAGCTGATAGATAATAAGAAATTTTAAAGCCATTGGTGGCCTCAGCTTCTCCAATATTGTTCAAGCGGAGAAAAGCCCTCAAAATGGTGGTTCTTCCCATAAACCTGAAAACTTGGAAGTCATGCCACTGTCCGGTTAGGTCGGGAAGTGGCGTGGGCCCGAAAACAGCGATGACTGTCTTATCTGAATCCATAGCCACTGAAATAGTAGGATTGGTTCCGCTGATATCGCCGGTCCAACTATCAAAGCCTGAATTTTCATCAGGAATGGCTGTTAGCTTAACCACTGTCCCCGCCGGGTAAATTTCAGAGCAATCAGAACCACAATTGATACCACCATCCTCACTGGTCACAGTACCATTGCCAGGACCGGACTTGATCACAGTCAGAGTAAAATTCAGGTCATTGGGCACAAATTTAGCGGTAATGTTTTTGTCTGAATCTACGGTCAGAGTAAGCGGGTTATCAGCACTAACCACATCACCACTCCAACCGGCAAAAACAGAATCAGCATCAGGGATAGCTGTGAGCTTAACCACTGTCCCATTATCATAGATCTGCGAACAATCTGTTCCGCAGTTTATCCCGCCATCAGCGCTGGTCACCTTACCTGAGCCGTTGCCCGAACGGTTAACAGTCAGTAAATATTGATTTACGGCACTGAATTTCAGGACGAAGACATCGGTCCCATCGATGGTCTTATCATAGATTCCTTCTGTTGTCGGAAAGCCAGAAGACAGCGTATAGCCTGTGACATAAACATTGCCAGAACCATCCACTGCCAGGGCATAGGCTAAATCATCGCTTACCCCGCCGACAAAGGTTGATGAAAAAACCGTACTTAGGTTAGCTGAAAGCTTTGAGACAAAAACATCCCAGCTGCCATTCTGGGAGCGGTCATAAGCCCCGGACGTATTTGGGAAATCCGAAGATTTTGTCCATCCGGCAACGTAGACATTACCATATACATCAAGAGCGATTGAGCGGCTACGGTCATCATCAGTTCCACCGAAATAAGTCGAAGCTAAAAGAGTGCCCAGCGAGCCTGAAAGTCTCGAGATAAAAACATCATAGCTGCCATTATGGGAAGTATCATAAGCACCATCAGTGGTTGGATAATCTGAAGACAGAGTGTAGCCAGTAACATAGACATTCCCGGAGTTATCAACAGCTATCATGTAACCATAATCTGGTCCACTCCCTCCTATATAGGTTGAAGCTAACAGGCTGTCCAGAGATCCGTTGAGCTTGGAGATGAAGACATCATAATCGCCATTATAAGTGGTATCATAAGCACCAGAGGTAGTCGGGAAATTGCTGGACTTAGTCCGCCCGCCAATATAAACATTTCCAGAATTATCCACAACAATAGAGGAGCCAATCTCATAATCGCTTCCACCGATAAAAGTAGAAGCTAAGAGAGAATCCAGGGAGTTTGAAAGCTTGGCTACAAAAACGTCGTACCTACCACCATAAGAGGTATCAAAGGCACCAGAGGTAATCGGGAAATTGGAGGAGCTGGTCATCCCGGTGATGTATAAATTCCATGAATTATCCAGGGTAATGGCTACCCCATAGTCGACTCCACTTCCTCCAAAATAGGTGGAAGCCAGTAAACTGCTCAGGTCAGATGAAAGTTTAACTATGAAGGCATCATAATCTCCGCCGTTATAAGACTGATGATAAGCTCCCGGGGTGGTTGGAAAATCAGAAGAGTTGGTAATTCCTGCGAGATAGACATTCCCGAAGCTATCCAGAACCAGGGAATAGAGGTAATCGGTGCCCTTACCTCCGATGTAGGTGGAAGCTTCAAGAGAATCTAAGGAACTGGAAAGTTTTGAGACAAAAACGTCGTAGCCCCCATTATAGGTGGTATCGTAAGCCCCTGAAGTGGTCGGGTAATCAGAAGACGAAGATAGAGTATATCCGGCGACAAAAACGTTCCCGGCATTATCCAGGGCAATACAAAACCCACGATCATTGCCCTTTCCGCCGATGAAAGTTGAAGCAGAAAGGGTGCTAAGAGCGGGGTCTATAACCAGAGTAGCTTCTGGATTGTAGGGCTCGAGTATTTTAAATCCATATTCATTCTGGCCTTTTAGTTCATAGGCAACCTCAACATATTCTTTTCGGCAGTCAATTTCTTGATAGGCTAATGGCTTCATCATCGCCAGATTGCCTATTTCTGTCTTAAGGACAAGCTCACCTTCCGGGCTTATGTCAATGGACTTGACGCCATCTACTCTAATCCTTATATCCTCAACCCTTGTCCCCGGCTTTAGATAAAACAGTTTTTCCACATTCCTGGCTGAAGCCCTGAGCTGAACTTCAACCCCCGGATAAATCCTGCCAAGCGTCACAGAATTATAGCTGGAAAGATGGCTTCGCCAGAGCTCAGCCCCATTCCCTTTGAAATAGGCAACTCTGGTTATGGCTTTTTCTTCACCTTGCGGAAAGAAAGTTATCGTTTTTCCATCGTTACTCAAGAAAGTCTCTTTGAATGTTACCTGTCTAAACCTGTTATCTGGGGTGCCAAAGTCGGAACTATCTGTCTCTAAAACTATTTTCGCTTTAACTGCATTATCCTTCTCATCTGCCTTAACTAATGAATATACCAGCTCATTACCGGTAACAAAGAAAGCACCAGAAAATAGATCGGCCCGGAACTTGATTTGACTATCCCATTGCCCTTCATTGGGAATAAAAGGCAGAGAAACTTTCGCCAGATTCAACCCAGGTTTTTCACTGAAACAAATTTTTTGAGGTTTTACCTCACTCTTTTCCCGGTTCAGAATAAAGTTCAATCCTACAATGACAGGCCCAGAAAGAACCAACATGCAGATAATACCCAATTTCCCTTTCACGAGTTTTTTAAATCTTTCTGACATCGTTACCTACCTTCCTTATCTCTGTAAATTTTCTGCAGGATAGAATTAAGATCAGTTAAGCATTATTTATTATATTAAACTAAATGTAAAACAAAATAGATTCAATCAATTTTTTGTCTTCAGCTTTAAGGCCTCCTGTCATCGTGGATTTTAAAAGTTTTTGACCCTGACAGTAAATCCTATTATATCTATTATAAGCAGAAAAATCTTCACTTTTCATAAATTGAATGGCATTTATAATTTTCCCCGAAACTTCTTGTTTGAATCTTCATCCATAGAAATTCTGTCTCCGGATTTTGCTAGGCGATGATAGAAAACATTTTGAATTTTTCTTTATCGGTGGAACTCCGAAAATAAACCGAATACTTATCCTGGAACCTTGGGAAAATAAAAAATAAGGTCGTTGTCAATTATTTCTCAAAAACACCGGCAAATAAATTTTTTTCAGAATGATAAATTTTTTGACTTTTTTCGTCGTTTTATTTATGAATATAAGAAATGAGGCTTAGGTGGGTAAAATGAACAACTCCCGAAAGCTCAGGATAACCATCCTGGTCATCATTATCGTGATTATTCTGGCCATTGCCGGCTTCTGGCTTTATAAGAAGAAAGGGCAGGAAAAATCTGGTTCAACCGAAACATCAACAGCCAGTCAAGCCCAGACTGAAAGTAAGACTTCAGCTCCTCTCCCCGTTAAGGTGGCTATAGCCAGAATTCAGGATTTAGAAAAAAGGATAAAATCGCCTGGAGAAGTCTACACTGAGAGAAAAGTCACGCTCAAGGCTGAAGTCAAAGGGGTTTTGAAAAAACTTTATGTTCAGGAAGGAAAGCACGTTGGCACCGGTGAACTTTTAGCTGAACTCGATGACCTCCCTTACAGGCTCAAGCTGGAGCAGGAAGAGGCCGCCCGTTTGAAGGCGCTTTCAGAGCTTCTGCTGGACCGGCTTTTTCAGCAGCCTGAAGCCAACGAAAGCACTGAAGAGGCTCTCAACCTGAAAAAGGCGCAAGAAGCCCTGACCAGGGCCGAAAAAGCCTTCAAAGAAGGTTTAATCACTCAGAAAGAACTGGAAAAAGCCCGCCGCGAATTTGAGCTGGCTCAGATCAGTAGCGGCCTTAAACGCGATGAAATAATTGCTTCATCTAAGGGTCTGACCCAGGCTGAAGTTAGCGTCAAAATTGCTCGGATGGAACTGGAAAAAACCAGAATTATTGCCCCATTTTCCGGGATAATAACTCAGATTAAAGTTGCTCCTGGGGAAACCATCGAAGCTGGCCGCGATTTGTTCACTTTAGTGAATGTCAGCCAGGTAAAAATCGAAGCCAAAGTTCTGGAAACAGAAGTTGGCAAGATAAGAGAAGGTCGCGAGGCTGATGTCCGCTTCAGTGCTTATCCCGGTAGAGTTTTTAAAGGCAAGGTCACGGCCATAAGTCCCCTCGTCAGTCCAACTGACAAAACCTGCAGCGTTTTCATCAACCTCGACAACCCGGCTGAAGAAATCAAGCCTGGAATGCATGCTGAAGTAGAAATCGTCTCTGAGATTTTTCCTAAACGCCTTCTGGTGCCTCAGGAAGCAGTGCTGGTCAGAGGAGGCCGGCCCTTAGTTTTTGTTGTGGAAAATGGTCTGGCCAAGTGGAGATACATTCAGATCGGACAGGAAAATGAACAGTTTGTTGAAGTTCTGGATGGAGTTAAAGAAGGTGAACTGGTCATTGTGGAAGGACATATGACTTTAGCTCATGACTCCCCAGTTCGGGTAATTGAATGAGGTCTGACAGTCGAGGAACCTGAAATGAACTTAGCTAAGTTTTCCATTGACCGTCCCGTAACCACCCTGATGTTTTACATCGCCATCATTCTCTTAGGAGTGGTTTCACTGAGTCAGCTCAGCGTTGACCTTTTGCCCTCCATCAGCTATCCACGGTTATCTATAGTAACTCAATATCCAGGCGTAGCCCCAGAAGAAGTGGAAGCTTTAGTCACCGTGCCCTTAGAGACTTCGGTCAGCCGAATACCGGGTCTACGCCGAGTGGAATCCATTTCCAAGGAAGGTTTTTCCTTCATTACTCTGGAATTTTCCTGGGGCACTGATATGGACTTTGCCTTGCTTCATACCAGGGAAAGGCTGGACTCAGCCCGGGACTTCCTGCCTGAGGGCGTGGATAAACCGGTAATCATTGCCCTTGACCCGCAGAGCCAACCGATTATGACCCTGGCCTTAACGGGTGAAAGAAGGCTCTTAGAGTTAAAAGAGCTGGCCGAAGAGTTGATCAAGCCCAGACTGGAACAGGTTGAAGGCATTGCGGCGGTGGAGATTACTGGCGGAGTAGAAAGAGAAATCCAAGTGGAAGTCGAGCCGGAGAAATTAGCCAATTACGGACTTCAAATAGAAGAAGTTGGCCAGAAAATCGCTGCCTTTAACCGCAGTCTTCAGGGTGGGACTATCAGGAAAGGAAGGTTCGTTTATTCGCTGCGGATTGCTGGTGAATTTGAAAATGTTAAAGAAATTGAAAACATCCCGATTAAATTTACCAGCGACGGCGGAGTAATTCTTTTAAAACATATTGGCCGGGTGCTTGACACCATCAAAGAACGCGAGGGCACCACCAGACTCAATGGACAGGAAAGTATTGGCCTTCTGGTGCGCAAAGAATATGGAGCCAACACTGTTAAAGTCACCCAACTGGCTAAACAGGTTATTGAACAGATAAAAAAAGAAAATCCAGAAATAAACCTGGAAATCATCTCCGAACAGGCTAAATACATTCAGGAAGCCATCGATACAACCAAGGAAGAAATTATTGAAGGAGCCATCTTGGCTTTTCTGACACTGCTCATCTTCCTCCAGGAATGGAAATCTCCCCTGATAATAGCCACGGTAATTCCGATTTCCATCATCGGTGTTTTTAATCTGCTTTTTTTGAAAAACATCACCCTGAACCTAATGTCCTTAGGCGGATTGGCTCTCGGGGTAGGCATGCTCGACGACACCGCGGTAGTGGTTTCAGAAAGTATTTTTCGTCATCGTCAACTGGGCAAACCGCTTAAAGTGGCAGCTGAGATAGGCACTAAGGAAGTGATCAACGCCGTGGCTGCTTCTGTTTTAACCACTATCGTGGTCTTCCTACCGGTGATTTATGTTCAGGGCGTGGCCGGACAACTCTTTAAAGATACAGCTTTAACCGTAACCTACACTCTTGTTTCCGCTCTGTTGGTTTCTGTGACTCTTCTGCCGATGCTGGCTTCAAGGACAATAGAACTGCCATCAACTGATAAAATCGGCTTTCGCTTCAATTTGTTAACCTTCACGAAAATTCTATCTGAGACCAGAAAAAAGAATCTTCTTTTATATTCCTGGTATGGTTTTAAATTTCTGGCTTATAATCTATTTAATCTCATCATTTTTATTCTAACCCTTGTAGCCAGAGCTCTTTACTGGATTTTTGCTAAATTCTTCAGGCTGCTGACCAGACCATTTAAGCCAATTTTTGAAGCAGTTTTCCGTTGGTTTAACCACTGGTATCAAAAATTTGTGGACGAACACTTCCGGGCCCTGCTCTGGTCTCTCGACAACAAAAAGAAGACCTTTTACCTATCGGTTGTTTTCTTTTTAATCATCTTCGGCCTGGGAATAGTCCTGCCGCGGGAACTGATGCCACCACTCAAGACCTCAACTTTCAACATTAACCTGAAAACTCCGGTCGAATATTCTTTTGAACAAACCGAAGGAATCGTCTCCACTCTGGAAAAGTGGCTGAGGCAACAGCCTGAATGTCAGAGAATCTTTTCTCAAGTCGGGATTGTTTCAGGAAGTGAATTTATCCGACCTGATGTTTCCGTCAATTCAGCTGAAATTTCTGTGGAAGTAAAACATTCGTGCCATCTGGAAAAAATGATGGCTGAAACCAGAAAGTTTTTAGCCACTATTTCGGAGCTCAAGTACTCAGTCAGTCGGGAGCAAACTACCTTAGGTGAGTTCTTAGCTTTAACTTCTGGCGAAGTCAGCCTGAAAGTTAAAGGACAGGATATTGAGCAGCTCAGGCAAATTGCCCTGAATTTTTCAGAAAAGCTTAAAAATATTCCTGGAATCGTCGATGTTAACCTCAACCTGCAGCAGGGCAAGCCCCAGCTTCTGATAAAAATAAAAAAAGAAGCTCTGGAGAAATATCCGAACCTTTCTCCCAACCAGGTAGCCGCCTATCTGGTCCAGGCTATCAGAGGCAATGTTGCTACTAAATACCGTGAGCTGGAGAAAAAATATGATGTCCGGATTATCCTTGAAGCCAGGTGGCGAAAAACGATCGACCAGGTTCTGAACTCCTTCTTTCCTTACGAAAAAGCTCTCATCCCGATCCATGAGCTGGTCTCTTATGAACTGGTCAAAGGCCCGAATGAAATCAGACGGGAAAATCAAGAACGGGAGATTGTCATCACGGCTAACCTCAGGGGAAAAAAACTCAGCCAGGTGATCCCAGCCATTCAACGCTCGATTCAGGAGCTGAATCTGCCTGCAGATTACCGAATAGTTTTTGGCGGGGAAAGAGAAGAAATGACTGCCAGTTTCCGGTCTTTATTCCTGGCTTTTGTCATGGCTGTAATCCTGATTTACATGATTATGGCCGCCCAGTTTGAATCACTCCTTCACCCTTTTCTGATCATGTTCACCGTGCCCATGGGTCTGGTCGGCACCATCATCCTTTTACTCATCACCGGCCAAAGTATCAATGCCATTTCGATTATCGGGGTAATAGTCCTTATCGGAGTGGTAGTTGATAATGCTATAGTCGAAATAGATTACATCAACCAGCTTCGCCGTGAAGGGTTGGGCCTGAGACAGGCAGTGGTTGAAGGCAGCCGGGTTCGTCTGCGGCCAATAATGATGTCCACCATGAGCACGATTACCGGTCTGATACCCATGGCTCTTGGCCTTGGTCGAGGAGCAGAACTACTCAGACCTCTGGCCATAGCGGTCATCGGTGGTCTGACTTCTTCTCTTTTCCTGACCTTAATCTTAATCCCGGTTCTTTACGAATTCGTCGAAGCCAGAATTAGTAGGAGAAAAAAACAACTCAGGCTTGATTAACTGCGATGAGATTCTTCATTGACCGTCCGATAGCCATTTTGATGATTTACTTGGCCCTTCTGGCTCTGGGAGTTTATTCCCTTTTTCACATTCCTTTGGAGCTGGCTCCCCAGGAAGAATTTCCCCAGGTTGATGTAGTGGCTACCTGGCCTGGAACTTCGCCTGAAGTGATGCAAACTCAGGTCACTTCAGTGCTGGAAGAAGCAGCGCTTTCAGTTAAAGGTGTGCGAAAAATCACTTCCACTTCAGAAATCGGCACCTCTCGCCTGACCATAGAGTTTGACCCAAAGATAAACTTAGAGTTCGCCAACTTGGCCTTAAGAGAAGCTCTGGCTCGTTCTCTGCCTAAGCTTCCCTATGGTGTCAGACCCACAGTCGAACCATATGTTCCTGAAGATTTCCGGGTTCGACCATTCCTGACCTATACCATCTCAGGCAATTACCCCCTCCAGACTTTGCGCGAACTGGTCAAGGATAAGCTGGAGAACAGTCTCGGGGCTATCAATGGAGTGGCTAAGGTTGAAGTTAGCGGCGGTTCAGACCTTAATGTCCGGATTACCCTTGACCAAAAAAAGCTTAAGGAGCTTGGTCTCCATCCCTATATGGTGGTTTCAGCTGTAAGCCAGGTCCTGGCAGTTTATCCTTCAGCCAGAGTTCAAAAAGGAAATGAAGAGTACCTTTTGCGGGTGGCTACTTCACCGAAGAATCTTAAAGATATAGATGAAATTATTGTCAGCCATCAAGGCAGTGTCCCGATTAAGGTAAAGGACGTAGCTAAGGTCAGTTTAGAATATGCCGATGTTTACCATCTGAACCGGATAAACGGCCAGCCAACCATAATGCTGAGAGTTCTCAAAGAAAAAGGTAAAAATACACTTAAAGTCGCCCGTGAAGTTAAGAGCCGTCTGGAAACAGTCAAAAAGAACCTGCCCCGCGACTTGATTTTCCGGGTGGTGGACGATGAAAGCCAGGAAATCATTCGCAATCTAAATCATCTTTATCTGCTGGCAGCTACCATTACTTTTTTGATTTTTCTGATGATTTTTATCATCATCCGCCGGCTGGCCCCGTCGTTGCTTATCCTGTCTTCAGTGGCTTTTTCTGCTATCATTTCCTTCAACTTCATCTATCTTTTTAAGATTTCCCTGAATATGCTGACCCTTGGTGCCTTAGCCCTGGGTTTCGGGATGTTTGTCGATAATTCTATTGTGGTCTTCGAAAATATTCTGAGGCTCAGGGAGTACGGACTGGAGCCAAAAGAAGCCGCCCGGCGTGGAGCCAGAGAAGTCATTATGCCGGTCCTGGCTTCAACTCTAACCACCATCGGAGTTTTCTTTTGCTTTCCATTTTTCCAGGGAAGACTGCGGATTTACTATCTGCCTCTGGGAATTGTCATGTCCATAGCTTTGACCACTTCTCTCTTAGTGTCCTTCTCCTTAATTCCGGCCCTGAGCCCGAAATTGCTCTTTTTGAGAACCAAAAAAGAAAAGAGCCGGCCTTTTGCCTTTTTTGAAAAAGTGTTATCTTTCAGCCTGAAACATCCTATAGAAATTCTGTTGATTGTCCTTCTCATCTGTTATGGTAGTTACAAACTCTTCAAGAAAAATGTGGTCATCGGTGAATTCTTCCGCTGGTATTCAAGAGACCGACTGTCAGTCTATGTGAGCATGCCAACCGGAACCAGAATTGAAGCCACAGATGAACTCATCAGAAAATTTGAAGAGAAAGCCTTAGCTTATCCCTGCGAAAAAACTATCAATGCTCAAGTTTTCCGGGAACGCGGTTATATAAATATAACTTTCCCGCTTCAAGTGGAGCGCTCTGCTCATCCCTATATTCTCAAGGACGAGTTGATAAGATTAGCCACCAACTTTGCTGGCGTCAGCATTGGTATTTATGGGTTCGACCCCCAAGGGTACACTTCTTCGATGAGCGCTGGCCGGTATCTGGATTCATACATAAGAATATATGGCTACAACCTGAAAAAGCTTCAGGATATTGCTTCTGACCTGGAAATCAGACTGAGGAAAAATCCCAGAGTTGGTGAAATTAAATCAATCACCGGACAGTATTACTGGGGTGACATTTCTTCGACCGAGTACATCCTCAAAATCAAACAGGAAGCTCTGGCTAAATACAACCTTGATCCCAACTATCTTTTCTACCAGCTCCAGAGTCTTCTCCGCGGCACATTTGGAGTTCCACTGCAGGCGGTAATCGAAGGTAAAGAAAGATCCATAGACATCAAATTTCCTGAAGCCGAGAACATGGATTTAGCCAGGCTCCAGGAAGCACTTTTAGTAACACCTTCGGGCGAACATCTCAGGATAAAAGATCTGGTCTCGGTTGAAGAAAAGGAAATTCCCGGGTCGATTTATCGGGAAAATCAGAAGTTCCAGATGACAGTGATGTGGGAATTTAAAGGACCGTACAAAGCCGCTGAAAATTACAGAAAAGCCATCTATTCGACTCTCAGTCTGCCGCCAGGTTTTTCGGCTTCTATGGAGTACGGGTTTATGATGACCACCAAAGAGAAAGCTCAGCTGAAGTTTGGGCTGATAGCGGCGCTGGTCATAATTTTCATGATTCTGGCTTCCCTTTATGAATCTTTTATCCAGCCGTTCATCATCATGATGGCGGTTCCTCTGTCCTTAGTCGGGGTTTTTCTGGCCTTTGTTATCGCCGGCTATCCTTTTGATTCTTCAGCCTACATCGGTTTGATTTTGCTGGCCGGAATCGTGGTCAATAACGCCATCATCCTGGTAGACCATATCAACCTCACCCGAAAAACTTCCGGGCTAAAGTTAGCTGAGGCCGTGATCAAAGGAACAAAAGAAAGAATCCGGCCAGTGTTCATGACCACTTCCACCACAGTCTTTGGCCTTCTGCCTTTACTCTTGATTCAACTCGACAGTGGACAGAGACAGATCTGGTCAACCTTAGCTCTGGCCACTCTTGGTGGCCTGACTACCTCAGCTTTATTCATCTTCCTGGTCATTCCTATTTTCTACTATTATTTCAGCCGAAATAAAAGCTGATCTCCGAGCAGGGCCATAAGCCATTTTTTATTCTTGATAAAATTCTATGACCAAACAACCACCAAGGAAAAATATTGTTCTTGTCAAAAATTAAGTTTCCTTAAAATATAAAAATTTTCATACTCGAACATACCAGAGTCCAGGAAAAAGTTATATAATTAGGCTTTAATTGACAAGGAAAGAAGGAGAAAAGGTATGTGGTGGGAAGATAAGTTAGTCCGGACTCTGAGGTGCCGGTTGATTCAGAAACCTGGTGTTTTCGGTGGTTTGCTCTCAATCATCGGAGCCGAAAAAGCCTACGTGGGTGAAATAAAAATCATCCACATGGGCACAAATTACATGGTCAGAGACATAACTATCTTTGTTGATGATGAAGCTCACCTGGAAAGAGTGGTCAAGGCTGTTCGCCGCTATCCGCAGTCAGAGCTACTTGAGGTTCGGGATGAAGTTCTGGAAATGCACCAGGGGGGTAAAATTGCCATCCGCAGCCGTTATGAAATCAACAACATCAGCGTCCTGAGAAAAGTTTATACTCCGGGTGTAGCTGAAGTCAGCCTGCTCATCAATAAAAACCCGGCTTTGGCCAGACGTTATACGGCCATCAGGCACTTGGTGGCCATCGTCACCGACGGCAGTGCCGTTCTAGGTCTCGGCGACGTTGGTCCCTTAGCTGCTATGCCTGTAATGGAAGGCAAAGCCAGCCTGATGGAAACCCTGACTGGGCTTTCAGCCATGCCCATCCTGCTCGACACCAAAGACCCGGAAAAAATCATAGAGACCGTGGTTAATATCGCACCCACTTTCAGTGCCATCCAGTTAGAAGACATTTCTGCGCCCCGTTGTTTTTACATTGAAGAGAAAATCCAGGAACGGATTAACATTCCAGTGATGCATGATGACCAACATGGAACGGCCTGTGTGGTTACAGCTGCCCTGATGAATATTTCCCGAGAAACCCATTGTGAGCTTAAAAAATGCCGGATTGGAGTTATCGGGCTGGGTGCAGCTGGCTTTGCCCTGGCAAAAATGCTGATGTTTTTCTTAGACAAACCAGTGCTTGGAGCAGATATCAATCCTGAAGCCAAGAATCGACTGAAGGCAGCCGGAGGAATCGTCTCCGACTTGAAAGAAATTATGGCTTCCTGTGATGTGGTCATAGCTACTACTGGAGTGCCGGGCTTAATCAGAAAAGAAATGGTTAGGAAAGGGCAGATCATCTTAGCTCTGTCCAATCCTAATCCGGAAATAGAGCCAGAACAGGCTATGGAAGCTGGAGCGGCCTTCGCCGCTGACGGCAAGAGCATCAACAATGTTCTTGGCTTCCCTGGAATCTTCCGCGGGGCGGTTGATGCCAATGTGCCAAGAATTACCCGGGAAATGCTAATTGCCGCGGCCCGAGCTATAGCCGAATATGCTCCCCCGGGTGAAATCGTCCCCAACCCCTTAGATAAAGGCCTCCATCGCCAGGTGGCCAGAGCTGTGGCCAGAGTTGCCCTGGAACAAAAACTTAACCGGGACGACCTCACCGGCTATTTTGACTGAGGCCTGAAAGATAAGCCATTCACGGACTACTTGTAAGCCTGCAGGCTATGGATGGCGCGCCTCAATAACTTCCGCATCGTCTGGCTAGTGGTCCGATATAACCTCGCTACCTCTGAAATATTTCCAGTCTCCTCATACGCCTTAATTATCGCTTTTCTGGCCAGAAGGGGTGCGCTCTTGCAAAGCTCATAGTAAGTAGGGTATATATTTACTGTCATTGGGGCTTCCTCCTCATAGTTAAAAGTTTCAACAAAATTTTTAACGGAGGAAGCCCTGCTTTTTCAAGTACCAGGCTGATAAATTTCCTCGCCTCTTCTGACGAAGCTCCTATCGCTGGACTACCACCCCGACGCTGCCAGATACTCCCTTTTACCTGGATACCATGTCTTAGCCTGAAAGAAAAGTAGATTTGACAGATTACCGGGAATTTAATATATAAGGTAAATGAAGAATGTGAGCGTTCATCTCCAGATAGAAATATAGAAAGAGGAAGAGAACTTTTTCCTTTTAAGGAGGGAGAATGATAACGGTTAAGCAAATGCTTGAAGAAAAGGGGCATCAGGTTTGGACTATTTCGCCCGAAGCCACAGTCTATGAAGCTCTGAAGATTATGGCCGATAAAGGCATCGGAGCTCTTATTGTGGTCGAGAACGACCAGGTGGTAGGTGTTATTTCAGAAAGAGATTATGCCCGCAAGGTTGTCCTGAAGGGAAAATCTTCACTCGACACCCCGGTCAAAGAGATAATGTCCACCCAGGTTTATTTTGTCGACCCAAACTGCACCGCCGAAGAATGTATGGCTTTGATGACCGAAAAAAGAATCCGTCATCTCCCGGTCATTCAGGAAAATAAACTAATCGGAGTTATCTCCATCGGTGATGTGGTCAAATCCATAATCACCAGCCAGAAAATTACCATCGAGCACCTTCAGAACTACATCATGGGAAAATATCAATAAAATCTAAAGCGGTGAAATCCAATAGAGGTATTCACCGGTAGCAAGAGAAAAATATCTTCAATACAGCCCGGTCGAACCGAAACCGCCTTCTCCCCTGGTGGTTTTGTCAAGTTCCTCAACCTCAACCACCTCCGGAGACTCCACCGGTTGGATTAGCATCTGGGCAATTTTCATTCCCGGAGTGATGACAAAAGGCTCCTGTCCGAGATTGGTCAAAACCACTTTGACTTCTCCCCGGTAACCGGCATCAACTACACCGGCCAGACGGTGAATTCCGCAGAGCGCTATCCCGCTCTTATCCCAGATGAGACCGACATAGCCAAAGGGAATAGCCATCTGAATACCAGTGGGTACAGCCACGGTTTCTCCTGGATTTATGGTCAGCTCCTTACAGGAAAACAAATCCATACCAGCATCGCCCTGATGATGATAGATAGGAATCCTGGCATCTGGGACAAGTTTCTTGACCATAACTTTCATCTTTAAGCTCCTTTTTAAGCTCCTTCTATTCGAACTTCTTCAAAATATGGTTTCAGGAGCTCCGCCCAGCTTTGCAGTTGTTCCGCCGGGTAAGGCTTCACTTTCAGATATTCAGGGTCAATTGTATTCTGAGGAACAAATTGCTGCAGCTGGAAGACCCTGGCTCCTTTTAACCACCCGCCAATCTGAATTAAATCATTTTCCCCGAGTAATCCTGGCACCACTGTTGTCCGGAAAATATACTCGACTCCGGAATTCTTTATCACTTCCACACTACGATTAATTTTTTCCAGGTCAACCTTAGCTCTGACAATTTCCGGGTATCTCTTTAAGGGTCCTTTAATATCCATGGCCACCCAGTCCACCAGACCTTCCCTAATCAGATATTCAAGCCTTTCAGGAAAAGAACCGTTGGTGTCGATTTTCAATAAAAAGCCCCGGTCCTTGATCACTCTGGCCAAAACTTCAATATCTTCATGAAGCAAAGGTTCCCCTCCGCTAAGACACAGTCCATCCAGCCAGCCTTTTCGGGAGTCAAGATAGCTGAGGAAAAAATTCAGATCGAGAGTCTGAAGACTACCAGGATTAAGCACCAGGTCTGAATTGTGACAGAAGGGACAACGGAAATTACAGCCGGCCAGAAAAACTGTAGAAGAAATATGTCCGGGAAAATCCTTGGAAGCAAACTTTTCTAAACCCTTGATTTCAACCACAAATCCAGCTCCTCCGCCGAATTAAGAACAGCCGTGGCCATTCCTTTTTCTTCAATGATCAGTGTGGGAATGATAATGCTACCGGAACTATCTCTTCGCAGCAATTTAATATAGTCCCGAATCTTGGCCTTGCCTTCTTTAGTACTGACATCAAATTCCTTAGCCTTAATTCCTCTGGATTTCATCAATTCTTTGAGTTTGTCGCACTTGGAACAGCCAGGCAAAGTGAATACCACGAAATCCATCCTTCATCCCTCTCCTTTTAGAATTTTCTGGATAAGTTTAGCAAAACTTATTCTAATTTAGAATATGGTACCCGATCACGGAACTCTTGTTGTTTGCCGTCATTCCAAGTCTTCACCGGCCGCAAATAGCCTACGATTCTGGAATAAACTTCAGTTTCAGACCCGCAATTCGGGCAGGTCTTATGTTCTCCCCGAATATAGCCATGATTTTCGCAGACGCTGAAAGTCGGTGTTATGCTGTAATAGGGAATCTTGGTCTCAGCAATTTTCTGGACTAACCGGCGGCAGGTCCTCCAATCTATGGCTTCTGGCAGGAAAGCGTGGAAAATGGTGCCACCGGTATAAAGGGACTGAATATCTTCCTGATGTTTGAGAGCTTCAAAAATATCCCTGGTGGCATCTACGTTGAGCTGAGTGGAATTGGTCAGGTAAGGAAATTTTTCAGTCCCAGAAGTATAGATATTTTTATATTTCTCACGATCAAGTCTGGCCAGCCGGTAAGAAGTGGATTCAGCCGGAGAAGCTTCCAGGTTGTAAAGATGCCCGGTTTCTTCCTGGAAGTCTTTCAGAACCTCTCTCATGAACAGCAGGGTTTCGATGGTGAACTCCTTTCCCTCGGGCGTTCCAATGCCTTTGCCTAAGAAATTCATACAGGCTTCATGCATACCGCAGATGCCGATGGTAGAAAAATGATTCTCAAAATGACCCAGATAAACCTTAGTGTATGGCATCAACCCGCGCTCCAGCATGTTGTTAACCACTTCTCTTTTGGTTTCCAGAGCTTCTTTGGCCAGGATCATCATTTCTTTGAGCTTATCGAAGAATTCCTGCCTGGACTGAGCTTCATAGCCGATGCGGTTGAGGTTGATAGTCACCACCCCGATAGAGCCAGTTTGTTCACCCGCACCCCACATATTTCCCGGACGCCGCCTCAATTCCCTCATGTCTAAGTTCAGACGACAGCACATGGCTCGGATATCGCCAGGGTTGAGGTTGGTACCGATGTAATTCTGGAAATAAGGAATGCCATACTTGGCCGTGGCTTCAAACAGCAGCCTGGCATTCGGGCTATCCCAGTCAAAATCTTTGGTGATGTTATAAGTCGGAATGGGAAAAGTAAAAACTCGACCTTTCTGGTCACCTTCAATCATCAACTCCAAGAAAGCCCGGTTGATCATATCCATTTCTTTCTGATAATCGCCATAACAAGAATCGAGCTCCTCACCACCAACAATAACTTTTTTATTCTTCAAGTCATCGGGAACCGTCCAGTCAAAGGTCAAGTTGGAAAAGGGAGTCTGCCATCCCCAGCGCGAAGGCACGTTCAACCCGAAGATTAATTTCTGAATATCCTGCTTTACCCGTTCATAGCTTAGATTATCAGCCCGAACAAAAGGAGCTAAGAAGGTATCAACACTGGAAAAAGCCTGAGCTCCGGCAAACTCAGCCTGCATGGTGCCGATGTAATTGACCATGTGCAGGGTGGCTGTCTCTAAGTGTTTGGCCGGATGAGAATGCACCTGGTTGGGGACATGGCCAAAGCCTTTCCGCAGAAGGTTTTCCATTGACCAGCCAGCGCAGTAGCCAACGATGGGATATGACAGGTCATGAATGTGAAATTCGCCTTCCAGATGAGCTCTTTTTATTCTTTCTGAATAAAGATTGTTTAAAGCAAAATTGGCCAGGACTTCACCTGAAATTCTGGCATTCAAACCGGAAAAACTTACCTGCCCTTCGTTGCTGTTCTCCCGGACTTTCCAGTCATGATCGTTGATGTAATCTTTAATCAACCTTTCCAGGTTAATCCCGGTCTGCTTAGCTTCACGGATGGCTTTGTGCTTCTCACGATAAAGAATGTAAGCCTTAGCTACTTCATGATAGCCCTGCTTCATCAAAACCATTTCCACGATGTCCTGAATTTGTTCCACGGAAGGAATGGTGTAGCCACCAAATTTTTCTTCTAAGACAAAAACCACGATATCGGAGACATGCTGGGCTTCCATCAGGTCATCAATACCCTGGGAGCGCATTGCTTTGTAAATAGCGTTAGTGATTTTTTCTTGAGTAAAATCGACAATGGTCCCATCCCTTTTTTTGATCCTGGTAATTTTACTTGTTTTAACCATTCCTTCCTCCTAATATCTTAAAAATTAAGCTTGATTCTGTAACCAAAACGCTATTTTTATGCTATCATCTTCAAGGGAAGAAAAATGCTTGAAAAAACAATATTTTGTGTTATCCATAGTCCTTGGATACTAAATCTTGTGCCTTCGAATATATATAAATACATCAGAAATGCTTTGTCAAGTAAAAATTTTAAAAAATTTTTGATAGGTGAAATCATGTTTTGCTTCAGTGTGCAAAGTGCTAAAAAAGAAGAATTTATAGACATAACGGCTAAGGTTCGCAGCTTAGTGGAGAGTACCGGAATCAAAAATGGACTGGCCTGCGTCTTTGTCCCACACACTACCTGCGGGCTGACCATCAACGAAAATGCTGACCCTGATGTCCGGGCTGATATTCTGATGGCTCTCCGGAAAGCGATTCCGGACAATCTGGCCTTTGCTCATCTTGAAGGCAATTCCACTGCGCATATCAAAGCTTCTCTGATGGGTAGTTCTGTCAATCTGATCGTGGAAAAAGGTCAGCTCCAGCTCGGCACTTGGCAGGGAGTGTTTCTCTGCGAGTTTGATGGGCCGAGGACCAGAAAGGTCTGGGTTCAGATGATTGAAACTGATTGATGATTAGCGTCCAGAAAAGAATTTTATGAGATTTAGATTTCAGTTGATTTCTGGATCTTCCACCCTTTTCGTGTTTTTTTTCTGCTTTCCAGAATTCCACCTTCCTTAGTATCAGCTCTTTTTAGAAGAAAGGCAAAAACCAGGCCAACCAGACCGAGGCTGGCAAACATCAAGGAAGAAGCCGTATAAGAATGAGTCTTATCGCGGAGAAAGCCATTAAGCAGAGGGAAAAGTCCCAGGCCAATGTTCTGAATGGCGGTCATCAAGCCAAAAGCGGTTCCGGTTCTTTCTTCTCTGACCACCATAGGCACAGAAGGCCACATAGCAGCTGGAACCAGAACAAAGGCGATACCCAGAGCGATCATCGGATAGACCGGATAGATGTAAGTGAGACCCATCAGCAGATGACAGGGTATCAGCAGCAAAGAGCCAAAGACCATCAAGGTGGCTCTCTTGCCGATTCTGTCGATTAAGCCCCCGGCAAAAGGAGCAAAAATCATCGAAGCAAAAATGATTATCGAACTGATACCGCCGGCCGTGCTGAACATATGGAAAAAATTGTTGAAAACCTGAGCTAAGAACTCACCCGAAGATTCAGCCGTTCTGGCTATTCCCCATTTATCTACAAAGAAGTCAGTTGAGAGGGCAGTAAAAGGAAAGATAGCCGAGTAAAAGGTGAAGCAAAGCCCGGTTATGTACCAGAAAGTTGGTTTAAACTCTTTTATATCCTTGATGTTTATCTTTTCCGTAACTTCTTCTTTTTTCAGGTTAAGAACTTTTTCTCCTCGCTTATCCATCAGAATGTACAGAAGATTTCCCAGAAGCGAAAGCCCGCAGGCCAGAACCGCGGCCAGCAGGGCATAGCGGAAGCCGCCGAAATACTTAGAAATGAGCTCTCCAGTGTTAAAGGCAAACAGCGAACCCAGCCGGCTGACCGTCAGTGTGGCTCCAAAAGAAAAAGCCAGCTCTTTATCCCTGAACCAGCGAGCCAGCATGGCACTCTGAGCCACAATCAGAGGCTCAGAGCCGGCTCCGAAAATAAAACGACCTAGAAAAAAGACTGGAATGCTTTTTGCTCTCCAGACTAAAGCTGCCCCAATGAAAACCAGGCAGGAAAAAAGAAAACTGGCCTTTCTGGTGCCCAGCTTATCGACCAGCATTCCTCCAACCAAAACAGCCAGGATAGCCGCTAAGCTGTACATAGTAAAAAAAGTACCAACAGTCTGGCGAGCAGCCTGGAGTTCTTCGATCAGAGAAGGAGCAATGGCTGAAACTATGTCGTAAGCAAAATAACTCCCGAAAGATAGAGAAGCAATAAAAATCAGCATCAGGAAACGATAAAACCCACTGGCAGGATGGAACAATCCAGGTTTGGCTTGAGTCAGGCTCTCCACTTTAAACCTCTTTCCCGAAAATTAACTTTAAGCTGGCAAAATATAACAGGGTCAGAAATATGTCAAGCCAGCACCGACTCTGCCCCCAACCAGTTTTCTGGACTGATCACCGGAAGCGGCCCGGACTTTCCGCCATTTCTGTTTTGTTTCAAGTTTGAGATTTTTAGGAAAATATTGTCTTGACCGGAAAAAGCGATTTGGAGTTAAATTTAAAATGATAAATTTCAAGACAGGAGAAAAAGATGAATTTTTCTGCTCGGCATGGAACAGTCAATTTAACGATGGTCGGGCTTATCCTTTGTATTCTCCTAATTGTTGGTGGAGCCCTAACTTTATATTACACCAAAGGTAAAAACATCACCCTCCAAGACATTTCCTCAGCTGAAAAAATTGCTGGATTAAATTTTACCCAGAAAGAAAAAAAGATGATGCTCGGTGACCTTCAAAATAATCTCTCCGATTATAAAAAGATGCGAGAAATCTCTCTGGACAATTCCATCTCCCCGGCTCTGATTTTTAACCCGCTGCCAGCCGGTTTTGATTTGGGCAAGTTCAAGGGTGAAAGCTTATTTATCTATGATGAACCAAAAGAAGTTCAGCTCCCAGATAACCTGGAAGAATTGGCTTTTTATTCAGTCACTGATTTAGCCTGGCTAATCAAAAACAGAAGAATCAGTTCAGAGTATCTGACCAGGCTGTATCTTGACAGGCTGAAAAAATACGGTTCTAAACTCCGCTGTGTGGTGACGCTGACTGAAGATTTAGCTCTGGAACAGGCCAGACGGGCAGACCAGGAAATCGCTTCCGGTCGCTATCGTAGCCCGCTCCACGGAATCCCTTACGGCCTTAAAGACCTTTTTGCTACTAAGGGCTATCCGACCACCTGGGGTTCGCCGATTTATAAAAATCAGATTATCGATGAGAACGCTACGGTGTTTGAGAAGCTGACAGAAGCCGGAGCAGTACTGGTGGCCAAATTGAGTATGGGCGAGCTGGCCTGGGGTGACATCTGGTTCGGGGGCCTGACCAGAAATCCCTGGGACCCGACCCAGGGTTCAAGCGGTTCATCCGCAGGTTCAGCTTCAGCCACGGCCGCCGGCCTGGTAGCTTTTGCCATCGGCACTGAAACCTGGGGTTCAATTGTCTCCCCTTCAACCCGCTGTGGAACTTCGGGCTTGCGTCCGACCTTCGGCCGGGTGAGCCGCTATGGCGCTATGGCTTTGAGCTGGAGCATGGACAAAATCGGCCCAATCGCCCGGTCAGTGGAAGACCTGGCTATTATTTTTAAAGCCATCATCGGACCAGACGGAAAAGACCGAACCGTCTATGACCTGCCCTTTTCTTACAACGGCCGAGAAGATTTGAAAAACATCAAGGTGGGCTACCTGAAAAAGGCTTTTGACCAGGTTCGCCATAACAAAGAAAAATATCTGGCTGTGCTGGAAGTGCTTAAGTCCCTGGGAATCGAACTCATCGAGCTCGACCTGCCCGAGATTGACCCTAACATCATCAGCTTCATCCTGAATGTGGAAGCGGCTGCTGCTTTTGACGAAGTTACCAGGAAAAACCTTGATGAGCTAATGGTCAGACAGGGAAAAAATGCCTGGCCGAATGTTTTCAGGCAGGCCCGATTCATCCCGGCCGTGGAATATATTCAAGCTAACCGAATCAGAACCTTACTGATAGAGCAAATGGCCCAGAAGCTCAAAGGAATAGATGTCTATGTAGCCCCCTCAGCCGGAACCAACCTGCTTCTGACCAACCTGACAGGCCATCCGACCGTGGTCGTTCCCTGCGGTTTTGATGATAAAGGGCATCCGTTGAGCATTTCTTTTACCGGAAATCTTTTTGAAGAAGGCAAAGCCCTGCGGCTGGCCAAAGCTTATCAACTGGCCACCGGTTACCATCTCCAGCACCCGGATTTGAAAAAGCTGGAACAAATTAGAGAAGAGTAAAGCGTTTCCCACCTCCAGCTTTTTTGTTGTACAATCAAGATATGAAGATCGAAAGTTATAATTTAGAAGCCTTTGAAGCAGACCTTCAGAAATCTTTTCAGGAATTAAGGGAAAACGATGTGGTCAACCGGATCCTGAGAAAAGACTATTCGGTCTGGAAAGACAGGGATGAAGGAATATCCAACCGGCTCGGCTGGCTCAACAGTCCGTCTAAAGTCAAACCTTTTCTCAAAGAATATGCCGAGGAAGCTAAGGAAATCAGAAGGGCTGGAATAAAACAAATCGTTCTTCTGGGCATGGGCGGCTCCAGTCTGGCACCTGAAGCTCTGAGCAAAATTTTTCCCGGAAAACCAGGCTATCCCCGCTTCCTGGTTCTGGACTCTACCTGTCCTTCGGCTGTCAGCCGAGTATCAGATTTGACCAGAAATGAAGCCACGCTGTTGATTGTCTCATCCAAAAGCGGGACCACACCCGAAACTCTGAGTTTCCTCAATTATTTTTACCATCAGCAAAAAGAGATCCATGGCTTTAAGGCAGGCCAATATTTTGTAGCCATCACTGACCCGGAAACAACCTTAGAAAAGCTGGCTTCAAAACTGGGTTTCAGGACGATCATCCATGGTTTTCCGGATGTGGGCGGAAGATTCTCAGCTCTTTCACCTTTCGGGCTTTTTCCAGCAGCTTTGATAGGAATTGATCTGGAAAAACTGCTGGCCCCGGTAGAACAGAGTCTCAGTGACCTGAAAACTGACCCTTATGAACACCCTGGGGTAACAATAGGGACTCTTCTTGGCACCTTCGCCAGACTGGGGAAAAATAAACTCACCTTAGTTCTACCTTCATCTCTAAAAAGCTTCGGCCGCTGGCTGGAACAATTGATAGCTGAAAGCACGGGGAAAGAAGGCCAAGGCTTTCTCCCAGTAATCGAAAGTCTGCCTCTTTCTGAAGATAGTTACAGCCGGGACAGAGTCTTTATTTTTTATGACCTTCAGGGAGAGCGGGATATTTTCTGGCAGGAAAAATTAGAAAAATTTATAAAGCTCAAATTTCCTCTGCTCTATTTTTCTTTTTCTCCTGAAGACATTGCTGAGCATTTTTATGCTTGGGAAATAGCCATCGCCGTGGCTGGCTATTTTTTACAAATCAACCCTTTCGATCAACCCGACGTTGAGCTGACTAAAAAGAAAACCAGGGAGCTGTTGCAAAAGCACCTGACCGGATTTTCCGCAGAAACCCTTCCTGAACTGGAAAGCGATAGGTTTTCGCAAGAATTCAAATCATTCTTGTTAAACAGAGACGATCAATCTGAGTATCTCAGCCTGCTGGCCTTCCTGCCGCCTGAGGGTAACCTGGAGGTGGCCCTGGATAATTTAGCCCGCCAACTTACAGAAAAAACTCGCCTGCCCTGCACCTGGAACTATGGCCCCGCCTATCTCCATTCAACTGGCCAGCTACACAAAGGGGATGCTGGGAAGGGGAAATTCATCGGTCTTTTATTTCAAGAAAAAGAAGAGGTACCCATCCCCTCATTGCCATCATCACTGGCAATTGCCTCTTCTTTCAATCAATTATTTGAAGCGCAGGCTTTAGCCGATTTTGCAGCTCTGAGAGAAAAAAACAGGAAGGTCATCTTCTTCAGGATAAAAGAAAAGCCCGTGGAAAAAATCTTCAGGTTGGGTGAGCTGGTAAGGAATCTATAAAAAGACAAAATAAAAAATATGGGGAGGAAATTCCTCCCCTTTTTCTTTTCTATTTCGGATTTAAAATCTTAATAAAGACCGCAGAAAACTACATCCGCGTGGAAAAGTTCTTTGGTTTTAACCCGGACTTTTTTGTCAACCTGGTCTTTAACGTTCAGATAGAACCAGAACTTATCAAAAAGTCTGAGTTTGGAAAGATAGAATCTGGCATAATCGGTTATGTTGTCTACAATAATTCTGGCAATTTCTTTACCATTTTTATCCAGAATGATGAGATGGGTGATTTCTTTCTCTGCGCCGCTTTCTTTGACCTTTGATTTCTGCAGTTTACCATAGACCTTAACCTTGGCTTTGCCTTCCCATTCTTCAGGTTTGTTGATGTTGGTAATAGCCAGAGCCACATATTCATCCCTGAGGTGCTGGTCAAAATAATCTTCAAAAGTTGGTTCACCTGAACGGGTATAAATGTTGCGATAAGCCGTTCCTTCTTTAAGCTCGATGGAATCAGCTATCACCAGGTTGGCTTTATCAGGAAGAATGGTTACTTTTACCTTGATATCTTTACCAACAAGATTCTCAAGCCCGCCTTCAACATTGCCGGCAACTATAATGTCCAGTCCCTGGGCCTGGGGTAAGTAGATGTATTTGCCAACCGCCACTTTGACCGTGCCTTCAAACTCCTTCGTTGGGGCTGCGGTCTGCTGACTGAAAGCAGCCATTGAACCCAGAAAAATCAAACCGATTGTCAGAACTAATGAAAAGGCTCCTTTTTTCCAGGAAGTCATCTCATATACCTCCATTTCTTTATTCTCAGACTAAAAAGTCCATCTGGATTTTTCTGCCTGTCCGCAAGAAGCGGCAACAGGAAGAAATCTTTATACCACTGATTTTAATAAAAGTAAAGAAGAAATTTAGGAATGCAGTTTAGCCGTTCTTTTTTCTGATGGAATGAGAAGAACCGTAGCTGGATGGAGCTTGCGGCTTAACCGGCTGGCTCTGACTGATTCTTCCTGGAGAAAAGCTGCGGTTCTGATCGTTATCATTTCTGTTCCTGACAGAAGGCTGGCTGTATGGACGGGAAAGAGACGGCAGGTTGAAGGAAGAAGATTTTCTTTCTTGATTCTGCCACGTGGCTTTAGCTGGAGATTTCTCTGGATAACTAAGCGAAGGACTTCTGTTATTACTCTTAGAGCGGGAAGATGGGACAAATTCTCTCAGCCGGGAATTGGGGCTTCTTTCTCTGGTAAGACTCTGATTATTTTCCTGTCTGAGGGTTGTTGCTGGCTTTTCTGGATAGATACGGATTTTCTGTCGCTCTGTGTTCAGATTGTTTCCCAGTTCAGCTTTGCTCTGTTCGCTGTTGTTCTGATTGAGCCTATTCCGGGATATTGTTGATGATGGAATGCTGGGTCTGGCGGTTCTTAAATTCTGGTTTTCTCTTCTTATTCTTGAAGGAAAGCCGCCCATCTTTTCTCTCGAAATTTTCTTTTCAGTTAGGCCCGCAGATGAGGCCAAAGGTCGGTTTTCAGAATTGGCGCTGGAAACACCGGAAGAGATAGATTTAAGCTTGTGCTCCTGGACAATCCTCTCACCATATTTAGAGAAATTGGAGCTGGAGCCAATTGCCGGAACGTTCAGGCTGCTGCTTACCGGTTTAAGATTGGTTTTGACCACTGGCCTAATCTGAGGCTGACGGGCTTCAAGCCTTATCTTTTCCACTCCCCTGAGCTGCTCGGGTCTGACTAAGGTCCGGGCTGAATGAGGAGCCTGAAGCTGGTTTCTTCTGACCATGACCAAGGCCCTGGAATGAACCGGGTAATAATTTTCATTATATCTTTCGTAAACATAATTGTTGATGATGACTAAAGGCCGATTCCAGTAGCTTAATGGACACCAGGCTACAAACTCTGCATCCCAATACCAGTGAACCCAGGCCGGACCCCAGTGAACCGTCGGAATCCAGTACCAGCCAAGCCCGAGGCGCCAGTGCCAGCGTCCGTAATGATAAACCACCCAGCCCCAGGGTTCGGCTGAAACCCAGGTCCAGCCTATTCGTGGATACCAGACCCAGCGGCCGATTAAATAAGGACGCCAGTCAACATAAGTTATGGCCGGCACCCAGACATAGCCATAGGGTCGCTCATAAACCCATCGGCCATAGGAAGAAAGCTCGGGTTCGTATTCCCGGATTTCTTCAGGCAGATAAGAAGAACTCTGGGAACTGGCTCTCAAAATCAAATCATCTCGTTCTGAATTCCAGATAGAAAAATCGTCGCTATCAAAGTAGCCATTTCCCGCCGTCTCAAGCAAATAACCCTCAGAGGCAGAGGCCGACTCACCTGCTTCCAGAAGAATTGCTTCATCCTGTCCTGAAGCTTCCAAGCTGCCTTCGAACACCGTAACCTCAGTGCCTCTCGGTTCTTTAACTTCAAACCGATAAAGACCATTTTCCAGGATGTAGAAAGAAGCATCAGGAGTGTGCAGAGAAAAGGCTTTTTCCTTAGATAGATGGCTTATTCTTAGATAAGCTCTGCCCTGATAAAGATGGAGAGAAAAATCATCGCTCTCGGATTCAGGGAGTCGGGCTATTTCGACAATTGAATAATTATCAAGTCGCAAGAAATTATTACGGCCGAAGCTGATTTCAGTCAGGCCATCTTCGGTCATCACTTTATCGCCGGTGACCAGAGCCAAATTCACCTCTCCGGCTTCCACCCCGAGGTCATTGCCCCGGTCCACCCGGACATCGCCCTGGACATAACTCAAGCGGGCGTAAGAGAAAGGATAATAAGATTCCTGGGATTCAGCCGGAAGCGAGAAGAAGAGCAAACCGATTAAAACCAGGCTGGATAAAGCTATTTTTTTCATCTTCTTCTCCTTTCACCATATTAAACTGCAATAATTGTGCCAGGTTTATTAAGGGAAGCTCGGACTCGGAAGTGTTGGATTATGATTCTTCTGTCCAGAAAATAGGACATCAGACAATTCCAGAGCTTAAGATCTTTTAAAATCTGCCCTTAGTACCTAAGGGTTATGATTGCCATGCCAGAAAATAAAAAAAAGGGCAGCCACCCCGCTGCCCTTGCTTTTTTCGAACCTGAAGTTTAAATTTACCGCTACCTTACCGCCAGCACCAGGGACAGAAGATGCCGCGTTTGAACATCGTTTTGGAACGGAAACCCATTCGGCCACCAGGCCCCATCATAAGATTTCTCCGGAGGTTGAAATCCTTCCGATATTCTTCGAGTTTTTTCAGCTGTTCAGGAGTGAAGATTTTTTCCCATTCCTTTCTGTTTTTGAACTGGGCTTTCATCCGATCAGCTTTGAGCTTGGAAATCTCATCGATCAGGCTGTTAATTTTTTTCTCGTCGGCTTTCGGGTCAGCCACGAGCTTTCTTAAATCCTGGTGCATCTGCAGCATTTTTTCACGAAAAGCCTTAGCCTCTTCCAATCTGGCTTTTCTGAACTCTTCCAGCTTTTTTTCCTGTTCAGGTGTCAACTGAAGGGCATCTTTAAGTAACTGGGCTCCTGGTCCTATCCCCATCATCCTGTGGAACCGGGCCGGCTGGGCACTCAGGGTCACCGCTATGGTGCCAAGCACAAAGATAGCCAGGGTTAAGGTGATAACGATTCTGTTCTTCATTTTATTTCCTCCTTATTGATAACCTTCATTTTAAATTTCATTTCATAATATATAGACAGTAAAACCCCTGAATCCTTGGAAAAAATCATTCCGGTAAGTGAGGCACCCGGTCTAAGGTGCCAGCGCTATCGACCCTGCGGCTGATTAGATCTTTGACCACGGTGATTTGCTGAGCCAGGTCATCTTCTTTCTACGGACCTTTCCGAATATCTTCACGCCCAATTCCTTAGCTGCTTAGATTACCCCGGCCTTGATAGCTTTTCAGAACTCATGGAAGGTGCCTTTGGAAATAAGAGCGATTTTATAAACCTTAGGCAACCTTAGGCTCAACTTTTGATTCTGCTGATGGTTTTTCTATTCTGCAGAAAATCACAACCAGAAAAAATAAACAAATATTTAAGGATAATTCAGGGGTAGAAATTAAGCCAAAAGATTTATGATCAAACATAAAAGGGAGCTATCTTTTTTGGAATGATAGCTCCCTTTTTAAAAATTGGAGAATTTATCTCCAGAAGTCTTTAGCCAGATAAATTATTAAATCTTTTTGAGGATGGGCATCCCGGTTTTGGCCGTCTCTACGACCTTATAGCCTTCGGGGACGGCATCCAGAGCACCGGGTCTAATGTCTCTGGCAAAATAGTAGATGATCTGCTTTTTTCCACCGCGCAGTTGGACTTCACGCGAATGCAGGTAATAAGTGATCCCCTTTTTGTTTTTGAATTCGTAAGGCATAAATTAAACCTCCAAAAAAATTTTTTATTCAGGACTTAAAATCTGTAGCCAAGAGTAAATCCGAGCAGCTGGGCAGTAGTGTGATAGGTTCCCTCCGCATAATTAAGCGGATAATACAGCAGTCTATTGGGAGAAGTGCGATCGAAGAAAATCTCATACTGATAGCCTATGTCGACCTTAATTCTGTTCTTATTATAACCAAAACCGACAGTAAAAGCTATCCGGCTGGCATCTGGAAGGGCTGGATCCATGGTTTCAACCGGCTGAGGAGTCTGGTCATAAATAATACCACCACGAATAGCAAAATTTTCTTTAAGCAGGTATTGGAGGCCGGTTCTCAGGATGATAGTGTTCTTGAAATTTTCTTCGACCACTTCTTCCTCTGAGCCACCGCCAGCATATTCAATGTTAATTACATAATCTTTGTAGACTTTCCAGGTAAAGTATTGAACCTCGGCAGCCAGCAGGAGTTTGTCCGTGGCCTGATAAGAAGCACCCAGACCAAATATATGAGGATGCTTGAAGGCAGTGGTGACATCACCAGAAGTCGGGATATAAGGCTGAAGAGGAGCCGGAACATTGCTATTATCCAGAGTCAGGGTCCCACTATAATCAACTTTAAAACCACTTCTCCAGTTCAGACCGAGTGAAAATCTGTCTTTCTTGAAGAGCAAGCCAGCATTGAAACCAACGGAATCTCCCTTTGCCTTTTTCAAGGAAGCCGGAACATCTCCAGTCCAGGCGTTCGGAATCTCCACATGTCTGACAAGGTCAAGGGAGAGAGTCGAATGGATATAAGAAACCCCTACTCCAATCGAAAGATTATCAGTAAGCATATAAGCAATTACCGGGTTGATGAAAAGTGTCTGCATCGAAGTTTCGGTGCAGATATATTTTAAGGGATAATTCACCGGCCAGGCAGTCCCCAGTCCATATGGAGCAAATACTCCAATTCCGGCAGCCAGTTTCGAACCAAATTTATGGGTCAAATAAAAATGTGGGGGAAAGAAAGTCTGGTCTAATTGATAAACTTTCTGAAAAGTCGGATCTGGCCAGTTGGGCAGGGAAACAGAACCAGCTGGGAAAATAAAAGTCCCGCCAATATTAACCTGGGTCCCGCTCAACCAGGCAACGCCTGCCGGGTTGTAGAAAATAGCTGTCGGGTCGTTGGCAATGCTGGCAAAAGCTCCAGCTATACCCATGGCCGCTGCTCCATGTTCGTAAATCAGAAAGCCTGATCCGAAAGCGACCGAGCCCAACCCGAAAAAAAAGACCACAGCTAAAACAATTAGTTTCTTCATATTCCATCCCTCCGTTTTATTTTTTTAGACACCCAAATGAGGTCTCGCTTACTTTTATTAAATTTATCAGCCGATGTCAAGTTTATTCAGGGTTTTTCTCCAGCCGCTTATTGAATAAAACCGACGCCGGGAGGAACATCAGCCGGGGTGAGGGGACCGAACATCTCTTCATACCTTCTCAGGTTTTCTTGCAAAGCTTCAGAAAACCTCTTGGCATGGGCCGGGCTCAGAATCACCCGGGCTACTAACTTACCCATCGGTCCATCGGGAAAGATAAAAGCAAAATCAAAAATGAATTCTTCCCGGCTGTGACGAATAGCAGCTAAGTTAGAGTATTGCCCGGTGGCAATGTTTTCATCCACCTTGATATCAATCTTTTTTTCTTTGTCCTCAAGCTGATTCATGTTGGGCTCCTTTTTAAAAACTTTATTATATTCTATTAAAAAATGTTCTGCCTGACGAGTTCGATTAAATTGAATCAACATCAGATAAATAAGAAGTTGCCGTGGCAGACTTAACTTTCAGAGTATAAACTTGTTTCCTCAAAATTTATTCTGAAGAAACAACAAAATTTTTAAAATTAGAAAACAGTACAGTCATAACCAATGGCTCTAAACAATGCTGAAAATGTGCCTCTATATAGTATTTCTATACGAGGCGACTTGTAAACGATAACGCAAATTACAGAAAATTTTTTAACTTATTGATTTTTAATAAATTATATTCTAAAGAAATACTTGATTTTTGACTTTATTAGATTATAATAATATTGGCTTTCCTGGGCGGGCTGGGGAAAGCCCCCACCTTTTTGGTTCCCATCATCAACCCCCCTTTTGCTGACAACAGCCCGCATCTCTTTTACTTAAAGCTTACATTTTTAGTATTACTTTTTAAAATTATAGTAACACTACTAACTTTCTTTAAGAGGTAATGAAAATACAGCTCCAATCTCACGTCGATTAAAAATAATTCATTTCCAGCTTCTGTGATAATAACTATCAATATAATTTTCTGCTCTTGCCGGAATTTTTATTTGTAAGCCTGAAGATTTCAGGCAATTCCTATGCTTGGAATGTGTCTTTTAATAAAGTTAATCACAGGCAAATTGAGGCGGATTGGACTCTCATTAAAATTACAATTGGCCTGGCTTAAAAGAGAAGGCTCTATTCTGAATAAAACTTGATCATTTTCCTAACTGCTTCCTGGCAGACCGGACAATAGGGCTTCTTCCCCTTGGTGAACATAATGCAATCCACAGCTGGGCGATAAAGTCCGGTTGAAGAATAGCCGGCTCCTTCAAAGGCACCAACTTTTCCGACATATTTGCTTTTTGCCAGGAATTCATCAACTTTTTTAGCCTGCTCCAAGGACAGCCTCTCGCTTTCCGCTTCCAGCCTGGCTATTTCCTCCTTCGGCGCTCCTTCCCTTTTCATCCGGGCAATTTTTTCATTAAGCTCCTGCCTTACCCTCTGATAAGCCAGGTCCATCCGGTCAAATTCTTCCTTCTCCCAGGGTGTGGGAATGGCAATCCCTAAGGAAATCAGATTTTTCCACTTAAGATTTTTGGGCTCAAGAAGGGCGGTAATGTTGGGCTCAACCGGTTCAACTCCCGGCGGGTAAAATTCATTATAAGCCACCTGAGAGGTGTAATACTCATCAGCCAGGCCAGTGAAGGAATGTCCGAATTCATGAAGCATCAGATATTCATACCATTGATTATCAGTGGTGAAGGTGCAGTAAAGGTTGTAAAGGCCACCACCACCATAGCGGTTATGATTCACCATGATCAGGATGGTGTCATACGGAGCATTGGCGGCCAGGTCGCGCACCCGGCGGTTGTCTTCAGTCAGTAGATAGCGCTCTGAGCCAAAGGAATCAAAGCTACAGCCCAAGGCTGTCTGCTTGAATATTCCATAGCCAGGCTCATCGCAACCGCTTTCAGCTGACGGCTTGAAAACTCCATAGATGTTGAATTTATTCTTCAGACTTTTATATGGCTCCTGACTGAAAAAGACTTTAACCAATTTATCCAGGTCTTTTTTCAGCTTGGTTTCTTCTTCAGCCCGGTATCCCTCGGCTAAGAAAACCACATCAACTTTTTCATGGGGATGACCGCTTTTTACCAGCTCAAACACTTTAACCCCTGGCTCCAGAGGTTCTTTCATGATGTAGATAGAAGCTGGGTCAATTTCCTGAGAGAAAATCTGATGAAAGTTATTCTTCCGGTCCCTGACCTCAATGGTCAGAACAATTTTGTTTTTAGGAAAGGGAATCAAAACAGACTCATGAAATGTCCGCTTTATTCCCTTCAGGGCTTCATCTGTGGTTTTGTATTCACCGAACAGACTGTCATACGCCCTGGAAAAAATTAGCTGTCCACTGGCTGAATCATAAACCTTAGCGCAATATCTTCCTCGCAGGAATGGGTCGAGCAGATTTTTGACGGAACCAGCCCAGATTCCCTGCTGATATATCCTGTCCAGAGTGATCGTTTCTTCTTTGCTATCACCGACATGGTAATAATCAACTCTCATGGTTTTGTCCAGAAAATACCGGTCGAAAGAGACATTCTCCTGGGCCTGAGAGGAAAAAATCATCAGACCAAAGATTAAAGCAGCCAGAATCAGCCAAAAAGAAAGATATTTCTTCATATCACCCCTCCTTTTCGATTTCAGGGTCGGATCGCTTTACCAGCGATCTCTTTAAGCAATTTAAAAGCCAGAGCTGCGGTCATGTCCGAAACATCCCTCATCGGATTGAGCTCAACGATATCAAATCCGACGATGGTCGCCTTTAGGTTATGGATCAGGTCTAAGACTTGTCTTGAAGTCAACCCGCCCGGCTCATGATGAGAAACACCCGGAGCAAAAGCCGGGTCGAAAACATCGAGGTCTAAAGAGATATATAGCGGATTCCTGAATTCCAGACTGAGTTTTTCCGGAAATTCCCGGGCTTCTATTGTCCTTACTCCATAATTTTTAGCCAGGGCTTTCTGCTCTGGAGTCATCGACCTTATCCCCACCTGAATCAGGTTTTTGACCAGACCCTCTTCCAAGATTCTGGCCATGGGACAGGCATGAGAAAGACGGTCGCCGTAAAGGTCTTCGTACATATCAGGATGGGCATCCAGATGGAGAAGGTCAAGGTTCTGGTGGTGGCTGGCCACAGCCCTGACCGCCGGATAGGTAATCGAATGGTCACCACCAAGAATGATGGGAATGGCTTTTTTTCTCACCACTTCTGCAACTTTTTTCTCAACTTCAGCAAAAGTCTTGAGCATATCACCTGAAGTATCCACATCGCCTAAGTCGACCAGAACCGTTTCCTCAGCCAGATCTATTCCAAGCTCGGTATCTGGATTGTAGCACTTGCCGGTAGAAACCCGCCGGATAGCTGCCGGACCGTCAGCTGCCCCCCGGAGAAAACTTGATTTTTCATCAAACGGTACGCCAATTATGGCTAAGGTGTAATCTGGATACTCAGATAACTTTTTTAAAGCGCCACCAAAATCAGTCATTTCTCCCTCCACAATAATCTGGTAATTCCTTTACTTTTTAAATTGTTCTCATATATTCAGATTTTATATTCAGATTATACTTGAGATTTACCTGAAAAGAATAACGGAAATTTTTAGAATCCAGATTTGAGCCATCTCAGCTGAAAGCCAAAGCCATAAAGCTGACCGCCGATTGGGTAGCCGGCTCTTCAGCCAGGTCATAGCCGAGAAAATAGCCTTTTTCTGCCGGCATGATCTCCAAAAGCGTGGCCAGCGCCGGAAAGCCACAGACATTGAAGCTATCCCAGGTTTCTTGAAGCAGTCTCCAGAAAGTAACCGCATCCAGTCTCAGCAGAGCTTCGATGATTTTATCATCAAAAGCCAGGGTGGCCTTTTTGAGCTCTGCAGCTCTCTGCCTGTGGCCAAATTTCGGTCCAATATGAGACAGGTCAACTCCAGCCACAATCAGAGTGCGTTTTTCACGAGCTGAGGCTAATTCTTTAAGGGCTGAAAGGAAAGGTTCTATTCCGGGAATTTCAGAAGCCCGGCTGGCTTTTGTCAACCACTGATGAAAAGAACCGCAGAGAATAGGAATCAGTTCAAAATTATCGCCAAGAAGATGCTGAAGGAAAATCAGCTGGAATTCGATCGAATGTTCTTTTTTGTGGGCCAGATCATGAGCAGCCACCAGTTCGCCTCCAGCTTCCTTAAGCTTTCTGACTATTTTTTTATCAGTCCTGACTCTGCCCAGAGGGGTGGAATAATCTTTTTCGGTCAGGGAAAAAATTCCGTCCTCCAGAAAATGGCCTGTTCCCAGAATTATCACCCGCTCATAAGAACAGCCTGTTAGCTGGCGGTAAGCAAGAGAATAAATCCGGCTGCCAACTCTGAGGTCAATATGAGGAGAAACCAGAGCTTTAATATTTTTTTCCCGGCCTTCACCGATTTCTTCTTTTCTCTCCTCCGTTCCCGATATTACTTCAAGTCCCAGAATGTTTTTTATAAAGGCCCGAAGCTCTTCTTCCTTTCCTGGATAAGCTTCGCCGGCCAGCACTGCAGGTCGTATAGGCGACTCAAAGAATTCCTGGATTAATTTCTGTTTTCTTTCCCGGTACTCCAGGCTATCAATAATCAATAGTCTTCTGAACTCTTCCAGAATCTTACTGACCAGTCCCGCTCCTTCGAGTGAATAACCTTTTCGTCTTAAAAACTCCAGTTGAATATCTTCGGCCTCCCTTCGGCCATCGATCAAAGCCAGAACTTCCAGGGCTTCTCCCTGAAGTATCACCGGGTTCTCAATGAGGCCTAATCTGTCGCTTATGAGCAGGCCCGGCTGCCCTTTATAATTGATGGGTTGAATTTCCAGGCCAGGTCTGAGTTTAAGGCTTAAAGGATTTTCGGTCATTCTTTCCCTGATTCCTTTACTTTATCTTTTCCTGACCATTCTTCCCTTTATTTCTTAAAAATCCTTAGATAATTCTATTTAAAGGTCCATAGGCAGAATCGTGCGGATCCAGTCTAAATTAGATTAACATAACCAGTCACTTTTTCAACCTCAATTTAATTTATAAAGACGACCATTTAAAGCTCATTGTCTCTAACAAATGGAGAATAGAACGGATTCAAAAAGCAGGAAAAATATCCCCCAAACAAACAACTTAAAAAAAGAGGAGGAAAGAGGAGAAGGATCTTCCTCCCCTCCCTTTCCTCAACAACCTTGGCCATGCCTCAATCTGAGGCGATATCAGCTTCACACACACTAAAAATCAGCTCAATCACCCCTCAGGAGGTATTTGGGGGTGATTTTTGGTCTTCAGAAACTGTTTTTCTTTCACCCCCGCAATAGCTATAATTCTTTTCTTTTACCCGCTTAGAAAATCCCGAGCCGGCAGAAAACGGAGGTGAACAGAGCCGGCTGCCGATGCCTTACGTCTATCCGGGAGGCAACCGAGTTGAAGCCCTGGAAAGCACTCTCAGGGGCGAAAAGCAGCTCATTGAAAAGTATGAACTGGCAGTCAACTTGGTGCCTGAGGGTGAAATCAGAAATCAACTCAGTGCCCATCTTTCTCTCTGCCGCGAACACCTTTACACCCAGCAGAACCTTCTTCAAAACGCCCGGAAAATCCAGCTGACCTGACTGTGATTCGTCAACAATGATTTGCCGAGACAATTTGCAGGTTGTGATTGACAGACTGTGAATAGACTAAGGTCTTTATTATTTAAGTCCGGAGATTCGCTTATATTACCTCAAAAGCTGATGGGATGGCCTGTGTCTGGAAAAAAGGTGGGCTCAAATGCTAAACTTTAGTTTGCTGAAAAGTGAAAAAAACAAAAAAAATAAAAGGAGGTAAAATGGAGGGAGAAATTTTAAGAAAATTCAAAAAAGCCATAATTTTAAGGTCCATCCTCTTCCTCTGTTTGAGCCTGGCTCTCATCATCAATACGGTTCAGGCTTCTGTTCAAGCCAAATCAGTTGAAAAACCCAGACCCCAGCTTTCCTTAGAAAAAATCATGGCCGGTCCGGAATTTTACGGCACTCCGCCTTCCAATCCGGTCTGGGCTGTAGATGGAAAAACTCTTTACTTTCAGTGGAAAAAGCCCGAAGAAAAGACTATTGAAATTTATGCGGTCAGCCTGGCTAAGCCAGTTCCGGTTAAAATCAGCCGGGAAGAAATTCTCAAGAATCCACCCATCTCTCCTATTTCCGGAGGCCGGGGAGCTTTTATCTTCGGACGCTTTGGCTCCCAGTGGCAGTGGGACAAGGCTAAAAAACGGCTGCTGGTCAATCAGAACGGAGACATTTTTCTATATGATTTGACCACCAAAAAAGCCGAACAACTAACTTTTACCGATGAAAAAGAATCAAACGTCGGTTTCACTTTTGACCAGAAGAAAGTCTACTATCTTTCAGGCGAAAACCTTTTCCTGCTTTCTCTTACTGATAGAAGTTGGCGTCAGCTAACTTCCTTCACCAGAGAAAAACAACCCGAACCTAAGAAGCCCAACGAGGTAGAAAAATGGTACGAAGACCAGCAGAAGGCTCTGTTTAAAGAAATCTTCCAGATGGGCTTTGAAGGTTTTCGCCGGGGACAGGAACTACTGCCACCTTTAAGCCAGACTGTTGCCAGAAGAAAACCCTTTGTCCTCAAAGAAAATCAGCGGCTCCTCTCAGCCGAACCATCTCCTGATGAAAAATATGTACTCTTCACTCTGAGCGAAGAGGTGCCCGGAGTAAAAACCACCATTGTTCCCAACTACGTAACTCGCTCCGGCTACACCGAAACCATTCCTTCCCACACCAAAGCTGCCGAAAATCCCCAGGTCTACCGGCTCGGCATAATGAACACAGAGAACGGCGAGGTCTGCTGGGTGGATTACGGACAGGGCAACCGTCAGATAAACCCGCGGCAGTGGTTCTGGTCACCTGACGGTCAAAAATGTCTGCTGACTGCTGAGGCTGAAGACCGCAAGGATGCCTGGTTATTTCTGCTCGATGTGGCTTCCGGGAAAACCACTGTCCTGGAACAGGTTCATGATGAAGCCTGGGTCGGACCACTCGGTTTGACCAATGTTTTTTGGTGGCCTGACAGCCAGCATATTTCGTACATTTCTGAAAAGAACGGCTATGCCCATCTCTATCAGATTTCCATAGACCGCACGGAGAAAAAAGCCCTAACCGAAGGAAAATTTGAAGTGACTCAGGCTTATCTTTCTAAGGACGGCAGAAAGATATATTTTGTTTCAAATGAAGTCCACCCGGGTGAAAGACATCTCTATGCTCTTGACCTTAAGAGCGGAAAGAAAACCCGGATAACCGAGCTTAATGGAATGAATGAATTTTATATTTCGCCGGATGAAACTGCCATTGCCATCATTCACTCTTACACTAACACTCCACCTGAACTTTATCTTCAGGCCAACTCCATCGCAGCCAAACCTAAGCAGATTACCCTATCTACAACCGAAGAATTTCGGTCTTATCCCTGGTATGACCCGGAAATTGTCACTTTTAAAGCCAGAGACGGAGCGAAAATCTATGCCCGGCTGTTTAAACCCGACACTCCCCATCCCAACCGGCCAGCGGTCATTTTCATCCACGGTGCCGGCTATCTGCAGAATGCTCACAAAGGCTGGAGCACCTATGACCGGGAATATATGTTTGATAATCTGCTCCGTGACAGCGGTTACTATGTCTTAGATGTGGATTATCGCGGTAGCAGCGGTTATGGCCGCGACTTCCGTACTGGTATCTATCGTCATATGGGCGGAAAGGACCTGGATGATGTGGTCGATGGAGCTAAATTCTTGGTGGAAAAATATCAAGTCAACCCTCAGGCTATCGGCTGCTATGGAGGAAGTTATGGTGGATTCTTGACGCTGATGGCCATGTTCAAAACTGACGTTTTTAAAGCCGGGGCCGCCCTGCGTCCGGTGACTGACTGGGCTCATTATCACCCGACCTACACAGTTGACATTCTCAACCTCCCCCAGAAAGACCCGGAAGCTTACAAGCAGAGCTCGCCGATCTATTTTGCTGAAGGCTTGAAAGGAGCACTTCTTATCTGCCACGGCATGGTTGACACCAATGTTCATTTCCAGGACACGGTGCGGCTGGTTCAACGCCTGATTGAACTGGGCAAAGAAAACTGGGAGGTAGCCATTTATCCAGTGGAAAATCATACCTTCCGGACCACTTCCTCCTGGGTTGATGAGTACCGTCGCATATTCAAATTGTTTGAGACAAACCTGAAGCAACAATAGAACCGAAATAAGAAAAAATAAGAAAAAAAGAGAATAACTAAAAGAAAGGCGGCAGTAAAAATTTCTCTACCCGGTCAAATGTCTGATTGACACAGAATCCTGATTCTTGTATAGGTTAATACAAGATGGGCAAAGCACTGGAACTAGAAAAAGTTTATAAATCTTACAAGCTTGGTTTTATTCCGAAGAAAAAACAGGTCTTAAAAGGTGTCTCTTTCTACGTGAACGAAGGTGAGATTTTCGGCTATTTAGGACCGAATGGAGCTGGCAAAACTACTACCATCAAGTGCATCCTCAATCTTATATTTCCGGATGCTGGCAGGATTACCATTTTTGGGGAAGATTCGCTCAAGCCAAAAGCGCGACAACGGGTAGGCTTCCTGCCAGAAAATCCATATTTCTATGACTACCTGACCGGCCGGGAATTTCTGGCCTTCTACGCTGACCTGCTGGGCATTCACGGCAGGGTCAAAGAAGAAAAAATCAGGTACCTGCTGAAATTAGTCGGGATGGAGCGAGCTGCCGACCTGCAGCTCCGCAAGTACTCCCGCGGCATGCTGCAGAGAATTGGCCTGGCTCAGGCGTTGCTCAATGACCCCGTGCTGGTTGTTCTCGATGAACCGATGGGCGGTCTTGACCCTATCGGCCGCAAAGAATTCCGTGACATTATCGTCAACCTGAAGAAGGAAGGCAAGACCGTTTTCCTGAGCTCGCACATCCTTCAGGACATTGAGATGATCTGCGACCGGGTAGCCATCATCCTGGCTGGAGAAATCATCAACCAGGGTTACTTAGGTGATTTAATTTCAGAAAAAGTGCTGTACACGGAAATAACCATAGCCGGCATTCCGGCCGCTGAATTCAATCACCTGGGTGAAAGTGTTTCAACCAGCGGCGACCGGGTGCTGCTAAAAGTGTATGAAGAAAGAAACATTGACCAGGTGATTAACCTGGTGCAACAAAAGAAAGGAAAGATTGTCTCACTGGTGCCCAGGACCGAAACCTTAGAAGACATCTTTGTCAATATGGTGAAGAACCAATGAAAATAACCACTATCGCTCGGAACACTTTTAAGGAAGCTAAAAGAGACCGAGTGCTCTATTTGCTGTTTTTCTTCGCCGCTGGGTGCTTGCTGTTTTCGCGGTTCCTGGCGCTGTTGACCGTGGGTGACCGGGTTAAAATCATCAAAGATGTGGGACTGGCTTCCATTTCAATCTTCGGCATGCTGATGGCCATCCTGATGGGCACGGGTCTGGTTTATAAAGAGATTGACAAGAAAACCATCTTCACACTCTTAGCCAAGCCAATCCACCGGGTTGAGTTCCTGATGGGCAAGTTTTTAGGATTGGTGCTGACCATTTTCATAATGACCGTGCTGATGGCAGTGATTTTTCTGCTGATTCTTTTCCTTCATACTTTTACCATTGAGTGGAGCATTTTGATAGCCATCCTTTACATATTTTTCGAGCTGTGTCTGATGACGGCGGTGGCCCTGCTTTTTTCAACTTTCACCACGCCGATTCTGGCTTCTCTTTACTCGCTGGGATTTTACCTGATCGGGCATCTGTCCTGGAGCCTGGAGATGCTCATCAAGAAAGTTAAGAGCGGCACAGGTCGGGCCATTCTGCGGGTGTTTTACACCGTGCTTCCGGATCTGGAAAATTTCAATTTCAAGACTGAAGTGGTGCACAATCTGCCAATTCCTACTAAATTACTCGGAATTAGCTTTCTCTACGGCGTGGTTTATACCGCTTTTATTCTGCTCCTGGCCATGGTGATTTTCAGGAGGCGGGATTTTATCTGAGGCTGCGGGAGATATAGAACACACAGCAAAAAGAGTTTGGTATGAGAAAAAAGAGGGCGGGAAAAAATAAAGCTTTGAAGAATATGAACTACATATAAGCAAATAATCAGAAAAATTATCTTTCAGAGATATAGCTGGCTAAAATGGTTGGGAAAAGAGCGGTGGAGGAAAGAAGCAGCGGAGAAAAATTGCTGCACCGCCAGAGGAATCTTCTGGTTTTATTCCTGATTGTCTCGCTGCTGCTTTTTTCCTGGCTGAAAATCCAGACCGATAAAGTGGCCAGGAAAAAAGTTCCGGGCTCGTCAATCATTTACCTGCCTTCAGGCAAGTATTTGAAATATGTCACCTTTGGCTACTCATCGCTGGCGGCCGACATTATTTATCTCTGGGCCATCCAGTATTACGGCTCTTACGACATTCCTGACCGATTTAAGTATTTAGAGCACATCTTTTCCATAATCGCCGAGCTTGACCCGAAATACACCGACCCCTATGAAGTGGGTGCTTTGATCGCGGTCTATGACGCCCATGACCCGGAGCTTGCTTATAAGATTCTGGATATGGGCCTGCAGAAAAACCCGGAGATGTGGATCTTTCCTTTTCAGGCCGGTCACATTGCTCAGATGCAGAAGGATTTTGAGCGAGCTCGAGAATATTATCGCCAGGCGATGGAAATCCCCGGCGCTCCGCCGATTGTCAAAAGGCTCTATGCTAATGCTGCTTATAAGACTATGGACTATCAGGAAGCCTGGGCGATGTGGAAAGAGGTCTATGAGACGGCTAAAGAAGATTGGGTTAAAGAAATCGCCTATAATCATCTTTATCGGGTCAAAAGTACGGTGGACACCGAAGCTCTGAACGAGGCGGTGAAAAAATTCAAGGAAAGGTACGGGCGCCTGCCGGCCGACCTGAAGGCGTTAGTCCGGGTAGGTCTGATAAGGGAAGTGCCAAAAGACCTGGACGGTAAGGATTATGTCTATGACCCGAAAACGGGGGAAGTTAAACCAGCGAGGGTGTGGTGGAAACGCTGAAAATAATTTTTATAATCATCATTGGGTTGGTGTGGGGAAGTTTCCTCAATGTGGTCATTTACCGGCTGCCGCGCGGCCTGAGCCTGGTCAAACCACCATCGAGCTGTCCGAAATGTGGGCGCCGGATAAAATGGTACGACAACATTCCGGTCCTGTCATACATTCTGCTGGGCGGAAAATGCCGGTTCTGTGGAGCGAAAATTTCAGTGGTGTATCCGCTGGTTGAAGCCCTGACCGCCGCTTGCTTTCTGCTGGTGTATTTCTATAACCTGAAATTTTTTGACCTGCAGTTTTTTGCCGATTGTCTTTTTGTGAGCAGCCTGATTGCTCTGGGCTTTATCGATTATTTTCACCAGATAATTCCTGACCACATCTCCTTTCCGGTTCTTGTTCTTTCTCTAATTTATGCCCCTTTTCGCTACGACCTGAATCTGCGCCAGGCATTAATTGGAGCCGTGGTTGGGGGCGGCTTCCTGCTCATCGTTTATCTTATCTATCTCTTCTGGCGGAAAAAAGAAGGCCTGGGTATGGGAGATGTGATGATGATGCTGATGGTCGGGGCTTATCTGGGTTTAGCCCGCACCATTTTCACTTTGCTCCTGGCTTCAGTGGTCGGGGCTGTTTTTGGCTTGCTTCTGATGCGATTCAAGAAAAAAGACCTACAGTTCGCCCTGCCTTTCGGCAGCTTCATCGCACCGGCCGCCTTTGTGGCTTTAATCTGGGGCGAGTCGATCATAGCCTGGTATCTTTCCCTCTTCCGCTAAAACGGGGGACGCCCTACACGTTTCCCGATTTTTGCTTTACCTTTGCTCTTTCACTGTTAGGCCGAATACCTTATTGAATTTTGATTAGTCAAGCAGATCAAGCGATTAAAATTCTCACTAAAATGAGGGCAACATTAATATAAAAAAGAAACATAATGCGGATTCCCCGATTTTCCACCTGAATAAAGGCAATAAGATTTTATTGCCTCGAGAAAAACTTTTATAATACTTACATAGGGTGTAATTGAGATGGGCTCTAAACTTTCTGATCATGGCTATAATACAAAATTAAAAATGTTGCCGGGAGGATATTTGAAACCTAACCTTAAGAAAACAATAGGATATATAACAATTTTTTTAATTTTAGGATTGATTCTGCTGCCTTTGTTGGCTCAAGAAGTTGTCCATGAGTATAAAATTCCTTCTGGCTGGAAGTTTAAAAGATATCATTCTGGAGCTTTATATCGAGCTTTATATCTCCTCCCCAATCTGCCTGACGAGCAGCTGGTAAGAGGTGATGTACCTCGAAGGCTTTTGATCTTTGACAGCCAGGATAACCTTATTTCCGATCTGACTCTTGAACCATGGTGGTGGTTACATGGTTTTATCGGAGAAAAAATTCTTCTTGAGGAGGCAGATGAAAATGCAACTTACTCTATAAAACTTGTAGACCTCAACGGAAAAGAGATTTACAGCCTCGACACTCAAGAAAGATGGGTAAGCAAGGCTATAATTGGCAATGATCTTGCTTTGGAACCATCGCCAATACATAACCAAGTTGGGCCTATTTCCATCATAGACGGGGAGACAGGGCAGGAGAAATTCAGGTTCGGACCTTATCAGGGACCCAATGGTCCCTCTATACCCGATTGCTTTCTACTGATCGGTGAAGGCTACTATCTGGTAGGCACAGGAGCCAGCCTTTTCCTTAAAAGCTACTATGAACCCGAAAAAACATACTGGCAAATCTTGAACATTGGCGAAAACATAAAGCAAGCCACGTTTCTTAATAGAGATCTCATTGCTGTAGGTTATGGATTTGATGACTTTAAAAAGGGAGTATTTATGAGTGGGGTAGCTGTGATTGAATGGCGAACTGGAGCGGTATTATTCAACAAAAATGCTATCCGTCATGGTAAAAATGAAGATAAATGGTTTAACAGCTTCGATCATCTCCTTTTATCAGTTGGAGAAGATGGAGAGCTCATAATAGGCGATATTATGCTCCCACCAAATTCTGGTGACCAGAAAGGATGGGATGAAAAAAGGGCCAGGAAGATAAAATTAAAATGTTCGCCAACAGACCAGGAGATATACTCTTCTGTCGGAAGCAAAAGCCGGGTAGAAATCCGCGGAAAAACTGTAATCAAAGATTTTGGGACTTACCTCAGGATAGAAAGGCGCAGATGCAAATACGTCGTAGTTTCTGAATAACTTTAAAACGCGGAACAACTATGTGCACCTAATCGCAGTCCCGGAAAAAACTGATAGTCTGACAAGAGCCATTGCTGAAACACACAGAAAATACACCTTGATGATAAACATCAGTAACAACTGGAAAGGATACCTCTGGCAGGGAAGGTTCAGTTCCTTCCCAATGGATGAGGCTTATTTGTATTGCTGTGTAAAATATGTCGAAAGAAATCCAGTCAGAGCCGGTCTTGTTAAATTGGCAGAAGAATATAAATGGTCAAGTGCCAGAGCCCATGTTTTCGGCTTTACAGACCCGATACTAAGCCCAATGCCACTTCTCTCTCAAATCAAGGACTGGAGCGCTTTTTTGCGAGGCGAGGAAAAAGATGAGGATTTGAAACAAATAAGAAAGAATCAGTCAACCGGCCGACCGCTTGGCGATGAAAATTTCGTTGAGCTACTAGAAAGACTCACTGGAAGACCCCTTAAGAAAAAACGCCCCGGTCGTCGCAAAACGGTGGAGCACACATAGTTGTCCCCCGTTTTTCAATCAAGAAGATCTTCCTCGTCTTGCCCGTGATTTTGAACTCGTCTGAAACGGGAAGACCGGGCACCCACACTATCTTCCCGCTTGAGACAAAGACCGGCAACAAATCACGTTCTTCCTGAGGAATTTTTCTTTCGCCCAACAAATCCTTGAGCTTCTTTTCGCCACTCATTCCTAACGGCCGGTATTTATCACCTGGCTTTCGGCTGCGAACTTCCAATGGAAAATTCAGTTTATCAGCATCGAGATAACATCTTTTTGAATCATCATATTCAAGCTTCCCTAATTTTTTAGCCGAGACAAACATTCCCTGAAATTCCCAGCGGTTATGGATCTGGATACTTTGCCTACCATCCCACAAAAACGAAAAATCGACCTTTTTCTTAGCGACCTCAACTCTTTTCAGCCAGCCATTTTCTCTAACCAAAACTTTATCTTGACCCCAACTGAATTTCTGTCCATCCTCAAGCGCCAGGACCGCCTGCGTTTGCTCAAAACTCGGCGACTCCATCCCAAGCACCACATGCAAGAACTTCCTCACCAATCGTCGAGACACAGCTATTGGCATTTCTTTTAAGGCACTGATATTAAGCTCTAAGGCTGGGAACAGGGTATCAATTTCCCCCCTCTGTTTGAAAGATGGGGATAGCGTAAGACGGGGCTCTTTTTTGGGACCCTCCCCCTCTTCCTCCAAAATCAGGAAATTATTATTGTGTCCCCCGTTTCTTACTACCATAGGCCAGAGGCCATCCACCAACTCGCTCATGGCCTCGTTCTCGTCCTGGGCGATTAAGGCCAGCTGTGCCAGATGAATTACCACTCCCCCATCATATTCTTTCTCTAACAACGGAAGCAGCTTCAGCCGGATTTTATTCCTCAGCAGAGACGCATCCAGATTTGTTTCATCAACTCTGTATTTTAGATTTTTTTCTTTTAGATATTGCTCAATTTCCTCCCGCCGCAAACACAACATCGGCCGCACCACTTTCCCCGCCCTGAGCCTTATGCCCTGCAATCCTTCCACTCCTGTCCCCCGAAAAATCCTCATCAGCACAGTCTCTGCCTGGTCGGTCATGGTGTGAGCCGTAAGGACCACCTCAGCCCCCCATTTTTCAGCTACCTTTTCCAAAAATTCATACCGCTTGAGCCGCCCCGCTTCTTCCAGGTTGAGTCCATGCCTGCGGGCATATTCCCTTACCCTGGTCCTGCCCACAAAAACCTTCAACCCCAGATCTTTTGCCAGCCGCCTGACAAAACGTTCATCCACATCCGCACTTTTCCTCAGCTTATGATTAAAATGAGCCAGGGCTACTTCCATCTCCGGCCACTCTTTCCTCAGCTCCAGCAATAAATGCACCAGAGCAACCGAATCCTGACCGCCGGAAACAGCCACCAGAAGGCGGGATTGTGCGGAGAAAAGGCGATTGTTCTCTACGAACCGCTTGAACCGTTGATAAATCTGCTGAATCATGAGGTAAATGGCGGCGGAGGGATTCGAACCCCCGACTCTGCGGATATGAGCCGCATGCTCTGACCAACTGAGCTACGCCGCCGGGTTATGTGAATTTTATACGAGCCTTCTTCCTTAGTCAATATCAACCAGGCTTTAAGCTTTTGTAGAGTTTTCCAGGAATTCAGGTGAAAAACTTTTTTAAAACAATACCACAATTTACTTATCCTTTTTTGCTCTTACCTGATTTTACCCAATATCTGCCTCTGGGAGCAAAATAACTGGAAGCGAAATAAATATAAGAAAGATGAATTACAATCCCTCGGCAATAGGTGAATTTTCTCCAACTGCTCTATTTCACCAATTCCGAAGTGTGCTTTACCTCAATTTGCTTCTTAGATGCCAGAAGGCCGCCTTTTATCTGGAGGATGCAACCCGGGCAATCCATAACTACCAGGTCAGCGCCAGATTTTACGATGGCCTCCAGCTTTTGTCTCATAAGCTCTTCAGAAACGGCGGCCTGCTCAACCGAAAAAACACCGGCAAAACCGCAGCAGAAATCAGAATTTTCCATTTCCACCAGCTCATAGCCAGCCTTCTTCAGCAACGCCCGTGAAAGCTGCGATTCCTTCAGCACAAATTTATGATGACAGGAATCATGATAAGTAATTTTTATTTTCGCTTTCTTGTCCGGCTGAGCTTGAAGCTCAGTTTCCTCAGACAAACTTGCTTCTGCCGAAGCCTGTTCAGCTCTCTTCCGGTCTTGAAGCAGCTTTAATTTTAAGAATTTTTCCTTTTCTAAGGTTTCTCTCTTTTTCACTGAAACTTCCTCTTCACCTTTGAAATCTGCTTTTCTTGTTTTATCTCCTTTTAACCAATCTGGCCCTTCTTGATTTAAACCTGAAATTGCTCCCTCAGAAAGAGGCCCAGTCCCTAAATGTACTTCGGCTTCTATTTGCTCACTTATCATTCGGCCCACTCCTGCCTCACCAATCGGTAGTTTTTCTTCTGCCACAAATGAAACAAAGGTTCTGACCCTTTCTTTGAAAACCCCTTTCTTTTCTTCATCACCGATAAGCTCAGGTCCCAGGTCCCTCAGCATAGAAGTGCAGGTAGGACAGAGGGTAATGATGCGGTAATAATCCCCCGAAAGAAGGGCTGCTTCAACCTTCTTAAACTCCTTCCTGGCTTCTTCGGTAAACCCCGAATTGGCTGCCGGAAAACCACAACAGCCGGTAAACGGCACTTCTACCTCAAAGCCTGAATGCCTTAGCAGGCGATAGGCAGCCAGCCCAGCCTCTGGGAAGAAATTCTCTATAAGACATCCAGGGAAGATAGCTACTCTTTTCCCGGAAACCTCCAGCTGCTCTGGTTTTGAGGAACTTAGTGATACCTGTTGCTGAAATTTTTCATTATCTTTTTCCAGCATAGCCGAAAAACTTTTTTCCGCAGGTGCCGGGAACTTGTTCAGCCTGTCCAGCACTCCAACCCTTAGCGGGATGTTCATTTTGCCTTCTTTGCTGATCAGTAGCCGGACCGCTCTACCCAGAGCAAAAATCTTCTTTTCTACCCCAGGCCGGCTCAGGACAAAATCAAAAGCTGCTTTCTTCCACAGCTTCCCGCCTTCTTCCCTGACGATTCTTCTCCGCAGCTTTCTCACTAAATCAGCAATCGGAATTTTGGTAGAGCAGACTTCATCACAGCGGTGGCAGCTCAGGCAATAAGAGGCCAGCTCGGCCGATTGCTTCAGTCCATGCACCCAGGCCGTCAGCAAACTGCCGATTCCGCCCATATACACGTAGGAAAATTCCTGGCCGCCGACCATCTGATAGACCGGACAGACATTGAGGCAGGCCGAGCACTTAATGCAGCGCAAAACTTTCCTGAATTCTTCATCCTCTTTGAGCTGGCTGCGGTTATTATCAACGATGACAATATGTTGCTCTTCATGTGGTGGCCCGGCAATGATGGAAACATAACTTGAAATTTCCTGGCCGGTGGCGTTTCTGGTCAGCACCCGGAGCAAAACCAACGCCTGCCTTAGCGACGGCAGCACTTTTTCCCAGCTGGTCAGTACTATATGGAGCGGTGGGACGCTGGTCACCAGGCGGCCATTACCTTCGTTGGTCACCAGCAGCATCGCCCCTTCTTCGGCCAGAAGGGCATTGGCTCCGCTCAGTCCGGCTCCGGCAGCCAGAATCTTTTTCCGAACGTGCCGCCGGGCCACTTTGACCAGTTTGCCGATATCATCCTGCATTTGCTCGCCCAACCGGTTCCTGAAAATTTCAGCCACCTGTTCCCGATTTAAATGAATCGCCGGCATAACCATATGCGTCGGCGCTTCTTCCTCGAGTTGAATTATCCACTCACCCAGGTCGGTCTCATGAGCCTCAAGGCCGCGTTTTTTGAGATAATCATTTAGCCCGGTCTCTTCACTTACCATACTCTTGCCTTTGACCAGAACGTCAACGCCATGCTCTTTAAGAATCTGATAAATTATCTCGTTTGCCTGCCGGCTGTCAGAAGCTAAATGGACGTGGCTTCCCCGCGCCGTGGCTCGCACAATGAATTTATCGAGGAGCTCATCGCTCTGCTCTATGGCCTGGTCTTTGATTTGCGCTAACTCTTCCCGCAGCGCTTCAAAATCCAGGCCAGCAAAAGCCTTTCCCCGCTTCTGCGCCCAGCTCTGGCTGAATTCCTGCAGTGTCTTCACTAACTCTCGGTCTATTTTAGCCATATTCTTGTGCCTTAAACTTTTTTTATAAGGATAAGCCTTATCCTTCAATGATGCAACATTAAAACGGTGACGCCCTACGCGTTTCCTGATTTTCTTGGGGAAAATTAATAAAAACGGTGACGCCCTACATATTTCCTAATTTTCAAGTAATTTTCGGGAACGCAAAAGTAATTTAGTGATATTTTACATATTTTTTTAATGATTAAGGGAACTATAAGTAAATCAAAGCTTTAATCTTCCTGAGCTTGCCACCAAGCTGATTAAGAAAAAAATAGGAAATATACATTATGTCCCCTGTTTTTATGCGTAACACACGTCCCGTCAAAACAGCAGCGGCCGCGAGGTCAGTATATTTTTCTTGACAATTGAGGTTAAGTGGCGAAGATATAAGTAAGAAGGTGTAATTTTGTAGGATCGGGTAAAAAGGAGGCATTAATGCTAAAGAAAATGGGGCTGATAATATTATTGGTTTTTCTGTTAAACTTTCTTCTGCCGATGACAATGTCCGGATAAATACCGGATGCCCGTCAAGTCGGAGAAGAGGTCCTCTATGAAGCCCTGCTCTCCGGCCCGCACTTGCTCATAGTTGTGGAAAGCAACGGCTGCACTGATAAGAGTTCATTTAAAGTCGAAACCAGACAAAGTAAGAATAAAGATGGTTCAATTCATAATATCCTTAAGATCGTCCGCATAAAGCCAGACAACTGTAAGAAATTGCCGGAAAGAATTCCTATTCTTTTCAACCTGGAAAAGGACCTGAACCTGTCCGGAAATTTCACTTATTCTATCGAGAATCGAATCTTAAACGCCGAAGCCGGGGAAGGCTCTCTTTATTCAATCCTGGAGAAATATTTTTCCTTAAAAGACGTCAAACAGGAAGAAATTGAGTACGAAGGTTTTTTAATCCGGACCTCAGACGGTAAGCAGGAAATAGACCAGACAGAAACGGTCAGTTTCGCGGTCCAAGCAGGCCAGATTAAGAGACTCAGAATTCATCTGAAAGCAGCCACCAAAGATCTGACCTTTGCCCGGTATCTCAAAGTTCCATCTGATGGCAGCAATTTTGCTAGCTGGTTTGTAATAGAGTGCAAAGATCTGCAAAGCTTTGACGGAACTCCGGTGACCTATGAGCCATTCCTGATGGGAGGTTATGCCGGAATTTCTCCTGAAATCAAACCAGGTTATTCGCTCTATGATAAGCTGAAAGAAATATCCGGCCAGCTCGGACTGCCGCTTCCAGAAAGAACTTTTGCCATCTACAGTCTGGAAAGACATCCTATTTATGAATTTTTCTGCTATCGACAGCTAAAATAAAAAGGAGAAGATCTGATGATCGGGATCTCTGAACTAATTTTAGTGCTTTTTGTTTTTTTGGCCATCCCCCAATTCATACTGTTCATCATTGCTTTAGTGGACATTCTGAAGAGCGAATTCCCGGGGAACGATAAATTGATCTGGATTCTGGTGATAATTTTTCTTCCGCTTTTAGGACCTATTCTTTATTTTCTCATTGGCCGAAAGAATAAAATCCAGCCTCCGCCAGCAGCCAAAATTTCAAATTCCTGAAATCTGAATGCCTTCTATTTTGGGCTTCTCGCAGGACCCTTATTTTGCTTCCGGCCAAAATTTCAAATTCCTGAAATCTGAATGCCTTCCGGCTATTTGGTCGAAAAATACCAAGTAAACTCTTGCTTTCTGAGGTTACGAGCCGGGTTAGAGTAGTTGGGGGCTAAAGCCATCTGGCTTCTGGTTACCAGCTCTCCATTTGCCTTTAGCTTTTCCCCAGAATACGACTCGGAGTCTCGTCTGGCTCTCGGCCGGCTTATTCGATTCAGCCCGGGCCAGGATTTAAGCTCCAGACAGAAGCCCGAACAGACTCACAACGAAAATTAGGAAAAACTAAGTCGAATGTTCAAACCTTATGTTTCCGTCCCACGAGCAAATAACTTAAAACAATAATGACCGATATCAGCATAAAAATTGAGGCCTTATCGCTCAGACCAAAAAACATCCAGAAAACAAGCACCAGAAACAGGGAAATAAAAGCCAGCAATAACAGAAGTAACCAGGTTGCCTTCATCGAACCCGGAAAATCGGACTTCAGGACATCAACCAGAGCCACTAACCACAGAACAAAAAAGGCCACAAAAAGGATAACAAAAATTAATCCGGCCGCTGGAGAAGAAGTTCCAGACCGGTACTTGACCCCATCGACTGCTTTAATCTCTCTTTCAGAGACATTGTACTTTCTTAAAACATCAACATTATCCAGCCTGATAAGCCCCGCCCCGTCTGAAAACAACACATAAAGCCGGTTTCCTTGCAAGAATATTTTTGGCGGAGCTTGAGTCCTGATAAACTCCAGTCCTCTGTCCTGGTCAGCCAAGCCGACTGAATCATTAGTGGTATAGACCAAGCCCACTTTCTGGTTGAATTCAAGAGACTCGATGATCTTCCCTTCTGGATGCTCATAAAAAAGCTCCGGTGAGCTGCTTCCCTTCTCTAGCTTATAAATCCGGTTGTCTTGGGAAAAATAAGTAGTCTCACCATTTCCGGTAACAGCACTAATCAAACCGAGATCAATATTTTCCAGATTTTCTTTTTCAGTGACCAAGACAGGTAGGAAACACAAAACCTCCCTGGAAGTATTGTTATTCTCTGCAATATTCTCCAATTTGAGACAGTAAATTACATTCTGGGCATAACTCGGAATAGAGTCTTCTGAAGTTCTGGTGATCAAAAAATAGACACAATTTTCCCCACGAAACATTCTTTGGTCAGCAATGATATAATCATCGGACCCGGCTTGACTTTCGGGCATTAGAGCCAGCGGCTGATAAGGGAAAACCGGTAGACCGGTTTCCGGGTCGTACTCCAAGTCTTCAGCCGGGTAGATAAAGCCGAAATCTTCATCGGTTGAAAACACCAAAAACCCCGAGCTCAGATGGAAGAAATTTTTATAATTGGCGGAAAGAAAACCGCTATATTCTTTGACCGGATTAATTAACAGCCTGTCTCCCAATCCCACCAACGGAACTCCCTCATCATCAACCGAAAAATGAACATCATTTCCATATTCTTCAATAAGACTACTGTTAAGAGGCGGCAGGACCCAGTTGACCTTAACCTGTCCGTTATCAGGCAAGAATAGCCTTACCCCCGACAGCAGATTTACTTCCTGAGATAAACCTGAAATGGAAGATACGGAGAGAATCGCCACGAATATAATCAAAATAATAAATTGTCTATTTTTAAGTCTCATTTCTATTTATTTTCCTGCTTTTCTTCTTTAATTTTATCTTTTATTAAGTCGCCGAATCCTGTCCACTCAGCTACCGCTTTCTGCCCGGTGCTCATATCCTTGTAAAACTCTTCCCAGTTAAATTTCACTTCGTTTCCGCCCATAGATTTCATGAAATTGTTAACTTCATCGAAGAATTTATTGACCGCACCGAAAGTAATCCGGCTGTAGGCAGATTTGAAGACACTAATGTTCATTGAGCTTAAGGGAGCTATCGCTTTGCCCAAAACAAAGTCGACTGTTTCAGAAATTGCTCCTGGAATATCTTTTTGCTTCAGCTTCAGGGTAATTTTGCTGATTCCGACCACGTTCTCACAAGTGAGAAGGCCGCGGTCTATCTGGTTCAGGTTAATGGTTTCAGTCATTTTTTTCCCCAGCTCATCAACAGCCTGTTGGGATCCAGTCTCGACGTGGGCTTCGACTATGTTTCCCAGGACTTCAACCGGAAAGGGCGGAGGGGGTGATTTTCTCTTTTCCTTGGCTGCAGCCAGAACCTCTTCTTTTCTGAAAACTGGAACATCGGCTGTTTGGCTTTTGGTATGAATTAGAAGCCGCAATCTTTGCCTTTCCTCCAAGCTTAGTCCGGGCGCGCTGATGGCTTTTTGCCATAAAGCGTTTCTGGCTTGAAGCAGCTCAAAAAACCGCTGAGCTTCTTCATCAGACAGTGGAATCCGCGAATACAATTCATCTATTTCTTGTTGGTAACTTCTGATTTTGTTCCATTCTCTCTGAGTTAGCCCGCCTATTCTGACCTCACTCAGCCTTGGCGGCACTGGGACCGGCTGTTTTTGGACTGGCAGCTGACCGGTCGATTTTGTCCCTGTTCCCTGAGTCTGGTTGCCCGCACCAGGCTGATTTACGGCTTCAGGCGGGGTTACCGGAGAAGTAGGTTGGGGCACAGGAACAGCAACCGGCGGCGGAGCCTGCTGGGACTTTAAATACTCAGCCCGCCTTCTCCTCTCCCGGGCTTGATCCTCAAGAGTTTGAGCAATTCGCTCAGCTTCTTGATACGAAACAACCGCTTTCTGCCATTCGATATAAACCTGGCAGTCAGGAGATTGGGGTATTATGCGGCGGCGGCAATTCTCCACCGCCTGTCTCAATCGGACCGCTTTATTCTCCAGGTCAGCCGCTTCTCTCAGAAGCTGATCAATTTCACTGGTTTGGATAACTGCCTCTGCTGCTCCGACTTCAAGCCGAACAGTATTACCAAAAAATAAAAAGGTAACAATCAAAACAAACGCTAAAGAAAGATAACATTTCCGGGCCATCATCATCGATTCGATCTTTTAGCCAGGTCTTATTCCAGCCCGGATCGATTGGCATGTTCAACGTTGGTATGGGGCTCATTGGTGTGGGGATTGTCAGTATGGGCGGTGTCAACATGGCCTTCGACGTTCTGGTTGGTGTGAATTTCCTGGTTGGTGTGCTCAAAGCCCTGGGGCTGCATATCAACGTGTTTGGTCTGGTTGACATGATTGTTCAAATGCTTATTGGTATGGGGTACATTCTGGTGGGCAATATTCTTGTGAGGAATGTTAGTATGGGTCAATTCATTGCCGATTATTCTGGCCGCTTCCCTGGCCGACAGAGCACCTGTTTCTGGTGCTTTATCCCCAACCAGGTTTCTGAGCATGGCTGCTTTTGATTCCTGCTTGAGCAGAGGCCAGGCGGCCAGGAGAGCTGCACCCTTTATAGCCAGGCTGAGAACCTGACGCCGGCTTCGCTCTTGATTCTCTTCAGTTAAAGAGACCGGATAAAAAGGTAATGAAGGGCTTAATTCTTCCAGGCCTTTTTTATCATTTTTATCCGCATCCCCCTTCCAAAAGATTTTACTCAGCTTCATTAATGCCTCCTTTTGGTTTCAAGTATATCCGCTTTAAATTAAATTGTCAAAAAAACTGCTTTTTTCATCTTTCAGATATTTTTTATAATACCCGATAAGATTTTTAAGTTCCGGGTTTTCGGCAACTTTCCACATAAGCTCTTCAAATATGCGGCGGTAAAAATAACACATAGGGTCTTCAAAACCGGTGTCGCCAAAAAACTCGTAAGATTTATTAAGACAGCCTGAGCCGTGGAACCTTCTCCAGGGGCAGGTGCGGCATTTATTGACATTCTCCACCTTTCTCTCTTCTTGGATTCGCTGATTGATCTCCGATTCGGCCAGAAGCCGGTCCAAGGGCCGGTGGTCATCAATTGTTCCTAAGCAAAAACTTTCTTTGCCCACCAGCTCTTCGCAGGGATAGATCCGGCCGTCGTGCCCAAACCCCAGAATGGAATTACCGGCCCCGCAGGGTGAACGGTAGCACATATGCGGTCTGGATTTATCGGCCAGATGAGCAATAAAAAGATTCAGGTCATCTATGCTTAACCATTTTCCTGTCTTTTTTTGATAATCCACAGCCAGGTCCACCAGTTTAAGCCAGTTATCAGCAAAAGCTGCAGCCCGGTCCACCTCAAAATCAAATTGTTTTTTAGCCCGGCCTTCATAACAGAGATAATTAAGGCGGAAAGAACGGCTGTCCAGGTTTTCTACCATAAATCTGGCCACTTCCGTATAATTTTCCGGGTCAGAAACAACTGCCAGAAGGCCCGGATTTAACCCCGTTTTCCTGGCTTTTCGCAAGCCTTCAATCACCTCTTTAAAGGAACCCCGGCCCGAAGCAAAAATTCTCTGCCGATTATGTATGGCTTCAGGTCCGTCAAGGCTAACGCCTACTTCTATTTTAAGTTCTTTTAGAAGCTCAGAATATTTAGTTAGTAAAACGCCATTAGTCTGGAGGGATAAAGTTACTTTTTTCCCCAGGGAAGGGGCTATTTCCCTGGCATATTTGGTTCCTTCGATAATACAATCAATGTTTAGCAGGGGTTCGCCACCGTGGAAACCAATAATGATTTTTTCACCGGGAATTTCTTCCATCACCCGGCGGATGATTTTTTTACAGGTCTCAACCGGCATCAGCATCGGGTCCGGGCTTTGATGGTCGCAACGGCAATAGCGGCAGGCTAAATTGCAGGATTCGGCTATGTGAATATTAAAGTAATGCGGGTATTTTTGAACGGTCCAGAGATTTGACGGCTGGTAATAGGTCTGGCCGTTAACAGTCACCATATTACGAACAAACAACGAATAAAGAAGCCGGTCGAACCGGTCTTCATTCCAGCCGCCGGAGGACAAATAAAGATCATTCAGGCGGCGCCAGGTTCTTTCCTCAAGACCAGGTCTGAGCAGTCCCTGCTTTGCCAGATATTCCTTGGTCTCCTTAGTTAAAATGCACCAGGAAGCCGTCTCAGGCTCGACCACCAAGCAGCGATCTCCCCGGGGAGAAAAATATAATCCGGGCACAGAGGTGATAATGCTTTCAGGCGAAAGCGCTTTTTTAAATTCGGAAAATTCCAGCATTGATCCAGACATTTTTATTTTTCCAGCCTGACAAACCCTTGCAAGAAAAGAGCAAAAATCAGGCTAACTGCTTCTTTTCCAAATTTCTTCTTCAATGCTTTCAGTGTTCGGTTGCCATTTACTTCCTTTATTATTTTCAGCCCCTTTTCTGTCAGCATCAAACCATCGAGACCTTTAATCAAGGTAGCTCCGCATTTCTCCTGCCTGATCCGGAAAAGTGGCACCGGCTTCAGGCCTGATTCAAGAACAAAGGGCCGGTTAGGAGGCGGAGCATTTATTGTTTGTCTTCTTTTTTCATAAACCTTCAGCGGACACAAGGCTGAACTGTCCCGGATTTTCAGAAAATCAGCCCAGATCGTTTCAAGATCTTTTTCCAGAAGATTGCCCAGGGCCAGATCGGACAGCCGGCAGGGTTTTAGCACTCCCTCAGCCGTCACATAGCCGGAACCGAAACCCCCACGGCAGGAAATAGATTCAAGCCAGAGCCCGGGATTAATTTCCGGAAAGCATTCCTCAAAACTCAGAGGAAGCAAATTGCTCAGATAGCTGGAAACAAGCTCTTCCCATTTATTGGCCAGATTAAGCTTTTCCCTTTCCGCTCTTCTCAAGGCCACCGCGGTCGAAGTCTGAGAAAAAAGCCGGGTAAGAAAATCTTTGAGATTTCCGGTTTCAACTTCATTCCCAATCTCAAGGACGGCCTTTGTCCTCAGAGCAGACTGTTCAACCAGCTTAAGAGCTTTAATTATTTTATCTGATCCTTTTTCTATTTCCGAAGCCCCGACTATAATTTCAAGCTCATTAAACCTTCTCAGATGTCTCAAGGCCAGCAATACCTGTCCGGACAAATCACCAGGGTTCCTGGCCAGAAGGCTGAAGCTTAAATCAGTAGGCCTCCGGTCAAGCGAGTTCAGCCATTCTAGCAGTTGTGGCTGGAGGCCATCAGAAACTTCAAAGACAAGAAATGATGATGAGGGTAGAATTGCCGAAATTATCTTCCCGGTTTTATCGAAGTCCTTATTAATTTCAACCCGGAAAATAAAGGGGCGAGGAAAAGGAGGGATAAATGAGTTGCTCTTTCTTAAATCCTGATATTTGTTTTGGCTTTTAAATATCATTAACTATTGATCTTGATTATGGTTGCTCGCTCGCCCTGCCCGGAACAGCATGTCAGCATAGCACAAATAAAGTGTGAAAATCAAACTCGAATAAAAACGGTGACGCCCTACATGTTTCCTGATTTCCTCGGGGAAAGCTAATAAAAATGGTGCCATGATATACGTTTCCAGATTTTTTAAAAATGGTGCCATGATATACGTTTCCAGATTTTTAAATATTTCTCGGGGATATCCAGCAAATCTGGCGACGCCTTAATAACATGCCGGCTTCGACAACACCCTATCCCTGCTTGACTACGACAGGGGCCGTAACTATAATTCAGTATACTCTGATTATTCTGATTTATCGGAGTTAAAACATGAGCGACAAAAAAGTTGGCCGAAACAAAAATAGCAATGAAGAAACTCTGCCCTGCTGTGCAGTTGAGTCAATAATCAGCGTTGACGAGCGCGGTCAGATGGTCATTCCCAAAGAAATACGTGAAGCCGCCAGACTCAAGCCAGGAGACAAAATGGCAGTCATAATGTGGCGTAGTGCCTCAGGTTCCTGCTGCCTGACGCTTATCAAAACTGATGACCTCAAGGATATCATCCGTGAAAAACTCAGTCCAATGATAAAGGATTTAATTTGAAAAGGGAGAAGGACATGACCATAAAAGATGTGGAAATCAAAAAGATAGTACGTAAACGTTATGCAGAAGCCGCCAGGACCGGGCAATCCTGCTGTGCTCAATTAAGCTCTTGCTGCGGCTCTAAGGCAGAAACGGGATTGATCGAAGGGCCTGCAGTCGGCTATTCAGAGGAAGAGCTTCGAGCCGTCCCACGCGAAGCTAACCTGGGACTGGGGTGCGGCAATCCAACAGCCCTGGCCAGCCTGAAGCCTGGGGAAACCGTACTCGACCTCGGCTCAGGCGCTGGTATAGATTGCTTCCTGGCCGCCCAGCGGGTTGGTGCTGAGGGACGGGTAATTGGCGTTGATATGACACCGGAAATGATAGAGCGGGCCAGGGCCAGTGCCATCAAGGGCAACTATACCAACGTTGAATTCCGGCTGGGCGAAATCGAGAACCTGCCAGTAGCTGACTCGAGCATTGACGTGATTATCTCAAATTGTGTTATCAATCTTTCGACCGATAAACTTCGCGTCTTCCGCGAAGCTTTCCGCGTCCTGCGGCCTGGTGGAAGACTACTGGTTTCCGACCTGGTGCTCAAAAAGCCCTTGCCGCCAGAAGTCAGTCAGTCGTTTGAGGCCTACGTGGCCTGTGTGGCCGGAGCCCTGATTAAAGACGACTACCTGGAGGCAATTAAAACCGCAGGTTTTAAAGAGGTTGAAATACTCGAAGAAAAAAGCTATCCCGCTGAACTGTTGTTAGAAGAGCCCCGAGCTCACGAAATTAGCCGGAAGCTCGGCCTTCCCTTTGAGACGCTTATGGAAAGCCTGTCTTCTGCGGTGAGCATCAGTGTCCGTGCTTATAAACCTGTCGAGTAAAAAAGAGGAAAGGCTAACAATACTTCAAGGCTAAGAACTTTAGCCCTTTCTGGCCGCTTTAAAAAAAAGAAAAAATGATTCCGGCAGAAAATCATCCGCGTCTTAAAAAAAAATTAAGAATAAAAATAAGAAACAGGTTAGCTGTCTCCTGATTTCTCTATATTACCCTTAGAAATCAGGAAACGTGTAGGGCGTCACCGTTTTAAATTTCTTTATCGTACCCATAGAAATCAGGAAATGTATAAGGCGTCACCCATTTCCATCACCCATTTCCATAGAAATTAGGAAACGTGTAGGGCGTCACCGTTTTAATAAATATAAATCAGGAGGCGCAAGGGCCCGTGGACGCCGAGCTCTAACTGGCCTTCAATATCGGCGGTGCGGCTCGGGCCGGTGACGAATGAAATTTGCTTTATACCTAAGGAATTATTTTCTGAGCCGGATGCGGTTTCTGTCTTTATAAGGCCTGAGCCATCAAGTCCAGACATTTCAGCTTCAGCTCTGCCATAACCTGCCTCATAATTTTGAACACTGGGACGTCCTGATACAATATCTCCCTCTGAAGACAGCAGCTCTGGTTCAAGTTTTAATTGTTCCTGCCAGCTAATTTCAGACCCCGGCTTTGATTGGTCAGCTTCTGTCGGAGCTTCTTTTCCAGTTGAAAAGCTTTTGCCTCTCTCGGCATTTGAAGAATCTGTAACGTCTGAGATCTCAGGCGTTTGATTATTATTCCTACTAAATAAGTAGGAATTAAAAACCCCTAACAGCTCTTCTACACTGCAAGCTATTTTCTTCTTGCCCAGAAATACGATACAGACTTCAGGCAGAGTCCAACGCCAGCGATCCATTGGCGTTTTATCCAGATGAACGAGGGTGCCGGTCTCAGCCACCCCAAAATCAGCTTCCACCAGAGCCGCCTGCAGCTCGGCGAATTCTTCCGGCTTTTCCGGAAATAACAGTTCGAAGTTTTCGCTTTTTTCCTTCAATTGAGCCTTCAGCAACTCAACTCCAGCAGCTAAACCGGCGCTGCCGTCAGAATGAGCCTCCTTAAAGCCAGCTGAAATCTGGTGCTGAAAATTTTCCCCATTTGCCATGTGCCGTCTTAAAACTCCATCATCGGCAGTAATTTTGAATTTTTCTTCCTCCCTCAGCAGCTCGAGCGCTTTATCCAGGGCTCCTTCGAAACCTGGGGCTATAAAAACTTCGGCCGCCACAACCTCGGCTTTTTGCTTGAATCTTTGAATCAATTCCTCGCTCATGGTAAATCCTTTCTAAATTAGCTTCTTCTGATTCATTCTTTCTCCATTTTAGTCGCTCTTTTCTATTTCATATTAATTTTATTCTGATTTTAAGACTATCACCAGCAATTTTCCTTGATTCGCTTGCTGTTGCAACTTTCAGGTCCAGTATCTATTATCTCAAATTAAAAAATAGCACATAAATCAGTCTTGATAGCTGAATAATTAATCCAGTTATTTACCCGAGCTGTTTTTTGGTTCTACTTCAAATACAGACCCCGTCATTATCATCAAGATTATAGGTAATCTCTCTCAGCCAGAGAAATTTTTTTGGTTTAAAAATTTAAAAAAATAAGGGAAAAAATTGTAGAATAGAAAACTAACCAGCGGTCGCGGCCAGGACCTGAGTGATTGCTTGAGTTAATTAGAAAGCGAATGATTTAATCAGCTATGGCTATCGAGCAAGTTAAGTGCTCAGGCTGGAAATCAGATGATGATTTAGGTAGTTAAAAAGAAAGGAGAAGGAAGTGAAAAAAATTTTTTTAAGCAAAAATGTTTTCATCCTGATTCTTATTCTGGTAATCACAAATTTCCTGCTCAATCTAAGCTGCTCGAAACAATTTACTGCCAGCGAGGTCGAACCCTCCACCCCAAAAAGCCAAATACGACACATCATCCTTTTCATCGGCGATGGAATGCAGCTTGAGCATGAAATTGCTGCCAGTCAGTATTTATACGGCGAGCCAATGAGACTCGTCTGGCACACTTCTTCCTTCTACCGTCTGCCCTGCACCACCTGGGATGTGACCACCTACAATCAGTTCGCCGCAAAGCACGGCCGCCCGCCCTATAGCCCTGATTCTTTTGACCCGCTCCTTGGCTACAACCCAGATCTCGGTGGCCGCTGGCCTTTCCCGCTGGACCAATCCGGTGAGGCGAGCTACTTTCTGACCCGCCTTCCCCTTCCGCCAGACGGCAAAAGGTCGAAATTACCAGCTACTGATTCGGCTTCAGCAGCCACGGCTGTGGCCACAGGCTACAAAACCGACGACGGAAACATTGCCTGGTTGCCCGGCGACCCGCAGGAAGGACGCCTCAGAACCTTAGCCGAGTTGATGCGGGAGCGAATCGGTGCCTCCATAGGTGTGGTCAGCACCGTTCCCTTCAGCCATGCCACACCGGCTGCCCACGTTAGCCACAACCGAAGCCGCAGCAATTATGCTCAGATTTCTGAGGAAATAATCCGGGTCACAAAACCGGAAGTGGTAATCGGCGGAGGATATCCAGGGCCGTCCGGCACTAAACAGTTTAATTTCATTTCCAGGGCTCTTTATGAGGACCTTAAGAACGGAGTTATCCGCGATTACGTTTTCGTAGAAAGAGAGCCAGGAAGCGACGGCGGCCAGGCTCTGCTTCAGGCAGCCGACACGGCCATAGCTTCTAACAAAAAACTTTTTGGCCTCTTCGGAGGGCCTGGCGGAAATTTTGAACCGCCTCTTCCTGTGAACAGCCCCGGCCATCCGGCCATCAACAGGCAGACTACCGAAAATCCCCTCCTGCGCGATGCCGTCATTGCCGCCCTCAAAGTCCTGTCCCGCGACCCGGATGGCTTCTTTGTGATGTTTGAACAGGGCGACATAGATTGGGCTAACCACGACAATGATTATCCGAAGATGATCGGCACTGTCTGGGACCTGAACGAGGCCGTTAAAGCAGCCATCAGTTACGTTGACCGGCCAGGCGATGATCTCGATTGGTCAAACACAATGCTTGTGGTCACCGCCGACCACGCCAACGGTTTTATGCGGCTCAAAAGAGATAAGGATGGAAAACCGCTTCTGGGCAAAGGGATGCTGCCGCAGGGAAAACCGGCTCAGTTGGGCCGGCCGGGGGAGTATGACCTCGTAACTTACGCTACTACTGAGCACACCAACGAGCTGGTTATGGTTTATGTTTACGGAAAAGGCAACGGATTCAGCTACTTGGCTAAACGCCAGGGAACCTGGTATCCGGGCACAAAAATCATCGATAACACTCAGCTGTTTGAGGCTCTGGCCGAAGCCTTAAAACTGGGGACATAAACTATATTTCCTATTTTTTTGGCTCAAAATTAAAACAGCTCATAGAACTTTCCCATTTTCACCAGCGGCGGGCTTTTTCCGGCTCCATCCGGCGCAGGTCCAGACCGCGCTCAACGGCCGCAATCCGGTAAAGGCAGATTTCTCGGAGTGAGGACGGATGATGGAGCGCCTCCGACAGCGATTGGCTGCCTACAGCCCAGACCCCGCCTCCCCTCACCACCACCACTTTATAATCATGAAGCAACCTGATGAACTCCTCGTCTCTTACCTTTGGCCCGACCACCGGAATAGCCAAATAAAGAAAGCTGCCTTCGGCATCAACCGGGATGATTCGCTCTATCGGCCGTTCCTCGCCCGGATAGACAAAATGGGCGTGGGCTTCAGCCTCGGGCACATAGGCGTGGATTATGGTTTGGAAATCGCTTTCGGCGTAAATTTTTTTGTGGAGCGCAAGCTCAAAGTCATCGTCTGCTTCCAACGCTAAGGGCAGTTTGAGGAGCGGTCCGCCGACCTCATAAGGCATTGAAGCCTGCGGCGCGTAAAGCAGATAATCCACGCCCCGCACCGACATCGACCCTGTGTGGAAGGGCGAAAGCCGCGATTCAAACAGACGATTGCCAGTTTTCCGGAATTCCTTGAGGATTTCTTCCTCTTCCGGAAAATCGCAGCGGCTTTCGATATCGACGTTGTAGGCCGCGGGTCTGAAATGGAAATGGCTGTCGGGGTCAGCTTTAATCCTGGCCCGCAGCTGCGCCAAATTGTTTTTAACTTTTTCAGCTACCTGAATTTTCTGGCCTTCCTTATTTTCTTTTCCCCTCTCCAATGCCATCCACTGTCTTTCCAGCAGCCTGACTATGTAGCCGGCGTTGTTGGCTAAGCACAGATGGAAGAAAGCTTCCTTGAGTGTCTGGCCGCGGGTCATAGCGCCGTGTCCGTAGATGATGGTCAGTGGATGTTCGGCCAGCCTGGCCGGAATCGTCCTGACCATCTCGGGCGACCCACTGGGAACGGCAAACCAGTCTACCGGAATTTCCGGACCTAAATGATAGAAAGCCAGCGGGTCAACGGGCACAAAGGGCGGCGGCGTTTTCGGCGATGGCTGGTCGTCGAGTGTGGCCATGACCAGCTCCTTGACGTGAGCGTGCATCGAAGCCTGAACTCCAGGTATCGACAGGATGCGCACGTGGATATCGGTCTCGGATGAAGCTTTGTAGTAGCCGAAGTCGGTCTCAGCCGGCGAGAGGTAGCAAAGGTGGTTGGGTTCAAGGTCGCCTTTCTGTGAGCCGGTGGCTGTTATGACCACCATCTCCTCGCCTGCTTCGTTTCGCCAGCGCATGGCCATGTTGCCGCTGTGGCTGTCCTGAATGTCATAAAGGAGCGAAGCCCGGCCGATGGAGTGGAACAGCCGGTAAACTTCCTCGCTGGTCTGCCATTTCCGTGGCGCCATGTCAAACCTCCTTACGAACCTGCCTGCTTCTGGCGAAACTTTTTTATTTTCTTCTTTACCTTGCTCCCTTTACCCTGCCTTTAACCTTCTCGTTCTTTCTCTTAATTACTCAGGCCTTTTTATCTTTTGTCTTCTTTCTTGCCTGATTTTCCTTTTTAGATTCCTTATTTATATTCCTTTAAGCTTTCCTGTTTTTAGTGTATATGATTGCGGAAAATAACTTTTTCCGCTCACTTCTCCGTTACCTTCACCTTTTCCCTTCACCTACTTCTGGCCAAGTCTCTCCATCGCGATTAAAGATTCGCGCCCGTCATAAATCTCAAGTGGGTTACTCCTCTTTCCGCCGAAGCGAACCTGCATTACCTTTCGCTCCGCACCTATATTTTTTATATTTCTTTCTCAAGCTTTTCTCCTTCAAACTTTTCTCCGCTCTACCTGAAGCGCGCGCAGCAATTCCTCGCTAAGGCGGCCATCGTCGTTCCAGCCGCGGGCCCGGTAATAATCGCGGCGCATCTGAAGCATGTTGTCGCGGGTTATGGCTCGCGATTTGCCTTCAGCAATAATAGGAATTTCTGAAAAACGCGACGGCAACAGGTCTTCCTCTTCAGGGTTGAGGCCGGCTTCTAAGTTGAAAAGGCGTTCCAGCGCGGCAATGCGGTTGGCAATTTCTTCAAGACGAGCGGTAGAAAAATCCTGACCGGTGATGCCGCTGACCATGCGGGCCCAGGGTTCCACCGAAAAAGCAAAGCCAGTGAACCGGCATATGCCGAGGCTATCCTGAAGAATGCCTGTGTTCTGCATGTTGCGGATGGCAATGGGCGATTGAAAAAGGCTAAAGCGGGGGATTTCGCGTGTTCCACCGAAGAAAGCCAGAGACACCGCATACCCGCCACGCAGATGACAGGCGCCTGTGGGCGAGGTCATATAGCCCAGAGCCTGAGCGTAGGAAGCCCGCGGGTCGTAGCCCGGGATTTCCAGCTTCTTGACCTGCATGGCCAGCTCCGGATGGCCGAAGCGCTGTGCCAGCCGGTATGAGCCGTCGGCCAGCAGAGCGCCAATTCCCTGGCGGTAAGCAGTGAGCTCAACTAATTTTTCCAGAAGGTCACCGCGACCAAAGCGCAGCTCCAGGCCATCGGTTTGCTCAGGCGTAAGATAACCTTTTTCGTAAAGCTCCATGGCACAGGCTACGGTGCCACCGAATGATATGGTGTCCAGCCCCAGCTCGTTGCAGAGATAATTGGCCCGGATGATGTAATCGAGGTCGTAGATGTCGCAGACCGGACCCATCAGCACTGTGGTTTCGTACTCGGGACCTTCTCCCCTGCGCACCGTGCCGTCAGCCGATTTGACCGCGGTGTGGCGCTGGCAGCCGATGGGACAGAGATAGCAGGAGCCGGCTTTTTCCAAATAATTATGAGCAATGGTTTCGCCGGAGATGCGTTCAACCTTTTCTTCGTCGTGCTCCACATCCTGGAAATTGCGATGCGGCAGCATGTTGATAAGGTTGATGAGCAGGATAAGGCCCGAGGTGCCGAGTTCGCGCAGAAGGCGCTTGGTGATGGGCGCCTGCTTCATAAGGTATAAAGCCTGGTCGAGGCTGGAGCGATAGCGGGCTTCGTCAGCGATGGTGATTTTCTCTTTACCGCGGACGCGGATGCCTTTGAGGTTTTTGCTACCGAAGACAGCTCCGGGACCGCAGCGTCCGTAGACGCGGTTTTTCTCATTGGCAACGGCCGCATAGAGAACCAGGCTCTCGCCGGCCGGACCGATGACTAAGGCGCGGTAGGGGTTGCCCGGGGCACTTTCAGCCGTGAGAATGTCGGTTGTCTCATGGGTGGTCTTCCCCCATAGGTGAGAAGCATCGCAGATTTCAACTTTCTCGGGCGAGATGTCTATAAAAACCGGATGGCTGGCCCGGCCGCGGATGATGAGGGCGTCGTAGCCTGTGGCCTTAAAGCCGTAAGCCCAGGCTCCCCCAGAGTTGGAAGTGCCGATGTAGCCGGTAAGCGGCGATTTAAATACCATATGCCCGCGGGCTGCGGTCGGCGCCTGCGAGCCAACCAGCGGTGAGGTGGCAATGACGATGACGTTCTCTGGACCTAGCGGGTCAACCTTTGGGTCTATTCGGTCGTAGAAAAGCTTTGTCCCGAGCCCCCGCCCTCCAAGATAAAGCAACGCATCTTGAGGGTTAAGCGGCTCGACCTTAATTGATCCAGTGCTGAGGTCTATCTCCAGCACCCTGCCATGATATCCTGGTATAGACACTGTCTTTGGTACCTTTCCGTCAAGCGTGTTTTATTAGCTTCTAAAATATCAGAATCCCTTTCCCCTGACAATCCTATTTTCAACTTATTTTGCCATCAGCTTTAAAACAGGGGACGTCTTATGTATTTCCTAATTTTATGCCAGAAGATGCCATCTTGGGCCTGAAAAATCCGCTAAAATTTTGAGAAAAAATCAGGAAACGCGTAGGACGTCCCCCATTTTTTCAGGGGCGCCTGTACAAAACTAATTATTGTTGTCGCATACGAATTTGTATTCAACAAGCTCGTTTATTAAAGGTTTTTCGCCGCAAAGCGGGCATTTAGGGTTTTTCCAAAGTTCAGAGACAATAAACTCTGAATTAAGGCCATCAAAGAACAACAATCTGTTCTTCAATGTAATCCCTATACCTGTCAGCAATTTAACTGTTTCAGCGGCTTGTATAAAGCCAAATATTCCCGGTATAGGCCCCAGAACTCCTGCTTCAGAGCAGGAAGGAATACTCCCTGGCTTTGGCATCTCCGGAAATATACAGCGGTAGCACGAACTTTCTCCCGGCATAATTGTCATGCCAAGTCCGTCAAACCTTAAGACACCTGCTTCAATTAAGGGCTTTTTCAAAATAAAGCAGGCGTCATTTAAAAGATATCGGGTCTGAAGATTATCCACGCCATCTATGACAATATCGTAATCTTTGATAATTTCCAGGGCATTATTCTTGTTGAATTGTGTATCATAGGTTATTACTTTTAGTTCAGGCCTCATACGCTTTAGAAAAAAATGGGCAGAATCTACTTTTGGCATTCCGACCCGGGAGGCAGAGTGAAGTATCTGGCGGTTTAGATTGCTTATTTCTACCCTGTCATAATCAACCAGGCCTATTGTGCCTACTCCAACCAGACAAAGCGCATAAGCAGCAGCAGAACCCAGCCCCCCTGTACCTACGATGAGAACCTTTGAGTCAGCAAACTTTTTATGTTCTGTGGCCTTGCCTTCCTCATACCCTGCATTATCTAAGAGCAGACAAGTAAGTCTTTCAATATCATTGTAACCAATTACCTTAAACTCCATTGCACTCAGGTCGGAGTAAAGAATGCCTTCAAGGGGCCTTCCAATGTTCAGGCACATTTTTATACCTTCAACTACCGAATAAGTACTCAATAGAGATGCTGTAAGTATACTGCCGTCAACTTCAGATAGGCATTCTCTATGCTCAAGTTTATTATCTAAAAATTCCTTAGAGATTGAGGATGTAAATGAGTCGAGCTTTTCAGGACTATTCAATAAGCATAAGGCACCCTTCCAACCATTTTCAACTATAGTAAGAGTAGGAAGGAAATGCTCATATTTTTTAAAGGAACTGAAATGTTGTCCTATACTATCCTTTCTTTTGAAGTTAGTTAATAGTATCCTGAATACAAAACCTTCAATTGGGGTAACATCCTTGACCTGGCCTTCACACCAGGATTTTTCATCGATTAAACTAATCACAACATCTTCGTTCAAGTCCCTTACATTCTCAACCAGCAGCTCGTAACCATTTCTATCCTGAAAGTAGCAGTAAATATGTCCTATCCCCGAAGCTGCCAAGTAATAGATTAGAGCAGAAGCCTCTTTAACTGCACTTCCATATACAAAAACAGATGATTCGAGTAGTTTCTTTTGTCCCGGTCCGCTTACCTCGGGCAATATGATATGCCTCATATACCGGAGAATTTGTTCTTTTTCAAGTATCACTATACAACCACCACTCAATCTATAAGTTTAAGTTATTTTGTACTTTTCCGTGAAAATTTCTAATCGCCTCATGAAGGGCATCTGCCGCAATATTTGAACACTTAAGCTTTTGAGGCGGCAAACCGCCCAAATTTTCTGCCACAAGCTCATTTGATATCTTCATAGCTTCATCTAAAGTCTTACCCTTAGCCAAAACTGTAACCATACTGCCTGCGGCAATAGCTGCTCCACAGCCGAAAGCTTTAAACCTCACATCAGCCAATATGTTATTTTCAATCTTGATATAAATTATAATTTTATCGCCATCTACAGGATTGCCAGCATGACCTATCCCATCTGCGTTTTCTATTTCTCCAACATTCCTGGGGTTGGAAAAATGGTCTAACACGATGTCGTTGTACAAACAATTCACCTCCTTCAGGTTTTTCTACATCAGCCGGTATCAGCCAGGCGCGCCCAGCCTGCGTCGCACCTTGAATTTTTCTCTTAGAGCAAAGCACCCTGACTCACCTGGCAGAAATGCCCACCTTAACGCGGCTTCCTTAGTTGTGAAATATTCCATTCAGACATTATCTTAAAATTCATTTTAGTCCCTTATTGGAATGATATCAAAAAAGCCACGTCAAGTTTTTGTTGCAAATTGGCCATCGCCAATACTCCATTTTTCCACCTTAATTAGTCACCTTTGGCGCTTCTTGCTCCATTATAGCTGTTTATCAGCCTTTATGTAAGCATAATCATTTGCCCAGTCCTCCATATATTAATCACCCTGATCACTCAACCCCAAGGTCGTCATCTCCTTTAGTACTACTGCTATAGAAGCTCGTCGGTTTTTTTAATAGCTCTATCGCTAATTTTTTCTCAGATGACCATTTCTTGGCCTTTATCTCCTCCAACTAACCACTTTTGTCAGCGAGGCAGTATAGTGGGGACGTGATACTGTGTCCCCTTTTTTCTTTCCTGCAGCACCAACGATTGTCTCGCCCAATTTTAAGCGCGACGCCAACCTTTTGATGGATAAATCAGGAAATACTTCAGGAAATACTTAGGACCTGCCCCGTTTTTCGCCTTTTTGCTCAGAAAAATCAGGAAATATGTAGGGCGTCACCCGTTTTGGAAAAATTATGACGGATTCCAACCCGAATCCTGGACAAATTGTTTTATCTTCTGAATTAATCTTGGCGAAAGTTTCTTTTTTTCAATTTTTTCGATCAATCTGCATAATTCGACTCTTTTATCATAGTCTTTAAGGTCGTTAATTAGAGTCCCCAACCTCACCCATTCTTGATAATCCTGCTGGATTTCCTCATCTTCCCACAAGAACCTGAGAAAACGTAAAGCCTCCTCTTTACCAATCCACAGTTCACCATAAAGGTCAAAATATTCCAGAGCGTAGTCCAGCTTCATTAAATTTATGGAATGCCAGATAGGTAGCTCTTTCAGTTCCTCCCCGACGAGAAATTTGATGAGATAGGGATTTAAGAAAATTGTCGAACGAAGTTTGGCCGCCGATTCTTCATATCGCTTAGCCAGAAAAAGAGCCAGGGCCCAGTTCAGCTGAAAATCAGGCGTTGGCCAATCTTTTTTATAATGTTTTTTATACCATTCAAATTCCCGAAGAGCACCCGGGAGACCTTTATTGAGAAGATACGCAGGAGCAATTAAATAGCGGATGCCCTGGTTATCGTTGGGGTTTCTGGCCAGAATTTCTTTGAACTCTTTTATCGCTTCTTCATAACGTCGCGTCATAAGATAAACCATGCCCAAACCATGCCGGGCTCGCATATAAGGTCTGGTCGAAAGTTCTCCCCACCAGACAAAGGCTTTTATGTCCTCGGTTCCCAGATTAGCTTTAGCTTTTTCATAGGCAGTTTTGTAATATTTCTCTGCCTCCGCAATTTTATTCTTATAAAGAGCAACCTCAGCCAGTCCGTTATAAGCATCGGCCAGGTCTGGGTCAAGCTTGAGGGCTTTTTCAAAGCATTTTTTAGCCTCGTTAATTTGGCCAGAAGCCATGAATTCCCAGCCATCAAAGGCGATTTCCTGAGCCTTAGAAATTTCTTCGCCTATGAGCTCTAATAGATCCTCTTCCACTGCCTTTTTTTGATAATAGATTGCATCGCCGTCTGCTTCATCAAGCTTCTTATTTTTCTTCTCCTCTGCCTGCTCTTTTCCGAGACAGCAGTGCTTATACTTTTTGCCGCTCCCACAAGGACAAGGATCATTTCGGCCAATCTTTGCCATTTGCCACCTCCTTTTTATTTTATACATTTAGTTAACGTGAAAGCGGGCAGAAAGATAATGGCCAAGGGCTAAAACGGGGGACGTGATACCGTGTCCCTAATTTTTCCCGTTTCCTTTTTGTTTCGCCTTTATTCATTTTTTTTCTTATCCCCTTACTGTTCCTATAATTGTCATGCCCTTTTTATGTGCGCCACCGACAAAAGATTGGGAACATGGTTCAGCATCCCTATTTTCATTCGGTATCCCTATTTTCATTGCCCTATCTTCTTACATACTTCATCCACAGCCATTTCGCCCGTTTCAATTTTGAGACGAACCTTTTGGATAAATAATCTGGAAATATTTAGGGCTCCGCCCCATTTTTCGTTTTTCTCCTGAAAAAAATCAGGAAATGTGTAGGACGTCACCCGTTTTTGTTAGGGCGTCACCCGTTTTTGTATTTTTCCATTTGATAGCGGCTTTAAAACAAAATTATAATAAGGAAAATTTGTAGAAATAAATTTTCAGGACAGGAGGTCAGGAATGAAGGCACATGAAAACAGGACAGCGCTAAAGGTTTTTTTCACTTTAATTTGTTTCACAATCGGGCTGGTGCTTACTCAATTTTCTGGAATTGCGGCGCAAACCTCTCAGACCATCCTCCAGACAAACAAAGACAAGCTTGTAGTTACCGCAGTTAAAGGCCAAATTGCCCATCCCCAACCTTCGCGCTACTATCTGACCACCTGGGACGGCCGGCCGAAAATGGCCATCGGGGTTGCCGGCATAAACTACACTCTAAGCCTTGGTGACCCGGTTTTCGGCTGGGCAGCCACCGACCAGGTCACAGTGGGTGTGGCTACCGAGGGCACCGGCGATGAAAGATTCCGTCAGGCCTGGCTGGTTTATCCGGCTATCGGCAACGAGGTCAAGGTCATCAGCGGTTCGGCCCGCGGCTCAAAAGGCGTGGTCATAGGAAAGTTCGGAAGCTATGTCCTCGTTCATTTTGACAGCGAAGTCAAAGAAAAGCTGGCCTACGGCGACGAGCTTCAGGTCAAAGCTGAGGGTATAGGTCTGGAGATAGAAGGTTTCCCGGACGTTTTTATCCATAGCTTATCACCCTCTGTCCTGGAAAAAATGGAAATACGGATTCGCGACGGAAAGCTTGAAATTCCGGTGGTCAAAAAGATTCCGGCAGAAATCGTCGGCTCTGGCCCTGGCTCCGGCAGCCTTTTCGGCCATTTCAGCATTCAAACCTGTTATCCGCCGGACATTAAAAAATATGGCCTTGACGAGCTGCGTTTTGGCGACCTGGTATTTCTCGAAGACATTCAGGGCGATTACGGTAAAGGTTATTACCGCGGAGCAGGCACAGTCGGGGTGGTGGTCAGCGGACCGAGCGACATCTCGGGTTTGGGAATTGGCGTGACACCGTTGCTGTCCTGCCGCAGTGGTAAGCTCGCCTTCAGACTCGACTCCGAGGCCAACCTCGGTAAATTGCTGGGATTACCGCTTTCTACGCGGAAAAACATCTTTGGTTCCTTCGCTGCTCCAAAACAGAAACCTTCCCCGGCCAAAAAAGGCCCGGGTTACTCTGGACCGATAAGAACTAACAAAGAAGAACTGTTGACTATTGCGGTTGAGGGAGTGGTGCAGCCACCAAGCGGCCTCAATTACTCCCCTGGTTATGACGGAAAACCCAAGTTGGGAATAGGAATGGCCTCCATAAACTACAGCGTAAGTTATGGCGATTCTACTTACGGCTGGGCAGAGGCCGACCACGTCGAGCCGGACGTTACGATTCAGGGCCGTGACCGCCAGAGCCCGATGGAAACAGCCCTATCCATCCTGGCCTGCATCGGGAATGAGGCCGTGGTAGTCTCGGGTGAAGCCCGCGGAGGCCGTGGTGTCTACATTGGTCGTCATGCGGGCTCAGACGACAAGGTCTGGTTTCCGGCCGAAGTTAAAGAAAAGCTGGCGATAAACGACCGGGTCCTGGTCAAGGCCCGCGGAGTCGGGTTGAAAATCCTTGGCTTTGAAGACGTTCGGGTGAACAAAATTTCCCCGGAAGCTCTGGAAAAAATCGGAATCGTGGTCGAAGGAAATCAGCTGGTGGTGCCAGTAGTAGCTGAAGTTCCGGGTTATCTGATGGGTTCTGGAATCGGTGGCCAGGGTATTGAAGCGATCGATTATGACATCCAGACCACTTGCCCTGAGGCTGTGGAGAAGTTTAACCTGAAGAAGCTCCGCCTCGGCGACCTCGTGGCCATTCGCGACCATTACGACTACTACGGCCGCGGCCGGTATGAAGGCGCCATCACCATCGGTGTCGTCATCCACGGGTTCAGCGATTATGCTGGCCACGGCCCTGGAGTCAACCCGATCCTGAGCGCTCTGCCCGGGAGAATAAAAATCAAAATAGACCCGCAGGCCAACATGGCCCGCATCCTCGGGATAAAATAAAAACGGGGGACGTTCTACACTGTCCCCCGATTTTCATTTTCTACCCGAGAAAATCAGGAAACGTGTAGGGCGTCACCGTTTTTATTCGTCCCAGATTTCCTCAGGAGACCTGGGCATAAAGGACGGTCTGGGTTCGGGCAGCTTTTTTTCGAGCTTATTCCAATCCGGCGGATTAACACCCAGCAGATGCCGGACGAAGAAATCATTCCTCTTCCGCTCCCCAAACGCGCCTCCCGAACCATGGTTGGCACCAGGGATAACCACCAATTCAAAATCCTTACCCGCCTTAATCAGGGCATTGACCACCTGAAAAGTGGTGGCCGGGTCAACATTAGTATCAAGCTCAGGAACAAGCAGCATCAATTTGCCTTTCAGGCGATAGGCATTGACGGTGTTGGAAGAAGCCTCGTATTCAGGACCGATGGGCCAGCCCATCCACTGTTCGTTCCACCAGATTTTATCCATCCGGTTATCATGACAGCCTGCCGCGGCAAAACCAACTTTATAGAATTCCGGATGGAAAAGAAGTCCGGCCATGGCATTCTGACCGCCGGCCGAGGTACCGTAGATTCCAACGCGGCTGATGTCATAATAAGGATACTTCGCTGCCACCGCCTTATGCCACAAAATCCGGTCCGGAAAACCCGCATCTTTCAGGTTCTTCCAGCAGACATCGTGGAAAGCTTTGGACCGATTGCTGGTGCCCATGCCGTCAATTTGAACGACGATAAACCCCAGTTCAGCCAGAGACATCATCTGGTTCCAGGCAAAAAAGCTCTTCGGCACAAAAGAACTGTGAGGACCGGCATAGATGTATTCAATAACTGGATATTTCTTTTTCGGGTCAAAATTGGTTGGCCTGATGATAATGCCCCAGATATCAGTTTTCCCGTCTCTACCTTTGGCCACAAAAGACTCAGGCGCCCGCCAGCCAGCCTTGATCAGGCCGGAGATATCAGCCTTCTCCAGCTCCATGATAACTTTTTTATCTTCAACCCGCCTGAGTTGCATCACCGGTGCCATATCCACCCGTGAATAAAGGTCAACATAGTACTTCAAGTCAGGAGACAGGGTGATGGTATGATTGGCATCAGCTTCAGTGAAGCATTCCAGCCCGGAGCCATCAAGGTTCACCCGATACAGGTGGAGAAAATAAGGGTCTTTACCTGGATACATACCGCTTCCTAAGAACCAGACCTGCCGCCGCTCTTCATCCACCCGCTCCACGCTGCGCACTACCCACTCGCCCTTAGTTATTTGATTCTTTACGGTAGCGCTCAGCCCATCATAAAGATAAAGGTGGTTCCAGCCGTCCCGCTCTGACATCCAGATTATTTCGCGGCCGTCGTCAAGGTCATAACGAAACTTCTTGCTGGAATAGCAGAAGAAAGTAGCGCACTCTTCGTTTATCAGAGCTCTGGCCTGTCCTGTGGTCCCATCTACTTCAATCACTCGATAAACCTGATGGCCGCGCTGGTTGTACTCAAAAGTAAAAGCCCGGCTGTCTTTGCGCCAGGCAAAATTGGAAAGCTCGTATGGATTGGGGAAAAGGGCGTTGTCTATGTTTATCTGCTTCCTCTCCTCGACGTGAAACAGCACTGGCTGTTGGAGATCCAACGGATCGCCAGGTTTGGTATAGCCAAGAGTGAAATACTTCGGCTGCAATTGATCTTCCGGTGAGGAATCAACGTACTGAATTTTACGATGAAGTCCTGGACGGAGGCGTATGGCTAACAACTTCTTTGAATCCGGAGACCAGAGGATTGATTGGAAAGTGTAATAATTGCCTTCATTGCCATCCCAGCTAAGCGGGAATTCTTCTTTGCTTTCTAAGGAACGGAGCCAGACGTTATAATTCCGGATGAAGGCTTCCCACTTTTTATCAGGAGAAGTTTTGCTTTCAGCGGAAGCAGCCTGGGCGGCTGGTCCACCCACATCCTGCCAGCCATCCCTCAACAGCGAACGAGCCGGTCCGGCCTTTTTGACTTCATAAGTGGCCAGGTCACAACGCCAGAACGAATCCCTAAACTCAAATTCCAAAAACTTTTCTTCATCTACAAAATTAATGCTCCGGAAAGGAAGCGTTACCGCCGTAAATTTTTCGCCTGTTTCTTTATTCAGGGCAGAAGCCAGTTTTTCATGGTCAAAGGCTGGAGTTTTGGTGCCTTTCTCCACATCAACCAGGATGAACTCATGTCCGCCCTTTACAGTTTTTCTGTACCAAAAACGGGGAGTCTTGCCGATCCAGACGGCACGATCTGGAACGTTTATGGCCTGACTCTCAAACCTTTCTCTCAGGGCAGCGGCTCGCTCATAATCCTGAAGTCTTCCTTGTGCCAAGAGTGAAGTTAGAGAAGAAAATACAAATACCAGAAAGAAAACGCAGAGTTTAGATTTTTGTTTCATGGCACCTCCTGAATTTTAAGACCTCAGAGTTGATTTTTTTAACTCCACATAAAACATGTTCAAATTTTTATTTTTTCCATCGGCCAAAAATTGTCAAGAAAAATGTAATATATTAAATATTTGAGCATAAGAAACTTCGCCTCACTTACTCTAAAAATAATCTTTGTACCCAGGAATTTTATGTTCTGTTGAACTGCGGCTACAAAGGAAGAAAAAGCCCCGAGTTAGACATTAAGAGTGTCCTTTTTTCCCGGACCCAAATTACGCTTCTTACCTCATTTCAGTGACCATGTCCTAACCTGAAAGAAAAATAAGCTTGACAATAAGTTTTATTTATTGGGATAATTTGTAAAGAGGGGAAAAATGAAAAAATTATGCTATTTAATTCTTCTTCTATTTTTCTGCTCCACAGTCTATGGAGGCGGGCTTAATAAAGAGCTGCAGTTCTGGATGGGACCGGGTCTGGCTAGATACCAAAACACTTATGATTCAGCAATTCCGGAATTTGGCTTTAAAGCGGAAACAAAGCACACTTTTTTTGCTGGTTTTGCCCTTAGCCTGAAAAAAGACGAGAGCCCACTTGGCCTTCGGTTTTCACTTGAATATCTGCGCAAAGGAACGAACGAAAGACTGTACGATTTAGGCAGACCGGTCCGTCTCTTTACCTATAACCTTGATGTCCTGAGCCACTGTGGAATTATAAGAATCATAGTTTTTTCAGGAAAATTAAGACCTTACTTTCTTACCGGATATGATGCGTCTCTGGTGCTCAAGCACTCGCTAATGATTAAAGATCCGTCGAATGGCTCAGAAAATCTAACATCTGAAACAAAAAAGTTTGACCTGGCTGCAGTTGGAGGGGTTGGAATAATGTTTCCTTGCGCCAACTTAACCCCATTTCTTGAACTCCGCTATTACCTTGGGCTGGTGAACATCTATAACGGAAATTATAAAACAAGAACCCTACTCTTCTCCGCAGGTTTAAGTATTCCCATCTTCCAGAAAAAATCCTGAAAAATTATGGCAGCCCTCGCTAACCCACTATATCTCACCTGGCGTTTACCACCGGTTAATATCTACTAACAGGGCTCTACTCGTGCGGACGGAATTAATTCTAAATCATTGATATTTTAGTAAATACTCTGCCCCGACCCCAATCATTATTTATCCGCTCAGCCGCCGCCCATCATCGGGAAGATGGCTACCACGGCACCATCTTCAATTTTAGTTTCAGAAAGATTTTCCGGCGCCGCCACCGAACCGTTAACCATCACCACCACCTGCGGATTAAGCTGGCCATCCCGGAATATCTCACCTTTCTGCTGCGGCGTTTCGGCCAGCCGGTTCAGAAATTCGGCCAGATTCATACTATCTTCCAGCACCAGTTCCCTTTCTTTGGCTCCGAACACTTCTCTGAAATAAGCAAAAAATTTAACCTTAACTTTTAGCATCAGCCTCTTTCCTACCCCGGTCAAATGGCTAGGTTTATTTAATTTTAGCAAATTTCGTTTATTATAGCCAGCATGAAAGCAGAATTGATTTTACTTGGATTTTATATATGAATATTTATTCATATATTGATGCTTCTCTACCTTTGAGCTTTCTCTTAATTGGGTGACCCAATACTCTTTTCCTCACTTTTTGAAAAATGGGAGACATCCTACATATTTACCATATTTTTATGAGATTACCCTTGTTTACGAAAAAAAATCAGGAAACGCGTAGGACGTCCCCCGTTTTTTATCGAATTAGAACTTCCATCTCGCCGCCGAGCAGATTGACCGGTCGTCCCTGCGCCCCGAGTGCCTGCACCGAAGAAATAACCACTCTGGTTTCTCCGGCAGCTACCGCCTCAAACACCAGTGTGGCCAAATTCCCGGACCTAACGCCGCTGGTCGGTGTTGGCGAAGAAAAGCCGATAACGGCCACACCTGATGTCGGGCTGATATTCTGTAAAAAAGATCCTTTATCCCCAAATTGAGCCACTACATCTCCCTTCTGGATTTCCCTTAACCTCAGGAACTTTGGGTCAAAGTTGAGATTGAGCGATAATGAAGTTATATCAGCCGGCGAATTAACCGCTAAATTGACGTTAAAAGTGTTTCCCGCCTGAAGTTCAACTCTGGCCGGAAGAAAATTAACCGTACTCGTTCCCCCGGCTTGGGCCAATTCTTCAGGAGTCAGCTCTTCCTCTTCAGGAACAAAAATTTCCTCGGCCCCTGCGGCCTGGGCTGTAGCAAAAGACAGGGCTTCATTGTCAATCCACAGCGGCTTGCGGTCTTCATCAGTTATGGGCATAGTCCGGATGATATGCGGAGTTATAGTCAGGATGACGTCGGTTTGTTCCACTGTCCGGTCAGTGCTGGAGAAAAGCCCGCCCAGAATCGGCAGGTTTTTCAATCCGACTATTCCTTTAAGCGATTTTCTTTCTTCATCCTTGAGTAGACCGGCCAGAAGATTGGTTTCTCCGTCCTTTAGTCTGATAATGTTCTTGACTTCGCGGGTGGAAATGATGGGAATATCAGCAATTCCAGTTCCACCAATCGAGGTGATTTTTACTTCCATTTCTAAGGTAACTTCTTTTTCTTGATGAAGCCGGGGTTTGATATTTACCTCAATTCCTACATCTTCATAAGTATAAGAAACAATTGGCTGCTGGCTCACTCCACCGGCAGCAATCGGAGAAAAAGTGGTCTGGGGAATCGGTACTCTCTGACCAACCAGATATTTGATCTGCTCTGAATCTACTCCCCGCAGTCGTGGTTGAGCAATAATTTTGGTGTCCGAATCGGTTTCCAGAAATTGGAGCAAGGCTGATGGCAGAGTTATCTGAAAATTTCCAGCCTTTGACAGGTCAAATCCTTGAAGTGGCAGCCAGTTGTCAGCGGGAAATTGTTCCAGTCCTCCACTGTATCTGATTCCAGCATAACTCTGACTGAATTCCATCCCCAGCTTCTGCAGTTTCCTCCTTGATACTTCCATTATTTCCAGATCAATCACCACTTCGCCCTTGGGTTTATCCCAGTTGCGCAGCAGTTTTTCCGCCAAAGCAACAATCCGCGGGTTATCCCTGATGGTCAGCGAATTCCTGTTTTTATCAATGATGATACTTGGCGCCTTGTACTGGGTTCTCAGGATAGAAACTAACTGGTTCTGGACATCCTGGGCGTTGATGTTGGAAAGGTAGATGGTTTTGATGGCATTGGTTTCATACTGCTGTCGTTTGGTAGGATTATCGGGAACGATGATGACTGTGCGTTCATCAATAACCCGGTAAAAGGTCCTTCCAATAAGACACAGCGAATTCAGAGCCTGCTCCACCGTCAGGTCGCTCAGGTCGATTGTCACAGGCAGATCCCGGAACTGTTCGTCAAAAAGAAAATTAATCCCGGAGAATTTTCCCAGTGCCTGGAAGATGGCCTTAAGCGAAGCATCGGTAAATTTGAGCTTGAGTTTTTCCGGCGGATATTTCAGCTTAACCAGCTCTTCAACCACAATTTCCTTCGGCTTTTCTGTGGGTTGTGGTTTAATTCCAGCCGCTGCCCGATATTCCTCTAAAATCTGCCGGTTAGTCGGGTCATAAGCCAGAGCTTTCTTGTATTCAGCCACGGCTTCATCCTTCTTGCCCTCTGCCAGAAGCTTTCTGGCTTTTTCCGCAGAATTCAAAGCTGCTGAAGCCTTGGCTCGAAATAGAGCCAGCCGGTAAACCGACTCTTTCGGGTTTTCTATCAGAGCCTGCTCGTAATATTTGATAGCTTCATCATAATTCTTATTAATTTCAGCCTGATTGCCCAGCTTGTAGGCTGGACTGAAAGTGGTGCAGGCCAGAAAATTTATCAGAATTAAGCCAAGAAAAAGCCAGCTGATTTTTTCCAGGCTAAACTTTTTCATCAAAGTTTTCATCGAAACTCTCCTTTATCGGAATCTTTCTGGAGTTGCCCTGACAGTCTTTAAACAGGACCTCTTCTGGCGAAATTTTAACCAGCCTGACACCCGGAATAACTTCTTCCCCTTCTAATAAGGTTACTGTCTGACCATCGAGCATCACTACTGCCAGAGCCTTGCTCCCGGACGAAACCAGTCCAAGATAGGCTATGTTCAGGCTTTCCAGAAGGGATTTGTTTTCAGCTTCTTCGGAGGAAATTTCTGCAGGTTCAATCTGATTTTGAGCTGACGACCCTAAAGGCAATGAACTGATTGATTCAATGGCTGACGGCCGGAACAAATCTCTTCGGGCATTGGCCAGCGCCGGATCCAATTTAGGCAGGAGTTCTTTTTTGATGAAGGAAGAAATTTTAGCCGGGGCTTTAGCCTGCTGATTATCCTGAGGCTGATTGTTTTCAAGGGCTCTGGTTCTAACTTCTCCTTCAATTCTGCTACTTCCAGAAATAAAACACAACAACAGAAGAAACGCCGCCAGCTTGTGGCCTGATGACGATAGATTACTTCTCTTCATGATAAAAACCTGCCACAGTCAACCTTAAATCCAGGACTCCAGAAAGGTTATCTATTTTCTGGAAATTAATCTGGTCCAGGACTAAAAGTCTGGGCCAGGTTTCCAGCTGATAAAGAAATCTTTTAAGAAGCGGGTAAGAAAGTCTCAGGTTGAATGAAGCTGAAAGCTTTCGAAATTCTTTTTTCTCTGATTCTTCGTACTGATAATTGATTGAAGGAAGTGGCAGACCGCTCTGCTGAAATAGCTTTTTCAGGTCATCTCGAAAGGTATCCAGACTCTGCTGCCCTGAATAGAAAGCGTTTTTCTTCAACTCTTCCAGGTCTTTGGCGGTTGCCTGCCAGCGGAGAAATTCGAGTTTCGTCTGGTCAGCCTGAGCCGAAATTTTTTCCAGCTCGGATCTCCCTTTTTCAGCTTCCCGGCGAGCACCCGTCAATTTGCTACTCCAGAAGAAAATAGAAAAAACAAGAATAATCAGGGCAACGAGCACAACCAGACTCAAGCCAGTAAGAAGCTTTCTTTCTCTGGCCGATAGAAGCTCACTTATTTTCAACATCTTTAAAACTCATCTCCACCTGAAACTTGTTATCCTGAAAAACTTCGCTCAGGATTTTTATTTCCCTGAAACCCTGCTGCTGAAGATTTCTGAGCAACAGGCTCAGGTCATCGCGATTGCTCAAGCCAAGCTTGAGTCTGAATTCCATGGATAAAGAAGAGCGAGTGGGGTTAAGGGAAACCAAATAACACCCTGAAGGCAAGGCTTTTTCCAGACAGCTGAAGAACTTCACCCAGGAAAAAGCTTTCTGCTCCAGAAGGCTGTTGATTTCATCCACCGTCGGCTTAAACTGCTGGCTTAGATTCTGGATTTCCCGGCTCAGCTTTCGGTTTTCAGAACTAAGCTCAGCTATTTTTATGGCCAGCTCCTGATTGCTAAGAGAAACTTTTCTGTATTCAGAAAAACTTCTCAGATTAAAAATGACAAGATATAAAAAGACAACTGCCAGCAGCACCATCAGCACAGAAATCAGCATCCGATATAATCTCAGATTTCGCCGGGGATGGCTGGCTAAGTTGATGATAATGTTCCAACCATTACGGTAGTGCCTGTTAGCCATCACAGCCCCCCGAGCATGGGTGCTATTGCCCGATTCTCCGGCTCGATTTCAACAATTTCCACCGCTGCAGTCGTTTGAAGCACTCTCTTCAACGACTCTGTTGCTTCAAAGTTTGAGCGCAGGCAGAGAAGCCTAACTTTTCTTCTGGTTTTATCTTCGATGAAATAAAGAGTGTTTTCAACTTCCTTTAAAATTACTTCCAGGCTATTCTCTAAGCTGGGCAAAAGCTGTTTCTGACGATAAAGATAAAGCGAACCTTCAATCACCGCCATCAAACTCAGGTAATCAAAGTCAGCATCCACCACCAGAAAATCATCCTCTTTTATTCCCGGAAGCAGGTTGAAAATTGAAAGTGAAGGAATAGTCAGCTTTCCAGGTTGAAGTTTTTTCTTCTGAAAAATGGTTTCATACTCTTTGATGACCTCAAGACCAGAGCAAACCACCAAAACTTTTTTCTCCCGGCCAGAATTAAAAGTCTGATAGGAATACCTGATGTCAGAAAGTGGTTGAGCTAACTGGCGTTTAAGCCGCCATTCGATGAATTTAACCAGCTCTGTCGGCGTCAGAAAAGTACCTTCCAAAGAAAAGACAAATACCCGGCTGCTCGTTTCGGGCAGGATGACTGTGACCGAGTTTCCAGGCAGTTTGAGTTTTTGCAGAGCCCGGTCAATGAATTGTTCTAAAATTTCAGGCTGCCTAATATTGGACTGTAAAAAATTGGCTTCAATCACCCCGGCCGGGATTCTCTGAATGAAATAATCATTCTCCGAAAGTTTCTTTTCCAGACCCACTTTAAGGCAGGCGAAGTAAGAGGGCGCTATCTGAAAAACAGCCGCTGGCCTGGGCTGTTCCAGAAAATATCTTTTCCATTTATTGGCTAAATTCATCGGCTTTACTCAACAAAGGTTACCTTGTTCAGGTCTTTAAGACTGGTGATGCCGGCCAAAACTTTTTCCAGTCCAGCCTTTCTCAATGGCACCATCCCCTCCTCTAAAGCTTTTTTCTTAACTTCGGACAGAGGCTTGCGAGCCAAAATCATTTCCCTGATGGTATCTGATAGCTCCAAAAGCTCGGCAATGGCTGTTCGCCCTTTATATCCGGTTTGATGACATTCAGGACAGCCGCGCGGTTCATAAAAAGTCTGATTCCGGTATTTATCTGGGTCAAGACCTGAAAGCTCAAGGGTGGCCTCGTCATACTTAACCGGCACCTTGCATTTTGGACAAAGCACCCGCACCAATCTTTGAGCCAGAATGCAGTTAAGGGCAGAGATGAAGCTGTAGGGATCAACCTGCATATGCAGGAACCGGCCGATGACGTCAAAGACATTATTGGCATGGACGGTGGTAAAGACTAAGTGTCCGGTGAGAGCTGACTGGATGGCAATCTGAGCTGTCTCCGGGTCGCGGATTTCGCCAACCATGATTTTGTCCGGGTCGTGACGAAGAATGGAGCGCAAACCTCGGGCAAAAGTCAGACCTTTTTTCTCGTTCACCTGAATCTGGGTAATCCCTTCTATCTGATATTCGACTGGGTCTTCAATGGTGATGATTTTATCTTCAGGCGACTTGATTTCAGTCAGGGCCGCATAAAGGGTGGTGGTTTTGCCGCTTCCAGTTGGTCCGGTTACCAGAATCATCCCGTATGGCTGGCTGATGTAACGTCGGAATTTTCTCAGGACTTCATCCGAAAAGCCAAGAAGGTCAAGCCTGAGCTCGGCAAAAGCTTCCGTAATCATTTCCTTGTCTAAGATGCGGATAACTGCATCCTCGCCGTAGATGCAGGGCATGATGGAAACGCGGAAATCAATGGTTTTGTCTTTGATTTTCAGACGGAAACGACCGTCCTGTGGCACCCGGCGTTCGGAAATATCCAGGTCTGACATAATCTTGATGCGGGAAATAATCAGCGACTGAAATTTTCGGTCAATTGGCTCCATGGCCTCAGTCAGAACGCCGTCAATGCGGTATTTGATGCGGACAAAGTTTTCCTTGGATTCAATATGAATATCGCTGGCCCGTTTCTGAACTGCGGTGAAAATGATGGTGTTGACCAGCTTAATGATGGAGCCATCCTGCTCGGTTAACTTTTCTATGGTGATGACATCTTCCTCTTCGCCGGTTTCTTTTTCCACTACCTGGCGGATAAAACTTTCGGTAGCTTCTTTTAGGACCTGGGCGGCTGTCTCGCTCCGGCGCAGGGCTTCCTGAACAGCTCGCTTAGAAGCAGCGTAAACTTCAACTTTTCTGCCGGCAAAAGTTTCGATGCTGTCTATGGCCGCTAAGTCAGATGGATCAGCTATGGCAATTTTCAGCACTCGGCCATCATCTTCTAATGGCACAAAGTTATAGCGGTAAAGAAAATCAACCGGATAGGACTGGATAAGTTCCCGGTCAAGCTCAAAGCTGGAAAGATCAATATAAGGAACATGGTATTTCTCGGCTAAGCGTTTAGCTTCAAGCTCTTCGGCTAAGAGCAGTCCGTTAGTTTCGCCTTTGGGCAATTCTGCCTCCTTCTATCTCATCTGGTGATCCTGATAATATTGAATATCGGCAAATAGATTGAAAGAATCATGGCCGCTGCCACCAAGCCAATAAAAACGATGATGACCGGTTCGATCAGAGAGACCAGCGTCTGTATTCTATCACGCAATCGTTCATCATAAAAGTCAGCTACTTCCGCCAGCATCCCGGGCAGATTAGCTGAGCTTTCGCCTATCCTGATCATATCCAGGGCTAACTGCGGAAAGACTTCGGTTTTCTGGAGAGAATCATAAAGGCTTTCGCCATTCTTCAGGCTGTCGGCAATAGTTTCAAGCCGAAAGGAGATGTAGCGATTGGGCACTGAAAGGCCAGCCACACTAACTGAATTGAGAAGCGTGATGCCCGCTTCCAGCAAAAGACCAAGAGTCCGGCTGAAAAGAGCCACAGCAGACTCCTGGATTAAATAACGAGAAAAAGGAAGTCGCAGTTTCAGTCTGTCCTTAAAAATCACAAAGCTTCGATTATTCCTGAGGCTGAGTGGCATAACGATAATAATCAGCACAATAAGAGCAAACCACAGAAGGTTTTTTCTGATGAATAAAGCGGTGGCCATCAGCCACCGGGTCATTACCGGAAGCTGGGCGCCAAAATCTGCATAAAAAGAAGCGAATCTTGGTAAAACCAGACCTACCAGAATACCGATAAGAATAATGGAGAACACAATGAGAAGCGTGGGGTAAAGGAGCGCTGAACGCACCCGGGAGCGGGTCTGGCTGATGACCTTAGCATACTGAATGTATCGCCCAATTGAACCTGGTAAATTTCCGCTCCTTTCTCCGGCCATCAGAGAAGCTGTGTATACCTTAGTGAAAAGAGATTCAAATGGAGAAAAAGCTTCAGAAAGGGTTTTGCCGCCCCTGACATCAGCTTCCACCCTTCTAATTATGTCTTTTAATTGTGGATTTTCTATTCTTTTTTCCACCAGTTCCAGGCTTCTGAGCACCGGATAGCCAGCTTTAAGCAGGGCAACCAGTTCCTGGTTGAATAAAATAAATTCCTGGGGCTTAACTTTGCGTCCGAACAGGTGAAGCTGAGATAGCCTGAATTCTTTCCGGATGGAAAGAACGCACAGCCCCTCAGCTTCCAGCCTCTTCCGGCACTCTTCAACCGAAGCTGCCTGAATGGTTTCTTTGATGATGCGTCCGTCAGCGGTTACGAAGCGACACACATAGCTGGGCATTTACGCTCTCAAACTTTGCCTTTTTTTCTTATCTTAAGTTAGCTCTGAATACATGTCAATTAATCAGTTTCTTTCAGGTTAAGAGATAGTATCCAGGTTAGAGGGAGTATTTGGCAGAAGCGGGGTGGCAGTCCGGCCATAGGAATTTCGGCAGAAGAGGCAGGGAAATTTATAAACTTGGCACTTGAAAAAGCAGGGCTTCCTCCGTTAAAAATTTTGTTGAAACTTCTAAACGAAAGGAGGAGGAAGCCCCAATGACAGAAAATATATACCCTACTTACTATGAGCTTTGCAAGAGTGCACCCATTCTGGCCAGAAAAGCTCTGATCAGGGCCTATGAGGAGACGGGGAATATCTCAGAGGTAGCCAGGTTGTTTC
>JACIYJ010000004.1:155000-325295 GCA_014360015.1 Candidatus Aminicenantota bacterium | reverse complement strand
ATAAAGCCATTTCTCATACTTAGGATTCCTGCCGGTTACCACTTCCCGATAGGCTTGAGCCAAACGAGTAGTAAACGGTCCTGGTTTGCCGTTGCCTATGATATAATTGTGTCCGTTATCAAAGCCATCAGAAAAGTCTGTTACCTTGACAATGGGAGAAATTTCAGCGGCTGTTCCGCAGAAAAAGGCTTCGTCAGCTGAAAACAGGTCTTCTTTTCTGATAGGAGCTACCCTGGTTTTCAGACCAAGGTCCGGGGCAATTTCCAGAAGAGTGGTCCTGGTGATTCCTTCCAGGATGGATTCGGAGCGGTCGTTGGTGTGCAGAACACCATCTTTTATCAGGCAGATGTTTTCTCCAGGTCCTTCAGCGATTCGACCTTCGAGGTTGAGGAAAATGGCTTCATCATAACCACGCTCCCGGGCTTCCATGCCGTTAATCGTTGATTGGACATAAACACCGCCAAGCTTGGCTGAAAGATCTAATTGAGAAATATGGATTCGACGCTTGGGGACGATGCAGGCACTGGCTCCCCGCTCGGCTGACTCTCCCAGGTAAGCGCCCCATTCCCAGGCACCGATGACCAGCTCTACCGGAGAGAATTTTGGTACCAATCCCAGATTGCCGTAGGAATAAAAAAGCAGTGGCCGGATGTAAGCGCTGCCCAGGCCATTTTCTTTGACGACGATCTTACAGGCTTCCATCACTTCTTCTTTGGTGAATGGCACTTTCATCTTGATGACCGAAGCTGAGTGGAAGAAACGGTCAATATGCTCTTTGAGGCGAAAAATGGCCGGACCCTTATCAGTCGGATACGCCCTGATGCCTTCAAAGGTACAGGTCCCGTAATGAAGAGCGTGCATCATTGGATGGAAAATCCCCTCTGACCAATCATAAAGCTTTCCCATGTACCAGTATTTCTTAGCTTTGGAAAAATGAGTGTTAGGAAACATAAAAGACTCCTTTGGTAGAATTTTTGATTATTAGAAATCCCCCTGAGAGGTAGCTAAAAAATGGTTCGACCTTGGATTCGCTTTTTTCGCTTATCACTGGCAAGACCCTTAGCTTTAAGAACCATTATTACCACAAAAAAATAAAAAAGAAAAGTACAAAGCAGCAAATAAAAAAGAAAAGTACAAAGTGGCCAGAAAGAGGTCTGGCAAATATAATAATCTATAATTTAGGGTGAAAAGCGTAGGTTGAGCAGTTTTTGATAAATTTTGGGCACAGGATTTATAACGAGAGCTTCTGCTGAGAATGGCGACTTTAGTGAAGAGAAAGACATTTATTATGATCTTTTGCGGTTTTCATTATCGGCGGAAAATACTTTTCTGGAAATGAAAAAAATGAATAATAAAATATAAAGAAAGAAGGAGGGAAGAATGAGAACAAAGATATCCAGAATATTGACCTTGTTATTATTCCTGGTTTTTCTCTCAGTCAGTGTTTTTGCCTTTAATATTGAAAATGTAATGAAAGCCCCTTTCACTTCAGGGCTTATTTCCTGTCCAGGTAAGGACAGAGTGGCCTGGGTGTTTAAAACCGAAGGAGTAAGGAACATCTGGATAGCGGATGGTCCGGAATGGAGACCGCGGCCGGTAACTTTTTATAAGCATGATGATGGCCAGGAAATTTCTCAGCTTGCCTTTTCTCCGGATGGTTCCATCATCGTCTACGTGAGAGGTGGGGGTCCCAATCGTCAGGGCGAATATCCCAATCCGACTTCAGACCCGGCAGGAGCCCGAGAGGAGATTTGGGCGGTGAAAATAGACGACGGCAAACCTTGGCTGATAGGTGAAGGTTCGAGCCCTGCTGTTTCGCCCACGGGAGAAATGGTTGCTTTCCTGAGACAGGGGATAATTTACTGGGCACCGCTTGATGTTAACGCCAAGAGCCAGCGCCTGTTTTTCTCCCGAGGAAGGGTTCGTTCATTTGCCTTTTCTCCAGATGGTACCAAAATTGCTTTCGAAAGTTTCCGGGACGACCACAGTTTCATCGGCGTTTACTATCTCCGAGCTCAAAAGGTAAAGTGGATCTCTCCATCAGTTGATATGGATAGCTACCCTGTCTGGTCAGGAGACGGTCAGTACCTGGCTTTTTTCAGGTATCCAGCCAGAAAAGCTGACCAGGTCAGCCGGGGCTCAGGTCGGAACTTTTCGATTATGGTTGCAGAGCCGGAAAGGGATGAATGCTGGACGGTCTGGAATTGTCCGGATGATTCTGGCGGCTTTGCCCAGACTTATCCCCGCAAGCCGCTGACTTGGGCCGGGGACAGGATAATCTTTTATTCCGAACATGATGGCTGGATGCATCTTTACTCAGTCTACTTCCGGGAGAAAAGCGGAAAAGCTGTCTGCCTGACTGAAGGTAATTTTGAAGCCGAAGATATGACTGTCTCACCTGATGGGAAATCGGTAATTTTCAATTCCAACAAAGACGATATAGACCGAAGGCATATCTGGTCAGTTTCGGCAGGAGGTGGGCAGCCGAAGAGGTTGACTTCTGGAAAGGGAATTGAATGGAGTCCGGTAGTTTCAGCTTCCGGAAAATATCTGGTCTTTATAAGCTCGACTGCTTTTCTACCCGGGACTCCGGCTGTCCTTGACCTGAACACAGGAAAATCATGGCTCATAGCCAGAGAATTAATCCCGAAAGATTTTCCGGCCGAAGAACTGGTCGAACCCCAGCAGGTTGTTTTTAAGGCTCCGGATGGACTGGAAATTCACGGCCAGCTTTTTCTCCCTAAGAAAATCAGGTCAGATGAAAAACTGCCCGCAGTGATTTTCCTGCACGGCGGTCCGATACGTCAGATGCTTCTGGGATGGCACTACAGCCCTTATTACCACAATGCTTATGCTTTCAACCAATTCCTGGCTTCCAGGGGTTATGTGGTATTGTCCGTGAATTTTCGCTCAGGGATAGGATATGGCCGGGCTTTCAGGACTGCTCCCAACCAGGGACCGAGAGGTGCTTCTGAATATCAGGATGTGGTGGCTGGGGCAAAATACTTGCAGAAAAGACCTGAGGTTGACTCTGAAAGGATAGGCCTGTGGGGAGGTTCTTATGGAGGATATCTCACAGCTCTGGCTCTGGCCAGGGATTCAGAACTTTTTGCTGCCGGTGTTGACCTTCATGGTGTGCATGATTGGTCGCTTCGAGCCAGAAGAAGAGATGGCGGTGGCTGGGATATAACCCCGGACGAGTACAGAATTGCCTTTGATTCTTCTCCGGTAGCTGATGTTCAGTTCTGGACTTCACCTGTTCTTTTTATCCATGGAGACGATGACAGAAATGTTGATTTTATTCAAACGGTAGATCTGGTAGCCCGGTTGAGAGAACTAAAGAAGGCTCCAGTAGAGATTATGGTTATTCCGGATGAAGTCCACAGCTTTCTTCTCCATGAAAACTGGGTTAAGGTCTTTAAGAAATCAGCCGACTTTTTCGATCGATATTTAAAGTTGAAGAAGTAGAAAAAATTTTTAAGGCAAAATAAATATGACCGGCTGGTGCAAAATTTGCTGAGTTTAAAACCATAGAAGCGTTTAAAAATGTGAGACTGTTAACATAAGATTAAAAGCACTTTGATTTATTAGGGCTCAAAATAGAGGCGGCCGGCATGCTTAATCTGTTTGAGCTGGTGCGAATCTAAAAGGTGCTGTAGGGTCAGGCTCAATTCTTCTCGAGTCAGACCGAGGGAGTTTTCCAAGTCTTCCAGTGTCACCGGGCGTCGGTGGACGATATCCAGGATGGCCTGGGCAATTTCCGGGGGTGCTTTTTTCTGCTCTTTTTTCCTGAAGCTGGCCACCACTTCGGTCTTTTCACCGAGAAATTCTTTGATTTTATTTAGTTCATCAAGAGATAGGGGCTGAGCTGATTTTTCGGCCGGCGGCCTGACCACAGTGTTCAAATGAGTTTTATCCGGATGGATTTTTTCAATCGCCTGTTTGAGTTTTTTGAGGTGAGCGGCGGAGTCATTCACTCCTTTGACTAACATCACTTCCAGCCAGATCTGACCTTTAAACTGCTGGCGGAATTTAATTAATCCCTCAGTTATTTTTTCTGCTTTTAAAGACGGATGCGGCCGATTAACTTTCTCAAAAACTTTCTGAGTGACCCCATCGAGAGAGGGCACCACTACATCAGCCGCCATCAGGTCTTTCCTGACTTCAGGTCGGGTGAGAAGGGTGCTGTTGGTGAGCACAGCCACTGGCAGGCTGGTCATTTTTTTTATTTTTCTGATTAGCCGTCCAATTGATTTATTAAGGGTTGGCTCGCCCGAGCCGGAGAAAGTGATGAAATCAACTTTGGCTCCGGTCTTTAAAAATTCTCTTATTTCTTCGAGGATTTGTTTTTCAGAGAAAAAGCTACTCCGCCTGATAGTCTTTTTTCGGGTGGGGCCGAGCTGGCAGTAAATGCAGTTTAAGGTGCAGGTCTTAAAAGGCAAAAGATCAACGCCTAAGGAATAGCCCAGGCGCCTGGAAGGCACCGGCCCATATAGATACTGAAATTTTTTTTTTGGCTTTATCTTTACTTCTTTTTCCTGGCTTTTATGTTCTCTTGCTTCTCCAACCTCACCTGGTTTTTTGGCCTGGGCCCTGACTGAGTTTTTGACTTTTTTCATATCAGACATTTTTTTTCTCCTGACTTTATTTCCAGAACCTGCCACAGCCTGACCTTAAGGTAATTTTATCTTTTTCTGCTTTTATCCAGGCCAGGTTATCTGTCATTCTGTTTATCCAAAGCAGGTTTTTCCTGAACCTTTTTTATTTTCTACTTATTTCATATTTTTATAAACCTGGATGAATCTTTCGAGCGAGCGGTCATAGGTTTTTTCGATGTCGTCAGGGAAAAAACAGGCTGGCAATTCTCGATGACTCCAATGATAAGCGAGACATTCACAGCAGATTCCTTTGCGCTCGCAGGGCTCCCAGGAGCAATTACATCTTTTGAGGTTTTTTTCTGACCGGCATTCTCTCATCAATCACACTCCCGAAAGAATTTGATTTTGGTATTGACTTACATTCTAACTTAATTCATTCAGGATGTGAATTGATTCTGAAAATGAGATATTAGTCAGGAGATTTTATTCCATGATTCTTTTATCGATATCGATTAACTTCGGGCTGGAAATTTCGTTCAAGAACTCTTTTATCCGTTTTTCGGCTAAAAGCACATAATCTTTGTTGATTTCATATCCCACATAGTGTCGCTTTGTTTTTAAAGCAGCAATAGCGGTCTGTCCGCTGCCCATAAAAGGATCAAGGATAACTTCGTTTTCAAAGGTATAAAGTTGAATTAGCCTGTAAGGTAATTCGATGGGAAATGGAGCTGGATGGCCAACCTTGGTGGCTGATTCTGCCGGGAAATTCCAGACGCTCTTGGTAAATTCCAAAAACTCTTCTTTCGAAATAGTATTTCGTCTATTGAGAGAGGGCTTTCTGGTAAAGGATTTTTTGGAAAAAACTAAAATATATTCATGGATATCGCGAAGTATAGGATTTTTAGCCGATTTCCAGGTTCCCCAGGCCGTGGACGGGCTGACGCTTGAGCCCTTATTCCATATTATTTCACCTCTCATCAAAAATCCAAGGTCAAGCATATCTTTGATGATGAATATGTGTAGTGGCAGATAGGGCTTCCTTCCAAGATTAGCAATATTAATGCAAGCCCGGCCGCCGGGAACCAGCACTCTATAAACCTCTTTCCAGACGCACCTTAGAAAATCTCTATATTCAGACAGAGAAAGGTCTTGATCATATTCCTTGCCTACATTATATGGCGGAGAGGTGACCATTAAATGAATACTATTTTCGGGCAATTCGTCCATCTTTTCGCTCGATTTACAAAATATTTTATCTAATAAGTCAGCTTCAACCGGATTTTCCACATAATCAACTGGTTCTTCTTTGGGTAGATCATCATATAAGCGGCTGCTGTAAAATTTAGTTGAATCGTGATTTATGCGCCCAGGCGAACCAAAAGAACTGGTTTTTGTGCCGACGATTCTTCGTTTTGTTGGTGGTATTTTTAGTCTTCTTTCCATAGCTCAACCCACCTTTTATATGGACTTATATTTATTTCTGATTTTTTCCAATTAATTAGAATAAGTCTCGAACAGACCCCGCTTCCATGCCTGTCTTACCAGCCCTTGAACTCTCTATTTCAGCCAGCTGAAATAAAAACGGAAGACGCCTTTGTATTTTTAGAACCAAATTTTTATCATCGAAAATGAGCTCGAGTGGGTTTGACAAAATATATCCTCCATTAAATAAGGACGAATGAGATATAATAGTTTATCATCTTTGGCATAAATTTTTGTTATTTTAATTTTCCCTTTTAAATTATATTGAAATGCCTTAAAAAATGCCATCAGTTAGTTTAATCATTTGGCCTTTGGTGTTTAAAAATTTAAGTGCGGCGGGACCATTTATGGAAAGTGAGGGAGCGCTGGTAAAGGTATTTACTGTTGCGAGACGATTCATAGTTGAGCTCGAGCTCAATCTCTTGGAAGAGCCTATCGGCTGCCGTTTCTTTAAGCAGTCGGACGAACCTGACCAGAGAAGCCGGGCAGTCTTTCTCTTCAATCTGGTGCCAGGTTTTAAGAGCGCGCTCTTTGTCTCCTTTCTCCCAGTAAGTCAGCCCTATGGCATAAAGTGCCCGGGCTCTCGTTTTCCCTCCTCGTTCAGCCAGCTGCTCATAAATTTTTAACTCCTGTTCGATGTATCTGCTTAGGGCCTCATCAATAGAAGAAAAACCTTTTCGCTTAAGACTCTCGAGGAGCTTTTCATAAACATTCTTGATGGTCAGGGCTTTGGCCAAGGAATTGAAGACGTAATCAAGCTGACTTTTCTTAAGATAAACCTCGCTGGCCTCAGGATAGGCGCGGTTGAGATATCCTATGACCCTTTTTTCAAAATCGTAGGAGGAAGCTAAGCAGAAAAGCAGCTCATCGCTCACCCTGGTCTGCGGGTATTTTTCGACTAAGGCTGCAATTCTTTCAAAAATCTGCTTTTTGTAAAAGAGTTCTTCCAAGGAGTCAAAAGCTGTGGTAAACGGGTCGTGAATAAGAAAGACGCCGTTCAGGTTAGAGTTGATAAAACTCCGGGTAAACTCAGCCAGAGCAGCAGAATTCCAGTCAAATTTCTGCAGATATTCCTGTTCAAAAATCCGAAACTGCTCTTCTTCTGGATAAGCCATCAGCTCGTCTAATTTTTCTTCCCACCTGTCTTTGGGCAGGTTGAAAATTCTGTTCTTATCAATTTTAGATTCTGAGGCTGAAATTTTCGGCTCCGGCAATTTAAGCTGGCCATAATAAATAACTTTGAAGCCTGATTGCGGGAAAATCTCTTCGGCTTGCGTTTCTGGTAGCTTTTCTTCATTTTTCTCTTCGGTTTTTTCTTCGGCCATCGGAGCAAAGCCCTTGACAATGGAAAAATTCATACTTCCCTTGGCCATTATTTCTTCGTAGGGAGAGGTTCGGTAATAATATTCAGCCGGGACTTCGGCAAACTGAGTTTTAGTTTTTAATTTCACAATTTGTCCTGGTCCGACTTTCGGGCTTGATTGAAAGCCTCCACTCTGCTGAAAGTTTTTTAGCTGGCGATAAGTGCTGCTATCGAGTTTATACAGTTCAAATTTGCCCTCGTCACTGGCTGATGGGCTGAGATAGATTTTTTCACCACTCCGGATTTCAAAGCTTTCTTCGGGGTTGACTGAAAACCTGCCCCCAGTCTGGCTTTTTCCGGAAAGAGAGATTCTGGAATCCCCGGAAAAATAGGCCTCGAGCAATTTCTTGTAAACCTCGAGTTTTTCAGCCTCAGTCATCGAATCATCCAGAACCAGAAGACTGTCGGCAATAGCGGGCAATTGTTCTTCTTGCAGATGGTTGATGACTTCAGTCAGCTGCTCTTCCAGGCCTTTTTCCTTGGTGAGCTCGTCGAGAGCCCGGGCAAAAAGATTGAGGTCAGATGAGCCTCTGGCTTCGGGTGGTGCCGGGTAATAAACAACGGCTGTTAGAGAGAGAAGAAAAATTAACAGGAGATGGCTGAAGGTCGAAAGCAATAAGGCTCCAGTAAAGCTATCAAAAGTCTGCTTTATAGAGGCGAAAGCGTCCTGAATTTTAAGAGCCAGAGAACGCTTCGGCTCAGGCGAGCTTTCAGGGAAAAGTGTGGTCAGCTTCATCTTCTCTTGACTCCCCTTTACATTGCTTATTATATTTAATTTTACAGATTCAATTCAATCAGCCTGGTTTTCTTCGGCCCACTGACTGCCCAGGTCGATTCCTTGCTGAAGTCCGGGTTTTGGGCTATTATTAAAAACAAACAGGTTAAAATTATAAGATGAGAAGAAAAATGACTGAGAAAAAAGCGGAAAAAAAATTAGAATATACAGAAAAAGAAGCAAAGGCCGGTCTCAAAGCCCGGCTGCCCGAAATTCAGACTTTCCCCAACCAGTTCCCGGATTACGAAATCACCATTGAAATCCCTGAATATACTTCAGTCTGTCCCAAGACCGGTCTTCCAGATTTCGGGAAAATAACCATCTGGTATGTGCCTGATAAACAGGTGATTGAGCTCAAGTCGCTCAAAATGTATATCTTAGCTTACAGGAATCTGGGAATTTTTTATGAAAACGCAGTTAATCGCATCTTAGAAGATGTGGTTAAAGCCTGCAGACCAAAAAAAGCCCTGGTAAGGGGAGAATTCACACCCCGCGGCGGGATAAAATCCACGGTGGAAGCCCGTTATCCCCGCGGGGAATGAGGTTTAATCCCACCTTTTATTTATTAATTAGTGGCGAAAAAAAAGATGGACGAGAAAGGTTTAACTATAAAAAATCAAGAACCCGAAGCCGAAAACTCTGTGGCTAGACCTGAGTCGACTGAAGCCAGCCCGATTTCCCCAAGCAATAAAGAAACATCCAGCGAAAAAACCAGCCTAACTGTCGAGCAGGCGCCGGGATTTGGTTTGACTGATGTGCTGATGGTCCTGACCACCATGGTTTGGGGAGCCAATGTCTCGGTGATCAAGGTTTCTTTTACCCAGCTTTCTCCCCACGCCTTTAATCTGGCTCGGTTTTTCCTGTCATCTTTGATCTATATTGTCATCCTCTGGAGAACTGGGGAAGGGCTGAATATCAGGCGTCAGGATGTTTCGAGAGTCATATTCCTGGCCCTGACTGGAATAACTTTTTATCAACTTTTTTTTATCGGTGGCTTGAGCCGGACTACAGCTTCTTTGGTTTCTATGGCCAATGCTATGACCCCGATTTTTATCGCGGTCTTGAGCTCGCTCTTAGGTTATGACCGACTCCGCTGGACGGGCTGGCTGGGAATAATTCTATCTTTTGTTGGCTTTTATGGCATTATCCTCGGCCGGGCCAACGGGTTTAACCTCAATGGTGCCGAGGTTTCAGGTGCTTTCCTAATTCTTCTGGCTGGGCTGATGTGGGCTTTTTATACGATTTTCGCCAGACCCGTGCTCCAGTATATTTCACCGACCAAACTGGCTGCTCTGACCAACATCATCGGCACGCTGTTTTATCTTCCTTTTGCCTGGAAAGATTTTTCCAAGGCCGACTTTTCTAAGGTTTCTCTCGGCGGCTGGCTGGGCCTGATATATTCGGGCTCCTTAGCCCTGGTCTTCGGTTTTATCGTCTGGTATAAATCAGTAAAGCGGGTCGGCAATGCCCGAACCGGCGTTTACAGCAATCTGACCCCGGTTTTCGGGGTGCTCACGGCGGTGATCTTCCTCGGAGATAAAATCACTCCTCTTCAAATCCTTAGCGCTCTGGTGATTTTTGTCGGCGTTTATCTGACTCGAAATGGCTACCACCTTTTTAAAAAATTATCTATTTCAAGCCATAAATCTTATGGAGCTGGCAGGACAACCTGATGTTTTTTAAATCCGCCTTTACAGCCTGTTGGAACAATCGCCAGGCTTTTTTGTAACTCCAGCCTTCATTTGACTCGGGCTGAAGTAGGATAGGCACTTTTTCTGGGAAATCCTGTCTGACTTTTTTCAGGTCTTTAAATTTCAAACTTCTGGTCACTATCAGTTTGACTTCTTTAGCCTGGTGGCGACAATCGTCGGTCACCTGATAAGCCGGCGGTTTGGGAGAAACAGTCAGCCAGTCAACCCGCACTGGCACCGGTTGTGTGCCATTGGTTTCCACCTGAATTTTAAAGCCAGTCTTTCTGAGCTTCGAAACTAAGGATTTCAAATCCTGAAGCAGCGGCTCGCCACCGGTCAGCGAAACCCAGGTGGCCGGATACTTTTTTCCAATCCCTACTATTTTACTAAGAATTAGCTCTTCCGGTATCTTCTGGCCATCTTCCCAGGCATATTTGGTATCACAGAACCGACAGCGCAAATTACAGCCGGCCAGGCGGATAAAGATGGTTGGCTCTCCCTGCCTCAGGCCTTCGCCTTCGACTGAGAAAAAAATCTCACTAATCTTCAGTATAGGTGGCTGAGGCATCCTCAGACTCCCAGACCGTGACGCTTCGGACTGGATAAAATTCTTTCATCCGGCGATAAATCTCCCGGGCCAGGTTCTCGGCCGAAGGATTGAAGTCGTAAACTTCATTGAGCAGGGTATGGTCGGGCAGGATTTCAGCCAGCTTTTTCTTGATTTCAGTAAAATCAGTGCCGATTCCGGTCCGATCGAGCTCTTTTACCATAATCTCCACTTCGACCTGAAAGGTGTGGCCATGAAGCTTCTCACATTTTCCCTTATATTCCCGAAGAAAGTGGGCAGCGGAAAATTTATCTCTGACCTTTAAGATCCAGCTCATAATTTCCTCTCCTTTTTAAGGCGAGATAATAGATGGTCTTCCTGGCCGACCTCTTTCCAGGCTTGAGCCCGGAGCAAACAGGCCGAACAGCGGCCGCAAGGGATTTCGCTTCCAGAATAGCAGGTGATGGAATAGGAGTAATCGGCCCCGACGGAAAGGCCATAAGCAATTATCTCTGATTTTTTCATTTTGAGAAATGGGGCAATTATCCGGAATTTCTGCTGGCTGAATTTAGCCCCGGTTCCTTCGTTTATGGCTTTTTCCATGGCTCTGACAAATGAGCCGGTGGTGTCAGGATAGTTGGGAGAATCTATCACATTAAAGCCGCAGATGAGATCAGTTATGCCTAAGGTTTCAGCCAGGGCTGCTGCCAACGAGATGAAAATCCCGTTGCGGAAAGGCACATAGGTAACAGGCAAGCCTTCTTTTATTTCTTCAACTTTTTTAAAAGCCGGGACTTTTATCCGGCCATCAGTCAGAGCTGAGCCCCCCACCTGGCGCAGGTCAATCTTGATCACCTTAGGAGTAAGTTCCAATCTCTGGCAGGTCTTCTTAGCCATCCTGATTTCTACCCTGTGTCTTTGACCATAATCGAACACAATCGGCTGTACCAGCTGATATCTCTGGAGAGCCCAGTGCAGGGCCGTGGTCGAATCTATGCCCCCTGACAAAAGTACCAGGCAGGCCCTGTTCTTGACTTTTTTGACTGCTGGCATAGCTTTTTTTCCGGTTTCCTGTTTTATAATTATTTTGTGTCGCTTTCTTCCAGAATGATACCTCAGCCTGCTGCCCGACTCAACTATTATACCTTTTTGTTGCTGGTTTTGATTGACAGGCTCAGCTGGTGGTGCTAACTTTATAAGACTATGCAAATGGAGAGGATTGAAAGCTGGCTGGAGAAGATGCCGCGGGGGAAGTCTTTAATTATCCGTGATGACCAGTATGAATTGCCGGAGCTTCAGGAAATTTTGCGTCTGGCTGATAAGAAAAAATTTAAAATTCATCTCATCGATAGTGGGAAACTAAATCATCTGGAAATTGAAACCTTAAGCGCCGTTCCTTTTTCTTTTTATACTGCTGACTCAGTGAGGAGCGATTTTCAGGAATTAGCCTTGCTGGCTGAAGTTTTGCGAGCCAGTGATTGCCCCGCGTATTATTTCCTTCAGACTGAAATCAGCGAGGATTCTCCGATTTTTGTTTTACCTGAGATTTTTACCACTGTTTTTGTTTCCAGCCGGGAAAAACCCCGGAATCTTGAACTTCTCGCCCGGCTTTCAGAACAGGTTTCCCGTTCCGGTTCTAACTTTGTTTATTACCATCATGGAAATCTGGAAGAAAAGTTAGCTGAAATCGGTCATAAAAGATGCTGGATACATGTATCCAACAAATTTTTCGAGGAAGAGAACGAAATGCTTGTCCTCGACCTGCTCAAGGACATAAAAGAAAAGAAAGGCCATCTGGTTGTTCATATCGACCGCAGCCAGTCTTACTACTTTTTGAAACTTTTAAGCGACCACGGTGCTTTTTTGATTTTTAACATACCACCGGTTGAACACACCTCGAAACTCTATCCCCTCGAAGCTCGCTGGCTGAAGAAAAAATTACCGGAGCAAGCTTTCTACCTTTATAAAGAGGTGATGGCCTGAGGCCTACTGACCTGGAATTAATTTGACAATTAAAGCTCAAAAATGTTCCTTATGAGAAAATTTTGAATATAATATATCTTCTGAAATTTTCTCTGGAAAAATCAGATGGAAGAAAAAGAATTGAAAGAATCAGAAAAGACTGAAGGCGAAGCCTGGCAGGCTCTCCAGAAAGTCAAACAGGCTGAAGAAAAAGCCCGGCTGATGATTGAAGAGGCCAGACAGAAAACTTCACCTGAAATCATCAGAAGAGCCGCAGAGGAAGCTGAAGAATTGAAGAAAAAAATCGTGACTGAAGCCAAACTTCAGGCTGAAAAGCTCAAAAAAGACATCATCGAAAAAGCTGAAGCTGAAGCCCACACCATAAGTGAGCAAACTGAAGCTGAAAAGCAGCTGATTCTAAAAAAAGCCGAAGCCAACTTTAATCAAGCGGTGGAGAAGGCCGCAGATAAACTCTTGACTATCATCGAGAACAGGAAAAGCTGACCATGGCCATCTCTCCGGTAAAGCGTTTCGAGATTCTGCTTCCAAAGGAAGAGCTGGAAAGCTTTCTGTCCTATCTTCAGGAGTTGGGTCTGGCCCAGCTCGATTCTCTCCCTTATGAAGATTTAAAACTTGAACCATCGGAAACTGACCCCTCAGAATATGAGCGCTGGCTTAACCGGATAAATCATCTCCTGCAGAATCTGCCTGAGACAGATGAGAAAAAAGGTTTGGATAAACTCCTGGCCCAGAAGCCTAAATATTCAGCCAGCCTGAGGAAGGCACTGCTCGATTTTGGCTACCAGAAAGTGGTAGAAGATTACGAAAAACTTGAAGCCCGCAAGAATGAGCTTCTTCAGGAGATCAAACAGATAGAAAAGGAAGAGGAATTCCTCAAACCGCTCCTGGCGTTGAATATTCCCTTAAAAGAGCTAACCGGGTTTGATCGCTGTGAGGTGCAGCTCGTTCAGGTTCAGCCTCAGGATTTGGAGAAGATTATCACCGAGAGCCTGGAACTCCCTTCGCAGATTTCGGTAATTTCTAAAGAGAAAAGCCGAATCTTCATTCTTCTCATCTACCACTTTAGCGCCAGAGAAGAAGTCGAAAAAATATTTTCTGAGATTAAGGCTAATTTTATTTCTCTGGCACCATACATCAGCCGGGCAAAAAAAGATGAAAAAGTGTTTGACATCCTGAGCGAGCTCAGCCAGAAAAAAGCTGAAAAGTTTGAGCTGATAAGACGCCTGGAAAAAGAGATGGCTGGTTTTGCCGTTCATCGGCCGGCCCTAATGGCTGTCTATGACGTCCTGCTCAACGAGAAAGAAAAGGTTATTGGAGCCAGTCTGGCCGGTTTGACAGAAAAAACCAGCTGCTTAGCCGGCTGGATACCGGCGGCTGAAGCTGAGAACTTTTCCCGCAAAGTCCATAAATTTTCCGAGCATATTTATCTAAATCTCAGAGACCCGCTGCCAGAAGAAGTGGAACAGGCACCGGTCATTTTAGAGAATCCGGAAATCATCAAGCCTTTTGAAATCATCACCAGTCTTTATGGTCTGCCCCAACCACGGACAATAGAACCAACTATCTATTTAGCTCCGTTTTTCTTCGTGTTTGTCGGGCTATGCGTCAGTGAAGCCGGTTATGGTTTGCTGGTGGCTCTTTTGAGCTTACTTTATCTTAAACTGGCTAAACCCCATGGTGATACCAAGCTCTTTATGCGCCTGCTTTTTTATTTAGGGTTATCCAACGTTATCCTTGGCACTCTGGTCGGTGGCTGGTTTGGTTATCCGATAAAATCTTTGCTGCTCATCGACCCACTTAAAGATCCAATTCCCTTTATGATTCTGTCTTTAGCGCTGGGTTTTATTCAGGTGCTGCTATCAACTTTTCTCAGCCTGGTCAAGGAATATCGTGCAGGGAATAAGGTCGGAGCGATTGCAGTTAAAGGAGGATGGCTTCTGCTTCTGCCATCGCTTCTGGCTTATCTCGTTTTAAAACAGCCTGTTTTCGGGATTCTGACTCTTGTTGGTGCCGCTGGCATTGTCTTTTTTACCTCATCTTCTCGCAATCCTTTAGCCAGATTTTTCAGTGGTCTTTATGCCCTCTATGGTATATCGGGCTATTTAGCTGACACTCTTTCTTACTCTCGTATTCTGGCCCTCGGGCTTTCCACGGGGGTGATTGCCATGGTGGTCAACTCCTTAGTCCAGATTGCCTGGAAGATTCCTTTTGTTGGCTGGTTGTTAGCCGTTTTGATTTTTGTCGGTGGCCATCTTTTTAACCTGGGCATCAGTTTCCTTGGAGCTTTTGTTCACTCTATGAGGCTTCAGTTTGTCGAGTTTTTCACCAGGTTTTATCAGGCTGGGGGCAAACCCTTTAAACCATTTAAATTAGAGAATAAATACGTTGAGTTTATCAGATGATAAACATAAAGATTTTGGACTCCATCAGGAGGTAGAAAATGACCTTAGGATTAACACTGGCTATCCTTGGAGCTGCTCTGGCTGTTTTTCTGGCTGGGATTGGTTCGGCCATCGGAGTTGGTCTGGCCGGACAGGCAGCTTCAGGCGTGATGAGTGAGGACCCGTCGAAATTCGGTTCGATGTTGCTCCTTTCAGCCTTGCCAGGAACTCAGGGTATCTATGGTTTTTTAAGCGGCTTTTTGGTTATTCTCAAGCTGGGGCTCATCTCCGGCCAGGTAGCTCAACCAACAGTTCAACAAGGACTTCAGATTATGTTTGCCTGTTTTCCTGTGGCTTTTGCCGGTTTAATTTCAGCCATTCATCAAGGCAAAGTCTGTGCTGCTGGTATTTATATGGTGGCAAAACAACCCAAAGAGATGACCAAGCCAATGGTTCTGGGTGCTTTGGTTGAAACCTATGCCGTTCTTGGACTTCTGGCCACAGTTCTTCTGCTTAATGGAATCAAACTTTAATTGCGGGCTGAGGCTGAAATGAGTCTGGAAAAAATTCTGGAGAAGATTGACCGGGAGGCACAGCAGGAAGTCGCAGCCATCTTAGAAGAAGCCAGGGAAAAAGCTGAAGCCATAAAGCAGGAAGCTGAGCAGAGGGCTCGAGAACAGGCCGGAGCCATCCTGAAGCAGGCTGAAAATGAAGCTAAGCTGGAAGCTAAGCGGATCCTGACTCAGGCTCAACTGCAGAAGAGGATGGAGCTACTTCGCACCAGACGCGAATTGATCGACCAGGTGCTGAAGGCCGCTCTTCAAAAAGAAGAGCTTAAAAAAGCCAGATTAAAAAAAGAAATTGTCTCTCGCGACGGAATCAAGGAAGAAACTTTATCTTATGACCGCATCTTGATTGAGCTTGGTCAGGAAGTTGAAAATGACATTTTGGAGTGGTTGAAAATCTAAAATGGCTGGAAGGTTTTCTCCTTTAGATTATGCTTTTGCCGTAGGCCGAATCCGGGCGCTGGAAAACTATTTAATTCCCTACCCGGTTTTTCGGGAAGCGGCTGAAGCTCCGAGTCTGGACAGAGCTGTTGAGCTGATTTCAGATGCGGGTAAATTCGGGGAAGAGCTTTTGGAAATCCGAACCTCTGACCAGCTGGAGAAATTTCTGCTGAAAGAAAAAATTGGCCTGGACTTCACCCTCCAGGAGCTTTTTCTGGAAAAAGATTTTTACCATTATTATCAGGCAGCCGAAGAAATAAAAGAAATTGCTTCAAGCCTGACAGGAGTAAGCAATCTATTCATCCAAGATTATTTCCGTCAGCGGATTGACCTCTCTAACCTAAAGCTTTTCCTGCGCTGCCGTTATCTCGAGTGGCCGGCCAGCCAGTTTGAGCAAAAGTTTATCTTAGGCGGAAACTTAGAGAAAAAATTATTCACCGAAAACTATGACTCCGAGCTGGAAGAATTCGGCCAGGTTATTCGCTCCACTCCTTACCTCGATGTCTGGAAGCAGGGGGTGGATTTTTTGACCTCAAAAGAAAGCTTTGTGGCATTAGAAAGGGAAATCGAAAGCCTGCTGATGAATTATTTAAAAAGAGCCAAAAGAATAACGTTTGGGCCCGAACCAGTTTTTGCCTATGGGCTGGCCAAAAAACAGGAGTTGAGGCTGGTTCGGATGGTCCTGGCCGGAAAACTGCTTCAAGTTCCGGCCTCGATCTTAAAAGAAAGGATAAGTCAGACCTATGTCTGAGACAAGCCGGATAGCTATCATTGGAGATAAAGATTTGTGCTCTCCGCTTCGAGTATTCGGTCTTTCTATTTTTTCACCGACTTCGGTGGGAGAAGCTAAAGCTATGCTGGCTCAAGTGGTTGATGAAAAATATACCCTCTGTCTGATTCAGGAAAACTGGCTGGAGCCGTTAAAAACTGAAATCGCTGAACTCAGCCGGAAGTTTTCTCCGGTCTGTGTTGGTTTTTCTGATTACCGAGAAATTTCAGAATCAGTGGAAAAATTGCTGAGAGAACTTTCGATTAAAGCCACTGGTTCAGATGCACTTTTTACCAGAGGAAGGAATGACCATGAGACAAGGTAAGATTATTCGAGTTGCCGGCCCCTTAGTGGTAGCCTCAGAATGTCTCGGGGCCAAAATGTACGATATGGTCAAGGTTGGCCATTTAGGCCTGATCGGTGAAATAATCGAGCTCAAAAACGACCAGGCTTACATCCAGGTTTACGAAGATACAACCGGCGTCGGCCCTGGTGAGCCTGTTGTTTTAACTGAAAAACCGCTGTCGGTTGAGCTGGGGCCAGGGCTTCTGGGCTCGATCTATGACGGAATTCAGCGGCCGCTTGATATCATCCGAGCCCAGTACGGCGATTTTGTTTCCAGGGGCATTGAGGTGCCAGCCCTGAGCCGTGAGAGGCGCTGGAAATTCACCCCGCTCAAGAAAAAGGGCGAGCGGGTTATCCCCGGAGATATCATCGGCTATGTCCAGGAAACACCGCTCATTCAACACCGCATTCTGGTTCCCGAAAACAGCGGAGGAGAAATCGTTGAGATTCTGGAAGGCGAGTTCTTAGTGACCGAGGTGGTCTGTCGGGTGAAAAAAGATTCGGGAGAAATAAGAGAACTCAACCTGTTCCAAGTATGGCCAGTGCGTAAACAGCGTCCGGTCAAAGAGCGGCTGATGCCGCTTGAACCCTTAGTCACCGGCCAGAGAATTCTGGACACGCTCTTTCCTTTAGCCAAGGGCGGGACCGCCTGTGTACCGGGTCCTTTTGGCAGCGGTAAGACCGTGGTCCAGCACCAGTTAGCCAAATGGTCTGATGCCCAGATTATTGTCTACGTGGCCTGCGGGGAGCGCGGCAACGAAGTGGCCGACCTTCTGCTGAGTTTCCCCGAACTTAAAGACCCGACCACCGGCCGGCCCCTTTTAGAGCGGACCATCATCATTGCCAACACTTCCAACATGCCAGTGGCTGCCCGCGAAGCTTCTATCTACACCGGAATGACCATCGCCGAGTATTTCCGCGACATGGGCTATTCAGTGGCTTTGATGGCTGACTCTTCATCCCGCTGGGCTGAAGCTCTGCGCGAAATTTCAGGCCGAATGGAAGAAATGCCGGGTGATGAAGGTTATCCGGCTTACTTGGCCAGCCGTCTGGCAGAGTTTTATGAAAGAGCTGGTAAAGTCGTCTGTGTCGGTTCTGATAATCGCATCGGGGCTCTAAGCGTCATCGGTGCGGTCAGTCCGCCCGGCGGTGACCTATCCGACCCGGTGGTTCAGGCCACGCTGAAGGTGGTCAAAGTTTTCTGGGCTCTTGATGACCGCTTAGCCAACATGCGCCATTTTCCAGCCATCAATTGGCTCCAGAGTTATTCACTTTATCGCGATTCCCTCAAAAAATATCTGTCGGAAAAAGTGGCTGAAGATTTTGTTGACCTCAGCCAGGAAGCGATGAAGTTACTGGAGCTTGAAGCTGAACTTCAGGAAATTGCCCGGCTCATTGGAGTTGAATCTCTGTCCTTCAAAGAAAGGTTGATTCTGGAAACAGCCAGGTCGATTCGAGAAGATTTCCTCCACCAGAATGCTTATCATCCACAGGACACTTACACTTCACTTCGAAAACAATATTTAATGCTCCGTAATATCCTTTATTTTCATCATAAAGCCAACCAGGCCCTGGACGAAGGCAAAGAATTCAGCACCATCGTCTCGCTCGAAGTTCGCGACCGCATCTCCAAGATGAAATATTTACCCGAGGATGAAGAAGCGCTGCTTCAGGTGGAAAAAGAAATCGAAGCTTCGTTCAAGGCACTTTAAACTGAGGGTGAGGACAATGCATAAAGAATACTTAACTGTTTCCAACATAGTTGGACCGCTGGTAATTGTGGAAAAGATTGCCGATGTTAAATACAACGAGCTGGTGGAAATCGAAGACGCGCACGGTAATATCCGTCGCGGAACCGTGCTTGACGTTTCCACCGAGCAGGCTGTAGTCCAGGTGTTTGAAGGCACGGTCGGTCTGGACATTGATAAGTCGCGAGTGCGATTTCTCGGGCGTTCTCAGCAATTGCCGGTTTCAGAAGAAATCATCGGCCGGGTGTTCGATGGTTCGGGTAAACCAAGAGACAATGGTCCGCAGATCATCGCCAGGAAAATGCTGGACATTAACGGTAGCCCCATAAATCCTGATGCTCGCGATTATCCGTCTGAGTTTATCCAGACCGGAATTTCAGCCATCGACGGCATGAATCCCTTAGTGCGCGGTCAGAAACTGCCGATCTTTTCCGGAAGCGGTTTGCCTCATCCACGAATCGCGGCTCAGATTGCCCGTCAGGCCAAAGTTCTGGGCAAAGAAGAAAAATTTGCCGTGGTCTTCGGGGCCATGGGCATCACCTTTGAAGAAGCCAACTTTTTCATCGAAGACTTCCGCAACACCGGGGCCTTAGAAAGAGCCGTACTCTTCCTGAACCTGGCCAACGAGCCGGCCATCGAAAGAATTGCCACCCCGCGTTTAGCTCTGACCTGTGCTGAATATTTGGCCTTCGACCTTGACATGCATGTGCTGGTTATTCTGGTGGATATGACCTTCTATGCCGAAGCTCTGCGAGAAATTTCTGCGGCTCGCAAAGAAATTCCCGGACGACGTGGTTATCCCGGCTATCTCTACACCGACTTAGCTACGATGTACGAACGTGCCGGCCGAATCAAAGGCAAAAAAGGCTCGATCACCATGATTCCCATTCTGACCATGCCTGAAGATGACAAGACTCATCCCATTCCTGACCTGACTGGCTACATCACTGAAGGCCAGATTATCCTAAGCCGGGAACTTCATCGAAAGGGCATCTATCCGCCGATAGATGTTCTGCCGTCTCTTTCGCGCTTAAAAGATAAAGGAATCGGTGCTGGCAAAACGCGGGAAGACCATGCTGATGTCTTAAACCAGCTTTTTGCCTGCTATGCTCGCGGCAAAGAAGCCCGGGAACTGGCTCTGATTCTGGGAGAAGCGGCCCTGACAGACCTTGACCGGTTATATCTAAAATTTGCTGATCTGTTTGAAACAGAATTTGTCCGGCAGGGAGAGTTTGAAGCTCGTTCTATAGAAGAGACCCTTGAAATCGGCTGGAAACTCCTGCGTCTCCTGCCGAAGAAAGAACTTAAGAGAATAAGACCTGAATATCTCGAAAAATATTATTGAACGATTTCTGGATTAGCTGAGGTTGAAGATGAAGTTAAAAGTTAATCCCAACCGGATGGAGTTACTGAGACTCAGACGCCGTCTGGTGCTGGCGGAAAGAGGGCATAAGCTGCTCAAAGACAAATTGGAAGAGCTGATGCGTCAATTTCTGGAATCAGCCCGAAAGCTCAGTGCTCTTCATCAGGAGGTGGACAGAGAGTTTGAAATCATCACCCGGGCTTTAGCCACAGTCAGGATTTCTCAGCCCGTAGCTGAGATTTCTGAATTAATTCCGGAGGGGAATCTTTTCCTCGAAGTGCAGAAAGGAAGACTGTTAAATCTGACCGTTCCTGAATTCAGGGTAAAAAACATAGAATTAGCTTCATACGATTTATTTGTGACTGAAAGCGAGATGGATGTGGCGGTAAAACATTTTCAAAAACTTCTGCCAAAGCTTTTAGAATTCGCCAGCCTCTGGAAAAAGCTCGAGCTTCTGGCTAAGGAAATTGAAGTCACCAGAAGACGAGTCAATGCTCTGGAATACATTTTGATCCCCAGTCTCAAAGAAACTATCCAGGCAATTTCTTCCCGCCTGGAAGAAATCGAACGCTCCTATCAGGTCCAGTTAATGCGGGTCAAAGAGATAGTTCGCCACCACTAATAGTGGTTTTTTTTAAAAAAAATACAAAAAAAAGTATAAAAATCCATAAAATCTATTGACATCCTGAAAAAAAGCTGTATATATACAATTGAAAATGAATGAAAGAAATGAGACTGAAAGCAGCGATTTAAAAATTCAATGGGGGAATGTTTATAAAAAATTTTAAAGACAGAGAGAAATGAAAATGAAGATCGCTTTGCTTTTCAGCTCAAAACAGGGAATGGCCAAATCCCTTATGCGTTTTCCTCACGAAGAAAAAATCGAGGAGGGCGAAGAACCTCCACCTGATTTGCTTGCTGAATGCGATAGTGATGAAACGATCAAAGCCGTTCAGCAAGCACTCCAGAAGTACCATCAAGTTATCCCAATTGAATCTGACGAACAAGCTTATCTGAGACTTCTCGAAGAAAGGCCAGATTTAGTTTTTAATATCGCTGAAAGGCTTTTCGGTCCCAACCGGGAATCTCACATTCCCACCATCTGCGAAGTCCTGAACATCCCTTATACCGGTTCTGACCCTCTGACCTTAGGAATCTGTCTGGATAAATCCAGAGCCAAAGAGATTCTTTCTTATTATGGAATTCCGAACCCCAAATTCTGGGTGGTCGAAGATGATGAAGAAATTCCGGCTGATATAACTTTTCCAGCCATCGTCAAGCCGCTTTATGAAGGTTCAAGCAAAGGAATTAAGAACAATTCAGTTGTCGAAAGCCTGGATGAACTGAAATTCAAAATAGCTGAGATTAAAAAGCTCTATAACCAGCCGGCCATTGTCGAAAGATTTTTAACTGGCCGGGAGTTCACGGTTGGAGTCCTGGGTAATTATCCTGAACTTGAAATTCTGCCGATTGTAGAAATTGACCACAGCCAGCTGCCACCCGGAGCTAAGCCGATTTATTCTTATGAAGCTAAATGGGTCTGGGACACACCGGATAAACCGCTGGAGATTTTCAGATGCCCAGCCGAGATATCGGCTGAGCTTCAGAACAAAATTGAAAGTGTGGTTAAAGAAACCTGCCGGATTTTACGAATTAAAGATTGGGCCAGGATTGATCTCAGGCTGGATGAAAACGGTGAGCCTAATGTCTTGGAAATAAATCCGCTTCCTGGAATTCTGCCTAATCCTGAAGATAATTCCTGTCTACCCAAAGCAGCCAGGGCTGCTGGTTATAGCTACGATCAGCTTATCAACCGGGTGGTGTTTGAAGCCTGCAAAAGATATGGCCTTCCCCTTGATTTTGAAGAAAACTACTTTTTGTCTGCTCATAACCTTAGGAGAATTGGAGGAGCTGATGGTAATTGACCGGTTGAAAGTGGGCGTGGCTTTTAACACCTACGAGCCGTTTATCTATCGGAAAGAAAGAGTTTCTGAAGATTCACTGGCTAAGGTGGCTGAAGTAGTCTGCGAAACACTGAACCAGGCCGGTCTGGAAGCCACTCTCATTCCTTTACAGAGAAGTATGTTCAATTTCCTCCGGCGGATAAAGGAACTGGACGCCGAGGTCATTGTCAATTTATGTGAAGGCTTTTTTGGGAAGCCGCAGTGGGAATCCAATGTGGCCGCGGTGATGGAAGTCTTGCACATTCCTTTTACCGGAAACGGTTCCCGCACCTTAGCTCTCTGTCAGGACAAGCATCAAGCCAAGGCTATTCTAAGCTCATTCAATTTGCCTGTGGCTCCAAGTCAGTTAATCACTTCGGCCGACGAAATGGTTGACCTCAGGTTCCCGCTCATAGTCAAGCCGAATTCTGAAGATGCCAGCCTGGGTGTCCATCCGGAGTCGGTTGTTTATGACCGGGAAGCATTGGCTGCTCAGGTTAAAAGAGTAATTGAAACTTACAGCCAGCCGGCGCTGGTAGAAGAGTTCATTGATGGACGAGAGTTTAATGTGGCTGTGTTGGAAAATGAAGAAATAAAAGCCCTGCCCGTCTCGGAAATAGATTTTTCAGCCATGCCCGAAGGCTATCCACGAATCTGCAGCTATGAAGCCAAGTGGTACCCTGACCATATCCTTTATCAGGCCACCCCGCCTATTTGCCCGGCACCAATTGATGATGAACTCCGCGAAAAACTTCAGACTCTGGCCATCACGGCTTTTAAGGTTATGGGCTGCCGTGACTATGCCCGGGTGGATTTCAGGATGAATAATAAAGGTGAAATTTTTATCTTAGAAGTTAATCCCAACCCGGATATCAGCCTGGATGCCGGCTATGCCCGGGCCTTAAAAGCTGCGGGCATTGACTATGCCGAATTCTGGATAATGATGATTCAAAACGCCTTAAAAAGGAAAATAACCGATGCTTCGACCAATGGTAAGCGCTGACCGGGAGCCGGTGCTCAACCTCATCCAGGCCACTGGCTTTTTTACCCCCGATGAGGTCAAGGTGGCGGAAGAGCTGATCGATATTTACCTCACCAATCCGGCCCAGCGTGATTATTTTATTGTGGTGGTTGAGAATGACTCCGGCCAGGTAACTGGCTATATGACTTATGGCCCCACGCCCCTGACTGAAGGTACCTGGGACCTTTACTGGATTGCTGTTTCGCCAGCGGAACAGGGGAAAGGCTATGGCCGGATGCTGGTCCGCCACTTAGAAGAAGAAGTCAGACGGAAGGGTGGGAGGTTGATTTTAATTGAAACCTCTTCCCAGCCCAAGTATCAACCAACAAGAAAATTTTATGAAAAATTAGGATATACCGAAGTTGCCCGGATTCCCGATTTTTATCGGCCGGGAGACGACCGGGTGATTTTCGGCAAATACTTCCGCTAAAAGGAGTGAAAAAGGGAGACAATGGACGACTGGCAACGAATCTTACGCGACAGCTTGCGAACGCCCGAAGAAATCGCTGACCGTTTCGGTCTGGACCTGGAAGAAGTCAGAAAGATCAGCCGGGCATTCAAGATCCAGATCACCCCTTACTACGCAAGTCTAATCAAGAGAAAAGGTGACCCCATCTACAAGCAGGTGGTGCCTGATATCGCCGAGCTGGCCGAAAACTCGGGCGAAGACGACCCACTCCAAGAAGACCTGGATTCTCCGGTACCCAGCATCGTGCATCGTTATCCTGATCGGGTGCTCTTCTTGGTGTCTCACAGTTGTGCTTCTTACTGTCGTTTCTGTACCAGAAAGAGAAAGGTTGGCGATGTCACCAAAATTCATCCACGCTACATCGAGAATGGGATTGACTACATCAAAGACCATCCTGAAGTTCGCGATGTCATCATCTCCGGTGGCGACCCTCTCATTCTGAGTGATGAAAAGCTGGAAAGCATTCTGAGCAGGCTCCGGGCTATTCCCCATGTTGAAATTCTACGCATTGGCAGTCGAGTGCCCTGTTTTCTGCCGCAGAGAATCACCGAAAAGCTGGTCAACATGCTGAAGAAATATCATCCGCTCTATATGAACGTGCACTTTAACCACCCTGATGAAATTACTCCAGAATCAGCCCGAGCCCTGAATATGTTGGCCGATGCTGGAATTCCCCTTGGCAATCAGACCGTCCTGCTCAAAGGCATCAACGATGATGTCCTGACCATGAGAAAGTTGATGCAGAAGCTGCTGACGGTCAGGGTCCGCCCTTATTACATCTACCAGGCTGATTATGTCAAAGGTACCGACCATTTCCGGACGACAGTGGAGAAAGGTCTGGAAATTTATCAGGGTTTAAGGGGGTGGACTTCTGGTTTAGCCGTTCCTCAGTATGTCATCGATGCACCTGGTGGTGGTGGCAAAATTCCATTGATTCCAGAATATGTCCAGTCAATTTCCGATGAAAAAGTGGTGATGCGAAATTACGCCGGAGAGATTTATGTCTATCCGCAGGTGAAGACTCCGAAGCGAAGAAAAACGAGACCTCACCCACCGTGTTACACGGTGGAAGGTCAGCGGATTTAAGAAGCAGCTTTACTCAGGTATTCAGCCAGCCCAACATTCTGGACAATAGCCAGAGCTTCTTCGTTGGTTACTCCTTTTTTCTGACGGAGTGATTCCAGGATCCGGATAATGGACAGGGCAACTTCCGCCGTCTGACCGGCAACTTCCTGTTTTTCTTTAAGAAAAGCAATCGAGTCGAACAGAACCGCATTGGCTTCGCCATAACTGATGGGGGGCCTAAGCCCGTATTTTTTTATCCATTCAGGCTTTCTCAGACAATCATTGACATGCGACTGAATGAGATAAGTGGCCCGGCCGATGAGCTTCAGGTTGCTGGGACTGACATTAGTCATGGTGTTGCCGATAACCCGGCCAAGTCTGGCCATAACCGCAGTTGAGTGGGTATTGAGTACCATTTTGAGAGCGGTGTTCTGTTTAAGCTGGAACGGATCATTGTCGTGGTCAACGTTTAACCAGATCTGAATCAACCTCTGGCTGTCCCGACCAGCTCTGTCCTGATAGAAATTCCAAACTCTTTTCTCCAGCTCAGCGATTTTTTTCTCAGTCAGGTCAGTGAGGCTCACCATGACCACGTTAGCCCCGTTTTCCAGGAAAAGATTGACAAATTGACTGAAAGCAGAATTCCCGTCCAACAAATTATTTTCTTCAGGACTCAGACAGGCAACGACACCCAGATCTCCGGGCTTCGGTCCTCTTTTGCTGATATTGAATTCAGAAAAAGAGAAATCATAAAGGTCTTGCTGGTTGTTACCAGCTTTTTTCAGACTTTCGAGAGCCGCTCTTTGGAGATAAGCGTCGTCAACTTTTTCTTCAAACTCAGGCCGGTAAAATTCTTCTTTCAGTCCGCGAAAGGGGCGCCCCAGAAAACTCTGCCAGGCCTGGTATTTATCCTTAGCCGGGGTCCAGACCTGAATCCAGCACTTCCGAGCTGGCTCTTCGACTGTATCCAGAGGAAAAAGCCTGAAAGTCGGGCTTCTTTCCGTGCTGTCGATGAAAACGGTGATCAAAGCTTTTTGGGCGAAATAAGTGGAAAAATGGTTAGCGGCATAGGTCCGAGCTTCAAGCTCAGTCCAGCGAGCAATCTGGGGAACAAGGTTCTTGATTTTCCTCAGCAGCGAGCTGAAAGATTTAAGGTTTTCTACGATTTCATACTTTTTTACAAAACCAATTCTCTGGAGCTCCTTAGGCGTAAGAATTTCCTGAAGGAGATCATAAACGGCTGACTGGAGAGCGACACCGATGACATAAGTCTCGATGGTAGTGGCCTGCATCCTGGTCGAGCCAGTGATGGCCATTGGTCCGGTAGTTAGGTTGATTTTAGTTATTCCTGGCTCATCAATCACCGAACGACTGCGGTCAAAAGGACGCAGCCGGTCGTCAGGGTTGTTGTAGACAAAATACAGTTTCCTGCGGCTTTTTGCCGGGGAATAATCCGGGGCTTCTTTCCACTGGTCTAAAGCGGCTAAGATGGTGCCGATGACGGAGGAAGTTTCTCCGCCTTCAGTCACACAGATTACCAGGTCGCCTTTCTCTACTCCGCGGTCTTTAAGCTGCAGACGACCGATGAGCTGTAGGTCTTCAAAGCCTTCAAGAGAAGAAATCAACGCCCGGTCGCCACCGGTCATCTCGCCGATCAGTTTTTCCCCGATATCCGGGCCAAGGTTTTTTTCTACTTTCTGCCAGATGGTTTTATCCTGAAGTAGAGAATTCCAGAAGGGACGCCAGAAAGTACTTTCCATCTGTTTGGCTAAGCGGCCGGTGGCTCCACAGCCATAGATATAAATCTTTTTTTTGTCCAGAATAGTTTTCTTAATTTCCGAAGACAGCTCCTGGAGAACTTCAGGTGAAGCGGAGAGCTGATCAAGTCGGGAGACTATGTCTTCATCCACCGAGAAAAGCATATGCAACCCGGTTTGGACATCGGTCTTGATTCTTTCGCCTAAATTCCAGGTTTTAGGATGGCGTTGTTCTGTCAGAAGAGTGTGAAGTTGAAACTGGGTTTTGTTCTGGACGTAATCGAGAGACTCCGGTGAAACTTCAATTCCCAGGAGCTGGAGGAGGTTGGAAGAGATGGTGGAAGCCGGTTGTTCCTGCCGGGGAAGATTGAGAGCTGCCAAAATTCCTACTAAAATAGTAAGAATTAAACAGAAAAGAATCATTCTTAAAAGAGACTCTTTGGTTCTATTTCTTTTCTTCTTCATTTTTTTCTTCATAGGGCATTCCATATTTATGGGTATCATCCAGGATATCGTTTTCCTGCCAGTCTTTAATCCAGTCTTCGACTGAAAAAATATGCAACCCGCCGCCGGAAGTCGAGCAGACTACCCGGTTCAAACCGGCGTTGATGATCATTTTTTTACAGATAAAACAGGGGAAGGCATCAATCGGCTGACCGGTTTTTGGGTCGCTGCCGAAGATAAACATATCTCCGCCTAAGAGGCTGACGCCCGCCCGGGCCGCATTGATGATGGCGTTCTGTTCAGCGTGGACCGAGCGGCAGAGTTCATAACGCTGGCCGTGGGGGATGTTCAGCCGGTCGCGCAGGCAGAACCCGTGCTCTAAGCTGTCTTTGGTTTTTCGCGGAGCGCCGACATAACCTGTGGAAATGATCTGATCATCACGAACGATGATGGCTCCAATCGACCGCCGGAAACAGGTGCTTCTCTTGGAGACTTCCCGGGCAATGCTCAGATAATATTCATCCTTGGAAATTCTGGGGGGTAGCTGAGTCATTCCAGCTGTTTTTTGTCCTGAAGTTTTCTTTGACTTTTTTTCCGGTTTTTTCATCCGAGTTCCTCCAGTTTATGCCAGAGCTCTTCTAAGGTGCCGTCATTGATGATAGTTATATCAGCCAGTTTCATACAGGCGTCAAGTTGTTGGCCGTTCTCCTGGTTGCTCTTTTCCAGCTCTTCTTTCTGTTTAAATTCTTCCAGGGTCGATGCTGATTCATTCCGGCCTCTTTTCTTGGCTCTCTCAAATCGAATTTCCACCGGAGCATCAACTGCAATCAGAATAAAATTGCCCAGGCTCCTCAGGTACTCGACTTCCTTTGAGTTGCGGATGCTGTCGATGACTGTTGGTCCTGTGATTTTCTCCGCAGCTCTTCTGGCCAAGACGTCAGGACCGTATTTTTCTCTGAGCTCATTGCCGCAGGCAATCAGGTTATCCCGGCTGGGTTCTAAACCCCTTCTTTTCAGTTCATCCCTTATGATATCGGAAAGCGAAACGTAGGCATAACCTTTCTTTTTAAGATAGGCCGCCACTTCTCCTTTGCCCGCTCCGTTGGTTCCGGTAAGTCCGATTAACTTTATTTTTGAAAGCCCGACGCCTGTCATCATCATCCACTGTAAAATAAAAAAATCTTTAAAATAAAATATATCTTAAGTGCAAGAAAATTCAAAATTCACGCTCAGCCAGCCAGGTTGTCCGGATTTTGAGCTTTTTCTTTTGCTACAACTTCTTCTTTCCTCTTCTGTCTTTCTTTGTTCTTTCCGACGACTAAGGCTATTAAAATGCTCAGGCCATAGAGGGCAATCATCGGCACAGCCACGATGCTCTGAGTAATCATATCTGGAGTGGGAGTGATCACTGCGGCGATGATGAAGGCGGCCAGGACAGCATACTGGAAATTCTTTATCATCCAACGAGAAGTAATTAGTCCGATTTTTGAAAGAAAATAAACCAACGTCGGTAGCTCAAAGACCAGAGCGATTCCGAGGAGAACTTTGAGGGCAAAGCTGAAGTACTGATCAACAGTGATGACTGGTTGGAAATCCTTTCCCAGGGTCAGGAAAAACCGGCAGGCCCAGGGAAAAACGATGAAGTAACCAAAAACCGCGCCCAGTAGGAAGAAAAAGCTGGTGAAAAAGACGAACGGAATGACATATTTTTTTTCTTTCTGATAGAGTCCAGGCGACACGAACATCCACAGCTGATAGAAAACAAACGGCGAGGTGAAGAAAAGAGCAGCCAGAAAAGAAACTTTAAGATAGAGCATGAAAGGAGCGGTTAAAGTGGTGAAAGCCAGCTTGGTGCCTTCAGGAAGGTATTGAGTGACCGGTCGGGCTAAAATGGCATACAGTTGCCGGCTGAAGATCCAGCCAGGAATGACTGCTACAAAAATAGCGATAAAGGAATAGAGCAGGCGTTTTCGCAGGTCTTCCAGATGTTCAAGGAAGGTCATCTCATCAGGGGACTTTCTGGCCTTCCTCGGTCTCATCGGTTTTCAATTCCTTTTTTATAGAGTCCTGGAACTGGTTCAGGTCGCCTTTAAACTCGTTCAGGTCATCCTGAACGCTCTTGATTTCAGTCTTGATTTCGGTAGCGTTGATTTCTTCTTCGACTTTACTCCGCAGTTCATCAGAAGCTTTTTTGAATTCGCGAATGGCTCGCCCTACTGATTTGCCGACTTCAGGCAGTTTTTTAGGCCCAAAAACAAGCAGAGCAATGATAAATATTACAATTAATTCCGGTAGGCCAATACTGCCAAACATGGTCTTTTCAAGTTAACTATAGCCTTTAAATCAGGGTGAGTCAAGCCAAATTCGGCTTTACTTTGAAATATCCCTCTGGTAAGATTTAATATTAACGAAACTGATTTTGCGGGAAAATTATGATTCATAGTTCAAAAAAAATAGTTTTTCTCACTTTATTTGTCGCCGTCCTGTTTCTGGTCTGCAGGTCTTCTGTAGCCATAGATCCGTGGGAACAGGGACTGAACAAAGTTTTGACTCTGACTTCACTCGTCCAGCAGAACTATTATGAAGAAAAAGACCCCCAGAAACTGACTTTTGCCGCCATCCGTGGGATGCTGGATACTCTTGACCCCCACTCCTATTTTCTCGACCCTGAAACTTCAATGCGATTCACCGAAGATTACACCGGGAGATACTATGGCTTGGGCATTCAGATTCAGAAGCAGGAAGATCGCTTAGTGGTCATTGCTCCGATTGAAGGTACTCCAGCTTGGCGTCTCGGTATCCAGCCCGGTGATGTCATCACTCACATTGACGGCGAAAGCACCCGGCCCCTGAGCAGTTTTGAAGCCATGCAGAAACTGCGCGGGGAAAAGGGGACTAAAGTGACCATCACCATCCAGCGTGAAGGACTGGATAAACCTTTTGACCTGACCATCACCCGCGAAGAAATACCGCTCAAAAGTGTTCCCTATGCTTTCATGCTCGATGAGCAGCAGAAAATAGGCTACATCTTCGTTCGCTCTTTTGGCCGGAATACGGTTGATGAGCTGGAAGAAAAACTTCAGGAATTGTCGGCTCAGGGAATGAAAAGCCTGATCCTTGACCTCAGGGGCAACACCGGCGGACCGGTCTTCCAGGCAGTAGAAATGGCTGATGAGTTCCTGCCCAAAGGAGCCCTGATCGTCTCCATGCGTGGTCGAAACCCGGCTTATAACCGAGATTTTTATGCCAGCCGGAATAATCAATACGAAGATTTACCGCTGGTCATCCTGATTAACCAGGGTACAGCCAGCGCTTCAGAGATAGTCAGTGGAGCTGTCATGGATAATGATCGCGGCTTGATTGTAGGCGAAGATTCCTGGGGAAAAGGCCTGGTTCAGACTGTTTTTCCTTTATCTTCTGACATGGCGGTGGCTATCACTACAGCTAAATATCTGACCCCGAGTGGTCGCCTCATCCAGAGAGATTTTTCTCATCTGGAGGATTATTATCTGGCCAAAAGAGCTCCAGAAGACAAAAGAGATGTCAAGTATACTTTAAAAGGAAGAAAAGTGCTCGGCCAAGGAGGAATAACTCCGGATTATGAAGTCAAATTCAATTATAAGCCGATAACTGTTGAGTTGATCTTTAAAGGCACCTTTTTCAGCTATGGCCGCAAATTCAGTCAGCACCAGACGAAACTTTCTAAGGATTACGTATTTCCTCAGGAAATAAAATCTGGGGCAGTGCCTGCTGGCAAAAAACTTTTTGATAAAAATTTTGAAGTCGGGCCTGAAATTATTCAGGATTTTCAGGATTATCTTGTCTCTTTAAAAATAAATTATGATCAGGCTAAGTTCAGAGAGGCCGAATCAGAGATTAAGAACGAGATAAAGAGAGAGCTGTTTTCCTCGATCATCAGCCTTGAGGAAGGGATAAAAGTCTTCAGAAAAAGCGATCCGGTGGTGCTCAAAGCCATTGAAGTGATGCCGGAAGCAGCCGCTTTTGTCAGAGGAAAATAACTCGCGAGGATTGGTTCGGCCTTTATCATATCAGGTAAAAGGAGCCGGTGATGAAATTAGCCTTAGCTTCAGACCATGCGGGCTATGATTTGAAAAAAGCAGTCGTGGATTATCTGAAATCAGTCGGAGTTGATTTTATCGATTTTGGCTGTGGGCCAGGAGAAAATGTTGACTACGTTGACTACGGAGCCGAAGCCATCCGCAGAGTGGTCTGTAAAGAGTGCGATCGGGCAATTCTTTTTTGTGGTACGGGGCTGGGCATGGCCGTGGTGGCCAATAAATTTCCCGGAATCATCGCCACACCCTGCTGGGATGAGTTCACAGCCACCGTCAGCCGGACGCATAATAATTCCAACTGCCTGACTCTGGGGGGTCGGGTCCTGACTCCTGAACAGGCGATCGCTATCGTTAAAATCTGGTTAGAAAAAGAGTTTGAAGGCGGACGACACGAGCGCCGGGTTAAAAAGATAGCTCAGCTGGAAGAAGGAAACTTTAAGAAAGTTTGATCTGCAAGCAGGCTTTCTGACTGGGAGAGGGTTTGCCTTAAAACATAATCTGATAAATGAAATTATCCGGAAAGGAGAAAAATAATGAGCTCACTGGCTGAAAGAATTTCTTTCTGGTGTGAAAAAATAGAAAAAAATAACATCTGGCGCCAGAAAGAGTGTTTTAACCTGATTCCTTCAGAAAACACTCCTTCTCTTCTGGTAAAGCTGGCTGAGATCTCCGACCCTTCTGGCCGGTACGCTGAGCACCGGACGATGAAAGGGCAGGAAATTTATTTTTATCAGGGAACTGATTTTATCCGCGAGGTAGAGCTTGAAGCTAAAAAGCAACTCTGCCAGTACTTTGGCTGCACGGATGTCGAGCTCCGACCCATCAGCGGCCAGATGGCCAACGAAGTGGTGTTCAAAGGGCTGGTTAAATTTGTCAACCGGAATAGACCGGCCGGACAGCCTTTCCGGCGTCTGAGGATGGTAATGAACAACGACCTGAACAAGGGAGGACATCTCAGTTCCCAACCGATGGGCGCTCTGTTCAACCTGGTCGAAGAAGACCCGGCCACCGGAAAAGAAAAAGTCGTTAATATCCCTGTTCGTCAGGACAATCCCTATAAAGCCGATCTTGACCGGCTGGCCAGTATGCTCAAGGAGTATCGTCCAGAGCTTGTGATTTTCGGCAAAAGCATGTTCCTCTATCCGGAACCGGTGAAGTTTGTCTATGACCTGGTCAAAGACTGGCCGGATCGACCGGTTTTGATGTACGACATGGCTCACGTGCTCGGTCTTTATGGAGCCTTTCAGTCTCCGTTTGAAGAAGGGGCAGATCTCGTGACTGGCAGCACTCATAAGACCTTCTTCGGCACCCAGCGCGGAGTCATCGCCGGCAATTTCCCTGAGAACAGTCCGTTCAAGCAGCTCTGGACCGACATTCAGGGCAGAGCTTTCCCAGGTTCGACCTCCAACCATCATCTCGGAACTTTGCTTGGTCTGCTGCTTTCAGCTTATGAAATGAATGAGTTTAAAGAAGCCTACCAGACACAGGTTAAGAAAAATGCTAAAGCTTTTGCCCGTTATCTCAAGGAAGCCGGCATTCCGGTCGAAGGCGAGGAAGCTGATGGTTTTACAGAAACCCATCAGGTACTCATCCGGGTTAAGAAATTCGGAGTCGGCCAGGAGATTGCCCGTCGCTTAGAAGATAACAACATCCTGACCAATTATCAGGCCCTGCCCGATGACACTACTTTTCTGGAATCGTCAGGAATCAGAATGGGCGTTCAGGAAATGACCAGGTTCGGGATGAAAGAAAAGGATTTTGAGATTCTGGCCGGGTTGATTGCTGATGTGGTCATCAGGAACAAAAAGGTCAAGGAAGAAGTCAGGCGCTACCGGCAGAACTTTCTGGAGATGCAGTACTGCCTCCCGGAGAAACAGGCAGTGGAGCTGGCTTCTAAGTTGCTCCTGAGCATTCTACCTTCTAAAGAAGTGGGAATGCTGATGGCGGAAAATCTGGTTAAAAAAGCTAAGGAACTTGCTGATTAAAAAAGGAGGAAAGATGAAGATTTTAGTCGTCGGGTCTGGCGGACGGGAACATGCTTTAGCCTGGAAACTTGCCCAGAGTCCTCACTGCGAGCAGCTTTACTGTGCACCGGGAAACGGCGGGATGGCTCAGATTGCTGAGATAGTGCCGATTGAGGAAACCAACATCTCTATGCTGGCCCGGTTTGCTGAAGAAAAGAAAATCGACCTGACCGTGGTCGGTCCTGAAGTTCCCTTAGCTATGGGAATTGTGGATGAGTTTGAGAATCGGGGACTGAAGATTTATGGACCGAGCAAAAAAGCGGCTGAGATAGAAAAGAGCAAAGTTTTTGCTAAGGAATTTATGAAGAGACACCGAATTCCGACCGGACGGTTTCGGGTGGCCGATAATCCTGACCAGGCCATGAAGATTCTAAACTCCGGAGAATTCGAATACCCGGTGGTGATCAAGGCTGAGGGTCTGGCCGCGGGAAAAGGCGTCTCTGTTTGTGCCAACGTCAAGAGAGCAGAAGACACCATCGTGGAGATGATGGTCAAGAAAAAATTTGGTCCGGCCGGAGAGCGGGTAGTCATCGAAGAATTTCTGAGAGGCCGAGAAGTATCGTTTATTGTCATAACTGATGGAATTCGCGTTCAGCCACTGGTGACTACCATGGACCACAAAGCCGCTTATGATGGTGATAAAGGTCCCAATACCGGAGGCATGGGTGCTATTTCTCCATCGCCTTTTGTTTCGGAACAACTTTTCAACCAGATAATGGATGAGATAATTTTCCCGACAGTCACCCGGCTTCTGGAAGAAGGCCGGCGCTTTAAAGGAACTCTTTATGCTGGTTTGATGATTACTGACGATGGCCCCAAAGTTCTGGAATACAACTGCCGCTTCGGAGACCCTGAAACCCAGGCTCAGATGTTGCGGCTGGAAAGCGACCTGGTCGAAGTCCTGATGTCAGTGGTAGATGAAGATCTTTTGAGAGAAGAAATCAAATGGAGTTCCAAGCCTTCTGGCTGTGTGGTGCTGGCTTCAGGTGGTTATCCCCTAAAATATGAAAAAGGGAAATTGATCACTGGACTGGAAGAAGTGGCTAAGGTCCCGGGTCTGGTGATCTTTCATGCTGGAACAAGCTTCGTCAATGGCCAGTTTTACACCAACGGCGGTCGGGTGCTGAACGTCTGTGCCTCCGAACCCACACTGGCCCAGACCATGAAGAAGATTTATGAACATATACCCAAGATCTATTTTGAGGGAATGTTCTATAGAAAAGATATTGGAGCCGTGAAGGAGGCAAGATGAGTGTAACCATTTTTTTAGGCAGCGATTCTGATTTTGAAGTTATCAAAGAAGGACTGGAGATTCTTAAAGAATTCCAGGTGCCTTTTAATTTAGAAGTAACTTCAGCCCATCGCTCACCGGAGAGAACGGTCAGGCTGATAAAGGAAGCCGAACAGCAGGGGACAAAGATATTTATCGCTGTTGCCGGCAAAGCAGCTCATCTTCCGGGAGTAGTCGCTTCTCACACGGTTTGTCCCGTAATCGGAGTGCCAGTGGAAAGTCAGGCCTTAGCCGGGCTGGATGCACTTCTTTCGATCGTCCAGATGCCTAAGGGTATTCCAGTGGCCACGGTGGCCTTAGGGAAAACTGGCGGAGCCAATGCCGCGCTTCTGGCAATTTCCATTCTGGCTGTAAGAGACGAAGAACTTAAGAATAAGCTTGAGGCCTATCGTAAAAAAATGGCCGAAAAGGTGGAGGAAAGCTCCAGGAGGCTCAAAGAAAAGTTATGACCTCGGTTTTTATCCATAACTTCGGCTGCCGGGTAAATCAGGCTGAAGCTTTTGACTGGTCGGACCGCTTAGCTGAAGCTGGGATTTATGTGGAAAAAGACTGGCGTAAATCTGATGTGGTCGTCGTCAACTCCTGCGCTCTGACAGCCAGAGCTGAAGCCGACGTTCGTCAGTTCATCCGACGCCTGCAGCGTGAATCGCCTCAGGCCAAGCTGATCATCACCGGTTGCCTGGCCGAGAAAAGTTCCGAAGAATTCAAGAAATTTCCCAATGTGTCCCTGATCATTCCAAATTCTCGGAAGGACAATCTCCTGGAAGAACTTTTAAAGCTGACAGGGATAAAAGATGAAGCAGTGGAAAGACGGCCATTCAGATCAAGAGCCCTGGTAAAAGTCCAGGATGGCTGTGATTCCCACTGCACCTTCTGCATAATTCCATCGCTTCGCGGGAAAAGCCGGAGTGTGCCTGCGGGACAGGTGGTTGAGCAGGTAAGAAGAGCGATTAACCAGGGGTACAATGAAGTTGTCCTGGCTGGAATTCATCTCTGTGCTTATGGACAGGACCTGAGCCCAAAGTCGTCTCTGCTGGAGCTACTGAAAAGCTTAACTCAGATTCCAGGACTCAAGCTTCTTAGATTGAGCTCGCTCGACCCGAGACTCATGCCGACAGAGCTTCTGGAATTTCTGGTTTCTGAAGAAAAAATCTGTCCGCACTTTCATCTTTCGCTCCAGCATGCTTCGGTTGAAGTACTCAAAAAAATGGGCAGGAAAAGCAGGCCGGAAGAATATCTCCAGATACTGGAGTATTTAAGAAAAGGCCGGCCTGAAGCCAGCCTCGGAGCTGATATCATTGTTGGCTTTCCTGGGGAACAAGAGACAGATTACGAATTTTTGAAAAATTTCTTAGCTTCTTCACCTCTGACCTATTTTCATGTGTTTTCTTTTTCCCCACGGGAAGGCACGCCAGCGGCTTGCTGGCCACAGGTGGATGAGAAAATCAAGAAGAAAAGGTCGGAAGAGCTGAGGAAGCTGTCAAGAGAGAAAAATCTGGCTTTTAAGAAAAACTTTCTAAGCCAGACTTTGCCGGCAATCGTGGTTAAAAAGAATGGTCTCCAAATTGAAACTCTGACCTCAAATTACCTGAAGGTCATCCTGGATAAAAACGTGGATGTTACCTTGCGCCAGCTCATTAAGGTTCGGATAAGCGAAATCAGCCCGTATGCAGTTAAAGGTGAGGTGGTTTAAATGGGCCTGATCAAAATTCTTCCGCCCGAAGTAGCCCAGAAAATTGCCGCTGGTGAAGTGGTAGAACGTCCGGTTTCAGTAGTTAAAGAGCTCGTAGAAAACTCTCTTGATGCCGGGGCAACAGAAATAAGGATTGAGCTTATAGACGGCGGGAAAAAGCTCATCCGCATTCAGGACAATGGCTGCGGGATGAGCCAGGAAGATGCAGTTCTTTGTTTCAGGCGGCATGCCACCAGTAAAATCGCCAGAGAAGAAGACCTGGAGCGAATTGCCACTCTTGGTTTTAGAGGAGAAGCTTTAGCCAGTATCTCGGCTGTTTCCAGGCTGACTCTTAAAACCTTTAATGGTTCTGGAGATAAGGGTTATCAAGTAGAAAGGGAAGGGGATAAGCTGATTCGTTTTTCAGAAATCGCTTTCCCCCGGGGAACCTTAGTTGAAGTGCGTGATCTTTTCTTCAACCTGCCGGCCCGCAGAAAATTTCTCAGAGCTGAGAGGTCGGAATTAAGCCTTATAGTGAACTATCTAACCCAGGTAGCCTTAGCTTTTCCAGAAGTTAAATTCAGTTTAAGCCACAATAACCGGGAAATAATTAACTGCCCGTCGGTTTTATCCTTAAAAGATCGGGTTTATCAGCTTTACGGGAAAAAATTACTGGACAATTTGATGTCGGTTGATTATGAGGAAGGCGGCTATAAAATATCTGGCTTGAGCTCCAGGCCCTTTTCCGGACGCTTCGACCGTCAGCATCAGCTTTTCTTTGTCAACCGGCGGCCGGTTAAAGACAGAATGTTAATAGCAGCCTTAACCCAGGCCTACCTCGGGCTTCTGGAAAAACAGAAGAATCCAGAATGTTTTCTTTTTCTGGAAATTCCTTATGACCAAGTAGATGTCAACGTCCATCCGGCTAAGGCGGAAGTCCGGTTCAAAGAACCACAGCAGGTTTACAGGCTAATCCTGAGAGCGGTGGAATTTGCGGCTCAACATGAAAGTCTGGTCAAGCCGATTATTGTGGATGAGGAAGTCGAAAAAGAAAAGAAACCCGGAGAAATAGAGACAGAAACCTCCCAAGAAGCTCTAAACAATCAGGCCAGTTTGAACCTGAATGAAGCTGAATTGCCTGCAGATCAAAAGAGGAGAGAGCCGGGAGGACATAGATTAAAAGGCATATCGGAAAATCTGGCTGAAAGCCGGAAGCCTTATCAGGTTCTGGGTCAGTATCTGAATTCTTACTTAGTGGTGTCTTCAAATGAGGGCCTTTTTATCATCGACCAACATAATGCTCATGAAAGAATTCTTTTTGAAAAATTTCAGCAGATGGACAAAAACAGAACCTGGACTTCGAGGCAGATGCTGTTTCCTTCAGTACTGGAGTTATCACCTGCCCAGCGGCTAAATTATGAAGAACTTCAGAACGAGCTGGAGGAAGTGGGGTTCAGGCTTGAACCAATAGGCAGGAACAGTTTTGCCCTTAAAGAATATCCGGATGTTTTTAAGGAAAAGGAAGCTTCAGACATTTTGCTGTCTCTTCTGGAAGAAGCCAGCAGCGATAAGTTTAAGGATAAGAGAACCAGAATGTTGGCTACCATGGCCTGCAAAACAGCAATTAAAGCCGGCCAGCCTTTAACCAGAGCAGAGATGGAATTTCTGACTTCTGAACTATTTCAGACTGAACATCCGGGAGTCTGTCCGCATGGCCGGCCCGTGGTTATCAGAATAGACCGTTCAAAGATAGAACGGACACTTGGACGTCAGCCCTAATAACCCCGGTTAAATTGACAATCTCGGGGTCTTTCTGTTAACATTTTAGCTCAAAAGTGGTGGCAGAACTGCCCTGTTCTTTGATTTTTGATTTAAAAACGGGGAGTGGCGCAGCCTGGTTAGCGCGCCTGCCTTGGGAGCAGGAGGTCGTCGGTTCAAATCCGATCTCCCCGATTTTCTGATTTGAGAAACCTGCGCGCCTGTAGCTCAGCAGGATAGAGCAGCTGCCTTCTAAGCAGCGGGTCGGGGGTTCGAATCCCTCCAGGCGCGTTTTTCTTTTATTATTTGCTATTCTCAGGCTGGTTCAGTCAACCAGCAAAATCAAAGGCATCTCACCAGAAATAAATAAAAAATGGAATGGGATCAAACTGGGGCAGATATCATCGAAAGGATGCCAAAAATTAAGAAGCCGGAGGAACCAATAAATTAAGCAGACAGCTTTAATGGTCTAATTCTTTTCAAAAAAGGGGTCTTCCTTAAGGAGACAATATGGTGATTTTCAATAGATTGACTATTCCCTGGCCAGCTGATATCTCTCTCTGATTATGTCGACGCAGGCCTCGACAGCCTGGGGGTCATAAGTTATGCCTTTATTCATTTTAATTTCCCGGATGACTTCCCGCGGGGCAAAAGCCGAACGGTAAGGACGATGAGAAAGCATAGCTTCAACCACATCAGCCACAGACAGAATTCTGGCCATGGGGTGAATCTGGCCTTCTTTTAATCGCTGAGGATAACCTGAGCCATCGATTCTTTCATGGTGTTGATAGACAATCTCCGCTACCGGCCAAGGGAAATCGATGGTTTTCAGGATTTCGTAGCCAACCCTCGGGTGGTCTTTGATCAGGTCAAATTCATGAGGACTGAGACGTCCAGGCTTGTTCAGAATTTCAGCCGGAACCGAGATTTTTCCCAAGTCGTGAACCAGGGCGGCTAACCTTATCTCCTCGATTTGCTCTGCTGGGAGAGTAAGTCTGGTGGCAATAGACCGGGCCAAATCTGAAACTCTTTTCTGATGACCGGCGGTGTAAGGGTCTCTTGATTCAATTGTCAGAGAAATAGCCTGAATGGTGGCCGACATAGCTTTTCTTAATTTATCGAGAGTTTGGGTCAATTCTTCTTCAGCTTTTTTTCTGGAAGTTATATCTCTAAGAATGACTAAGGTCTGGTCAGGGTTTTCTTTTAGAGAAGAAGTGCTGGCTTCAACGTACTTGACTTCTCCTTTCCTGGTGATTAGGCGGAATTCGATCAGCTCGGAAGAGGCCGGGAGGCTTGGCTTGGAGAACGGTGATTTTTTAGCAGAAAAAAGATGTCTGTCGTCTGGGTGGACGAGCTGGAGAAAATTGAAATTTTTGGAATATATCTCCTTTTCGCTGTAACCGGTGAGCCTTTCAAAGGCAGGATTGACGAATTCAAAACCACGGGAGGAGACCACATAAATACTTTCTTTGATATTTTCGATGATGGCTTTAATGATTTCTTTCCCGTTATTCTTTATATAATCAGCAGTCATTTATAAGCCTCTTTTTCCCTTTCACATCACTTTAGTCGGCTGAAGCTTAGTAAAATTGAAAAATCAAAAAAATCTTGAAAATTCTCCTGGCTTAGATTATTTAATAAACACCAGGAAATGAAATAGCAGTCAGAGAAGAATGGCGGGTTTCCGTGTGCAGCAGGTTCAGGCGAAACGGGGCAGGAAACTTTCAGGTTACCCGAAAAGGTGAGACAAAAAAATATTAATTTCACCCCCTGATTAATCTGAATTGAGGATTGACTGAGAATGGGAATGAAAGGAAAATATAATAATAAAAATTTCGGGCAAAAATCTCTTTTGGCGGTCTTTGGTGAGAGATAGGCTATAAGATATGGCTTCTAAACTGGGCGAAATTCTTTTAAGAGAAAAAATCATCGACGCTGACCAACTCAAGCAGGTCATGGACTATCAGAAAAAAAACAATTTACCCATAAGCTCTGCCTTAGTGGCGCTCGGTTTTGTCACCGAAGAAGAAATCGCTCAGGCTTTGAGCCGTCAGCTCGGCTATCCATACATCGACCTTGATCAGTTTGAAGTTTTCCCTGAAGTCATAAGTCTTATCCCGGCGGACGTGGCCAAAAAATATATGGTCATGCCGATTCATAAGATCAAGTCCTTCCTGACCTTAGCCATGGTTGACCCCACTGATTTAGAGGTGATCGAAGACATCAGGTTCAGGACAGGTTTGAGCATTCAGCCGGTAATTTCCACTGAAACCGGCGTGATGAACGCCATCAATAAATATTATGGCGTTAGCGATGCCCTCAAGGTTAAAAAGTTGATCGAAGATATCGAGCTGGCTGATGAAGGTCGGGTCAACATTGTTGATGAAAAAGAGCTGAGCGAAGACTATGACCTTACTGAGCTGGAACAGGCCAGCAATGAAGCCCCCATCATCACCTTAGTCAACCAGACTTTTATCGATGCCATCAAGCGAGGGGCCAGCGATGTTCATTTTGAGCCTTATGAACAGCAGTTCCGAATTCGTTACCGGATAGACGGCGACCTGTACGAAATCGCTGACTTGCCGTTGAAGTTTAAAAATCCGGTAATTTCCCGCATCAAAATTTTGGCCAACATGGATATCGCCGAAAAACGTCTGCCCCAGGATGGCCGAATCAAGATGCGGATCAAGCTGGAAAATGGGAAGAAAAAAGAAGTTGATATGCGTGTGTCGTCGCTACCCACGATGTTCGGGGAAAAAATCGTTGCCCGTATCTTAGACAAGGAGATGCTCAAGCTGGACCTGACCCAGCTGGGTTTTGAACCTGAATCCTTAGAGATTTTTCAGGAGGCCATCCACCGGCCCTGGGGCATCATTCTGGTGACCGGGCCAACTGGAAGCGGTAAAACCAACACTCTGTATTCAGCCATATCCACACTTAACACGCCCGATGTGAATATAATGACTGCTGAAGACCCGGTAGAATTCTACATCCCGGGAATCAATCAGGTACAGATTAAGGAAGAAATCGGGCTGACTTTTGCCAATGCTTTGCGTTCATTCCTTCGCCAGGACCCGGACATCATGTTAGTCGGTGAAATCCGTGACTACGACACCATAGATGTGGCCATCAAAGCTGCCTTAACTGGTCACCTGGTTTTCTCCACTGTTCACACCAACGATGCCCCGAGTACCATCAGCCGTTTAATCAACATGAACGTGGAGCCATTCCTGATTGCTGACTCTGTTATTCTTATTGTTGCTCAAAGGTTGGTTCGGAGGCTGTGCAAGAAGTGCTGTGAACCGCACGAGTTGCCCAAAAGAGCGCTTCTGGATATGGGTTTCCAGGAAGAGGAGCTCGATGACCTTCACATCTTCAAGCCTCGGGGTTGTGAAGCCTGTAACAACACCGGCTATAAGGGCAGAATCGCTCTTTTTGAAGTAATGAAGATAACCGACGAAATCAAGGAAATGATCCTCAACCGGGCCACCACCCGGGAAATAAAGCGAAAAGCTATAGAGAATGGTATGATTACTCTAAGGCGGAGCGGCCTGATCAAAATCAAGAACGGTATCACCTCGGTTGAGGAAGTTTTGAGAGAAACTGTCAGGGATTGGGATTAGGAGGCATCATAAATGGCAAAAACAATCTATGAACTCTTAAAAATTGCAGTGGAAGAAGATGCCAGCGACCTTCACATCACTGCTTACGTTCCACCGCGAATCAGAGTCCATGGGCGATTGAAAAACATCGACCATCCACCACTCCAGCCGAGTGAAACGCAGGAATTGATCTACAGCATCCTCAATGATAAACAGAAAAAAATTTTCGAAGAGAAGATGGAGCTCGACCTGTCATTCGGGATAAAAGAGCTGGGCAGGTTCAGGGTTAATGTTTTCAGGCAAAAAGGCACGGTAGCTGCGGCTTTTCGGCGTTTTTTGCCACAGATGTGGAGCTTTGCTCAGCTGGGAATCCCCCAGCGAGTGGCCCAGCTATGCTACCTGCCGCGCGGTCTTATTCTGGTAACCGGTCCTACTGGGTGCGGTAAATCTACCACGATTGCCTGTATGCTTGATCATATCAACCAGGAGCGGGATGTTCACATCGTCACAGTTGAAGACCCGATTGAATATTATTTCACACCCAAGAGAGCTATCATCAACCAGCGAGAGCTTTTCACCGATACACTTTCTTACGCCAACGCCCTCAGATCTGTGCTTCGTGAAGACCCGGATGTGGTCTTTGTGGGTGAGATGCGCGACCTGGAAACAGTGGAAGCTACGTTGCGAGTGGCTGAGACCGGACATTTAACTTTTTCCACCCTTCATACCAATTCAGCCTGCGAGTCCATCTCCAGAATAATCGATATTTTTCCCAGTCAGTACCAGGCTCAAGTCAGGGTGACCTTGTCCATGATTCTGGAAGCGGTCCTGACCCAAGCCCTGCTGCCGCGAGCTGATGGTAAAGGTCGTGTTCTGGCCATGGAAATTCTCATCCCCAACCCGGCTATTAGGAATCTGATTCGGGAAAACAAAATCCATCAGATTTATTCAGCCATGCAGATGGGTCAGGAGAAGTATGGCATGCAGACCATGAACCAGAGCTTGGCCAGCCTTTATTTCCGGCGTCTGATAACCTTAGATACAGCTATGTCGGTTACCTCTAATCCGGAAGAGCTCATAGACATCATTCAGAGGCATGAAGCAGCGATGGGGAAAAAAGGTAGTAGTACCTTTTCAGGGAAATAGCCTCGAGGAAAAGAAATGAAGCAAGACAAATTTCTGAAATTAAGAGAGTTAAGGAGAAAGTAAGATGCCAGTATATGTTTGGAAGGGCAAAAACCGTTACGGAGATCTGGTCGGTGGAGAAAGAGTGGCTGAGTCGATCGAAGATTTAACCCGAACCCTGCAGAGAGACCAGATCACTGTCATCAGTATAAAACCTAAAAGAGCTCTACCGGCGATTCCTTTTTTAAAAATGGAAAAAGTCAGGCTGAAAGAGCTGTCGATGTTCAGCCGGCAGCTTTCAGTTTTGATCGATGCTGAGCTCCCGTTGATTCAGAGTCTCGGGTTGCTGGCAGAACAACAAAAGAATAGATATTTCAGCCGGGTAATTAACGAAGTTAAAGAAGATGTGGAAGCCGGATCAGCCTTAAACCAGGCTTTACGTAAACATCCCAAGGTTTTCGATGACCTTTACTGCAACTTAGTGGCCTCAGGTGAGCAGAGCGGTTCTCTGGACATAATGCTGAGGCGACTGGCTGATTATCAGGAAAATATGATCAAGTTAAGGGCCAAAGTCCGGCAGGCTATGATTTATCCTTCGGCCATCATCACCTTCGCCATCGTCGTAGCTATTTTTATGCTGTGGAAGGTCATTCCGGTTTTCGGTGGCATTTATCAAGAACTCGGAGCCGAGCTTCCGGCCATTACTGCCTTTGTTCTGGCCTTGAGCCGTTTTGTCAGCAAGTATATTATTTTTATAGTTATTGGACTTGGCGCTCTGGTTGTCCTGTTCCAGCAGTGGAAAAAAACGCCGGTTGGAAGGGAAGTGGTGGACAGAAGTATGCTGAAGTTTCCCATCATGGGAAATTTGATGCGAAAGATTGCCCTTTCCCGGTTGACCAGAACTTTGAGCACTCTTATTTCCGGTGGTGTTCCGATGCTGGAAAGTTTGCGGATTGCCTCTACCACCACCGGTAACGTCATCATTGAAAGACAGATTATGCATGCCCGGCAGCTGGTTTCAGAAGGAAAAAGCCTTAATGATGCTCTCAAAGAAGCCGGACAGGGGCAGTTTCCGCCGATGATGGTCCAGATGGTCAATGTCGGTGAATCAACCGGAACCTTAGATGATATGCTCAGCAAGCTGGCCACTTTCTTTGATGATGAAGTCGATAATGCCGTAAGTGCTCTTCTTTCTGCTCTGGAACCCTTGGTGCTGATTTTTGTTGGCGGAATCGTTGGCGGTCTGGTCATATCAATGTACCTGCCGTTGTTTAACCTTATTCAGAAATTCTAAGCTGCAGAAAGTCTGATGAGTGGAGTGTAAAACTGTTATTGCCAATAGAACCAGGACGGGGAAATTTGGGAAGGAAAAGCTGGCGATGAAAGAAAAGATCGAAAGAAAGAATTTGCTACGCTACATTCTTTTTCGCCTGCTTGTCATCACCTCCATTTTTATTGCTACTTTAATCATTCAGTATTCAACCGGAGCTGGCTTTCCTGTGGTTTTTATCTATGCTATTGCCGGATTCTATGTTTTGTCGCTTATATATTTCTTGCTTTATCTCTGGGGACGATGGCTGCTGACTCAGGCTTATTTCCAGTTAATTATGGACCTGCTGTTGATTACCCTTATGGTTTATATCTCGGGCGGCATGACCACAGCCACTTATTTTCTTTATATTTTTGCTATAATTGCTGCCGGTTTAGTGATTTCAGACAAAGCCACTTACCTGGCGGCTGCCCTGTCCGCGGTTCTTTTCGGCTTCCTGGTTGATGCTACTTATTTTGGCCTGATTCCTTACTTTAATCCAGAGCATGCGGTTAAACAGCCTTTCGGCTCGGTGCTGTTTAACTTGATTTTAGCCTGGGCGGTATTTTTCGCCGTGGCTTTCTTCATGAATTATCTTTCCAGAAGTTTGAGGAAAACCAGACTGGCTCTGCAACAGGCAGAGAAGGAGTTGATTTTAAGGGAGAGGTTGGCTGAAGCTGGTCGGGTGTCGGCGACCTTAGCCCATGAAATCAGAAATCCTCTGTGCTCAATTTCGAGCGCAGTACAGGTTCTCAAATCCGAACTTCAACTCAACCCGGAGCAGGAAAAGTTGATGGAAATTATCATCAAAGAATCGAACCGGGTTTCGCAGCTTCTCGAACAATTTCTGGATTTTGCGGCTCCATCGAAAAAGATGTTCACTGAAGTGGACCTGGGAATGCTGCTCAATGAAACCTTAGAGATGTTGCGTCAAGCTGGAGACCTTGATGGAGAAAAGGTCAGAGTGGAGGGCAACTACTTAGTGCGAAAAATTACCTATTACGGTAACCCCAATCATTTCAAACAGATCTTCTGGAATTTGATTAAGAATGCCCTCAAGGCTATGCCTGAGGGTGGAAAGCTCAGCCTTAATTTTTACAATTCCCACCGCGATGGACTGAAGTTTATTGTGGCTGATACCGGAGTCGGAATGACCGAGAAAGACAAAGAGAACCTGTTCGTCCCATTTTACTCAGGCTTTGGTGAAGGTCGGGGACTGGGGTTGGCCACAGTCAAAAGACTAATAGAAGATTATGAAGGTAAGATTCAGATCAACTCTGAGGTGGGTAAGGGCACGGAGATTATCATCACTCTGCCCCAGCAGAGCGGTGCAAAATAATGAGATAAAAATGGGAAGAGAATCAAAATTTAGCGAAACCGAAGGTTAAGGAAGGCGGCGATGGATACCTTATTAATCATCGATGATGAAAAAAGCCTTTTGGAAGTGCTCAATGTGGTGTTTAAAAAAGAAGGTTATGAAGTAAAAACAGCCACCTCCGGAGCTGAGGCTTTTGAGATTCTTAACAACAACAGTGTGGACCTGGTAATTACTGATATTCGTATGCCTCATATAAGCGGAATGGAAATTTTGCGCTATGTGAAAAGCAATATGCCAGAAGTGCCAGTGATTGTGATTACGGCTTACGGTAGCATACAGCAGGCAGTAGAAGCTCTGAAGGCCGGAGCGCTGGATTACATCGTCAAGCCTTTTGATGTGGAAGAGCTGAAAATTCTGGTGGCTCGGGGTCTGGAGCGGAAACATCTCGAACTGGAGAACATCCTGCTGAAAAAAGACCTTAAAGAAAAATACCGGTTCGAGAATATGATCGGCAAAAGCCGGGTGATGCAGGAAATCTATGTGCTGATTGAAAAAGTGGCCAGCACAGATTCTACGGTGCTGATTACGGGAGAGAGCGGAACCGGTAAGGAGATGGCGGCTCGGGCCATTCATAACCTGAGCCGGCGAAAGGACATGCCGTTTGTGACAATAAATTGCGCTGCTTTGCCCGAGAATTTGCTGGAGGGCGAGCTTTTTGGTCATACCAAAGGATCATTCACGGGCGCGATTTCAGATAAGAAGGGAATGTTTGAGGTGGCGCATAAGGGGACGCTGTTTCTTGATGAAATTGGTGAAATGTCACCCTGGACTCAGGTGAAATTGTTGCGGGCGCTTCAGGAGAAGAAGATAAGGCGCGTTGGCGGGACAGAAGAGATTCCGGTTGATGTCAGAGTGATTGCAGCTACCAACCAGGATTTAAAGAAACGGATAGAGGAAGGGAAGTTCCGGGAAGATTTATTTTATCGACTGAACGTGATTTCCTTTGAGATGCCGCCGCTGCGGAAGAGAATTGAAGATATCCCGCTTCTGGTGCAGCATTTTCTCCAGAAATACTGCCAGCAGATGGGAAAGAAAATGAAGCGGCTGGCACCGGAAGTGGTCGGCATTTTCGAGACCTATCCCTGGCCCGGAAATATCAGGGAACTGGAAAATGTGATTGAGAGAATCGTGGCCATTGAGGACCGGGAGACGATTACCCCAGCCTGTCTGCCACCAGAAATGCTTGGGATGATCAGAAAAGATGAGCTGAAAATTGAGCTGGGCCCCAATTTTAATCTGAATGACTATCTTGATAACGTGGCCAAAAAATACATCTTAAAGGCCTTAGAAATGAGTGGGGGAAGGCTGAAGAGGGCGGCCCCACTTCTGGGCGTAAGCTACCGGACTCTGCGTTATCTGGTGGATAAATACGGGCTAAAGGCTAAGGAAGAGTCAGGGGAAGTTAGCGCCGAGAGGCAGTAGATAGAAAAGTGTAGTAGATAGAAAAGTGTTGGAAGGCGGGCTTACCGCTCTTTTTATATCCCTGCCTGTCATCAAAATCAGCCTGGGAGCAGGACGAAAAATTTATGAGGACTAAGACAAAATTTGGCAATTATGTGAGACACGAATTGTCAATTTGTCTGGGTGCGGGCAGATCGCTATTTTGTATCTTATTTTAAATCAATAGGTTACATGGAGAGGCGGGACTGGCACATATCTTGCATATAAATTAATGGATAAAAAAAACATCCCGGCCGGCGGATAGTCGGCGGGAATTTAAGGAGGTTTAAAATGTTAAAAAAGATGAGAGGATTTACTCTTATCGAAATGCTCATCGTCGTGGCCATCATCGGTATTTTGGCCGCACTGCTTATCCCCAACGCAATGAGCGCTTTGCAGAAAGCCAAACAGAAGGGAACCGTGAAAGACATTAATACCATAGCCACTGCCATGTTAGATTATGCTACTGATCATGGAAATGTGCCGGCGCATAGCAAACAAATAACTGGCAATACCGATGCTATTGTCACCTCATTACAGGGAATGTACGTCAAGGTATTTCCACAGAAAGATCAGTGGGGAAATTATTTTGTGGTAAATACCAGAGACGAAATAACTTCCGATTTTGGTATTCAGTTAGCCCAAGGCGAACAAGCTGGTGCTGATGATTTTGTAGTCGGATCATATGGAAGAGATGGAATTCCAACAAGCGACTATCAATATGATCCTAGTGATCCTTCAAAGGGATTATATGAAGTTAGCACGATGAAAGACTTTAATAATGACATCGCTAATTGGAACGGTAATTTAGTTGTCGGTCCAAAGACGCTGGGTGGCGGTACCTCTGGGACTTGATAATAGAGGACTATTCACGTTGAGTAGAAGGGGCGGCTTCGGCCGCCCCTTTTTTTTATCAGAACCGTTTTAATCGAGATTAAATTTAATATATAAAATGCTTAGAGAAGACTTAATTTTTAAATTTGATTAAAAAGAAATATAAGCTCAATTATAAATGGATAGAAAAAGGCCTAATAAGATAAAATTAAACCTGATAGTAATTTTTAGATATTTCGGATTCATATCAATTATAGGTTTTGTTTTATCAGCTTTAAAAACTAAGGTCTTTATTCATTTGGAACAAGGGTTATATTATCTTTCTCTTCTTGTTTTTACGAAATTTGTTAACAGGTTTATTATTTTGGCTACTGTTTCGGCTTTAATATTTATTTCCTCGGGCTTTCTATTTTTTATTTGCCTCCAGAAACTCGGTTTACGTTTTCAATATGAAAGGCCTGTGATTGCAAAGTTAAAGGCTTTCTTAATAATTTTAGCTGGCTTTTTGTTTTATCTGGGAATAACAGCATTAACGCTGGCTTCGAAAAATCTATTTTCCTGGCAAAAAATCCTGTTATTGTTTTTTTTAACCCTGGCTTTTTCTTTGGGGAGTAAATATTTACGGTATCCTAACATTGTCAAGGTTTATAATGTAATTGTAACTTTCTTCAGGTATATAAGTATAATATCATTTGTCGTGCTTATTCTGGTTAATCTTAGCCTTTTTCTCTATAAAATGATATATAAACCAAAGGGACCAAATGTGATTTTAATAATTGCAGATGCTCTAAGGGCAGATCATCTTGGATGTTATGGATATGAAAAAGTGACCTCGCCTAATATTGACAGATTTGCTGCTAAATCGCTGATTTTCCTGAATGCCTACACCAATGCATCCTGGACCAAACCGTCGATTGCTACCCTGATGACGTCGCTCTATCCTCACCAGCACGGTGCGTGTTATTGGAAAAGTAGTTTAAGTAAACAATTGGAGACGATTGCTGAATTCTTTAAAAATTCTGGTTATAAAACTTTTGCTGTTCAGACCAACCCTGTTCTATCAAAAGATTATGGATTTGACCAGGGATTTGATAAGTATATTCAAAAGACAAATGCTGGGGCTGATGATGTCACTGCCTCTTTTATTAAGTGGTTAGAAAAGAATAAAAAAAGAAAGTTTTTCGCCTATCTGCATTTTTTTGATACCCATGCCCCCTATGATGCCCCGGAAGAATACGGACAGAAATTTGGGGCTCGGCCTGACCAGCTGTTCCGGGCCGGGAACTTTAAGACCATTGATGTCCGACTAATGGATTTAATAGGAATAAAACAAGAAGATAAAGAGGGTCTGGTAAGCCTTTATGATGGAGCCGTAAACTATGTTGATTCTAATTTTAAAAATATAATTTATAAGCTCGAAGAGATGAATTTAAGAAATAAAACGGTAATTGTTTTCACTTCTGACCATGGCGAAGAATTTTTTGAGCATAACGGCTATGATCATGGACATACTCAATATCAGGAAATCATAAAAATACCCTTAATCATTGGATATGGCGATAATCTAATCCCAGAAAAAATAGACAAGCCAGTTCAACTTGTTGATTTAATGCCTATTATTTTTCAGATTGCCGGAATAAAAGAAAAGAATGAAATTTTTAGGGGGAAAGACCTATCCAGCATTATCAGAGGGGCCAGAAAAGAAATATTTTCAGAGATAATATTGCTTGGTGATGAAAAAAAGGCCCTTATTGTAAATCAGTGGAAACTTATTGAAAATACCGGTAAAGTTCACTCTGATACCCTGGAGCTTTTTGGGGATATCACGAGATATATTATCCCTGGATACAGGGAGAGGTATGAGCTTTATGATTTGTCAACCGATCCATTTGAGCAGAAAGATTTGAGCAATTCTGAAAAACTTGAAGTGGTAAAACTGAGGGCAGTGATGAGAAAGTATAAATATACCGAGGCGGTGATACGAAACGAAGTGATAAAAGACAGAAATAAAAAATTGGAAGACATTAAATCACTCGGTTATATTCATTAAGCGTTTTTATGGCTGTATCAACTTAGGCCTTTTCTTCGTGGTATTCTTCTTCAACATTGATGTCCCAAACATCTAATTCGGCGCCCATTATATTTCGGGCAGCATATATACCCATCATCATAGAATGGTCCTGATTATTATACCTATGCAGGCCGTTCCGTCCTATCACCTGAACTTTTGGAATCTGTCGAAGGTAGCTTTTTATGATGGCTATTTTTGTTCTATAGTCAGGGTCATAGACCGGGTAAGCTTTTGAGACTCGGATTATTGTGCCATCAAAAATCTCACTTCTGACGGCCATTTTTAATTTTTCTATGTCTGAAGCGGCCACTTCTAAAAGCTCAACATCTGGTTTTGACCAGATAGGGTCTGTCTGGAAACAGAAATATTCCAGTCCCAATGATGTTTTACTGAGATCCGGGACCATCTCGGGACTCCAATTTTTAAAATTCTGGAGGCGGCCGGCTGTTATTTCCGGGGAGTGAATATAAACCCAGTTATCCGGGAATATGTTTTCTTTATCTATGATCAAGCAGGCAGTAAAAAAATCTCTGTAATTCAGTCCTTGGGCTGCTTCATAAATTATTTCTGGGGGCTTTGGATTTAAACTGAGGACGGTTTCTTTTAATGGAGCTGAAGTAATTAGTCTATCAGCCTTTATGCTTTCCAGGCGGCCTTTATTTTCAAAACTTATAATGACAGAATTATCTTCAGCATAAATTGCTTTGGCCTCTGCATTAAGGATGATTTTGCCTCCTTTCTCTTCAATCAAACTGGCCATTTTTTCCCAGAATTGGCCCGGTCCGCGCCTGGGATAATAGAACTCATCTATCAAAGTCCTGATTTTTTCCTTTTTTATAAACCCGAAAGAATTGAGGATGGCTGTTCCCAGGGATAGACCTTTTATTCTTTGGGCGGCCCAATCTGCACTAATTTGAGAGCAGGGGATTCCCCATACCTTTTCGGTATAGGTCTTGAAAAAGATTTTATAAAGACTCCGGCCAAATTTGTTGGTAACCCATTTTTCGAAGGTATCCGGGTTCTTATATGGAAAAAGTCTGGCTTTGAAGTAGCTGAGAACAGCCATGACGGCCCTGGCGGGGCCCAGGTTTATTAAAGCGTTAAAAGGTTTTAGCGGGTAATAGAAAAACTTCCCTTTGAAAAAAATCCTTGAAAGTCTTGGCCTTTTTAAGAAATCATCTGGCAGGACCTCTTTCCAAATTTTTTCCACTTCGTTATATTTTGTAAAAAATCGGTGGCCGCCGAGGTCAAATAAATATCCTTTGTAGTTAATTGTTCTGGAAATACCGCCAACCTGGCTCTCTTTTTCTAATATGATAACTTGATGACCGTTTTTAACCAGTTCATATCCAGCTGTCAGACCTGCTGGCCCAGCTCCAATTATCAATATTTTCATTTTGATACCTTCTCCCAGCCTTTTGATGTCATAAGCTCAGTTAAATCCTCTCTTACGAAAATCTGCCTTTGTCTGTTTTTCATTAATACATAGCGTTTATCTACCTCATCAAAAAGCCAAGTCAAATTAACTTCCTGAACAGCATAAGCAAAGACAACATACTCATATAATTTAACCATACCGTTAAAAGCTAAAATATCAGGTGGATTTGTATCAAACAGATGCTTGAGGTGAGATTCAGGCTCAGGGGCAAGACCTAAATTATAACAATCATTCCAGATTTTTTTGTCAATTACCAGCATAAAATAATAACCGGCATGGCGGGCCCTTATGGGCATTTCTGTTGGCTTAGGGGTGAAATAGATGAAGTTATTTGGCAGGATAGACTCATTTAAGTAATCATTATTTTTCATCACCAGGCTGTCGGAAAGGTTTGCCTGGCGATTAATAATTCCGCTGTATAATCCCATGGGCTGCTTTGACAATACGGAGAATATTATGACTATCGCAAGTATAAAAAAATATTTTTCTGGGAAGTTTGCTTTTTTTAATCTTAAAGCTCTCTTAAAACTAATCAGGTCAAGGATAAGAATTATGTATATGGTTAAAGCGGCAAAAACACTTGGAATAAAATAATGAGGCCAGGATAGTCCATTACCAAATCCTGTCATCGAGACGTTAATTATTATTACAGATGTGCTTAAGACTAATAGTTGTTTCTCGGTGTTTGAGCCTTCATCTGTTTGCCGAGATGAAATTTTTACAAATAGCCAAGTCGAAAGGACGAGAATTAAGGTCAAATTGAGCGAAAAAATAGCGCTTAAAGAAGTTATCGGATTGTTATCTGCATTGGTTAATGGCAGATGTTTTGAAGAATTGAGGAGAAAGTTAGCTTTTGCCCAGCTTATCAGGTCGACATTTGATAATTTGCAATCCAAATTCGCAAATAGAATGAAAAAAATAAAGACCAATATTCCAAATAGAATCGAGCCATTTATGACTTTTTTGCTAAAAATTAAGTCTCTATTAATCTGCCTCGTAAACGTTAGCAATAAAAGGCCCATAGTTATCCCCAATATAATGGTAAATCCTTTGGGCAGGATAGCGTTTCCGAGCCCAACAAACGCTGCGCCAATCACTAAATAAATCGCAGACGGTAAACGGTGTTTATCTTGAACCCTGTGTCTTAGATAGAGATAGAAGAGATAAAAACCTAAAAAAGAATACCCATAACTAATCCAATCCGGTCTGATCTGCCACATAAATTCCAGCTGGCCGTGATAAAAACCTATAAAAGAAAAACTTAACAAAAAGCAGAATGTGATAAACAGTTTATTGGGTTTTGGTTTTATCAAACCTGAAAGCCAGATGAAGAATATCAGAAACATTAAAACAATATGGAAGAAAATCGTTAGCCTGGCGGCGAAGGCCCACTCTCTAACCGTGTGCAATTTAAAAAATTTCCAGAGCCATTTAAGATAATGGTTAAAAAGTGTTGGATGGTTTTCGATAAAATCAAGGTAGGGTCTTTGTCCTTGCTCCAGAAGATAGGCTACATGAAGGTGCTCTGCTTCATCATGTCCCAGTTCATAGTTTACCGGGAATACAGCCAATAGTAAATTTAGAAAGGCAGACAGGAAAACAATTATTGTAAAAGAGAAGATACATACTAAAAAGATAGTTTTTTTGTTGCTTATGATAGCCATTTCAATAATTTAATTATTCCCATTTCTGCGGGCTTTCTATGGGCTGAAGCCATTTGCCTTTTTTGGATTTCATCTTTATGCTCTTTGTAATAAAGAAAGGCTTCGAAAAGCATTTCTTCGTTTGTTTTTGTTGGCTTCCAGCCCAATTCGTTTTTTATTCTTGAGGTATCAAATTCAAAACTTTCGGCAATCATTTTATAGTGGTAGGGGCCGAGTGGAGATAATTTTAAAAAGTGGGCGATTTTCATAGCCAGAATGGCGGGCACTCTGGGCAGGTGCTTGATTTTAGACTTTGAACCGGCCCTGTCTATTACATACCGATAAATCTCCTTTAAGCTCTTAACCTGATCGCTCCCTACATTATAAATTCGGGTGTGGTTAATTGTAGAAGCCAGAAGGGCAGCCTGGGCAAGGTCGGGTCCATAGATAAACTGGTAATGGTTTTCCCCTTTCCCTACCATCCAGACAATTCTGTTTTCTTCTATGAATTCAAACAATATAGCCAGAAGTCCGAGACGACCAGAGCTTATAATCGTTGGCACACGCAGAATGGCAGAATTGACTCTATCAGCGTAGTTAAAAAGAACTTCCTCTGCCTTCATCTTTGAGAGTCCATATACTTCCACGGGTTCCGGTTTATCTTCTTCGGTTACAGGACGGCCGAATGGTTTAGCCCAAAGGCAGTTACTGGAGGTGAAAACCAGGTTTTTGATGCCAAACTCTGCACATAATTTGACCACATTTTCAGTGCCGAGAACGTTTGTTTCCATTAAAGCCTTTTTATCTTTAACTGAGTGGGCCAGCATGGCTGCCAGATGGAAGACTGAATCAAAAGGACCGCATGATTCAAATATGTTTTTGAGTTCCTCATAATTTCTGATGTCGATCTCAAAAGTTTTTAAGGATTCATGTGAGATAATTTGTGGGCAAATATCCACATTGATACATTCATGGCCCTGCGAAAGCAGATATTCAACCAGCACAGAACCAAAATAACCAGATCCCCCAGTAATTAAATAACGGGACATTTAAATTCCCCCTTATTTATTATCCAAATCTGGGTCCCATGTAATCTTATATAACATTGAATCAAATTTTATTAATAATAATATTAAAATTCAACAAAAATGTGTTGTTATTTAAGATTGCGTGGTATTTGTCCTATAGCAACAAGCTAAAAAAAATCTTGAGGAACAGGGCTGGGAATAAATAATAATCAGAACATAATATATCGGAATGAATGAGTAAAAATCTGAATTAATTTTAATTGTTGTGATAAAATCATAAAGCTATGGCCGTAATCAGGACAGTAATTCTGCTGATATTTTATGTGGTGCTGGTGTTGCTGCTCACACCGGTGCTGCTGCTTTTCTGGCCCTTAGGAATAAGAGACCCGCTGCTGAGTGTGGGGAAATGGGCAATGGGAGTGAGCCGGTGGATTCTTGGGCTGAAGGTTGAGGTTAAGGGCTTGGAGAATGTGGACTCAGCTAAGAGCTATGTTTTTATGGCCAACCATCTGAGTTTCCTGGATGGGCCACTTCTGTTTTATATTATCCCGCAAAAGGTGCGAGTCATTTTGAAAAAGAGCATCTTTCGTCTTCCCGTGGTTGGACCAGGCATGCGTTTTGTCGGCTTTATACCGGTAGACCGGAAGCGGGCCAGTGGCGGTAAGAAAAGCATCGACGAGGCGGCGCGACTGATGAAAGAGCGAGGTTATTCTTTCCTGATTTTTCCCGAGGGTACCAGAAGCCGCACCGGACAGCTTCAACCTTTCAAGCGCGGCGGTTTTTTCTTAGCCATCGCCGCTCAAGCTCCGATCATTCCCATTACCATCAAGGGCACCTTTGAACTTATGCCCAAAGGCAGGATTTTCCCGCGTTCTGGGGAAGTTAGAGTCATCTTCCATTCGCCCATAGAAACAAGGGGAAAAAGCGCAGAAGACATCCCTTTCCTGGTAGAAGAGGTAACCAAAGCCATCGGCCGTTAAAAACTCTCCCGTCTCTATTGACATATATACTCCAAATTACTTATCTTCAGTCTATGAGCAAGTGGCGGCTGAATTTATAAGACTTAACGGAGGTTTATGGGGTGAACTTGACCGCATAGGTCGCTGGTGGGACAGAAATGAAGAGATCTGTATTGTAGGTTTGAACGAAAATAAAAATATTATTCTTTTTGGGGAAGTGAAGTGGAGCAAAAATCCGGTAGGGAGCGAAGTCTTGCGCCAGTTGAAAGAAAAAGCCCGCAAGGTTCTTTGGGGAAACTCAAAAACTGAAAAAAGGTTCGTCATCTTTTCTCTTAAAGGGTTTACAGAAGAGCTCATTCGGCAGGCCAGAGAGGAAAGGGTCATATTAGTTAGAGAAGATAAAATAATAGCTGGCAGAACAAATTAAAGGCCGCTGGCCAGTAGAAGCTCCTGGTTGTCCAGAATTTCTTCTTGTGTCCTCATATTTTTTTAAAGATAGAAGTTATAGTAGAATTCATAATGTTAATTTAATCACGCAGGAGAAAAGAAAGAATGAAGAATTATCTGTTTAAGATTTTTGTGATTCGACCTGACAAAAATTTAGAGCCAGGGAGAAGGAAGAAAATCAGTGATAAAAACAGGCTTTTTAAGATCAGCGTTCTTTTATCAATTTTATTATTTATCGCTTCTCTCCCCGCTATGAGTTTTGGGTCACAGAAAGAAGAAATAATTGTGCTAACGGGCGCCAGAATTCTGACTGCTACTGGTAAGAATTATGAGCAGGGAACAATAATCATCAGGAGCGGGAAAATTGCTGACATAGGCGAAAGTCTCAAAATTCCAGAAGGAGCTAAGGTGATGGATGTCTCAGGCTGCCTCATAACTCCGGGGCTCATAGATGCTCATTCACACCTGGGGTTGGGTCCAAGCGGCGGAGTGACCGAGGATAATGAGATGACTGATCCGGTAACGCCTCAGCTCCGGATTATAGACTCCATCCACCCCGAAGGCGTCGGTCCCGATAAGAATCAGTTCTTGAATGCGGTGGCTGAAGGGGTAACTGCGGCTGTGGTCAGACCCGGCTCGGGCAATGTCATCGGAGGACAGTCAGCGGTGCTCAAGCTCCGAGGCCGAACGGTTGATGAAATGTGCATCCTTTTTCCAGCTGACATGAAAATGGCTCTCGGCCGAAAAAGTGCTTATGCTCAGAAAGGTCAGATGCCCATGACCAAGATGGGAACGGCATATCTTGTGCGTCAGGCGATGCTGGAGGCGGCTGAATACAAGAAAGCGCTTGAAAATTATGAGAGGGAAAAGAAAAAGAATCCGGCAGCCAGTGCCCCGCCACGCGACCTTAAAAAAGAAGCCATGCTGTTAGTGCTTGAGCGGAAAATTCCCGTCCACATCCATGTAAACTCGGCCGATGACATCATGACCGCGGTTCGTCTGGCTAAGGAGTTTGGCTTCAAGCAGCTTTCCCTGGCCCATGCCGAAGAAGCTTATAAAGTGGCTGACGAGCTGGCCCGGAACAAGGTAACAGTGGTAGTCGGACCGAGAATGATAACCTACGATGACCAGAACCGGCTCATCAACCTGGCCGATTATCTGTACCAGCGCGGAGTTGAGGTCTGCATCATGACCGATGCCGATGTAATCCAGCAGCCTTTCCTGAGAACCCAGGCGGCTATAGCTGTGAAGTACGGAATGGACCCTGAAGCGGCGCTTAAAGCCATTACCATCAATCCGGCCAGGCTGGCCGGACTGGAAAGCCGGCTGGGAAGCCTGGAAAAGGGAAAGGATGCCGACCTGGTTGTCTGGAGCGGCGATCTGTTTGACATCAGACAGGAAGCATTGCGGGTTTTTATCGACGGCCAGGAAGTGTATAAAAGCCCATCGATAAAAATTGATTAGAAAACAGGAGGAATGATGGAAAAAATGAAAAGGCAGAAGGTACTGGTTGAGATGGATATAATCAGGGGAGTTAGGAAAAATTTTTTTAAAAGCATAAGATATCTATCAAGGCTGGTGCGGAAGACCTCGGCTGTGTTCCTGAGTTTTATCGCTGTGGTGGCCTGCGGGGTAATTATCGATAAAAATATGATTCCGCCAGTTAGAGCAGCAGAAGTTACCGGCCAGGTAAATATTCAGGCCCCCGGCTCAGGCAAGGTGCTGGTGATCAGAGCCGGAAAGATTCTGACCATGGTCGGTCCGGCGATTGAAAAGGGAATGGTAATAGTTGAAGCCGGGAAGGTAAAAGCAGTGGGGAAAGACCTGGCTATGCCGGAAGGGGCTGAAGTTATTGATGAGCCGGAAGCCTGGGTGCTGCCGGGTATGATTGATGCTCATTCCACACTCGGACTGGTGGATGAAACCGGGCGCAGCGAGAATGAAGAGCTGTCCGAACCAAATGTGGCTCAGCTTCAGGTTATTGACGGGCTTTATCCGTTCGATAAGAGAATTGAACAGGCCAGGATGGCAGGGATAACGGCTGCGCTGGTCGCTCCGGGACGAAGGTCGGTTATCGGCGGGCAGACTGCGGTCATAAAGCTTAAAGGCAAAACTGCGGAAGAAATGACCATCCTATCACCGGCTGGGTTGAAGTTTTCTATCGGAGAGGGGCCGAAAGAAGCCTTTGGCGGCAAGGGGCGCTTACCATCCACCAGGATGGGAAATGTCTATGTCATCAGGCAGGCTCTCCTCGAAGCGAAAGAATATGGGGAGAAATGGGCCGCCTACGAGAAAAAACTGGCCGAAGCGAAGAAGTCGAAAAAAGAGGTGTCTAATATTCAGGCTCCCAAAAAAGACCTGAAGCTCGAGCCACTAACTAAGGTGGTCAGAGGAGAACTGCCGGCTTTTATCGAATGTTACCGGATTGATGATATAAGTGGAGCTTTGAGGCTGGTGGACGAATTCAAACTCAAGGCCGTTTTTATAGGTTGCGTGGAAGGCTATATGCTGGCTGATGAAATTGCTAGAAGAAAGATACCGGTTATTGTCGGTCCGATGGGCATTGGTCCGAAGAGAACAGAGACGGAAAAGGTGGAAGCAAGTAATGCGGCACGGCTGTATAAGGCAGGTGTAAAAATTGTTCTTCAGAGTGAGGTTCGGTATGGCTTGGGTGCGCTGGAGGAGCTGCCTTTGATTGCGGCGCTGGCGGTGAGGGGCGGCCTGCCAGAGGAAGAAGCTCTTAGAGCCATCACCATTAACGCTGCTGAGGTTATCGGTGTAGCTGATAGAATCGGTAGTCTCGCTCCAGGTAAGGACGCCGACATAGTCATTTTCAGTGGTAACCCGCTTGATTACCGGACAAGAGTTAAGAAGGTGTTGATTGACGGACGTTAAACTATATTCAGGGACGTTAACCTCTATCCTCTTTTTATACACTTTTTATAAAACATTTAATCAGTAAAAATTGTTGAAAATGAAAATATAAAATTCTGACAAAAAATTTTATAAAAATTAAATTCAGGATTGTCTGGCTGTTTTTATTTGGCTATAATAAATATGGCGCTGGCGTTCTCATCCTCTCATCCAGAGAGGCAGAGGGTTAACGCGCCCGATGAAGCCCGGCAACCTGCTCGGAGCGAGAGCAAGGTGCCAAAAGCGTTGAGTTCCGGCTTCGGCCGGAGCGAAAGATGAGAGGAGTGGGGCGAAAGCGAGCATCGCCACCAGGTCCCGCTCCTCTCGAGCAGAAGAGAGGCGCCTCGCCAGAAATTGTGGAGCGGAGACCATGGTGGGAAAGACCCACGTCAGACGGCCTACAATTGCCAGCTTGATTCTACCCGCCGGGTAACCGTTCCCAAAAAATTTTAATGTCGGAGGTAGAAATGTCTGGATTTTATTTTGAGGTAAGAACGGGACGAGATTTACTGGCGGAAGAAATGCCCGTGGAAATCGTAGAGCGCAAGGGAAAAGGCCATCCTGATTCTCTTTGCGATGGAGCGGCTGAAGAGCTTTCAGTGGCTCTTTCGGAAACCTATCGTCAGCATACCGGCAGAATCCTGCACCATAATGTGGATAAAGCTGTTCTGGTGGGTGGCAGTTCAAAGTGTCAGTTTGGCGGAGGGAAGATAATTGAGCCAGTTAAGCTGTACATTGTAGGCCGGGCAACAGAAGAATTCAGCGGGAAAAAATTGATAGACAGGCGCCACTTTGAAGCCAAACTGAAAGACTGGATGATGCGGCAGGTGCCCCATCTTCGGCCCGAACATCTTGAAGTTGAGCTTTTGATTCGCTCCGGAAGCGAAGACCTGGTCAGCATCTTCGCTGATAACGACCAGCCGCCGCGGGCCAATGATACTTCTTTGGCAGTCGGCTATGCGCCGTTGAGTGAACTGGAAAAGCTGGTTTTAGAAACCGAGAGATTCTTAAACAGCGTTCAGGGCAAGCAGAAGTTTCCGGCGCTCGGTGAAGATATTAAGGTGATGGGGGTCAGGAAAGGAGAAGCGATAACCCTAACAGTGGCCGCAGCCTTTGTAGCTTCAATGGTACCAGATAGACAGACCTATGAAGAGATGAAAAAAGAAATCGTCCGCTACCTTCAGGATGAATTTGTCCGTCGCTACACATCGCGAAAGGTGGAAGTTATCATAAATAATGCTGATACGCCGGAGACAGTCTACCTAACGGTTACGGGGACAAGCGCCGAAGCCGGAGACGACGGTCAGGTAGGCCGTGGTAATCGCGCCAACGGATTGATCACTCCCTACCGGCCGATGAGCCTGGAAGCTGTGGCCGGAAAAAATCCGGTCAGTCATGTGGGAAAGATTTACAGCATAATGAGCCAACTTATTGCCGACCGTATCGTGGAGAAAATACCCGAGGCGAAGCAGGTCTATGTCTACATGGTCAGCCAGATAAACGAACCCATTACCCAGCCTCAGGCTTTGAACGTGGAAATATGGGGTGTGGATGTTAGCAAAGTCAGAAATGAAGTTTATAAAATAGCCGATGAAGTGTTGGGAAGCTGGCGTGAAATCCGCGATGGTTTCATCACCAGGCGGTGGCCGATTTATTAAAAGGCAGGACTTCCTCGTTTTCTGATCGGCGAGGTTTTGTTCTCGTGCGCACTGGAGTGGGAGATTTTCTATTCATAGTGTGAGTGAAGGGGGGGGTGTATCAGCGAATTTCAATCTGGCGCAAATGAAGTGCAGCCTGAGTAGCCTGAAGAATTGGGAAGCTAAAGAAGAATTAAAGAGCTTAGGACAAATAGCGGGAATTTTCTTCGCAATGAATTAAGGACCATCTTTGAGTTAAAAAACCAGTTATTAGAAGTGTCCCTAAAAATGGGAAATACTTAAGGTGTCACCAGTTTTTACGGTACGTCCCTTGAAAATCAGGAAACGCGTAGGACGTCCCCCGTTTTTTTAACATCTATAAAAGATTCTTGAGCTGGTCGGGGCTGGCTACGCCGCTGTTTACCATATAGCATTTCACCTGGTCCAGCAGGCGGCTGAAGAACATCCGCTGAATCGCTATCTTATCCTCATTCATCACCAGAAGATGGGGGTTGAAGAAAGGCTGAGCTTTAGCCGAGATTGACTTTACTGCACCCGAAGGCTCTCCACTTTCCAGAATCCGCAGCGCTTCTTCTTTGCTCAACTCCACCACCGCCGGCGACACCTGGTCGTTTCGCAGTATCACCAGAGATTTCAGGTTGGTTCTTCTGGCATAGCCTTGCGGTCCGGCAATCCAGGTCGGGTCGAGCATGGCATGCGCTTCTGCCGAGGCTCTGAAACAATACGGTGCGCCTTTATCTAAGCGGCATTCATCCTGAAGCGGACAGGTTCGGTCAGTGCAGTCTTCACGGCGGGTCACCACATTCTCGCACTTGCTGTGGTCAAAAAGCTTGGGCAATCTGTCGAAAAGTTCCACAGTATTTGTTGGAATGTAGAATTTCCGCTCAACGCTATCGGCCACCGCTTTATTCCCTGAAAACCGCACAAACACAATCTCGTTAGTCTGAGCCTGGACCCGCGGCATCTTCAGGAGCTCGAAAAATAGCTCGGTCTTCTTTGTCCCTGGCTGGCCCACCAGGACCATCCCATTTCCATCCACTGCAACGGCCATGCCCCGCACGGCATTGATTCCTAAATGCTCCTGCGAGTCGAGCACCATGCCGAGAGCCAGCTTCCTCAGCGGTCCGTAGTTGTCAGCGTTGACCAGAATTCCCGTCCTAGTCTCTGGATGGTAATAAGCTCGCGGCTCTCTTCCCGGAACATTATCCACCGCATAAATCACGGCGTGCGGTTCAAGTCCAGCTTCGATCTGACCTGGATACCAGTTTTCCACCCAGAAATCATAAAGATGCCCGACGTTAGTTCTCAGCTGAACAATTGTCCCGTTAATATTGGCATTCCACTCGTAATAGCTGTCATAGCTGAGATGGCTTTCCATCTCCGCCACCAAGGCCTCGCGCATCCGAGCCTCACTCACTACATCCAGCGGCACTGACTTTTTTACCTTAGTTACGTAATTCTGGAGGTAAATCTTCTTAACCTTCTTCGCTGTCTTCAGCTTAGACATGGCTTCAGCGATTCTATCCATGCCTTTTTCCAGGTTCTCCATCGAGGTGGCATAAGATATCCTTATGTAGTTATCGGCTCCAAACGCATCCCCTGGCACGACGGCCACCCGGGCTTCTTTCAGCAGATAATAAGCCAGACCGTAAGAATTTCTAATCTGGATGCCACCAGCTTCCTTGCCATAATATGAACTCACATTGGGGAAAAGGTAGAAAGCTCCCTGGGGCTTAAAACAGGAAATTCCTGGAATTTGCTGAAGTCGCATCAGCACATAATTCCGCCGGCGCTGGAATTCAGCCACCATCCGATTAACTTCATATTGTGGTCCGGCCAGAGCCTCGACGCTGGCTTTCTGCGAGATGGAACAGGCGTTGGAAGTAGTATGGCTCTGTATCTTGGACATAGCACTGATGATCTCAGCCGGTCCGACAGCAAAGCCGATTCTCCACCCGGTCATCGAATAGCTTTTGGAAACTCCACTGATGATAATCGTTTTTTTCTTGATATCTTCACCCAGCGCAGCGAAACTAACAAACTGAAAGCCATCATAGACTAAGCGGCTGTAAATCTCATCGGCAATCACATAGATGTCTTCTTTGCGAATCACTTCAGCCAGAGCTTCCAGCTGTTCCTTGGTGTATGTAGCTCCAGTTGGATTGCACGGGTTATTAAGCACCAGGGCCCGCGTCGATGGCGATATGGCCGCCCGCAGCTGCTCCGGTGTCAGCAGAAAGCCATCTTCTTCCCTTGTCTCGACTATAACCGGCTTGCCCTTAGCCAGATTAACGCACTCCGGATAAGTGACCCAGTAGGGGGCAGGGATGATCACTTCATCTCCCTCGTTGACGATGGCCTGAATCAGATTGAAAAGTGAGTTTTTGGCCCCGCTCGAAATCAGCACCTCGTTGGGTTTGTATTCAAGCCCGTAATCTTCTTTAAGCCTCTTGCAGACCGCTTTTCTCAGCTCCGGAATTCCATCATTTTCGGTGTACTTGGTGAAATTTTGCTCGATGGCTTTAATCGCCGCTGCCTTGACGTTATCCGGCGTCGGGAAATCAGGTTCACCCACGCTGAGGTCGACCACGTCTATGCCCTCAGCCTTCATGGCTTTAGCTTTGGCTGAGATTTTAAGAGTGGGAGAAGCTCCTATTTTGTTTACTCTTTCTGAAACCATGGCAGTCCTGCTTTTTCCAAGCGATTATTTCTTCTCAGGAGTTTTTTCCTGAGGGGCCTGAGACTGAACGGCCGGATTGAGCTTATCTCTGAGGAACTTGCTCAGGTCAGCACCAGTGAGAGCCTTGACCACTTCCGGCATCTGAGCCAGAATTTCAATAATCTGGCCGGTGATCTGGCTTGTCCCCAGCCCTTTGTCTCCGCCGATAATGACGATTTTATCGACCTTAGACAAAGGTTCGGCGATGGCTCTGGCCAGCTCGGGAAGGACCTTGATGAAGGTTTCAAGGAGTGCGGCTTCGTTGTATCTTTCCCAGGCCTGAGCTTTCTTCATCATGGCTTCAGCTTCAGCCAGACCGCGGAGTCTGATTTCTTCAGCTTTAGCCTGAGCTTCCAGCCTCAGGGCTTCGGCCTTGCCTTTTCCTTCAGCCATCAGCCGAATTTCTTCAGCTTCAGCTTCAGCCCGAATCTGATATTTGCGAGCATCAGCCGGTTTCAGGACATTAGCTTCAAGTTCTCTTTCCTTGCGCTTAATTTCCAGCTCTTCGATTTTGATGGCTTCTTCTTTTTCAATCTGTTTAACCTTAGCTTCTTCTTTCTTAATTTCCTGAGCCAAGCGGTTGCGTTCGAGTTCATAGGAAAAATCAGCCTGAGCTTTTTTCTGGTTGACGAAAACCTGGGATTCAGCTTTCTTGGCTTCATTTTCCCACTGGGCTTTGGCTATGAGAGCCTCTGACTGGAGTCGAGCCACTTCAGCTTCTTTTCGAGCCTGAGATGACTTGATAATAGCTTCTTTTTCCGTCTCAGCCTGGGCGATGGCCGCATCCCGTTTGGCCGCGGCAATGACTGGTTTGCTCAAAGCCTCGATGTAGCCCTGGGTGTCGCTGATGTCCTTGAGCGAGAAGGACAGGAGCACCAGTCCCATTTTGGCGAAATCTTCTCTGGTCGTCTCAATCACTCTTCTGGAGAATTCCTGACGGCCGCGGTAAATCTCTTCCACCGTCATCGTGCCGATGACTTCCCGCATCTTACCTTCCAGGACATTCATGGCCACATCGCGGATGCCTTCCTTGCCTGTGCCGAGGAATTGCTCGGCTGCCAGGCGAATGGCCAGATCGGTGGAATCAACCTTGACCTGGGCCGAAGCTTCAGCCAGGATCGGGATCCCGCCGTGGGTCAGGACTTCTGGTGTTTTAATGAAAAGGGTAATAACTTCAAGCGGCAGGACATAAACTTTTTCGATGAACGGCCAGACAAAAGTACCGCCGCCGAGTTTGTATCTATAGCCAACTTTCTTTTTTGTCCCGTCTGGGAAAGTGATGGTCCGCTTACGGCCCCCGGCGATGATGAGGGCTTCGTTTGGACCGACTTTTCGGTACTGGGTGGCTAAGAGCAATCCAATGAGTCCCAAGAAAAGGATGATTGCGCCGATAATAATAAGCCAGGTGGTTAATGGCATAATAACCTCCCTCAAATTAAGGTAATTTTATGATTATTGGTTTGAAGATAGGGTTGAAAGAATGATTTCTACTCTGAAAAAAAGAAAATCCCTTATTCTCCATTCTCTTTTTCGTCTAACCTACCCTCGTCAGGCTATTCTGAAAGGCCCTCTTTATCAAGGAAAGATATTAATTCTTCTGATATTTAAAGTCAAGCCAAAAAAATAGCCAGGCGGACGTAGAGCTATTTTCATTCCGGCGATTTTTCAAGAGGGAACTCTTCTTGGAAAGAAGAAATATTTGCTGCTGAAGCACCCTGGCAATAAAAAGGGCCAGGTCGTACTGTTTATCATTTTTTTAAAATTTTTACGGAGTTCGTGGGGGGCATATTTATAAATAAGGAGACGAAGAAATAAACAGCCTGTCAAACCCGAGTAGATTGACAAAATTTGTAAAAAATAATTACAAAATATGTTGTTTTTCAGGGAAAATTTTCTTAAAATGCTTTTTCTAAAGAAAAATATACTTTTAAAAAAGAAAAGAAAAACGGGCTGAGGAGTAGGAATGAAAAAAAATAAGCCACCTGAGTACCAGTGGTCAAATCCAGATAGCTCTTATCTTTTAAAAATGAACGAAGAGCTGTGCCGGGTTTTAGTAGAAGAAGCTAGGGATGGAATATACATTATAGGTGAAAAAGGCTTTGAGTATGTCAATACTGGCTTTGCCCGGATGACTGAATTCAGTCGAGAAGAAATTCTTGAAAGCGGAACAGAACTTATCTTCAAGCAAGTCCATCCAGATGACAGAGAAATGCTCCTGAAGCGAAAAGAGGCCCTAAGCCGTTGGGAACAACTGCCGCCAGTATATAAACTTCGGGTTTTTACTAAATCTGGACGGCTGATTCACCTCGAGTTCAATACTACCCCGATTTCGGGAGGAAGAGTTGTTGGTGTGGTCCGGGACGTCACTGAACAGATTAATCTCAGGGAGCAGCTTAAAGAGAGAGAATCTATCAGTTCCCGTCTTATCGAGAATGCCCGGGCCGCTATTGTTATCGTTCAGGACGGGAAAATAAAGTTCGCCAATAAGGCTACATCGGATATTTTTGGCTACAGCCTTGGAGAAATCATTGGTTCCAGAATCGATGCCTATTTACCCGAAAAAAAGGCTTATGAAATATTCGAGCTTTATCGAAAAAGACTGACCGGCGAGTCTCGTCTGAGTCATTATGAGCTGAAAGTGCACCATAAAAATGGCCAGATGCTCTGGATTGAAGTTGATGTCAGCCTTATTGAGTACAATGGTTCTCCAGCTACTCTGATGGTGATTCATGATATAACTGAAAGGAAAAGAACTGAGGATAAACTTAAGGAAGCCTTAGGAAGATTACGCCAGGCTTTTGGGGCAACCATCGATACTTTAAATAAATTGGTCGAATTAAAGGACCCTTATACCGGTGGCCATCAAAGAAGAGTGGCTGACCTGGCCAGGCTCATCGCCACAGAAATGGGGCTCTCGCCGGAACAAATCGACGGGCTCAGGCTGGCAGCTCAAATCCACGACATTGGGAAAATTGCTGTCCCGTCGGAGATACTCAGTAAACCCGGGAAGCTAAGCGAAAGCGAATGGGGACTGGTCAGGAATCACGCTCAAATTGGCTACGATTTACTCAAAGACATAGATTTTCCCTGGCCGGTAGCTGAAATAATTTATCAGCATCATGAACGGCTGGATGGCTCAGGCTATCCGCGGGGATTAACCAGTGACCAGATTATGATCGAAGCTAAAATTCTGGCTGTGGCTGATGTGGTGGAAGCTATGTCTTCGCATCGACCTTATCGCGAAGCTTATACTCTTGAGGAAGCACTGAGGGAAATGGAAAATAACAGAGGACGTCTTTATGATGAGAAGGTAGTTGAAACCTGTCTCCGCCTGTTCAGAGAAAAGGGTTATCAGCTGAAAAAATAAATATGCTCACGCCCATTTTTAGTAGGCGATGAAGACAGGGTGGATTTTCTTGAGGACTGAGCGCTGGGATTCTAAAATTTCCTGAATACCTTTATCAGCCAGTTTGAGCAATTGAGCCAGCTCCTGCCTGGAGAAAGCGACCTTCTCGGCTGTGGCCTGGACTTCGATCAGCCGGCCGTTATCGGTCTCAATGACATTCATGTCAACTTCAGCCTGAGAATCTTCAAGATAATCCAGGTCGAGCAGCTTGACCCCCTGAACTATGCCCACGCTGACCGCAGCTACCAGGTTGCGCATAGGGAAGGTTTGGATTAAGCCTTCATCCAGGAGTTTCTTCAAGCACAGAGCTAAGGCGATGCAGCCGGCATTAACCGAAGCGGTTCTGGTTCCGCCATCAGCTTGAATCACATCGCAATCTATGATAATGGTCCTCTCTCCGAGAAGAGTCAGATCTGTCCCGGCTCTAAGAGCTCGACCGATCAGCCGTTGGATTTCCTGAGTTCGGCCTGAGATTTTACCCTGAGTTCTTTCTCGGGGTGTTCTTTTTTCTGTTGATCGGGGTAGCATTGAGTATTCAGCTGTGATCCAGCCCGAACCCGTGCCTTTTAAAAACTGTGGCACTTTTTCTTCAACCGAAGCTGAAGCTACCACTCTGGTCTTTCCCATCTCTATGTAGGCGGAGCCTTCGGCGAATTCTAAATAATCTGGCTTTATTAGGATTGGTCTTAGCTCATCATAGGCTCGGCCCGAAGGCCTTTCAAAAGACGACTTTTTGGTCGATTCTTTTTTGGTTTTTCCCGCGCTCAACTTGTTCTCCCGTCAGAAAAAATTTATCAGAGAGATTTAATGGTCATTTAATCATAAGGTATAATTTTATCTTTTGCAATAAGCAGGAGGTCCTGCCTGGAAGAAAGAATGGAGAATGGAAGAATGAAAGAATGGGGTCGGGCCGCCAATAATGTAGGGACGGGCCCCGCTCAAGAAGTTGTTTTGCTTTTATCTCCTTATAACCTTAGATGCTTAGGACATATTAAAAAGTATTTTCGTTTGTTGTTTCACGGCGAGATATATCTCTGTGTGTCCCTGATGCTGGCGAATTCTTCTCCGATCAGTTCAAAAATTGAGGACAATGGTGGTGGTGAAAAAAGTGTCAACTTTGTGGCGTGGTACATAAACAAAGAGTCCTGTTTCGCTACCATCTGGATTAAAAAGTGGAACCTGAATTTCGGGTGGCCGGTGAGTTCTGATTATTTTCAGGCTGGTTTTTAAAGCCAGAGATTTACTCAGTGGTGCGGTCAGGCTGGAGGCCCACTCATAACGCCAGTCACTTATCTTGGCCAGGTTATCATCAAAGATAAAAGAAGTAGTAAAAAAAGCATTGTCGAAAAGCTTCTGGTCCCAGGAAAAGCTGTAGCGAAAACCGAGAAAAGAGGAAAGACTCTGAGCGGTGTATTTCCTTATGGTGAAGCTAACGCCGGCATGGGTTTTGACTTTACTGCCTGGAGAATCAGCCAGGACCAGACCGGCGCCGGCGGTCCACAGAGCCCGGCCTTCGACCCCTGAAAATTTGTTCCGATCCCAGACAAAAGTTAGGTTGGTGAGCAGTCTACCTGTCGCCCGGTGGTCGTACTGGCCGGAAATTAGATAATTCTCAGCAGTCAGACGCCTGGTCTTTTCTTCTTCAATCGTGTAGTTGTCTTCTGTCCCGACCGCCTTCTGGGTAATGGTTGTGGAGTGGCTGCGGAGGAAGAAGGTTTTTATCGTATAAGTATCCTTTTCGTTTGGCGTTCTGATCAAAGTATTACCCAGGCTAAAGGAAGACGATACGGTGTTACCGCCGGTGACCACATAACTCAACTCGATGGTTTTTTTCCAGGGCAGGAGCCAGTCCTTTAGAGTCTTTTTCTTTTCAGGCTGGGGTGAAGCCTGATTGCTTTCCTGCTGGCCAGGTTTAGTTTCAGTTTTTTCTTCCGATTTTTGCTGGGTTTCCTGCTCTGCAGCCTTTTGCTGTCTCTCTATTGTTTTTTGTTCAGTCGTTTTCTCCTGAGCCTGAGTTTTCTCTTGGGTCTGCTGCTCGACAGTCTGCTGGATCTGGTTTTCCTGAGTCTGAGTATTTTCCTGATTCTCCTGTCCGAAGCTCTGCTCTTCTGACTGCTTGGACTGAACTTGAGTTGTTGCCGGCTGATTCAATGGCTGAACTGCCAGGCAGGGATAGTAAGATAGAAAAAACACATAAATTAGAGACAGGATTAAGCAAGAAAGGAATCTTTTTAAAACCTTGTTTGTTCTTGTAAGTGGCTTAAATTTTGATCGGATTATATGGGAGTTCTTTCTTCTCATCGCCAGAAATTCCTTTCTTCTGTAATTTTAGTTTCTAACAGGCAGGACGCCTACTTCTCTAATAAGGCAGGGCCCTCAGAAACTGAGGCTTAGCCTTTATCCTTAATCAAGAACAAGAAGAAAATCTATAGGGTTTCAGAATAATAAAAATTTGTTCGGTGTCAATAGGCCGGAAGCTGAAAATTAGAAATTATAGTGGCAGTCAGGATTGTCCTGTCTTCAGCCTGCCTCCTAAGAATGGCGAAGCTCAGAGCCTTTCGATTGCTTCAGGCGGGCAACTCGGGTTGAAGGTAACCTGGTTAAAAGAAGCCCCTTTTTTCCTGCTGTCACCGTCCTGATGCTTACCAAGCAAAATTTAAGGTTAACCCTCACCTGAACCTGGCGGTCTTTGATTATCTCCGGTCTTTCATCTATAATCAGTGCTTGTCCCTCAAGGTTCTGATGAAAATAGCAAATCCAGACAAAAATAAGATCTTCACTATTATCTGGCTGTTGATTTCAGCCTTCTCTGCCTTAATTATGGTGAGCCTGCTGTCGTGCGAAAATAAGTCGTCGGTCAGGGGATTGGTAGTCAACCCGGAATTTTCGGACAAAGTCCTCTCTGACAACCTGGTCACTAAGCTGCGAGTAAAGTTTATCACTACTTCTGCTTTCCAACCGTCTGAAAAAGATTATCGGATAGTGGCTGAAGCCGACTGGCAGGGCAAGTTTTTGTTCAAAGAAATCCTGGACCTTCAGCCGCCGACCTCAAAATGGCTGCCCAACCGGGTATATGAGATAGAAAAATATGTTTATTTTCCGGCTTTCATCAACCGGTTTGACCCGGAGACAGCAGGTGGCGTCCGAGTTAATTTCAGTATTACGTTTGAGGAAGCTGGTCAGGTGGCTCCGGTTGTGCTTTTTAAGCGAACTTTAAGACTTTCCCCCTATCCACTCGATGCCCCGGATGTAGTTTATTTTGACGGCTGGGAAAAGATTAGCAGAGCCTGGCCAGGCTCTAACCAGCCTTTAGCCGAGCGCTGGACTCAAAAACAGGCCGTTTGTCTGCTCAAAAATTCGGGGCGAGGGGCGATTCTGATGATAAGAGGTCAGGCTGCGGCGACCGGTTCAAAAAAGCAAAAAGTGTCTTTGTTTCTGGAAGATCGCCTGCTGGATGAATTTGAGCTTGAACCTGGACCTTTTGAAAAAATTTATTCTTTAACCGCCGCTGACCTCGGTCAGGAACCGGAATTGAGGCTAACCATAGCTGTGGATAAAACCATCAAAGCCAGCGAAATTTATCGAGAGATCGAAAAAGACCGAGAAGTCGGAATCAAAATAGAAACTATTTATTTCCGATAAATTTAGTAGGAATTAGAACAGCAGAATTTATTTCTTCTGACGATGGCTTTTAGACTCTGGCCATCCAGGTTATTTTATCCAGATAGGAGAGACGCTCTGGCTCTTTTTCTGGTTAATCTGTTTCTCATATTCCAGCCTCAGCTGGGCTTCTTCTTCTTGAGCTTTGAGCAATTTCTCGTAGGTTTCGCTGATCTGCTGCTGAAGGTAATCCCGTGATTTCATATCGTTCAGGTTGTAAAATTCCTGCCAGAGGGCGTTCATTTTAAGCGTCAGAAGCTCGACGTACTCCTTAGCCTTTTTCCAGGCTTCTTCGAGTGAACTGCCCCTGACATCCAGGCCTTCGGTAAAAGCCTGTCCAGAAGTCTGCGTTTCAGACCGTGGTTGTCTGCTGGCAGGTGAATTTTCCACAGTAACCCGGTGGACGACTGAAGTCGTGGAGCCACTGGTAGAAGCTGATGGAATCTGCTCTTCTGACCCGGCGGTTTGACTTTGACCCGGCAGGATTAAAGCTGGTTTTTTGGTCAGATTCTCCAAATCCTTATTGGTGATAACCTTAACCTTCTGTCCTTTTAGACTTTCTCTTCGAGCTTTTTCTTTTTTAGCCAGCTCGACCAGTTCCTGGTCCTGAGCCAGAAGCAGGGACAGGATGGAAAAGGTAAGAGATAATAATATGGTCAGAAGCTTCTTTATCATTATCATCCCTCGTCTAAAAAAATAATACTACCTTAATCTTACGGGTGTCAACTGTCCGAATTTCTTCACTTAAAAACTATAAAAAATGGGATCGGAAGAGAGTATTTCATTGAAAATCAATTTAACTTCGCCCGCAGCTATCTCCATTCATTCAAGATTGTTAGAGCCGGATAGACTGAAGAAAAAGGTGCTCAAATTTTAAAAGTCATGATATCTGTGGTTAATTTTCCCAGCTGCAGTTCTTATCAGAAGGCTTTGGCCATCACTCTTGAATTCCACGGCTCCATCCCGGTCTGTTCGGAAAATCTTAATGCCTTTTTCTTCTAAGGTTGAAATAATTTCGGGATGGGGAAAGCCATAGACATTGTTCCGGCCGATCGTCAACACCGTCCATTCAGGAGAAACTGCCTCCAGAAACGGCTGGCTGGCCGAAAACCGGCTGCCGTGATGTGGCAGCTTCAGCACTGTGGCCTTGAGTTTCTCTGGATGCTTCGACAAAAGATACTCTTCTACCCTGCGGGTTATGTCAGCCGGAAATAGGAACGACTGCTGGCCATAATCCAACCTGATAACGGCCGACAGGTCATTGCCAGGCTTAAAGAGGGAAAAGGCTTCAGCGTCGGGATACAGAGCTTCTACCTGGACTTTTTCAACTTCTGTCTTTAGGCCAGTCCGTATTTTTCTCTTTATAACTTTTCGAGATAGAGCCTGTCGTATTTCCCGGTCCAAAGAGCTGGCTGGGTTTTCTTCAGAGTACCAGTACTCTTTCACCCGAAAATTCCTGGCCAAAGCTGCTATCCCACCGGCATGGTCAGGATGAAGGTGGCTGCAGACAAGATAATCTATTTTTTTATAACCTTTATGCCATAAAAATGGCGAAACAATGTTTTCTCCAGGGTCAAAGGTGCTCTGGGGGAAGCCACCGGCGTCTATGACCATGACCTGGCTTCCGGGAAATTCGATGACCACGGAATCTCCCTGACCGACATCGATGAAGGTGACTGTAAAGCCAGTGCTGGCAGGCTTAAACGGATAAGTTATTAGGATAAAAAAGAAAATCAAAAACCCGGCAGCGGTAATAAGCTTCTGCCCCCGGAATTTGGGCTTCAAAAGAAAAAGCAGAAGAAACGCATAAAAGCCGAGAATTATCCTTAGCGGCGGGCTCGGGATTCTGTATGATAGCGATGAGAGGGGCTCGAGCCAGGTGGTGAGCCAGGCAAAAAACCTGACCAGAAGTTTGAGGGGAAAGGATAGGAGATGACCAGCTGCGGGAAGAACACAGCTGGAGACCAGATAAACATAACCGATTCCCATAATCAAACCAACTAAGGGAGCAGCCGGAATGTTCAGGATGAGTGAAGCAAAAGTCACCCGGTTGAAATTGTAGACGATTACCGGCATGGTACCCACGACCGCAGCTGCCGACAAAGCGCTCATTTCAGAAAGTTTAAAGGGCAGTTGGGGTAGCCTCCTGAATATCGGTTGATAAAAAAGAATCAGACTAAGAGTGGCCAGAAAAGTCAGCTGGAAGCCGATATCCTCTATGCTGAAAGGATTGATAAAAAGCAAAATTATGGCCGAGAAGGACAGAGTGTTCAAAAGATTGACCTCGGCAAAGATTATTTTCCCGAGAAAAAAGAGAGAAGCCATAATAACCGCCCGGAAAACTGAAGGCTGTCCTTCAACCAGAAAAGCGTAAAAAATCAGGGCAAAAAGCAGGATCAGATGGATGGTTCTCTTTCGGATCAGGAAGAACTGGAGTAGAGAGTAAATAAGAAAAGTAATTACCGCCACGTGCGCCCCGGATATCGCCAGCAGGTGATAGAGCCCGGTTTTCTGAAATTGCCGGTCAGTTTTTTGGTCAAGTCGGCCGTCTTCACCCAGGAGCAGAGCCTCCAGAATTGCTCCTTCAGGCGACAGGTTGAATTTTCCCTGGCCAGGAAAATCTGCTTCAATTTTCTTCTGGAGGTTTCTCCTTAGTTTTGAGAAAAAGCCCGGTAACGAATGATTCCTCTGGCTGACTCTTTTTATAAGCAGAGGACTTTTGGTAAAGGCCCGGGCCTGGATTTTCTGGCTCCGAAGGTAACGGGGCATAAAATCAGGGAAAAAATTCCTGAAAGATTCTTCCGGATTCAAACTGGCTGAGAACTCGATTTCATCCCCGGCCAAAAGTTCAAGCGGCTGGTCAGAAATGGTCGAATGCGGCACAGTGAGCCGCAGGTTTCCGCCTATTTTTTTTACCTGGCCTGCTACCTCAACCTGGTTAACTCTGATTGTCAGGAGGTCGCGGTCTGGTCGGCGTTCTGGAGATCTTAAAAGAGTCCCTTTAAAATCGAGATAACCCTCTGCTCTGAGCTGACGGAGTGGGTTGTTCTGATACTGTTTGTTCTCGAAGCTATGGAGGATGAAGCCTGAAACAAAAAACCCGGCCAGAATCAGGATTAGTCCGGCTCGGTCTTTTTTTAAAAAATAGCAGAGCCAGCCCGTTAATAAGAGGAGAGCCAGGGCTGTGATTGACCACCGGGAAAAGCCAGTGTTAAGAATCGAAGAAAAAATAATACCGAAAATAAAACTTAAAGCCGGAAAAAGAAGCGGGAAGGGCATCGATTATCTGAGCAGAGAATCAGTGGAAGATGATTTCAAAGAAGCCTGCTGCTCCAGAGCATTAAGGACCAGATGACACATGGCTTTGATGCCCACGGGTATGGCTCTTTCATCCGGGTTAAAGTTCGGGCTGTGGAGTGGAGCCACATTGGTCTGACCGGGTGTCTTGACGCCGAGAAGATACATAAAAGCCGGAATTCTCTCGGCAAAATAAGCGAAATCTTCAGCCACCATCTGAGGCTTCACCTGGACCAGATTGTCTTCACCCAGACAGCTTTTCAAACCGGGTAGCACGACCTGAACAAATTCCGGATGATTGTAAAGCGGCGGCAGTTGCTTTTCATATTCCAGGGTGTAGCTGGCCCCATAGCTCTGGGTGATTCCTTTAACAATATTTTCCATTAACCCAGGAATTTTATTGCGGACATCTTCATTCAGGGTTCGAACCGTGCCTTCGAGTACCACCTTATCAGCGATGATGTTGGATCTGACCCCGCCCTGGATCTTGCCCACTGTTATCACCACTGGTTCGGTCGGATCAAGAGACCGGCTGATGATAGTCTGGAGGCTACTGACAACCTCTGCGGCGATGACGATGGCATCAATGCCTTCCTGTGGTCTGGCTCCGTGGGCACTTTTGCCTTTTATGGTAATGGTGAAGTTATCCGAACTGGCCATAATGTAACCTGAAGCATAACCAGCTTTTCCAGCATCCAGGTCGGGCCAGACATGAAGAGCAAAAATTGCCCGGACCGGTGGGTTTTCCAGTGCTCCTTCTTTAATCATCAGAGCAGCACCGCCTTCTTCTCCGGCCGGGGCACCTTCTTCGGCTGGTTGAAAGATGAATTTTACGTTGCCCCGAATTTTATCTTTGATGGTCGAAAGGACCATGGCTGCTCCCAGAGCGATTGAAGTATGGACATCATGGCCACAGGCATGCATCACTCCTGGATTGAGAGATCTGTACGGGAAAGTATTCTGTTCCTGGATGGGCAGAGCATCCATATCAGCCCGGATAGCAACAGTTGGACCTGGAAGTCCGCCCCGCAGAAGACCCACCACTCCTGTCCTGGCTATTCCGGACTTGACTTCAAGCCCAAGCGAAGACAGTTTATTGGCTACCAGCCTGGCGGTTTCGTATTCTCGGTTGCTCAGCTCGGGGTTCATATGGATAAACCGTCTGATTTTTATTATTTCAGCCCGATTTTTTTCGATTTCCTGATCAATGGTCTGGGCTATTTTCTGGTCGATGGCTGGCAAGGCGGAGGGGAATATTAGAGTAAATAAGAGGAAAAGATGGATTAAAGAAAACCTCTTTTTCCTTTCGCCCATTCTGGTCCTCTTTTAAATAGATATAAAGTTTATGTCAGTTTCAGATTTTAGGAGCTGTGCTTAAAAACAGTTCCCCGGCTTATTTTTCGGTGTCTAAATCTTCAGGAAATTCTGGTTCTTTGCGGACGTATTCGCCCTTTTTCTTTTCCAGGAATTCTTTAATGGCTTCTATGCCTTCTTCAGCCTTCTCTTTGGCTACCCGCGCCCCTTTTTCGGCTTCTCTGGCCAACTTTTCATAACCCTCTCTGGCTAACTCCTGCCCTTTTTCAATCTGCTGTTTCAATTTTCTTCTGGTTTCTTTCCCGCTGGCCGGGGCGAAAAGAATTCCCAGAATAAAGCCAGTGGCTGCGCCCGCCAGAAAAGTTAAAAGAGATTCAGTAAAGCGAGAATCTTTGTTATCGGACATTTTTTTTCTCCTTTCTTTTTTTCATAAGCTGCCAACCAAAACGCAGCAAGGGGAAGAGCACAGGCCAGTATTTTGAAGCCGGCCGAACGACCTTAGTCATCAGAAAGAGAGAAAGTTCGGCCAGGCTCGAGACCGTCTGTTTGGTGGATTCGATGATCACTCCGGCGTCGTCCAAACGACGGTCAAGCTTATCTTCGATTCTTTCAAGTTTATGCAGAATGATCTGAAGTTCCTGGAAAGATTTTTCCGCTTCCTTAGCCGTCTTCCTGAGCTGAATGAGGAAAAGTACCAGAAAAGCAGCCAGAACAGCTGCGGTCACAGTCAGAATAAGGAAAAGAACCTGGTTGAAAGTCAGCAGCATGATACCTTTACATTAAGCCAAATTGCTGCCCGTTGTCAATCATTTCTGTTCAGGTCCAGAGAATCTTTTAGCAAGAGAACTCATCCAGTTTCAAAAATGTCTGGTCTAACACCCAAAGGATGGACGCCTCAGCCGGGCGGAATTTTCTCAATCTTTCAAGAAATTTTCCCGGGCCGGTTTAAAAGATAGATGAAAAAGGGAGCACCAAAAGCCGCGGTGATGACGCCGACCGGAATTTCCGCCGGGGAGAAAATCGTTCTGGCCAGAAGGTCAGAGAAAAGAAGGAAAGTTCCGCCAGAAAGGGCAGAGAAAAGGAAAAGTCGCCGGTGGTCAGGCCCGATTATCAGTCTGACTGAGTGGGGAACAATCAATCCGACAAAGCCAATGATACCGGCCACAGCCACTGAAAAAGAAGCCAGAAGGGCGGCCAGAAACAGAAAAATCTTCCTGACGGCTTTCACCGGACAGCCAAGGGACATGGCCACCTCATCTCCCAGTACCAGAAGGTTCATATCTCTGGCCAGATACTGAGCCACAAGAAGCGAGAGGATAAAATAAGGAAAGATAAGCCACACCTGTTTCCAGTCAGCTAAGGAAAAACTCCCCAGGAGCCAGAAAACTGCCTGCTCGTAGGCATCAGCCCGGCGGAAAAGAAGAAAAGAAGTTAAGGCTGAAGCTAAGGCTCCAGCTGCAATTCCGGTCAAAAGCAATGATTCTGAAGTCTTAAAATTCCGGCGCTCCGAGATCAAATAAACGCAGGCGACCAGAGCCAGGCTGGTAAGAAGAGCGGCCAGACTCTGAGTGGAAAAGCCAGAGACCGCAATGGTTAATCCGAGCTCCAGGCTGAGGACCGCGCCCAGAGAAGCTCCTGAAGATGTGCCTAAGATGAATGGGTCAGCCAGAGGATTGCGGAAATAACCCTGAAGGATAGCGCCAGAGAGAGCTAAGGAGGCTCCGACCAGATAGGCCAGAACAGCCCGGGGAAGTCGGAGGCCAAAGAAAATGTCTTGGAATTCACTTTCTCCAGAAACTATGGCTCGATATAGCTCAGAGACAGAAGTTTTGACCGCACCGAGCTTCAGCGAAAGAAAAAAGCCCACCACGGTAAGAATAACGAGTATGAAAAGAAATAGATGTCTCCTGACTTTTTGACTCATCTTGCCTCCAGAAAAAGTTCAGGATGGATGGCCCGAATCAGTTGTTCATAAGCAGCAATGAGTCTCGGACCAAAGCGACTAAACAGATTTTCATCCAGGAAGACAAAATTTTGGGTGCGAATGGCTCTGACCTTTTGCAACGCGGGCTGGGAAAGAAACCAATTCCGGGCTCTCTGGAAAGATTCCTGATTCTGACACAGGATGAGGATCATTTCCGGATTGTCCTCAACAAGTTTTTCCCGGTTGTAGACCAGCCAGTTGCCCCTGACTGAAGATGCGATGTTTTTAACCTTGGCTCTCAGAAGAAGATAACTGAGGTAGCTGTCACGGCCGCAGGTCCAGAGGCCAGCTCCCTGTCCATAAAGGGTCAGAAAGACTTTTTTCTCTGGTTTAACTGGAGCCAGTTGTCTGTCAATTGCTTCTAAGCTCTTTTTCATTCCGGAAATCAATTTCCCGGCTTGAGCCTGACGGCAGGTGAGCTGGCCAATTCGGTTTATAAGTAAAAATAAATCTTCAAAAGTTTTTCCGGTTTCAAAGACAAAAATCGGAAGCCGATGGTCATAAAACTTTTCTAAAACCCGCCTGGGGTTACCTCGAAAGCCGAGGACAAGATCAGGATGAAGAGCCTGGATTTTTTCCAGGTTTGGGTCAACCAGACCGCCGATGACTTCCTTTCTTCTGGCCTCTTCGGGATAATCGCAGAACCTGGTCACCCCGATTATTTCCTGGTTAAGTCCCAGAGCGAACAGAATTTCTGTCAGGTTGGGGGCCAAGGAAATGATTCTTTGAGGACAATGACTCAATTCCAGCCTATACCCGAGATCATCGGTCAGGGTTATAGCCTGGGCGTTGAGGTCTGTCGAAAGCCAGAAGCCAGCAGTCAGGAGGAAAGCCAGGATTATGACTGAGGGCTGAAAAATATTACTATTTATAAAATCGTAACATTGCTGGGTGTGGATATTGGATCGGCCTGAATTTCTGTTTTTTACCTTATTGGAAATTTTCTCTTTTTTCATTTTATTTTCGTTTTTATTATTTTATTTCCCGGCGGCTGGCCGAATGAATAAGGGAGATTTCGGGCAATCCGGTTGAAATATTCTCTCTGAGCTCAACCTCAATACCAAAAACCTGCCTGATGGTTTCCCGGCTGATTATTTCTTCAGGTTTCCCAGCCGCTTCGATTCTCCCAGCCTTCAGAAAGATCAGGTGATGACAGTAGGGGATACAAAGGTTAAGGTTGTGTTCTGCCACCAGAATAGCTTTGCCTTTTTCTTGTTGAAGTCTTTTTAGTAACTGATAAATCTGGAGCTGGAAGTTTAAGTCAAGATGGGAGCTGGGCTCGTCTAAGACTAAGATCGGAGTATCCTGAGCTAAAGCCCGGGCAATCAGCACTCGCTGTCTTTCACCGCCGCTCAGCTGGCTGATTTTCTTTTTTCTGAAATCTGAAATTTCGGTAAGATGCATGGCTTGTTTGACGGCAGCTCTGTCTTTCTCAGACAGACCCTGAAAACGGCTCGACTGATGGAGATACCTGCCCATGGTCACAACCTCTTCCACACTGAAATCAAAAATCGGCTCTGACACCTGAGGAACGTAGGCTATTCTGGCGGCGATTTCTCTGGTTTTCAGCCGGAAGAGATCCTGGCCTTCAAGCCTGATCGTGCCCTGAACAAACGGAATCAACCTCTGAATAGCTTTGACCAGGGTACTCTTTCCTGAGCCGTTTGGACCGCAAATGGCCACAAATTCGCCGGCGCCGACTTTTAGAGAAACACCATGTAAAACAGGCAGATGATTGTATCCGGCTACCAGGTTTTCCACTTCCAGCAATCTCATCGGCTTGAATTTTCCTCTTGAAAAGTCCAGACTATTAGAGAAAGTTATTATAATTTTTATCGAGAAAATAAGCTATCAGCTTGGAAAACCGAATTTGGCCACAAGCTGTTTGGGTTGACTTTTAAAGGTTAGCAAATTATTATTTTAAACTGATTTACATTTTAAACTGATTTATCCGGGATGTTTTTCCCTGAACTGAGGTTGTGACCATGAAAGAAGCCTATAATTTTGAAGAAATTGAAAAGAAGTGGCAGAAAATCTGGGAAGAGAAAAAGGTTTTCGAAGTTACTGAGGACTCTTCCAAGCCTAAGTTTTACTGCTTAGAAATGTATCCTTATCCTTCTGGCCGGATTCACATGGGGCATGTTCGCAACTATTCGATCGGTGATGTCATCGCCCGGTTCAAAAAAATGAAGGGCTATAATGTCCTCCACCCGATAGGCTGGGATGCTCTGGGAATGCCGGCTGAGAATGCGGCCATCAAACATGGCATTCACCCTAAGAAATGGACTCTGGACAACATAGACTATATGCGCTCCCAGCTGAAAAAACTCGGCTTCAGCTACTGCTGGTCGCGTGAGGTTAATTCCTGCCTGCCTGAATATTACAAATGGAATCAATGGATATTCCTGAAGATGTTCGAAAAGGGCCTGGCTTATCGCCGGATGAGCTGGGTCAACTGGTGTCCGCAGTGCCGGACCGTTCTGGCCAATGAACAAGTTATTGCCGGTCGCTGCTGGAGATGTGACAGCCTGGTCACCCAGAAGAAAATGGAGCAGTGGTTCCTGAAAATTACTGCTTATGCCGAAGAACTGCTCAGCGGCCACGAGAAACTAAGTAAATGGCCAGAACATGTGCTTCAGATGCAAAGAAACTGGATCGGAAAAAGTGTTGGCGCTTTAGTCAACTTCGAAGTTCCGGCCCTGAAGAAGAGCATCGAGGTGTTCACCACCAGGATTGACACCATCTACGGGGCCACCTTCTTAGTACTTTCACCTGAACATCCCTTGGCCACCGAGCTTATTGCAAACCTGCCAGATAAAGAGAAAGTTCAGGAATGGATTGCCAGGACCATTGCTGAATCCAGACTCAAGAGAGAAGCCAAGGACGAAGAAAAAGTTGGCTATGATACCGGAATGAAAGCTATCAATCCGTTTACCGGAGAACTTATTCCCGTGTGGCTGGCCAATTATGTGCTGATGGATTACGGCACCGGCGCCATCATGGCTGTGCCCGCTCATGATCAGCGTGATTATGAATTCGCCGTTAAATACAACTTGCCGATAAGGACAGTCATCGCTCCGGAATCTCCGGACGTTAAACCTGAAGAGGGCAAGGCTTTTGAAAGCCAGGGAATCCTGGTAAATTCCGGTCCGTTTAACGGCCTCCGCTCAAAGGAAGCCATGGACAAAATGGCGGCCTACGCTGAAGAAAAAGGATTTGGCCGGAAAAGCGTAACCTATCGCTTGAGAGACTGGGGTATATCCCGTCAGCGCTACTGGGGCACACCGATTCCCATCATCTACTGCGAGAAATGCGGAGTACAACCGGTGCCCTACGATCAGCTTCCGGTGGAAATTCCATATGAAGCTGAATTTACCGGTGAAGAAGGCTCACCCTTAGAAAAAGTGCCTCAATTTGTCAACACCACCTGCCCGAAATGCGGCGGACCGGCCCGCCGCGAAACAGATACCATGGATACCTTTGTCGATTCTTCATGGTATTTCTTCCGCTATTGCTCTCCATATGAAGACCGCCAGCCGTTTGATCCGAAGAAGGCTAAATACTGGATGCCGGTTGACCTTTACATCGGTGGAGTCGAGCATGCCATTCTTCATCTGATTTACTCCCGCTTTTTCACTAAGTATCTGCGGGACCTCGGGTTCACCGATGTGGATGAACCTTTCCCGCACTATTTAGCTCAGGGCATGGTCACCAAAGATGGGGCAGCCATGTCGAAGTCTCGCGGCAATGTGGTTGACCCGGATGAAATGATTAAGACTTATGGCGCCGATGCTTTAAGAGTCTTCATTTTGTTCGCTTCTCCACCGGAAAAAGAGTTTGCCTGGTCGGAAGAAGGACTCGAAGGCTGCTTCCGCTTTATCCTGAGAATCTGGAATCTATTTGAAGAAAACGCGGATCTGTTCAACAACCAGGCGGAGTTCTCTCAGGATAAATTCGACGAACAAAGCTACAACCGCCTGCTCAAAAAGCTCCATCAGACCATAAAGAAAGTGACCGAAGATATCGAAGTTCGTTTCCATCTCAACACGGCCATCAGCGCTCTGATGGAGCTGGTCAATACCATCAAAAAAGAGAAGGATGTTCTGAGGCAGAGTCAGAAGGGAAGAGAGCTTCTGCGACAGACCCTGGAAAACCTGGTCTTGTTGCTCTCGCCTTTTGCTCCCCATGTGGCTGAAGAGCTCTGGGAAAGAACAGGTCATAAAACTCTGGTTGCAGAAAGTGCCTGGCCTGAGTATGACCCGGAGTTAGCCAGAGAAGAGCTCATCACCGTCGTCGTTCAGGTCAACGGTAAACTCAGGGATAAATTTGAAGTTCCGCTGGATACAGACGAGGAGACCTTGAAAGAGAAAGCTCTGAACCTGCCCCGAATCAAAGAAATCCTGGCCGGAAGGCAGCCGAAAAAAGTAGTTTGTGTTAAGAATAAGCTGGTCAGCTTAGTGGTCTGACCTGCCCAGTAATGATGCGATTCTGGCGAAAATACATCTGCTATCTGCTCGTGGCAAGTAGCCTGGTTGCCTGCGGCTATCATCTTCGGGGTAAGGGCAGCTTCTGGCCACCACAGATGAAGAAGGTCTGCGTTCCGGTCTTTAAGAATTCATCCGGTCGGTTTGAACTTGACCTTAAGCTAACTAAGAGCGTCATCAATGAACTGGTGGCCCGAACCGGCGTGGTCATAGAGCCTGACCGGGACAGAGCCGACGGGCTGCTTGTTGGTGAGATTTCTTCGTTCAAAGTCCAGCCGATTGCTTTCTCTGCCAGCGGCGCCGCCAGCCGCTATAAGATCACTATCACCACTAAGATCGTTTTTACCGACCTGGTGAACGAAAAAGTGCTTTTTTCTAATGATAATTTCATCTATGTCGAGGAATACGAGGTGCCGGCTGGAATGGATTTCGAAACCATGGAAACTCAGGCCATTGACCGGGCCGCTGAAAAATTCGCCCGACAATTGGTGGTCAATCTGGTAGAAGGATTTTAGATGATTGATAGAGAACCATTTTATAAGACCCTGAAGAAAGAAATATCCCTCCAGGCGCTTAAGCCAGGAAACTTTTTTTTCGGGGAACAGGCGCTTTCAGTCAGAAATTATGTCAGGGAAATCCAGGAGCAAGAAAAAGAAGCGGGTGGAGCTCTTCAGCTCAAGACCTATTTTCTCTTTGAGACTGAGTGGCCGGAGATTCTGGATGAGGCTTCGAGCCTGGATATTTTTTCATTCTCTGAGAAAAAAATATTCCTGATATATTTTCCTGAATATGAGGAAGACGACCAGCAGGCACCGGAAAAACTTTTCCGTCAGTATGTGTTCCATTATCAGCAGGAGATTGAGAGGTATTTTTCTTCGCCAGCTCCGAATGTTTTCCTGGTAATCGTTTATTCAGGGAAGCTGAAAAAAGGCCAGAAACTGCTGGAGTTTTTTTCCGGCCTGAAATCGAGCTTTCGCGACAATTTTGAAATTAAAGAGATAAAAACCCCAAAAGAAGCGGAGATAATTTCCTGGATTTCTGAGGAGCTTCGAAAACGTGGGAAAAAGGTCAGTTTGCCGGCGGTCAGAAAATTGCTTGAAGTTACCGGCTCGAACCTGGTGGTGCTGAGTAATGAACTGGAAAAATTGAGCCTTTATGCTGGTGAACGAAAGGAAATCAGCGAAGAAGACGTCCTGGCTGTTTGTGCCTGGCAGAAGACCTATGACCGCTTTGCCATAGAAGAAGCTCTGGAATCTGGAACCTTAGAGGAAGCCTTGACCATCACCAGAAGCTTTTTTGCTGAGCAACCTGATGTCTCTGAAATCATCAGTTATTTTGCTTCAATCTGCCGGTATGTGATTTCTCTTGACCAGGCCAAAGTCGAAGTGGAGAGATTGAGGGTGCCGGTCAGGGAAGTCTTCAAGAAATTGCGACCGCAGATTGTGGAAGGCTGGAGCCTGTTTGACCGAAAACTTGGGGCTTTTACCGATTGCCTGAAAGCTTTCTCTCAAAAAGAGCTGGATGGCCTCGTCCATGAGCTGGCTAAACTGGACCTCAAGCTAAAAAGCAGTGACCTTGACCCCCAGATTTTAATAGAAGCCTTTCTGATAAAGTTTTTTCAGTTGAAGGATAAAATAAAGAGAGGTTGAACTCAGCTGGCCTGAGCAGTCATCATCTGGACCTGTTTGCTCAGACGGGATTTGTAGCGCGAGCCGGTGTTCTTGTGAATAGCTCCCTTAGCCACGGTTTTATCGATGATCTTGAAAACCTTTGGTAAGAGCTGAACGGCAGCTTCTCGGTCTCCGTTAGCTATGGCTTCTCTGACTTTTTTGATGTAAGTTTTCATCAAAGATTTATTTCTCTGGTTAATTGCCCGTCTTCTCAGGCTGCGACGATGCTGTCTGATTGCTGATTTGTGCCTAAGCGCCATCTCTATCTCCTTTTGAGTGCCATATGATAGAATATCTTGAACTTAAAGTCAACAGTTCGGGCTTCAAGCCAGGCTGAGCTTGAACTGGTTTTCAGGAGCTTTCAGGATGAAGATAGTACTTCAGAAAGTCAAAGAGGCAAAGGTGATGGTCGAGGGCCAGGTCGTTGGCAGTATCGACCGGGGACTGTGTCTTCTGGTGGGGGTAGAGAAAGGAGATCGGGAAGTAGATGCTGATTATCTGGCTAAAAAAGTGGTGGAGCTGCGGATTTTCCCCGATGAGAACGCCAAGATGAACCTGTCATTAAAAGAAGCCGGCGGGAGTATTCTGGCCGTGTCTCAGTTCACTCTGGCTGGTTCGGTGAAAAAGGGACGGCGGCCGAGTTTTGACAACGCCGAAACGCCGGCTAAAGCTGCGGAGCTTTTTGATTATTTTGTGAAAAAGCTCAGAGAGCAGGGGGTTCGGGTGGAAACCGGAGTGTTTCGGGCCATGATGGATGTCTATCTGATAAACGAAGGACCGGTGACTTTTATCTTAGATTCCAGGATAAAGCAGCTGTAAGAATAAGCCAGCGGATGAAAGCGCTGTTTCAGATAATGTCCAGTAGGTGGCCCAGCTTTTCTTTCTTGGTTTTCAGGTATTCCAGGTTTTCTTCGGTCGGTGGGATTTGAAGGGGTACTCTTTCCACGATTTCCAGCCCATAGCCACTTAGCCCGCGGAATTTTCTGGGGTTGTTGGTGATGAGCCTGATTTTCCTGATTCCCAAGGCGGCCAGAATCTGAGCCCCGATTCCATAATCTCTCTGGTCAGGCTTGAATCCGAGGCGGCAATTGGCTTCAACCGTGTCCGCACCTTCATCCTGAAGAGAATAAGCTTTAATTTTATTGGCCAGGCCGATGCCCCGGCCTTCATGGTTCAGCATGTAGAGAACAACTCCACGACCTTCTTTCTCGATCATCTGCATGGCCGTATGAAGCTGATCTCCACAGTCGCAGCGAAGAGAACCGAAGGCGTCTCCCGTTAGGCACTGAGAGTGAGCTCGGACTAAGGTGGGCTGGTCAGCGGAGATTTCTCCTTTTATCAGAACCACATGATGGTCGCCGTGGATAATGTCCTCAAAGACAGCAATGCGAAAGTGGCCGTATCGAGTGGGCAAATCAGCTTCGGATATTTTCCTCACTAAGGTTTCGGTACGCATTCTGTAGGCGATGAGGTCAGCTATGGTCAGAATCGGTATGCCATGCTCTTCACTGAATTTTTCCAGGTCGGGCATTCTGGCCATCGTCCCGTCTTCTTTCATCACTTCACAGATGACCCCGGCCGGATAAAGTCCAGCTAAGCGAGCTAAATCGACCGAAGCTTCAGTCTGGCCGGCTCTGGCTAAAACTCCGCCTTCCTTGGCTTCGAGCGGGAAGACATGGCCGGGTCTGGCTAAGTCTTCAGGTTTGGTTTTGGGGTCGATGGCCGTCAAGATAGTTTTAGCCCGGTCATAAGCTGAAATGCCGGTGGTTACGCCTTCTCGGGCATCTATGGACACGGTAAAAGCAGTGCCGAAGCGAGCAGTGTTTTCAGTGACCATGGGCGGTAGCTGCAGTTCTTCCACCCGCCGTTTAGTCAGTGATAAACAGATCAACCCGCGGCCGTATTTAGCCATAAAATTGATTATTTCTGGCGTCACTTTTTCGGCAGCTACCATCAGGTCGCCTTCATTTTCCCGGTCTTCGTCGTCAACGATGATAATCATCTGGCCGCGGCGGACATATTCCAAGGCTTCTTCAACACTTATAGTTTTAGGCTTATTTTCCATTTTTTTCTGATAAATCAGAGGTTCAATATCTGGTTTTCGAAATAAAATTATACACGTATTTTCCGATTATGTCACATTCCAGGTTAACTTTGTCTCCGGCTCTTAATTCATCAAAGTTGGTTTCTTGAAGGGTGGTGGGGATGAGCTCGACCTCAAAATAATCCGGACCGAGAGCGGCTATGGTCAGGCTGACACCGTTAACGGCAATGGAGCCTTTTTCCACCAGAAATTTTCTTAATTCTGCCGGCAGCCGGATTTTCATCCTTTTGCCAGGTGTTCTGGGCTTAATTTCAACAACCTTGCCCACGCCATCCACATGCCCGGTTACCAGATGGCCACCGAGCAGAGAGTCCGGGGTTACCGGCGGCTCCAGGTTTAAAGCTTTTCCCGGCCGCAACTCTCGCAGGGTTGTCTTTTCTAAGGTCTCCTTAGACAGGTTGAAAGTCAGCCTGTTTTTGTCCTTGCTGACCAAGGTCAGGCAGACTCCATCCACCGCCAGACTCTGACCTGGTTCAAGGAGCTCAGCCAATTTTTCCGGGACTTCGAGGACCAGTTCAGTCTGGTTTTTCCTGTATTCCCGGAAAAAACCGCGATAACGAATAAGTCCGGTAAACATCAAAAATAACCTTCTACAATTATATCGTCTTTGAGGGAGAAATGCCTGATATTTTTCAGCCTGGGAGCCTCTGAGATTGAACTTGCACCCTGGCCTTCAAACGGGGTCAGAGCTTTTTCTCCACCGATGAGTCTGGGCGAGATGAAAAAGAAGGCCTTGTCGACCAGTTTTTGCTCGATAAATGAAGTCAGAACCTTAGCTCCGCCTTCAACCAGGACAGAAGAGATTTCTCTCCGGCCGAGCTCTTTGAGGGCAGCCTTGAGGTCAATCAGGCCGTCGTGGGTTTCGACCTGGATAATTTCCGCCCCCTTCTGTTTCAGGGCCTCAATTTTTTGATGAGATGCCTTCTGACCAGTAAAAATTATTATTTTCCCATCTTCTGGTTTTTCCAGCATCTTAGCTTCAAGAGGAATTCTCAGTCCAGAATCGAGGATTACTCGAAACCATTTTTTCTTGACTATGTCCGGCAGTCTGACCGTCAGCTGGGGGTCATCCTGAAGCACGGTGTTAATTCCGACCAGGACAGCATCATACTCAGCCCGGAGATGCTGGACAAAATTCCGCGATTCTTCAGATGAGATCCAGCGAGAATCACCGGAGGTAGCCGCAATTTTCCCGTCAAGGCTCAGAGCAACTTTCAAGCAGACAAAAGGAATTTTACTGACGATGTATTTATTATAAGCTTCATTCAGCTTTTCATTCTTATCAGCCAGGATTCCGGTCACCACTTCAATCCCTGCTTCTTTGAGCCGGGCCACACCTTTTTGATAAACAAGGGGATTGGGGTCATAAGAAGATATGACCACTCTTTTTAGCCCAACATTAACTAATCGATCAACGCAGGGCGGTGTCCGGCCCCAGTGGACGCAGGGTTCAAGCGTCAGATAAAGAGTTGCGCCTTTGACTTTTCTCCCAGCTTTTTCTAAGGCAATGATTTCAGCATGCGGCTGACCAGCTTCCTGGTGATATCCCCAGCCAACAATTTTTCCATCCTTGGCGATGACCGCACCGACACAGGGGTTGGGGCTGGTCCGACCCTTAGCCTTTTCAGCTAAGGAATAGGCCATCTCCATAAAAGCCAGGTCTTCTTTACTAACCTTCATGAAAGAAGAGCCTCAACGAATGATTCCGGGGAAAATTCCATCAGATCTTTCTCCGTTTCCCCTACACCCATAAATTTTATCGGAAGCTTGAGCTCTTCGACAACTGCTAAAACACTTCCCCCTTTGGCTGTCCCGTCCAGCTTGGTTAAAAAGACGCCGGTGATTCCAGAGAACCGATTGAATTCTCTTGCCTGGACGATGGAATTCTGGCCAATGGTGGAATCCAGGACGAGGATGATTTCTTGAGGGGCGCCGGGAAGTTCGCGGCTTATAACTTTTTTTATCTTTTCCAGTTCAGCCATCAGGTTGGCGTAGGTATGAAGGCGACCTGCGGTGTCCACAAGTAACAGGTCGTAATTTCTGGCCTTAAAGGATTTGACTGCATCAAAAACGACCGAAGCCGGGTCGGCGCCGGCCTGTCCCTGAATGACTGGAAGGTTGAGCTTTTTGCCCCAGAGAAATAGCTGTTCCTGAGCCGCAGCTCGGAAGGTATCAGCCGCAGCCAGCATCACTTTTTTGCCTTCGCTCTGGTATTTATAAGCCAGCTTGGCCGCTGAAGTGGTTTTTCCGCCGCCGTTTACTCCAACCAGCATCCAGACTGCTGGCCAGGTTTCGTTGACCGTAGCTGATTGTTGCGAAAGAAGAGAAATCAACTCCTGTTTTAAGAGGGCTTTGAGGTCGGTTGAACCAGACTTTTTACTCTTCTCTTTAATCCCGTTGATTATTTTCTCCGTGGTAGCCACCCCGACATCGGCCAGAACCAGCAGCTCAAACAGCTGGTCCAGGATTTCTTCCTGAGGCCGGCTGCTCTGGAAAAGCTGTTCGATTTTACTGAAAAGCTCACGAGTTTTGCTGAGTTTCTGTCTTAATTTATCAAACACGGCTTATGAATTATATTTTCGCCCCTCAGGGATGTCAATAAAAGTAAAAGTCGAGGGCTTAAGGTTGTCGAAGGGGCGGTGTTGTGTTAAATTGAAAAAGATGAATGGACAGAGCAGTCAATACAAATGGCAGGTCACCCCGGAAAATCCTGAAGCCTGGATACTGGCTCAGGAACTGAACCTGCCGCACGAAATTGCAACCATCCTGGTCAACCGGGGGATAAAGACGGCTGCCGAAGCCGCCTTTTTTCTTTACGGCGGTTTGAACGACCTTCATGACCCGTTTTTGATGCGGGGGATGAAGGAAGCTGTAGAGCGGATTCTACGGGCTGTTTCCAGAAAAGAAAAAATCGTGGTTTTCGGCGATTATGATGTTGATGGCATGCTATCAGTGGTTATGCTGGTTAAAGTTCTGCGGTCTCTTGGGGCTGACGTCGATTATTTTATCCCGGAAAGGATGAGAGATGGCTATGGTTTAAAAGCCCATCATCTGCCCCGTATCTTAGAGATGAAAACCAAGCTGCTCATTAGCGTTGACTGCGGAATAAAAGCCTTTGACTTTGTCCGGGGAGCTAAGGAAAACGGCCTGGATGTCATCATCACCGACCACCACCATCCCGGCGACGGCTTGCCTGAGGCGGTGGCTATACTGAATCCGGTACTGGAATCATCAGGATATCCTGACCGGGGTCTGGCTGGAGTCGGCGTTGTTTTCAAGCTGATTCAGGCGATTTTCCTCCACCTTGGAATCAACCAGGATCTGTCTCATTATTTAAAGCTGGTAAGCATCGGCACCGTGGCCGATGTGGCCGAGCTCAAAGGTGAAAACCGGATTCTGGTAAGAGAAGGTCTCAAAAAGCTCAAGGAGGCCAAAACTCCAGGTATAAAAAGCCTTCTGGAAATCTGCGGCCTGAACAATAAAAGAATCAATGAAGTGGATCTGGGCTTCAGACTTGGACCAAGAATCAATGCTGCTGGCCGTCTGGGTGAAACTGATTTAGCCCTGCAGTTATTCTTTTCGGACTCAGAAGAAGAATGCTCGGCTCTGGTCAAGCGACTGAATGAGCTGAATTCAGTCCGTCAGAGGATTGAAGAAAAAATTCTCAAGGAAGCTGTGCATAAAATTCAGGAAAGAAATCTTCATCAAAAATACCGTCTTCTGGTTTTAGGTAGTGAAAACTGGCATCGCGGAGTAATCGGCATTGTGGCTTCCAGGATTAAAGACCTTTTTTATCGGCCGGTTATTCTTTTTGCTTATGAAGACGGAAAAGCTTATGGCTCTGGACGGAGCATTCCCGAGCTGTCATTGATTGAGATGATCAACGAATGCGGGTCTTTGCTCCAGAATTTCGGCGGTCATAAACAGGCCATCGGCTGCACTCTGAGCCATGAGAACATTCCGGCCTTTAAAGAAGCTATCAACCAACTGGCTGCTTCCAGAATAACTGACGACTTACTTGAGAAAAAGCTCAGAGTCGACTGCCGGCTGAATTTTTCAGCCATAACCCCGTCTTTCATCGAGTTTTATACTCGGTTATTGCCTTTTGGGGTGGGCAACCCGCGGCCAGTGTTTATGGCTGAAGACGTGGATGTTTTGAGCGAGCCAACCCCCATTCAGAATCGTCATCTCAAGTTCTGGGTAAGACAGGCCGGCCGGGTGTTTGAGGCCATTGCCTGGGAAAAGGCTAAGAGCTGGACCGAAATACATCGGGGGAGTAACCTGGACCTGGCTTATTCCCTTCAGGTTTCGGATTATAAGGGCAAAAGACAATTAACCCTGAATGTGGAAGACGTCCGGCCTCGCAGTTCTTGATGCCAAGTAAATTAGCATATAACCGCTGGCTGTCAATCCTGAGAAAGATAATTCTTATTTTTCTCATTGTCTTTCTGATTGCAATTGCCGCGTCGATTATACTTAACTCCGGTAAAAGAATCAGAAAGACCAAAAATTTAGTTCGCTCCGAAAATCAGGCAGTAAGTGTCCTGGAAAAATTTCAGGCCGTGGAATTTTCCGGTCAGAAAAGAAAAATTAGCTTAAAAGCTGAAAAATTTTATCTTGATAAAGCTGGAAACCAACACCTGGAAGGACAGGTGGAGATGGCTGACGAAGAAGTACCGGAAAAAATTATTCTCCGGGCTCAGAAGATGTTGATTGAGGCAGACAAAAAGAATCTCCTGGCAGAGGGTGGGGTTGAAATTAAATCGAGCGGTCTGTTAATCAAGGCTTCAGCTCTGGAATATAACTTTGATCAGAAAAAAGTCAGATCTTCTGAAACCAAGATTATCTGGCAGAACTTGAGCATTATTTCAAAAAAAATGGTCTATTCAGTTCAAAGCCAGCGGGGAATTCTTGAGGATAGGGTGGAAGGAAAGATTCTAAAATCTGATGCGGAATTTACTTTCATTACCCAAAAAATAACGCTTGATGGAGAGAAAAACCTGCTTCTGGCCGAGGCAATCAACCTGATCGCCGGACAACTTGAAGCCAGGGCTTTCAGGGGTGCAATTTATTTAAATGAAGCGGGGGATGATTTTGAGAGAATAGAGCTTGAAGGGAAAATAACCCTCAGCTGGCATGGCCGGGAGTTTAAGTCTGATTTTACTGAGATAAATCTGACTTCTGAAAAACTGAATCTCCTGCGCCTCGGCAACGTTTCAGTCCTGAGAAGTGATGGCGAATTTCAGGTTGAGGGAAGAGGACATCTCTGGCGAATGGAAGGAACTGGGCGGGATTTGGGGATGGACTTTTCCGACAACCAGAAAGCTGAAAAGTTTTACGCCAGAAATATGCAGATAAAATTTTCCAGAACCGATGAAGACGAATTTATTCTGTCCGGCCAGCAAATAGAGCATAATCTGCTTTCAGGCAAGTTGCTGGTGTTGGGTGAAGCTAAGGGAAAGTTTAAAGATTATGAGCTTCAAGCCAAGCACCTCCATCTTTGGCTGGCTGACCGGAGCTTCGAAGCTGAAGACAGTCGCCTCGAGGTTAAACCTGAGTTTTTTGGCCGCTCAACAGTTCTATTTAAAAAAGACCAGCCAGTTTTCATGACCGGATTTCAGGTACTGGCTAAACCCGAGTCTCTCGAGTTTACTGGAAAGATAAGAATCTGGCAGAACGAAAGTTATTTTCTGGCGGATAAAGCCAGATTGGAGAAAGAGACAGGAAGGGTCATTCTTGAAGGTCGGGTCAGGGCCAGCCTACCGTACCAGAATTCTGAGACTGGGCCAGGAAAAGTCGAACTCACAGGCGAAATGGCTGATCTGCTGCCCCAAGAAAAAAAGTTGGTCATAAACGGTTTGGTTAATCTTCAGAAGGACGGTCTGAAGCTTCAGGCTAAGGAACTCAGGCTGTTTTTTGACGACCGGACGCCGGACAGGTTGTCGCATTTTGAGGCCTCAGGCCAGGTAGCCGTTTTCTGGAAAGAATATCTGGCAAAAAGCCAGCAAGCCATCTATAAACCAGAAGAGAACATCGTTATCATGAACGGCTTGCCCGAACTGAGTAATCTTCAGGGCGACCATCTTGAGGCCGATAAATTGACTTTGTTTTTATCGGATGATAGAATCCAGGCTGAGAACCAGAAGAGAGAGAGGTCATTGACTATCCTTGTCAGGGGAAAATGAACCTGCTGCGAGCCGTCGATTTAAACAAGAAGTATGGTCAGCGTCAGGTTGTTGAAAATGTCTCTCTGGAAGTAAAAGAAGGAGAAGTTGTCGGGCTTCTCGGCCCCAATGGTGCGGGCAAAACCACTGCCTTTTCCATCATTATCGGTCTGGTCGATGCTGACAGCGGTCAGGTTCTGCTTAACAACGAAGACCTGACCAACTATCCGGTCTTTATCAGAGCCAGAAAAGGTCTGGGCTTTCTCTCGCAGGAGTCGTCGATTTTCCGCGGCTTGACAGTTGAAGAAAACCTGTTGCTGGTGTTTCAAACCATATCTGATGTAAATTCTTTTGAAGCAGGCAGAGAGAAAGCTCAAAATATTCTGAGAGAATTCAGACTTCAGGAGCTGTCCGGAAAAAGGGCCAGCCAGCTTTCAGGTGGTGAGCGCAGAAAACTGGAAATAGCCCGGGCCATGGTCAGACAACCGCAATTCTTACTTCTGGATGAGCCCTTTTCAGAACTTGATCCTAAAGCAGTGGGTGACCTTCAGGAAATCATCCGGAGGCTCAAAGAAAAAGGGCTGGGTATTCTGCTGACCGACCACAGAGTAAGAGAAGCGTTGAAGATAGTCGATAAAATATACATAATGAATAATGGTAAAATAATTGCTGAAGGAAGAGCGGAAGAAGTTCTCGAAAAAAAAGAGGTTCGTGAGATATATCTTGGTCATGAATTCCGTCTTTAAGCAGTGAAGCCATGATGAAACAGAAGCTTGATCAGAAACAGGTCCAGAAGCTGGTGCTGGCCCCTGCCCTGCAGCAGGCCATCAAACTGCTCCAGCTGACCAATCTGGAACTTCAGGAAGTGGTCTATGAAGAACTGGCTGAGAATCCGTTGCTGGAAATTGAAGAAGAAGGCGAAGAAGCTACGACCGAGACCAGGGTTGAGGATGAGATAAAAACAGAAGAAGAAATCGCTCCGACTGACTCCCAGAATGGCGAGTTCGACGAAATCATTTTTGCTGCTGGCTTTCAGGATTATTTTGACGAAGACATTCCTTATTTCGGCTCTGAAGACCGGGAAGAAGTCCAGTTTGAAAATATGGTCTCTAAAAGACCTTCGCTCTGGGATCATCTGAACTGGCAGGCAGCCCTGACTTTTTTTGATCCCGCAGAACTAAGGATTGCCGAGTTCATCATCGGCAATATCAACGAAGATGGTTACCTGACTATTACCATCGAAGAAATCGCTGCCCAGCTTCAGGAGGAACCTGAACGGGTGGAAAAAATCAGAGAAAAGATTAAGATGTTTGACCCGCCCGGCTGCGGCAGTCTGACGCTGAAAGAAAGCCTGCTGGCTCAGATGGATTCGCTCAACCTTCAGGATGAAATTGCCAGAAAAATCATTTCTGATTATCTGCCTTATTTGCAAAGAGCTGACCACCAAGAACTGGCCAGAATTCTGAATATCTCTTTATCCGAGCTTAAGCTCCATCTTGACCTGATCAAAAACCTCGACCCGACGCCGGGAAGAAAATACAGTGAAGACAAGAATATCTATGTTGTCCCCGATATTTATGTGGTTAAAGAAGATGATGACTGGAAGGTATATCTGAACGAAGAAGGCCTGCCCAAGCTCAGGCTAAATCAGTATTACCATCAGCTGGTCCAGGCGGGTCTCAAAGATGACCAGGAAACAGTCAGGTTTCTGAAGGACAAAATGAAGCGGGCCCTCTGGTTTATCAAAAGCCTTGACCAGCGGAATCGAACCATATATCGGGTAGCCCGGTATATTGTTGACCGGCAGAAAGAGTTTCTGGAAAAGGGAATCGATTACCTCAAGGCCATGACCCTGATGGAGATTGCCAGAGAACTCGGTCTTCATGAATCAACCATCGGCCGGGTGGTGGCCAATAAATATATGATGACTCCGCTTGGTTTATTTCCTCTGAAGTTCTTTTTCCATAAGTCACTGAGTGGTACTTATGGAGAAGAAGTTTCATCCTTGAGAATTAAGGAGAAGATAAAGAAACTGATAGAAAATGAAGATAAGGCTAATCCCTTGAGTGATGATGAAATCGTTGATATATTATCAAGGGAGAACATCCAGATTGCCCGGAGGACGGTAGCCAAATACAGGAGCCAGCTGGACATCCCACCGTCTCATATAAGGAAAAAGAAATTTTTGATGGAGGAGGTGCAATGATCGTTAATTTTACTGCCAGGCATACTGAGTTGACCGACGAAATCAAAGACTATTGCCAGAAGAGACTTGAAAGAATGGAGAAAATCCTACGTGATGTTCAGGAGATTGATATCATCCTGAGCGAACAGAGAAACAGAAAGAAAGTTGACCTGCAGATAAAACGGAGAGGAGAAGACTTTGTCATTTCAGAAGAGACCAACGATATGTTTAACTCGCTCAACCAGGCCTTTGACAGTCTAGAGAAAAAAATCGTCAAGGAGAGACGAAAACTGATTCAGAAAAGACGTCGGGTTTCCAATCGTGAGCTTCCGCTGGCCGGCTCTGAAGCCGAAGAAACTGCCCTGAGACTGGTCAGGTTACCTTATTATTCAGACAAACCGATCAGTGTTCAGGAAGCGCTACTTCAGCTGGAAGAAGGCAAGAAAGAGGTCTTTCTCTTCCGAAAAGAGGGGAGCGAAAGCTGGGCTGCAGTCTTCCGTCGTAAAGATGGGAAAATAGGTCTGGTTGACCCGGAAGGATAAAAAGATTAATTTAACTGGTGATAAAAACACAGCCTGAATCAGAGAAAAGGAGTTGTAAGCGGTGAGATTGTCCAACATCATCAAAGAGAAAGCCATTCTGCTTGACATTCAGGCCCAGAAAAAGCAGGAAGTGCTGGAAGAAATGGTCAGGCATTTGAAAAAGAATAAACTGATAAATCACGAAAAAGATATCATTGAGAAATTACTGCAGCGTGAATCCTTGGGCAGCACTGCTCTGGGGGAGGGAATCGCCATTCCCCACTGTAAAGTCAAGGGAATCAAAAATCCTATTCTTTTAGTAGGGATTGCGCCGCGGGGTGTAAATTTTGAAGCTCCGGACGGTGCGCCGGTCAATGTTTTCTTTCTTTTGATTACCTCACCTGAGGATCCCAGCTTGAACCTCCAGATTCTGGCTTTGATCGCCCAGCTGGTCAGAAAATCTCCCGGATTAAAAGAAAAGCTGCTTAAGGCTGAAAGACCTCAGGAGGTTTTGGAGATAATCAGGGAGCAGGAAGAAAAGACCTGATGGCTGAAAGTAAAAATACTCTTCGTGCCAGAAATCAAAAAAATAGGGCCAGCCAGAGGGTTAAGACTGGCAGCCCTTCTAAACCTGCCAACCAAACTGCTTCTCAGGTAGTAATTTCCGCCGGTTTATTGAAAATCTTCGGGGTGGGCACTCTGATCATCGGTGATAGTGGGATTGGCAAGAGCGAGAGCTCGCTGGAATTGATTGCTCGCGGCCATAAATTTATCTCTGATGATGTGGTTGAGATCTATCGGGATGAAGACGGTCGTTTGCATGGGCGGTCGCCGCGGCTTACCAGGAATTTTATGGAAATCAGGGGCCTGGGAATCATAAACATCAGGGAAATATTCGGGGCCAGAGCCATCCTGGAAGAAACTCCGATCGACCTGGTCATCAGGTTGAAAAAGTGGAGCAAGAAAATGGAAATCGACCGGCTCGGCCTGAAGTTCCCGGAAGATTACCTTCTGGTTGGAACTAAAATCCCGCAACTGCACATTCCTGTGGCGCCTGGCCGGAACATCGCCACTTTGATTGAAGTGGCCTGCCGGGTGTTCCTGCTCAGGCAGAAAGGATATCAGGCGGCCCAGGACATAGTCCGTCGGCTGGATAAGAAGCTGGCTGGAAAAAAATGAATAATCACAAGAACGATAATTTTATTGTGGTCACTGGTCTTTCTGGTTCCGGCAAGACCGTGGTCAGCCGGTTCCTTGAGGATATGGGGTATTACTGTGTAGACAACCTTCCCGCCAAATTGATTCCCGAACTGGTTGACCTCTGGCTGAAGAAAAAAGTTGAAATTGACCGCATGGCTCTGGTGGTTGATATTAGAGAACCCAACTTCCTGACGGATTTCCCAGAAGTTTTAAAGCGGTTGAAAGTCAAACCAAAATTGATTTTTCTGGAAGCTTCGGATGAAGCCTTAGTCAAAAGGTTCAGCGAAAGCCGGCGGCCGCATCCACTGGCTAAGAAAAAATCCATCCTGGAAGGCGTGCGTTTAGAGAGAAAAAAGCTGGCTAAGATTAAAGATATGGCTGATGAGGTCATCGACACCACTGGCCTGACCATCTCCCAGCTCAAAGAATTGGTGGCCAGAAGAGTTCTGAAAGAAAAACAACGCCGGCTTCAGGTCAACGTGGTCAGCTTTGGATACAAACATGGAATTCCCTTAGACTCTGACCTGGTCTTTGATACCAGGTTCCTGCCCAATCCCTTTTATGTGGATGAACTGCGGGGACTCGATGGCAAATCAAAAAAGGTCAGAGAGTTTGTGTTGAATTCTGAAGAGACTGTTGAATATCTCAATAATCTCTTCAAATTTGTTGACAGCCTTATCCCCAGTTTCATCAAGGAAGGGAAAAGTACCCTGACTATCTCAATTGGTTGCACCGGCGGGAAACACCGCTCAGTGGTCATCGCTGAAGCCCTTAAAAATCACCTCCGCCAGAAAATGGTGGATGTAAAAATTATCCACCGGGATATTTATAAATAGCCAGGAATTGGCTAAAATATAGAAGAATTTTACACTGGCGGTTTTAATGATCGGCGGAGTGATCGTATCCCACGGCAAGCTGGCTGAAGAATTGCTCAATGCCCTGACCATCATTCTCGGAGAAGCTCCGAATATTGAAGCCATTTCCATCGGTTGGTATGACGATGTCGAAGAATCCAAAAAGAAAATCAGTCAGAGCATCAAAAAAGTTGACCAGAAAAACGGAGTGATTATTTTTACAGATATGTTTGGTGGAACTCCTTCTAATCTCAGCTTCAGCTTTTTGGCTGAGAATAAAATCGAGATAATTACTGGAGTCAATCTGCCGATGTTGATTAAGTTTGTTTCACTGCAGCGAAACAATAACCTCAAAGATGTGGCCAAAAAAGTGGTTGAGCAGGGAAAGAAGAATATCCATCTGGTTAGTGCTCTGTTGAATTCAAAGTCAAAATAATAAGTAGCTATGCTGGAAAAAAAGATTACCATAAAGAACAAACTCGGGTTACATGCCAGAGCAGCAGTCAAATTTGTCAATCTGGCCAACCGCTACAGCTCCTCAGTTAAAATCGTCAAAGACAGTAATGAAGTGGACGGCAAAAGCATCCTGGGAATTCTGACCTTGGCTGCTTCTCAGGGTACCCAGATTAAACTGGTGGTTTCAGGCCGGGATGAAGCTCAGGCTATGAAAGCCCTCTGCGAGCTCATCAATAACAAGTTTGGTGAAGAAGAATAAGATGGAAGTCATCCGGCTGAGAGGAATCGGAGTTTCACCCGGGATTGCCATGGGGGAAGTCACCCTGTCAGAAAGAGTAGTCTTTACTTCTCGGCGAGAAGCCATCAGCCAGGACCAGGTTGATGACGAGCTCAGGCGACTGCATCGAGCCTTTGAACGAACCAGGAGCGAACTTAAGGAACTTAAAGACCATATCCAGGAAAGAATGGGAGAACAGCAGGCTTTCATTTTCGACGCCCACCTGATGATTCTTGACGACCCGATGCTCATTTCTAACCTGGAGAAAGTCATCACCGAAGAAAAAGTCAAGGCCGAATGGGCCATATCTAAGGTTAACACCCACTTCGCTGGTATTTTCGAATCTCTGGCGGATGAATATTTTCAACAGAGAAAAACAGATATTTCCGACGTTTTGGCCAGAGTTTACCGAAACTTAGAAAGAAAGAAAGAAAAAAGGGAAGACCCAGATAAGCCGGTCATTCTGGTTGCCCACGAGCTTTTACCCTCAGAAGCAGCTCTTTACCTCAGCAAAAAGAAGGTGATGGGAGTGGCTCTGGATATGGGCGGCAAAACTTCCCATACGGCCATCTTAGCCAGGTCGCTGGGAATTCCGGCAGTGGTCGGCCTGCATGATGTCAGCCTCAAAGTAAAAAATGGAGATTTTCTCATCGTAGATGGGACAGATGGTGAAGTCATCATCAATCCGCCTCCGGCTATCAGAAGAGAATTCCAGAGCAAACGAGAAAGATACGAAACTTATCAAAAAGAGCTGAAGAAAATAGCCAGGCTAAAACCGGAAACACTGGACGGGGTGCGCTTCACTCCCTTAGCCAACATCGAACTTCCCGAAGAAGTTACTGCTGCATTTTCCTATGGAGCCGAAGGAATCGGACTTTTTCGTTCTGAGTTCATCTACCTGCAGCGTCCTGTCCTGCCTTCTGAAGAAGACCATCTGGCCATTTACCTTAAGATGGCCAGGAGTACTTATCCCAAACCGGTTTATATTCGGACGATTGATATCGGTGGCGAAAAAAGCTTACCCCAGCTCAACATCGAAAAGGAACCCAATCCAGCCCTTGGTCTCAGAGCCATTCGCTTTTCGCTGAAAAACAGAGAACTGTTCAGGACTCAGATTAGAGCTATCCTGAAAGCCAGTGTTAGGAAGAATGTCCGGCTTCTGGTGCCGATGATCACAGAAATTGAAGAAGTTGTCGAGCTTAAACGAATTTTCCAGGAAGTGAAGGATGAACTCAGAGCCAGTAAAGTTTCTTTTGATGAATCGCTGCCCATCGGAGTGATGATTGAAGTCCCGGCCGCTGCTGCTCTCGTTGAGAGCATCATTCAGGAGGTTGATTTTGTCAGCATCGGAACCAATGACCTCATTCAGTACTATCTGGCGGTTGACCGGGGCAATGAATCAGTCTCTTACCTTTTCAAACCGCATCATCCAGCCGTTCTGAGACTGCTCGATTATGTCATCAAAACCGTTAATAAGTACGGGAAAGAAGTCACTGTCTGCGGAGAGATGGCCGCTGATCCGCTGTCAGCCATCATTCTGCTGGGGATGGGTTTGAGAAATTTCAGTATGAACCCGATTTTTATCCCCAAGGTGAAAAAAGCCCTGAGGGCGGTTGAAGCCAGGACAGCGGAAGAAGCCGTGGCTCAGGCTTTGAAATTGAAGACAGCCACCGAAGTAGAAGAGTTTATGATTGAGTCAATCTTGAGGAAGCATCCGCAGGCTTTTCTGATGAGTCAGATTACTACTTGAAATTCTTAGCTCCGGCCGTAAACATCTTCCAGTCGGACGATGTCGTCTTCACCTGAAGGACCGAGCCAGAGTTCCATAACCCGGGCCGGCTTCGGTCCGACACCTTTTAGCCGATGAGGAGTTTTGGCCGGGATGAAGATTTCTTCGCCCGGTTGTGGTTGCCAGACTTCATCACCCAGAGTAACCTCCAGCCCTTCGTCCAGAATTACCCAATATTCACTGCGGTGGTTATGGTATTGCAGAGAAAGTATACCGCCGGGATTTACCGTGATGATTTTCAGGCTTGAGGCTAATTGGTGGGGATAGCTGCGGAATTTTCCCCATGGCCGCTCTTCTTCATAAATCAGTTTTTCAACTGTCTGCTGCTCCATTTTTTCGCTCATGGGAATCTCTGAATTAATTTTTAAAAAAGCAATTTCGATCAAAACGGGACTTCGTCGTCTTCATCAGGGCTGGTGTTTCCTTCAGGGAATTCTTCGGCGATCGGTTCAGAAACTTCCGGGAATTCATCCACCGGAACATCAGCTATGGTAGTGTCAGCCTGAATTTCCTCTTGAGGTGCGGTTCTTTTACCGAGCAGCACGATATTCACAGCTTCGACTTCAGTCGAATTACGCTTGTTTCCATCCCGGTCTTCCCAGGACCTCCATCTGAGCCGGCCTTCGATCAGAATCTGCCGGCCCTGTTCCAGGAATTTTTCACAGAACTCAGCCAGCTTGCCCCAGGCCACAATCCGGTGAAATTCAGTCCGATCAACCGTCTTTTTGGTGTCAGGGTAGTAGAGCTGCTCGTTGGTAGCAATCTGAAACCTGGCCACCGGCCGACCTGATTCAGCCAGATAGCGGATTTCGGGCTTTTTTACCAGATGGCCTATAAGAATGACTTTGTTCAGGCTGTTTCTATCTCTCATTTTCCCACCAGTTCGTTGATTTTTTGCTGAGCCAGCTTGGCTTCTTCCTGCAAAGGATACTTGCTTACCAGAAGCTTGAAGGTGGCTAAGGCTTCATCTTTCTTGCCTTGCTGCATCAGGCTCATTCCTTTTTTCAAATAAGCTGCCGGAACTTTATCGCCCGAGGGATAGCTCAGCAGAAGCTCGTTAAAACTTTCTATGGCCTCGTCGTATTTTCCCTGGCTGTAGTAACACTCTCCGATCCAGTAAAGCGCATTATCTGACAGGGGGGTATTGGGATATTGCTGTAGGAACAGGCGAAAACTATCTATGGCCAGGTTATAATTGCCTTTCAGGTAATCGCCATAAGCATTGTTGTACATCTCCTGAGCCGGTATGGTTGCTACTGTCGGTTTCTGGGTTTCTGCCGGAGGTTGCTCTTTTTTTGCAACCTGAGACTTGCTTCCTTTGGCCTGAGCTTTTTCTTCAACTTTGGGCTGATTGGTCAGGTTCTGAAGAGCTTGCATGATATCCTGCAGGGTCGACATCTGAAACTGCATCTCTTCCAGCCTGCTGTTGAGCAGCTGGTACTGAACCGGGATGTTTCTTAGCTCGTCTTTGAAGGAATTCTGTTCGGCTTGGCTGCGTCTGAGCAGGTCTCCAAGCGTCTTAACCTGGTCTTTTAATTCCTGAAGGTCAGCCGAATTTTTCTTGAGAATTGCCGACAGTTCCTGGACCTGGACCTTCAGGGCCTGAATGTCCTGGTACATTAGCTCGTAGGCCTTTTTGCTCTGGTCGTTATCGGCTGACAGGAAAACGAGGCAAAATAGCAGCAAAAATGATAAAGAAAAGAGAACCTTTTTACCTTTCAACAATTTATTTCTCGATTATCAAAAATTGAGCTCTCCTGTTCTTGGCCCAGGCTGATTCGTTGTGACCGGGGTCAAGAGGCTGGCTCTTGCCGTAAGAGATTATTCTCATTCTCTCTGCCGGGATGCCCAGGCTGATCAGATAATCCATGGTGCTTTTGGCTCTTTTTTCGCCCAGAGCTAAGTTGTATTCTTCAGTACCTCTTTCATCGCAGTGACCTTCGATGAGAATTTTAACGGTCGGGTGTTTTTTCAGCCACTGGGCATTGGCTTCGAGCACCGGGACAGCATCTTCCCTGATGTTGTATTTGTCATAATCAAAGAAAATCATGGCCAGAGGTTTTTCCTGGTTGATTTCTTCTAAGGTTTTCTTCTGAAAAATCTCTTCTTCAGTCAGAACGGGTTCCTTAACCACTGGCTCTTCTACTTTTTCCACCTTCGGCTGTTCTTGAGCCTGAGGCGCCGGTGGTGGTGGGACTTCCTTAACTTTCTTCTTGCAGGAAGCAGAGAAAGATAGAACAAGAAGAATTGCCAGTGAGAAAATCAACAGTTTTTTCATCCTTCCTCCTTCAGTCTTTTAAGACTCTTCACAAATTTTATAAACCCGGCAACTCTTTTTATACAATGAAGCTTAACAGCTGTCAATAAGATTGACAGGCAATTGTCAGCTCAGTTAGTCCAGTTGGGCAATTTGTTTTCTCCCTGGCTGGTCAGGCAACGCAGGTTAGTACCGTCGTAGTCGATGGAGTAGATTTGAATCGTCCCGGACATATTGGAAGAAAAAATCAGGTGCCGGCCGTCCGGTGACCAGCTTGGTGACTCGTTCCGGGCATTGGTTTCGGTCAGCTTGGTAATCTGATTGGTCTTTAAGTTGAGAATGTAGAGGTCAAAGAAGTTATTGACCCGGGAGACAAAAGCAATCCGTTCACCGTCAGGCGACCAGGCTGGAGAGTCGAGATAATCACCGCCAAAACTGACTTTACGAACGTTACCACCTTCAGCATCCATGATGTAAATCTGTGGTGTTCCGGTTCTATCGGAAGTGAAAGCGATTTCCCTTCCAGTGGGAGACCACGAGGGAGCGGTGTCGATGGCGCTGTTAAAAGTTATCCTGCGGACGTTGGTGCCATCGGCATTGGCCACATAGATTTCAGCGTTACCGTCTTTGGTGGAGCAGAAGGCCAGTTTTTTACCATCAGGCGAGAAGGCTCCGGCAAAATTGGTTCCTCCGGTTGAAACCGGCACCAGTTTGCCTTCATAAGGATACAGGAGATAAAGGTCCGGGTTCCCGGCTCGATAAGAGGTGAAAACGATAGCTCGTTGATCCGGTGACCAGGCTGGCATGTAATCCCGCCATTTATTGAAGGTTAGCCTCGTCTGGTTGGCTCCGTCGTAATCCATCATGTAGAGTTCATCGTTACCGTCGCGGTTAGAGACAAAAACTATCTTGGAGGTAAAGAAAGGCTTTTCTCCGTAGAGTTTCATCATCTCATCAGCTATCCGGTGGGCCACTAAGCGAAAAAGGTCGGGTTCGACCTGGTATCTTTTACCGAGGATCATTCTCTCACTTTTTACGTCATACACTTTGACCTCAAAAATTACCTTATCCTGAGATTGACTGATTTCGCCCACCAGCAGGATTCGGGTCTGAATTGATTCCCAGTCCTTGAAGAAAATTTCCTTAGGGTTCAGGGGCCTTATATAATTCATATGTTCTCGAGGCACAAGCTGAAAGACCCGGCTGTAACGAAGGTCAGCCGAAAGAACCTGATAGATGGTCTCGGCAGCCTGTTTAGCCTGAGGCGAAGAAGAATCATAGATAAAAGGCGGTAGAGCCAAAGAGATAGCCGGAACCCCTTCTCTGATAGTCAAAACCACTTCCTGCTGGGAGAAGAGGAAAATGGCTGACATAATCAGCGCCAGAAACAGAGTGGTCAGGATAATTTTGTGTTTCATTTGCTCCGCTCAAAAATAAGATGTATGATGAGATATTCACTTTCAAAATCCGGGGGAAGAGGAGGAAAAGGAGCGGCCAGTTCCACTGCCCGACGAGCAGATAGATCAAGAGCAGGCAGACCAGAGGACTGCTCAATTTTCAGATCGGAAATCTGGCCATTTCTCTGGATCTTGAAGTAGATAACCGATTGGTACTCCCCGGTATAGTCAAGATTATTGATGGCTGTAAACCAGTTGGATGAAACCCGGTCTATGATGATTTGAAGATAATAATTGTATGGAAAGGAAGCGGTGCTTAGGGGGTCACCGTAACCTCCACCGAAACCACCGGATCCTTCACCCACACCAATTCTCAGTCCTGAGCCCCCGCCTCCACCACTGCCACCGGTGCCGGTGCCGGTACCGCCAGCCTGACCAGCGGTTTGTTCAGCTTTCTGGGCGCCTGGTTGTGGAGCCGAGATGGCTGTTTTCTTGGGGGGCGTCTTATCCTTAGTTTTGGTTGATTTTTCTACAGGATGTCGAAGCGAGCTACCGGTTTGAGGTTGAGCCTTCTGCGGAACGGTCAGCTCTTTCATCGTTTCCTTTTTTGGAGCTGAAGCTGGCTCACCAGCTTTTTCCCCGCCGGTTGAGGTTCCAGGCTGTCCTCCTCCAGTTCCGCCACCGCTGCTTCCGCCACCGGGTAGACCGACAAAACTCAGGTTAACGTAATGAACCATACCCTTTTTAGCTGGAGCAGTGAGATAATTAGAAAAACCGACCAGAGTAAAAATAATGATGTGCAAAAAAAGGGACAGGATAAGGGCTCTTTTGAACGAACCACTGCCTATCACAAAAGATTTCATCAGCCTGTCCGTTTCTTAGTCGCCGGCTTTTCCAAGGGTTCAGTAACCAGACCGACGACTTCGATCCCGGATTTCTTGACGATGTCCAGCACCTGGATGAGCTGGCCGTAGTTCAGATTACGGTCAGCCCGGATGTAGATGATTTTTTTGGTTTTATTATAAAAATATTCGTGCAGGCGTCTTTCCAGAAGGTTGATGTTTATAACCGACTCGCCTATGTGGATATAACCATCAGCGGTTATAGTGAGAGTCAGACCTTCTTCAGCCGGAGCTGATTCGGTTTCTGCCTGGGGCAGGTTTATCCCGATACCGGATTGCATCATAGGAGCGGTGACCATGAAAATAATCAGTAGCACCAGCATGACATCGACCAGGGGAGTGACGTTGATTTCAGACATAGAAGTACCCACTCTTCTCCGGCTATTGGCCGTCGGTGTGGAATTGAGATTAAGAGCCATAGACCCTTTCTATGATATTTAAAAATTCCAGGCTGAAATCATCCATCATGGTAATCAGTTCTTTTATCCGGCCAAGGAAGAAATTGTAAGCGATAACGGCCGGGATAGCGGCAAAAAGTCCGATGGCTGTGGCGATCAGAGCCTCAGCAATTCCCGGAGCCACAGTAACCAGGCTGGCTGAGCGGACTACCCCGATTTTATGGAAGGAGTCCATAATTCCCCAGACCGTTCCAAAAAGACCGATGAAAGGAGTAACACTGCCACAGGTGGCCAGAAAACTCATCATTTTTTCCAGCCGGGTGATTTCAGCGTTAGAGGCTCGGAGAAGGGCGCGATTGATGGCTTCGAGCTTTTCGGCGTTGATAGAGCCCTGGGGCTGGGGGTTGGACCTGGTCAGGTGAACCAACTCTTTGAACCCGGCCTGAAACAATGAGGCTAAGGGACTGTTCCTGTATTTTCTGGCAGCTTCGTTGACTTCGTTCAGGGATTTACTTTTACGGAAGACTTCAAGGAAGTTTCTGGAGGAAATTTCAGCTGCTTTCAGACTCCGTCTTTTATAGATGATGATAGCCCAGGAGAAAACCGAAAAGAGGATAAGCACCAGAAGAATAAACTTAACGACTATGGTTGCCTGTGAAATTAGACTGAAGATATTCATAACTTTTTCAAATTAACATACAGAACCCTGTCTGTCAATCAACTAAGCTGACTTGACGGCTCGAGACAAAAAGAGTTTAATTATTGAAATATAAGAGGTTAACTTGAACAGTCTGAAGAAGAAGCTGGTTCATCCGCCGAGACTTCTGGCCTTGAGTTTTCTGCTGGCCATCCTGGTAGGTACGATCATTCTGTCTATTCCTGTAGCCACAACCTCTGGCCGGATTGCCTTTATCGATGCCTTATTCACCTCAACTTCGGCTGTCTGCGTCACCGGCTTGATCGTGGTGGACACCCCTACTTATTTCAGCTCATTCGGACAGACGGTCATCATCATCCTGATTCAGCTGGGTGGTCTGGGAATAATGACTTTTTCCAGCTTTATCCTGATGACCGCTGGAAGGCGGGTCAGCCTGACTGATAAAATGGTAGTAGAAGGCTCATTCCGGCCTTCGGTCATTTCAGATTTTCCAGCCCTATTGAGAGACGTTTTTATTTTCACTCTGAGCTTTGAAGCCCTTGGAAGTCTTTTGCTTTTAGTTCGTTTTTCGCATTCTTTTCCTTTTTCCAAAGCTTTGGCTCTGTCTGTGTTTCATTCTATTTCTGCTTTCTGCAATGCCGGGTTTTCTCTTTTTTCTGACAACCTGATGGGCTTTCGGGGGGATCTCCTGGTGAATCTGGTGATGATGGTCCTGATCATCACTGGCGGTTTAGGATTTTTTGTTCTTCAAGAAGTTAAGCTGGCGGTCAGGAATGCCCTCAAAAAAGAAAGAGTAAAATTTTCTCTGCACACCAAGTTTGTGGCTACGATCACTGCAGCCATTATCCTCGTCGGCGCGGCCGTCATCTTTTTTGTAGATATGAATCGGGGACTTTCTGGTTTGCCCTTGAAAGAAAAAATTTTAGCTTCTACTTTTCATGTGGTCTCGGCCCGGACAGCTGGTTTTAACACTGTTGACCTGAACAGCCTTTCCGTAGCATCGCTGCTTCTGTTGATACTGATAATGTTTATCGGCGCTTCTCCCGGTTCTACCGGTGGCGGTGTGAAAACTACTACTTTCGGTTTAATCTTTGCCTTTTTGAGGTCGAGAATTCAGGGTTACGAAGTTCCCAGGATATTTTCCCGCGGGGTTAAGAATGAAGATATCATCAAAGCCTATACCTTAGTCTCACTGGCCATGGGTCTGATTTTTGCGGCCACCTTTTCCATCCTGTTGATTCAACCACAGTTCTCCCTGAAAGAAGTTCTGTTTGAAGTGGTCTCAGCTTTCGGTACGGTTGGTCTGTCGCTTGGTATTACTCCTCATCTCCATCCTCTAAGTAAGTTAATCCTGATAATAACCATGTATCTCGGTCGAATCGGGCCACTGACCATGCTCTATGCTTTCAGCCGGGTTAAACCAGCCGGTCACTATCAGTTCGTTGAAGAAAGTATTATGGTGGGATAAAATATTTTAGAATCATAAGATTGAATCAGGAATTATGGAGATTAAGATGAAATTCGCCATCATTGGACTCGGCAGTTTTGGCAGTTATTTAGCCAGGACACTGTATGAAAAAGGGCATGAAGTTCTGGTTATAGATAAAGATAAAGATAAAGTTGAAGAAGCCAAAGATTTTTCCACTCAGGCCGTCTGGATGGACTCGGCTGACAAAGAGAGTCTTCAGGCTTTAGGTGTTCAGGACATGGATGTAGTAGTGGTCAGCCTCGGCCCGGAAATGGAATCTTCAATTCTCACGGTTCTTTATCTCCACGAACTGGGAGTCAACCGGATAATGGCCAAAGCCCTAAGCGCTGACCACGGTAAAATCCTGGAGGCCATCGGAGCTACAGAGGTCATATATCCGGAACGCGACATGGCCATCCGGGTGGCCCAGAAGCTTAGCTCAAGAAATGTCCTGGAATATCTACCCCTGGCAGAAAATATCAGTATTCAGGAAATTGTCCCGCCTGAAGCTTTTATCGGGAAAAAATTAAAAGACCTTGACCTGACCAATAAATATCGAGTTCAAGTAATAGCGGTAAGACAATTAGTGCCTGAGAAGGTGATTTTCATCCCCGGCGCTGATTTTGTGATTAAAGACAGCGATGTGTTAGTGGTAATGGGTGAAGAAAAAAACATCGCTGAATTATGCGCCTGTAAAAAGTAGTTTCTGAAGAAGAGCCTTAGCTACCTGCTTGGCTTTTTCTCCGCTTTCCCGGACAGGTCCAACACACGACGGACAGCCTTCTTCACAGGGACAGGTTTCGATGGTTTTAAGGCAGGCTTCGAGCAGAATTTTCTGCAGCTCAAAAAGAGCGGGACTGAGGCCGATACCGCCAGGGAAATTATCATAAAGGAAGATGTTGGGTGAAAAGTCGGGAGAAAGGATTTTCTGGAACCTTTCAGAAGCGGTGGGCTTACGGCCGGGCAATTCTCGCGGCGGAACAGACTCACCGGAAAAATTGTCACCGATGGCCACACCCAGGTCGTGCAGGTCGCACATCAGAAAAAGCGGAGCCACATGGTGTAGAACGTATGAAAGACCAAAAAGTCCGTTGATTCGCTGCTCAGAAGTGAAGGGTAGAGTTTGATAAATTTCTGCCGGGATGGTCAACCAGAAGCTGGTGGTACTCATCTCGTTTTGAGGGAGCTGGAGTTCTCCAGCACCGACGTTCTCCATCGTATGGAATTTTATTTTCTTAAACCCGACCACCTGGGTGGCCACATGAACTTCACCGTGAGAGACCCAGCCCTGAGGAATATCTTTGCGGTCAAAAACATCCAGGATTTTGACGTTGGTGTAATCTATGGCGTCGGTAAAATAATCAACGTCAGTCTTTTTAACATAAGCTTTTCTCTGGTCATAATCAAACTTTTCCACAAAGTATTGTTCGCCCTCGCAAATATATATGGCTTTCGGATGAAGAGTGGTCAGGGCTGAGGAAAAATCCACTTCAGCGATGACTTTTGGTTTTTCAGTTATGTCCACTACCACAAAATTATCCGAGCTGATGCTGCGCAAACTGATGCCGTCAGCTGGATAAGCTTCAGATGTCCAGAACCATTTGTTCTGGGTGTGATGGAGCATTTGCTCCTCTTCCAAAAACTTCAGGATTTCGCTGATTTCCACTGAACCAAATTTTTCACCGTCTTCAAAGGGCAGTTCAAAAGCCGCGCACTGGATGTGGCTGACCAGAATCGAAAGATTGTCAGGGTTAATTAGGGCCATTTCCGGAGGGCTGGAGAAAAAATAATCCGGATGGTGAACGATAAATTGGTCTAAGGGCGAAGAAGAGGCTACCAGCACGGCCGCTGATTTGCCGGTCTTTCGGCCGGCTCTTCCGGCTCTCTGCCAGGTGCTGGCGATAGTCCCGGGATAACCGGCCAGAACAGCCACGTCTAAGGTTCCGATGTCTATGCCAAGTTCAAGGGCATTGGTGGAAACTACTCCCAAAATTTTCCCTTCTCTCAAACCTTTTTCTATTTCTCGGCGTTTGGTCGGAAGATAACCGCCACGATAACCGCGGATAAGGCCTTCATCCTTAAGGCTTTTTTCTATGTCTTCTTTAAGATAAGTGACCAGGACTTCAGTCAGCAGCCGGCTCTGGGCAAAGACAATTGTCTGCAGGTTGTGCCTCAAAAAGATAGAAGCAATCCTTCGGGTCTCGTTGATGTAAGACCTTCTGATTCCAAGATGAGGGTTGACCACAGGCGGTGTGTAGAAAATAAAATATTTCTCAGCGCGGGGAGCTCCGTTCTGGTCTATGAGCTCGACCGGTTCTTCGATCATTTTCTGAGCCATGTCCACCGGATTGGCGATAGTGGCGGTTGACAGGATGAATTGCGGTTTTGAGCCGTAAAAACTGGCGATTCTTTTAAGGCGTCGGATGACATTGGCCACATGGCTGCCGAAAACACCACGATAATTATGCAGCTCATCAATGATGATGTATTTGAGATTCTCAAAAAGCTTGATCCATTTGGTGTGATGGGGCAGGATACCTGAATGGAGCATATCCGGGTTGGTTATGATGATATGTCCCTGGCTACGGATGGCTTTTCGGGCATCTTGGGGAGTGTCGCCGTCATAAGTGAAAATCTTGACTTCTTCCTGAAGAAGCTCGATGATTTCATCCAGCTCGGCCCGCTGGTCCTGGGAGAGAGCCTTGGTCGGGAAAAGGTAAATGGCCCGGCTGGAGGGGTCGCGCAGAATTCGGTCAAGGACCGGCAGGTTGTAGCAGAGGGTTTTTCCGGAAGCCGTTGGGGTGACCACCACCACGTTCTTGCCTTCCTGAATTTTTTCCCAGGCGAGGCGTTGATGAGAATACAGAGATTGGAAACCCTTCTTCTTCAAAGCCTCAACCAGTTTGGGATGAATCTCAGACGGATAATCGGCAAAACTGCCCCCTTGGGCCGGCAGGTATTTAATGGTGGTGATGGAATCATAAGGGGCAGCAATTTCTCTCAGTAAATTGATAGCTTTTAGCAGGTTTTCTTCTTTGTCCATGGTGGCATAATTCTCTGTTATTATAAAATAAAGAAAAAGATTGTTAAACGAATTTGGTTCAATCATTCGAAACTTTCCGGAACGTGTTAAAATATATGCATGCTTCAGGAAATAAGAGTTCGAAAAGCGGCTCAGCACAACCTTAAAAAGATAGATGTCGTGCTGCCCAGAAACAGGTTGGTGATCATTACCGGACCGAGTGGTTCGGGAAAATCCTCCCTGGCTTTTGACACACTGTTTGCTGAAGGTCAGAGGCGCTATCTGGAGTGTCTTTCAGCCTATGCCCGACAGTTTATCGAGCAGCTGGAAAAACCTGAAGTTGAATCCATCGAAGGCCTGTCTCCCGCTATCTCGGTTGACCAGAAAACCATTTCTTTTAACCCGCGCTCCACAGTCGGTACCATAACTGAAATCTATGATTTTCTGCGGTTACTTTATGCCCGGGTGGGAACAATATATTGCCCGGATTGTGGGGTTAAAGTCAGCTCCAGTTCTGAAGACCAGATCATCAGGTTGATCGAAAGAGATCTCGGCGGACAGAAAGTCAAAATCTTAGCTCCAGTCATCCGTGGCCGAAAGGGCGAATATCATCAGCTTCTGGAGAAGTTCAGGAAAAGAGGTTACCTGAGGGCGCGGATTGATGGCCGGATGCGGGAGCTTGAAGAAAAAATCGTCTTAGAAAAAAACAAGAAACACAACATAGAAATTCTGATTGATGAGCTGACTCTAAACGCTTCAGCCGCAGCCAGGTTCAGGGAAGCGGTGGAAAAAAGTTTAGAGTTGTCTGAGGGTGGGGTGTTGGTGCTCGATAATTGGGAGCGGGAATTCTATTTTTCTCGAAAGCTCGTCTGTCCTTCATGTGGCCGGAGTTTTCAGCCGCTCGAGCCCAGGAATTTTTCTTTTAACAGTCCGTACGGAGCCTGCGACCACTGTCATGGACTGGGTTTTATGACCACCTATAACGAGTGGGGCGAGATTGAGTTGACCGATGATGTTTGCCCGGTCTGTCATGGGCAGCGGTTAAAAAAAGAAAGCCTATCGGTAAGAATTGGTGACCTGAACATCCATGAGCTGTCTTCCCTCGATGTTAATCAGCTACTGGAAAAACTTGAAAAACTTGAATTTGGCGGTCAGGAAAAACTGGTGGCGGAGAAAATCCTGAAAGAAATCAGAGTGCGCTTGGAAATAATGAAAGAGCTTGGACTATCCTACCTTGATCTGAACCGGACCGGAGCTTCTCTCTCTGGTGGAGAAGCTCAGAGGATAAGACTGGCGGCTCAGGTCGGATCCAAACTTCGCGGGATCCTGTACGTTCTGGATGAACCGACCATCGGGCTGCATCAGAGAGATAACGGGCGCCTGATCAGACTTTTGCGCCAGCTCCGAGATGCCGGAAATTCGATCGTGGTGGTTGAACATGACGAGCAGACCATCCGCTCGGCCGATTATATCGTTGACCTTGGCCCCGGGGCTGGAGACAGGGGCGGATATGTGGTGGCTCATGGGTCGCTCCAGGAAGTGTTGAAAGCCAGTAATTCTCTTACTGCTCAGTATCTCCGCGGAGAAAAATTCGTCCCTGTGCCGGAAAAAAGACGTGAGCCAAAGGGCTGGCTGATAGTTAAGGGAGCCAGAGAACATAACCTGAAAAACATAAACGTCAGATTTCCTCTGGGTGTGATGACCGCAGTGACCGGGGTTTCAGGTTCGGGTAAAAGCACTCTGGTTTACGATATTCTGTACAAAGCCCTGCTCAAGAAATTTTATCGGGCTAAAGTTCAGCCCGGCCAGCATGACGGCCTGGAAGGTTTGGAGAACATCGATAAGGTTGTTTCTGTTGACCAGAAACCGATTGGCCGGACTCCCAGGTCCAATCCAGCCACCTACACCCAGATTTTTACTCATCTCCGGGAGCTGTTTTCCTTAACTCCGGAAGCCAGGAGAAAAGGTTATCTGCCTGGACGTTTTAGCTTTAATGTTCACGGCGGCCGCTGTGAGGAATGTGAGGGCGCCGGGGTCAAAAAAATAGAAATGCATTTTCTGCCCGATGTTTATGTCACCTGCGACCGCTGCGGAGGCCGGAGGTACAACAAAGAAACCTTAGCCGTGACTTACAAAGGGAAAAATATCGCTGATTACCTCGATATGACGGTGGATGAAGCCTATGAATTGCTGAAAGCTCATCCGGCACTTAAAAGGAAGCTGGATTTATTGCAGAGAGTTGGTTTGGGTTATCTGAGGCTCGGTCAGCCTGCCCCGCAGCTCTCTGGTGGCGAAGCTCAGAGGATAAAATTAACGCGGGAGCTCAGTCGGCGCCATACCGGTAAAACTCTTTATCTTCTCGATGAGCCGACCACCGGTCTGCATTTTGACGACGTCCAGAAGCTTCTCCAAGTGCTGTCAGGGCTGGTGGAGCTGGGGAATACGGTGATTATTATCGAGCACAACCTTGAAGTCATTAAGTTTTGCGATTACATTATTGACTTGGGTCCGGAAGGGGGCGAAGCTGGCGGCCTGGTTGTGGCCGAAGGTACTCCTGAACAGGTGGCTCAGGTAGAAAAATCCTATACCGGTCGATACCTACGGCAAGTGCTCTATTCTGGAGTACATACGGGTTTAAGAGGATAAAAGGGAGATGAGTTTTAAAGACATTGTCGGAAATGAGCAGGTTAAAAAGATTCTGAAGCTTTCTCTGAGCAAGGGTCGGCTGCCCAATTCCCTGCTTTTTGTCGGGCCTCCGGGGGTGGGGAAATTGAAAACCGCGCTCACTCTGGCTAAAGCTCTAAACTGCGTGGAGTTGACTGATGATTCCTGCGACCATTGCGATTCCTGCCTGCGGATTGACCGCGGTCAGCATCCCAATGTTCGGATTGTCCTTAGGGAAAAAAACAGGGAGCAGATCGTCAAGGAGCAGATTGACGAAATAAACTACCTGTCAAAAATGAGGCCCTGGAATCAGGGCAAGCTGGTTTTCATCATCGATGAAGCCGACCGAATGAACGAAACTGTGGCCAATTCTTTTCTAAAAACGCTGGAAGAACCCCGGCCTTTCGTCTATTTCATTCTGGTTACCGAAGACCTGCCTGTTATCCTGCCCACTATCAGGTCTCGCTGCCAGGTTCTGAAGTTTAAACCGGTCAGTCAGGAAGATATCGAAAAAGCCCTGGTCCAAAGAGGTCTCTCCGAAGACCGAGCCAGCCTGGTGGCTACTACCACTGATGGTAATCTGGAGCTGGCTTTGAACCTGAACTGGGAGGAATTCAGAGCAGGCAGGGATAGAGCCTGGCTGCTGTTTAAAAAATTAATTGAATCGGCTGAAGCTGAAGAGTTCCTGAGTCTGACTGCTGGTAGAACCAAAAAAGATTTTTTAGAAGAGTTTAAAGAAACGCTTTCCTTTTTTTCAGTCTTTTTCCGTGACCTGGTGGCCATTCTTCAGGGTGAGGCCGGTCATATCCTCAATTCTGACCTCAGACCAGAACTGGAAAAGCTGGCTCCCCGGATACCGGGGGAGAAAGCGGTCAGCGGAGTGAGGCTGATAGAAGATTTCTTGCACAGCTTAAAGAAAAACCCGAATTTGTCTATAATGAGTAATGAACTGGCCATTTTCCTTAGAGAGATAAACCATGACTGATGCAGTTTTGTTACTGTCCGAATCAACCAGAAAGATAATCCGGGCCATCAAAGGCGAAGAACCGTTAGAAATCGGTGATTACTGCCTGGTCGAGTCAGAATACGGCGGTGACCTGGCCGTGGTCGTCGATACCAACAGTGAAGTCGTTCGTTGCCCGAAGGTGGCTAAGAATGCTGTTAAGATAATCCGGAAAGCCACTGAAGAAGATATAAAGAAATTTCAGTGGCTCAGGGAAAAAGAGAAAAAAGCCTTTGAGTTCTGCCTGGAAAGAATTAAAGCCCGGAATTTACCGATGAAGTTGGTGGCGGTGCGCTATTTTTTCAACGAGAAGAAAGGGATTTTTTATTACACGGCCGACGGCCGGATCGATTTCCGCCAACTGGTCAAAGATCTGGCTAAGGAGCTACGGATGAGAATTGAGATGCGGCAGATCGGCGTCCGGGATGAAGCCAAGCTGGTGGGCGGACTGGGTGTCTGCGGTCGTCAGCTCTGCTGCTTCAGTTTCATCAAAAATTTTGAACCAATTACCATCCAGAAAGCCCGGAAGCAGCAGATTGTGATCAACCCGACCAAGATTTCTGGATTGTGCGGACGGCTGATGTGCTGCCTGGCTTTTGAAGAAGAAACCAAGGGAAGATTATATATAGAAGATATTGATAATGGTTTGATCGAAGATTAAATTATCTGCTTTCTCTTATTTCTCTTATTGTGCCGCAATCTTAAACTGCACGCGGCTGGAAACTGCGATCAGAGTACCATCAGGACTGAAAGCTTTAACCTGCCAGGAATACTTTTCTCCGGGAACCATCTTGGCCTTGACTTCTTCCGGCAGGGTGATGCGGTTTTCCTTAGTGGTCGCTTTCCACAGGAGCTGGTGGTTGAAAATCGAAACCTGGTATTCGATGTTTTCACCCAGTTTCTTCCATTCAAAAGAAGAAGGAATCTGGTTCATGTCAATCACGGGAGAAATCAGGGTTATCGATGAACCACGGACAGTTTCTTCATCAGTCAGGAAGAAATTTGGAGCAGGAGCCTGATTTCGGGGAACAATCACAAAGATTACTACCAGTACCAACAGAGCAGTCAAACCAGCTAAAACTAACTGACGGGGAGTGAAAAAAGCCCTCACCTCTTTTTTGAGAGTGGCCAGCAACGGTACGCGGGCTTCGGTTTTTTCTGTGATCAGTAATTCAGGATGATTCTTGATGGTCCGGATGATGACATCTCTTTCCTGAAGTTTCTCGAAGCAGGAAGAACAATTAAAATAGTGTTCTTCGAAGGCTTCTTTATCCCTTTCGCTCAACCTGTTAAGCAGGTACCCATCGATAAAGTCTTCAAACTTGCATTTTCTCATATTTTCTACCTTCCCTTTTATTCACCCTTTTAGTCGGGTAAGCCTGCTAAAAATGGAAAAAATTTTCAAATTTTTAGCTCTTTTCTGATGAGTTTCAGAGCATAGTTGACCAGCTCGCTGACTTTCCTGGGGGAAATGCCCAGTCTGTTAGCTACTTCTTCCCGGCTTAATTCTTGATAGTAATAGAGATACAGGACATCGCGATACTTGGGTTTGAGGAAGCCAAGGGCCTTTTTTACTCTCTCTGACATCTCCTGGGCTTCGAGAGTTTCTTGGGGGTCTGGATGAGGATGGGGTTCCGGGGCATACTTCATCACTTTGGACTTCTCTCTGATGTAATCGACAATCCGCCGGGAGGTTATGGTGTAAACAAAAGTTCCAAGGGAGGATTCACCCCTGAACTCTCCGCTTTGGATTTTTTCCAGCACCTGAGAGAGAATCTCCGAAACCAGGTCTTCGCAGTCAACGTTCTGGGCGCCGAGTGCCTTCCGGACACGGAAAGCAATGATGGGCCGGTATCTGACCACCAGTTCCTGGATGTCTTCTTCGATTTTATTTAATGTCATTAACCAATCCGGTCAAAAAGCCTGCTCTATTTCTTTTTGAAAATACCACAGGTTAGATAGGTTTTTCAATTTTTTCTTTTATCGGGCGACTAATCTTTTGGCTGAAGATGAAGCGGAGGCCGGGATGAAACCAGGGAAAAAGACCGAAGCAGTAAAAATATTTAAGTCTGCTGAGGCTTTTTATCGTTATCTCGACCGGATGCTCAGCGCCCAGGGCTATGTCCTGATTGAGACCTGTCCTGTCCTAAAAACGAAAATCAATAATAATCCCGGGGTTCTGGAAGCGGCTGAACTGGATAGGCGAAAAGGCTGAAACGATGAAAGACGATCGGGCTAAAAAACTGATTGTTGAAGAAAAAAAGAAGAGCCGAAATAATTCTTATCCCGATAGCCAGAATCTGGATATCACCAAAATAAAAATTTTTGACCTCAACTGGCTCAAAGATAATTTGGATATTCAGGGCTGGGGAAAGACGGCTTCAGCCTTAATGTCTTCTCCCACCTCAAGTCCTTATGTTCTTCCCAAGATTGAAGCTTTTCTCAGAGCCAGCCGGATTCTGGATAGACTGGAAAATGCCACCCGGCAGGAAGAATACCTGAAAGTCTCTGGCCTGAAAAAACTTTTTCTGGAAAAAGGCTTCTTTAATTCAGAATTAATCTATTTTCTGGCGGCCACTGATAGCAGCGAAGAGAGTCTCGGCCATTCTCGTTTTGTAGCTGCCTACACCCTGCTTCTGGCTCAGCATTCTGGAATCAGCAATAGGCGGGTTCTGATTGACATCGAGCGAGGAGCGCTTCTCCATGACATTGGTAAAATCGGTATCCCTGAAAGAATTCTTCAAAAAAAGGAACCGCTCTCTGACAAAGAGATGGAAATCATCAAATATCATCCACTCATCGGCTTTGCCATGATAAAAGAATTCAGCTTTTTACAGGAAGCGGCAGAAATAGTGCTTTTCCATCATGAAAGATACGATGGTTCCGGGTATCCTTTTGGTCTTCAGGGAGAAGAAATTCCCATCAGCGCTCGTTTGTTTTCCTTATCTGACACTCTTGATGCCATCACTTCTGACCGGCCTTATCGCCGGGGTCGGTCCCTTGAAGAGGCCCTGGCCGAGATAGAAAAATGCAGTGGCTCGCAGTTTGACCCGAGGCTGGTTGAAATCATGCTGGCCATCCCAGCAGAAAAATGGCAGAAGACCAAAGAAAAAGTTTTAAAATCCCTTCGGCAGCCGGCCATTCACTAACCGGAAGTTGTTGCAGGCTTAATTCCTACTATTTTAATCGGAATTTCCCCGAAATCCGTTGCCTGGCAAGTTAACATTGCCTCCGCTATTCTTTTTCTCTACTGAGGACTCAAGATTTTTCCTCTTTAATCTTTGCTTTTTGCTTCTCTTTGAAATAGGTTTTCGGATCGACCAGAATTTCCCGGGGTTTGGCCCCTTCCGGCGGACCGATTATCCCTTCCTGTTCCATCTGGTCGATGATTCTGGAAGCCCGGGCATAGCCGAGCTTTAATTTTCGCTGCAAAAATGAAGCCGAAGCCTGGCCGGTGGCTAAGACCAATTCCACAGCTTTGTCAAAAAGTTCGTCCTTTTCACCAAGATCCTCTTCTAAGGCAAATTCTCCAGTGCGTTTCAGTATCTGCAGGATTCTATCATCGTATTCGGGGGAACCCTGTTCTTTGACGTATTTAACCAGGCGCTGGACTTCAGGGATGGAAACATAGGCGCAATGCAGACGGATGAGTCGGGGATAGTTGGGTGGCATAAAGAGCATATCTCCCAGCCCCAAGAGCTTTTCAGCTCCTACCGTATCGATTATGACTCTTGAGTCAACTTTGGAAGGCACCCGGAAAGCGATTCGGCTGTTGAAATTGTTTTTGATGGTTCCGGTGATGACATCAATAGACGGACGCTGGGTGGCCATTACCAGATGAATCCCAACAGCTCTGGCCAGCTGGGCCAGCCGACCGATGCAGTACTCTACGTCTTGGGCGCTGGTCATCATCAATTCTGCCAGCTCGTCAATGATGATGACGATATAGGGCAGGGGCTTCAGCTTTTGCTTTTCTTCTTCGCTGAGCTTGCCCTTCTTCTGGGCTAAAATAGTTTTTACCTGCTGATTGTACTGTTCGATGTTTCTGACCTTCATCTGGCTCAGCTGTCTGAGTCTTTCTTCCATCTTTTTAACCGCATCCATCAGGATAATGCCAGCTTTTTTCGGGTCGTTGACCACCGGTGCCAGCAGATGGGGGATACCGTCATAAAGAGTAAATTCCAAACGTTTTGGGTCAATGAGAATCAACTTGACTTCTTCCGGCGTAGCCTTATAGAGAATACTGGCAATGAGCGCATTCAGGGCGACGCTTTTTCCTGTTCCTGTAGCTCCAGCGATCAGCAGATGCGGCATAATGGCCAGGTCTGTGATATAAACGTCGCCATGAACAGTCTTGCCAAGAGCAAAGGTCAGCTTGGATGGAGAATTCTGGAATTTCTCTGACTGGATGATGTCCCGCAGTTTGATGATTTCCCTTTTATTGTTAGGTATTTCTATGCCCAAGGATGATTTTCCCGGTATTCGCTGAATACGAACCGATTCAGCTTCCAGAGCCAGCGACAGCTCTTCGCTCAGGCCGGCCACCTGGCTGACTTTGATGCCAGCATCGGGGAAAAATTCGTAAGTGGTGATGACCGGCCCAGGATGATACTCCCTGACTTCTCCTGACACCTTGAATTCCCGGAGCTTTTCTTCAATCCGGCGTTTTTTCTCGAAAAGTTCATTCCGGTCGATTTTTTCACTCGGTTTGCCCGGGTCAAGCAGGCTGAAAGGCGGAAAGCGATAGTCTCCGGATTTTCTCAAATCCGGGAGCAGTAACCTTTCTTCTTCCTTCTCTTCTTTCTCTAACTCCTGAAAACTGAAAGAAGGCTTTTCGCCTCTTTTCAAAATCTTTTTTTCTGGCCTTTTTAACTTTTTCTCTTCTTCGGCTTCCAGCTCTTCTTCCAGTTCTTCTTCAGCCTCAGTCTTTTCCAGTTTTTCTACGGTCCTGGCTTTTTCTTCAGCGGCCTTAATCCGGGCATATTTTTCTTCGACTTTTTGTTTCATCCTTTCTTTTTTCCTACTGCGGTTGTATTCAGTTATTCTGATGCGCACGTTCTTGGCTGTGGACTGAAAAAGCCGGGAGATGAAATGAACAGTTTTAGAAAGAGTCCAGTGGGTGGTGAAAAGGAGCAAAAGAGCCAGAAGGCAGAAGAGAACGATGAACGAGCCGGTGTGATTAAGATAACGAACAAAAAACCCGAGTAACAGATCACCCAGAAGTCCTCCTGCCAGAAATTCTTTGTCGCCCCAGGGAATTCTTTCCAGGATTAAAACCAGCAGTGGACAAAGAACTAGAAGATAGAGAAGTCCGAAAGTAAACCGCCTGGCCAGTCTCCTGGCTTGCCCAGGGAAAAGAGTCTTAATTCCTAAATACCCGAGGCCAAAAGGCAGGAAAAAAGCCATTAGCCCCAGCCCCTGAAGCAGGCTTTCTGAAAGAAAAGCCCCTATTTTCCCGCCAAAGTTCTGAGTCCTATGCCCGGGCGGCGGGGTGTTAGCCCAGGAAGGGTCAGCCGAATTATAGCTGACCAGGCTGATGAGAGAAAAAAGCGCCAGAAAGATAAAAATCAAGGCAATAATCTCGGCGAAAAGATTGTTCTTCTGGCTATCTTTTTTTTCTTTCTTTTCCTTTTTTTCTCTTGCCATTTTCTTCGATTATATCACATTGATTTTCAGGTTTTCATCATAGGCCTGTACTTTTTAGCAGATGATAAATCGCCAGGAGTTTTTCCGGCTCAAGCTCTTCGGCTCTGACCTTCGTTTCCAGATGGAGTTTCTGAAGGGCAGCAGCTATCTGGTCTTTATTAAATCCCGAACCTTCCAGATTCCGCAGGAGTGTTTTCCGCCTCTGACGGAAGCAGGCTTTGAGAAACTCAAAGAAATTGCCCTCTTCTATCTCGGGGAAAAATCGTGGCTCTGTTCTCCTGGAGAAAGAAACGCAGGCCGAATCAACTTCGGGCGGTGGGCTGAAAGCTCCAGGTTTTATCAAAAAAAGAAGGTTACAATCAAAATAATTCTGGAGCAGAATGGACAGAGGGGCATATTTTCTGCTGCCCGGACCGGCTACTATTCTCTCGGCAACTTCTTTCTGGAAGAGAAATACTGCCCGATCAATGTGGTTCTTCACCCTAAGCAGGACAAAAAGAATCTGGCTGGAAATGTGATAGGGGAGATTGCCTGCCAGCTTTACTGATCTGACTTGGCCTTTTTTGCTTTTAATCAGGGTGGTTAAATCCACCTGCAGAATATCACCAGCGATTATCTCCAGGTTATCGGGTTTGTTTTTTTCTAAGGTCTGGACCAGAGAAAAATCTTTCTCTACAGCCACCACCTGCCCAGCTCTGGCTGCTAAGGGAAAAGTCAAAGCTCCTTTACCCGGTCCAATTTCGACTACCAGGTCATCTTTTTCTGGCTGGATGGCTTCGATTATTTTTTGCAAAATCCTTTTTTCGTGCAGGAAGTGCTGTCCGAATAGCTGTCTTCTTGTTTTTTTAGCCATTTAAGGATAATTCCCTTTGCTTAACTCTATTTTAGGGTATGCCAGAAAAATTGCCAACTAACTGAAAACTATTTTTTTGAAAGGCCTTTTTCTTCCGAGCTATGGATAAAAACTGAAGCGGCCATGTTGCCGATCATATTGACTGTGGTCCGGCACATATCGAGCAATCGGTCGACACCGAGGATCAAAGCCACGCCTTCCAGTGGAATGCCTATTTGTTTGAGGACCATAGCCAGCATAATCATTCCGGCACCCGGGACTCCAGCTGTTCCGACCGAAGCCAGAAGAGCCATGAGGACAATTGTAGCTTGAGCTCCGAGGCTTAGGGGGATCCCGTATATCTGAGCGATGAAGACCGCAGCCGCGCCCTGATAAAGGGCTGTCCCATCCATGTTGATGGTAGCCCCCAGCGGTACCACAAAACTGGAATACTCTCTTTTCACCTTAAGTTCGTCCAAACATTCTAGAGCCACAGGGATGGTGGCGTTGGAGCTTGAAGTGGAAAAAGCAATCAGCATAGCATCGGTGATTCCCTGGAAAAATTTTCCCGGACTCATCCGACCCAGAAATCTGACTAACAGTCCATCTATGATGAAAGCGTGAATAGACAGGCCCAGGATGGTGACCAGAACATATTTAAGGAGAGTTACCAGTATGCCCAGACCGAACTGTCCAATGATGGAAGCCAGCAAGGCTAAAACTCCGTATGGAGCAAATTTCATCACCAGGTTCACAACCTGAAGCACAGCGTCGTTAGCTCCTTCAAATAACTGGATGAGCGGTCGGGATTTTTCAGGGTTTATTAGAGTGAGACACAGACCAAAAATCAGTGCCAGAAAAATCACCTGGAGCATCTCCCCTTCAGCCATGGATTTTATCGGGTTGGTCGGGACGATGTTGACCAGCACTGAGATAAGAGAAGGTTTTTCCTGGACAGCCGAGATTTTAGTCTGGGCTGCCTGCTGGTAGTTTTTGAACAATTCCTGCTTGACCTGTTCATTGAGTCCGGTCCCAGGCTTGAGGAGATTAGCAACAAAGAGTCCTATGATTATGGCAATGGCCGTGGTCACAGTGAAATAAACAAAGGTCTTCAGCCCCACCCGACCAAGTTTCTTAATATCACCCAGGCTGGCCGTACCCAGAGCTAAGGAGAAAAAAACCAGAGGGACGACCACCATAGTGATCAAACGGATGAAGATCGTTCCGATAAATTCTATGCTGCGAGCTTTTGGTCCAAAGACCAATCCAACAATTATTCCGAGAAAAAGTCCGATGAAGATTTTTGTGTGCAATGGAATCTTTTTCATCTGAAAAACCTCTCCTTTTTGACTACCATAAGGGCAACAGGGAGATTTATATGATAAAAGCTGCTACTCTGTAAAGCCTTAAATTATTGACAACTGCTTTCCGGTTAAACTACAATTGCTGCGTACAATGTCAGAGAAAAAGATTCTCATTGTTGATTATGACCAGGCTTCCTTAGAAAGTCTGACTCGAATTTTGAAAAACCTGAAGGTCCAGCTCCTCCAGGCAACCGACGGAGCTCAGGCTTATGACTTATTCAAGGAAGAAAAGCCGGATCTGGTCATTCTGGAAGCTATCCTGCCCAAGTTGCATGGCTTCGACCTGACCAGGAGAATTGTTCAGGAATCAAAAGGAACAGTGCCGGTGGTCATAATTACTGGGCTGTACAAGGGGCCACAGTACAAACACGAGGCCATAACCAACCTGGGAGCTTCTGAATACCTGGAGAAACCGGTTAACCCGGAAACCCTTCTGGACACAGTCAACCGGTTGCTGAGTGCGGAAGAAGACATCGAAGATGCCCTCCCGGATATAGACACGGTGGTTTCCCTTTTAGCCACCAAAGAGAAATAGATTCAGTCAGAGACTACCATAAGAATCAAGGAGGATTAAATGACTGAAGGCTTGTGGACACGGTGTAATAATTGTCAGAAAATCCTCTACAAACAGGATATCATCGATAACCTTTATGTCTGTCCGCTCTGTAACTACCATTTCCGGCTCGGAGCTCTGGATCGTCTGAGACTGCTTTTTGATGACGGGCAGTTTGAACTCCTCGATCAGAACATCTATCCAGTCGATTTCTTAGGGTTTGAAGATCAGCAAAAATACTCCAAAAGACTCGAGGAAAGCCAGAAAAAAACTGGCCTGCCGGAAGCTATCGTCACGGCTAAAGGAACCATGGACGGGATTCCAGTCCTCATCTTAGCCATGGAGTTCGGCTTTATGGGCGGCAGCATGGGTTCGGTAGTTGGAGAAAAAGTTGCCCGGGCAGCTGAAAGAGCCATCCAAGAAAGACTTCCGTTAATCATAATTTCCTGCTCTGGTGGTGCCAGAATGCAGGAAGGAATGATGTCTCTGATGCAGATGATCAAAACGGCGGCAGCCTTAGCTCGCCTGGGCGAAGCCAGACTGCCGTATATTTCAGTTCTGACTGACCCGACTACCGGTGGAACAACGGCCAGCTTTGCCATGCTCGGTGATATCAACATCGCTGAACCTAACGCCCTGATAGGCTTCGCCGGACCGCGGGTTATAGAGCAAACCATCAAAGAAAAACTGCCCAAGGGTTTTCAGCGGGCTGAATTTCTGCTGGCCCACGGCATGCTCGATGATGTGGTCGAAAGAAAGTATCTCCGGAATTATCTGATAAAAGCTCTTCGCCTTTTCCTGAACAAACCTCAATGAGTTCTACCTCCTGTCAAAGATATCTGGAACAGGCTCAGCTCTTTGGTGTCAGACTGGGTCTGGAAAACATCAGGGCTGTCTTAGAGTCATTCGGCCGGCCTCATCAGAGTTATCCTGCAGTTCATGTGGCTGGAACTAATGGTAAAGGCTCGGTCTGTGCCATGCTGGACCAGGTTTTCCGGCTTCATGGCTTCAAAACCGGTCTTTACACTTCACCCCACCTCGTTGATGTCAGGGAAAGAATAAAAATTAATGGTCGGATGATTCCGGAAGAAGATTTTTGCCGTCTGCTCCAAGAGATCGAAAAGAAAGAAAAAAGATTAAAAAAAGCCGGACTGATTACTGGTTCTTTAACTTTCTTTGAAATCCTGACCATAGCGGCTCTGCTCTATTTCAGGGAGAAAAAAGTTGACCTGGCCGTGCTTGAAGTGGGGATGGGTGGAAGATTTGATGCCACCAACGTGGTCAGCCCTCAGGTTTCGGTGATTACTACCATATCCTACGACCATCAGCAGTATCTTGGAGATACTCTGGATAAAATAGCTTTTGAGAAAGCCGGCATCATCAAAGAGAATACACCCTGCGTCTGCGGGGTAAAAAACCGGATAGCTCTTCAGGTCATCAAGAAAAAATGTCAGGAACTTCAAGCTCCGCTGATTGAGGTCTTTGGGCAAGGGAGAAAGTTTTCGTGGAAAGACAGCCGAAAGGGACCTATTTTTACTTTTCAATCGAATAGCCAGACATACCGATACCAGCCTTCTCTCCCCGGCCTCCATCAGGGAGAAAATGCAGCTGTAGCCATAACCGTGGCTGAAGTTCTGAAAGAACGGGGATGGAAGCTGAACAAGAACGAGATCATCAAAGCTATAGCCACAGCTAATTGGCCCGGTCGTCTGGAAATATTCAGCTCCAGGCCACTCATCATTCTGGACGGTTGCCATAATGAGGCGGGTGCCCGGGTAGTAAGGGATTATGTGAAAACCAGAATCAATCAACCGGTGATTCTGGTTTTTGCGGTGATGAAGGATAAGGATGTGGAAAAAATAGCCCGCTGGCTCTTCCCATTAGCCAGTCGGATTATCCTGACCAGACCAGCCTTAGAAAGAGCAGCCAGCCCTCAGGAAATCGCTTCTAAAATACCAAAATACAGGCCTAAATATTTTCTGGAAGAAGACGTGGCTTCAGCTGTCAGATTAGCCCTGACCCTATCTGGGGGCCAGATTCCAATCCTCATTACAGGGTCACTCTTTTTGGTGGGCGAAGCTAAGAAATTTTTCTCAGCTTATGGTCAGACAGTTCGGAGAGCTAAGGCTTCTTCGGTTGCTTTTTAGCCCCTTTAATGCTAAATTTTTATTCTGTTATCTGATGAGGTTTAGACCTTGCTGCAGATTGACCTGACCTTCGCGGTTGTCTTCATCTTAGTCTGGATTCTTGTGCTTGTTCTGACGAAAGTTTTTTTCAAGCCTTACCTAAAAATCAGAGAAAAGAGAAAAAAAATTCTTGAAGAGAATGAACAGGCATACAAGCAGGCCATAAAAGAATACGAAGACCATCTCCATCGGATTGAAACCAGCTTGAAGGAAGCCAGACAGGAATCTCAGGTGATAAGAGAGAAAATAGTTTCTGAAGCCCTGACGGAAAAGGCCAGGTTGGTTTCAGAGATTCAGACCGAAGTCCGGGGACAGGTCGAGGCCGCCAGAAAAGAACTTCAGGGTCAGGTAGAAAAACTCAAGAGTGAATTAGACCAGAAAGTTGAAGACCTGGCCAAAGAATTAGAGGAGAAGCTACTCCATTGAGAGCTCGGTCATCGGTGGTTAGAAGTATCTTCCTGATTTTATCGTTTTTTTTAGTCAGTGGACTGGCTCTGGCTGAAGAAACCCATGGCCGTTCAGGCCTCTCAACTTTTCTCGGTCAGGTTTTAAATTTTATCGTCCTTTTCGGCGGGCTGGCTTATGTCCTGAGAAAGCCGGTTAATGAATATCTTAGACGAAAATCTGAAGAAATGGCTTTACTTCTTCAGAAATCAGAAGACCTGAAGGCTGAGTCGCTGCAGAAACTGGAGCAAACTAAGGAGCGGCTCAACCGGCTGGAAGATGAAGTGAGACGGATGAAGGAAGAAGCAGAAAAAGAAGCTTTGAAAGAAAGAGAAAGAATAAAGTTCGAGGCTCACCAGGAAGCCGAAAGATTACGAAAATTAGCCCAGGAAGAGATTGACTCACTGGTTAGGGCCAGCATTCTGGAATTAAAGGTTTATACCATTAACCTGAGTGTGGCTCTGGCTGAACAAAAAATAAAACAGAAACTCAGTCCTGAACTTCACCGAAAAATCATTCACAGGGCCATCGACAACCTGAGGACAGTCTATGAATCATCGGTCGATAATTAGAAAATACGCTCGAGGCCTGGCCAGAGCGATCGAAACTGAACAGGAATTTGAAGTCTGTCTTCAGCAGCTTCAAGCCCTGGCCGGGTTGATGGCTTCTCATGAAAAAATCAATTTTGCTCTGACCTCTCCCTTTATTGCTACCAGTCAGAAGATGAAAATCCTGACCGAACTGCTGGGAAAGTTGAACTTTAGTCCCAAGGTCAACAGTTTGCTTAAGCTTATGACTGAAAACGAAAGAATGAGTTTGCTCCGGGAATTGGTGACTGACCTGCCTGAAATCTGGGCTGAGGAAAGAGGTATCGAAACCTTTGAAATCAGCTCAGCGGTGGAGCTGACTGAGGAAGAAAAGGCCAAGTTGAAAGTGGCTCTGGAAAAACTGGAGAAAAAGCCAGTCAGGTTACTTTTCCGTCTGAACCCGGAAATCATCGCTGGTCTTCTGATTAGAAAAGGCAATGTCTATTATGATGTTTCCATAAAAGGGAGTCTTTTAAAACTGAGAGAAATCATCAGTCAGGGGTAGAAAAATGCAACTAAAAGCAGACGAAATTACCAGGATCATCGAGCAACAGATTAAAGAATTTGCTGGAGGCGTCGACATCAAAGAGACCGGCACGGTCATCTCTGTGGGCGATGGCATTGCCAGAGTCTATGGCCTGGAGAATGTGATGTACAACGAAGTGCTGATTTTTCCCCGCGATGTCTACGGAGTGGCTCTGAACCTGGAAGAAGATTCTGTCGGGGTGATGCTGCTTGGCGAAACCAACCTGGTCAAAGAAGGAGACATTGTCAGGCGGACTAAAGAAATTCTGCGAGTTCCAGCCGGTCCAGCTCTTATCGGTCGGGTGGTGGATCCCTTAGGCAATCCCCTGGATGGTAAAGGGCCGATCAGGACAGATAAATACATGTTTGTCGAGAGGCTGGCTCCTGGTGTGGTCGATAGACTTCCGGTGCGCGAGCCTTTACAGACAGGAATCAAAGCCATCGATGCCATGATTCCCATTGGTCGTGGCCAGCGAGAACTTATCATTGGCGACCGTCAGACTGGAAAAACGACCATCGTCATTGATACCATCCTCAACCAGAAAAACACCGGTGTTATCTGCATCTATGTGGCCATCGGTCAGAAAAAATCAACCATTGCTCAGATTATCAAGAACCTGGAAGACTATGGAGCTATGTCCTACTCCATCGTGGTGGTGGCTTCGGCTTCCGACCCTTCGGCCCTCCAGTACCTGGCTCCTTATGCTGGCTGTGCCATGGGCGAATATTTCCGGGATAATGGTCAGCATGCACTGGTCATCTATGATGACCTCTCCAAACATGCGGCCGCTTATCGCGAGATTTCTTTGCTTTTAAGGAGACCACCTGGAAGAGAAGCTTATCCTGGTGACGTTTTCTACTTGCATTCAAGACTTCTGGAAAGAGCCGCCAAACTGAACGATGAGCTGGGTGGTGGGTCGTTGACCGCCCTGCCCATCATCGAAACTCAGGCCGGAGATGTGTCTGGCTATATTCCGACCAATGTTATCTCCATCACCGACGGCCAGATTTATCTTGAACCTGGACTGTTCAACGCCGGTATCAGGCCGGCGATCAATGTCGGGATTTCGGTTTCCCGGGTCGGCGGTAGTGCTCAAATCAAGGCCATGAAGCAGGTGGCCGGAAAATTGAGGCTGGACTTAGCTCAGTACCGGGAACTGCAAACCTTCGCCCAGTTTGGCACCGAGTTGGATAAAGCCAGCCAGGCCCAGCTCGAACGCGGCCTGAGATTGACCGAAATACTTAAGCAAGAACCTTTCTCTCCGCTTCCTGTGGAAAAACAGGTTCTGATCATCTACGCCGGCAACCGCGGTTTTCTGGATGAATTTCCGGTAGAAGTCATCAGAAAGTATGAAAAACGACTCTATGAATATTTTGACAGTAAATATTCTCATCTGCTTCAGGCCATCGCCAGCAAAAAACAGATCGATATGGAGCTTGACCAGGAAATCAGTCAGGCTCTTCAGGAATTCAACCAGGTTTTCAAGGAGGAGTTGAAACTTGCCCACGCTGATTGATTTAAGACGTCGCATTCAGAGTATCCGCAACAGCCAGCAGGTCACTCAGGCCATGAAGACTGTGGCCACGGCCAGGTATAAAAAAGCTCACCGTCTGGTAGTAGAAAGAAGGCCTTTCTGGCATACCTTCCCGGAGCTGGCAGTGTCTTTAACCAGGATGTTGAACCTACCGGAACATCCGTATCTTCATGTTCGCCGCGAAAGAAAAATTCTGGTTGTGGTTATTACTTCAGATAAAGGTTTGTGCGGTTCTTTTAACTCCAATCTTCTAACTACGGCTTCTACCTTTCTGGAGCAGAAAAAAGCTGCCAGCGAAATTCTGGTCATTCCTGTGGGGAAAAAAGCGGTTAATCATTTCAAACGTTCTGAATTTCGGGTAGAGAAACATTACTTTGAGCGTGTTGATAAAAGGATACCGGAAATAAGTGATGAACTGAGCCGTTATCTTGAATATCAATTTATTTTTCAGAAATTAGATGCGGTTTATGTCCTTTACAACGAATTTCGTTCGATTCTCGGACCCCGGATAACTTTAAGCAGGCTTCTGCCCGTAGTCAGTGATTCAGGAGAGTTGTCGGCTACTTATCTCGAGCCTGACTGGCAGCCAGAAGCTAACAGGGTGGTCGATTATCTTCTTAAATTCTACTTGAAGAATCAGCTGCAGCATTTTTTGTTTGAGTCTCAGGCTGCGGAACAGGCTTCACGAATGATGGCCATGGAAAACGCTACCAAGAATGCTGAAGAGCTAATTTCTGATTTAGTGCTACTGCTCAACAAAATACGGCAGGCTTCGATTACCAAAGAGCTTCTGGAGATTCAGACTGCGGTCGAAGCCATACGCCAGCAAGGAGTATGAACCAATGATTCAAACCACCAGCGACAGGTCTAATTTTTCAGGGAAACAAAAAATTGGGAAAGTGGTCCAGGTAATCGGCCCGGTGGTCGATGTGGCCTTTCCTGAAACAGAACTTCCTGAAATTTACACGGCCATTCGCATTACCAGCGAAGGCTTTGATGTGCCGGTGCCGATTGATATCGTGGTCGAGGTGGAACAGCATATCGGCGATTTCAAGGTCCGCTGTGTGTCCATGCATCCGACGGACGGACTGGCCCGGGGGATGAAAGCTATCAGCTTAGGTGTGCCGATAGAAGTACCGGTTGGCGAAGGCACTCTCGGCAGGGTGATGAATGTCATCGGCGAACCAGTTGATCATCTGGGTCCGATTCAGGCTACCAAGAAATACCCGATTCACCGACAGCCACCACCGCTCGACCAGCAGAGCACCAAACTGGAGATGTTTGAAACTGGAATCAAAGTCATTGACCTGATTCAGCCTTTCTTAAAGGGCGGGAAAATCGGACTGTTTGGTGGGGCTGGAGTTGGCAAGACAGTCATCATCATGGAGTTAATCCACAACGTGGCCAAAAAACATGGCGGCTACTCAGTCTTTGCTGGTGTTGGCGAGAGAACCAGAGAAGGTAACGACCTCTGGCTGGAGATGAAAGCTTCCGGCGTTCTGAACAAAACCGCCCTGATTTATGGTCAGATGACCGAACCGCCTGGAGCCAGATTGAGGGTTGGTCTGACTGCTCTATCAGTGGCCGAATACTTTCGAGACGAGCTTGGTCAGGACATTCTTCTGTTCATCGACAATATCTTCCGCTTTGTTCAGGCCGGTTCTGAAGTGTCGGCACTTCTGGGCCGTATGCCCTCGGCGGTTGGTTATCAACCCAACTTAGCCACCGAACTGGGTGAGCTTGAAGAAAGAATCACGTCGACCAAAAAAGGTTCGATAACTTCGGTTCAGGCCATCTACGTTCCGGCCGATGATTTTACCGATCCGGCTCCAGCCACGACCTTTTCCCATTTGGATGCCACCACCAACCTGTCTCGAGCCCTGACCGAAATGGGAATTTATCCAGCGGTTGACCCCTTGACCTCATATTCTCGAATTCTTGACCCGCGGATCGTGGGAGAGGAGCACTATCAGGTGGCCAAAAGGGTCAAAGAAATCCTTCAGCGGTATAAAGAACTCCAGGATATCATCGCCATCTTAGGAATTGAAGAACTTTCCGAAGAAGACAAACTCATCGTGGCTCGAGCCAGAAAGATTCAGCGATTTCTGTCTCAGCCTTTCCATGTGGCTGAACAGTTCACCGGTCGTCCAGGTAAATATGTCCCGGTTGAAGAAACCATACGCGGGTTCAAGGAAATTTGTGAAGGTCTCCACGACGATAAACCGGAGCAGGCTTTTTACATGGTCGGGACGATAGATGAAGTTGTCCAGAAAGCTGAGGAGCTGAAAAAGCTATGAGCGCAGAAATACCGGCTGCCTTTCATCTCAGAGTGATTTCTCCCGAAAGATTATTGGTTGAGGCTGAAGTGATTGAAGTCCAGGTTCCTGGCCTTGACGGCTATCTTGGAATCTGGCCAGGCCATCGTCCCCTTAATGCCTGCTTGGGAAGCGGTGAAATTATTTATCGCACTACTGATAATCGGGAGGAAAAGGTACCGGTTAAAGGTGGAATAATTCAGGTGGAAAACGATAGAATTTTGGTGCTAACGGGTATGGGCGATGATGATTGAGGTTAACCCGGAGGTAAGACCTGACGAAAGTTTAGATACCTTTTATCGAGGAAGAATTCTTGTCCTCCAGAGGAAAAACGGCTTTCGCTTCTCTATCGATGCCCCACTTCTGGCCGATTTTATCCAGACCAAAGACAGCGACGAAATCCTGGAAATCGGTACCGGTTGCGGGATAATTTCGCTCCTGCTGAGCATCAAACCCTTCAAGCACATTGTAGCCCTCGAAGTCCAGCCCGGACTGGCTGACTTGGCCCGCCGGAATGTGATGCTGAACAACCTTGAGGGTCGGATTACCATCATTCAGAAAGATTTCAGGTGTTACCATCCTTACCATAAGTTTGACATCATCTTTTCTAACCCGCCTTATATCCGGAAAAACAGTGGCTTTTTGAGTCCTTCAGAAGAAAAGAACATTGCCAAGCATGAACTTCTCTGCAGCCTGGAAGAAATCCTGACCTGGACAAGGACCTGGCTTAAGGAAACTGGTCGCGCCTATTTTATATTTCCCCACAGCCGCCGACAGGAATTTGAAGACGAACTTGGGAAGCAGGGACTGAAGCTTAAAACTCAAAGGCTGGTTTATCCCAGAGAAAACGAACAGCCCAACTTTTTCTTAGCTGAGTGTGCTTTTTCTGCGGAAGAGACCAGGGTTATTCCGCCGCTTGTTCTCTTCGGTCCTGATGGCCGCTACACTCAGGAAGCCGAAGAAATCTTTGCCGGGCGACAGAAGAGGTAAGTTTCGATTTAGTCGCCTTTTCTCTATCACGACTTATTAAACCGATTAAACCGAAATTTTTAGGAGGCGTTACTTTTAAACTGGACATTTTAAAAACATTTTAAAAAAATAATCGCGGCTGGATAACCGGGACTTGTTGACAGAAGGGTTCAAAAAGGGTTAAATAAATTCGAATTTCCTGAGGTGGAAAATGGATAGAAGCTTGACCCTTAAAAGTAGTTGGCTCCGGCTCTGGAGTTTTGTGGCTGGCTTAGGAATGGCCGTGGCTTCATTCCTGACCATTGATCATTTCTTCAGAGCTAATTTCCCAGAGACTATTTTCACCGGTTCATTCTGCGATATCAGCAGCTTTTTTAATTGCGACAGCTCGGCCTATTCCTCTATTGCTCATTTTCAGGGCGTTCCGCTGGGTTACTGGGGTCTGGTGCTCGGGATTCTGGTGATGCTGGGAGCAGTTCTGCCTTCAGCCAGGTTTGAGAAGGTCAATAAATTTTTGGCCCTGCCAAATGCCTTGGGAGTTATTACTCTTTTTCTGTATTCAGTTTTCTTCCTGAAAAGTCTGTGTCTTCTTTGCTCTGGATATTATGTTTTTTCGCTCCTGAATTTCTACCTTTTCTGGAAGTTCGGAATCAGAAGCGAACAACCCGGGCTTATAGGATTTATCAAAGATTTAGCCATTGGTTCTTTGAAACCGTTGGTAGCTATTGGACTTCTGACCATCATGGGCGCCTATGGCTTCCATCTTTTCTATCAGGCAAAAAAAGACGCTCAGTTAGGGGGTGTGGCCACGAGAATCGTCAAAGAATTCTACAGCCTTAAGCCGGTTAAGAATCCGAGTCTCATTTCTCCTTACTGGACAGCCAAAGCTACCGAAAAATTTGAAGATGCTCCGATTAGAATAATTGAGTATGCCGATTTTCTCTGTCCTGACTGCCTTTTCCTCTTCAAGCAGCTGGAGAGGCTCAAGAAAGAATATGCTGGTAAGATTAACATCGCTTTTCAATTCTTCCCGCTTGAAGCTAAATGTAATGATGTCGTTGATAAAGATAGACATCCTGGCGCCTGCGATCTGTCATATATCGCCGCATATGACCCAGCCAAATTTCTTCAGATTCATGATGAAATTTTCAGGAATTTTGAAAAAGCTAAAAATCCTGAATGGCGATTGCAGCTGGCTAAAAAATACGGGGTAGAGGCAGCTCTGACTGATGAGAAGACCAAAGAGTTGGTGAAGAAAATCATCGAAACTGGAAAAGAATACGAGAAGACTTCAGAACGCTATCCTTACGGCATAAGATCAACTCCGACCATGATCATCAATAATCGGATGATTATAGGAACTCTGCCTTATGCTCATCTGAAAGCCATCATAGAATCGCTGTTGAGCGAACAGGAACAGCCAGCAGCGGGAGAAACCAGGTTCCTGGAAAACTGGGTCGATACCAGAAAGGTCAAAAAATAGCCTCTTAAATTGTTTCTATCCGCTCTTCAATACTCAGACCTTTGTTTTTTAGCCCGGTCACAACAAACTTCAGACATTCGCGGTCAAAACCGAGATATTCCGGCGCAACAACGCCCGTCTTTTTAATCAATCCTCTGGCCATAGCTCTGGCTACCATGGTGGCGGTATAGCCGGTTGTCCTGGCCATGCTGTGAATTCCAGTTTTACGGTCAAATCTGTCGAAAAGGTCATAAATCAGCGTTCGGTTCTGACCGCTTTTTTCGCCGCTAACCATAACCCGCATCACCGTCAGGTCTTCTTCTCCGGGGTTGAGCTTCAACCTGGAAAATAAAACCTTAGCCGTAAAATCGATCGGACGGATTCTCTGGCCGGAAATTTCTACCGGTTCGGTTCCAAAGAAACCAGCTTCCTTGAGTATGGCCATTTTTTCCCGGTGTCCTGGATAACGCAGGGTTTTTTCTTTCATATTCGGAACGTCGAGTGTCTTGAGCAGAGTACGTAGTCCATCGGTGTTAAAAGCTTCTAGAGTACCCAGCTTTTCAAACTCGATAAATTCTGGGTCGGAAAGAGCCGGCTTTATCACTAAGTGTCCGTTTTCTCTGAACCGGGCCGGTCGGAGATATTCTTCGATGACATCATAGGGAGAAAAAACTGCCTTATATTCGAACGGCCATTGTCTGACCACCGGCAGACCCCCGACATAAATTAGAAGAGAGCGACCTCTGTCCAGCTGATTGAGGCCGTAAGCAGCCAGCATGTGGCTAAGACCCGGAGCCACCCCGCAATCAACCACTGCCGTTACCCCTTTTTCTTTAGCCAGTGAATCAAGTTCAAAAGGATCTTCCGGGAAAAAAGCGATATCTACCACATTTTTACCAGATTCCAGGCAGGCCTTTAAGGTTTGAAAGCCCAGAAAGCCGGGCAGGGCATTGATCACCAGTTCATAATCTCTGACGGCCTCGCTGACTTCTGCTGGCCTGGACAAATCCTTTCTCACCACAGCCACTCCAGCTCTGGCTAACTCTTCCAGTGGCTCACCTCTGAAATCAACTGCGGTTATTTCAAATCCTGGTTCTGCGGCTAAGTCCAAAGCCATGGCTTTTCCTACCAACCCTGCTCCAAGAATTATTACTCTCATTGTTTTCTCCTTTCTTTCGGCGATTATTTAACAAGATTAATGTAATTGAGATGGAGAAAAGGTCGAGCGGCAAAATTACAGGCCACTGAAATGATTGACATAGAAGAGAATGGAAACAAGAGACGAATGAATGATAATTTTGATTTTCATCAGCTCAAGCATTCTTCTTTTTTTAATTATTTTATGTGTCTTTATTACCCGATTTTCATAAAGCAACGGCTAAATAGGCCGGGTATTTGGTCGTCTTTTTCAGCTTAATATTTATTGTTTCTTTTCAAAAGCTTTCTTAATTTCATCAAGGCTGACGCCAAAAATCTTCTGGGCAATCGTATCCAGGTCTTTTTCTTCACCCTGAATATGGATAGTGGTATGAACATGCCTTAAAGACTCACCTGGATTGAGAGCAGCACCCGGTGAGGATGATTCCAGCTCATAGAAAGGTCCGAGCGGTTTGGCTCCAGGAGCAGCCGGTCCGTCGTTATAGCTGTTGACTACATCGCCGGCATAGGGGTCTTTCTGAATTTCCCACATGGAATTGACATAATCAGTTGGATTTTCGGGAATCGTTAGATGGACGATGGTTAGAACTTTATTGGCAGAGTCATAGCTACCGAGGAAAGGCAGGGCTCGTCGCGGTGGGACCCCGATTTTGCTCCGGTACTGGCCATCCCCCTTAAAATAGATGACTTCGTCTGTAATCACCAGGCGGTCAGCTGGAACTTTTCCGAAATAAGCATCATTGACAATCGGGCCCAACTCTTCTTCTGGACCAGGTTTATAAGGTATAACCACTGTGGTCGTGGGTGAAGGATTGAACATTCCCAGAATCCAGATGGAGACCAACCCGGTCTCTTTTTTCCAGGGGAGTTCACCAACGTTGGTAATCTGGTTATCGGAATGGAAAGCTACCCAGTTGAGTTGATTGGAAAGAGGTATCCCGAGGGCTTCTACCTGGGCTTTATCCAGTAGCCGGATTGTACGGTCAGCTCTTATTTTGAACTCAAAGTTGGAATAATTGACCAGGCTCATTTCTTTTTTCATAACTACTTGAGTTTCATCCTGTGAAACCAGGTCGAAGGCGCCTTCGTTAATCGGTGGTGGAGTAAACCAGTGATCAAGGTCAAAAGGCGAGCCGTTTTTAAAAAACAGCGAAAATTGGCCGCCTTCGGGTCCAAGCCAGAATCGGTCTTCACCGCCAAAGGCATTCATATGTGGATTGTTTTCACCGGTAGCAATTAATTCGCGGTTGATCCAGCCGAAGCTCAGACCATCCAATCCAGTTGCGGTGCTGGTCATCACCCGACCCTGAATGTCAGGATTTACAGCAACCAAGGCCTGACCGTTGCGGGCCGAAAGGACGACGACTCCGGTATGCTTTTTCAGGAAATCCAGGTCATCTTTAAACAGAGTGCCCTGAACCTGTGATGATGGTTTAGAGCAGGAGACAGTCAGGGCAATCAAGACTAAAGATAAGGTCAGAAAAAAAGCAGTCAAAAGATGGCGCATTTTTATCTCCTCCTCACTGGAGTAAATTTAAGATAACAATTTGAGCTGATTTTCTCAAGCAAAAAATAAAAAATATTAAATATTTCAACGTGGTAATCTACCCATTCAAGGATGAGTAATTAAATTTGGAATGATAGCTAAAAAATCTTACCAGCCTGGATTGAAGACAATCAATTCTGGAAAATAACAAAGACTTTTTTCAGCTGCATTTAGCTTTTGGCCGGCTATGGTTCTTTTTCATCGCTTCGGCGAACCACTCCCAGATTTTATGATGAAATTCGAGGCTCGGCGGGTTGTTTTTCAGAATTTCCCAGTAGCTGAAGGGCTTATCCTCAGGGCTCTGACGAATCTGAAACTTTTCATCCCAAAGCCGATAATTTTCAGGGTGGAACTGAATTCCAAGGACATTGGGGAATTTAGTGTGATGGATGGCCTCGACAATTTTTCCGTCAGGAGAGGTGGCCACAACTTTGAAGCCTCTACCCAGTTTTTCAATGGCCTGATGGTGAGAGCTGAGTATTCGGGGATGGTCTTTTTCGGAGAAACCAAGGACTTTGACAAAAAAGCCGTCTGGCAGAAGCTTTATCCAGTGGAAGTTATAAGCAGTCAGCCTTTCGTTCGGGTAGAGTTTGATGAATGGATTGTTATGCCAGCAGTCAGGACCAAGAGCGATGATATCTTCGACAAAGGTTTTGCCATAGACTTCGGACCAGATGTCCTGAATGAGAGTTCCGCCAGTTCCGACGTTCAGGCTCTGAGCTCCCAAACAGATGCCAAGGACAGGTAGTTCAGGATTGCCTGTCAGCAACGGCTGGAAGCTTTCATTCTGGTAGCCGCCAAGAAAATGGAAAATAGCTGAAAGCTCAAAATAATGACGATAGGGATCTTCAATTACCGTAAGCAGGCTGGTTTTTTCATTGAAGACAGCAGGCGGGATATCTGGACCACCGAAGAAAATTACTCCGTCCGAGTCCTTGATGATTTTGACAAACTCCGGAGTGCAGGGGTTAGTCTGGAAGATATTTTTCTCGTTGATCTCAGCGGAAACGGGATGGAAGGTGAACCAGTCGAGTCGGTTATCCTGAACATATTTTTTAGCTTCTTCGTAGTTGGTCAGTTCTTTAACGTGATAGACGCCTGTGACTTTCAGGTTGGGAATGTTTATGAAGCCCTTGTCTCTTAAAGTTTGTAGATTTTTTACCGTCCCAACCGATGGATAAAAAGCTGTCAGGTTTATTTCATCAACATTGGCCCAGGCTCCTGAAGGGCCGAGAAAACTAATAACGAATAGTAAGGTAAAAATTAAAAAGCAAATTTTTTTCTGCCTCATCATTTTCTTTTATCCTTTTATTCTTTTTATTTGGCCATGTCAAGTTTTGTTTAGCTCTTCCTAAAAATGGTGACGCTGTATCCATTTCCTGATTTTTTACTATTTTTATAAAAACTTTTTTTTAGCCATAAATTTTCTATCCAGATCACGAAAATCAGGAAACATGTAGAACGGTACGATTTTTTATAGAACTGTACCAGTTTTTTAAGTATCATAAAAGTTTAGGAAAGTAGGAGGCAAGTCATGTTCGCAAGACAAAGTCTTTTCCAAAAAAATAACCTGTTTATATTTTTATCGGCTGCTTTGATGTTGCTCTCATTTTCTTGTTCTCAGAAAAAACCAGTTAGCGTCGTCTGGCTGGACGAGCTTGGAGCTGAGCCAGCCATAGAAGGCTGGGGCGAAAGCCAGGCTAACAAATCCGTAGATGGCAATCCTTTGACCATCGCCGGCCAATCCTTTGAGCGAGGTCTTGGCACCCATGCCGAAGGTCGCTACCGCATTAAACTGGATGGAAAAGCCAAAAGCTTTCATGCTCTGGTCGGAGTTGACGACGAAATAAAGAAGACTCAGCAGGGTGCAGAGCGGGCTTCAGTTGAATTCATCGTTTCTGCAACCGATAAGAAGAACAATAAAAAAATCATCTGGAAAAGCGGCGTTATGAAAGCCGGTGAGCCGGCTCGGGAGGTCAACGTTGAACTTAAAGGCTTTGTGTATCTTGACCTCATAGTTTCTGACGCCGGCGACGGGATGCCTTACGACCATGCCGACTGGTGTGAGGCCAAAATAGAATACCTCGGTATGAAACCAGAAGCAGTAAAACCTTACGTAAGCAAACCTTACATCCTCACTCCGCCCGCCCCGCCTGAGCCGAGAATCAACGGACCTAAGGTTTTCGGCGTCCGACCCGGTTCACCTTTCCTCTTCACCATCCCGGCTACCGGCGAGCGGCCGATGACTTTTGAAGCTGAAGGCCTTCCGGCCGGACTTAAGCTGGACGGCTCAACCGGACAGATTACTGGAGTTGTTGACAAGCCCGGAACTTACCTGGTGAAGCTCATTGCCCGAAACCGCCTGGGCACCGCCGAACGAACCTTGCGCCTTGAAGTCGGTGATAAGATTTGCCTTACTCCTCCAATGGGCTGGAACAGCTGGAACTGCTGGGGCTGCTCAGTCACAGCGGAAAATGTCCGCCAGAGCGCCCGGGCTATGGTGGAAAAAGGTCTTATCAACTACGGCTGGACCTACATCAACATCGACGACTGCTGGCACGGAAAGCGCGATCCGAAAACCGGAGAAATCCGCTCCAACGAAAAATTCCCCGACATGAAAGCTCTGGCCGATTATGTCCACAGCCTCGGCTTGAAAATTGGCCTTTACACCGACTGCGGGCCGAAGACCTGCGCCGGGTACGAAGGGAGCGAGGGTCACGAAGAACAGGACATCATGACCTACGCGAAATGGGGATATGACTACGTCAAGATCGACTGGTGCTATTGCGAGGGCAAAGACCCGAGAGTGGCTTACAAGAAATTTGGCGACGCCATCAAGAAGGCTCCCCGAGACATCGTCTTCAGCATCTGCAACTGGGGCCGGGAAAACCCGTGGGAATGGGGTGAAAGCGTTGGCGGAAACCTTTGGCGCACCACCGGCGACATCACCGACACTTGGGTCAGCATGTCCCGCATCGGTTTCGGCCAAGCCGGTTTGTCTAAGTATGCCGGGCCCGGCCACTGGAACGACCCTGATATGCTGGTAGTGGGAAAAGTCGGCTGGGGTCCGGACTTGCGTCCAACCCGTTTGACACCCGATGAACAGTATACTCACATAAGCCTGTGGTGCCTACTGGCTGCGCCGCTTCTCATCGGCTGTCCGATTGAGCAGATGGATGATTTCACGCTGGGGCTTCTGACCAACGTTGAAGTCCTGGAAGTTGACCAGGACCCGCTGGGCCGCCAGGCTGACAGAGTGGCTGAAGGCGAAAACTACCAAGTCTGGGCTAAAGAAATGGAAGACGGCTCCAGAGCGGTCGGGCTGTTTAACTTAGACCCATACGACCACATGAAAATTAGAGTTAATTTTTCAGACTTAGGGCTTGGCAGCGGCTCATACCGGGTGCGGGACCTCTGGAGGCAAAAAGACCTCGGCACATTCAGCAAATATTTTGAAGCTGAAGTAGCTCCTCATGGTGTGGTGCTAATCAGAATTTTTCCTTGAGATTAGCAATAAAACTTTAGCAATAAAACTGAATTCGCTGGCTATTTTTTGCCTTTTTTCCCCGGTTGATTCTTTGATTTAGATGGGCCCTTGGAGTTAGCTTTTCCTTTTTCTTTCATTATCTTTTCATGTATGTCCAGAAACTTCTCCCCTCGTCCTCTCATCTCTATGACCCGCTCCGGGGGGATTTTATGATATTCCGAGATAAACTTCAGGTTGACCAGATTGACTACCTCGATATCACTCAGCACAACCTTATCCCAAGCATTTCTTTCTCTGTATTTGAAATAATAACCGTAAGCCCGGCCATACGGAGGGCCAACTCTAACCGACCCGACCTCGACGAAAAACACCTCAGGCGTCAACCCAAAATGAAGACTAATATCCCACCAGGACATCCCCTTTAGCCTAAGGTTCATCACCACAGCTGGTTCTACTCGAGCCCGGGCCGCTATGAAAAAAACTACAGGAAGTTCTTCATCGGGGAGCCGGTAAATTTTTTGAACCTCCAGGACTCGTGCTTCTGGCACCCCGAAGTAGCTAGAAATTCCGAGGTAAAAACTCTTAACCTTACCATCCACTAACGATAGCCCGAGGTTGATGTTTTGAGCAGCCAGTCCTGTTGTCAGGACCAGGGCCACGATCGCCAACATCCAGATCTGCAAGCCAAGTTTTCTATCCACCATGATTCGCCTCCTATTCAATAATAATTTTTAAGATTTTGAAAAGTCAAAGTCTACAATTTTTTGGGCAAGGCCATCCTCGCTCGGCATTCTGTATAACATTTTGATTAATTTTTTCGCACGAAACGTTTTTAATCGCCGATGCTTTAATCTCCGGTGCGTCCTGCGTGGCATCAATCCACGCCTCTGCCCGACAACACCAGAACTCTAACCAGAAGTGTTGCCCGCAATAAATGACTCAGTCAGCAGCTTTTCTTTTAGTGATCTGGCTGCCCAATCACTTATTTTTTTGTGTAGTTCGAAATATTTAAAATATTTATTTTCTTGGGCGCAAGCTCAAACGTCCAGCTAAATTCATCCTTCGTTCACATTCCACCAGATGATTAAGTCCACCTGGAAGTGGTGTAAAGATAGAGAGACTCAAAATCGTAAAACCTCTGGCCTCGTCGTTAACGACAAACTATGTCTGGGCCGGGGAAAAAAATATTTGACAACAAATATGAAATTTCTTATATAAAATACGAGGGATAAAATATATCACAGGTTAGAAGGAGGTGATGTGAAATTGAGAGATAAAATCTTTAGGGGCGAGTAATTTTCTAAGGAATGTTTTCGGGCTTATTTAAAGATGAGGAGGGAGATATGAAAAATAGATTGTCAATTTTAATAATAGTTGTATTACTGTTCTTATCGCCTCTAATGTGGGGGCAGGTATCGAGTCAAGAAACAGGAGCAATTAGAGGGGTTATTACCGATGAAGAGGGCAATCCTCTCCCGGGCGTGAATATTGTGGTCAGTGGACCCAGTCTTATGGGAAAAGCTACTGACATTACTCGGAGTGACGGTAGCTTCCGAATATTATTGTTACCTCCAGGAGTTTATACTCTGGTAGCTGAACTTCAAGGATTTAAAACTTACCGCGAAGAAGGAATAGAAGTCAGGGTTGGTCTCACAGTTACCAGAAACATTAAGATGAGCGTAGCCACAGTAAAGGAAGAAGTTACTGTAGTCGGAGCAGCTCCGGTGGTGGATGTAAAATCCTCAAAAACTCAGCAAATTTACAAAGCCGATTTAATTCAGAATTTGCCTATTGCCAGAAACCTTTCTTCTGTTATTTCCTTGACCCCTGGCACAGTTGATCCGACCAATATCAAAGGCTCTACAGCTGCAGGCAACACCTATCAGATAGACGGTCTTAATGCTAATGACCCGACCCAGCAACAATTAATGATTCCGCTTGACTTCAATTTAATCGAAGAGGTGGAAGTTCTAACGGGCGGAGCACCGGCTGAAGTTGGCTGGACCTTAGGAGGGTTTGTCAATGCTATTACTAAATCCGGAGGTAATAAATTTTCCGGGACATTTCAAGCTTATTATACCAATGAAAATCTGACCAAACCGGTCTTACCAGACGAAGAGCTTAGAGCCCTGGGTTTAGCAAAACCGTCGGCACCTGTCTACGATTATGAAATTTCAGGTGGAATTGGAGGCCCTATAATCAAGGACAGGATATGGTTCTATATGGATGGTCGATATGCCCGGAACGTTTATCATTCAAATTTCATTCCATTTACCTCGCCCTATGATGGCACCTATTATGACACTTTTGATCGTATAAGTTATCTTTGGGCGGGATTTGCCAAACTTACTTTTCAGCTTTCCAATAATTTAAAATTGGCTGTAATGGGAAATGTTCAGCCAAGTTATACCAACACCAATGCTTCAGGCTGGAATATGCCTTTTGAATGCCAGCCTCGAAATGACCCATGGGGAAATTATGCGTTTACCGGTGTTCTTACCTGGATGGCTAATAGAAATACCATCGTTGAAGCCAGAGCAGGCTATGCTACGGTTGATGCCAGTTTCCCATTTGTGCGACCGGAGTTAACCGATGTTCCATATATGTGGGATGGTTTTACAGGCTATTATTTCGGGACTGGTTATTATGCTATTAACTGGATTGGCCGGCCTTCAACTCAATTTTCATCTAAGCTAACAAGATTTGTCGACAATTTCCTTGGTGGAGATCATGAACTGAAAGTTGGCGTCGAATTGCAATATGGTGGTTCTAAATGGGCAAACTGGAAAAATAATACCATGGAGTGGCCCTGGTATAATGGCAGTCCCTATTATTGGACGGCTCAAGGATACCCTCGAGATTGGTATGGTGATGGCTACATTGGATTCTGGGCTTTGGGCCAGACAAAATCCGGCAGCATGATTGAGGGCGATTTTCTGCGTTATGGAGCCTTTATTCAGGATTATTTTACCATCAAGAATCGGTTGACACTGAACATAGGATTCCGTATAGACGGGACCAATGGCTGGATTCCAGATATTCATAAAGATAGAACAGGCAGTTTTGCCTACGAGCTGGGTGAATTGTTGATTAAGCCGGAAATCGGTTTTAACCCATACGACGAGTTCACCATGCAGGGCCAGAAGGACATGATAAACTGGTTTAATATTTCGCCCAGAATTGGAATTACCTATGACCTGTTTGGCAACGGTAAAACCGCCTTAAAGTTCAATTATGGAATATACAGAGAATCGATCTGGGGTTCGATTATTTACAGAAATCACCCTCTCTATTACAAAGAATACTTTTTCTTATGGTGGGATGATAATGCTAATGGCCGACCTGATCCACCAAGTCAGGGCGATAACTACCAGATGATGTGGTATTGGTCAAATCCAGTTGAAATGCTAAGAGAGAACTGGATTACCGGTGTTGATACAAATACCAAGGCACCTTATGACCAACAATTTGTAATTGGCCTTGACCATGAACTGTTTAAGAATTTTAAGCTCAGTTTGAATTATATGTACAAGTCAAAAAAGAACATCATCGATGATGCTCTTTATGACCTGGACACCGGCAGGACCTGGTACAATCCTAACGAAGCTCCAGGCAATCAATACTGGGTTCCGTTTACCACTACCGTTCCGGCAATTGGTCCCTATCCAGCCCAACAGGTAACCATGTATTTTATGAGTAACGATGCACCCCAAAACTGGATATTACAAATACGAAATATCCCTGAAGCCTTTCGTAAGTATTCGGCTCTTGAGCTCTCTTTCGAAAAGAGATATGCCCATGGCTGGCAACTTGGCGGTTCTATAAATTATTCCAAAACCTGGGGTAACATCAATGGCGGATACGGTGATATTCATGGTTACACCTCTGCCGGTAATGATGCTAACTGGTTTGTGAATGGAAGTGGTCGTACCTACGAAGATAGGCCTCTGGTCATTAAGCTGTTCGGATCCTTCAACGTTCCTTACGGATTTGTCCTGTCCTTCAACTATCGTTTTTCCAGCGGGACTCCCTGGGCTCGAGGAGTAACAATTGTTCCACCTGTCTCCTGGGCTGAACAGAATAACGTTAACGTATACAATACTTATTATGTGCTGCTTGAACCAAGTGGTACAAGAAGATATAACTCTTGGAACTTGCTGGACGCCAGAATAGAAAAAGTCTTCAACCTGAAAAATTATGGGAAAATTGGCTTTTTCGTAGATATCTTCAACTTACTCGGTCAACACTATATAAACATCAATCAGAATCCTGGTGGAACCTGGAAGCCAGTAGATAATAACACCGACCAAGGTACTTATCTTGTCAGTGGCACCTACAGAAAAATAACAGGAATATCCAATCTCACCAGAACACTTCGTCTATCTGTCCGGTACACTTTTTAAAGAGCAGGTCTTAAAACCAAGGGAGGAATCTTTGATTCCTCCCTCTTTTATTTTAAAAATACTGGCCTAATTTAAAATCAGACATCATTCAATTTAGGTCTTTTTAACTCAGATGAGTTATAATGACTATGATTTTTAAGGTTCAAATATGAAAGTTGACCGCATTGAATATTATGCAGGATATAAGGGAGAAGAAAGGCCTCTGGCTGTTTATGTGGGAGAAGAGCGGATTGAGGTAATCAAGATAATTTTGCAGCAGAGAGTCCTGGACAGCCTCAGCGGCCGACTCAAAGAAATCTTTGACTGTCTGCTGGCTAACGGCGAGAAGATAAAAATCGAAAGAGAACTGGATTAAGGGAGAAAAGCAGCTGGTTTTTTAAAGACCGAGGGGTAAAGGAATAGACCTCTGCCCCGCTCTCGTCTAAAATAATCCCGTGAGTCTGGAATTTCTGATTGAACTGCCAGAGTTTAAACTGCTGGTAGAAAAACTGGAAAAGGGTGAAGACTGCCTTGACCTCTCCGGTCTTATCCCAGAAGCCCGGCCATATTTTTATGCGCTGCTGGCCTGGAAAATCGCCCGGACGCTGGTAGTCATCGGGCCTTCTTCGTGGTCGCTTCAGGAAATAAAGCAGGAAACGGAGAATTTTCTTCGCTTTTTCTCCATCAACCGCGAAGTCCAGATTTTACCTGCCCTCAGTTCTGACCCTTATCTTGAAGTCCCAGCCCCTCTTGAAGCTGTGGCTTCCAGAATGAAAGTTTTTTACAGCCTGAGTCTCGGTCATCGGCCTCTGATTTTTACCAATCTGCCTGGCTTGCTTAAGCCCGTGCCCCGGCCTGAAGATCTGGAAAAATCTTTCATCAAAATTAATTCCGGTGATGAGCTCGACCGGAATGTCCTGCTTCAGAAACTTCAGGACTACGGTTATACTAAGGAAGATCTAGTGGCTTCAGCCGGAGAATATGCCTTCAGGGGCGGGATAGTCGATATCTATTCAGTCTGGTCTGAAAATCCGTGCAGGATTGAGTTTTCTGAAAACCGTGTAGCCTCAATCCGCGAGTTTGATTCTTCAACCCAGAGGTCAATCCGGAGACTTGAGTCAGTGGTTATTCCTTCGCTCAGAGAATATCCAGGTGGGGTTGATTTTGTTGATAAATTTTATCGACAGGCCAGAAGCCAGAGGGCCTGGAGTGGAGACCTGGGAAAAAAAATTGAACTCCTCCGGGAGGGCGAAATTTTCCCCTCTTTTGTTTATTCTGCCTTGGCGGTCAGAGAGCATTTTGTACCTCTGATTAATTATTTGGAAAATCCACTTTTTGTCATCGAGGAAAAAGACTTAGTGGAAAAAGACTGGCAGGAGAAGGTTGAGGAATGGCAAAAAGCCTTTGAAGAGCAGACCCAAAGAGGTTCTTTTTATCTTTCTCCTGACGAACTTTTCCCGTCAGAAACTTTGAAGCTTATCGAGAAACAGGCTTTGGTCATCCAGGAATTTTCAGAAGAAACCGGGAGAACACAGATTCAGTTTGGCTTTCAACCCGTACCCAGGTTTGATAACAGAATTCCTTTTTTCCTGCAATATCTGAAAAGACGGCAGGAAGAAAGAGATCTCTGTTATGTTTTTGTGTCGAACCCGGGCAAGAAAGAACGTCTGGCGGGGCTGCTTCGGGAAAATGAAATCACCGTCAGGCTGGTCGAAGACCCGAAAGAGAGGCCGCGAGGTGAAGAAATAAATTTAGTCGAAGGCAACCTACAGCGTGGCTTCGGTTATCCAAAACAGAAGATTTTTATCTTTGCCGAAAGAGACGTTTTTACTGAAGAAAAAGTTATCATCAGCCGCGTTCCGCGCAAGATGTTCTTTTCTCAGTTTCAGGATTTAAAGCAGGGCGATTACGTGGTCCACACCGAGTATGGAGTCGGGCTGTTCAATGGGTTGAAAAAGCTGGACATCGACGGCCGCTCGCATGATTTTATCGAGATTATCTACCGCGACGACGATCGGCTGCTGGTTCCGGTGGAAGACCTGAATTTTGTCCAGAAGTTTTCGAGTTCTGCTGGCACTGCGCCCCAGCTGGATAAACTCGGCGCCCAGACCTGGGCTAAAACCAAGGCTAAGGTGAAAAAAGCGGTCGAAGAAATTGCCCACGAGCTTCTGGAGCTCTACGCTAAAAGAAAAACCGTTCAGGGAATTGCTTTTAGCCCTGAGGGCCAGTGGGAAAAAGAATTTGAGAAAATGTTTGCCTATGAAGAAACAGAAGACCAGCTCCGGGCGATTGAAGAAATCAAAAAAGATATGGAATCGCCCCATCCCATGGATAGACTTCTCTGCGGTGACGTCGGCTACGGCAAAACCGAAGTGGCGATGAGAGCTGCTTTTAAGGCGGTGATGGACGGCAAGCAGGTAGCGGTTCTCTGTCCGACCACTGTCTTAGCCACCCAGCATCTGAACACTTTCCGGCATCGGATGCTGCTTTTTCCGGTTCGAGTTGAAGCGCTGACCAGACTTCAGCCCAAAAAAGAGCAGAAGAGGATTCTTGAAGATTTAAAAAAAGGCTTTATCGATATTATTATCGGCACTCACCGACTGCTTTCGGCTGATGTTGAATTCCACGACTTAGGGCTTCTCATCATCGATGAAGAACAGCGGTTTGGTGTAAGTCACAAAGAAAAGATTAAACAGCTCAAGACCAACATCGACGTTCTAACTATGACAGCCACACCGATTCCCAGAACCCTCAACCTGGCGCTGAGCGGTTTGCGTGATATAAGTTTAATCGAAACTCCCCCGCGTGACCGCTTAGCTGTTCACACAGTGGTGGCCCCTTTTAATTCCAGGTTGATTGCTTCAGCCATCAAACAGGAGCTCGACCGCCAGGGTCAGGTCTATTACATCCACAACCGGATTGAAGATATCGATAAAGTGGCCCGGATGGTGGAAAAGCTGGTGCCTCAGGCTAAGGTCATCACCATTCATGGAAGAATGAGTGGACCGGAGCTCGAGAAAAGGATGCTCGATTTCATCAATCAGAAATACAATGTGCTGGTCTCCACCGCAATTATCGAAAATGGAATCGATATCCCCTTAGTTAACACCCTGATCGTGGACCGGGCCGACCTCTATGGTCTGGCTCAGCTCTATCAGCTCCGGGGCCGGGTGGGCCGTTCCTCCAGGCAGGCCTATGCTTATTTTCTGGTCCCACCCCTCGTCGAGCTCACTCCTGAAGCCCGGGAAAGGCTTAAAGCCCTCAAGGAGTTCAGCGAACTGGGCTCGGGTTTTCGACTGGCAGCCCGCGACCTCGAAATCCGCGGTGCTGGAAACATCCTGGGTCACAGGCAGCATGGATTCATTGATGCGGTCGGATATGAGTACTTCATGCAGCTCCTGGAGCGAGCCATAAGAGAACAGAAGGGCGAAAAGATTGAAGAGGTCAAATGCGAAATTAACCTCAAGGTGGATTTCCGGATTCCTGAGGATTATCTGCCTCAGGTTAATCTCAGGTTGAATCTTTATAAACGGCTGTCGAGTCTGGAACAGGCTGAAGAAGCACTTAAGATTAGAGAAGAGGTTGAAGACCGTTTTGGACCGCTGCCACCGGGAGTTGAAAATCTCTTCTATTACGCTCAGATAAAATTCTATGCTCAAAAAATCAGGCTGAAGTCGCTTGACCGAAGCGGCAACCGGTTGCTGATTAAATTTCCGCCAGAAGTCAATTTCCTCTGGAACAAGATGCAGGGACTGCTGCGCCGGTACTCAGGCAGCTTTTCCCCCTTGGGAGTGATGACCCTTAATCTCCGGGCTGAGAGCGAACAAAGTTTTCTCAGGGAAACGCTGTTTATCTTGAAGGAGCTCAGCGGGTATACTATAATCAATTGAGATTATCGATGAAAAAAAGAATTCCGATTGTTATAATCCTGTTTATAGCTGTAGGCACCGGTATCTTTTTTGGCTATAGGTATCTGAGGGAAAAAGAGAAAAAACAGGAAGAGTTGCGGAAGGCCAGTCTGCCTGTTTTCCGGGTTGAAGAAAAAAGCTATACCTTGGCCGATTTCGAAAAGTATGTTAAAACTCTCAACCCGGAACAGCAGGAGCTTTCAGACAATACTCTAAGTCAGCTCTTTGACCAGTTTATTGAGGATAAATTGATTCTGTACTCAGCCAAAAAACAGGGTCTGGAGTTGACCGAGTCTGAAAAACAGGCTTTTCTGCGTCGGATGCTAAGGGATTATCCGGTAGAAGAAGGGCTTTCAGAAAAGTTAGCTCAGGATGAGAGCCTGAATGATAGTTTGCTGGTGGAAAAGTACAAGTACGAAAAGATAAAGGACGTGGTGGTTACCGAGGATGAAATCAAAAACTATTACCAGGAACATAAAAAAGATTTTCTGGTGCCTGAAAGAGTCAAAGTCAGTCATATCCTGGTCAAATCGAGCGATCTGGCGGTGAAGCTCCGAGAAAAACTCCAAAAAGCTGGTGAAGATGAATTCCGCCAGGCGGCTAAAAACTTCTCAGAAGCTCCGGATGCCTACAAAGGCGGTTTGATGGGAGTTTTCAAGCCTGGCGATTTACCTTATGACATGGAAAAAGTCATTTTTTCTCTGGAGGAGGGCAAACTGTCCCAGGTTTTTGAATCGCCCTACGGTTTTCATATTTTCCGGCTGGATAAAAAGTATCCGCCAGCTCTTTTAGAGCTGGAGGAGGCGGCCCCGAAAATAAGAAACCTTTTGCTGGAAACCAAAGTTAAAGATATTGTGGCTAAGGAAGTCGAAGAGTTGAAAACTACTTATCACTGGGAGGTTTATCCGGAAAACCTGCCTTTTAAGTATGAAGGGAAAAACAATGACTGAGAAAAGAATCGTTTTAGTCGTTTTAATCTTAATCTCGCTGTTCACGCTGCTTTCAGCTGATGTAGTAGAAGAGATCGTGGCCATCGTTAATGGAGATGTCATTACTCTTTCTGAATATAAAGAACAATTCAACCAGACTGTTCAGATGCTGAGAGCTCAGCTGAGCGGGGAAGAATATTTCAAAGAATATGAGCGGCTAAAAGATAACCTGTTGGATATGATGATCACCGACCTGCTTTTACTGCAGCAAGCCAGGGAAAAAGGCTTGAATGTTAAAGAGCAGGTTAAAGCCACCATTGAGCAGATAAAAAAGCAGAATAATCTGGAATCAGACGAAGACCTAATCCGGGCCATGAGAGCTCAGGGCATAGAGTACAATCAGTGGGTCAAACAGCTGGAAGAAAACATGATGAGGCAGGCAGTCATCTACACTGAAGTTGACCGAACCATCGTCCTGGATGATTCAGAAATCGTCCAGTATTATAAACAAAAACCGCAGGAATTTGTCGTTCCGCCCGAATTCAGAATAAAGGCCATTTATCTCTCGAGCACCACCAACCCGGCTTATCTTCTGGAAGAAAAAAGAAATGAAATCTCAGAGAAGCTTAAAAGCGGAGTTCCTTTTGAGACTTTAGTCTCTGATTATTCGGAAGGACCGAAAGATAACGGAGGTGATTTAGGATTCTTCAAGAAAGGCGAGCTGGAAAAGAACATCGAGCAAGCAGTTGAAAAACTTAAGGTGGGTGAGATCTCGAACTGGGTTGAAGCCCGGAATGGCTGGTATTTGGTCAAGCTGGAAGAGAAAAAGGAAAGCTACCAGAAAAGCTTTGAGGAAGCCAGGAAGGACATAGAAGAAAAATTATTCCAGCAAAAGCGTCAAAAAAAGATAGAAGAATACATAAAGAAACTCAGAGAAGAGAGTTATATAAAGATATTAAAACCCAACCCGCTGAATCTTTAATCTCAATCTTTAATATCTATTCCAGGTTCCAGGCTTGAACCAGCCTGAGGCCATCAGGCCACAAACACGGCAGCAGCCACAGCGGTCGTCCATAAGCCTTTAGCCCCGCTGGCCACCTGGGAGATACTCTTAGTTTTAACTGTCAGTCGGTCAGAAATCCGGTAATAATTTTCTTTACCCCGTCTGAAATTATCACGGGAATAAACCTGACCCAATTTGGTAGCCAGCATCTCAGCAGCCAACTCTTCGGCCTGTGCGCTGGCTTCCTTTTCGGTCTCGCCGAATCCCTGGTGTTCAGCTAAGTAGCCGTATTGCTCTTTGTCCTGAGGAATGGCCAGGCCAATCGAGGCCGAAATCAGGCGATGGGCTTCATCGGTGAAGTTTTCGCTCATTACCAGAAAGACAATCTGACCGGGCTTTAATTTCTTCAAGCCTTCAGCCCGGCTGATCAGTTGGCAGTGCGGCGGGAAAATACTCGATACCCGCACTAAGTTGAAAGGAGAAATGCCAGCTTCTCTGAGAGCCAGTTCGAAGCTGACCAGTTTTTCCCGATGCTGTCCCTTACCTCGGGTGAGGAAAACCTGTTTTGGTAAGATAATATCCATCTCTTTCATCCTTTCCCTGTTAAAAATCTTCTGTTAGAATCTATTTTTCAGATTTTTTTTGCTCCACAACCGGAGTAACTGCCTGGTCTTCTTTAAAATCTATGGTTTTGGAAACTTCCCATTCACCAAGCAGCACGAAGTCTGAACCATGAGCTCGAGCAAAAAGCTGAACAATCACTGGCTTCCAGTAGGGATTATTCTGGAAAGACTGCAAAGTTTTTCCTTCCACACCATAATTACTTTTTAGGGTGATAACCTCGCTAAGCTCTCCAGGCATGACCGGTTTTTTTCTGATGGCCGCTAAGAAATTATCTCCCAGATTCTTTGTCTCTCCTTTAAACTTGAAGATGGCATTAAAATTGATGTATTGAAGGGGTTTATCGCTTATGTTTTTAACCCGGAAGGAGATGACCGGGACCAGGACAAGCTTGGGTGGCCAGGCCCGGTATTCTTTGCTAACCCATTTGGTCTGGACATCGACAATTTCCATTGATTTCTTCAGCTCTTCTGTGGACATCCGCTTGCAGGCTGGAAGAAAAAGGGTTGAAGCCAGCAGGCTTAAGATCATAGCCGGTATGACGATTTTTTTCATTTTTTTCCTCCAGGAAAACTTTTCATAAATAGTATAGCAGAAAAGAAAGCTATTAAAAGAATTTAATATTTTCTCCAGTCAATTCTTCTGACTGAAAAGAGCCTATTTTTTGAGAATACTGGAAACTGTGACCAGTTTTAGGCCATAGTCTTCGGCCTTCGGAAGATAAGTCTTCAGCACGTTGATAGTTTCCGGAAAGGGATGACCTATGCCTACGGCCTGACCATTTTTTCTGGCGTAGTTGAAAAGCTCAAACAGCCGGTCTTTGATTTTGCTCCGGTCTTCGTCGGCATCGAGAAACACCTGCCTGGAAGCGGCCGGGACTTTTTTCTTGAGAGCCAGATCATAAGCGATCGACCGGGGGCTGGTCTTGCTGTCTAAGAAAAAAAGATTTTTTTCTTTAAGGAAGGACATGATAATTTCCATCAGCTGTTCGTCAGCAGTGGCCTTTGAACCCATGTGGTTGTTCAAACCCTTAGCGTAAGGGACCTGAGCAAAATCTTTTTCCAGAATGGACCAGACTTCCTGATAACTCATAGAAGTTTTGATCAGGCCGTCAGCACCGGCCGAACTGGCCTGGCCATTAAAAGCTTCCAGAGGTAGATGGATGATGACTTCCAGACCATTTTTAGTGGCCAGTTCAGCCGTCTGTCTGGCGTAGGAGCTATCAGGCAAAACAGCTACGGTGAGGGGAACTTTCAGACTGACCAATTCTTCAAGAATACCGAGGTCAGCGCCCATATCGTCAATGACTACGGCTATTTCCCCAGATGGTTCCTTTTTTTCAGGAGCGGCCGGTGGAGAGGGCTGGACAGTCTTTCTGGCAGCCAGCACCGGCGTGTAGCGGAAAACAACCCAGCCTGAGATCCTGGACTGTTGTCTCAATTCAAGTGAAACGACTCTTTCTCCAGCCGCAGCCTTCTCCTCGGTCAGCCTGGTTTTGATTTTTTGCTTTTTAAGACCGGAAAGAAGTTTATCTTTTAGCTTCCTGTATTCAGATTCTGTGGTCCTGACCGAAAAATAAATCAGCCCGTCTTCAGTTTTTTCTTTAGATATTCTTTCTTCGGTCACCCCTGATTCTCGAAGACTCCGGTTGATGAATTCAGCTAAGGAAAATTCAGGTTTTTTCGGCCTGGGGATAGGCTTTTTGGCCTGAAAACTGGAGCCAGGCTCAGGCCAGGGAAGGTAGGAGACTTTTTTCTGCCGGAAGTTTATATAATCAAGTAAGCCAGCAGAAATCAGAGCTACGGTTGCAAGGACAAGAACTAAAATAAAAAAAGGATTATTTTGATTAAAAAGAGTATTCAGTTTTTTTATTTCCAGCCGCATCAATCAGCACTGGTCAGCAAACCTCTGGTTTTGTCCAGGTAGGTCTGTTCCATTTTTTCGGCATAGGTTAATTTTACATCTAAGGGTACGCTGTTATCCCAGAGCCTGGTTCCGGACTTTAAAGAGAAAACTGCCGTGGTCAGGACAATCAGGCTGCCGTCAGAAATCGGGAAATGCTCCTGTTTGCCGACGAGTCCCGGGGTCTCGATTCCGATAACTTTAGCTCTTTTAAAATCTTGGAGGACGGCGGCGATGAGCTCGGCCGGGCCATAAGTGGCCTGATTGACCCAGACAAAAAGCTTCTGCTGGGGAAAAGAAGGATTTTCCAGGCAGGACAGGGGCTCCTTCTGGCCGCGTCTTTCAAAGTATCCGATTTCTTCGGCTTTTAAGAAAAGGTTAATGACTTTCCGGGCTTCTTCATAATCTCCGTTAAAGCATTCCCTTAGATCCAGCACCACGGCCCGAACGTTACTGTCCTTTTTCTTAAAACTGGCAGTGATGGATTTTTTGATTTCCTGAGAGAGTCCGGGATAGATGGCTGTGGGTTTTAGTAGCAGAAGCCCGGTTTTTTCTGCGGTTAGCTTTAGCGATTGGGGTGAAGTGAAATTCCTGGCAACCTGGAATTCCAGAGTATCATTGCCTCTGACCACTCTCAGCTTGACCGGCTGATCATCCTGTTGCCCGGTAGCCTCGAGCAAGAGATTAACTTCAAGCAGGCTCATGTTCAAAGTGTTCCGATCATTGATCCCGCTGATGTTATCTCCGACTTTAAGTCCAGCTCTGGCTGCCGGAGAGTTTTCAGCTACCGCTGCCACCACCGGGAAGAGACCGTATTTTTTATAAAGAATCAAACCGGTATTTTCGGCTGGAGCTTTTCGGTTAAGATATTTGGCAGCGAGATCTTTATCAAGATAGGCACTAAGGGGGTCAAGCGAATTGATGAGCCCCCGAAAAGCTCCTTCAGTTGTTCTAAGCGGATTGGGTTCTTCCAGATAGTCGGTCTTAATCAGTTGCATGACAGTGCCGATGAGGTCGGCGTTATTCCGAGAAAACTGTGGAACCGGGCTTTTCCCAGGCAAAAATCTTTTGTCTAGAAAAAGCAGGGCTGTCAGGACAAGAATGATTACCAGGAAATAGATATTCAGTTTGTTATTTTTCATTGTTGCTCGCTAAAGATTTTATTATAAATTCTATCATCTTCTCTTAAGCCATTGCAAGGGATCGACGGCCCTGGCTTTATACCGGATCTCAAAATAAAGGCATTCTCCTTTGAGGGAATCTGAGTCGCCGACTACAGCGATAGCCTGGCCAGACTGAACCAGATCGCCTTTTTGGACCAGAAAGCTTGAACAATGACCATACAGAGTGTAATAAGAGAGCCCATGGTCAATGATGATCAAGTTCCCATAGCCCTGAAAGTAATCAGCGAAGACTACCCTCCCGCCATGAACAGCTTTGATGGTCTTTTCTTTTCCAGAGGGAGCGATCTCGATTCCGTTGTTAATGGTTACTGTTTTGAATTTTGGATGCTTTTCTGGACCAAAGCGGGTGATAATTTTGCCGGCAATTGGCCAGGGTAGTTTGCCCTTGAGCTCATTCATCGGGATAAAAGGAGAGGGCAGGGAGATTTCCTGGCTCTGCAGACGCTTCAGAAGCTGCTGGAGTTGTTCTGAGCTTTCTTGGAGCTCGGCCATCATCTGCTGGTAGGTGTTTTTGTTTTTCTTGATTTCGGCCAGTAACTGCTGATTTTTTCTCTCCTCTTCTAACAGCCTGGCCTGATTTTCCTGAGCCTGTTTCAGGAGTAAGTCAGCCTCAGCCCTTTTTTTCTTCAAGTCTTCTTCCAGAGCCTGAAGTTGATTCAGGGTGTTCAGATAGCTGCTGATGGCTTCTCCCTGGTAGCGGGCCAGAAAAGTCAGGTTTTTGCTTTCGCGGAGAAAAGTCTCCAGGTCGTTGGCTTTGAGGAAAAAATGCATAAAATCCAGCCGGCCAAATTTGTACAGGGTGACTAAGGTTTTTTCCACAGCTTCTTTTTCTTTCTGGAGAGTGAGCCGGGTGATGGAAATTTTTCGGTTCAGGTCGTTTAGCTGACGGTTAACTAAGGAGCGCCTGAGGTTTAAAGACTCGATTTCATTCTGAAGAACTTTCTTGTTCAGCCTGATTTTTTCCAGAGATGACAGCAACGACTTTTCTTTTTTCTCTTCTTCCTGAAGACGGGATTTAAGCTGAGAAATCTGCTGGTCGATCTGCGACAGCCTTTTTTCTATATCAGAAACAGCGGAAGTCTGGTCTTGCGAAAAAGCTGGCCAATTTAATAAAATAATATTAATGAGAAATGCCAGGCAGAAAATAAGCTTCTGACCCATCAGTTTCTTTCGGCTGACTGAATTATTTTTATGATCAGATGGATACATTCCTCAGACCCTGATAATATTTATCATAACGAGGATAAAAGTAAAAGAAGGAGATTTTTAAGAGAGGAAGTTTCTGGATAAAATGAACCTAAAAGAAATTGCTCAACTGGCCGGAAAGGCCGCTCTGTCTTCGGTGAGTCCACAGCGCTTGATTAAAGAAAATTTAAGGCGCGAAGGCCGGTATCTTTTTATCGGGGGAGACAGAATTGACCTGGACAAGTTTGAAAGAATTAATTTAATAAGCTTCGGGAAGGCGGGTAAACCGCTGGCTGAAAATGTTCTTGCCCTGATTGAAGACAAGCTTCAGGCCGGAGTGGTGACCGGAACCGAGCAATATGAAATAAAAGACAAACTCTCCTTTTATCCAGCTGCCCACCCTTTGCCTGATGCCTGGAGTCTGGAAGCCGGCAAGAAGGCTTATGAGCTGGCCCTCTCATCGAGTGAAAGAGACCTGCTGCTGGTTTTGATTTCAGGGGGTGGGTCCGCTCATCTCTGTCTGCCGGATGAAGGCCTGACTCTTGAAGATAAAAGAGCGATTACTGAATTGCTGCTAAAGGCAGGAGCTGATATCAAAGAACTAAACACAGTCAGAAAACATCTTTCAAGGATAAAAGGTGGGCGACTGGCTAAAGCTGCCTGGCCGGCTAAGGTGGTTAATCTGGTGGTATCGGATGTCATTGGGAATGATTTAGAGAACATAGCCTCAGGTCCTACCTGGTGGGATTCTTCCACCTATGCTCAGGCTCTGGCGGTTCTGGAGCGAACCGGAATTATGGGAATCTGTCCTGAATCAGTCAAGAAGATTCTGACAGAAGGGACTCAAGGCTGGCGGGAAGAGACAGTCAAAAAAGGGGATAAAGTTCTGAAGAATGTCAATTCCTTTATCATCGGAGATAACCTTAAGGCTCTTTATGCAGCAAAGGAAGAGGTCCGGAAATTTGGCCTGGAAACGATCATCCTGACTTCAACCGATAGCGGCGAAGCCCGGGAAGCAGCCAGAAAATATGTTCAGCAACTTCTGGAATTTGGCCGAAAAGTTCAGCAGGAACGGCGAGCTTTCTGTTTACTGGCTGGAGGCGAACTGACAGTAACCGTCAGAGGCTCGGGAAAAGGCGGACGGAATACGGAGTTTGTTCTGGCCTGCCTGGTGGAGATTTCAAGACAGTGGGAAAATTTCAAAGGATGCGACTGGCTGGTTATGAGCTTAGCCACGGATGGTCGGGATGGCCCGACCGACGCGGCTGGTGCCTGGATTGCACCCGAAAGCTTGGAAAAAATCAGGGCAAAAAATATTTTAGCTGAAGATTTTTTAAAGAACAATGACTCTTACAGGTTTTTCCAGGAAATTGGCGGATTGCTGTTCACTGGCCCGACTGGGACCAATGTCATGGACCTCAGGTTATTTCTCCTGGCGCCAAAGGGAACCTGAGAAATTTAAGCAGATTGTCAGCCGGAGGTTGCAATTAATATCAAAGTGTGATGATATAATTAAAAAATGGAGATGGGAAATGAAAGAAGAGAAATGGAGAAATGAACTTAATCGATATTTTGAAGACTTAAGGATTATCGAAAAATGTCAGCAGGAAGCTAAGGAAAATTTTGATCAATTCTGTGAATTCATCGTGGAGCCAGCGCTGGAGGCTCTGGAAGAAGAGCTGAAACCAAGAGGAATCAGGGTAAAATATTTTCGAGAGAGGCATAAATTTATCCATCTCCAAATCAATTTCCCAGGGAGTAAAACCGACAATTTTCATTATCGAATCATCCTGCCCCGAAATTCTCTGGACTTAAAACTGATCCTAAAGACTGCCGGGAGGAAGGATAAAAAATCTCCGCTGGTAGAAAAAGAAAGACCTTTTATGCCAGAGATAAAACCGGAAGAGGTGCTCAAACTGTCAAAAGAAGATATCATCCTTGATATCATCAGCAAGTTGAAAGAATTTAATTATGCGGCCCGAACTTCTCCGGAATAATGCCTAACTTCAAGATTTTTTCTGATTGATTGTTTGCAGCACATTAAAAGGATGATCTTAACTCGGGCAGTGGATGGTGTTCTGTCCGATATATTTGAAACAGAGAAAAGCATCCTTATATTCTGCGTTCTTTCCAGATCAATCAGTTCCACATATTTGTAATTACAGATGATGTACCAGCGGTGAGGTGCGGCCTAACCGCGGGGAAGATGATCATCACGTTTTTGCCTTTAAGGCTGGAAAGTCTAATTTCCTGGCTGGTAGGATGGCAGAGTGAAATCGGGCATAAATTGTTCAAGAAGAGCGTGATAAATCTGTTGTTCCTGAGTCTGGCCAGAAGCCAGGAGGAAATTTAAAAAGATCAGACTGATCGTGAGAAAAAAGAGTTGTATAAGCGTCCTTTTCATCGAAAGGATTCCTTTTACCAGTCATCTAACTTATATTCTGGATTTTTTGATGAGGATAGCAAGGGGTTAATTTGACTTAAAGAAGGAAATGGGTTATTAAAACGAGCAAGTCACTCATGGAGAGAAGATTTTTTTACTTTTTCCTGAGTTCTAGAAAGTTCCTTTACTTATTGTTTCTTCTGGGTATAGCTATGAACCTTTTTGGGGATGGGGTTCAGACTCAAGTTGGCCTGAAGAGCTGGCAAAAAGCTCAATGGTTGAGGGAACAGGGAAGGTATGAAGAATCCTTAAAGATTCTTGAAGAAGAGATACAGAGCAAATATTCTGAGGATAAAACCTTAGAAAAAGCCATCTGCTGGCAGAATATTGGGCTGAATTACTGGAATCTGGGCGAGGTGGACAAAGCTCAGAACAGCTTCGTCTTCATCCTGGCTTTGCTCAAAGACAGACCCGATGATGCTATAAGGGAATACGCCAGAACAGCTATAGAGATTATCAGGTTATACAAGGAGGCTAAATCCAGACGGTCGGAGAAAAAATATCAGGAGTCGGAGCAGCTTTTCTTGAAGGCTATTCGTCTTGCCCGGAAAAATAAGATGAAAGAATTTGAATTGAAAAACCGGCGTCAACTTGCCTTACTTTACTGGCGTATAAATCAGTTAGAGAATTTTTATAAAGTTGTAGACCGAGAATTAAAAATTGCTAAAGAAATAAATCACAATCTAGAAGAATGCTACGCTTTAAACCTACTCGGAATCTATTATCTTAGAAAGAATGATTATAGAAAAGCTTATGAACTTTTTGATAAAGCAGTTTATTTAGCAGAAAAAGAAAATAAGCTTGATTTGGTACCAGAATGCTTAGACAACTTGGGATTAGTTTCTTATTATTTTGGAAATTATGAGTTGTCAGAGAGTTATTTAAAAAAGGCGCTAAAAATTTATGAAAAAGCTGATGATAAAAAAAATATTATTGCTGATCTTTTTGCTCTGGCTATAATCCTTTACAAAAAACAGAAGGTTAATCAATTAATATTTAATTTTGATGAATCATTGAACCTGATGTTTGATGCTTTGAACCTAAGCTGGAGAGCGGGATTACCAGAACTTGAGGCGAGAATTTTGAATAATATTGGGTTCATTTATCTTGAGAGTGACTTGGATAAGGCCGAAGAATTCTCACGGCAAGCCTGGCAGAAAGGAAGGTTACTTCAAGATAAAGAAGTTATCGCTTCTTCTCTAAACAATCTGGCAACAATATATTTCCGACGAAACCAAATCAACAGAGCCCTTGCTACATTCAGGCAATCTCTGAGGGTTGCTTTAGAAATCGATTACTGGAATGAGGTCTGGAAAGATTATTCCGGAATTGCTCAGTGTTATGAAAGACTCGGAAGGTTTGATCAGGCTCTTCAGATTTATCAAAAGGCTCTGAAGGCTTTTGGAAAAATCAGAGAAACTATTGCCTTAGATTTGTATAAAGTCAGTTTCGACCGAGAGAAACGGGAGGTATATGAGGGTATAATCCGGGCGTTAGTCTCATTAAGAGAAGGGAACTCAAAGCCTGATAGTTATGATGAGCTGATATTTGCTTCCTTGAACCGGATAAAAGCCAGGGCTTTCTTAGAAGGGTTGATTCAAATTAATGATGATGATCAGCCGGAAGAAATCGCTGAAAGGCTTAGCCAGACTGACCGACAGATAAGCGAGCTGCTCACCAATCCAGAAAACATACAGAATGAAGAGGTTTCAAAAAAGTTGCTGGAGCTTGAGTATCGCTATTTTCGCATCCTGGGAGAAGGTAATGGCTTAAATCATAAGAGCCAGGTAGAGTTAAGTAATCAATTGAACCTCAGCCTGGTTCAGAAAGAGCTTCTGGACGACGGTCAGGTATTACTTGATTATTACCTTGGGCAGGAAGAATCCTATTGTTTTCTCATCAGTCGAGATGACTATCGAATAATCAAGTTGCCCGCGGAAAAAGATATTGAGAATTCAATTAAGTTATACATAAAGCTATTGGCCGAACCTTCTACAGAGCAGGCGGACCTTTTTTCTGCTGGTTTCAGGATTGCCTCTTTGCTTATCCCACCTATAAAGGATCTTGGAGATAAAGTAACTTCTCTGGTCATCATTCCTGATGGATTGTTGAATTATCTTCCGTTTGAGTCCTTGGTTTTGGAAGACAGCAGCGACCAGGACCGGAAAAAATATCTGGTCGAAAAATTTAGAATTTCCTATGCGCCTGCGATCGCTGCATTTTATAAATTTAAAAAATTGCCTGAACATAACGGTTACCGAAAAGAATTATTAGTGTTTGGCAATCCTTATTATGATTCAAAGGAACAAAAGCGAGCCAGGTCTCTGGCTTTTTTTCTGAACGGACAAACGGTTGGAGATAAATTCAGTTTGCCTCCTTTGCCTTATACCCAACAGGAAAGTAAGGAGATTGCCCAGTTATTTTCAAAGTCCAGCTACGATTTGTTTCTGAAGAAAAAGGCAACTGAAGACAAGCTCAAAAGCCTCAATCTCAAAGATTATCGGATTTTGCATTTTGCCTGTCATGGTCTGGTCAGTGAAAATTTCCCCCAGCGTTCTTGTCTGGTTTTTTCTTTGAGGGCCGGGACCAGAGAAGATGGTTTTCTGACTGTTAGAGAAATCTACAACCTGAAGTTGAAAGCTGAGTTAGTAGTCCTATCCGCCTGTGAGACCAGCCGTGGAGCAATGGAAAAAGCGGAAGGAATAATCGGGTTGCCCAGGGTTTTTCTGCTATCTGGCAGTCAGGCCGTAGTCTCTTCCCTCTGGTCAGTCAACGACCGGGCCACGCAAGAATTGATGAAAGACTTTTATCAGTTTCTCCTGGCTGGTGATAGTAAGGATGAAGCTCTGAGGAAAGCTAAGTTAAAGATGATTCATTCCAGGAAATCTCATCCTTATTACTGGGCGGCTTTTATCCTGACCGGAAATTCAGGAAAAATTTATTGAACAAGCAATTTAACTTTTCTTACAGGACACTCGATTAACCTTTTGTCGTTTGAATAAATGACAAGCTGCCAGAAAAAAAACTGCTTATTTTTAAGAATATCGGTCAGAGTCTCTGGCAGAACAAGCGAAGTTTCAGTCAGGATATGGCTCTGCCACAAAAAGGCCATGTTTTCATCAAATATCTCCACCCGGTAAAACATAGCACCGACAGCTGGTTGCCAGCTAAGCACGATGCTTGGCTGTTCCGAAAGCTTAATTTCTTCAGACAAACCCAGGAATTCAGAGTAGTTTGGTCCTCTCCGGATTTCCAGACTTTTCCGGTAGTTTATTCCAAAGTAAAGACCAGAAATGACAATCAGAAAGACAATTGAGACTGTTACCAGTTTCCAGATTGACAATGAATCAGATAGGATAAACTTCAGTCTGCTCAAAAGACCGATTCTTTTTTTAAGAATCTTATCTTCAACTTGGCGAACAAGATGATAAGAATTTTTGATCAGTTCAAACTCTCTCTGACAGGCAGGGCACTGACTGACGTGGTCGACAATCTTAAGTTTTAATTCAAAGGCAGTTTCAGGGTCAAATGACCTGACCAGGTCTTCCGGTGTTGGACAGCCCTTTCGAGAGTCTGGCCCGTCTTTTAAATGCTCTGACAGAAAGATTGATTTAAGTTTTTCATCTTCTTTTTTCATGGTCCAATCCCATTTCTTTCAAAATTTTTCGTAAATCGGCCAGTCCCCGGTAAAGAAGATTCCGGGTTTTAGCCTGACTGTAATTGAGATAGTCAGATATTTCGAGCAGATTCATGTTCAAAAGATACAATTTAACCACTATCTTCCTGGACTCGATAAGCTGGTCAGCAGCTTTGAGGATATATTCTTTTAAGGAACAGTTCTGGTCAGAGTAGGGATTGAACTGGGACTCATTCTCAGAAATCAGCTTTTGCCTTTCAGAAATAAATATTTCTTCTTCTTTTCTGACTTTTCGGATCTGGTCGATCACGACTGACTCCACCACCTTCTTTAAATAAGACGGGGGATTGGTGATGTTTTTCTCATCATCGATGATTTTCCAGATTTTCAGTTTTATCTCCTGAATAAGGTCTTCTGGGTCAAGGCCAAATTTTTGAAGGTTATACTTTAGAACGTGAGCGCGGATGAAGGCCGAGAAGTTATCAATGATTTTCTGAAATTCTTTTTCTTTGCGTCCTTTTGAACTCATTGCCCGTTAATTTTGATGGTATCAATTATTATAGATGCTTTTTAGCTTTTAAGTTTCTCACTTCAAGAAAAGTTTTTCTCTTTATTCATTCCATTTTAAGCCTGCCTTTTCTAAGATTTTGATTATTCTATTTAATACTCACCGCAACTCAAAATATTATTTTTTTATAAAGTATTAAAAAAATCGATTTCTTGACACAACTCAGAGTTTTAATTACTATTCAAAAATAGCTTGAATGCTTTTCAAATAAACCTCAGGGACTTACCGGAAAAGGCGGATGGCAAGAAACTACAGAAAGAGAAAAAATCAGCAATGGTGGAGCCTTTTCTTAAGTCTCTTTAGCCTTTCTCTGATCCTGGTGGCGGCCCGTGAACTGAATATCTTTTCTGTCTGGGCGCAGATTATCACCAGGTCAAGTCTTTTAAGAATTCTTTCTTATCCTTTATTGATCTGTTTTGGCCTGCTTATCTTGGGAATGATTTTTCGCGGCGTTTTATGGTTGAAATATCGAGCTGATGTCTGGAAAGACTGCGATCAGCTGGAATTGCCGTTTGTTTCAGTCATTATGTCTGCTTTTAATGAAGAAAAAACAGTGGCTAAGGCTGTCGAGGCCGTTCTATCCAGCGATTATCCTGAAAACAAGCTGGAACTTGTCTGTGTTGACGATGGCTCCACTGATGCCACGGGGGAAATTCTTCGGGAGTTGAGAAGAAAATATCCAAAAAAATTAAGAATTATTAACCTGAAAAAGAACCAGGGGAAAAGGAAAGCCCTCTATCATGGCATAAGACTGGCCAAGGGTGAAATCATCATAACCACTGATGCTGACAGCCAGGTTCAGCGCCGGGCCATAAAAAATCTGATTATACCGTTGCTCAAAGACAACCGGGTGGGAGCAGTGGCCGGAAAGGTGGCCATTCTTAATGAAAGAAAAAATTTGATCACCCGGATGCTGGCAGCTCAGTATGCTCTGTCTTTCGACTTCGGCCGGGCTTATCAGAGTGTTTATGGCGGAGTGCTCTGTTGTCCCGGAGCGCTCAGTGCTTTTCGCCGTCAGGTCATTGATCGAGTCCTGAAGGTCTGGGTCAGACAGAAATTTCTCAGTGTCGCCTGTAATCATGGAGAAGACCGGTCTTTGACCAATCTTATTTTGAAGAAAGGTTACCTGGTTAAATATCAGGCAAATGCTATCGTTTATACCAGAGTTCCTGAAAAATTAATTCAGGTCAACAGGATGTATTTGCGCTGGACCAGAAGTTATGTCAGAGAATCCTGGTTTTTTGCCCGATTTATGCTTATGCCGAAGAGAAAAAAATACTATTTATTGCCGGCAGTGGATTTCTTCTTTCAACTGATGCTTCATCCCCTCCACCTGATAGTTATTGGGCTGCTAATATATTCTTTCTTGATAAGGCCGGAATTTATTCTCAATCAGATAGTTTTTCTTATGATTCTGGCTTTTGCTTTTGGACTGAACAATCTAAGGGTCCTGAAAAATTTAAGATTTCTTTACACCATTCCCCAGGCTCTGTTTGCTTTCTTTTTTCAGTGGTGGTTAGTGCCTTATGCGGTTATTACGGTTAAAGACCAGAACTGGCTCACTAAATAAGTGAGATTGGCCTGGTGGCGTTATAGATGGTTTTTGTGATTAAAAACTCTTTTTCTTAAGATAAAAGCTGTGACCGCCAGACCGATTAAAGTCGAAGCGATAACGATGAGAGGTGCCCTGTAAGCTGGTACAAACACTTTCGATGAACCATCACCACTCAAAATAAAGGGTGCCCAGTAATAGGGATGAGAGACGACACCAGAGTCAATCATCTCCAGCTTGACCCGTCTTAAAGCTTCAGCCAAACTCTCTGAAGACTTTAAATGGAAATAGAATCTTTCCATAAACTGTGATGAAACTTGGTCGTTAATCGTCCACAGGCTCATCAGAACAGATGAGGCTCCAGCAAAAAAGAAAGCCCGGCTAATGCCTTCGATTCCTTCTCCACGGATGAATTGCCCCAGTCCGGTCTGACAAGATGACAGTACCACCAGGTCAGCATTCAACCGGAGATTGAAAACCTCTCTCATCTGTAAAAAGCCGTCCTCTGTTGGGTCATTATCAAGAGTCAGGACGATGGCTGAACGAGCTGGCTTCTGGTCGTCAATCAGACCGTGGGTGGCGAAGTGGATTATCCGGTAATCGGAAAGGTTAGCGCTTTTAACCAAGTCCTCAGTAGCTTTTTCTCTTTCCAGCACCGTGGCTTTTGGTATCAGGCTGGAAATCCGTTTGACTTCTTCGTGTGAGTATCGTAAGCGGTAAAACTTCAGGTCGGCCAGAGTGTAAAAATCCTGAAAAATGGTTTTGGTAGAAAGTTCTGGATATTTTTCCTCCAGCTCGCCATAATAGGGATCACCAACTGCCAGTAAATTGTACTGGGGTTTTCTGCGGTTCTTCCTGTTCTGATGATGGACGAGTTCTCTTAGAGAAGAAAGTGATGGCGCGTAATAAATCGTAAAATGCTTTATGAGCCAATCATCAGGTTGTTTTGTGGCTAAAAGTGTTTCAAAGGGTAAAAGATTGAGAATATCATCAGGGACTATGATCAGAGTTTTGATTTCTTCAGTTAGTCCTGGCTTGAGCAATAAATTATAAAGTTCCTGACCTGAATTGAAATCTCTGTTATCTGTATCAGAGATGGCTTTTCGGTGGCTGATTACCTTAAGCCTTAAGTCCTTTTGTGGTGGAATAGAATAGACTTTTAAGCCTTTTTTGGTCAGGGCGAAAGCATAGGCGCTGTCTTTTCCCACAATAAAAGCGAAAATCGCGGTTTTTGAATCTACAAATTCTTTAGTTGCCTCTTCATAGGTGATTATCTCAGGATAGGTCAGGTTGGCATAGGCCGGGTTTTGAGACCGAATCTGTCTTTTGACATTTTCCAACTTATCTTCCAGACTCTTGACCTCTTTTAAAAGATTATTTCTTTCTTCCTCAGGCAGCTCAGGTGAAAGGAGCTTGGTATAGAGCCTGGACATATCGCTCATTATTTCTTTTTCCTGGTTGATCAGTTTGATGTCAACTGGGGCCTTTTCACTAAGTTTAGAAGCTTCGATGCTTTCAAGAAAAGCTCTGGCCTTAGCTCTTTCCATAAAGCTGAAGGCCTGTTCCAAGGAAGGGTTGCCGGGGGGTTCTTTATTCGAGTTAACCAGAAGGTCAACCAGGTTATGATAGGCATCGAGCCTCTTATCTGTACCCAGAAAACTGGCTTTATCTTCCTCCATAGTCAGCTTGGACCTGAGGCTTTCGATGATGTTTATTGAGTTAAGATAATAAAGCTTGGCTTCGTCGAGTTTTCCCTGCTTCTTCAGAAGATTACCTTTTTCTAAGTAGCTTTCCCAGAGTGTCCGATTTTCGTTTTCAGCCAGAGCTAAATTAATGGCTTTGTCGTAATAAAGAGAAGAGTTCTGATAATCACCAAGACGGGCATAAATAATGCCAATGTTGGTATAGATGGAGACGAGGTAAGAATTAAGATTGATTTTTTCAGCCAGAGAACGAGCCTTGTTCAGATAATAAAGCGCCTCGAGGTTCTCTCCAAGATGAGCTTTTAATGAGCCCAGGTTGTTGAAGATGGCCACTTCGTAGTTGAGGTTGCCAGCGGTTTCGGCGGCCCTCAGAGCCTGGTTAAAGTATTCAAAAGCCTGGTCAAAATCTTCCTTGCTGCCGCTTACCAGCCCTTTTTTAATGTAGCTGAAACCCTGGTTGTTTAAGGTGGCTGAATAATAAGGATTTGATTTATCGTCGGAAACGATGGTTAATGCCTGGCTAAAATATTCAATTGCCCGGTTAAAGTTCCCTATTTCGTTATAAACGACCCCGAGATTGTAATAGACGTCAAAGGCGTCCTGAGGTTGGGTATCTTCGTTGATGAACGAAGCGGCCTGACTGAAATAATCGATGGCCAGGTTCAAGTTGTAATTTGAAAGATGCCAGTATCCGATGTTGGTTAAGGTTATGATTATTTCACCAGCATTCTTCAATCTTTTGGCGATGGCGTTTGCTTCCAGGTTTAATTTGAGGTAGCCTTCTGAATCATTAAGGTCTAAAAGAGACAGACTTTTCCGCCGCAAGCATTTAATTTTCAGGGTTTCGTTTTTTATCTCGTCACAGATAGCAATGGCTTCGTTCAGAATTCTTATTGCTTCATCATAATTTTTATTTTGCCTTAAATCTTTAGCCTTATTGAAGAGGTCGATTGCTTCGAGCGTTTTCTGGCAATAATTGACTTTAACAAAGTCTTTTGTTTCCCTGGCTAAATCCAGACATTGAGAATATCTCTCTGAGGCCTGAGCCAGCTGACCCATACTGGCGTTGGTTTCAGCTAAATAGAAGAGGACCTCCTTTTTTTGGCCGGCCGTTCTGGTCAGCTTCAGGCTCTGGAGAAGCATCTTTTGAGCCTGTGAATAATGCCCCTCTGACAGCAGACTCTGGGAAGTTGAAAGCAACTCAAAAAAACTCTCCTGCGGTTTAGGAAGGCCTGGCCGGGACTGGGAATAAGATAATATCGGCGATACACAGGCTATCAGGAGTATCAAGACAGATTTTAAAGTCCTCTTCATTAAGGAAATCCTCTCTCTAAATAAATCAGTAAAGGAAGGCTTTGTCAATGACTAAGAGGGAGGAATAGGGGGGGTGAATAAAGCGATACCTCCCCCCTTATGGCGAAAAATGAATAATTTTTTTTCGGCGAAGATTCTCAGTCTCTATCGTTTCCTGGTTTTCCTCCTATCTGAATCTCAGCAGTCGGTTTCAAGGTCTTTTTTGTGATATTGCTGCTGCCAGTGCTGGTGGACTTGTTGCCGGTGTCAATAACACTCCCTAAGAATGGGAAAATTGAAATCATCAGATTCATCGGTTTCTGAAGAAGCAGTCGGTCGTCTTTAGTAATCCTTTTTTCTGCCGCATACATAGCCGGAACCAGGCTGATGGCGAAAACTAAGCAGACGACAAAAGCGATAACTTTGGTTAAAGATTTACGCATAGTAAAAACCTCCATTTAGTGAAATTAGCCTGGAGGAATGACAGACCAAGAGGGATAAAAATCGTTACAAGAATACCCCCTGACTCTCATTCTCATCCAAGGCGCATAAAAAATTTAAAATTTTAAGAAATAAATATCAAGCGAAATTTTGGACAGGAGGCTATTATCTTTTTTATTATTTCTTATTTGAAGAAAAACTGAATTTCCCACTCAGCAGTCTGAGGGCTATCAGACCCATGGACGGCGTTTCTTTCAACAGAAAACCCGTACAGCCGGCGCAGGGTTCCTGGTTTGGCCTGAGCTGGGTCGGTGGCGCCCATGACTTCCCGCCAGTGCTTGATGGCGTTTTCTCTCTCCAGAAGCAATACCACTATCCGCCCCGACGACATAAAATCGGTCAGGCTTTCGTAAAAAGGTTTATCTTTGTGGACATAGTAGAATTGTTTGGCTTCCTCTTTGGTCAGATGGAGCATCTTCATCGCCAGGATTTCGAACCCTTCATCCTCGATTCTTTGGATGATTTTCCCTATGACTCTCTTTTTGACTGCATCGGGTTTAATTATTGCTAAGGTCCTTTCCATCATTCTTTACCTCTTTCAGGATGAATAAATTGCCAGTTAGCCTGAACTTTACATATACTTCAAATCGTAGTTATGGTCAACTATGAACTCAGAGCAAAGACTATCTTCGAGCGGAAAATATCGGATTATAATGTTGCAATTTTCAGCTGGGAGCAAAATTTCCGGCTATTTCTGAGCTAATATTTATGGCTTTTTTGGCTTAAAGCCAGACCACTGTTGAGAAAATCCCTCAAAAGATTTCCGTATCCTTATAGACCCTTAAAATCGTTTTTTTGACATATTCTCAGCCAGGCCTTAAAATGAAAAAAAATTTGATAGAAAAGATAGAAGAAAAAAACCGATGGAAAGACAGGATCCTCTAAGCAACTATGAAATGTTAAAAAAATACTCTATTGATTTCCTTGGCCTGGATCTGTTCGGAGTGGCTGATATCAGAGCAATCAGGGACAAATTCCTTCTGCCCGAACATCTGGTTAAACGCTATGATTATGCCATCTCCTTTGGAAAAGAAGTCCTTTTATCAGTTCTTGATGATATTCAGGAGGCCCCGACCTTGCTCTATTTCCATCACTATCGCCAGCTCAACGCTTTTCTGGACCGGGCGGCATTGCAATTAGCTTCGTTCATCACCGCTCGGGGCTACCTGGCTTTGCCCGTGGCTGCTTCTCAGGTCATCGATTGGAAAAATCAGAAGGCCCATGTCTCCCACAAAAAAGTAGGGGAACTGGCTGGGCTGGGCTGGCTCGGTCGAAACAACCTCTTAGTCAATCCGGAACTTGGTTCGCGCTTCCGCCTGGTGACTGTTTTGACTAACCTTCCTCTCAAGACCAATAATCCAATCCCGTTCAGCTGCGGCGATTGCCACCGTTGCTTAACTGTCTGTCCGGCTCAAGCTATCAAAGAAACTCCCGCTGACTTTGACCATTTAGCCTGTTTTGAGAAACTAAAAGAATTTCGCAACCGCGGCCTGGTTGGCCAGTACATCTGCGGAATCTGTGTCAAGGCTTGCTACGGTCGGAAAAATTACCTCTCGGAAAAATGAATTTTTCCTGTCTCGAATGTATTTATGACCTGGAGTCTGAAAAAACCTTTTTGGCTTAATATTGGCGAGAATGGTAAATTACGAGGTTATTGACAAGATTTTTAAATATTCTATAAAGCGAACAAGTTGGCCAGATAAAAAACTTTTGTTTAAAAACTTAATCAGGGTTTTAGCTCGGGTTTTCAGTTTTAAATTAATTTAGCTTTCGTTCAAGAGTTCAGGCTTTCTTGCAAGGCAGCCAGATTTCAGTTTTCAGCCGGTCCGGGGTAGTCCTTGATGGGTCAGGGTCGAGATAGCGCTCTAAGACAGGTCCATTCTGAACATAGCCGTTTTCTTCAAGCCACACTCTCATTTTCAGGATAGTTTCGCCCGTTTTTTCATAAGGTCCTTCATGAATTCCCACGGCCACGGTGGTAAAGATCCACTGTTTCTTCTGGAGTGGGGACTGAACAAAAGCCTGTTCATTAATCGGGAAACCCACTTCCCACTGGATGTTTTCCGGGTCAGAAAGACTCGGATCGCCGTGGTAGATGCCAATCATTGGACCAGTGGGAAAAACATTCTGGTTTTGCATATGCTGCATCAGTTCACCGACCGCAGCTTCAATCTCAGAGAAAGATCCTTTGCGACTCAAAGAGCAATAAACAAATGGTTCTACCTGCCTTATTTCTACTTTGCCCGGCGCCGGAAGCTGTTGCCCCTCGGATGAATAAAGGGCCCAGATTAAAGCTATGGAAAAAATAAGAGTCATAACCAGAGTAAAAACCAATGTTTCCAGCCAGCGCTTTTTCATTTTGTCTCCTTCGCCTTATCTGTTTATATCTTATCACTTCAGGTTTGTCAGAAAAAGAATTTTTTTAAGTTAATTTCTGGCCGGTTAACCGGCTAATATGAATTCTTACTTTTGCTTACTTTTGGCTCCGGTAAATAACAGATTTTAAAAAAGATAAAAATTTAGAGAAAAATCAGCCTGCACAAAAAATGTGCAATTTACCACAAGTTATTGATTTACAAAATGATAATTATATACCTGCCTTAGATTTCCACAAATTTTTGCACAGAAATTGTGGAAAAGTTTTTTTCTTGTCTATTTCTTCTTTACATACCGGTCAAACCATTCAATCATCTCAGCCAGAACATGGAGCACTGATTCTCTGGCAGAATAGCCATGGCTTTCATAAGGTAGCATCACCAGACGGGCGGTTCCGCCAAGTCCTTTTATAGCTGCAAACAGTCGTTCAGATTGAATGGGGAAAGTTCCAGAATTGTTATCGGCTTCACCATGAATCAGCAGAATCGGCTCGTTGATTTTATTGGCATACATGAAAGGAGATACTTTCCAGTAAAGTTCAGGCGCTTCCCACAACATTCTTCTTTCATTCTGAAAACCGAATGGGGTCAAGGTCCGATTATAAGCTCCGCTTCTGGCGATTCCGGCGGCGAACAGATCCGAATGAGCCAAGAGATTGGCAGTCATAAATGCTCCATAACTGTGTCCACCCACGCCCACTCTTTTGCGGTCAGCGATGCCCATCTGGTCAAGGGCATCGATAGCAGCCTTAGCATTGGCCACAATCTGTGGAATGAAGGTATCATTCATGGTCTTCGGATCACCGACTACCGGCATTTGAGCGTTATCCAGAACTGCATAACCCTGAGTCAGGAAGAAAAGCTGGCTGGCTCCACGATAAAAAGTGAAGCGATAGGGTGAACCCCGGACCTGACTGGCTGTGGCTGGGTCGTTGTACTCAATAGGATAAGCCCAGATGACTACCGGCAATCTTTCACCTTCTTTGTAATTCGGCGGCAAATAGAGCATCCCGGAAAGTTCAACACCGTCGTCTCGTTTGTATTTAATCAGTTGCTTTTTTACTGCTGTCAACTTAGGTGCCGGGTCGGGGAAATTGGTTAGGGCGGTCCTCTTCTTCGATTTCAGATCTACCAAGTAATAATTCGGTGGAATGATCGGTGACTCAAAGCTGGTGATGATTCTATCTCTTCTGTTTCCATAAAAAGCGATAAAGCTTTCATAAACGCCCTTATCGCAGCGGAAAAGTCTGGTTTTCTTTAAAGTCTGGAGGTTGAACTTATCCAGGAATGGTCTGTCGCCTTCAGGTGATGAGCCGCTGCCACTCAGATAAATAAAATCTCCTTCCTGCAGAGCAACCCGGTCTCCAGAAGAAGTGGTGACCATAACTGGTCGGCCCGGGTCGTTGTACTGATCCTGAGCGCTGAGGTCAAATATCTTCTTCTTAAAACCTGGTCTGGTCGTGTCAAAAAGGTAAGTTGTCCGCCATCTCTTTTTCCATTCGTACTCAGAAACCAGTCCCTGACCGGCTTTGCCCAGCCAGATGATTCCCTGGTATCGCTGGGCCAGTTTGATTATTTCAACTGGCTCCTGTGTAAAAGGAGAGTCGAGCGATAAGATTTTATCTCTAAAAGGCACATTTTTTTCCGGATCGCCGTCGTCCAGAGCTTCAATCCAGATGAGAGTGGCCGGCTTCAGAGGTTGCCACTCAAACGACCTTGGCCCCTTAGGCACGCCATTTCTGGGTACCTCTTCGGCCACTGGTAAATCGGCAATTGTCTTTACCAGATTTCCTTGGGCATCCCAGACTTCTATGCTGTGAGTGAAAAAGCTATAGGGAACACTGTAAGAAAAAGGTCTTTTGATTTTCTTGATTAAAAGGTACTGGCCGTTGGGAGATGGAATAGCAAATTGATAGATTCCGGGCTGACCGAGTTTGGTCAGCTCGCCCGAGGTTAAATAGAGCCGGTAAAGTTGAACGGTCGCATAATATTCAAACAGCTGTTCATCGTAAGGCGTTTTGAGCAGGTCCTGGTAGGTGGGAACAGCAGCAAATTTTCCAGCTGTCTCCTGGATGTTTGGCCCCACCGGTACTCTCGGCGCTTTTGGCTCAGGACCTCGACCTTCAGGGACGGCAAAGATGAGGAGACTCTTACTGTCGGGCCACCAGACGAAGCCATCAGCCAGGACGGCGTTCAGGTTTGGCCCAAAAACTTTTCTGGCTTCACCAGTTTTTACCTCAGCCACCCAGAGTTCCAGACCGTTGTCCAGGTATCTCATAATGGCTATAAGATTCCCATCTGGTGACCACACTGGCAGGCTGTATCTCGGCTCTTCGGGCAGATCAATTTTTATCTCTTTGCCGGTTTTTATATCTTTCAGCACGAATTTAGTGTAATAGCGCAAAACTTGCTGGCTGTTATTATGCGGGGTAATTCTGATCCCGGCTAAACGATAAAAGGGCTGGCTTACCTGGGCGATAGAAGGCATTGGCTCGTAATAACTGAGTAGCATGGTCTGCCTTTGCGGGTCGAAGCTGACCATGGGCAAGGGAGGAGCATCAAGGATATCGATTATTTCTTTTGGAGGAAGTTTGTATGGCTGTTGAGCCAAGATAAAATTCGAAACTGAAAAAAGAAGTAAAAATATCACTGAAAATAAAACTGAACTAAGAATTATTCGTCGGTGCATGAACTCCTCCTTCTTTTAATATGAGATATTTTTTATAAATCAGAGGGCGGATTAATGCAATAAAAAAATTTTTCTGGCTAATAGCCTTGCCCTTATAAAGAGGCCTTTTTTCACTGGTCCTCTTAAAGCATCTCCTGGAAAAAGACGAAAGATAGGGAGTGGAGGACTGCCTAATTCAGCAGTCAGTTTATTTTGATTAATCTATCTGACTCACTTTTACCCTGCCGGTTATGGCTATGGTAATTAGGTATAAACCGCTATCGTTACTGACCTTAATTGAAGCCAGGTTGGAGACCGTACCCTGAGGGTAAAAGACTGGCGAGTTATTGGCTGAAACTTCAACTCCTTCCAGAAGTTGTCTCGATTTAATCACCCAGAAAGAATTCTGGCTGTCGAATTCCGCCAGTTCACAGAAATTTTGATTGAAGCTGACCTTTATCGGTACCTGCCGGTAGACTGAAAGGAATCGGGCTAAGGAAAGATTCGAACAAACCTTTTCCACCGCCTGATTCAGCTGGTGCTTCTTGTTGTTGATTTTAAAAGAAGAACCGACGAGAAGAAGAACGGCCACGATTGATAAGGCTACAGTAGTATCAAGTAGTGAAAATCCCAGGTTTCTGTTTCCTTTTTTCATCTGACTGACCTCCATTCAAGGATTCTGAATTCGCTCAGGTGAAGTAAAGCTTTTTCTGAATAAACCTGAAGGTCAGGTTCTTCAGTCTCATTAACTGTACTTTCTGTCTGAGGGAAAATAGTCAGTTGATTCTGACCCAGGTTAATTGTTGTAGCTGCCAGACTTCCGATGAGTTTGACTTCAGCGGAGGTAGGGGTGGCTTTTGCTCCCTGACCACCGGCTATCAGATTGGCGGCTATTATCCTGATTCTATCGGAGTCACTCACAAGGTTAATACCGCCATCAACCAATTCCTCAGATTGAAAATCTTTTCCTGTCGACCAGATTATCAGTTGGGATTGTTTGCTTTTAAGATATGGGAGACCTTCTTTCCATTCCAGCCCCTCGGGAATGAGATTAGAAGTTAAATCTATTTTTCCAGAACAGACGATGGTTAATCTAACTCCACTCAAAAAGGCTGGAGTCGGTTCATCTTCATAAGGGATAAGATAACCTTCCTGATTAGCTTTCCCTGCAGCCAGCGATTCAATTTTGCCGTTTACCATAATTATGGGCACAGGCAAAAGTTCAAAATACTCGTTGCCCTCTGGAGTAATGAAGAAAGTTTTTCCCTGCACCGGATCAAACTTTAAAAGCCAGCATCTGGGTTCCTGACGAAACTGCACTAACTGAAAACCATTCTCGATTCCCATCAAAAGTTCAGTCAAGTCTCCCTGAACATACACTCCACCCAGCCCCAGGTCATCCTTCACCAGATAAACACCATCCGGTATCGGCTCACTGTTTGGTTCAAGTCCCAGCGCCTGACGGAGAAGCCAGTTCGGCAGTCTGTCTGGCCTGAAAATCTTAAGTCCCCGGGAAATTAACGGAAGAGCGTTTTCAGGGATGAATGGACCGCTAATAGCCAGGGGTCGGTTGGAAATGATATTCTTCCTGTCAGCTGGAATTATTTTTACTTTACTTTGGTCACTTTCTTTAAACCCCTCTTTTTCTACTGCCAGGGCCAACTGATTAAGTGGCAGGTGTCCAGAGAAAAAGGTCAAACCGAGCAACAGCTCCACAGACCTTTTTCCACTGAACCCCTGCACCTGGCCAGTTGATTTTATGTTTAACTCAAAACTTGCTTTGAGATACCCATCATAATAATTAATTTCTGAAATCTGACCAGTGGCGCCTGTTTCCCAGCTCATTCCGGAAAACTCTTCTCTCTGCCTGATGACAGCTTCAACCAGCAATGGTTCGATTATAGCTACCCGTCCTGATTCCAGTTGTTTTTTAAGTTCAAAGAAAAGCCCTTCATCTATTTCCACACCAGAATACAGTTCTTCTGCCCGGGTCTGGGTTTTTTCCAGAGCTTCTTTTATTCCGTTTTCAGCAGCGTATGAGCTCAGCCTGTTAAGTTTTCGAAAGCCCTGAACCTTGAGGAAAATCTGAGAATTGAGCATCAGGCCTACTCCCAGGGTAAGAAAAATCCCGAGCAACAGAAGGCAAACCACCATCGCTGAGCCTTTTCTGTCCTTCTTCAGCCAATGGCCCGGTATGTTTTTTAAAAGGTTCCAGGAGTCTCCTTTTCTGGCAACAAAGCTTCTGCTGAGCGCAGATTTCCGTGCCGGTGTTTGTTGACCAGATACTTGCTGTTGCCCGGCTTCAGGTTCAGGGCCGTGAATTTTTAAAGATGTTCTTTGGATAGAATACCAGCTCATAGTTTTTCTCCCTGGATTCGCCTGCGGTCAGTCTGATTTGTAATAGGTTTTTTTCTGAATCATAAAAGGGTTCAAATTGGGTGACTTCTTCCAACAAAGGTTGCCCTGAAGTATCATTGACCTTTCGTCTCAAGGTTTTTTGTTTCCCGTCTAAATAGATTTCTATTTTTTCCAGAAGCAGAATTTCAGTTTCAAGAGAACTGT
>JACIYJ010000004.1:0-150000 GCA_014360015.1 Candidatus Aminicenantota bacterium | reverse complement strand
ACAGCTCACTGGTCAAGCGTTTCTGCGCCGACAATGTAACGGGGCTAAGCTTGCTACCGAAGCTGCGGAGACAAGCGGAGCTCGTCTCCGCAAAGGGTAAATAACCCTTTGGATTCTCTGGAAAAAATAAAATTTTTTCTATAGGGATTCAAAGGGGCAAAGCCCCTTTGTGAAGACAAGCTTCGCTTGTCTGGTAGGGGAGCATTCCGTGGGCGGTGAAGTAAGATCGCGAGGTCTTATGGAGCGCACGGAAGAGACTCTGCCGGCACGAGTAGCGATAACTGCTGTAGAAACCAGCAGCGCCGAAAATCTAAGGTTTCCTGGGGAAGGTCAGTCCGCCCAGGGTTAGTCGGTCCCTAAGCTGAGGCCGAAAGGCGTAGGCGATGGAAAGCAGGTCAACATTCCTGCACCACCTGGAAGGCGTTTGTACGATGGGGGGACGCAGGAGGATAGGCATACGTGCGATTGGAAATGCACGGCCGCCAAGTAGGGGGAGCTCTTAGGCAAATCCGGGAGCTCGTTAACCCTGAATACGGCGGGGAAGCAGGGCTTCGGCCCTGTGAACTTGCTGACTCCACACTGCCGAGAAAAGCCTCTAAGGAGTCTTTCAGGTGACCGTACCGTAAACCGACACAGGTAGATGAGGAGAGAATCCTAAGGCGCACGTGTGAGCCCTCTCTAAGGAACTAGGCAAGTTGACCCCGTAACTTCGGGAGAAGGGGTGCCTCGGTAGGGTGTAGTTGTATAAGCGAAGCCCGAGGAGGCCGCAGTGAAATGGCTCTTGCGACTGTTTATTAAAAACACAGGACTCTGCAAAGACATAAAATCGATGTATAGGGTCTGACGCCTGCCCGGTGCCGGAAGGTTAAGGGGAGGGGTTAGCTCGCTTCGGCGAGCGAAGCTCTGAACCGAAGCCCCGGTAAACGGCGGCCGTAACTATAGTCTGGACCGCTGTAGTTGTAAAACCTGACTATATGCTGGGAAATCCGAGTATCCGGCACTACTTGCTGCCTCATCAGGCTGGCAAGTGACAATGTGTCCGGTGCGGACAATCAGCAGGAAAGGCTTCAGGAAAAGGAGGTTATGATGACTTTGAACGTGAAAGCCATTCCTCCTCGAATAGGTTATTATCTTGCTGGTTTTGCTGACGGGGAAGGGAGCTTCAATGTTTCCTTCAGACCGAGAAATGACTATGCAGTTCCCTGGAAAGTTTCGCTCTGCTTCAACATTTCTCAAAAGGACAAAGTGATTTTAGCCCTGTTTAAGAGGCATCTTAAATGCGGGACATTACGAAGCAGACCAGATGGTGTGTGGTATTACGAGGTTAATAATTTCAGGGCCATAGTTGAAAATGTGATTCCTTTTTTTAATCGGTTTGGATTTCTGTCAGCAAAAAAGAAAAGAGATTTTTCCAAGTTCAAGAAGATTGCCAGAATGATGCAGGAAAACCGTCATCTAACAAAAGAAGGCATTCTGGAAATTATGGAAATCAGAAAAATGATGAATGACGGCGGCAAGAGAAAACACAGCGAGGAGGATATTAAAAATCGCCTTTTCCTTGAAGAATCCTCAGAGACTATACGTCAGGCTCTCCCCGATGATGAGGAGAGATGATATAGTCCGTTCCCTTCAGCGATGGAGGGTGCTCAGGAGTAATCCTGAGCAGTATCTGCCTAAGATACAACGTTAAGAACGGTCCTAAGGTAGCGAAATTCCTTGTCGGGTAAGTAATTGAACTTGCCCCTTTCCCAAGCAATTGGGCTTGAAACACCGGCTCATATCGGAGGAGCCCTCCTACCTCGTTAAATCGAGGTGTGGGGTAATTCCGAGGGAACCTTTGGCTTTAAAGCCATTGGACCCGTAACGACTGACCCGAAAGGGGAGGCGCACGATCCTCCTGTGCGCAACACGCCGGCCCTCACGATTGTCTGGTTCCTATGGAGGCTTCCTTCAGAGAAAGGAGGAGATATGAAATTAGAACCCTGGTATGTCACGGGATTGTGCGAAGGTGAGGCCAGCTTCAGTGTAAGCTTCAACTGGAGGCAAAAGCTGAGCGTTGGCATAGAAACTCGGCCCTCGTTTTCAGTGACACTTAATGTCCGCGACCTGGAGCTTATCAAAGCTTTGAGGGGCTATTTTCGCTGTGGTGCAATCAGGTTTTCCCGGTTCGATAACACCTACAAATTTGAGGTTCGCTCTATTGATGACTTGACTCGGAAAGTGATACCGCATTTTAAGAAGTATCCACTCAGCGGAAGTAAAGCCAGGGATTTTGAGGCCTTTGCCAGGATATGTGAAATGGTGAAGGCCAATCTCCATCTGAGTAGAAAATATTTAAGAGAAATTATCGAGCTTGCGTATCAAATGAATCCGTCGGGAAAACGCAGGCTCGCGAAGGAAGAGCTCCTAAGGGAACTTGGTGAGGTGAAGGTATAGTCTACCTCCTGTGGAAACACAGGAAAGAAGGTGAAGTTCCGACCCGCACGAAAGGCGTAACGACATGAGCGCTGTCTCAGAGAGGGGCACGGCGAAACTGTGGTACCGGTGAAGACGCCGGTTACCTGCCGCTGGACGGAAAGACCCCGGCACCTTAACTGCAGCCTAGCATTGGATTTTGGAACATGATGCGCAGAATAGGTGGGAGGCTGTGAAGCCGCACCTCCGGGTGCGGTGGAGCCGCCAGTGAGATACCACTCTTCATGTTCTGAAGTTCTAACCTACTGCCCTTATCGGGTAGAGGGACAGTGTTAGGTGGGTAGTTTGACTGGGGCGGTCGCCTCCTAAAAGGTAACGGAGGCGCCCTAAGGTTCCCTCAGGCTGTTTGGAAATCAGCCGTAGAGTGCAAAGGCATAAGGGAGCTTGACTGTGAGACCGACGGGTCGAGCAGGTGCGAAAGCAGGGCTTAGTGATCCGGTGGTCCCGTATGGAAGGGCCATCGCTCAACGGATAAAAGGTACGCCGGGGATAACAGGCTAATAGTCTCCAAGAGCTCACATCGACGAGACTGTTTGGCACCTCGATGTCGGCTCATCCCATCCTGGGGCTGAAGCAGGTCCCAAGGGTCCGGCTGTTCGCCGGTTAAAGGGGTACGTGAGCTGGGTTTAGAACGTCGCGAGACAGTTCGGTCCCTATCCACGGCAGGCGCAGGAGATTTGAGGGGGGCTGTCCATAGTACGAAAGGACCTGGATGGACGAACCTCTGGTGTACCAGTTGTGCCGCCAGGCGCAGCGCTGGGTAGCCATGTTCGGTTGCGATAACCGCTGAAAGCATATAAGCGGGAAGCGCGCCCCAAGATAAGATCTCCCACCCCGCAAGGGGCTGAAGGGCCCTCGTAGACGACGAGGTTGATAGGCTGGGTGTGTAAGCGCCGTAAGGCGTTGAGCTAACCAGTACTAATAGCCCGTGAGACTTGACCATAAAGTTTATCAAGGTAAAACATGCCGCTTTGTTAGCAATCATAGATAATTAATCCCGGCAACCATAACGGAGGGGAAACACCCGATCCCATTCCGAACTCGGAAGTTAAGCCCTCCAGTGCCGATGGTACTGCGGGGGGAACCCCGTGGGAGAGTAGGTCGTTGCCGGGTTTTTTTATTTAAACGGTGACGTGATATCCGTGCACCGATGTGTGCTCATTTGCCGTGATTTCTGCTTGAAAGGAGATGCTGCCAACGGTGATGTTATATCTTGTTCCTAACCCATTGTTCAGCACGGCAGAAATGATCCAGACCAGAGGGCGAAAAGCGTTATTGTACCGAATTGATGAAATCATATCCCACCATGGTGATATGATGTCCCTAAGCGGGCGGCCCTCAGCCTGATCTAGTGCTCATCTGCTTATCGGGCTTGTTCGTCTGGCACCGTGGTAGTATTTCTCTTAAAAAGGGGCGAAAGGATTTATTAGGTTAATTTAAGCCCATTGCTTCCTTGTTTCTAATATTATGATATGGTGTTCTGACCTCAACTAAAGCCTTATCCTGTCATTAAAGTTTTTTTATATTATTGGCGCATCCATATTATGCAATATCTCTATGAAAAGCAGGGCAAATAGAGCCTTTGGTTCTTATCCTTTTTAATGATGGCCGATTAAAGGGTTCGACCGAAGCATTAAAGCCCATAAAAGCCATTGTAAAATCTTTGTAAATGGTGCCCTTTCTGAAGATTTGTTATGCCTTTAGCTTAACTGCCGGACAATTTTAAAAGACAAAGCAAAAAAATTAAATTTTTATGCCTCATTTTCGACAAATAAATTAGAGAAAAAAACTCGGGATCTAATTTATTTTGGAATGTTTTTGAGTAAAGCTAAAAGGGTTTATGATTTTGTGAATTGAATAGGTATATCCTTGGGGGGGTTCGAGATGGGGTTACGGAACTCCATTGAGAGCAGGCTTCTGGGAAAAAGCCAGTCGATAAGGGAAATAAGAGAAAAAATACAGAAGGTAGCGCTCTGTGATCTACCCGTCTTGATCACCGGGGAGACGGGTGTGGGGAAGGGCCTGGTGGCGGAGCTAATTCATAAGTCAGGTCCTCGGGCTTCGAAAGAGTTCGTTCATCTTAACTGTAGCAATCTATCATCAGAGCTCTTTGAATCTGAGCTATTCGGGTATGAGAAAGGGGCATTTACCGGGGCGGTGGAGAGGAAGAAGGGGAAGTTAGAGTTGGTGGATGGAGGTACGGTGTTTCTGGATGAGATTGGCGACCTTCATCTCCATAACCAGGCCAAGCTGTTGCTATTTATGGATAAAGGGATATTTTACAGATTAGGTGGGACAGAGGAACTCAGAGCAGATATTCGCCTCATAGCCGCCACCAATAAGAATCTCTTGGATGAGATAAACTGCGGCAAATTCAGGTTGGATTTATATTATAGGATTGGTGTATTAAATATTCATATTCCGCCATTACGGGAAAGGAAGGAAGACATCCCGCTATTAGTTGAAAGCATACTAAATCGGGAGAACGACAAGCTGGGAGTTAGCAAAATCCTTCTTCCTGAGGCACTGGACAAGCTTCTTGCTCACCACTGGCCAGGCAATGTTCGGGAGCTGGAGAATGTCCTGAGAAGAGCCCTGGTGATTTGCGATGACAATAAGATAACAGCCGAGGACATAAAATTTTATGGGTGCACTCACCCTTTAAGCTTTGAATCTCCTGATCAATCAAATAATGTGGTCTTTCAGAGATATAAAGAGATGGTAGAGGGCAAGAAGAGTTTCTGGGAGGTGGTTCATAAACGCTTTCTTCAGAGGGAGCTGAAGCGGGAGGAAGTGGTGGCGATAATCAAGATGGGGCTTAAAGAGGCGCGAACATACAGGAAACTTATGGAGCTGTTTAATGCCGGCTACACCCAGCGCGATTATAAGAGGTTTATGAAGATGCTCGCTCGGCATGGAATTAATCCCCATTTTAGGGGGATAAAATCCCCGTAAAATGGGTCATGGATATTGAAAAGTATATTAAAGAATATTCTAAAAGTAGATTTATCAGTGAGTTATGCAAATTTGAAAAAGTTGGCATGAGAGTTGCTTAAAATAAATTGAAAGGAGGTTATCATGGAAATTAAAACCATTACTGAAATTGGCTTTTCAGAAGGCTTGAACCAAAACGATGACCTCAATGAAAGTTGGTGCAATTGCAGTTGCACAGAATGTACAGGATGTATCGACTGGGTATCTTTAGGATGCGCAGCAACGGGAGGAGTAATTGGGGCAGGCCTTGCTGTCATTGGAATGTAAGAGGGGGGACATCACCCCCCTCCTTTTCCACTCATTATTCCAATGCAAGAAAAAAACTTGTTGCATGTAATAGAATTTGAAAGCTTAAGGGGAAACAAATATATTTATGATATATCAACAAATACAATTTGGCCTTATCCTCCGATATTTCAAAAAATTTTATATCTTTATCCTTCAAGAAGCAAGGAAGCTATTGTTAGATTGCTGTCAGATAAATATGATATTGATGATTTAAATAATTTTTATGATCTTGCCGATAATTTAATACGAAAATATAAAGCTTTTTTTGTTAATCCTGGAGAAATTAAAAATATCGCATCATTTGATTTATCCATTGAAGAATTTGAAAATAGCATTGCAAATATTAAACATTTAATTCTAGAGGTAACAGAAAAATGCAATTTGAGGTGTTCATATTGTCTTTATTCTGGAAAATATGATTCTTATCGGACACACGGTGGCAGAAGTATGGATTTTAATACAGCTAAGAGAGCTCTTGATTATTTTTTAGGAATTGTAAAATCAGAAAAAAGGACAAGAAAGTTCGGAACAATCCATATAAATTTCTATGGGGGAGAACCACTACTTAATTTCCCGCTGATTAAAAAATGCGTTGACTATATAGAAGCTGAAAGGAGGAACAAAATTAGAGATCGAATCCTCTATTCTATTACGACGAATGGCACATTATTAAACGAAGAAACTATTGATTATATTATGGACCATAAATTTGCTTTGGCGATTAGTTTGGATGGCCCTAGAGAGGAACACGATAAAAACAGGAGATTCCCAGATGGTCGAGGGTCATTTGAAATTGTTTATAATAATTTGTTAAGGGTCTTGGAAAGAAACCCTGAATATTCTAGAAATATAACATTGACTTTAACGTATTCTTATAACCATGATCTAAGGAAAATAGCCGAATTTTTCATGAAGTACATTCCTTTTGAAAATATTAATTTTCGCATAAGTCCCGTTAGAGATGAAAATCTATTACCTTTAATACCAAAAAGGTTTTTAAATAGCTACCGTGAAATATTGAAAGAATATCAAATATTTTTATCCAGAGGAAAAAAAGATAAAAAGTATCATTTCTTGAGCAGCTTTTTTAAGAATATCTATAAGCCATTGTACGACAAACATTTCTTTACAGGAATTAAAAGAAGTTATTATTCAAGCGTATGTAAAATAGAAAACTTTAGACTATTCGTATCGGTTGATGGATTGCTTCATATCTGTGAAAGAATAAATAATCATTTTTCAATTGGCGATGTTGAAAAAGGAATAATATATCAAAAAGTCAAAAAGATATATGATGCTTACTATAAGCAAGTTGTAGCTCATTGCCCTTTGTGTCCTGCGATCAACGTATGCTCTGTATGTCCCTCTTTTGTGGGGGCGAAGGGGCATTTTATATCTGATCAATATTGCAAGAGAGAAAGAAGAAAACTTAAAGATATGCTGATAACTTATGTTTCGTTAAATGAAACAAATAATAATTTATTATTTTACTAGGGATTCAGAATGGAGATAATTTATGATGGGTCGAGAGAAAAAGAGTGAGAACTAAAATAATTTAAAAGGGAACAATTATGACAAAAAGATATCGATATTTTTATTTGAATAATTTTATTGTTCTTGTAAAGGGCACTCAAAAAGGTGCACTTTATGATCTTATTAGGGGAAATGTTTATTCAATCGATGGAAGACTTGCGAATATTATTTCTGATAACTATCCTAAAAGAATTGATGAAATACTTCAGAATGGAGCGAGTAGGGGTTTTTCAAACCCAGATTTAATAGAGGTTTGCCGAAATTTAAATCGCTTAGGTGTTTGTCATATGGCTGATAGGCAAGTATATATAGATAGATGTCAAGAGTTTCTGAATCCAAGTCTATACAATAAGCACGAGAAGATCATATTAAAAAGAGTACTAATTCAACTGACATCCGAATGTAATATTGCTTGCCTTTTTTGTAATTCAGCTTATTGGAACCAGATATGTTTCCCTTGTAGGAGGCGAGTTGACAGGAAAGAATCTTTAGACGAAGGTCTAGTTAAGTATATTATAGATATAGTATCCCTTTTTGGATGCGAGTCTGTAAATATTACAGGTGGGAATCCATTTTTGTGGGATGGAGATATTTATTCTATATTAAATTACCTTAATCATAAGAAAATGCGTGTTGAGCTTTTTTCTAATTTAAATAATTCAACGGACTTAATAAACATAAAAGAATTGAAAAAAATAAATAACCTTACTGTCGTGGCGCCAATATTTTCGATTGATACAGATCTTAATGATCATATAACAGGGACAAAGAATAGCCTAAATGGATTTTTTAAAAACGTATCATATATAATTGAAAATGGAGTTAAGTTGAGAATAATAATTCCTGCTCTGACATTAAACCATCAAAAGATATATGAAACGAAAAGTTATCTTATCGAAAAGAATCTTGATTTTAGAGATTTTCATTCTTTAAGCTTAGAATATCGTACTGAGGATTTTATTATAAATGAAGGGCCATACTATATTTCAAATTCTAAATTTTCGAGGATAAGTTTTTATGATTTTTATTTAAGAAAGAATTGGAATAGATGTTGGAGTTTTGAATGTACGATAACAGCTGATGGGAAAGTGAGGCCCTGTCTTTATTCTGATTATTATTTTGCACAGATAAGCAAAGATAGTTTGATAAATTTATTTAGAAGTAGAAAACTAGAATCCTTGTGGAAATTATCGAAAGATAAAGTTATGATATGTAAAAATTGTGAGTTCCGCTATTTATGCCCAGATTGTCGCGTCGTAGCAAAAAATATATCGGGTAGGTTCGATGCGAAATATCCGTTTTGTTCTTATAATCCGAAAGATGGGACTTGGACATTCAATAGCTAATGCTATATCGATATGTCGTAATTACCAATTTTGTTCGAGACTAATAAATATTGTTAATTTTAGGAAGTTTTAAGAAGAGAATAAATGGTTATAAAAATAAAAAAGGTGAATTTAGGTTAAATGTATTTGAAGTGCTGTCTTAGCCTTTGGTATATATAAAATAGTAGCAAGGAGAAAAGATGGTCAATGAAGTAATGAAATTAACCTGGAAGAAAGTTTTAAGGACGAATATTGGATCTGTGATAATTATATCTTTATATTATTTTTTTTGTGTCTATCTGTTAATCTCGAGAAGGTCTACGGAAATGGGAGCCAGGTATCTGGGGGTGATCTTTGCTTTTCTATTTGTATTGCTTAGCTCCGGTCTTATCCGTGATGAATTTGAGACGCGCCAGATAGAGGCGTTTTTGGTAAAGGTTAAAATTCCTGATTTTTTCTGGGGAAAAATTTTAGCTATTTTATCAGTAATATTTGTGGCTTATTTTTTTGCAGTTGTATTTTCTATAATCGGTGGACTTGTTCATAAAAATTTATCATCAACGCAAGAGGTTCTGAAACTACTCGGTAAAGGTTGTTTGATAACAGTTTATATTGCTAGTATAGGAATTTATCTGTCCTCTCAGGTAAAAGGGGCTATGAATTTTGTAGGAATAGTTTTTATATTCAGTGCTGCCATGTATTTTTTATTGAAGTTGTTTCCCGCTGGGGATCCATCAACTTTAAAAGAAATGAGCATTAAAAGTGCTGTTATGATAATGTTCATTCCGAGTTTAGGTGGACAGAGTCTATGGCACAATTTGCTCTTTATATTTTTATCACTATTTTTTATCTTTTGTTCTTATTATGAATTCAAACGTTATGCCAACAAAAATAATCTGACATTTATCTATAATGAAAACAGCAATCAGACTCTACTCGAGGTTTCTGGATTAAGGAAGATTTACAAGAAAGGGTTATTATTTCGTAAGGAGCAAGAGATTTTAAGAGGATTAGATATTGCTATTAAGAAAGGGAAGATCACTGGTTTTCTTGGTCCGAACGGGGCAGGAAAGACAACTACTTTAAGGATAATTTTAGGGTTCATTAAACCTGATGCTGGCGTAATCAAATGTTATTCGCGAAAAGCGAAACCTGAGCAAGCGAAGCAAAAAAATAATTTTAAATTTGGATATTTGCCGGAAATGGCTAGCCTATATCCTTTTATGACCGTCAGGGAGGTATTTGAATTCATAGCAAAGAATGAAAGAATGACAAAGAAACAGGCATCAGAATTAGCTGAAAAACTGGCTCATAAACTCGCATTAAATGATCATTTGGATAAAAAGATTAAGACCCTATCTAAGGGTATTTTACAAAAGGTTGCTTTTGGTGTTGCCATAATCGGAGAAAACGATCTTTTGATTTTTGATGAACCATATAGTGGGCTTGATCCGTTGATTATGCGAGACATCCGGAACTTTATTCTTGAAGTTAAAGAAAAAGGAACTACTATCCTTCTATCTTCGCATCTACTCCCAGAGGTAGAACGAGTTTGCGACGAAGTATTTTTAATCGAAAATGGAAAGATTTGCTGTTCGGGTGAGATTGATGAGCTAAAAATGAAGTTTAGAATTTATAAGGCAATTGAAAAGAAACCCGAACTCAGAAACCGAATCATTCTATTACTCGGAGAGAATTTAATGCAGAAGGGATTTAATTCTTTTTGTCAAGCAGATCTCCAAGTCTTACTTAACGATCAGTCAGTGTTAGGTGAACTTATGGAAATTCCGATACCAGATATCGAAAGCATCTTTTTAGAGAGTATAAAATTTAATTGACTGAGGTATAAATTAGTTGAAATAATCGGAGATGGAAAATCTCTTGAAGGGGGTGGAAATGAAAAAGATAGAGTTTTATTTAAGAACTTTTATCTTGACTTTAATTCTAATCATAGATTGGCTTCCGGGCTTTTTGGAAAGTTCTTATGCCGAGACGAATAAGGAAAATGTTCAGATAGTTGAGAATAGATCTAAACCAGAAAAACTTGAGACTCTGATCTTGAAAAAGGAAAAAAACATCGGAAATTCAGAGAAAGGCAGCAGGATATTTGGGGCGATAGCTGGATTTGGAGTGATTGATGATGGCCGCTTGGTGGTGCTGGATTCTATAGATAAAAAGATTAAAATAATTGATTCATCTGGAAAAGTTTTGAAGGAATTCGGGCGGGAAGGTCAGGGGCCCGGTGAATGGAGAAGCCCAATTATTCTTCAGCTAATTTCTGATCGGCTAATAATGATATCAGACCCAGGCAACCGGAAGATTCTTTATTTAGACCTGGATGGAAACCTTATTAAAGAGGTCTCCTATGCAAGGAAGATGAATATAATTAAGATTATTGAAGATGGAGGTAAATTCATTGCTTCTGAGATGGGCCCGGAAGGAAGCTCTATAGCCTATACTGTCAGCAAATATAATGGTAATTTCAACCAGCTTTTTAAGATAGATAATTGGCTGATGCCTTTACCCATGAGAAGCTCGAAGATTAATTTTTTTGATATGATTTATTGTTTCTGTCTTGATAGTGAGGGCAATATTGTTTACAGCAGGGGGACAAATTATGAAATTAAGTACTTTACCCCAGAGGGAAAATTATTCAGAATAGTTCGCAAGGAGTATCAGCCCCAGTCAATAACTCAGAAAGACAAGGAGAAAATTCTCGGGATGTTACCGAGAACTCAGGGAGTCAATATGAAGGAAATGATTGTATTTCCGGAAAAATTTCCTCCTTTTTCCTCGTTCTTTATGGATGAGAAAAATCGGCTTTATGTTAAAACTTATGAGAAGGGCAAATCTATAAATACATACATGGTGGATATTTTCAACCATGAAGGAAAATTCATAGGTCGCTGTGAAATGCCCTCAGATATTCTTGATTTGACTGCCGTATGGAAAGCCGACAAGCTTTACTTAGTGGAAAAGGATGAGGAAGGATATCCTTCTATTGGGGTGTATATATCTAAGTGGGGAAGATGAAGAATTTATTGATTTAAAATCTAGATAATCTGTGGCCAAAAGAAATGGCAATATTTAATGCTCAGGAAAGTGAGGACATTATTGCGTTAGCACGATGATTTTAAAAGGATAAAACATATATATGGAGATAAAGGATGTTTCTATTTAGCATTTTCTTTAGAAACAGTGAATAGATGCATGGGTTCACGATTTATTCTTTTTATTAATTATATAAATATCGAGTGGAAAGTGTTTGTGATGGCCTCTGCTTGTCTTATACTCCTATCTTTATTGATGCTCCCGACGCCTTATTTGCTGAAGGTGGTGGTGGACCGGGTGCTGCCGGGAAGGGATATGGGGCTGCTGAATCTAATCATATTGGCCCTGGTGGGGATTCAGGTGGCCAGGCTGGGATTTTCATATCTGTCGAATTATTATTTTGGGGTGTTCAACCAGGAGGTGCTGACCGGGATAAAAAAGGATCTTTTCGGGAAGCTGTTACGCCTGCCCCTGTCTTTCTTTGATCAGCATCAGTCAGGGTATTTGCTGTCCCGGGTGGATGAGGTGGAGGGATTGAGTCTTTTTTTCTCGAGCACCACGGTGAGACTATCTTTGAGCGTGCTGGAAATTGTGTTCTCTCTGGTGATTCTTTTTGCTCTGAACTGGAAGCTGACGCTCATAGCTCTGGGTATCCTGCCGCTATTGTACGTAGCTACTAAACATTACAGCGGGACACTAAGGCGATTGAGCTGGGAGGTGATGGAGAAGGGGGCAGTGTTTTCAAGTCGGGTTCAGGAGGCACTGACTGGGGTAGATGTGGTTAAGGTGACACTTGTCAATAATTTTGTGTCTGAGCATAGAACTTGAGGTTAAAGAGCTGGTAGATTTCGTAAGCTCTGGACTTTATCACTGGCAATGGATTTTTCCATTTTCCCTTTTTTAGCCTCTCGGTCTGAAGCAGAAGATTTATCTCCAGAATCTCCACCGACTGTAAATACCCACCAAGCTTGACCCGAATCTGTTCTATCCGGCTGTTGAAGTTTCCCACCGAGTTTGTAGTGTAGAGATAGTGAGCCGGAAGAACCTGAGGACGAAATTTACCATTCCGGTCTCGAGGCACATCCAGATTGAGCTTCAAGAAGCCGGTAACTAAATCCCGCTGGTAATAGCCATTGCCCTTGTTGCTCTCGTCTTTCTCCAAAAAGATGGCTCTCTCAACTCGCATTCGCTCATTGAGCATCTCTTCAAAAAACCGCTTCAGGGCTTGTCCCCGCTCGCTGCTCAGGTCTTCCTTGAAATATTCCTTGATGACTTTCTCCATGACCCTTTCTTTGGCTCTCTCCAGTACGTTTTCTTCCATCTCGCCTCTCCTCCTTTCAGGCTATATATCACCAGACACAAAATTATCTTTACTCCCCAACGTGATTATAAAAGGTTCATGAAGGTGCTCGCTCGGCATGGAATTAATCCCCATTTTAAAGGGATAAAATCCCCGTAAAATGGGGATTCTATGCCCATAAAATAGCATTCATGCTTATGTAAATATAGAAATTTCAATATGATAGTATATTTGGCATAGAAAATGCTTTATCTATGTGATGAATATAACATGGAAGGAGGTTAAAGATGATTAAACTTTTAGAAGAACCCAATAAGAGAATTGTCGCATTAGGAGAATCGGCCAATCCATGTAGCAGTTATTGCGAGCAACCATATCCCAAGGGTTGTAAGAGTGCTTTATCAAATTGGATAGCTACCGTTATGTGGGAGAATCAACCTAATAAAATGTAAAGATTTTTTGCATATCAGGGTAATAGCATATCGGTATTATTAATCAAAAGAAGCCCTAAAAAAGTTAAGCTTATTTAACGAAGCGAATTATTGTAGATAAATAGGCGATAGTGAGATCCTGTGTTTTAAAGATATAGAAAGATAACGACGCGGGTTTGACATCATGATTGTTATGTAATTGATTTAAAGAAGGCATATTGGCCAATAAAGGAGAACCAGTTTTTGTTCGAGCAAAAAGCCTTGCGGAAGTTCTCAAAGCTTGAAGATAAAATTAAGTTTGATGATAAAGCTGAAAATGATAAATATGATCAAAAGATTGATGAGAGGTATATTTTTATTATTTATCCATGAGTTCCACCATAGTAAATGAAGCAGATGGAGTGGCTCCATTTAATGTTGGCGATAGATAAACAGTAATGGGTATCACGCTTTTAAATGAGCCTGCCAGATATGCATAAGATGAGGGGTTTGAATTATCAGTTGTAATGCTAATTAGTTAATAAAATCGAAAAGCGTGCTTTGAATTTGATGATATAGCATCATAAAACGACGAATGAATATATGCCTTAAATGATATATAAAAATTTTCCAGAGTATAATGCAGAGATGCGAAATTCATCATAATTGCGGATGGTAAAAATTATTATGAAGAAGCACCGGTACCCTTTCATTAAGAAATTTAGCGATCATAATGGAAATTATTATATTTATGATGTACATACAAATAGAATAGTTGAGGTTAATAAGATAGTATATGATATTATAAATTTTTTTGATATAAATTCTAATGATGTAATAATTAATAAAGCTCAAAAACTCTATGATAGAAAAAATCTGGAAACTGCTGTTACAGAAATATATTCATATATAACCAATCATGGAATATTCTTATCAGATCGGCCACGCGTCATAGAATTTGGTTTAAGTTATGATGAACTCAAAGAAAAGTTAGAAAATGAAGTAAAAGGTCTAACATTAAATGTTACAAATAATTGCAATTTGTCGTGCAGATATTGTCCTTATAATGAAGATAATATGTCTCAAGAAATGCGCCCCAAGATAAATATGGAAAAAGATGTCGCATTAGCTGCTATTGATTTCTTTTTCCGACATAATCAAAGAGCTAGAAAGGAAAACATAATCGTTTCATTTTATGGTGGCGAACCAATATTGAATTTCGAGGTCATTAAAGCATGTGTTGAATATGTAAAATCGAAGTATAAAGATTTTTGCAATAATACTCATTTTATAATTAATACGAATGGGACTTTGCTGGATGAGGATGTAATCAGCTATCTGGTTACTAATAATAAAGTGTTTTTACATATAAGCCTTGACGGGCCAGAAGCTGTTCATGATGGAAATAGGATTTATAAGGACGGTTCGGGAACTTTTAAAACTATTGTAAGAAATTTGGAAAGAATACGACAAAAGGATATAAATTATTACGAAAATTGTATCGCATTGAAGCCAGTCATAGCACCCCCCTTTGATCTTATAAGTTTAGATAATTTCTTTTTTGAAAATTCAGAAAAATTTTTGAAAATAGATGATAGTAAAATTTTCTTTAATTACGTATTTACCTACAAGATCAAGTATCTTAATGGGTTTGATATTAAAAAACTCAAAGAGAAGCTCAGAAAACAACAAAACTTTGTCTTCGGTTCTTTTATCAGAGAATTAACCGAAAAAGGTTTTGCAAAACCATCCTTGGGGAGAAAACTTATGTTAGATATGTTATATAAAATATATAAAAGAAATTATTATTCTCGATTGCCTGAAAAATGGGTATTTAGGTCTTTCTGTGTTCCGGGAGGTCTGAAACCTTTTATAGATGTGGATGGGAAGGTTGGCATTTGTGAAAGCACTGGATGTATTTTGGATATCGGTAATATATATAATGATTATGATCTAGAAAAAATAATCAGTATAATAAATAAGGTGATGAAAATATGTAATCAAGAATGTAGAACATGCTGGGCAATTAGATTCTGCAATGTTTGTTTTGCTTGGCTGATATATAATGATGAGATTGATTTAAATAAGATGCACATAATGTGCAGTGCGTTGAAAAAGGCCTTGGTAAGATCTTTCCTCTGGTATGTATATATTTTAAAAAGAAATCCTAAATCATTAGAATCACTATGTTAACGGGAAAACCGATATAAGATTTAAAGGAGGAGGCATAGGCAAATGTATATAAAAAGCTTTCATAGCACTCCCTTGAACAGGAAAAGGTTAATTATCTGTCTCATTTTATTATTATTGTCAAAATTTTGCATAGCATCATCAGTGGACATAAAAAATTTAGATAAAAAATATTCAATGTTCAAAGTCCGATTAATAATGAGATTGGATACCGGAAGCAAAGATCTGATAGATATCGGACTTTTTGATATTGATAAATTTACTGTAGATGAAAGTGGCATTATTTATCTGCTCAATTCCAAGAACAACGAAAACATGATTTTTTTAGTTGATAAGACAGGAATAATAAAAAGAAGTTTTGGTAAGAAAGGGCAAGGTCCTGGAGAACTGGAAAATCCAACAGAGTTGTTTTTATCGCCAAGTGGAAATCTTATTGTTCTAGATATGGGTCGTGGCAAATTATCCGTTTTTAGTAAAGAAGGCAGTTTCATTGAAGAGAAAAGAATTTCGCCAGATACTGCCATAATAGATTCTCTCTCAAATGGATGTTTCCTGGGTTTGGAATCATTTTATGGAGGAGAAATTAATCAATGGGGATATTCTTTGAATTATTATGATGAAAAATTAAATAAAATTAAAGAGTTAGATAGAGTAAGGTTCCCGAATCCCATAGTGAGTAAGACAGTTGAAGCTGGGGTAAATATCATAAATTGTAAGGTCTCGGCAGATAGAATTTATTCTGGTTGTCCTAAACGTGGTTATGAATTTATGATATTTGATTTAACAGGGAAATTAATCAATAAAATATGTGTTACAACCTCCAAGAGGGGTTCTTTAGATGAGTTTAGGAAGATCATGGAAAGAGATTTTGGGGATTTAGTAACGTTTGGGATCAAAGTCATATATCCAAGAAATCCTCTTCCTTATTACTCATTCTTTGCGGACGATAATGGCTACCTGTTTGTTATGACCTTTCAACCTGGTAATAAAGCCGGAGATTATCTTTATGAAATCATTAATCCATTAGGGAAAATTGTTAATAAAGTGAGTCTTGGACCATTTTTCTTTAATGGTTCTATTCTCGCAAAAATTTCAAAAAACATGCTCTATATGGTAAGGCAAAAGGAGACAGGAGATAAAGAATTTATCGTTTATGAAATTCAATAGATTTACAATTAAGATATTAAAATAGAGGGATTTCGTTTTGTTAGAGCTTAGGGGATTAACAAAAAAATACGGGTATTTCAGGGCGGTTGATGGGGTGAGCTTCAAAGTTAGGCCCGGGGAAGCGGTGGGCTATCTCGGTCCAAACGGGGCGGGCAAATCCACCACCATCAAGATGATAGCCGGGCTTTTAGAGCCGACTGACGGCGAAATCATCTACAACGGCCGCAATGTCTGGAAAAACCTGGTCTGGTTCAAAGAGCGGGTGGGCTACGTGCCGGAAGAACCAGCCATTTACTCTCACCTGAGCGCTTATGATTATCTTTTGCTGGTGGGCAGGTTGCGGAAGCAAAACGAGTCTGTCCTCAAGAAGAAGATAAGGGGCTTCATGGAGATTTTTGACCTTTCGGGAGACATGTATTCCGAGATAGCCTCCTTTTCCAAGGGCATGGTGCAGAAGGTCCTGATTTCAGCCGCTCTTCTCCACGACCCGGAGGTGTTGCTTCTTGACGAGCCTCTTTCCGGGCTTGATGTGACCACGGCCCTGGTGGTGAGAGAGCTGGTGCGAAAGCTCTCGGAGGAGGGGAAAATCGTCATCTACTCTTCTCATATTCTGGAGATTGTGGAAAAGGTAGCCAGCCGGGTCATCATTCTCTTTCAGGGAAAAGTGCAGGCCGATGATTCGGTTGAAAACCTGCGGGAGCTGATGAAGGTTCCGTCCCTGGAAGACATCTTCAACCAGCTGGTTAAACATGAAGACCCCCGGGCCCTGGCTTCTGAACTTATCTCTTTAATGAAGGAAAAACCATAGCCTCAGACACGGAGAAATAAAGGGGAGAGGCGGGCCTGAGCCTGCGGGAAAAAGGAGAGACCTGGCCATGAACCTGCGGCAAAAAATACAGCCGGCCACCTGGCCCCCAGTAATCCTTACCCGCCATTTTTTCCGCCGCCTTTTTCTCAATGAAACAGTCTTTTTCGAAGAGCAGATGATCCAGAAGACCATAGGGATAATCGCTATTCTTTCAATCTTTCCGGCCTACATCGCTGATTCTCTGCTGTTCATCTATCTCCTCAAGCCGGAAAAAGGCACAGCCTGGGCAGAAACGGCTCTTTTTATCACCTTTATCATGCTTCTTATCGGTCTGATCACACTTTTCGAGTGGGAGGTGATGTTCCTTGACCGCCGGGAATTCTTAAACCTGATGCCATTACCTCTTAGACCTCTGACCGTTTTTTTGGCCAAATTTCTGAGCTTAGTGATTTTTGTTGGACTTTTCGCGGTGGGAATAAACTCATTCTCTTCTCTGATATTTGCCATGTATCTTTCTGAATCAAGGTCTCATGGTCTTTTTTCTGCCGTTCTGCTTTTGCTAACCCATCTGCTGGTAATGCTGGCTGCCGGCTGTTTCATATTCTTCTCCATGGCCCTTCTGGTTGGCCTTTTTAACATTCTGCTCCGGGGTAAGCTTTTTCAGCGGCTGCTGGATATAATCCGTTTCGGACTGATTGTGGCCCACATCTTCATCCTTTATTTCTTTGTCCTGGATACCAGATGGATTCAGGAAAGATTTCAGAATATTCAGGCCCTGAAAGACTCGCCCACTCCCTTCATGATGAACTTTCCGCCGCTCTGGTTTACTGGACTCTACCAGGTGCTTTCCGGAAACCGTGAGCCCTTTTTCCGGACCCTGGCTTCAAAAGCTCTGGTTTCCCTGACCTTAGTTATCGCGGCTTTCTTTCTTATCACTTTGATTTCCTATAGCCGCTACCTGAAGAAAATTTCACCTGAGGGTGCCAGACATTACCGTCCTTCGCTCTTCAGAAAAATCATCGAGCCGGTCTTAAACTTTACCATTCTGAAAGACTCCGTCCAGAGGGCCTCCTTCTGGTTCTACCACAGCGTCCTGACCCGGAGCCGAATGCACCGCAACAAAATCCTCACCTACTTCGGGCTGGGGATGGGTCTGACCATGATCATGCTGGCTTCAACCGGAAGGTTTTTCTGGAAATACCAAGCCGGCAACATGCTCTCCCTTCCGCTCGTTCTGACTTTCTTTCTTCTGGTCGGAGCCCGTGAAGCCAGCAATCTTCCAGCCAACCTGCCGGCCAACTGGGTTTTTATCCTCAGCGAAGGTCAGGACCGGTGGCCTTATTTTTCAGCCTTAAGAAAGTGGGTGTTTGTCGAGCTCATCCTGCCGCTTTACTCAGCACTCCTTATCTTTTATACCCTTCTCTGGGACTGGCGAAAAGCTGCCGCCCACTGCCTTTATTGCCTGGCCTTTGCTGTTCTGCTTATGGAAATTCTCTTTTTCCAGCAGCGCAAATTTCCCTTCGCCTGCTCCTACCTTCCCGGTAAAAGCAAGATTCACTTCATGTGGCTGGTCTATGTGATTTCATTCGTAGCCTACATCCTGATTCCCCGCTGGATGGAACCGGCTTGTATAAAAATACATTACTGTTTGCTATCTATTTATATGATTTTCTTTACACTCCTCTATTGTATTCGATTTTATTATAAAACCTATTTTTATCTTAAACATGAGGTAATGTATGAGGATTTTCCAGAAATCTCGATTTTTGATTTATTCCATAGCTGAGGCACTTCAGTGAATACTCACCTAATGAGCTGATAGTTAAAGTAAGAACCATTTGGAAATCGGAGGCAGTCTACAAAATAATTTGCGATTTGAGCAAAGGACACGGTAAAATGTAATGAACAGCTCTCGCGAAATCTCCCAATTTAGAAATAAGGCTATTAGCTTAATTGTACTCATCCGGCTTTATAAGAAGCCATTTATAATTGGTTCTTTATTTTTAATTTTTCTATCTCTTCTTTCCCTCCCGACGCCTTATTTGCTGAAGGTGGTGGTGGACCGGGTGCTGCCGGGAAGGGATATGGGGCTGCTGAATTTAATCATATTGACCCTGGTGGGGATTCAGGTGGCCAGGCTGGGATTTTCATATCTGTCGAATTATTATTTTGGGGTGTTCAACCAGGAGGTGCTGACCGGGATTAAAAAAGACCTCTTCCGGAGACTATTACGCCTACCCTTATCATTCTTTGACCGGCAGCAGTCGGGATATCTGTTGTGCCGGGTAGATGAGGTGGAGGGATTGAGTCTTTTTTTCTCGAGCACCACGGTGAGATTGGCCCTCAGTGTGCTGGAGTTTATATTTTCGTTGGTGATTCTTTTTGCTCTGAACTGGAAGCTGACGCTGATAGCTTTGGGTATACTGCCGTTATTGTACATAGCTACTAAACATTATAGTGGGAGGCTAAGGCGGTTGAGTTGGGAGGTGATGGAGAAGGGGGCAATGGTTTCAAGCCGGGTGCAGGAGGCACTGACTGGGGTGGATGTAGTTAAGGTGTTTGGGGCTGAGGAGCGGGAAACCAGCCGGCTTCATGGACTTCTTGATGATTTGAAGCAGGCTAACATCCAGCGTACGGTAAAGACTACTTTGTCCTCGGAGCTTCTGGGGTTAATAGGTGCCCTGGGTGGATATATCATCCTTTGGTATAGCGGGTGGGATATAATTCGGGGAAGCTTCACTCTGGGAAGCTACATAGCCTTTTCTGGTTATTTAGCCCGGCTGTATGGGCCGACGCAGATGCTGGCCTCAGCGGGGTTGATTTTCCAGCCGGCATTTTCGGCGCTTGACCGGTATCGGGAGCTGATGGAAGCAGCCGGGGAGGAGGAGAAAGATAAGGGCAGAAGGGTGGAAAGGCTTCGTGGTGAGATAGAGTTCAGGGAGGTTTATTTTAGCTACGACGGGCAGAAGCCTGTGTTTGAAGGTCTGAATCTCAGGATAAGCGCAGGTGAGAAGGTCTTAATTACCGGTCCTAATGGTTCAGGGAAAAGCACGCTGATGAAACTGTTGTTAGGACTTTACCGTCCGCAGCGAGGGGAGATAATAATTGATGGTTACAACATAGAAGAGCTATCGCTGTCGTCGCTTCGGGAGAGGATAAGTGTGGTTTCACAGAATGTATTTTTGTTTAACGATACCGTGTGGAATAACATCCTCTACAGTTGTCCCGAGGCCACTGACACGGAAGTCAGGCAGGCGGCTGTGCTTTCAGGAGCAGCAAAGTTTATAGAGAAGCTTGAGCAAGGGTATAACACAGTAGTGGGGGAGACGGGGAAGAAACTTTCCGGTGGGGAGAAGCAGAAAATTGCTTTGGCTCGGGCATTAGTTAAAGATGCTGATATACTCATCTTTGATGAAGCCACAGCTCATCTGGATAAGGAATCGGAGGCAAGAATAGAAAGGCTGATCACAGATAATTTTAAAGACAAGACCTGCTTGATAATTTCTCATAAAAAGTGGGACATTTTAGGGATAGATAGGATAATAGAATTAGAATTCGGAACAATAATCAAACAAGAATAAACAGGCGGGTCGAGCGGGTGCGAAAGTAGGAATTAAAAACCCAGTTGTGCCGCCAGGCGCAGCGCTGGGTAGCCGTGTTCGGTTGCGATAACCGCTGAAAGCATATAAGCGGGAAGCGCGCCCCAAGATAAGATCTCCCACCCCGCAAGGGGCTGAAGGGCCCTCGTAGACGACGAGGTTGATAGGCTAAACCTCTTCCCATTCCGAACTCGGAAGTTAAGCCCTCCAGTGCCGATGGTACTGCGGGGGAACCCCGTGGGAGAGTAGGTCGTTGCCGGGTTTTTTATTTTATAAGCAATTTTTAAGAGGAGACACCTTTTGTCGTCCTCTCTTTTATAAACTGATTTTTCCTCACTTAACAAGGCAAGCTTATTCGATTCTTCGACTATCCTGGCATGCGGGACCTCGACTTCCTCATACAAAAATATAAACTAATCGTGCCCATAAATGGGCACCATTGGTTCAAAAAATGGAAATATATCGTTTATCAAGCTTATTGCGCTCTGAAAATACCCTGCTTGGCTGGCAGATGGCATCCAGGCTGAGGGAAGAGGGTAGAGTAGAAGTCAGTTAGTTTATTGAGCTGCATTACCAAAGAGCTTCCCGAAGAGGCAGTTTCATCAGACTTTGCGGTTTCTCAATCCATGTCATACCAACGGTGTAAAGCACACTCTGGGTATTATGAATAAACTCCCATCTTTGGGACCTGGAAAAGAACTCTTTTAACTCCGCACTACAGCCCACGTCAAGCTTTCCCATCCCTCAGCTCTCATGACTTATTACCACTCCATCCAACCTGGGTACAATGTATCTGCCTGAAGGAAAATTGCTCGGCTCATTCGTCAAAAGTGTGGTGAAAAAAATATGCAGATGTGGTAGGAACTCCTTGATGATAAAGAATTTAGGAAAGGAGTTGACCTACCACAATGAGCATCAGAAATTTTATCCTGAAATTTTTTTCATTACAAGGGTACAAGATAAAGGGAATAGAGGTAGAAGGTGAAGTGATATTGTTTCGGGTGGAGTTAAAGCGGAGCACTGGCACATGTCCTGTGTGTAGGAAGAGGACGAGGCGGTTACATCAGTATCAGGGAGAGCGAAAGGTATTGCCTAAGATGGTTGGGGAGTTTCGGATACTTTAACCACAGAATCACTAAAGCCTCGACTTAAGGAGCTCACACAAAATGAAATTAATCAAAAGACTGAGCTACTAAATATTTACCACACTTTTAAGGAGGAGCCTTCGCGGACCTTGTTGCCTCATGAGAAAATCTATATGAAAGCATATTCATTGCTTCACGTAATAATCTACACGAAAATTTGAGTGGTTTTTCTTGTGTTTTTGCATCCGCCACAGCTTCTCCTGAAGCCTTTCTATCTGCTGCTTTAACTTAACCACATTGAGCTCATTATAGATCTTCTTAAGCTTTGCTTTTTCTTCCTGGCTCAGGCCGTCCGATTCTATCAACCTCTGATAGGGAGTTCTGGGCTAATCATATCTCTTCCTTATCTTACTTCCTATCCTCTCCTTACTTTGAAGCTTCATCACCACTTGGAAGAAGTTATAATACAACCTGGCCAGGGAATAAAGCTCCCTCAACAGTTGCTGCTCTGCTTCAGTATCATATCTTAGATAGCCAACCAGGCGTCTTATTACCGAGTAGTTCTTTTGCTCAACATAGCAGTTATCGTTCTTCTTATTAGGTCGGCTGCGGGTAAAAGTCAGTTCATTCTCCTGGCAATAACGGATAAGATGGGCATTGATAAAGGCATTATCGTTATCTGAATCTATTCCCAGGGGCTTAAATGGCAGTCGCTGTCTTATCTTCTCCAGAGCCAGGAAAGTCCAGACCTGAGCCCTGTTCCGGACCGGTTCAGCCTCGCTCCAGCCTTAGGCTACATCCGTAGCGTTAAGAGAATCCTGAGGCCATCTTTTTTTCCCAGTTATGGTATAAATCATTCCCGCTCATATTTTCCCTGTGGTTTCATCTTCCGGTGGGGAGAACATCATTACCTGCGGGGGTAGCGATCTTCAACAGTGGATTTTAAACCGCCCCGCGGAGTGAACTCTCCCCTGACCATAGCCTTTTTCGGTTTGAAGGCTTTGGCCAAATCTTCTAGAATGCGATTCACGGCGTTTTCATAAAATATGCCCGGATTCCTGTAGGCCAGGATGCACATCTTCAGCGATTTGAGTTCTATAACCTTTTTATCCGGGATATACCAGGTGGTTATTTTCCCGTAATCAGGAAGCCCTGTTTTGGGGAGACGGAGGTGTATTCAGGAATTTCAATGGTTATTTCATAGTCTGGATACTGATCGGGGAAGGTCTGAATCTTAGGCAGACGGGCTTTTAGCCCCGCTCTGGCTTCTTTTTCTCCATATTCTTGCTTTGAGACATTCTTTTTCTAAGCCATTTTTTCTCATTCTGTTGATTTCAATTCAGTTATTAACCATAGACTAAAATTTCCCTTTCAGCAATAAGACCAAGGACTCCGGGCTGATTACCAGATGGAGAAGGTCCTTTAAGGGCCGCCGAGCCTGGTCTTTCAGGCTACGAGGCTGATTTTTTTTCATTGGGCCAGACAATCATGCTGATCAATGGCAATTTTTCAGTTATTGCAATATAATTTAAGTAAAAATGAATAATAAAATATTATAATTTTCGGAGATATGATATTTTTTTGGTATTTAGATCGTCCCATATTAAGGGAGGAAATATTTTGTTAAATCCACTTCAACTAATTTTTGAAGACGAATATTTAGTTCTAAGGATACAAAAACGCCTTCCATATTTATTTCAGCTGGCTGAAATAGAAAGCTCAAGGGCCGGCAAGACAGGCATGGAAGCAGGTTCTATCAGAGAAAAAATTATCATATCTTTGTTGATATATAAATTTGGTGAAGAAAACGTCAATACCAACCTGCCTATCACCAACCCTGAAGCTGATGTAAAACTATTCAACCTTCCGATATCAATAAAAACCATTACAGGAAAAAGCTTTTCTGGAGTAAAATTAATTTGGACGGTTGATCCGCAAAAAGCAAGAGAATTTCAGAATCATTACACGCCAACTTGCGATATGCTACTGGTTCAAATAAACTGGGGACAAATGGGTGGGTTATTTTATATCCCTTTAGAAAACCAACGGCGAGTCTTTAATGATCTTGGCAGGGAGCGATATATAAAACTCCCCAAACCAGGAACAAATCCGCGTGGGGTGGAGATATCAAAAGAAGCTCTTTTATCAATTATCAAAGCAGAAGGCACAAAAAGCATTCCAATTTATTGGAAAAGATCTGAAATTATTATCAGTCCATATAAAAGGTGGGTTGAATTATGGAAAGAAGATTAATCATTCCGCCAATAAAAAAAAGAAAAACGGGTACAAGAACAAGCTCATTTGGCTCTCCTGGTCGGATAAACCATGATTCATCTAAGTTTTACAGCAGCCGATTATATAAAGACCTTCCTAAAGAAGAAATAGTCGCTTATACAGAGAATTTAATCGGGCCTGGAACCTTAGATAAAATATTTTGCAAAACAAGCGAAAATATGGAAGAAATACCCGAAAATAGCGTTCACTTAATGGTTACTTCGCCACCATATAATGTCGGCAAAGAATATGATCAAGACCTTTCTTTGACTGAATATAGAGATTTTCTAAGGCGCGTGTGGAAAGAGGTCTATAGAGTATTAGTCCCGGGTGGCCGTGCTTGCATTAATATTGCCAATCTTGGTAGGAAGCCTTACTTGCCACTTCACATATTCATAATCCAAGATATGCTTGACCTTGGCTTTTTAATGAGAGGAGAAATAATATGGAATAAGGGACCAAGCGTAAGCCCTTCCACTGCATGGGGAACGTGGAAATCAGCGAAAAATCCGATCCTCCGTGACATTCATGAATATATTTTAGTTTTCTCCAAGAAATCCTTTACCAGGAAACAAGTTCCAAATAGGCGGAACACTATATCAAAAGAAGAATTTTTAGAATTTACCAAGAGCGTTTGGAGTTTTCCGGCAGAATCAGCTACCAAGGTAGGTCATCCTGCTCCATTTCCAATAGAATTACCTTATAGGTTAATTCAGCTTTATACTTTTGAATACGAAGTCATCCTTGATCCATTTATGGGCAGCGGACAGACTGCTATTGCTGCTCTAAAAACGAAGCGACACTATATTGGATACGAAATTAACCAAGAATATGTCCAATTAGCTGAAAAAAGAATAAAAGAATTCCTTAAAGAAGAGACAAGCCCAAAATTAATTGATATTAACAAAAGAATTATGGAATAATAAGCTTTCATAAATTTCTTCCTTTCTTGATATTTAAGCACAAAGCCAGAATTTTTAATGGTTCCATTTTTTAATTCTAGTATACCAGCAGATTCGACAGGAAAGGGGGCCAGGTCATCTTGATTTTCGTAAAAAAAGGGCTTAATTTAATTTCTAGACTGGGGTGGTAAGATCATGGCAGCCCGGCTAATCGGCCTTTTTCCTGACCAGGAGCCAGAGCAAGAAAAATCAATTAGCTGGTCCACTCGCCTCAGCCAGCTGGTCGCTAAGCGGAAGGATTCCTTGGCTACATCTTTTTTCTTATCCCTTTTATTCCATCTTGTTTTAATTTTATTTTTCTCAAGTATCGATGTTTCGCCTTCAGGCTTTACCGCCATTAGCTCCGAGCAACTCTCTGAGCCCTCCCGTCTTAAAGAAGAAAATTTCATTGCTTTTAATCTTGCCCTCAAAGAGCTTCTCCAGGACGAGAAAAAACAGGAAAGACTGGCAACCTTCATGGACAAAATGAATGAGGCAGAAATTCTGGAAGTTGTTGATGATTTTATTTTAATTGACCGGAATATGAGTCAAAAAGAAAGAGTGGAGTTTTTCAAGCAACTTATTGAAAAAACTATTCTGGAACAGGCAGATCATCAAGAAACACTGTCTGAGGTTTTGACCGCTAACAAAGCCGACCGCCAGCCTCCAACTAAGCTGGAATTAAATTCGGGAGACAGAATATTTCTGGAACCTTCTTTAATGGGCGAGAATAAGTACGAGGTTTTTGTTTTAAGAAAGGATATCGCCCTGGCTCTGGAAGGAATGAAAGAAGCTGGTTTAATAAAAGAAAAGCCAGCTTTCATAACCAAAGAGACTATTCAGTTGGCTGTCCAGGACGAGAAGGTCGAAATCCCGGCCGAATACTTTTATCGCCCCTGTCCCTATGAGAAGATTATGGCCAGAGGGGCAGGGTTGTTTACTGCCGTTAAAGGGTTTGATCGCCTGAAAGCAATCGACAGGGTTTCCGGGTCTGCACCGGTTTCTGATAGAGCTGAGAAAGAAAGCGAGAAAGAAAAGTCATCTGAAAACCAAAACCAGAATTTCAGAGTAATTTATTATGGAGAGATATGGCCGGAGGAAAAGACGCCAGAAAAAAGCCTGAAGCCTGTTTCTAAAAAGTTCACTCTGCCACGGGAAAAATGGGAAAGGATATTGGATAGTCTCATGGCTTATCCTGATGAAGAACAATTCCGAAGGTTTGAAGCAGAATTTCTTCAAAAGTATGACCCTGATGACCCGGCCCTGGCGGAATTTGTCCGGGAATTTGTCAACTCAAACATTAATGGAGCGATTTTTCTCTATCAACCATTTCAAGCAGCCTTTGACTCACTTGAGGAGCTCTATTACAAGAGCCCGATTTTTGAACGCCTGCTGTTTTATGTTAATAGGGCGCCTGATTCTCTCCTGGCCACCGAGATCTTGTTTTGTCTGGCCTCGGCTCTTGATTTTGAAAGAAGAACTATTGCTTACCTGAGTAAAGCTTATCCTGCTGCCAGTGTATGTCTGCAAAGAAAATATGACTTGGATTATGTGTTTAATTCGCAGGCGAAGGCTTTAACCATAAAAACAGTTTATGATGAGCTGAAAAGATTTCTGGCCGCCGCTGGTTTTAGCTCGGTCGACGATGCCCTTTATCGATATACTCAGGAAATTATCAGGATATACAGCTATCTGGCCGAAAAAGGCGGGGAGGCCGGCGATCGGGCTCGATTTGCTCTTGGCTGTTTTCTCTGGGAGCAAGGGGATAAAAGGGAAGCAACGAAGGTTTGGGAAAAGATAAGCTTGACTTTCAAAACCCAGCCCTTTCCCAGAATTAGAGGAATACTCTATAATCCAAAATTCAGCGTGATTGAAGAAAACGTGGATAAGATTCTCGATTATGAGTCTCGCCGTTACACCTATTATTTACACCAAAGAGCCATTAAGTTTCATAAATGGTTGCGACGCGAGTCCAATCAACGAACTTGACCTTACATTATGGTCTCATCGCAAGGGGCTGAAGGGCCCTCGTAATATCTGACGGCAATCGCTTTGCAGATCTGGCGGGCAAAGGACCGGGAGAGAGCTATCAGATTCCTGGAGAGCGGAGCGGTTGTCGGGCTGGATTTCGCCGGTTTTGATGACCTCGTAGCTCTGACCGCTCACAGTGTCGACCAGACGGGCGTTATCCAGTTTTAAGTTTTCCGGGTTGTGATATTTAAGCACTCCCTCCAACCGGAGCTCCTCGGGTTTCCTTCCAACCAGCTCTTTAGCTTTATCTCTTTCCACCTTAATAAAAATTTTATTGGTGAAGATAGCAATCTCGAATCCACCTTTATCAGCATTGTACTGATTTGCCTGGAGAAATACAGGAAGATAATAAGGAACTTCTATGTTTTTGACTCTGGCTTCGTATTCCTCAGTGGTTTCAAACGGGTCCTTTTTGAATTTGTACTTTATTCCATAATTACTGATATCCCAAAGCGCTACCACTTCCTGCCCGCTGCTTAGCCCGGTTGCCAGCACGCGCCCGTCCGGGCTGAAGGCCACGGCGTAGCAATAGGGAATGTTGCGGGCTCTTATTTCACCGGCCTCATGGTCTATCATCAGTAGAGTGGTTTCGGCCTTAGCCATTTCCCAGGGGAAGGAACGCGGTCCAGCGGCCGCGGCAATCAGCCGGCCGTCTGGTGAGATGGCCACATCGTTTATATTTTCAGGAAGTGGCTTTATTTGTTTAGCAACTTTGCCTGAAGCCACATCGAAGATAATGACGCTTTTATCAGATGACCCAGTCACCAGGAATTTGCCGTCACGACTTATATCCAGAGAATTGATAAAATCTTCAGGACCAAAGAAAGTCCTGACAACCTTCCCAGTGGTGAGATCCACCAGAACCACTGTCTTATCATGATTGGCCAGAATGTATTTTCCGTCCGGTGTGAACTTGAGGTGAGTATAATATTGGTCTTTGGCTTTGAGAAAATTTTTTATCTTCTTGCCGGTTGTGGCCTCCCAAATATTAATTCCGTTTGAGTTGGAGCCTGTGGCCAGAAGTCGGCCGTCTGGGCTATAGGCAACGCTGAAAGTGCCGTTAGCTGTTTCTATAACCCGGTTTTTCAAGGTAGCCAAGTCCCAGAGGACGATTTTTTCCCGACCAAGGACCGAGGCTAGAGTTTTTGAGTCCGGACTGAAGGCAAATTCGGCATAGAATAAACTGGTTTTAGTAGGCACACTCAGGAATTTGGTTTCTCCTGAGATCAGGTCCCAGAGAAGAATCCCGTTTCCGAAACCGAGGGCCAGGTATTGGCCGTCAGGACTGAAAACAACCTCTTCCACCCGTCCCTTGCCGGCGAGACTGGCTTTTTTTATGATATCGGGGATGTCTTTTAAGGGAATAAGGATTGGAAGTTTTTCTTCCTGCCCGGGCTCCTGTGCTCTTAGCCCTAATAGCAGAATCGTCAGAATAAATGCTGACAGTATTAGTGCCGAGATTGTATTGCGTTTAAGCCAATTGAGATTGCTAAACATCGTCTCCTCCAGATTAATCGTGATTCTATTAAATAACCTTTGCAGGCAAATTATAATTAATTTCCGCACCCAGTAAAACACAGAGTTTTAAGATTCTTTCGGCTCTGTCCGAGCCAAACCGGCTGCGGATTGTGGCCGTCCTAAATTTCCGACCTCTGGCAGTTTGTGAAATCAGAGAAATTCTCGGTCTGTCCTTTTCCACTGTTTCCAGGCACCTGTCCCAGCTACAAGAAGCTGGCTTGGTAGATTTTGATAAAGAAGGGAAGTGGGTTATTTATCAGATTAATCCTGAGCTGGCGCCGGAGCTTAAGGAGCTTCTTCGGCATCTTCTGGCTCTTATCTCTAATGATACAAGAATCAGAGAAGACTTAAAAATGGCCAAGACCGTCGACAAGAACATAATCTGCAAGATTAACGCTGTTTCTACCCAGCGAAAATTAATAATGGAGGTATAGATCATGAAAAAAGCAATCTTAATTTGTACCTGCAGCTTTGCCTGCCCTAGCCTGAAGGAAATTAATTTCGGCGAGCTGGCGGAAAGAGTCCGCCTGGAACTGCCTCACGACTACATGCTGCTTCATCCACGACTCTGCGAAGCCAACGGTGAGGCTCTGCTGGCTGACCTGGTCAAGAAAGATGGTGTGGTTTATCTTACAGCCGCCTGCAAACCGGAGAAACAGTGGAAGCTTTTCCGGGATGGCTTTCAGAAGGCCGGTGTTGAAATGAACGAGAAAGTAGTCAAGCCGGTCTGGATCCAGTTCAAGAACACCGACCAGGCTTTTGAGGAGATTAAAAAGGCTCTGGAGGAGCTGGGAAAATGAGCGGCCGTTCCCATTATCTTGGTATTCCCAGGGAAAAGATTCCCTGGTACCCGGTCATCAACCCTGATTTGTGTACCAACTGCGGAGCCTGCATTAATTTCTGTGCCAATGAGGTTTTCTCTCCAGGCGATTCCTCACCCGAAGTGATCAACCCGATGAACTGTGTGGTCGGTTGCAGCGCCTGCGCCCGGGAATGCCCGTCCGGGGCCATAAGTTTTATGAGTCAAAAGGAACTGGTGGCTCTGCTGCAGAAGCTGAGGCAGGAGATGGCTGAGGCCAAGCCAGAAAATAAATAATTATCAGTTTTCCTATCTAATTAGTAAATCATCCAGACTTGTTCTGATTCTGATTAAAAAACCACAATCACCAGAAGTTTGCCGGCCTTGCTGCCGGAGCTGATTCTTTTAATTCCCAGTCCTGCCTGGTTCTGAAAGGTTAAGAAATTAGCGAGACGCTATCTTTTATCATCTCTTCGCAATCCGAAAGTTCTTCTGGTCGGGCCATGATAACATCGATAGATATTTTCAGGCGGTCAGAAAAAAAATAGAAGTAGGGTCTTATTCTATCTATTGGATTTTTCTCATCTGTGTCAGCCAGAATGAAAATGTCGATATCGCTAAGCCCGGTCTCTTCATTTTTTGCCAGCGAACCAAAGAGCCTGATATCTTTTATTTCCGGAAACTTTTCTCTTGCTTCCTTAGCTGCAGCTTTTAGGTTCTTAAGAATCTCGTTTCTATCGAGCCAGATAGCTTTCGCAGAACCTGATGATGCTGTTTGCCGCATCGAGGGCCTCCTTGGCCTGCTTTTCGGAAAAATAATCAGCCGGCTTTCCTGAGGCGAATCCGTTAGGATACCTGGGTGGTATGTAATATAGATCCAGCAGCTTAGCTTTCTCTTTTATTTCTTCCGGAATAATTATTTTTTCAGCTAAAAGGTTAATCATTTCAGTAAGTGAATGCCCCCATAGAGTAATTCCAGCTTTCATTCCAAGAGCCTTTATTATCTTTTCGGAAGCTTGCTGCGAGGTGAAGCAGGCCCATTCGTAGAAACCATACTTCAGGTCAAGTTGGGCTTTTTCCAGGTCTCTTTTGCCCTGGTCATACCAATCTTTCCATCTATTCATTTTTTTCTCTGAATAAAAATTTTTTTAGATGATTCCTTCTCTGCCTTATTATCTTGATTTTTACCAATCCGCTCAAATTTTACCTTACTTAATCTTTAAAAGCAAAATTAAAGGAAAGTTGTTATTAGCTTTTGCTAATTTTGATTGGCCGAACGCAATGGGGACGTGTACTCTTGTCCCGCTTTTTTTAACTCATTGAAACTTCATAATTTAAAAAACAGGGAGGTGATACTCTGTCTCCTTTTTTTATAACTTCAATATTAAATTTAGGGACAGGACTCCCTGACCCTGATTTATTAATTATTTGTTTTGAATGTTAGAAGCTACATCGAAAAAGGGACAGGGTATCACGTCCCCCTTTTCATTCCTCATCGTTTTTATTTTGTGCTAAAATGAATCAACAAAAAGAGGAGTGAAAAATGAGGCAAATGAAAGTAATCCTGGTTTTAATGATTGTCTCGGCGATTATGATTGCCTGCAGCGGCGAGAAAAAAGATAAAGCTCAGGCCCAGGCCGCTTCTTCTGACAATCCATTTTTTGCCGAATGGACCACACCTTTTGGTGCACCGCCGTTCGACCACATCAAAGTTGAGCATTTCAAGCCGGCCATTCTCGAAGGCATCAAGCGTCACAACGAAGAAATCAAAGCCATTGTCGAGAATCCTGAACCGCCGACCTTCGCTAACACAGTCGAAGCTCTGGACCGCAGCGGGCTATTCCTGGATCGAGTCCAGAAAGTTATGGAGAATCTCCTTTCCGCCAACACCAGCGATGAGCTTCAGGCCGTGGCTCAGGAACTGGCTCCGACCCTTTCCGCCCACAATGATGAAATCTTCCTCAACCCCAAGCTTTTCGCCCGCCTGAAAGCTGTCTATGAGCAGCGTGACCGCCTCGAGCTTAATCCCGAGCAGCGTCAACTTCTTGAAAAATACTACCGCGACTTCGTGCGAGCTGGTGCCAACCTTGACGAGACCAAAAAAGCCCGGCTCAAAGAAATCAATCAGGAACTTTCGGTCCTTGAGCTTAAATTCGCCGATAATGTGCTCAAAGACACTAACGCCTTTGAGCTGGTCATAGATAACCCGGCCGACCTCGAAGGCCTGCCGCCGAATGTCATTGCTGCCGCGGCCGAAGCGGCCAAAGAGCGGGGCAAGGAAGGCAAATGGGTTTTTACCCTGCACAAACCAAGTATGATTCCCTTCCTCCAGTATTCACCGCGCCGCGAGCTTCGCGAAAAAATCTTCAAAGCCTATATCAACCGCGGCAACAACGGCAATACTTATGACAACAAGGCCATCATCGCCCGCGCCATCGCCCTCCGGATCGAAAAAGCCAAACTGCTTGGCTATAAAACCTGGGCGGATTATGTGCTTGAAGAAAGCATGGCCAAAAATCCCGAGAATGTCTATAAATTCCTGAACCACGTCTGGACCCCGGCGCTTAAAAAAGCCAAAGAAGAAGCAGCCGAGTTGCAGAAGCTCATTCAGGCCGAGGGCCACAACTTCAAACTCGAACCCTGGGATTGGTGGTATTATGCCGAAAAGCTTCGTAAGCAGAAATATGCTCTTGATGAAGAGATGCTACGTCCCTATTTCAAGCTGGAAAATGTCATTGATGGTGTCTTCCTGCTGGCCAACAAGCTCTATGGCTTGCAGTTCGTTGAGCGCAAGGATATTCCTGTTTATCATCCTGATGTGCGCGTCTTTGAGGTGAAAGAGGCTGACGGCACGCACGTCGGCATTCTCTACACCGATTACTTCCCGCGCGCTTCCAAGGGTGCCGGAGCTTGGATGAATGCTCTGCGCGATGAATATAAGCTTGACGGCAAAAAAGTGACGCCGCTCATCCTCAACTGCGGCAACTTCACCAAGCCCACGCCTGACCAGCCTTCGCTTCTAACCCTGGAGGAAGTGACGACTCTTTTCCATGAATTCGGACATGCTCTGCATGGGCTGCTTTCTGATTGCACTTACCTTCGGCTAACGGGCACCAATGTGCCGCGCGATTTCGTGGAGCTGCCGTCGCAGATTATGGAAAACTGGGTGGGTGAGCCCGAATTTTTAAAGCTTTTTGCCAAGCACTACCAAACTGGCGAGCCAATTCCCGATGCGCTGATCGAAAAGATCAAAAATGCCCGGTATTTTAATCAGGGATTTGCCACCGTGGAATATTTAGCTGCCGCTTATCTGGATATGGACTGGCATACGCTAACTGAGCCGGTTAAGGCGGAAGAAGTGATGCAGTTTGAAGATAAATCGCTGGGGCGGATCGGCCTGATCCCGGAAATCGTGGTCCGTTATCGCAGCCCGTATTTCAGCCACATATTTGCCAACGATTATTACGCCGGTTACTATAGCTACATCTGGGCCGAGGTGCTGGATGCCGATGCCTTCCAGGCGTTCAAGGAGAAGGGCCTGTTCGACCAGGCCACGGCTCGTGCCTTCCGGGAAAACATCCTGGCTCGTGGCGGAAGCGAAGACCCGATGGCGCTGTACGTGAAGTTCCGTGGTCGTGAACCCAAGGTTGAGCCGATGCTACGGCGCCGCGGCCTCCTGTAAAAAATGGTGACGCCCTACACATTTCCCAATTTTATAGGGTAAGTCGTTTAAAATTGGGTGACGTCATACATATTTGCCATTTGTTTTGATATGAAGGCGCAGTTAAAAGAGACTAAAAAAGCTTTATAAATGATAAAAAGCGATGGTTAGCCAGTTTCGTAAGCGCTTTAAGTCACCCTAAAATGCATTTCTCACACATAGAGGCCTTTTTTGTTATGCCGGAAATTAGGAAACGTGTAGGGCGTCACCATTTTTCGAACCGCCACAGATATTTCCTTTCTGTCCTCACTCACAACCAGACTGAAGCTCAATTCAAGATTCCCCGCTTTAACCTCAAAGGGGAATTTCAGATAAAAGCAATCCACATATTTCCCTTCACCGTTGAAGACGTCAACCAGCACTCCTTTGCCTGGCTCCGCGGTTGAGGTTATAACCCAGATCAAATCTCCAACTGCCATCACCTTCATTATGTCGTTAATAGTAGGTAGGTGTGTACGAGTATTGCCGACCGTTGATCACGACCGTTGCTGCTAGCTCTTTTCTCTCAGGCATTTTTATTCTTTGATATTGTTGCCTGAAAGCTCTGACCACCTGCCTCTTTTCTACATCAAATATTTTCAGCAGATATTCTTCGGTGTGGCAAATGACGAATAGGCCGTTCCGGTAGGGAACCACTCGGAACCTGGTCGTCTCAATTTTGCCCCTGGCGCCTCCCGAAGATATAGCCCAGGTAGCTACTGGAAAAGCTGCCAGCTCTTCCAGCTTCTTTTCTTTTTCGTCATAAACCAGAAAATAATTAGGGTTGTCAATCTTAGCCCATTTCCCACCGGTGTCTGGAAAACCAGAGCGCGCAAAATAATATTTGCTTCTGTCTACGTGAACTAGATTGGCCCCTATCTGCAAGTTATTAATTTTGACTTCGGCCACCAGATTTCCGTTGAAGTCAAAGCGGCAGACCTTTATTCCATAAACATCAAAGGCAACCAGATTTTTCCCGTCGATGATGATGCTACTGGCAAACTGCATCTCTCCCGGCCCCTGACCTTTCTTAAAATAATTCCGCACAAATTTGGCTGAAGAATCGAAATGAAGAATCTGTTCATGGTCCAAAACAAATATTTCTCGAGCGCTACTTAATTTAAGGTCAAACGGGAATCGAAAGAAAAACTTGTCTGGTTGGTCGTCAATGGCGAAAATTCTTTTGAGTTCAGTATTCTTGCTGGATGCACGCTCGGGGTTTTCAATAATTTCTGGTTCTTTTTGAGGCGCCAGGGCTTGCGGGTTGCTATCAGGTAATAAGCGAGGGTCAGGAGCGACACCTGCCATGGGCTGCCAGAAAAAAGCCAGCGAAAGAAGCAAAATTACGAAGGCTTTTGCCCTGAAAAATTCCATTTTTCCCTTCCTCCAATTTTTATGTTTTCCTATTAATTTTGACACAATTTTAAACACTTTCTTCCTTGTTAATTATTTTACGCTTTTAAAGAAGAAATGTGTTTATTCCTGGCTTTATCTGCCGTTATTTGAGTTATTCAAGTTATCTCGGCTATTCCAGAGCCAGAGGATTTTTCCTTGGATTGCTAAAAAAGGGTGACACACTACACATTTCCCAATTTTTTTGTGGTATGCTTTAAAAAAGCCTGATGGACGATGAAAAGTAAAAATATAATGTGTCCCGCTTTAATTGCCGGCCCAGAAATTAGGTAAATATGTAGCGTGTCCCGCGTTTTATGGTGTCGTCCCTTTTTTATTTGACTCATCCTCTGAAATCAGGAAACCCGTAGGGCGTCACTCTATTTTTAATTTTCTTGGGAGAAATAAGGAAACGCGTAGGGCGTCACCGTTTTTAAAAGCCGAGGCGCACAACCAGCGACCACTCGGCAGTCGGTGCTGGCTGATAGGAATTTCCATCCGGGTCAGGCTCGGTAAACCCATAATACAGCACATTGAAAATATTTCGTCCCGCCAGCATCATCTCAAACGGCGTTCCGTGCCATTCGAACCTGTATCCAGCCCTTACATGCACTAACGTATACGGATCAGTTTTGCCGTAGCCGTTGGCCAAAATCCTGTTGGTCGAATCAATGTACCAGGAGCTGACATGCTCCACCGCCGCGCCCACCCTCAGGTTTTTCGTCACTCTATATTCGCCATCGGCATACAGCTGATGCTGCGGAATATTCGGCACCCAGGTCCCGTGCAGCGTCTCTCCCGTCAGCGTATCCACGGTCTTGTATTTAAAATTATAATAGGTATAAGCCACCTGCAGCGTGAAATTCTCTATCGGAAACCAGTTGACCGCTGTCTCCATTCCATTGCGCCGCGTCGAGCCCACATTCCCGTAAAAAGTTTCCAGCGGCCGACTGGCAATTCTGTACCGTCCGAAATCATTCTTCGTGTCCATATGGAAAAGGGCCACATCATAACTCAGCTTGCTGCCAATCGTCCCGCGAGCTCCAATCTCTTCGCCCATAGACGTTGCCGCCAGTAAATGCGTGTTATACCCGCCATAAGCATAGGGATTGTTCACCAATTCTTCAGTTCCTGGCGGCAAAAATCCCGTTCCCCAGCTGGCATAAAGCCCAAAATTGCTCTTCGGATTCCAGGTCACGCCCACTCGGCCGGTTACGCGCTCGTAAGCCACCTTTCCTGATAGATCAACGCCGCCAGCCTGCAGATGGTCGGCCAGCCTGTTGGTGACCCGGTCATACCTCACAATTCCCGATACACCCCACTGCGGGCTGAGCTCCACTCTATCGAGCACAAAAGCGCCCACGCCGGTCTGATACATATTCTGGTCAGCCAAAAAGTCCGGTCCTTCGACCGCATTGCCCAGATTAGGATGCTTGTATTCGTCCATTGTCTGATAGGCATAGTCAAAGCCAAAGCTCAAGTAATTTTTCACCTGGCCCAGAGCAGCCCGGTGATTTAACTGCCAGCTCAACCCCGGCGTATCCATCGCTCGATGAATTACCGACGACGGCACTGCCTCCCGATAATTAGTGTGCCGGTAATAGGCCGTTACATTCATATCGAGGTTATCGCTCAACCCGACAGAAGCCGTTACTCCGCTGGTGAGCCTCTTGGTCTTTTGATATTCGTTATAGGTATAAGAATCTGGATTAGCCAGGCGCCGTAGCCTCTTCACGTCGTCCATAAACCAAGCTAAGTTCAAGCCCTCCGGATTCTGATTGAAGAAATTGGTCCAGCCCAGCACCGCCGTAATCTTCACCTTCGGAGTCAGGGTGAAATTGAACTTACTCCAGAGGTTATCAGCATTGTAGGCCGAGTGCTGGCGATAACCGTCGCCGCTAAGCACTGAGCCGGTGAGGTAATAATTCATCTTACCAACGGTTCCGCTCATTTCGGCCTGACCCTTCTTCAAGCCATAAGCACCACGAATGAGGCTGGCGCCACCGGAAAAAGGCTCGGTTCCACCGTCCTTAGTAAAAATGTTGATGATGCCGCCTGAAGAGCTGCTGCCATAAAAGGCCGCGGCCGGCCCGCGAAGCACCTCAATCCGGCGCACTGTGCTCCAGTCAACATCGTAGAAATCGGAAATATAACCGGAGGGGTCATTTAGCGGAATGCCGTCAACCATGGCGCGGATGCCACGAGTGCAGCGCTCGGTCAGAATACCTTCACCCCGAATCGAAATGTGCACGCGCTCGCCATCAGCCTGATTATCAACCTTGACTCCCGGAACAAGCTTCATCACTTCATCGATAGCAATGGTGCGGGGCATGTTTTTTAGCACCGAGGGTTCTACCACGGAAGTAGCGGCAGGATTCTGCTTGAGAGGAATTTCCACTCGGGGGGCCGTAACTAAAATTTCATATTGCTCAACTACCTGCTTTTTTTCTTCTTTTTCTTCAGAAGCTTGTGAGGCTGGAGAAGCTTGAGTGCTGGTGGAGGGGTTGCAGAGGGCGACAGATTCTTTTCCCGAGTTTTCTTTTTGGGCGTCGCCGCTTTCTGCGCTGGTAGGGGCTTTCATTTTCTTGTTAGGTTGGCCGGAATTTTCCGATGGCTGATCTGACTGTCCTGTCTGAACGGATTGATTGGGCTTGCTACTGCCTTGGTCGGAGTCGAGAGTGATACTATCATCGGTGATATCAACTGAGGCATTTGGGCCGTGGGTTGCCTGAATTTTATCGGCAGGATAGGAGGTTAGAGGAGAAGCCAGAACTTGCCCCGTTAGAAATAGCCAAGAGATTAAAGCTATTGCTAAAAGGGCAAAGGTAGCGTAAATATTTGAAACTGGAAAAACTAAAAACCGACTTAACTGAGAAGTTTTTTTGAAAGCTATCATTTTATTTATAACTCCTCTGTATAAAATATATTTCATTTTATAATTTTTGACGTCCCAAGCAATCCTTTTCTTTCAAAGGGAAAAAAACGGTGACGCCCTACACGTTTCCTTATTTTCTTGGGGAGGATGATAGAAAATTAGGGACACCATGAAAAAGGGGACACACATGAAAAAGGGAACACAAACTATATTTCCGGTTTTTTACAAGTTTATATGAGATTTTTTATGGAAGCTCTGAAAATAAAGAGGTTCTGAGCAAATAAGCCTCATCAATCGTTGCTCAATCTTTTCCCCTTGATTTCCTTTACCGCCGAAGAATTTCGTACGGGAACTGTTTAAAGACAGCGCCTTAGAACGGTGTCTTGGGAAGCAGAGCAGTGCCATAGAAAGGTAAGAGGTTATAATTGGTTAAAGAAAATAACTCGGCCCTTATTTTTTAATTTTTCCTATTCCAATTCTGTTATGTATTTGGCGAGAGGGGAAAGGCAAAAAGACTGGGGTGAGATGGAAATTCAAGGTCAGGGAGAATAGATGACGGAGATGAAATTCAGCTGAGTGTTTTGGTCAATTATTTTCCTGGGAAAATAGGAAATAAATATAAATTGTGGCCCCAGTTTTTATGGCTCCAGTTTTTTGGCCCCAGTTTTTAAGGTGTCCCCAAATTTTCCATTTCTCTCGGGGAAAAATAGGAAACGCGTAGGGCGTCCCCCGTTTTTCATTTTCATTTTTTATGTTAAAATGAAGCTACCTTAAAAAAGGGAACAGATATGTGCGGTATTGTTGGCTACATCGGTCAGCAGCAAGCTGTGCCTATTCTGCTTGAGGGTCTGCGCCGCTTAGAATATCGGGGTTATGACTCGGCCGGTCTGGCTATCCACACCCCTTCAGGCCTTAAAGTCCTCCGGACTGTAGGGAAAATCTCAACGCTCGTCCAGCTGGCCGCCTCTGCCAATCTTGAAGGCACTTTCGGCATCGGCCACACCCGCTGGGCCACTCACGGCCGTCCCTCCGAAAATAATGCCCATCCCCACTTGGTTAACGGCGTAGCGGTGGTCCACAATGGCATCATAGAAAATTATGCCGAACTCAAAGCCCAGCTCCTTTCCCGAGGGCGGACATTTGCCTCCGAGACTGATACGGAGATTATCTCTCATCTCATCGATCTCGAGCTCGAGAAAACTTCCGACCTCTTTGAGGCGGTGCGCCGGGCTCTCACGGCCGTTGAAGGCTCATACGCCATTGCCGTTATCAGTCAAAGACACCCTGAATACTTTGTCGTAGCCAAAAATTTTTCGCCGCTAATCATCGGGCTCGGACAGGGAGAAAATTTCGTAGCTTCCGATATTCCAGCGCTTCTTCCTTTCACGCGTTCCATCATCACTATGAAGGAATTTGAAATTGCCCGTATCTACCGCGACCGGGTAGAGCTTTTCGACCTGCGAACCGGCCAGCCCATTTCTTCGCCACCGCAAACTGTAACTCTCAGCCTGCAATCGGCCGAAAAAGCCGGTCACAAGCATTTCATGCATAAGGAAATATTTGAGACGCCAAAAATTTTTACTGACACATTTCTCGGCCGCATCAAACGGGAACCGCCTCGCATTGTCTTTGATGAGTTGGGATCCAATTTCCATTGCGACCAAGTCAACCGGCTGCTGATTATAGCCTGCGGAACCTCATATCATGCCGGTTTAATCGGCCGGCATTATTTTGAAGAAATTGCCGGCCTGCCAACCGTAGTTGAGTACGCCAGCGAATTCAGGTATCGCCGCTCTGTCCTCCTGCCTGATGACCTAGCCATCTTCATCTCGCAATCCGGCGAGACGGCCGACACTCTGGCTGCGCTCAAAGAAGTTCGGGCCCGCGGGGTTAAAACCCTGGCCATCTGCAATGTAATGGATTCGTCAATTGCCCGGGCAGCTGAACACGTTATCTACACCCGAGCCGGCCTGGAAATCGGCGTTGCCTCGACTAAAGCCTTCATCGCCCAGGTTGAAGTCCTGCTGCTTCTCGCCCTATATTTTGCTACCGACAGAGGTCGACTTACAACTTCTGACCTTACCTCTTACATAGAACAGATTTACCACCTGCCGAAACTCATTGAAAAACAGCTGGCAGCCGAAGATACCATTAAGCAACTGGCGGCCCGTTTTATCCACGCTCATGATTTTATTTATATGGGCCGCGGCATCAATTATCCTGTGGCTCTGGAGGGTGCGCTCAAGCTGAAGGAAATTTCATACATCCATGCTGAAGGTTATCCGGCCGGCGAGATGAAGCACGGGCCCATTGCCCTCATTGATGAGCAGGTTCCGGTTATGGCTCTGGCCAACCGCGGAAGCCAGCTCAAAAAAATTATCTCCAATCTGCTTGAAGCTAAGTCCCGCGGCGGGATCATCGTAGGCCTTATCAGCAGGGGAGACACCGAGACTGCGGCTCTTCTCGATTACGCCCTGGAAGTTGAAGATGTCAGCGAGTACTTTCAGCCCTTCGTCAACACCGTGCCGCTTCAGCTTTTTGCCTACTTTGTGGCCGATCTGAAGGGCACTGATGTTGACCAGCCCCGCAATTTAGCCAAAAGTGTCACTGTTGAGTGAGCAAAAACGCGGGACAAAAACGCGGGACGTCCTACATATTTCCTATTTTTTTTAAGGGGACGTGATACTCTGTCCCTCTTCATCACATTGGAGATGATCGTCAAATTATAAAATCTTGAAATCGGGGACGATGAAATCGCCGATGTGTACTTCTGTCCCCGGATTAAAAAGAGGACGTTAACCTCGTTTCCTTTTGTCCCATTTTTAAGTTATTTATAATAAAATATTTATAAACTGGGGACAGGATCATCTGTCCCTTAAAAATATCTTTTTTATTATCAGTAGGTTATGAAAACAAAAATAGGGACAGAGGACTTTTTTGATGTAGACCTCAACATTTCTGTACCCGTAGCTTAGTCTTTTGATTAATTTCATTTTGGTGTGAGCTCCCTCAGTGTAGGCATTGGTGGTTTTATGGTTGCATGAAAAAGGGGACACAAACTATATTTCCGGTTTTTTCATACTTATTTCAAATTTTTTAAAACAGCCCTGAACAAATTATGCCTCATCAATCGTTGCTCAATCTTTTCCCCTTAATTTCCTTTACGGCCGAAGAATTTAGTACGGGAACTGTTTAAAGACAGAACCGTAGAAAAGTAAGAGGCTATAATTAGCGAAAATAATAACTCGGCCTTTATTTTTTAATTTTACCCATATGTATTTATATTTGGCGAAATGGGGAAAAGACTAAAAGACTGGAAAAGATGAAAATTAAAAATAAGGGAGAATTAAAGAATAAGACGAAATTCAGATGTGTGTTTTAGGCATTCATATTCCTGAGAAAATAGGAAATATAGATTGTGTCCCCAGTTTTTCGCGGGAGAAATCAGGAAATGCGTAGGACGTCCCCCGTTTTTACATCTCTATTGGGGAAAAATAGGAAACGTGTAGGACGTCACCAGTTTTCGCGTTTGACGAATGAGCCTCCGGGATATTGACGGAAATTAATATTTTAAGTAAAATAAAAATCTCAATTTGCCAGAAATGACTTTTTCTGGTCCACAAGAAATAGTCTATTGGTTAAAAGAAATACCAAATAATAATATCTCCTTCATGGTTTAAAAAAATGAACGAGGCCAGCCCCTCATCCCCCCCCCCCACACACACACACACACCAGCTTAAAAACAAGAATATTGCTTTACGTTCCTTACTTCCAAATAAAAGAAATCAATTATTTTTAGCTAAAGGGAAACTCGAATGAATTCCGATGAATTTTATTCCAACCTGCTTAATATTATCAAAACCAGCCCGGCGATTCTTGTCCATTTGAGAATCGAAGAGGGCAAACTCAAATTAAACTGGATAAGCCCTAACATAGAAACCATTCTTGGCTATACGGTGGAGGAGGCTCTTCTTCCTGGCTGGTGGGAAAAGAATCTTCACCCCGAAGATTCACCAAGGATTTTAGCTCTAAGATCTGCTCTCCTGTCACAGGGCTTTTCAGATAACGAATTTCGTTTCCTGCGAAAAGATGGCTCGATAATCTGGCTTCGGTTTATAAGTCATCTTATTTGCGACGAAAGCGGAAAACCCGTTGAAATCGTTGGCTCTCTCTCCGACATAAGCCAAAGAAAAAAGGCAGAGGAAGAACTGAAAGATTTACTCATCCATTTCCAGACCTTAATGGAGAATCTATCTGTAGGAATTCTTTTTGAAGACTCACAGCGCCGAATCCGCTATGTAAACCCGGCTTTGACCGCTCTTTTTGGCCTCAGCGATCAGCCAATTTCCTGGATAGGGAAAGATGGCCGCGAGACTGATCGTTTGATAAGCTCCTTTTTCTCTGACTCTCAGAAGTTCATCGACCGGATTGAGAATCTTGTGGCCTCACGACAACCAATGAAGGGGGAAGAGCTCCAACTGAATGATGGCCGGGTGCTTGAAAGCGATTATGTTCCTCTTTTCAGAAATGGCGATTTTTTAGGGCATCTCTGGCTTTATCGAGACATTTCCGATCGCAAGCGAGCTGAAGACAAGATCAAACATCAGCTACAAATCCTCTCTTCTCTTTATGAAGGCACACAGAAGCTGGCTCACAGTCTTGAGCCGGAGACCGTGGCTGAGGAAGTTGTTCGCGCCTGTGTCGAGATTTTTAAGCTCAAACTGGCCTGGCTGGGTAAGGCTGAAGATGATGGCCGCATCAGCCTTGTTGCCCAATTTCCTGATAACATAAACTACCCTAAGGAAATTACCGTTCGCTGGGATAATACGCCCGAAGGACAGGGCCCTACCGGCCGGGCTGTGCGCTCCGGCCTGCCTCAGATTACTGCTGATTTTGCAGCTGACCATCGTCTAACACCCTGGCGCCAATTAGCTCTAAAAGCCGGGTTTCGCTCAAGCGCGGCCTTCCCTCTTATCAGTCGAGGGAAAACCTTTGGCGCTTTAAACCTCTACAGCGACCAACCTGGTTTTTTCTCTCCTGAGCGCCTGGACTTGCTTCAAGCTTTCGCCCATATGGCAGCAGCAGCCTTAGAAAATGCTCGTCTTTATAAAGAAGCTCAGTTTCGACTGGATCGCCTCCAGGCTCTCCGGGAGATAGACATCGCCATCATAGGTAGTTTTGATCCCCGTGTCGCCTTAAGCATTCTCCTTGACCAGGTTAAGGAAAAGTTGGGTGTTGATGCGGCCTCGGTTTTATTGCTTAATCCCAATACCCAGATTTTAGAGTTTGGTGCTGCCCGAGGTTTCCGCTCGCGAGCTATTGAGCGCTCCCGTCTTCGCTTAGGAGAAGGGCATGCTGGCCGGGCTGCCCTTGAAAGGCGGACCATAAAAATTCTTAATTTAAAAGAAGAAAAGGAAAAATTTGTTCGAACTGAGCTTTTGCGGGAAGAAGAATTTACGAGCTATGTGGTTGTTCCTATGGTGGCCAAAGGTCGCCTCTTAGGGGTTCTAGAGATTTTCAACCGCTCTCCTTTAATGTCCGATTCGGAATGGATTGAATTTCTAGAAGCCTTAGCTGCCCAAGCGGCGATTGCCGTCGACAGCAGCCAGCTTTTTTATAATCTGGAGCGGGCCAACGCTGAACTTATTCAAGCCTATGACTCTACCATCGAGGGCTGGTCCAGGGCTCTTGACCTCCGCGATCGTGAAACAGAAGGACATAGCCAGCGCGTGACTGAAATTACACTTAGAATAGCCAGGGAAATGGATCTTCCCGAAAATGAACTTGTTCTTATCCGCCGGGGAGCCCTGCTTCATGATATAGGGAAAATGGGAATCCCGGATAGCATTCTTCTGAAGCCAGGGGCTTTGAACGAAGAGGAATGGAAGATAATGCGGCTCCATCCTCAATATGCTTTTGACATGCTCTCATCCATTGCCTATCTTCGCCCGGCCCTCGATATTCCTCTATACCATCATGAAAAATGGGATGGCTCGGGCTACCCGTATGGCCTTAAAGGCGAACAGATCCCTCTCCCGGCCAGGATTTTCGCTGTGGCTGACGTCTATGATGCTTTAACCAGTGAGCGTCCCTATCGAAAGGCTTGGTCCAGGGAAGACGCACTTAATTATATTAAAGAACAGGCCGGGAAACATTTTGACCCCCAGGTAGTCCGGGTTTTTCTCCAGTTGATGGAAGAAATGGAGTTTAATTTTTAGGACTTGACAAAGAGGAAGTGCTTATTGTAAATAATTTATTTAAAAGAAGATGTGGGATGAATTTGGCTAAGACAAAAGATGAGATTAGCCAGCCTCTCTGGCGTCTATTAAATAGAGAAAATTAACCGTTGGGGCAACACACCGAGTACTTTAAAAACCTGCGGCTTGGAGCAGAAAAAAGCGTCCGCCGACGCCGGAAGTTGAGGATTATTCTGGATGTTACGAATTTAAAATACGTATTACTTGTTATAGCCCCTAATTGCCTTAGAAAATTTTTAAAGAAATGCCCGGGATGGGAAGAATGGGAAAAGAAGAATGGGAAAAACAGAAACACGCATCAACCGCGACATTAAACCGCACAGCGCACAGGACATCGACCAACACAGTGAACTGGATATCGAAGTGGACCTGGACGACCAAACTCATAAAAAGCTTTTTAAGGCCAACTACGCCCTTATGCCTGCTCTATCTGTCTTTATCTTTGTCTTTATTCTTACCCCCCCCCCCCCCCCCGAACCCGGTGCCCAGCCTGGGCCGCACCTTGTTTTTAAGCGGCTGTCGATTGAACAGGGGCTTTCCCAGAACTCGGTCAACTGCATCATCCAGGACCGCACCGGCTTTATGTGGTTCGGCACTGAATCCGGCCTGAACAAGTTTGATGGCTACAAGTTCATTGTTTATCTTCCACGAGAAGGCGACCCGAACGCTCTTAGCAATAGCTGGGTTAATGCCCTCTTTGAAGACCGCCATGGTTCAATTTGGATTGGCACTGAAAATGGCCTCAATCAGTTCATCCCGGACCGCGAGCAATTCGTCCACTACTTCCACAACCCCAACGATCCCAACAGTCTCAGCAGCAACCGTATTTTCTGCATCTACGAAGACCGCGACGGAAACCTGTGGATCGGCACTGACGCCGGCCTTAATCTTTTCGACCGCAACCACAACCGATTCATTCGCTATCAACACGACCCATCCAAGCCAGGTACCACCCTCAGCCACAACCACATTCGGACTATCGCCCAGGACAAAGACGGCTTTATCTGGATTGGTACTTATGGTGGCGGACTCAATCGCCTTGACCCGAAAACCGGCCGCATCACTCACTACCGCTGCGATCCCACCAATCCCACCGGCAGCCTGAGTGACGATTACATCCTGGCTTTGACCGTAGACCAGGCTGGCATCATCTGGATTGGAACAAACTCCGGTGGTTTGGTTCGCTTCGACCCGGTTCGCCGCACATTTAAAACCTACCGCCACGACCCAGCTAATCCGGCTTCCATCAGTGACGACTCGGTCAACTGCTTGCTCTTCGACCATAACAATATTCTCTGGGTTGGCACCAACGCCGGCGGTCTCAATCGTTTTGATCTCACCGAGGAAGTTTTTATCGCCTACCGCCACCAGGCTTTCGACGCCTTTTCGCTCTCCGACAACCGCGTGGTTTCGCTTTACCTGTCGCCGGCCCGCATCCTTTGGGTTGGCACCTACCGCGGTATAAGCAAACTCAACTTGAATCAGCGGAAATTCATGAGGTTTCTATCCAATCCCGCGGACCCGACCAGCCTTTCGTATCCCGACGTCCGGGCCTTCTGTGAGTCCAGCTCTGGGATTTTATGGGTTGGCACCGACGGCGGCGGTCTTGATGGTTTTGACCACAGCTACCTTCGCATATTCCACTTCCGCCGTGACCCTGGCAATCTCAACTCTCTCAGCAGCGACCGCGTCTTTGCCATCGTCGAAGACCGCGACGGCTCGCTCTGGATTGGCACTTACGATGGCGGGCTTAATCACTTCAACCCTTCGACCGGCCGCTTCACTCACTACCGGCACAACCCGCGCGACCCCACCTCCCTAAGCGACGACCGCATCCGTTCTATTCTCCTCGACCATCGCGGCGTTCTCTGGATTGGAACTGATGGCGGCGGTCTTAACCGCTTTGACCCGAAAACCAAAAAATTTAAAATATACCGCTTCGACCCCGGCAACCCGCGTACTCTCAGCTCGGACCGAATCTTCTCCATTGCCGAAGATGCGCAAGGCAACCTCTGGATAGGAGCTTATGGTGGGGGACTATGCTCTCTTAATCCTGAAACAGGCGAATTTACCCGCTTCTCTCACGACCCTGGCAACCCCACCTCTCTCAGCAGCAACTATGTCATCAACGTTAGCGTCGGTCTTGATGGCTCGGTCTGGGTCGGGACAAATGGCGGTGGTCTGTCGCGCCTCAACCCGGCCACTAAAACCTTCACCCGCTACACCGAAGCCAGTGGTCTGCCCAGCTCAGTGGTTTACAGCATCCTGGAAGACGATGACGGACAGATCTGGTTCAGCTCCAACCGCGGTCTGTCGCGGCTTGACCCCCGAACCGGCGCCATCAAAAACTTCGATGTCACCGACGGCCTGCAGGGCTATGAATTCAACGGCGGCGCCGGTCACAAGAACCGACGCGGCTGGCTGTATTTTGGCGGCATCAACGGTTTCAATGCTTTCAATCCGAAAGAGATTCATGACAACCAGAACATCCCACCTGTAGTCATCACTGATTTTCAGATTTCCAATGTGTCGGTGAAACCCGGCCTGCGCCTCAACGGGCAGGTTATTCTTAATCGCAGCATCATCCAGACCAGAACTCTTGAACTTTCCTGGAAGCACCGGGCGATTGCCTTTGAGTTTGCGGCCCTCGATTACACCTGCCCCGAGAAGAATCAGTATGCCTATATTCTGGAGGGTTTCGAAAAAGACTGGAACTATGTCGGCACGCGGCGCTTTGCCTCTTATAGCAACCTGCCTCCGGGCCAGTATGTTTTCCGAGTTAAAGGCTCCAACAACGATGGCCTCTGGAACGAGACTGGAGCAGCCATCACCATCAGAATAACTCCACCTTTCTGGAGAACCTGGTGGTTCTATTGTCTGGAGGTGGTTATAGGTGGATTGATGCTCCTTGGTTTTTATAAATACCGGGTGGGCCAGATCAACCGACGCAAAGAAGAACTTGAACGCCTGGTTGCCCAGCGCACCGAAGAGTTGAGTGCAGCAAATCGAAAACTTGAGCTTATGGCCATCACTGATGAACTAACCGGAGTGGCCAATTACCGGCGCTTTCGCGAGTTTCTTGAATACGAGTGGAGGAGAGCGGTGCGTTCAAAGAAACCAATTTCCCTGCTCATAGCCGACCTGGATGATTTTAAAAATTATAACGACACTTATGGCCATCAAGCAGGGGATGAGTGTCTGAGAAAGGTTGCCAAGATGATGGTCGAATGTTGCCAACGACCGAGTGACCTGGTTTGTCGCTATGGTGGCGATGAGTTTGCGGTGGTGCTGGCTGAAACCGACCTGGTCGGCGCCTACACGGTAGCTGAGAGAATTCGGGAGCGGGTCGAGCAGCTTGTGCTTGGCGAGCCTGAGGTGTCGGGTTCGGCTGAAGCTGAAGTCAGCGTTTCCAGGGATGAAGGCGGTTCCGCAGGCGACTTAACAGCCAGAGGTGTGACCATCTGTATTGGCTGTGCCACGATGAACCCGGCCGAAGGCGGCAACCCGGATGAGCTGATGGCTCAAGCCGACCGCGCCCTTTACAAAGCCAAATCCTCCGGCAAAAATAAAACCTCTCTCTGAAAAAAGGGGACAATAAAAATGCTAAAAATGGGGACGTGAACCTCTGTCCCCCAAAAACTGCTTATTTTTTGTTTATTTTTTCTCTCTCCTTTTCTTTTTATTTTTCTGTAATTTAGCCCAATATTTGCTTTTTATTAAAAAATTTTGTGAATAAATTCTTGACAAAAATACTCAGTTTGAATATAAATATCAAACGGTGAAGCGGAAATAGGTGGCTAAGAAGTAGAAAGCACGGGAGAGAAAATCAAGGTGCCTTTGAGCCTTGATTTTCTCCATGTAGTAAACGAAACCTGAGTTGATGGGAAGTGTGATGGGACGTAGGAAGGACGAGGGGGAAGGAATTTTCCTCTCCCAGGAAAAAATAGAGCCGAGATTAAAGGAAGACAAAAAGGGGAGGATTGTAGCTCTCTCTGTGAGCGCGATTCTGCCTGTGCAACTTTTCCTTTCGGCTCTTTTCTGTTCTTTCTGTTTTTCTTCAATCTGTAAAATTCTGGTTGGTTCATTCGTTCTGATTATTTTTACAGTGCCGTTATCTGGTCCAGCTCTGCTCATCGGTTTTTGCGTTATTCTTACCGTTGCCTTTGTTTTTAATCATAATTTTTCAGCCAGGCGTTTTTTAGCATCCGCAAGTCGGGTGCTTTTTATAAATTTTTTTCGCTTCAATTTTATTTAATGCGCTTTATTGAGCGCGGTTTTGTTTTGAGCGGCTGCGAGCCTGCATCGGCGGTAGCTTGTTATTGATAATGCCCGCATCTTGCGCAATATCAATCACTTATGAAAAATGGGGACACAATCTATATTTCCTATTTTTTCGCTTCCCGAAGAGGGACAGAGGTAAAAGTTCCCGTAAGAAGGAGCCTGAATGACTACAGCCTTCGCCATCAAAATCGTCGGACTTTTCCTTGGTGTTGTGGCCCGTTCGCTCATCCCGTGGCTGCGTAAACTCCGCCAGGGCCAAGTCCAGGGCTTTGACCGTCGCTATCTCTATTCAGCTATTGCTACTTTCATCCTCGGAGTCATCATCACCCTTGTCCTTTTCCCGCAGTTTAAGGGCGATTCATCCGGCTTATCTGGCCCCGGCTTTGAAGCCTACTTTCGTCTCTTCTGCTTAGCCTTCGGCTTTGGCTTCGGCTGGAATGCCATCGTCCTTGAAGCCGGGCAGTGGGCCAACTGGTTCCTCAGCGAGTGAAGGTAAAACGGGGGACGTCCTACGTATTCCCTAATTTTTTGCTGATTTTTTGATGTGAGCTGGCGCAGTTGGATCGGAGTTGATGCAGGGCGGAAAGCAAGCGCAGGGAAGCAGAGCGTGCCTTATATATTTTAGGTGCGATGCTTCTTTTTACCGATCTATGGTCTGGAAGAAATCAGGAAATACATAGAACGTCCCGCTTTTTTTCCGCGTTTTTTAGAAGGATGGGTTCGTGAAAATCCAGGAATACAGAATTTACCTACGGCCGCTTGATGACCACAAATGCCCGGACTGTGGCGAAAAAGTCAGCCGTCGTCCCCGCACTCTCTGGCAGAAGCTCTTCTCCTTCGCACTTCCGCTCCGCCACTACAAATGCAACGGCTGCTACCACCGCTTCTTCGCTTTTTCGCCGACCTGGCAAAAAATGCCAATTCCAGAAAAAATCCTGAGAATCTTCACCACTGCCGTGGTTCTGCTGGCCGTTATCTTTATTTCGTTTAAAATTTTGTTTTCGGTGCTGGCTTCCATAATGGCCTGAAATAGGGGACGTCCTACGTATTTCCTAATTTTCTGATGTTAGTTGATGGACTTGAAAAAACTATTAATAACAAACGGAAACGGAAATATCTTATATATTTGTTTTTTCCCGAAGTATGATTAAAGAACGTTAACCTGAGTGCTTTTAGCAAGGGTGAGATGAAATGAGAGAAATAGGTTATCTCAATAGTGGGAACTCCTGAGTGTTAATTTACATGGAACGGCATAAAGGAAACATAAAGGAAAAATGAAAACGACGTTACTCTTCCTTATAGGCGGAAAAAATTTGAAAAATCAGGAAACGCGTAGGACGTCCCCCGTTTTTTTGGCTAACCGAGCCTTAGCTCTGGCAATAAATTAAAACGAAAGGGGAATTAATTTAATGCCATCGAACCAAAAACCAAAGCAAAACCAGAACTCAAACTCAGGCCAGACCATCTCCGCCGAAGCTCGCCCAATCCAACCTTCAGGCTTCAAGCGGGGGATGGGCTGGCTGCCGGATCGCCCTGACTTCCGCGATTACCACGAAGCCACCGAAGCCATCCGGGAGATTCTGGACAGCGAGGAAAGGCTGAAGGGGGGATTGAAGAAGAATAGAAAATTAGCCGATTTTGTTGATTTACCGCCTCTGAGCAGACGCATTGAAGCTGAGTCGTTGCCCTCATCCGTCGACCTTCGCGACTTCTGCTCTCCCATCGAGGACCAGGGCCAGCTCGGCTCCTGCACAGCTCACGCCGGCGTTGGCCTTATTGAATATTATGAGCGCCGTGCCTTCGGCCGCCATCTCGATGCCTCGCGCCTTTTCCTCTACAAAGTTACCCGCAACCTGATGAAGATGCGCGGCGACACCGGCGCTTACCTCCGGACCACGATGGGTGCCATGGTGCTTTTCGGTGTCCCGCCTGAATCCTACTGGCCATATACCGACGACGCCACTGCTTTCGACCGCGAGCCATCCGCTTTCTGCTACGCCTTCGCCCAGAACTTCCAGACGATAAAGTACTTCCGCCACGACCCGCCCGGCTCAAAGCCGCAGGATGTGCTACACAGCCTCAAGACCTACCTTTCCCGCGGCTTTCCGTTCATCTTCGGCTTTTCGGTCTATAACTCCATCGAGCAAGCCGAAACCACCGGCCGCATCCCGTTCCCTTCACCCCGCGAGCGTCTGGAAGGCGGACACGCCATTATGGCCGTCGGCTACGACGACTCTCTTGAAATCACCAACAAATTCGGCAACGTCAAAACCAAAGGTGCCTTCCTCATCCGCAACTCCTGGGGCTCGACCTGGGGCGACCACGGCTACGGCTGGCTGCCATACGACTATGTGCTCCGCGGCCTGGCCGAAGACTTCTGGTCCATCCTTAAAAAAGAATGGGTAGATACCGGCGCCTTCAGTGAGTAAAAGACAGTAAGAATTCTGAAATCACAGACAGTCGCTGGAGCAATTCTCATCATCACAGTCATCGCTTATTTGAGCAAAATTGTTGGCCACATCAGAGAGGTCCTGATCGCCAAAGGTTTCGGTGTCTCAGCTCAAACGGAGGCCTTTCTTGTGGCTTTCCTTATCCTCTTATCCTCCTCAAAAATATTTTATTTTTAGCTTTTCTAATGAAAAGATTTGTTTCACTCAGCACGTCATCTGTTCTTCTTATTTCGAAGTTCGATTTCGTCTCAGTTTTTACCTTACTGCCTATTTATTATTAACTGGGCTGCTCAAATCTAATGGCTTTGCCCTAAGTAAAGCATATTTTTTTATTTTCTTCATTATTCATGGAAAAAGTCTATTAAGCTAGAATTATCATTCCGCATTCCAAAATCACTTGCTGGAAGGTAACTTTGGAGAAGGATTTGGTGAAAGTAACAATTTAAAAAAATTACATTTTAATTCAGGAGGCTAAATGAGTCAGAAAAACAATAATAAGTTCTTTGTCCACCCAACTGCCGATGTCTCGCCTCTGGCTAAGGTAGGAGAGGGCACAAAAATCTGGCAGCATTGTCAGGTCAGAGAAAACGCTGTAATTGGCCGTAATTGTATCCTGAGCAAAGGCGTTTATATTGATGCCGGCGTTCAAATCGGAAATAACGTCAAAATACAAAATGGTATTTCCGTTTACCACGGCGTTACACTTGAAGACGGTGTTTTCTGCGGCCCGCATTGTGTTTTTACTAACGATAAGCAGCCCCGGGCAATCAATCCCGATGGAACTCTTAAAAGAGCGGATGATTGGGTGTTGAGCAAAACATTGGTGAAGATGGGCGCCTCCATCGGTGCGCATGCGACCATCGTTTGTGGCGTAACTATTGGACGCTGGGCGATGATCGGGGCTGGGGCGGTTGTCACCCGGGATGTTCCTGATTATGGCTTAGTTTACGGGAATCCTGCCCGTCTGCATGGATTTGTTTGTCCTTGTGGAGAGAAGCTTTTACCCGGAAAAGAGCAAGACGAGTTAATGCACGCCCAGTGCCCAAAATGTGGCAAGATTATTGAGATTCCTTTGGAAATATGGAGGAAAGCAATATGATTCCAATTGCCAAACCCTTAATCGGTGAAGAAGAAAAAAAGGCTGTCTTAGAGGTCCTCGAATCTGGCATCATCGCCCAGGGTCCTCGGGTCAAGGCTTTCGAGGAAGAATTTGCCCGGATGTGCGGAGTAAAATATGCAATTGCTACAACCAGTGGTACGACAGCTCTTCATGTCGCGCTTTTAGCCCACGGCATAGGTGATGGCGATGAAGTCATTACCTCGCCGTTTACTTTCATCGCCTCAGCTAACAGCATCCTGTACACAGGAGCCAGACCGGTCTTTGTAGATATCGATTCTAAAACATTTAATATCGACCCTAATAAAATTGAAAAGGCAATAACTAAAAAAACAAAAGCGATTATGCCTGTGCATCTGTTTGGTTTGCCATGTGATATGGACCCTATAATGGAATTAGCCAAAAGATATAACCTGATCATTATCGAAGATGCCTGCCAATCACACGGCGCTGAATATAAAGGCAAGAAGGTTGGTTCTTTCGGTACTGGTGCCTTCTCTCTTTATCCGACAAAAAACATCACTTCTGCCGAAGGAGGAATGATTACCACCAACGACCCAGTAATCGCTGAAAAATGTAATGTGATTCGGCAGCATGGGATGAGGCGCCGCTATTATCATGATGAATTAGGCTTTAATTTTCGGATGACTGATGTCCATGCTGCAATTGGCTTGGCTCAACTGAGAAAATTAGAGCGCTTTAACGAAGCTCGGATTGCTAACGCCGCCTATCTTAGTGCAAATTTACGCGGGGTCGAAGTTCCTTTCGTACCAAAGAACTGCAAACATGTTTTTCATCAATATACAATTCGTGTCCCAAACGGCAAGAGAGATGCGCTTCAGGCATACTTAACAGAAAATCAGATTGGCACAAGTATCTACTATCCTATCCCTATTCATAAACAAACTTTTTATGTTAAAGAGTTAGGGTACAACCAGACTCTGCCTGAAGCTGAAAAAGCGGCTTCTGAGGTGCTCTCTTTGCCTGTGCATCCAGCTTTAACCAAAGAAGATTTAGATAAGATAATCTTAACAGTCAATTCTTTTATGGAGAGATAAACCAATGCCAGAGTTGAAAGCGGCGGTTATCGGAGTTGGCTCTATGGGCCAACATCATGCCCGCGTATATACTGAAATTGATAATGTAGCCCTGGCAGCTATATCTGACCCTGATTTAGAAAAAGCCGAAAGAATCGCTTTTAAGTATAGAGTTCCTTCTTATGCCGATTACCGTGAGATGCTCGAAAAAGAAAAGCCCGATATCGTTTCTATTGCTGTTCCCACCAGTTTTCATCTTAATGTGGCACTTGATGCTATGGAAGCGGGAGCTCACGTTCTGATTGAAAAGCCTATTGCGGCCACGGTTGAAGAAGGACAGCGAATGATCGAGCGAGCCAATGAACTTAATCGGAAGCTTATGGTGGGGCATATTGTGCGTTTTAATCCTGCTATCCAGGCCCTAAAAGAACACTTGAATAATGGAGAATTGGGCAGAATATTTCAGATAGCTTGCCGCAGAGTTGGTCCTTTTCCGGCGCGCATCAGAGATGTCGGAGTGGTCGTGGACCTGGCCCCTCATGATCTGGATATAATGCGTTTTGTCAGTGGAGATGAACCGCTCCGACTCTACGCTGAAACCGAGCAGCGAATTCATACTGACCATGAAGATTCGCTTATGGCTATTCTCCGATTTCAAAGCGGCCTTGTTGGTCTTCTCGAAATAAACTGGCTCACTCCAACTAAAGTAAGAGAAATTCTTGTGTTGGGCGAGCGTGGCATGTTCCGGGTGGACGATTTAACCCAGGACCTTTATTTTTATGAAAATGCTTACATTAATGGCGAAATGTGGCCTACCTTGCGTCTGCTCAAAGGAGTCAGCGAAGGCAAAATGATTCGGTTCCCATTGGTTCGATATGAGCCATTAAAAGCCGAGCTGGAAGCTTTTGTTTCTGCAGTAATAAACGGAGGGCCTGTCCCAGTGACCGGAGAGGATGGCTTAACTGTGTTGAAATTAGCCCTTCTTCTTGTAAAATCGGCGCAGAATCATCAAGTAATAGAGGTTTTGTCATGAATCTGGTTGAGTTAAAGCAAAAAATAGAGGATAAATCTGCCAGAATAGGTGTCATCGGATTAGGCTATGTAGGACTTCCGGTTGCCTGCCTTTTTGCTGAAGCTGGCTTTAAGGTAACTGGAGTGGATATCAAAGACGAGCGCGTGGCTAAGATTAATGCGGGGATTTCGCCAATCGAAGGAAAAGAGCCCGGCCTAGCGGAATTACTGGCTTCGGTCATTGCCAGCGGCAATTTAAAGGCTACAACGAACTATGAAGAGCTCAGAGATTGTGATGTTTTTCTTATCGACGTCGAAACTCCCGTTGATGAAGATCATATCCCAAGATATAACGCTCTTAATAATGTTTGCCGCAGTCTTGGCCCTGTACTCAAGAATGGCGCCCTGGTGATTGTAGAGTCAACGGTCTCCCCTGGCACTACGAATAATTTAGTCCGACCAGCGCTGGAGACAAGTTCAGGTAAGCGCGCCGGAAAAGATTTATATGTCGGCGTATGTCCTGAGAGAGTAATGCCAGGCAGGTTGCTTTTTAACCTTCGTAACTTAAGCCGGGTCTGTGGAGGAGAATCTCCTGAAGTTTCAGAGGTGATGATAAAGCTTTATCGACATATTATTCCAAAGGCAGACCTTGACCCGGCAGATTGCGTGACAGCCGAGCTGGTCAAAACAGTAGAAAATGCTTATCGAGATGTCAACATAGCTTTTGCCAACGAAGTTGCTCTGATCTGCGAAGCTGTAGGAGCAGATGTTTTACGTGTCCGTGAGTTGGTCAACAAATGTCCGGGCCGTGATATGCTTATGCCTGGAGCTGGTGTAGGTGGACATTGCCTTCCAAAAGATCCCTGGCTTCTGGCTTATGGAGCTCAGGGCAGGGTTCCGGTAAAACTTATTGCTGCTGCCAGGACGGTGAATGATTTTATGCCATTACATATGGTCGAGCTATTAAAGGAAGCATTGGTTGAGGCAGGTAAAGAAATAACAGGCTCACGCATTCTGGTCCTTGGATATGCTTATCTGGAAAATTCAGATGATACGCGCAACAGCCCTAGTGCTGTTTTGGTTGATGAACTAAGGAGGTTGGGAGCTGAGGTGGTCATTCATGATCCCTGGGTACCTGGCTATCAGGGGGATATTAAAACGCTGGCAAAAAATTGTGACGCAGCTGTTGTAATGGTTGCTCACGATTTCTATAAAGATGCTGAACTTTCACAATTAGAAATCCCAGTTTGGATAGACGGGCGCCGGATAATAGATATTGAAGAGTTTAGACGTCAAGGGTTGATTTGCCGCAGCATCGGACAAAATTAGCATGAAAATTCTCGATATCGTAGGCGCTCGGCCACAATTCGTAAAGCTTGCCCCTCTTTCTAAAAAGCTGAGGAAAGAAGGATTTAATGAAGTTATAGTGCATACTGGCCAGCATTATGATGAGAATATGAGTGAACTCTTTTTTGAAGAATTGGAAATTCCAGAGCCAGACTATAACCTTGGAATAGGCTCAGGATCTCATGGAGAGCAGACAGGAAGAATGCTCATTGCTATAGAAGAAGTCCTTTTAAAAGAAAAACCAAATTTAGTTATAGTCTATGGAGATACAAATTCAACATTAGCTGGTGCATTAGCTGCATCAAAGCTTCATATTCAATTGGCCCATGTTGAAGCAGGGCTTAGAAGCTTTAATAAAAATATGCCTGAAGAGATAAATAGAATCGTAGCTGACCATCTTTCAGACATTCTCTTTTGTCCCACAGAGACTGCTGTAAGGAACTTAGAAAGAGAGGGCATAACAAAAGGAGTTTATCTTGTAGGCGACATAATGTTTGATGCCCTGATGCATTTTTCAAAGATAAGCGAGAAAAAAAGTAAGATTTTAGTAAGACTTAATCTTAAGCCTAAAGAATACTATCTTGCTACTATTCATAGGGCAGAAAATACCGATAATTACGAGAGGCTAAAAAATATTCTAACCGCATTATCCCAACTAGATAGACCTGTAATCTTTCCCATACATCCAAGGACAAAGAATAGAATAAAAGAGCTTAACTTAGAGTCTCTTTTATTAGAGAATATTAAGGTTATAGACCCTGTAGGTTATCTTGATATGATAAATTTAGAAAAGAATGCCAAAGCAATTCTTACAGATTCTGGAGGAGTCCAAAAAGAAGCCTTCTGGCTAAGAGTTCCCTGTATAACTTTAAGGGATGAGACAGAGTGGATTGAGACAGTAAAGTTAGGATGGAATAGATTAGTAGGGTCAGATTGTGTAAAAATAGCGTCTGAATTGAAGAGCGTAAGAGAAGGAGAAGAGGTAATGTTTGAAGACAAATACTCGGCGTGGAAGATAGCTGAGGTTTTGAAAAAGGTGATAAGTGGTAAGGGTGAAAGGTAGGAGAAGCTTATGAAGTTTGATGATCGTATTTATGAGTATTTTATACTGACCCCCTGACGGAGGTGGACAGGTAGGGAGGATAGAGGTAAAAATAATAACGTCAGGGACACTTGTCAATAATTTTGTGTCTGTTCATAGAACTTGAGGTTAAAGAGTTGTTGGATTTCGTAGGCTCTGGACTTCAGCACAGGTAGAGGATTTTTCCATTTTCCCTGCTTCAGGCGCTCAGTCTGGAGCAGAAGATTTATCTCCAGAATCTCCACCGACTGAAAATATCCACCAAGTCTGGACTTGATTTGCTCTATCCGGCTGTTGAAATTCTCCACGGCATTAGTAGTGTAGAGGTATCTTCTTATCTCTTCTGGATACTTTAAGAAGCAGACATAGTGAGTTAGCTTGGACTGGATATTCTTAATGAACGTTGGGTATTTACTCTGGTAGTGCTGGCAGAGCTGCTCGAGCCTCTCCTGGGCTTGCTCATAGTCCCGGGACAAACGAATATTTTCCAGCTCCCGGTTGAACAGACGGGCATCCTCTTTGCCCATATTCCTCCTGACGTTACGCTGAAGATGGAGGAAACAGAGCTGGTGATCGGTTAGAGGAAAGAGTGTCTTTATTGCTTCAGTCAGTCCAGGAAAGTCATCGCTGACTATCAAAGCTACTTTCTTCAGCCCTCGTTCTATCAGGTCATTAAATATCTTCAGCCACGAAGCCCTATTCTCTGAGCCAAAGAAGGTATAAAAGCCGTAGATGTCTTTTCTCCCCTGTAAATCTATTCCTAACACCGTATAAACACAGGCTTTACGAACTTTGGCCTTGTCTTTTATCTCCGTGTGGTAGCCATCAATGAATAAAGCTAAGGCTTCGGCAGGAAGTTCCCTCTGCTTAAAATCGTTAAGCTTCCCCTGGAGTTCTTCTTTGATCCGGTTCAGCTCAGCTTCAGAGTATGGAAGGCCCAATTCCCTTAAAGACCTTATTACCTGACTTTCCGAGTAGCCATTGACCACCAGGCTCATCAACAAGTCAGTGTATTCTTCATCTACCCTCTGGTAATGGGCTGGAAGAACCTGAGGTCGAAACCTGCCGCGCCTGTCTCGCGGAACATCCAGGTTGAGCCTCAAAGAACCTGTGACTAAGTCCCGTTGATAATAACCATTGCCTTTGTTGCGGGTATCCTTCTCCAAAAACACCTCTCTCTCTGCCCGCATGAGCTCGTTGAGCATCTCCTCAAAAAAGTACTTCAAAGCTAATTTCTGCTCACCTTGAAGCTCCTCACCAAAGTACTTCTTACCAACCTTGGCCAGAGCTTGTTCCTTGGCTTTCTCAAGAATGTCTTCGTCCATCTTGCTTTTCCTCCTTTCAAGCTATATATATTACCAGACACAATATTTTCTTTACTCCCACGTCAAGGAGGTGAAGGTGATGAAAGCCAGGGAATGGTCAGCCGAGGAGAAATTAGCCATAGTGCTTGAGGGGCTAAGGGGGCAGCGTTCGGTGTCCGAGATCTGTTGGGAGCATCAGATAAGCTCGGCCCTTTATTACCGGTGGCGGGATAAGTTTCTGGAAGCTGAGCAGAAGGCCTTAAGCAACGGGGGGACAGAGGATGAGGTCAAGGTGCTTCGGGCTAAGGTAGAGAAGCTGGAGAAGATCATCGGGCGGCAGACAATTGCCATAGAGTTATTAAAAAAACAGACGAGCTACTCTGAAAGCGGTATTGAAGGGGATGAAGGCTCGCTCGTTAAGTGTAGCTGGGGGCTTTGCGGAACTAGATTACAACGAGCTCTATGTGCATTCAGCCATAGGCTATCGGAGTCCGAAAGAGTTCAGTCGGCTGTGGGAGGAGCAACATAGGGCGCAGAGAGGGGAGGTCTGTTCATTATGAAATAAGCTAAAGACTTTTTAACCTCTATCTCTAAAAACCCAAAAAACTGTCTTGACTTTCGGGGTGCAGTACAAGCTATCTATCCTTGGAAATGGAAAAGCTTCTCTTCCACTGGGCATAAGCTATATCCTTATCTACTTGAGGAGGTGAAGGTAGAGCGACCTGACCAGGTCTGGGGGGCGGATATAACCTACATTCGTTTAGCCCATGTTTTTGTGTACATGGGGGTGGTAATGGACTGGGCGAGTCGCTATGTTCTCTCCTGGGAGCTATTGAATATGCTGGATTCCAAGTTCTGTGTCGAAGGTTTAAGAAGATCTCTCTGGACCTCCAGGGCAGATATATTCAACACGGAACATGGAGTTCAGTTTACGGTTTAGGAGTTTAATGGGTTATTAAAGGAATCCAGGGTGAAAATCAGCTTGGATGGTCGGGATTAGATATATGGCAGCATTTTTGTAGAGCGCTTGTGGCGGACAGTTAAATATGAGGAGGTTTATCTTCATGAGTACCGGACGGTCAGTGAAGCTAAGGAAAGTCTGGAAGCTTATTTTCGGTTCTATAACACAGAGAGGCTGCATCAAGCTTTAGGTTACAGGACTCCGCATGAGGTATATTTTGGCAGTCCGGCAGCTTCGAAATCGCTTGAAGCGAGCATATGAAATGCTTAAGATAAGACTTATAAGGAAGACAAAGGCAGGACAAGAATGCACTTTATTCAAGCCCTTTCTGTCCAAACTATGGGGAGTACCTCAGAATCTTGGCTATCTTGTCGTCATCAAGGCTAATTTTGCAAATATCAAAGATGGAAAATATCCTGCTCCAATTCGTATATATTAATCTTCATCTACGGTTTCCTCACACAAAAAAATTTTGCATTGTCCATCTTAATATTTATCTTCCCAAACAATAGGGAGGGCATTGGGTTCATAAATAGAAAGGTAAGTTATTTATTGGAGAAAAATTAATGTACATGTATGCTCTATTTTCTGTAATAGTATTGGTTTTGAGTTTTTACCTCTTTAAAAAAGCTGCTGGAACCATGTCATTACTTCGGTTAAATATTGTTTCATTTATATTTTACGTTCAACTTTTTATTCTTACATTTATTGGAATCAATTTATCTTTATTCGGAGTATATCATTACCGAATATCATTGGCCTCGAAACAATCATTATTTTCATCATATTTTGCTGTATGCTATGTAATGCTAATTATGCCCTCGTCTATGATATTAGCGCAGAAATTGCTGTTTAGAGGTGAAATCAAGAAAAAGCTTCACAACTATCTTGGCTCCCGGCTAAGACCATTACAAAGTGAGGGGGATAATGCTCTTGTGCTGTATTGTGTAGTTCTATCTGTTATAGCTTTTTTTGCTACGATTTATACATTTTCTCAAATTAAAGAGCTCCCGATGGTTGCTGTCCTTGTTGACAAAGTCGATCCAGTCAGTTTTAACCGTTTGAGAATTGAAGCTTCTAAGGAGTTTAGTGGCAACATATATATACGAAATCTTTTTTCGTTGTTTTTGGGTCCATTTGTATCTTATATTGCCTATGCATATAACTTTCTATACAAGTCGCTACGATATAAATTGTGGTTTTATTTCACAGCAATTGTTGCGCTAATGGCTTTATTATCTACTGGTGAGAAAGCTTTACCAATAGAATATTTAATTACTATATTTATTATCAAAAGTACAATAAAAGGAAAGAGCAGTGTTAAGGATCTAATTAAGATTGTAGTTTTAACATTGGGCTTGATTTTAGGCTTTTATGTTCTAATAACAGGTCGTTTAGATGTTTCTATTAATAGTGGGCCATTAGGCAGGCTTTTAATGGGGCAAGTAGCTGCTTTGCCTCTTACTTTTGATATATTTCCACGCATCCATCCCTTTTTAAATGGAGGGAGCTTCCCGGCTTGGCTTTCTTCCATGCTAGGGGTTGAACACGCGCGTTCTGCTAGGCTGTTGATGGAGATTTTTTCTCCATTGTATATTAAGGCAGGCGCTGCTGGCGTGATGAATACGCTATTCATTGCAGAAGCATGGGCTAATTTCGGATTTATTGGCCTTTTACTTGCCCCAGTTATTGTGGGAGTAATTGTACAATTTGTTTATAATCAGCTCATTTCACTCCCAAAGACACCTGTTTTTTTGGCTGTTATAGGTTATTTTATCTTTGGTTTTCCCATAACTGGCGGTTTCGTAGACTTCCTGTGGAACCCCGTTTGGCTTTTTATGGTTGCTATAATACTACTCGGTATTTACATAAGCTCATTATCATTTAGAAAATCATTTAGGAGAGGTCGATTAAAAAACTATGGTCATTTTTCACTATCCACTTCCAATTGAAGAAAATGGGACCTCTGGCAGCCAAATACGGCCAAGATATATGTTGAACGCCTTTAGGCAACTTGGATACCAAGTTGAGGTGGTTGCTGGGTACGCGCGAGAGAGGCAACGTGCCATAAGCCATATAAAGAACTTAATCCGTATGGGATGTAATGTTGCTTTCATATATTCCGAGTCATCAACCATGCCCACTTTGTTAACCGAGCCACATCATCTGCCTATTTATCCATTTTTGGACTTTGGTTTTTTCAAATGGGCAAAACAACTTGATATTCCAATAGGACTTTTCTATAGAGACGTATTCTGGCGCTTCAGTCTTTATCGGAAGCGAGTTCCTTGGATAAAGCGGGCGATTGCTATTCCGTTCTATCACTATGACTGGTTGCAGTACACTCGCTTTGTAGATCATCTTTTTCTACCATCGTTACTGATGAAAAGGGCTTTGCCTGGAAATTGGCCCGATGACCGAGTAAGTGCTTTGCCTCCAGGTTGTGAAATACACGATAGTCCTTGCGTAAAGCCTGAGGTGGTTTCTCTCGAGAAGGTACGGCTACTTTATGTTGGTGGTGTGACTCCTCCCCTGTATGATCTGAGAGACATGGTCTCGGTTGTCCGCACATTATCTCAGACCGAGTTGACGATTATTTGTCGAGTGGATGAATGGCGCCAAGCGAAGGACTACTATGGTTCCGGTGATAGTAGAATCAAAATTGTACACGCAAGTGGCGAAGACTTAAAGAATTACTATTATTGCGCGGATCTTTTCATTTTTGTGCGTGCTCCATATCCTTATTTGGATTTTGCAATGCCGGTCAAGATGTTCGAAGCCCTTGGTTTTGGATTACCTATCATTACAAATTCAGGAACAGCAGCAGCCCGCTTTATTGAAGAGGAAGATGTAGGGTGGGTTGTGTCCTCTGCAAACGAGCTTCGAGCACTTTTAGCTTTCTTGACAGTAAATCCAAACCTGATTGCGGAGAAACGCGAAAGAACGAGGGTTGTTCGGAAGCGGCATACGTGGCTAGCTCGCGCCTCCCAAGTTGTCTCCATTCTTGATTCCAAAGAGGTGAGAACGTGAAAATAGTGTACTTAGCGGCTAGGAATTCTATACATGTTGTACGGTGGGTTAATGGGTTAGCGGCCCGTGGCTACGAAATTCACTTGATTACCATGCACCACGGCGGAGACCCTTTAGACCCAAAGGTCAGTGTTCATTACTTACCATTTAGCCCGCCCATAGGCTACTTTTTTAATATCGGCCATCTTAAAGCTCTCCTAAGGAAACTCCAACCCGATGTGTTACACGTCCACTATGCCACCGGGTATGGTACGCTTGGCCGAATTTGCGGCTTTCGCCCGTGGATCCTTTCCGTCTGGGGAAGTGATGTTTACGATTTTCCATACAAGTCCCCACTCAATCGTTGGCTGATAGCCAAAAACTTACAGGCAGCTGATTGGGTTTGTTCAACGAGTGCAACGATGGCAGAACAAATACGTAGGCATTGCCCTACCATCACCAATCTTACTATTACTCCGTTTGGCATAGATACCGAAGTTTTTTTCCCGAGGCGAGAATTGAAAGATCCTACTATGATAACCGTGGGAACGGTGAAGTCACTCGCACCCAAGTATGGAATAGACGTTCTAATACGAGCTTTTTCGCTGGCGCGAGAGAAACTGCGTAGTCATGATAATGCTTCTGCTGAACGGCTCAGACTGCTGATTGTTGGGGACGGGCCACAGCGGATGGAGCTTGAAGAACTAACAAAAAAGCTTGGAATTGATAGTGTGACTGCTTTTGTTGGGCAATTGCCTCATCGAGATGTTCCTGATTACTTGAATCGTTTGGATGTTTACGTTGCGGTTAGCCGAAGTGAAAGTTTTGGAGTTGCTGTACTGGAAGCTTCAGCGTGTGGCCTTCCCGTGGTGGTTTCCGATGCCGGCGGTTTGCCGGAAGTGGTTAGGCATGGAACAACAGGATATGTTGTTGAGAGGGACAACGTTGAGGCTACAGCGGACGCCATAGTGCGACTCGTGGAAAACCCTTCGTTGCGAGATCAAATGGGAGAGGCTGGTCGGCAGCATACGAAGACCAATTACGGCTGGACTGATAGCGTCTCAATTGTGGAAGCTGTATATGCAAAAGTGGCAAAACAATTTGGTCGGTATTGAAAGTTTTAATAAAGTTTTAATTTGGATAATTTAGCGGTGGGGGATTGGTTTATGGCAATCAGTATAGGAACCATCATTGGCGCCCGGCCGCAGTTCATCAAGGCAGCAGCTATTATTCGGATGCTTCTTGCAACTTTGATAACACAAGATGGGTTTATCTATATGCCAGAATTTAAGTTAAGCATGGTTGATGTTTTCTGCTGGCTGGGGAATTCTAGAGCCTGATTATAGGCAGGCGTTTGCTTTGGCCTTCATAGGGCAAAAACGGCAAGATGCTTGAAAGCATTGAGAAAATGCTAAAGTCTATTGAGTGAGTGTCGCTTGCAATGATAACATCACTCTCGCTCGGGTACTCATAATATGTGATCTCTGTTTGTGTTGAAATAGATGCAAATGTTAAATCAAAGTTCGTACTGCTAACTGGTTATATGGCGAAAAAAGTCAAGGTTTTAATTATTTGATAATATGTAGGTGCTGCTATCTCCGGGTGCATAAAATATACCCGAGGAGGTAAGCAGCATGAAAATGTATGGATGTGATGTTCATAAAAAGTATTCTATGTTTGCCTGGATTGATGACAAAGTAGCTTCGGGTCCTTATTTTAGGGTCAGTAATGAGTTCAAGGAATATCTCCGCAGCATTCCAGAAAGTTCGGTTATAGCTTTGAAGACGATGGGCAACTGGTACTGGATGGTAGATGAGATTGAGAGAGCCGGACATAAGCCCGGTGCTGGCCAATGCTACCAGGGCCAAGGCGATAATGGGGAAGGGCAATAAAACAGACAAGTGGATGATAGAGGGCTGGCCATGCTTTTGCGTAATGGGACACTGCTTTCAATCTGGATACCTCCTGGAGAGTTAAGAGATCGAAGAAAGCTTCCTCGAAAAAGTATGGTTCTTGTACGTATGAGAACGATGATTAAAAACCGCATCCGGGCTACGTTTTGCAAATACAACTTGAAAGTGGATGAGGTCAGTGACTTAAGAGACTGAGGAGACAAGATTGCTCAGGTCTATTCCCGGAATAGGTGCTATTCTGAGAGTGGTTATAGCTATGGAGGTGAGAGATGTGAATCGATTCTCTGGACCTGAGAAACTGGCCAGTTACCCTGGCACGGTGCCAAGAATAAAGGCCAGCGGAAGATATTCTGTGGACCTGTCCGACCGGATGTAAATCGGTATCTGAAATGGGCTTTTGTCGAGGCAGCTAACACTGTGGTGATTTTTCATAAGAAGTGAACTGATGAACACGTAGGCAGGTTATACTTCAGGCACAGAGCGAAGAAGGGGTATAGTAAAGCGGTGAGAGATGAAGAAAAGAGAACCTTACAGGGAAAAAGATGATAAGACCCCAGTTTCGTCTCCACAAAAGTAAGCGAGATTGTTAGCATGAGACTTCGAGTCTCGGAATTGGACACGAAACTTCCGGGGGACATGCTCATGCTGTAAAGACAGCGTATACCCGCATCTGACGAAACGGGAGAAAGAGTTATGGACGAAAGAAGAATTAATAGGAGGTGATTTAAAGCTGAAAAAGGCATGCGGCTGGTTTTTACTGACTCAGGCGGAAGTGCAAAAAGAGCCTTTTTTCTATGGCGAGCCTTGCATTCCTTAAAGGTTTAATTCGCGAAGCCAAGATTGGTGGAAACGAGGGCGAATAAGTTAATGCCTCATCGTTCGGCGGCCCTCGTTCTGGAAAGTATGAGGGCTTGGCTATGTGCTTGGAGCTATCTGGAGAATTAATATGGTCGTGATACGTTGGTTTATAGGATCTCGCATATTATGAAGTACCAGACGATGCGCTTTTTAGTTCTCGCGCAATACTTTCCGCCGGAAATCGGGGCGCCGCAGCTGCGCCTCGCCGCCCTGGTCCGGGAACTCAGGCGGCTGGGGCACGAGGTGGAAGTGGTCACCGCCATGCCAAACCACCCGACCGGCCGTATCTTCCCGGAATACCGGGGCCGTTTTTACCGGTGCGAGGAATGGGAAGGGGTACCAGTGCACCGCGTTTGGCTTTACCCCTCGTTGGGGGCGGGGATAAAGAGGGTTCTAAATTACCTGTCCTTTAGCTCAACATGCCTGCTTGCATTGGCACGTGCCAGGAAGCCCGACTATGTCTTCGTCGAATCACCGCCGCTGTTCCTTGGCGTTCCGGGCTATCTGGCCTCCCAGTTATGGCGTGTACCCCTCATCTTCAACGTGGCCGACCTCTGGCCGGATTCGGTGCGCGAACTGGGGTTGATGAGGGATGGACCCTTTCTCCGTCTGGCGGAGGCGCTGGAGCGCTGGATCTACCATAAAGCCGCGTATGTCAACGCGGTGACGAAGGGAATCCGAACTGTTTTAATCGTGAAGAAGCAGGTACCGGAGGCCAAGGTGCTTTTTCTGCCGAACGGCGTGGACACTGACCTGTTCAGGCCGCGGCCGCCGGATCGGGATCTCGCGCACAAACTGGGGTTAGAGGATCGCAAGATCGTACTTTATGCCGGTACCTTAGGTTATGCCCAGGGACTGGATGTCGCACTTGAGGCAATGCAGTTACTGCAGAGAGATGGTAATGTATCGCTGGTTTTTGTAGGTGATGGGTCGGAAAGAGAGAAGTTAATTAAAGGTGCGCGAACAAGGGGCATCGCCAACGTAATATTCTTGGATCCATGTCCACCGGAGCGCGTTGCACGGCTATATTCAATTGCTTACGCCGGATTTGCCAGTCTGAGGGGTTTACCTTTGTTCAAGGGAGCGCGCCCGTCCAAGCTTTTCCCCATTATGGCCTCCGGGAAACCCGTAATCTACAGCGGCGCCGGCGAAGGTGCGCGGCTGATCGAAGAGGCGCGGGCCGGCCTGGTGGTGCCGCCGGAAGACCCCAAGGCTCTGGCCGAGGCCATACGCCACCTGGTTGAACACCCCGAGCTGGCGGCTGAAATGGGACGAAACGGGCGGGCATTCGTGGAGCGGAATCTGAGCTGGTCGGCGCTGGTGGAGGACTGGCTGGCGCAACTGGCTGAAAGGGAACGTTGCCATGGGCGGACAGGGTGACGAGCGCGAGGTAAGACGCCTGCGGGATGTTTATGAGAGCTATAAGGCGGAGCAGGTCCGCCGGCGTTGGAGCGCAGATAATCCCGGGAACCGCGCCATCGTTGACGAACGCAGGGTTATGGCCAGGTCCCTGCTGAAGAAACACGGTTTTGTCCCCTTGGCGAGCCGGAAGGTGCTTGATATCGGCTGCGGGTGTGGCGGCAAACTGGCACGGCTTGTTGAGTGGGGTGCCCGTCCTGAGAACCTGTACGGTGTGGATCTGCTGGCCGACCGGATCGACACCGCCCAGCGGACATATCCCAAGATTCACTTCCGGTGTGGCAACGCCGAGTCCCTGGATTGGGACGACGACACGTTCGACCTTGTGCTGTTGTTTACCGTTTTCAGCTCCATACTAAGCGGTGTGATGGCGGATAATGTGGCACGGGAGATACGGCGCGTCCTGAAACCCGGCGGGGGAGTGCTGTGGTACGACATCCGGTTCGACAACCCGCGCAACCCGCACGTCCGGGGGATTACGAAGCGACAGTTGCGGAGCTGGTTCCCGGGGTTTCAGATGGATCTGAGAAGCGTCACCCTCTTGCCGCTGTTGGCGCGGCGGTTGGGGAAACTGACCCCAGTGGCCTATCCCCTCTTGAGTCGTCTAACCTGTCTTCGCACCCATTACCTGGGGCTACTGATTAAGCCGAAAGCGTGGGATACAGCCGATGGGTGAAAGCTTTCTGCCCTTTTCGCAGCCGCTCATCGGCGAGGATGAAGTTAACGAGGCTGACAACATGCTGCACTCGCAAAGTATTACCGATAAACCGGAGGCGAAGTAATTCTAAGCAAAAGTTACAGCTTTCATAGGTATGCTAACCCTAAATACAAGCAATGCTCTGCTGACGTTATCCTAGCTGTTCTCAGAGTCAGCTCTACAGATGAAGCAAGCAATTTCCAGATTAATTTTGAAGATTTATTCAATGTGTTTAAGCAGCTGGGAGGATTTCCGTTTTTGGTTGATATTGTACAAGACGGGTTGAATTTTGATCCCGATAATAATATAAAAGCGAGGCTCGAAGGTCACGACAGGGACTTGATAGCTATTCATTATGCAAGTCAAAAATTGGATTTAAAAGAGTTCAATGATCTAGCCCGCGTATGCCATCTCTATTATTAATTTGCTATCTATGCCTTGCCTGCCAAGAAAAGGGATTGGATTGTCTGCTCGAAAATAACTTGATGGCGTTCAGCTTTTACTTCCCAAAAAATAATACAACCGGCGAAGGAGGCCCTCTTATTAGGGCTATAAAATTACTGGAAAAATTTGTGATTCCTGAATCTCTGTGTTATGGGCTAAGACGCTCAGAAGCTTTATGAGAGGCGCGTGGGCTTGTGCTATTATGAGGTACTTCTGGCCTTTATATTTCATTATGATCAATATTCAAATCTTTCTAGACCCCAGTAAATTGCAGAAGCTGAATAAATTCCTGGCATGATGGTGAGACGTGGTCGATGTCTACAATGCCGAACTTGGTCGATGACAATGCATGAGAGATCCCTCGTTGTTTTGCAAACGCCGAGAAACCCTCGCGCTTGTATAACAGCCTCTAATCGTGCTATGAATGAATATCGTTATTACTTCAAAAAATAAATATTAAGGAAAGGAAATTCATATGAGAGATACCTTCCTTCCATTTTCTCCTCCTCTTATTGAAGATGAAGAGATAAATGAGGTTATAAAAACTTTAAAATCTGATTGGATTACTACAGGTCCTAAAACAAAGAGGTTTGAAGAAGAATTTAAGAACTATTTTAATGCTCCCTCTGCTTTAGCTCTTAATTCCTGTACTGCTGCTCTACATACTGCATTAGTTACTTTAGGGATTGGCCCTGGAGATGAGGTAATTACCACTCCAATGACCTTTTGTGCTTCTGTAAATGTCATAGAACATGTTGGGGCGAGACCAGTTTTAGTAGATATAGAGGCAGATACCCTCAATATTGATCCTGAGAAAATAGAAACAGCTATTACTCCAAGAACAAAAGCAATTTTACCGGTACATTATTCTGGTCATCCTGTAGAGTTAGATTCGATATATGAAATAGCCAATAAGTATAATTTATTTGTAATAGAAGATGCAGCTCATGCTTTATCAGCAAGATATAAAGGCAAATTTATAGGATCTACGACTAATCCTGTATGTTTTAGCTTCTACGCTACAAAAAATTTAACAACTGCTGAGGGAGGAATGCTCACAGGGGATCCAGAGTTCATAGAAAAAGCAAGAATAATAAGTCTTCATGGAATGAGCAGAGATGCTTGGAAGAGGTATTCTAAAGAAGGAAGCTGGTATTACGAGGTCGTATTTCCTGGATTTAAATATAATATGACAGATATTCAGGCAAGTTTAGGTTTATGGCAACTCAAAAAAATTGATAGATTCCAGAGAAGAAGAAGAGAAATTGCTAAGATGTATAATGAAGCCTTTTCTAAAGAAGAAACATTAGAAGTTCCTGTAGAACGTCCTTATGTGGAACATTCATGGCATCTTTATGTTCTTCGCCTTAAAATCGAATCATTAAAAATCGGGAGAGATGAATTCATTGAAGAGCTTAATAAGAGAAAGATAGGAACATCTGTTCATTTTATTCCTATTCATCTTCATCCATACTATAAAAACAAATATGGTTTCAAGCCGGCAGATTTTCCCGTAGCTTATTCCAATTATTTAAGAATGATTAGCCTTCCTCTTTGTCCAAGGCTTAACAATAAAGATGTGCAGGATGTGATTGAAGCTGTATTAGATATAGTAAGAATTTATAAAAGATGAGAAAGTCAAAGAGAATTTTTGATATTTTATTTTCATTGTTTGGCCTTGCCTTTCTTTTGCCGCTATTCTTTTTTATAGGATTATTGATAAAGCTTGAGGACGGGCGTCAAATATTTTTTATTCAAAAACGCATTGGTTACCAAGGAAAACCATTCTTAATGTGGAAGTTTAGAACTATGGTTGTAGATGCTGAAAAGAGAGGTAATTTGATTACAGTAGGAAAAGATCCGAGGATAACAAAAATTGGCCATTTTTTGAGGAAATATAAACTTGATGAACTTCCGCAATTATTTAATGTTCTCAAAGGAGAGATGAGTCTCGTAGGGCCAAGACCTGAGGTAGAAAAATATGTAAAATTATACAATATCCAGCAAAAGCAAGTTTTGGAGCTTGTGCCTGGTATAACTGATCCTGCCTCTATTAAATACTTTGATGAGAATGAAATCCTATCGCAAGCGGATGATCCTGAAAAAGTGTACGTTGAGAAAATTATGCCAGAAAAGATAAAACTTAATCTTGAGTATGCTAAAGAAGCTTCTTGTTGGAAGGATTTTTTAATTATTATAAAGACCATATTTAAGATATTTGATTAGCTTAACATCATGCATTGTCTTGGCAGAGATTTTCCAAAAATCGTTGCAATTGAATTCTGATTCTCGACGCAGAATGGCATTGCCTTTTCATAATAATCTATCTGAAAATAAAATAGATTTGGTGGTAGAGACTTTAAAAGTAGCGGTTAATTCTTGTTCATCAAATTGGAGAGAAATAAGATTAGCAATAAGTCGAAATTTAGTACATAATAACTTTTAGAAATTTGGGCCAAAATGACGAGGAAGAGTGGGGAGCATCGTGTATAATAAATTTTCAGCATTGATGGGAGAAATCTTCCGAGTGACGGTGTGGAAGAGGCGGGCGTTTTTTCTGATTGCTGATATTTTAATCATCGCCTTTTCGCTTTATGCCGGATTTTGGTTGAGATTTGATGGGAAGATTCCGGAAGAAAATATCGTCCGGTTTCCTTTTTATTTGCTGGTCGCCCTGGCGGTGAAGCTGATTTTGCTTCAATTGTTTGGGATGTATGGTTTTTCCTGGCGGTTTTTCAGCGTGCTTGACCAGGCCAGGCTTACTGCGGCACTCACCCTGTCTTCGATAATCATAGCTGGAATATTCCTTGGTTTTCGGAGATCTGGAGCTTTAGGTGGCATGCCTCGGTCAGTTCTTCTGGTGGATTATGTCATTTCGCTGGCCATGATGACCGCTTTGCGAATATCAAAACGGGTTTTCCGGGAATATTTGAGTAAAAGAGATTGGGTGCTTAAAGGGCGGTCTCGGGTATTGATCATAGGAGCCGGCGAAGCCGGTAACAGCGTTGCCCAGGAGATGCTCAGAAACCCCAAGTCGGCTTTTGTTCCTGTGGGATTTATAGACGACGATCCAGCCAAAAAAGGACTTTCCATAAACAGAGTTAAAGTCCTAGGGACAAGGCACGATGTGCCGGAAATCCTGAAAAATAACCACATTGATGAAATCCTGATTGCTATTCCGAGCGCCAGTTCCAGAGAAATCAGAGGCATTGTAGAGATTATCAGGCGAGCTGATCCCAAAAAGAAGATCAGAATTGTGCCGGGGATTTTGGACCTAGTGGATGGTCGGGTGGGATTGGCGGATATCAAAGAGGTAAAAGTAGACGACCTGCTGGGCCGAGAACAGGTTTCTGTTGATTTTGAGAAAATAAGAGCTTTTATTCGGGGCAGATGTGTGCTGGTGACGGGAGCCGGCGGGTCAATAGGAAGCGAACTGGTACGCACGGTTCTTCAATTTGAACCTTCTGAGCTTTTGGCTCTGGACATAGACGAGACGGAGCTATTTTATCTGGCTAACAGATTGAAGGAAGAAAAGGGTAATATGGAGCCGGTGGTAGCTGATATCAGAGACCGGGCGAAAATGACTCGGGTTTTTTCTGAATACCGGCCACAGATAATAATTCATTCGGCAGCTTATAAGCATGTACCGATGCTGGAGGAATTTCCAGAGGAAGCAATAAAGACAAATGTGCTGGGGACGAAGATTCTGGCCGAACTGGCCATTGAATTCGGTGCCGAAAAATTTGTCAATATATCCACGGACAAAGCTATCAATCCCACGAGTGTGATGGGCTCGAGCAAGAGGATCGGCGAAGAGCTATTGCGAGTGATGAACCGGAGAAACAGCACAAGATTTATTTCGGTTCGCTTTGGTAATGTCCTTGGAAGCAGGGGAAGTGTAATCCCTGTTTTTGAGGAGCAAATAAAGAGAGGCGGGCCGGTAACCGTAACTCACCCTGAGATGAAGCGGTATTTTATGGCTACTTCCGAGGCTGTCATTTTGGTGCTGCAAGCGGCTGCCTCAGGCGAAGGGGGAGAGGTTTTCATCCTGGATATGGGCGAACCGATAAAGATAGTCGACTTGGCGCGGGAGATGATTCGGTTGAGCGGTTATGAGCCTGATGTGGACATACCGATAATTTTTACCGGGGTGCGGCCGGGGGAAAAGTTGTTCGAAGAGCTGCTGGGGGCAGAAGAAGGGTCAGAGCCAACGGAGCACCCCAAAATTTTTAAAGCCAGAAATTCTAAAGATAAATATACTGCTGCTGATAAGCAGAAGATGGATAGGGAGCTTATGAGCAAGATAGATAAGCTCATAGCTTTGAGTATGAATTCAGCTGGCAGAGAAGAAATAATCGGGCTGATGAAGGAAATTGTGCCGACTTATAGCCCGATGAAAAAGGGGGACGCCCTACATATTTCCTGATTTTTAACTGGGGACGTGTACATCTGTCCCCGGAAAAAGAGAAAAGAAGGAACGGGGGACAAGGACGGGGGACGCGAACTATTTTCTGCCAGAATAAAGGATCGCAGGATTGGGCAGAAAAATAGTTCATGTCCCCCTTTTTTATTTTCGGGCTAATTTTTTAACAGAACTGATGGCATAAGATTTGAGGAAGGCGAAGGATTCGAGTTTGAAGAGATAGCTCAGGCCAAAGTAGGGGACAACCGAGAGCAGGGCAACTATAGCGACTTTGATGGCCAAAGAAATAAAGCCATGAAGAGTAGAGGCCGAGGCGTTCTGAAAATAAGGCAGAGAAAAATAGCAAATAAGTCCGATGGGAATTGCGCTCAGGAAAATCTTTATGGACTCAAAAGCCAGGCCGCGGGAAAAAGGATTTAGATATTTTTTTAAGAAAAGGCTATAAAGAATAAAGTTTAAAATCATCACAATAGAAGTGGCTAAGGCGATGCCAGCGGCGCCCATCAATCTGGATAAAATTATGTTGAGGACGATGTTCAGGCCGACGCAGATGGCACCGATGATGAGTGGGGTAGCCGTATTTTTGAATGAATAAAACACTCTGGCCAGGATGGGCGAGGTGGCATGGCCGAACAGGCCGATGACATACATCTGGACGACAAGGGCTGTGAGGGCTGTGGCTTTCGGGTCGAAGGCGCCGCGCTCAAAAAACAGGCGCACAATGGGCTGAGCCAGGAAAAAGAGAAAGAAGGAAGAAGGGATGATGAGGTAAAAAGAGACGCTGATGGTTTTGTTGAGACGCTCTTCATATTCACGGCGGGCTGAGCCATTAAGAGCCAGCTCGGAAAAAGTGGGGAAAATGGCGGTGGCGATAGGGACTGCCAGGAGGCTGATGGGAATATTCCAGACTCTCTGGGCAAAATTAAGGGCAGCAATTGAGCCAGGATCGAGGCCTGAGGCAATTGTTTTATCAACAATCTGGTTCAGCATAGATATGCCGCCAGAAATTACTAATGGCATCAGCAAAAGAGCAAACTGGCGGATTTCTTTCCAATCAATCTGGCGGTAGCTTAAAGAGTGGAAAAACTTATAGCGCCAGTAGAGGACAAAGGACATAGTCAAAAAGGCGATTGAGGCATTAAGCAGCTGGCCGACTGTCCAGCTGTGGAGGCCAAGGTAGCGATGGAGGAAAAAGAGAGATAGGACCAAAGAGGCGTTGCCGAGAAAAGTCACGAATATCGGGAAGAAGAATTGCTTTTCAGCCTGGAAAAGCCCGGTGAACATACCTGTCAGAACAGTGAAGAGGCCAGAAATGATAAGATAGCGGGTTAAGGTGACGGCCAGGTCGAAGCGCTCGCCCTTAAAGCCATAGGCGATTATTCGGACACAGGCGGGAGCGAAGATGAAGATGAGCAGGGAGACGGCCAGGAAAATTGTGCCCCAGACGGTAAAAGCTGAGTTGACAAATTTTCTGGCTGCTTCGGTGCCTTGAGCTTTTTTCTCTAAATAAAAGGGAATGATGAGCGTATTAAACCCCCCAGAGAAAAGACCAAGAATCGAGAGCGGAATAATCAGAGCCACCAGAAAGGCATCAGTGGTGCCAGTTGCACCGAAATATTTGGCTACCAGAACTTCCCGAAAAAAGCCGAAGAATTTGCTTATAAATGAAATGACGGCAATCAGCACCGCGGCCTGAGTCACCGTCTGTCTTTTTAGAACGCCCGGAATATCCATCCTACCTTATCCCACCACCGGTATCAAATTACACCTGAATTAATTTAAGGGAAGTATTCTACCAAAAAACACGGGTGAGATAAAATGAGAGAAACGGGGGACGTGCTACGCGTTTCGAGAGAAACGGGGGACGTGCTACGCGTTTCCTGATTTTTTTGGCGAGAGGCACCAGAAACGGGGGACACGAATCCTTTTCAGATAGAATGGATAACAAAACGATTGATCAGCAAAGGGCTTCATGCCCCCGTCAAAGATGGGAACGTGTTACTCGTGCACCAAATCTAATTTTGTAACTTGTTGATATACAAGAGGATACAAGAAGATATAAGAAGGGGATAGGGGTCCCTGTCCCCTTCCAAAATTTATCTTATTTATTATGAATAAGTTATGAAAGGCAAAAGGGAGGGACAGATGTACACGTCACCCTTTTAAAATCGTTATATTGATTTATAGTACCCTATATGATACCATTTTATTGCCAATTTGGTTCCCTATATAGTACCAATATGGAGGCTGTATGAAAATAGAAAAAAGATTAATGAAAGAGCTCATCAGGGAGTGGCAGACAACCGAGCTGCCAGAGGTGTTGCCCAGGACCATTCATATCCCTCTCTCGGTTAACAAGATAATTGCCATAGTGGGGCCCCGACGGAGCGGAAAAACCTTCCTGTTATTCTGGCTGGCCAAGGAGCTATTATCAAAAGGAGTCGCTCGCGAAAAAATAGTTTACGTCAACTTTGAAGACCCGCGTTTGCTTCCCTTTGAGGCTAAGAGTTTTGAGGTTATATTGGACTCATATCGTGAACTTTACCCTGAGCTTTATCCTGAGCTCGACACGGCCAAGGCCTATCTCTTCCTTGATGAAATTCAGGTGGTAAAGAATTGGGAAATTGGCGTTCGACGTCTTTATGACACCGGGAAATTTTTAATCTTTATAACCGGCTCTTCATCCAGGCTTCTTGGTTATGAAATTGCTACCCAGCTTCGGGGACGAGCTTTGACTTTTGAATTATTTCCATTTTCCTTCAGAGAAATTTTGCAAGCCAAAGAAATTGAGGTAAATGAACTGGCGTTATACTCGGGTACTCGGTTTTCCATCCTGAAAGCCTTTGAAGAATACTTAAATTACGGTGGTTTTCCAGAAGTTGTCCTGACCGAATCGGCCGAGCTTAAATTGAGAATACTGAAAAGTTATGTGGAAACGATGTTTTTGAAAGACCTGGTGGAACGCTATGAGATTAGAAATCAGGCTGTTATGAGAGAGTTGGTGAAATACTTAGCGACGAATGTTTCTTCGCTTTTTTCGGTAAGCGCTTTTTTCCGATGGATTAAGCAGGCTTATCCCATTACCAAAAGAACAGTGATCAATTACCTGGATTATCTCGAAGATTCGCGGCTTTTTTTCCTGCTGAAAAGGTTTTCTTTTTCACTTAAAGAACAGGCCCTCAGCCCGCGGAAATGCTACATTGTGGACCTGGGCTTGAGAGAAGTGTTTGGTCACAGGCATAGTCAGGATGCTGGAAAGAGCCTTGAGAATCTGGTGTTCCTTGGCCTAATGCAGCAGAAGGCAATAAATCCGTTACTCGATGTGTTTTTCTGGAGAGATTCAAATAAGAAAGAGGTTGATTTTGTGGTGACCGAGAGAGGGCGGGTGATGGAGCTAATCCAGGTATGTGCGGAGCTTTCTGGACCCGGGGTAAAAGAAAGAGAGGTAAAGCCGCTGATAGCTGCGTCTCAGAAGCTAAAATGTGATAATTTAAGCGTGGTGACCATGGATTATGAAGATGAAGAAGTAATAGAGAAGAAAAAAATAAAGCTTGTGCCGGCCTGGAAATGGCTCCTGAGGGACGTCCTACGCGTTTCCTGATTTTTTTATTCAATGATAAGAGGCACAGGGAATGGGGGGACACTCCAGAAACGGGGGACACGAACCGTTTTCTATTGGAATAGATGAGTAAAAGATTGAATAGGAAAGCGTTTCATGTCCCCGGAAAAGCTTCCCGTCCCCACCATGTCCCCTCATCCCTACTTCTACTTCTTTTTGATTTCTATTCTCACTCCATTTTCGATGTTGGTTACTGTGCTGGTGTAATTCTTGTTGTGCATCAGACAGCAGCCTTCCTCCATCATTGCGCCGTGTCCTTTGTCGCCAGCATGGCCAGCATGTTCCATATGTTCCATTTTTCCCATATTTTCATGGCCAGCCATCATCTCTTTTTTTTCTTTATCTCCTGTCATCCCGTCTTTCTTTTCCATCTTATCTCCCATCATCTCCTTTCGCTGGCAGGACATCTTGCCTTCCTGGCATTGCTTTGCCATTTCCTGGAGCTTTTTTACCACCTCGGGATTGGTTGAGGTCATCGTGATAATCTGACCATCCGGCGTATCTTTTCTCTCCATCTTCACTTCTTTCATCATCTCACCCTTCATTGCGCAACACACCATCTCCGGCTTCATTTTTGACATCATTCCCATTTTCTCTTCGCATTTCATACCCGCCTGCATTCCCGACTTCATTCCGGCGCTCATTTCTTTGTCTTTCTGACCGACATATTTTTCTGGTCCCTGGTCAAATTTAGCTTTGCAATCGGCCGAGCAAAAATAATAAGTCTTGCCGGCATACTCGGACTTGAACTTGGCCTCAGCTGCCTTCATTTTCATCCCGCAGACCGGGTCCTTGACTTCCTCCTGGCTGAAGACATAGGCAACCAGCCCGCCTGCAACCAGCAGAACCAAACCTAAAATTAAGTAATTCCTCATAGCTAACCTCCTTTAGATTAGCGGCAGAAATATTTCTGCCATCTTTGATTTTTATTCCTCCCCATTGAAACGTCCCCTTCGATACGGGACAGATGTACACGTCCCCATTTTTTTTATCATGTCCCCTCCATTTCTCGCCTTAAAGTCTGGCTATTTAAAGCCACAATTATCGTGCTCAGGGACATTAAAACTGCTCCCAGAGCTGGGTTAATCAGAATACCGCGGTAATAAAGAATCCCTGCAGCCAGAGGTATGGCGATTATGTTATAGCCGGCAGCCCACCATAAATTCTGAACCATCTTGGAGAAAGTCTTCCTTGAAAGGTTGATGATTTTTACCACATCAGCCGGATCATTTTTGACCAGAATAAGGTCGGCGCTTTCTATGGCTACATCTGTACCCGCGCCTATGGCAATGCCCACATCAGCCGTAGCCAGAGCCGGAGCATCGTTTACGCCATCGCCGACCATAGCCACTTTATAACCCCTCTCCCGCAGCAAATTGATTTTTTCAGCTTTTTCATGAGGCAGAACCTGAGAAAAATAGTCATCAATCCCCAGTTCTTCTGAAACCGACCTGGCCACTTCTTCAGAATCTCCAGTCAACATAAACACTTTGACCTTCATTTGCTTTAATTTTTTAATGGCCTCGAAAGATTCTGGTCTGATTCGGTCTGCAAGTATTACTGCTCCCAGCGGTTTTCCGTCGACAATAACCAAGACTGCGGTCTGGCCTTTGTCCATAATTCTTTTTAGCTGCTCATCTTCCAGTTCAATCTTTAATTCTTTAAGCAGATTGGGGCCACCAACGTAAACTTCTTTCCCTTCCACCACCGCACTGGCTCCTTTCCCAGGAATAGCTCTGAACTCACTTGCTTGTGGTAGACTTAAGCCTCTTTTTTGGGCGTAGGCTACGATGGCTCTGGCGATGACGTGTTCAGAATTGATTTCTACCGCGGCTGTTAGCCTCAAAAGCTCGTCTTCAGAAGATAAAGTCACCACTTCGCTCACACCAAACTGGCCTTCAGTGAGGGTGCCCGTCTTGTCAAAGACCACAGCGTCGATGTCCTTGACCGCTTCAAAGGCTCTTCTATCCCGAATGAGGATTCCGCTTCTGGCAGTGATGGAAGTAGAGATGGCTACTACTAAAGGTATGGCCAGGCCAAGAGCGTGTGGACAGGCGATGACCAGTACAGTAACCGCCCTTTCCAAAGCAAAATCCGGGGATTTCAAAATACTCCAGACGCTGAAGGAAATAATTCCAGCGACTAAGGCTACATAGAAAAGGAAGGCCGCTGACCTGTTGGCTAAGTCCTGAGTTCTGGAGCGACTTTCCTGAGCCTGTCTGACGAGTTTGACTACCTGAGCTAAGTAAGTTTCTTCGCCGGTTTTTTCTATGGTTATCTGGAGAACCCCATCTCCGTTTATCGAGCCGCCGATCACTTTATGGCCCTTGGCTTTGTGAACAGGTTTCGATTCGCCGGTTAACAGAGCCTCATTAACAAAGCTTTCGCCTTCAGCAACTATTCCATCAGAGGGAATTTTCTCGCCCGGTCTAACCAGAACCCAGTCGCCTTTTTTTAGCTCGGCTACCGGCACATCTACCACCTCGCCGTTTTTAAGAAGATGGGCCTTGGTGGGCATAATTTTGACCAGCTCTTCAAGAGCCCGGGAAGCACCGAGAACACTTTTGGCTTCAAGCCAGTGTCCCAAAAGCATAATGTCAATCAGAGTAGCCAGTTCCCAGAAAAAGTCTTTTCCCCTGATGAAAAAAACCGTGCCGCTGGAATAGATAAAAGCGGTGGATATAGCTGTCCCGATCAAAGTCATCATCCCTGGTTGTTTCTTCTTGAGCTCCTCGAGTGCACCCTTTAGAAACGGCCAGCCGCCGTAAAAATAAATTAAAGAGGAAAGCCCGAACAGGATATATTGATGAAATGGAATCCTGACCTTGAAACCGACCCACATCTGAATCATCTCTGAAAGGAAAAGCACTGGCACAGTCAGGAGCAAAGAAATCCAGAACCTTTTCCGGAAAGCCTCTATGTGGTGGCTGTGGTCGTGGTGACCGTGGTGATCGTGATAGCCGTGTTCAGCGTGGCGGGTGTGGTTAGTGTGGTCGGCATGAGCGTGGGGGGCGCAAGCATCAGTGGCCTGGACGTGTGCGTCGTGGGCATCATGAAGGTGCGTTTTCTGTCCCTCATAGGTCTGCCCGGCATGGTGGTCATGGTCGGTGTGGCTCATATGATTCTCGTGAGCCGGGCTTTCAGGATGACCGACATGATGCTGATGCTCAGTATCATGCTGATGGCCAGTATCATGATCGCGGTCCCTATCATCCAGATGGTCAGCATTATGACCGCTCTCAGAATCATGTCGGTGGTCGCTGTGGTTACTCATTTTTTGCCTCCTTTATTAAATTGCCATTTCTTTTTTTACTTCAGTGTGCCATTTCCATAAAAGGTAAATGGCTGGATAAACCAAGAGCTCCATAACGAATGAAGTGAAGATGCCGCCAACCATGGGCGCAGCGATCCTCTTCATCACATCAGCTCCGGTTTCGTGAGCCTGAGCCCACATTATGGGCAGAAGTCCGACAAAAGTAGTCCCAACAGTCATCATCTTGGGCCTGACTCTTTTTACTGCCCCATTCACGATGGCCTCTTTCAGGTCATTCAGCCCCTTCATCAAACCTTTTTTCTTCATTTCGTTATAGGCAACGTCAAGGTAAAGTAGCATAATGACCCCGGTCTCTGCGTCCACGCCCAGGAGAGCAATGATGCCTGCCCAGACACCTATGCTCATATTATACCCCAGAAGGTAAAGCAACCAGAAAGCTCCGACCAAGGAAAATGGCACAGCCAGAAGCACGATGAAAGTTTTGGTGAATGACCTGGTGTTGAGGTAAAGCAGAATGATTATGATAAAAAAGGTGAGCGGCACGACCAGCAATAGCCTTTGCTTGACCCTTTGCAGGTATTCGTACTGACCGGAATATTGCAGTGAATAGCCAGGTGGAAGCCGTAGCTTTTCCTTCAAGATTCTTTTGATTTCATTGACATAGCTACCGATGTCCCTACCAGCGACGTCAATGTAAACATAGCTCGACAGCCGACCGTTTTCATCTCTGATCATCGAAGGCCCGACCCTGAGTTCAATATCCGCTAATTGCGCCAGTGGAATCTGGGCATTCGTAGGTGTGGAGATGTAGATGTTTTTCAGTTTTTCTACGTCGTCCCTGAGTTCACGCGGATATCTGACGTTGACCGGATAGCGTTCTCTACCTTCAATAGTCTGAGTTATGTTCTCGCCACCTACGGCGGCCATCAATTCCATCTGGACATCTTCAATGCTCAGACCATAGCGGGCAATTTCCTCCCTTTTGAGCTTGATGTCGACGAAGTATCCTTCTGAGGCTCTTTCCGCATAGACGCTCTGGGTGCCCGGCACCTCGTGCAGCAGCCTTTCAATCTCGAGGCCGAGCTCTTCGAGTTTTTTCAGGTCATCACCATAAATCTTGATACCTACTGGAGTCCTGACTCCGGTGGTCAGCATATCAATCCTGGCTTTGATGGGCATGGTCCAGGCATTGACCACACCTGGAAGCTTGAGGGCCTGGTCGAGGCCGTTTGGGCCATAAATCAACTCTTCCCAAGAGATCCGGTCTGGCCATATAGCTCTAAACGGACCTTGGAGAAATTCAGGGATGACTTTTGAATACCATCTTGGCTTTTTTCTCCACTCGTTTTGCGGTTTAAGAATCACAGTGGTTTCCATCATTGAAAAAGGGGCCGGGTCAGTTGAGGTTAAAGCCCGGCCAGCTTTGCCAAAGACTCTTTCTACTTCTGGAAATTGTTTTAAAATCTTGTCCTGAACCTGGAGAAGCTCGGAAGCTTCAGTCACCGAAATTCCGGGAAGGGTGGTAGGCATATAGAGGATAGACCCTTCGTTGAGCGGAGGCATAAATTCAGAGCCCAGTTTCTTATAAACCGGAATCGTGCTCAGAACAATCAGGATTGCTACGATCACCACCAGAACAGGTTTTTTCAGGATACGTCGGATTACTGGTTCATAGATTCTAAAGAGGAAGCGGCTCACAGGATGTTTTTCCTCCGAATGCACTTTGCTTTTTTTGAGTAAAGTCAGGATCAGGGCTGGAGCTACGGTGATGGCTACCACCGCGGCAAAAGCCATAGCCAGGTTCTTGGTATAAGCTAAGGGCTTGAATAATCGTCCTTCGTAAGCTTCAAGGGTAAAGATGGGCATAAAAGATATGGCGATGACTAACAGGCTGAAAAAGATTGGTCGTCCCACTTCTTTTAGAGCCTCAATGATGGTGTGTTCCTTAGTCAGGCCTGAGGCCGGGTCGAAATGTTCCAGCCGTTTGTGGGTGTTTTCGACCAGGACGATAGTGGCATCGACCATAGCCCCGATGGCAATGGCAATGCCTCCTAAGGACATTATGTTAGAGGTCAGCTTCATGTAATACATCGGAATGAACGAAAGAAGAACGGCCAGCGGCAGAGTGAATATGGGAACTAGAGCCGAGCGGAAATGCCAGAGGAAGATGAGAATGATGAGAGCCACGGTAATCATTTCTTCAATCAGCTTGCTCTTCAAGGTGTTGATTGACCTCTGGATCAGGTCTGAACGGTCGTAGGTGGTGACGATTTCCACCCCCGGGGGAAGCTCTATGGTTTTGAGCCTTTCTTTAACTCTCTTGATGACCTCAAGGGCATTCTCGCCATATCTCATGACCACAATCCCGCCGACCACCTCACCCTGACCGTCGAGTTCAGCAATGCCCCTCCTGATATCAGGTCCAAGAGTCACCTTAGCCAGGTCTTTTATTCGGACAGGAACTCCGTTCATATCGTGCTTGACGACGATTTCTTCTATGTCGGCTGTGGATTTGAGGTAACCTCTTCCTGTGACCATATACTCACGGCCAGAAATTTCCAGGAGCCTGGCGCCGACGTCGTTATTAGACATACGGATAGCCATAACCACATCTTTCACTGGAATTTTATAAGCTAAGAGAGCTTCTGGCTTGAGGATGACCTGATACTGGCGAACAAAACCTCCGACTGAAGCTACCTCAGCCACGCCTTTGACTGATTGCAGGGCATATCTCAGATGCCAATCCTGGAAAGCCCGGAGTTCTTCGATCGAATGTTGACCTGACTTATCAACCAAGGCATACTGGAAAACCCAGCCAACGCCGGTGGCATCGGGCCCTATTTCGGTTTTGACTCCAGAGGGAAGAGTTGGGGTAACTTTGCTTAAGTATTCCAGAACGCGGGAGCGGGCCCAGTAAACATCTGTTCCGTCTTCAAAAATTACGTAGACATAAGAATATCCGTAGTCAGAAAAACCGCGGATGTCTTTGACCTTAGGTGCGCCGAGCAAAGACATAACGATGGGATAAGTGACCTGGTCCTCGATGATGTCCGGCGGTCTGTCCCACTGAGAGAAGATTATCACCTGAGTGTCGGAGAGGTCAGGAATGGCATCCAGCGGAATTTTCTTGAGACACCAGAAGGAAAATAGAACAAAGAAAACGACGGCGATGAAGACAAAAAACCGATTTCTGGCTGACCATTCTATTATTCTGTCGATCATTTTCTCTTCTCCATCAATGCTGATGGGTTTTTTTCAGGGCTGACTTCAACCTGCTTTCTGAATCAATCAGAAAGTTGGCTGAGGTCACCACTCTGTCTCCGGCCTTTAGGCCCTTCAGAATTTCCAGATAATCGCCGGCAGTTATTCCAACCTCAACCTGGCGTGGTTCTAAATACCCGTTTCCTCTGTCGACGAAAACAAGCTTTCTTTGACCGGAATCGATGACGGCACTTTCAGGAACAGTTAGTCTTTGACCTAAGTCGACTCTGACCTTGATGTTTCCATACATCTCCGGCTTGAGTTTAAAATCCGGGTTGGGTAATTCTATTCTGACCTTGACCGTGCGGGTTTCATTTTCGAGATAAGGGAAGATGTAGCTTATTTTCCCGCTGAATTGTTTTCCGGGAAAGGCGGCGACTTCAATGGTGGTCTCCTGCCCAAGCTGAATCAGAGGAATGTCCTGTTCGTAGATATCAGCCAGGACCCAGAGCTTAGAAATGTCAGCGATTTTGTAAAGATTTTCGCCCGGCATAACGTACTGACCCTTCAGGATGTTTTTCTCCACAACAAACCCGCTTAGAGGGGAATAAATGGTCAGGCTTTTGAAGGGGCGGCCGGATTCCTCCAGCTTTTTAATCTGCTCTTCTTTGAGGTCCCAGAGAAGGAGCCTTCTTTTCGAGACTTCCAGAAGCCTGTCGCTGTCCTGGTCAGTACTAACTGATTTTTCGGTCTGGGATTCCTGGAGTTGTTGTTTGGCTTTAAGGGCGAGAAGGTATTCTTCCTGGGCTGAAACTAATTCAGGGCTGTAGATGGAAAACAGGGGCTCGCCTTTCCTGACCAGCCTGCCGGTATAATCTACTGATAGCTCTTCGATCCAGCCCGGGAATTTGGTGTTGATAAAGGCGAGGCGGGTTTCGTCATAGGTGAACCGGGCGACTGTCTGGATGGTCTTTTCTAAGTTTCGGTACTCAGCCTGACTGAAAGTGAGGTTAAGCAGCTGTTGCTTTTGGGGAGAAATCTGGATAGTGCCTTCAGGCATTTCCATAGACATCTCTTCATGTTTTTCTTCTTCTATCGGAACCAGGGTCATACCGCAAATCGGACACTCGCCTGGCTTATCGGAGATGTAGTTGGGGTGCATTGGACAGTGGTAAAGAGTTTTTTTGGCTGACGGTTTTTCTTTGGTCTGAGCCGGAGTGGATTCGGGGGAGCCGGTCAACTGAGGCTGGTGTTGATGTTGAGGTTCGGAAGTCGGGGGAGAAGCCGGTGAGACTGGAGTTTCCTCGGTTGAGGAATGAGCTGAGTGTTCGGCAGTGGTGTGTTGATGGGCAGAAGCCGTGATGGTAGATGCCGGAGTGGATTTGGCTGCGGATTCGTTCTTTTTTGTTTTCTTACAGGAAGCAGCGAGACCCAGAATAAGGCTAATAGAAAGAATAATTATGAAAGTTTTTGTTGAGAGACGCATTTTATTCTCCTCCTTCCGTGATAATGGTGGAAGCAGTCAATTCCTCAAGCTTGGCACAGGCTATCCAGAATTGACTTAATTGGTTGAGGTATTCCATCCGGTAAGAAAAGAGGTTATCGATGTCGGAGAGAAGGGTTAAAAAATCCACTTTTCCTACCGAATAGTTGGAGAGAGAAGATTCCAGGGCTAAGGAAGCCTGAGGGATGATTTTTTCTTTATAGAGACGGATTAGGTTTTCAGCGGTTTTGGCCATGAGGTAGTTTTCGTTAATCATCGAGCTGAGGTCGTTTTTCATTGAGGCATAGCTACTTTTTGCGCTGCTCAGGTTGGAAGTTGACTCACGCAGCATGTTCTTTTGCTTGGTTTTGAGGTAGAGAGGAATTTCGACTCCGACCATAACTTCGTACATATCTTTAAAAGGCCCTTTAAATTCTTTGCCGACCTGAATCATAAAGTTGGGATAGAGTTCTTTTCTCGCCAGCGCCACTTTCTTAGCGTTTTCTTCAATCATCAACTCGGCTTCCTTAAGGGTAGGCGAGTTTTGTTCGGCGCGGGATATGAGGTCATCAAGATTGATCTGGAGCCTTGAGAAATTGAGTTCCTGAGGCCGTCCGAGCGGGTTTTGGAGGGGAAGGTCGAGGAGAGAATTTATTTCGCCTTTGATTGTTTTGGCCATCTGGCGCATCGGAATGAGCATTTCTTCGATCCTGGAAATTTCTACCCGGGCCTTAAAAATATCGGATTGAATTCCTGTGCCGACTGAGTAGCGGGTTTCGGTGGTTTCTAAGGTTTTTTTAAGGACTTCGGCCTTGGCTTGAAGAATTTCGATGGCTTCCTGGTAGTAGAAAAGCTTGGAGTAAAGCTCTTTGATTCTTCGGACAAGGGTCAGGGTGCTGGCTTTTAGCAGCTGCTCGGTGCGGAGGGCGCGAGTGACGGCGATTTCGCCTTTCAGGCGAAGTTTTCCCGGGAAGGGGACCGTCTGGGCTAAGGAAAAACCGACGCCGCTCATCTCTTCTTTGCCGACGGAAAAAGAATCAAGCCCCATATTCTTGAGGCTGAAAGAAAGCACAGGGTCGGGGAGAGATTTTTCTATCGGAATTCTGAATTTTTCAGCTTCTAAGCGGGCGCTGAGCGAGCGCAGGTCCGGATTTCTTTCAAGGGCCAGTTTTATCAGGTCGTCGAGGCGGAGTTGAGGCTCGGTGGGGGTGGGAGAGGTCTGGGAAGCCGAAGTCGGTGAAGTCTGGGAATGGGTGGCTGGGAAAATTCTGTCGGGCGGAGACGCAGAACGGGAAGGGTGAGAAAGGGCAGATAAGGGAGTGAGAAAGGTAAGAGAGGCCAGAAAGATGACCAGAAGGAGCCTGGACATAGCAGCGCTGAAAAGCGAAAGCTGAGGAGAACGGTCCGGGCGGGAGGGAATTGAGCGGGGCTGGCGAATTGGGCAGGAAAGAGGCGGAGAGGTCAGATGGGCGCAACCAAGGCGGCATGGGCGGCGGTCCAAAAAGGAAAAAATTAGCCGGAAAAATTTTTCCACTTTCATTATTTACCTCCCCTTACGGATTGGTTGAAGGAATGCAATAAAAATTGTTTAAAAAATTGCCGGAAGAATCGGTTGTCAGGCTGGGTGAAATATTGAGTTGAGAAAAAGATTGAAAGCGGTGTCGAGAATTAGGCTGAGAATTGGGCTGAGAATGAGGCTGAGCGCGGGTTTGAAAATAGGGTTGAGAATTGTGGTAGAAATTGTTGGCAGAAGTCTGGGAAAAATTCCCGGGAAAAACGCTTGAGAAATTATTTGAAGAAAACTCTGGGCAGGAAGAATTGTGGGTAAGGAAAGAATTAACCCGAGCCTGGTCTCCGCGCTGAAAAATTATGGTGAATAATAAAAGTAAAAGAGCAATGGAGATGAGAACCCTGGAGAGGGAGGGCTTAAAAGATAGTTTTCTTTTGGTCAGAAATTCTAAGCGGGCTTTCTGGTCAACCGCAAACCAGGAATGGCCGGGGCAGGTTAATCGGGAAACTTTTAAGAAAGATTGGGCAAGCTCGTGAGGCTTGATCTGATGCTGGAGGCAGAAAAGGTCGGCCGCAATTTCGGCCGAAAGCTCGGAAAGTTGCTGGAGATGACTGGAAATCGGGATGAAAAAGAAAAGGTCAGAAAAGAAAGTAAGGAGAAGGGATTTCAGAGGGTCGCGCTTTTGTTGATGATGCAGCTCGTGATGGAGGACGGCGTTAAGTTCTGAGGGGTTGAGGCCGCGGGCGAGAGGGACGGAAATATAAATTTTTGGGTGGAGAAAGCCGGCGGTAAAGGCTAAAGGCAGCGGGTGAGGAAAAAGGTAATAAGAAATGCCAGAAGAGGCGACCGGCTGAGAGAGTGGGCGAAGAGAATGGAGAAAGCGGCGGGTTTTTAGAACACGGGGCAGAGCTCTGGTTAAGGCAAAAATAAAAGAGAAGGAAAACAGGAGAAAGACGAGCAACTTTAAGGTGGAAAAAAGGTAGGGAAGTGAAGCAGAAAGGCCGAGGCAGTTGAAGGAGCAGAGGGCGAGTTGCGGACTGAAGAAAAGAAAGGCGATGGGCTGGAAATTAAGCTTAGGGAGTGAGGTAAGAAGGGAAAGCATAAAAATTGTGGATAGGCTGAGAAAGATGAGGAAAATTAATTTTGAGAGGAATTGTGGCAGAGCCTTAAGTCGTGGGAAATAGCCTGAGCTGTTTTTGGAATCGGAGAATTTAACCGGCAGGTTTTGAACAGTTCTGGATGGGTTGACATACTCATCCCGGACAGGGTGGCCGGCCTGGTCTAACAAAATAATAAAAGAACCTTGATGTTCACCGGAAATTTTACTGCTCTTGGACTCCATTCTTTAACTCCTGCAAGAGTCGGGTTAATTTTTTAATCTCCTCCTCATCCAGAGGTTTGTTGGGCCTGAGGGTTGAATAAAGGTCGAAAAAATTGCTGATGGCTAATTCTGGAGATAGAGTTAAGGCTAATTCCATAAGCTGGCGGCTGGTTCTGGCCTGGAATTCTTGCTTGGAAATTGAGGGCGAAAAAAGCGCTGGATTGGATTGCTGATTCTTATTGACCAGGCCTTTTTTGGCTAAGCGATCGAGGACCGTGAGCACTGTGGTATAAGCTACCTTTTTATTCTTTCGGACCTGTTCGTAGATGAGGCGTCCAGGAGCTGGGCCGATTGTCCAGAGAGCTTCCATAACGGTCAGTTCCAGCTCTCCCAACAGAGCTTCGATTCCCCGTCTTTTAGGCTTGAGCGAAAACTTCATTTTTAATCACCAGAGCCATTATATTCTACAGGCCGTAGAATGTCAAGTATTTCGATAGGAATTATAGAAATAATAGGAATTAAAAATGGTGACGCCCTACGCGTTTCCTGATTTTTATGGGGAGAACCATCGAAATTGAGGGACACCTTGCTGTACATTCGCAGAGCCAGAAAGAAACGGGGGACATAATACTTATTCATTAATTTTTTCGCGGGAAGAGGACAAGCAGCAAAAAACGGGGGCACGAACTATTTTCCGCCAGAATAGATGATAATAGGATTGGGCAGGAAAATACTACATGTCCCCTTGGAAACGGGGGACACAAACCATTTTCGGCAAGAATAGATAAGCACATTATTGTGCAGGAACAAAAAACGGGGGACACGAAACGTTTTCTGTCAGAATAGACAACAAAGGGATTGGACAGGAAAACGTATCATGTCCCCCAATGAAACGGGGGCACAAAACGTTTTCGGATCATTTTCGGATCATTTTTGGATAAAAAAATAGGAAATATAGATTGTGTCCCCAGTTTTCTGACCGGCAGAAAGCGGGGACAGAGGTACACGTCCCCTTATTTTAAGGCAGAGTCCCTAAGTACTTCTTTATTGCCGAGACAAACGCTTCAACATCTTTGAGGTCAGAGTTGATGATTTCGTATAATTCCTCGTCGCTTATCAAGTTATACATATGGACTAAACGATTTCTGTAGCCGGCCATTTGGGTCAGTTTCTGGCCTAATTGTTTGTCAACAATTCCCAGGTCAGTTAGTCCGCGGGCGATGGATTTGTATTCCGCGGCCAGCTCAATTTTACCGCTCTTGGCCAGGATATGTCGGCCTATATCAAAAACTGCTTCGAGCGTGCGCCGAAGAAAGCTTTCGGCGGCGGCCGAGTTAACTTTTACCGAAACAAAATCCTGCTTTTTTATAGCGGCTAACTGCCTCAGTTCATTCAAAAAAGAGGCGATAAGAATTAATCTCTCATTGACAAAGACTTTGTTAATCGTGGGCTCATTCTTAGCCATTTTGCCTTGTGACCTCTAAAATTGTTCGAGGGCTTCCCGGGCGAATGTTTCCAGGGTGTATTTAAAATCCGCGGCTCTTCTCAGAATCATCATTTCATAATCGTCTTTGAAGGCCTCAGAAATAGCATATACGCAGATTCCCTTGATTGCCTCAAACTGGAATACCGAATGACTTTCCTGAAGGAAAACCAGGTCCAGCGGGTATGGCAAAAAAAGCTCCGACAGCTTGTTGTATAAGTCGGCATAAAGGATATGCCGGGGAAGGTGGGGGGAAAGGGCAAAGGCAGCATGGCTCTTGAACACCAGTCCCAGGTCAATATCGGCTAAGGGGTCTGTCATTTCAATCTTCTGTCCGAGCAGAATCTGGTAGGCCAGGTCTTTTTGGGAGCCGAAAAGATAAGCCAAGGCAATCTGGTGCTGCTGGCAGATGTCTTTTATTTGCTCTAATCGCTGGGGAGCGGCTGACGTGGAATTATTTTTTTGCATTATTTACCCTGGTATATTCCAAATAACATTTAAATTATAAAAGAAATTGGTGAAAATATGAAGGAAAAAAGGAAAACATCAAAATGGGGATTCGAATTGGGGACGTGTTACTCGTGTACCAAATTTAATTTTGTAACTTATTGATATAAAAAAAGATATAAAACAGGGACAGAGTATCCTGTCCCCCTCCAAAAATTATCTTATTTATTATGAAGAAGTTATGATGGGCGAAAAGCAGGGACAGAGGTACACGTCCCCAAAATAAAATTAAAATTTTTTACTCTTACAATCCTGCTTATATTTTTTGTATAATTCACGGGATGAACGGAATGTTAGTTGTGGTTATTGGTTTTCTTGCCGGGATATTTTCCGGGCTATTTGGCATAGGAGGCGGAATCGTCATGGTGCCGGCCATGGTCCTTCTGGCTCATTTCCCGCTGATTAAAGCCACGGGGACTTCATTGGCGGCAATACTGCTGCCGGTGGGGATTTTGGGGGTGATGGCCTATTATCGGGCGAAGCTGATTGATGTTCGCGGGTCCATCTTCATTGCCACTGGCCTGGTGATTTCGGTAGTCGTCGGCGCCTGGCTGGCCCACAGTTTACCTGCTGATGTGATGCGCAAGCTCTATGCACTTTTTTGCCTGTATGTGAGCTGGACTTTTATTAAGCCTGTAGGAAGAATTAAAAAATTATTTGGAACTAAAAATGATGGAGCCCAGCGAAATGATAAGCCGGGCCAGGCCAAGCCCGGGCTCAAAGTCGAGGAAGGAGAACAGCATATTCCGACTGAAGAGAAATCAGTGACAGAATCACCAGAGAGATATGACGGAGTAAGAAAATCCTTTCAGGTTGGAACTTCATCTGCATCTGAAACTACTGAGATTCGAGTAAGTGGAGTTAACGGAGGTTATGGAACGTCAGCTCGGGAACAGATGAATCAGGACGCGGCGGCTCATGGAGGCGCCTTGAGTGAGTCGATGAGGACAGCATCATTACCAGCTGGTGCTTCAAACGTCCCAGGTAACTCTGATGCCCGGGGCATCCCCGAATCACACTCTAAGCCGCATTTCCTGGCGCTTGTGGGGGTGGGGCTCGTAGCTGGCGTGATGGCCGGGATGTTCGGTATCGGCGGTGGCAACATCATCGTGCCGTTTCTGATACTTTTCTTTCATTATCCGCCGAAAAGAGCCATTGCCACTTCCCTTGGAGCGCTGCTGGCGCCGGTGGGTCTTCCCGGAGTCATTTATTATTACAAAGCCGGAACGCTCGACCTGAGAATTGCCGCTCTGCTGGCCCTCGGTCTCGTGCTGGGCACGGTGTTTGGCGCCAGAATCAACATCAAGATGCCGGGCGACACGGTCAAGCTCCTCTACGGAATCTTCCTGATTTTCGTTGCTCTCCGTTTCCTCTTCTTCTGAAAACGGGTGACGTCCTACGCGTTTCCTAACTTCTCCCAAGGGTAATGAAAAATCGGGGGACGTCTTACATATTTCCTAATTTTTTCCCTCAGAGCGGTGATTATCCCTGACATTCTGGCGTTGGATCCGCGCCATTACCCGGCGGTTTTCTTCTATTTTTCGACAAAAGAGAACCTGGCGCCGCGCCGGCTGATAATAATTTAATCTTCCAATGATGAAAAGCTCCGACTAATTTATGACGGTCTAATGTCCCTAAAAAAATTAGGTAATGAGTATTGTGATATAATGCTGCGCCACCCCCCAGGTTGATGACCTTTGGGGGAAAACCAACACAAGGAGGTGGCTGATGCAATACGTAGATATTGACCTACACAAGCATTATAGTCATTTTGTGATTTTGAATCAAAATGGTCAAGAAGTGGGCCGGGCCAGGATACCGACGGAGCGGGAAGCAGTAACTATTAAAAATTGGTGACGCCCTACGCGTTTCCTGATTTCTCCCAAGAGTATCGGAAAATCAGGTGACGCAATACATATTTCCTAATTTTTGCCAATTAGCAGACTGGAAGATTCAGAGAAAATTGGAAAATGCAAAAAGTGAAAATTAGATAACGCTTTGTAAGAAACGGTGGCTGCCCTATGAAATGATTAATAACCAAAAATAAGCGACGTCCTATTTGCTTTATGATTTTTGGCTTAAATTGGTTAAATTAAAAAGTGGCAAAGGTCTTTCAATTTAATCGGGAGCTCGATGTTATTTTTCAGGAAAGTTGGAGTAATTGTCGAGTCTTTTTGTTTTTATTGGCTAGCGGTTTTTAGTCAGTTTGTTGGAAATTTTCTTGCGCTTATGAAATTTATGAGTGGACTGCAAGGGGCATCATCTTTTTATGACGGCCTGGCTTTTTGGGTCTGATAGCCCGGCCGAGGTTTTTTTCCAGATGCTGCACGAAATCATCGCTGCCAAGTGGTCGGCCGGTGCGAGAAGTCTTCCTCAGCAATTCTAATTCTTCGTCTGTTTCTTGACCGCGGAGATAGGCGCTCCAATCGGTGATATAAGAGAGCGCGCGCATAGGGCTAAGGACCGGGTCCTTGAATCCAAAGACATGGGCTCTGGCACTTGACCATGGATATTCTTCGGCCAGGTTGACCAGGCCGGCTCTGACGGGGTTGCGCTCGACATATCTGACGCAGTTGTATAGGTGGATTTCGTCCATCGCAAAAGACTGGAATCGATCCTGCCAGAGATGGCCCTTCCAGTTGTTGCGGGCATTGACAAACCAGGTATATTTGCGCTGAGTTTGGCCAATGGCCCGCGCCAGGCTGGCAGGGTTTTCCGGCACAGCAATCAGATGAAAATGATTATTCATCAAACAGTAGCACCAGATGGCAATGTTTTCTTTGCGGCAGTGAAAGGCCAGAATTTTCAGAAAAAGCTCTTTATCCTCGTCCGAAAAGAAAACTACCTGATTTCGGTTGCCGCGCTGGACGATGTGGTGAGGGATGCCTGGCATGATTATTCTGGCTAACCTTGGCATAGCACTTGAATAGACGGAGGAGCGAAGATTTTTGTATCATATGAGAGAAAAAAATCAGGAAAGGTGTAAGGCATCACAAGTTTTTGTCAAGTTTTTGTCGCCTTTGTGTTTTCAGTTTTTTGACTTTTCCCATATGCTTTCCTATGCAGACTCGAAAGAAATACAAAAAATAGGGAAACGCGTAGGGCGTCACCATTTTTTGATGTTTTAGCCATGAAAATCAGGAAACATGTAGGGCGTCACCATTTTAAAAATGCTATAATTTGGTCATGATGGCGCAGAGGAAAAGAGTGCTGGTCGGGATGAGCGGCGGAGTGGACTCGTCTGTGGCCGCACTTCTGCTGAAACAGGCAGGCTATGAAGTGATCGGCGTTACTATGAGGATAGGCTCGCCGCCAGGAGGCTCAGCAATGGCCGACTCAGAGACAACTGGGTTAAGCCCGGGGGACTCTGCTGAGGGTGGCTCAAAGATAGGTGGTTCACGCCCGGGGAGCTCAGCTCGACAGTCTGATTCATCTAAACCTTCCGAATCTTCCTCCCCCTCTTCATCATCTGCTGCATCCCGGCCACCCGACTCACTTCAGATTTCTCAATCTTCGGACTTTTTTCAGTCGCACCTGACTTCTACTCCGACTACTCCGACTCAGCCATCCCAGTGTGCCAGCTCCCCTCAATCCATTTGTCCTTCTGCCCCGACTGCATCGACCCGCCCAGGCCGCCGGCTGTCCTGCTTCGGCGACAATGAAGACGAAGAAATTAAGGAAGCTGAAGCCGTCGCCCACCACATCGGAATTCCTTTTTATGTGGTTGACCTTCATCAGGAATATGAGACCCGCATCCTGAATTACTTCCGTGAGGAATATGCCCGCGGCCGGACACCTAATCCATGCGTTAAATGCAACGCTGAGATTAAATTCGGACTGCTGGTTGAAGGCTGCCGCAAGCTGGGCCTTGATCATGATTATTTTGCCACCGGTCATTACGCCCGCGTCAGCCACGATGACTCAACTGGCCGCTGGCTTCTGCTCAAAGCCCGCGACGCCTCCAAAGACCAGTCCTATTTTCTATCACTGCTCAGCCAGGAACAGCTGGCGCGTGCCCTTTTTCCGCTCGGCGACCTGACCAAAGCTGAGGTCAGAAAAATCGCCCGCGACTACGGCCTTCCCGTTAGCGACAAAGAAGAAAGCCAGGATTTTTACGCAGGCGATTACCGCGAGCTTCTCAAAAAAGGCACTCCCGGGCCCATCAAAGACTTAAGCGGCCGCATCCTCGGCCATCATAACGGCATTGAAAATTACACCATCGGACAGCGACGTGGCCTGGGCATCGCCAGCACCGGCCGGCTCTACGTGGTCCGAATCGATGCCGCCACCAACACCGTCTACATCGGCGAGGAGAAGGACCTTCTCACCCAGAAATTTTACGTAGACCATATCAACTGGATTGCCCGCATCCCCGCTCCCGGCGAGACAATCGAAGCCACAGTCAAAGTGCGCTACAAATCACCGGAACTTCAATGCCGGTTTATTGTCATGTCTTCTGATAATGCTACTGTCGGCATGGCTGAAGGCAGGGATATTTCAGTCAAGCTTACTGAAAGATCAGGATTCTTCACCAAGGGTAATGAAATAGGGCAGAAGAATATAAGAGATAAAAAGAATAACGTAAGAAATGAGGAATCAGTGTCAGGAATTTCGGAGTTAATCATACCGGACACAGCCAAAGTCACTCTCCTCACTCCCTACAAAGCCATCACCCCAGGCCAAGTAGCCGTGTTCTACGATGGAGAGGCTGTCCTTGGCGCCGGCTTCATCCGGCGGTAAGAAAACGGGGGACGCCCTACGCGTTTCCTGATTTCTCCCGAGAGAAATGGGAAATTTGGTGACAGCTTACCTATATATTAACCTCTATTTATTCACCTCTTGCTAATTTTATTCCCCGCTAATTATTCGCTTTATTCGTTATTGGTAAAAGGCAGGTTAGCCAAGCCACAGCGTATGGCTTAAGACCCAGTTTATGGCTTAAGCGGGGGGGGGTTGAGCGCCTACACTTGAAGTGGTGGGCTTTGGTTTTGAAAAGGTGGCGGCAATGCCAAGCTGACCAGCCAATCTGATGGTTAGATTAAATGGTTCAGATTCATATTAATTATTAATCGGTATTGATTGGTTAAATTTTGGTAAATAAGTCGGGCGGGGCCTGAACAAGGTGTCCCTTTTTTTCAGGGCTTCCCGCCTTAAAAATAAGGAAACGCGTAGGACGTCCCCCATTTTAATAGGACGTCCCCCATTTTAAAATCCACTAAAATCCATCAGGCCGCTGTAGCCGAACTCAGTTCGGCCCTGCGTCCAGACTAAAAACAGCGTGCAGCCGGGTCTGTATTCCCACCTCAGCACCAGGTTTGATCTGAACTGTAAGAAGTTAAAATCGGGATTAGAAAAAGAATAATCAGTAATCCCGTCTCCGTTTTTGTCTACGGCGTAAGTCCCGCTTCCCGCATCGTATCCAATCTCGTTCTCACCAAACACATGATACCTGTTCTGCCATTCTTTTGCTCTGGGCTCGGTTATCATTTTAAACCGGCTATATTTTCCGGCTGAAATAAAAGGCATTCCGTAGAACTGTATGGACAGGTCAGGCGTCAGGCTCAGGTTGAGGCGCATGGTTATGGACACAGTCTTCTGGTCAATCTTGCCAACCAGGTATCTTTTTTCGCCCGCGAACTCAGCTGTGTTTACGTACTGAAGCTCGCTCCTGAAAACTGAGTATGATGGCTTGAGCGAGAGGTCAAAAGCCGGCACTGGATTGTATGAAATCTGTGGTCCCAGGTTGATGCTGAGATTATCCCCGTTCAGTGCTTTTCTGCACTGTCCGTTCACCGACAGGCGCACCTTTTTCCTCATATCGGTCTGGACGAAGGTCCAGATGTTGACCGCTGGTGCCACTCTGAGCAACGGTCCCCCGCGCAGAGCGCTCTGCGACAGTCCGCTGAACTGCCGGTTTATACCAAAACTCAGGCTCCAGTAATTCTTGAACTGAGCCCAGGCATTGATATTTCCGCCAGCGAAAATTCTTTCGCCGCCAAAATTCCAGCCAGTCCACTGGTTGAAGTTGATGTTGAGGTTTCTGAAAAAACTGAATGGCTTATAGAAGCGGTAGCCCATCCACAGGTATTGCATGGCGGTATCGGCCGACCTCAAGAATCCCACATCATTCAGCTCCAGCCCGGGCGAGCGCCAGGTCAGGCCGGTGGCAAAAAGAAGGTTTGACCCGCCCATCCGTCCAAAATCTACTGACCCGCCATGGCCGTAGAGTGACCGCCGAGTCGGGTCATAGGTCAGGTAATCGGCGTCCGGCCGCTGGTAATAATGAACCGAAGATTCCTGAGTGCGCTGAATCGCTGCTTCTGTGCCGAAAACTCCGCTGCTGACCAGTTTTAGCGAGAAATAGTACTGCCGATTCTTCCAGCTGTGGTAAAGGTCAAAGCCTCCGGTGTAGGCGGAGCGATGAAGCAGGTCTTCGGTTTGCTCGTCAAGATTGCGGTTAACGCCAGTGAACATCGCACCGATGATGGTGGCACCCTGCCGGAAATCTTTTGACAGCCTGAAGACTAAGTGATTGGTCATCGGCTCAGCCACCGCGCTCCCTTAAACTTCGCTCTCGGGCTCGTAGATAGAGGCAGTTTCTTTTGCGGTTAGGGCTTCCAGCAGGCCGATGGACCAGCCGTTTCTGGTTTTCCCCGATAGCTTGACGGCTCCAAGGATGGTTGTCGATTGCGGAATACTGCAATAGCCGCTGGTGTCAGGATAAATCTGTGGCGCACGACCAATTCTGCGACTGTAAAATAGGTTGTCGTAAGAAAAATCACCATCGCCGCCGGTTATCTGAAAATTGGTGATGTTCTGACCTTCAACGAAGAAAGGCCTCTTTTCTTCAAAATAAGTCTCGTAGGCTGTGAGGTTGATGACCGAAGGGTCAGCTTCAACCTGACCGAAATCCGGGTTGAAGGTGAAATTAAGAGTCAGGTCATGAGTGAGTCCTATCTTTCCGTCAAGCCCGCCAAACAGATTTTTTTCGTGTCCGCTGGAAAATGGGTTTCCGGCTTCCTGTGGGAAGGAACGTAGGCGCCCCCACAGTGTAAGGAATAATCTCAATCTGGCGCGGCGGCTTCAGGCCCACAATACCGCGCAACTCACCGAACTGGCTGACCCAGCCGGGAGCATTCTTGGGAATGTGCTGCCAGAGCGAGATTTCGTTCTTCCTGAAGAGCTGGGGCATCACTTCAAAACCCCAGACCTGTTCCTCTTTGTTGTCGAAGCGTAGCTGGGAAAATGGGATCTTCATCTCGGCCGTCCAGCCCTGCTCGTCGATAGCAGTTTTGACTTCCCGGACCGGGTCCCAGGAGATGTCAACATTGTTTTCATCGAAATTATCATTGGAAATAATCTGATCAGCTTTGACCCCGGCCGCGTTGACCGCAAAACAGTAACTGGTGCGCAGGTCTTGGAGGCTATCGAAGAAGACCAGGATGTAATCGCCCGAGGTGTTGTCGCGCCGGCTGAGGCGGCGTTCTATGGTCTGCGGTTGCGAATCGTAGCAGCGGATGGCGAGGAAGAGGTGGCTGTCGTCATAGACGATTTTGAAAGCTGTTTGCTCGGTTGGAGGCTGTCCTTCATAGGGGTGGAACTGGATAAAATCAGAAAACCATTCGCCAGTTTGCCAGGCGGGGTCGTCGAGGCGGCCGTCGATGGTGGGGGCATGAGGGTTGAGTCGGTGGGTGTAGGCAATTTTTTTCTGGTTGAGGTTGGGGTTGGGGGAGGTGGGAGAAATGGACTGGGTATGAGCCGTTTGAGTGATTTGGGAAGATTGGGAGGCTGAGGCCGGAGACTTTTGGGGAGTCTGGGCTTTTTGTTTTTCCTGGGCGAAGGCATTAAGACTGGAAGTCAGAAATATAGAAGAAATAAGAAAAATAAAAAAGACTAAAGAAAGAATAGTATGAATATAAAGGCCGAAAAAATGAGTTAAATGAGTTAGAGAAGAAGAAAAAGAGCCGGAAAAAAGGGCAGAAGACGCTGGTGAATTTTTGGCTTGGCTTGTTTGGAGAGCTGGGGAGGGCTGGGTTGACGGATTGAATTCAGATGTGGGAAGGGCTGTGCTGCCTGGGAAAATTCTGGAAGAGGACCCTGGATTATTGTCAGCGATGGGACAATTGACGGGAATGCTTTTGGAGTCATGGAGGTTAAAATCATTGCCAGCGCGATTACTGTGAGTTCGGATGAGGACGAATTTGTTGCGGTTACGGCTGTTACCGCTGGCGCCGATGGCCACGAAGCTAAAGCTCTGCTAAAGCTCTGCTCGCGGCCGCTGCAACTTCTGATTTTGCCTGCAGATTTCATTTATTATCTTACTCCTGATGAGGATTTTTCGTAATGGATTTTTAATTTTAGCCTTAGCGACCGGGCTGAGGCCGACCGGCTATCCTGGCCGATGCGCTTTCCTGGCCGACCAGGCCCGAGCGCGAATTTGTGATCGAAATCGCTGAAGCTTAGCACAAATTCAATAATGAATACATAAAAGGAAGGGAAAATGTTGCCTTCTTTTTAAAAAACGGGGATAAAAAACCGGGGACGTCCTACGCGTTTCCTGATTTCTCCCGAGGCAAAAAACTGGGGACATCCTACATATTTACCTAATTTCTTGGTCTGGCCGGATCTTAGAAAACTGGGAAGAAAACCGGTGCGGCGGGTCCATGATCTTTAACTCTTTTTAACAATGAGTATGGCGGATGATTGATTAAGTTTGCCTTTTATTAGTCTAATGTCAGAGGATTTTTCAAATTAATAGCGATATATAAATTGTTCTTTCCAAAAGCAGTGAAAAAATGAGGTGTATTCCCTAAATTTAGATTCGGCAGCAAGTGTGGTGTCGGTCATAAGTAAAGAAGGAATTTGGCATATTATGCCTAAGTTTTACTTCATAAAAGGTGCAGGTCTGATGGGATGGAGTTCCACTTTTTCCCAGACCTGATTGACAAGGTACGGTTCCCGGTTTAACCATTCTTGCTGAAGTGTTTCCTTGGAAGAAAAATCACAAATGATAATGGAGCCTATGGGATCGCCGGCTTCATTAAGGATGCCCGCAGCACAGAGCCATTTTCCTTCGGCATAGAGCTTTTCGCCCAATTTAAGATGGTCTTCGCGACAGGCCTTGCGTCGTTCAGGACCTTGTGGTGCCGGATAGTCAAAAGCCAGGACTAAGAATGTCATCAGGCCACCTCTCTGCTGTGATTTTAAAAATATTTGTCGCCAGCGCCAGAACATAGTTTACAATGATCACCGACCTTAAGCAAAACAGCCGTTGTTTTAAGGAAAATCAGGAAATATGTAGGACGTCCCCATTTTTACCGCTTTTTTATTTTGGCAATTTTACCCAGCGCCTTCCAGCTCCTTTACCAGAGACCTGAAGCACTCCTTCCTTTTTCAAATCAGCCAACACTTTCCGTAAATTCTTTTTCTCATGTTGGGCAAAAATATTGTCCAAATCTTCTCTGGTAAATTCGTCCGGCAATTCTTTCAGCACTTTTTCCCTTATTTCGAAATAACTACCGCCTTTAAAATCAAGCGGGAGCTCATATTTGACCAGAGCTTCGTTGACGCCTGCCGGCAGCTTATCCTCTTCGTGAGCCAGAATGGCCGTAAAAAATCTCAGCGTCCACTCCCGGGCCAACTTTCGGTTGCCGGCAAAGATGATTTTTAAATCCGGATGGAGTGCTTGTATTTCGGCAATCGCTTTCGAGGTGAAAGACGGCGTATAAAATTTTAATTTTTGTGGATTCAGGAAGTCGCCATAATTGGCTTCGATGACCAGGGCAGAGTAGCGATAAGCTTCAAGCTCGCCGAGCGTTTGATGAAGAACCGGCATCCGCCCGAACTCACCCAGTAAATTCTCAAAAGTCTTGCGTTCGACGACGGCTTTGATGCTCTCGTTGTAGAGCAGAGCATAATCTCCGGCTGGCAGGCTCTTCCTTTCGACAATACATCCAGGAAAGTTCCAGGGATAACGTTCATTTTTATCGATGATGATGTGGAGCTGCGGCGAGCCCCTGGTGGTTAACTTGACCTTAAGTCGTCTTTGAACGAGCGCACTTCGCGTTCGCCAGAAAATCTGTTCATATTCGCCTTCTTTTTGCTTGTACTTTTTCTTCAGGAAGAGGAATTCGCATCTTTTGTTGGTAGGTCGGTCCAGAACCACAGCCAGTCGCTTGCCATACCTTTTGAGGGAAATTACCGGGACTTTTTCTATTTCCTGACCGGGTCGCGAGTATCCTTCCGGGTCTTCTCGCAGACAGAATATGTGGCCTCTGGTGCCTGGCCATCTGTCCTGAACCCGCAGGGAAAGAAGATTTTCCTCACCCTTTTTTATTCTTATCCTATAGGGAAACCTGGGATTGTCAGTAGATTCCAGCATCCAGAAAATCGATTCCACTGCTGCCTCAAGCTGCTAATAAAAATTGACCAAACACTTTCTTCTAGTTAATTATAATTTTGAGGAGAAAAAATTCAAATACAAAATGAGAAGTGGCGAGTAAAGAAGGGGACGTTTACTCCTGTCGCTCTTTTTGGCTTTTTAATTTATTTAAATCATTAAGTCAATTACAAAACGGCTCTAAAAAATCTGAACATTTTTTCCATCACACTTTTGACGAATGAGACTTACAAAGCAAAAATCCTCACCGCTTTTATTTTATGAGTGGATGTCCAGAAGAGCACAGGTATAAAGTTTTAAGTATTGAGGATGGAAATGAGGATGGAAATAGGGTAGCTGTCACGATATTTCCTGATTTTCTCGGGGAAAATCAGGAAACATGTAGGGCGTCACCGTTTTGTTACAGGTCGTTGACGAAACACGACCCAAGAATACCTTTACCAAATTCGGTCTGGTTAAAACCGAACTCCAGCATAACCGAATAGACGACGGCCATGGAAGTAGTGGAAAGGGCTATGCCGGCCAGCAGGCTGGCTCGCCAATCCCAGTGCAGCAGGAAGCGGGCGACGGCGGCACATCCAGCAAAAGGTGCCAGAAAGCCGATAAAGCCGATGACTGTGGATTCTTTCAGCTTGGCCCGAATGGAGACCGGGTCGAGCTCCGCTCCGGCCAGAAAAGTTAGCAAAATAGCCCCGGAGCTGGCCACAAATCTGAGCCAGTCGGCATTGGGGCTCAAGGCCGATTCGCCCAGGTATTTCACAACGAGATAGCCGGCTGCTGCACCGACAATGATTTCCATTAGAGCCATGGAGATTTTCAGCCGACTGGCTAAGACTGTGGCCAGAATAGCCAGACCAAGCCAGATGGCTGCAGTAAGATAAGCCTCAAACATGATACACCTCACCAATAATCTGGTTTTTTGGTAGAAGTCATCAGCCGGCGGGCATTTATGGGGGAGACTTCATTCCCCGGAATGAAGCGAAATTATACAGAAAAAAACCTCTGTTTTCAAGAAAGCTTGAAGAAGAAAAAATAAGGACATAAGGGAATGGGAAGGATAAACCGGGGGACATAATACTTGTTCCCCAATTTTTTATAAAACGCAGTGCCTATTGTCCGTTACCTGATTTTTAAATTTCATCTATTGTTGTTTTAGCCAAAAAGATTGAAGGGAATAAGGTAAGAAGCGAATAAGGTAGTAAATAAAAGGTAGTAAATAATAAAATAAGAAGCGAAAAGATAAAGGAAAGGCAATCAAAATAAAAGTTATCACTGCCTGACTATAAATTCCAAACTATAAGCTCCCCTCAGATTTTGTTTAGGCTTTGTAAGTTTATCATCGTGGGAAGGGCGGATTTGCAAAATATAATGTTTTTTTCCTGTTGAGGTGCTCATCGCTTATTATGGATGGCCGAAAATTGTTGGTAAGGTATAGAAGGTTAGAAAAAGTGGGCGTAGGAAAAAATCATGCTAAGAAAAATTGGTGACACAAAGAAAAATTGGGGCCACAAGAATGTGTCCCCCTTTTCGTCCATTACTTCATAAAAGGTGCGGGTTTAATGGGATGGATTTCCACTTTTTCCCAGACCTTGTTGACAAGGTACGGTTCCCGGTTTAACCATTCTTGCTGGAGTGCTTCCTTGGAGGGAAAATCGCAAATGATGATAGTGCCTATGGGGTCGCCGGCTTCATTAAGAATGGCTGCAGCCCAGAGCCATTTTCCTTCGGCATATAACTTTTCGCCCAGTTTAAGATGTTCAGGGCGGCAGGCCTGTCTTCGTTCAGGTCCTTGCGGTGCTGGATAGTCAAAAGCTTGGACTAAGAAGGTCATCTTACCACCTCCCAGCGGTGATTATGAAACTATGCCTCAAAAATTCCATAAAATACTTTACAATGATTACCGGCTTTAAGCAAAATAGCTGTCGCTTTAGGTAAGGCCAGGGAGCAGGAAAATCAGGAAATATGTATGGCGTCACCGTTTTTGGAAATCAGGAAACGCGTAGGACGTCCCCCATTTTTTAGGTAGGGCGTCACCGTTTTTTTAGTTTTCTTAGGTAGAATTTATGGCCCTGATATTCGGTTTTGATCAGCTGGCCTGATTCAATAAGATTTTGGACTAATTGCCAGCTATTCCCAGACCGCTCTAAATATTCCCGCACAGCCTCCTCTCGCATTGGATGAACTGAAGTAATGGCCAGCAGATCATTAGCTGTGTTTCCCGTGGAAGCGAAAGCATTGCCCTCGTAGCCAGTCAGGAGCTCAACTACCAGCCCATTTCGGCTGAAAATTTGATAAGCCTCATTAAGGGCCTTTTCTGATGGCGGCCTTACCCATTTTTCCGCCGGCGGCCTCGTAGGAACAGAAAGATAGCTCACCCGGGGTTTGAGTTTGAGCAGAAAATCCGCGACCTTTTCTATTTCTCTGGCGTTATCATTCAGGCCATCGACCATCATCGTCTCCGTGACTAACTGGCCCTTAAAAACTGTGGAAAAGTCCAGCAGCCCTTGAAGAATTGAACTCAGGTTTAACCGACCGTAAGGTCTATTTATCTTCTTCCAGGTTTCCGGAATCAAGCTATCTATCTTGACTGATACCCAATCGGCTATGGTTAAATCCTCGCGGACTGTGCTTTCCCAGATAAGAGACGAATTGGTAATAACCGCAGTTTTAATTTTAAACCTTTTAAGCAGCTCCAGACTGTGGCCAAGGTTTAGGTCAAGAGTTGGCTCGCCATCAGGAACAAAGGTCAGATAATCAATCGCTTCGCCCCTTTGACCGAGCTCTTTAAGTTTTTCTTCCACTTCTCTGATAATTTCCTGTGGATCATAAAAAGGTTACCTGGCCGCCGATATCTTCAGGGTGTTTCCCAGTTGACAGTAAACGCAGGAATAACTGCAAATTTTGGGAGGAATATTATTGATACCTAAGCTCCGGCCAAGGCGCCTCGAAGGCACCGGACCGAAAATTATTTTTTCCATTGGCAACCGCTTTTATTTTAAGAGTTATTTTACATTTTTGAAAGTCATTGTAATTTGATGTCATCCGAAACACGTAGGACGTCCCCCATTTTATGCCAAAGTTGTTTGATTTCTGCTACCACCTGGCTTCCGCCATTGTCCGAAAACTCAGTGATGGGAATTCCCTGGATTACTGCCTTCACCACCGTTTCCTCAAAGGGGATTCTGGCTAAGATGGGCACTGAATTCAGACGACACCATTGTTCTATTTCATGGCTAAGCTCGGGGTTTATATCAAACTTGTTTAGAGCACAGGCCGTCTTCAGGCCAAAATGCCTGGCCACCTGAATTACCCGTTCCATATCATGTATCCCGGACATAGTGGGCTCAGTGACGACGAGAGCCAGGTCGACGCCGGATAGCGAAGCCACCACCGGACAGCCGATACCCGGCGGTCCGTCTATAATCACATAATTTAAGCCTTCTTTTTCGGCGATTTCCTTAGCTTTTTTCCGAACCTCAGTCACCAGCTTTCCAGAATTTTCTTCACCGGCTCCCAGCCGAGCGTGAACAAATGGGCCGTAGGCGGTGCGCGAGACAAATAAATTACCGGCGATATTCTCTTTCATTTCTATGGCTTTGGCTGGACAGAAATGGGCACAAACCCCGCAGCCTTCGCAGGCAATATGGTCGATTTTTATTTTCCCCTCAGAGGTTGGTGCTATGGCTGAAAAGCGGCAATGAGGGAGACAGAGACCGCAGCCGGTGCAGCTTTCCACTCTGACGACTGCCTTCTTTTCTCCATAAAAGGGCACACTCTCTATTATCTCGGGTTTGAGGAGAAGATAAAGATTGGCCGCATCCACATCGCAGTCAGCCATCACTTTGCTGGAAACAATGCTGGCCAGGGCGGCCGAGATAACGGTTTTACCAGTGCCACCTTTTCCGCTGATGATTAAAATTTGTTTTAATAGCTTCATCGAGTGAGCTCCTTAATGGTCCATAAAAGCTCTTTGAATTTTGCCCGGTATGTAGGTAGAACTGCAGTTAGAGCCACACCTTGCGAATAAGCTCGGGCGATTTCCCGGTCAAAAGGAATGCTCATTAATACAGGAATTTTTTCCTGGCGGCAGTAATCCTCTATCAGGCTATCGGCTCCAAGACCGGCCCGGTTAATTATTACTCCCATAGGAATTTCTAATTGCCTTAAGACTTCAACTGATAGCTTGAGGTCGTTCAAACCAAAAGGAGTTGGCTCGGTCACTAGGAGAGTAAAATTGCTGTCGCGGACTGCTTCCACCACCGGACAGGAAGTCCCTGGCGGGGAATCAATTACTACTAAATTAGTAGTATTTATTTGTTTTTTAATTTTCCTAATTAGCGGTGTAGCCCGGGCCTGGCCAATATCGAGTTTACCCTGAATGAAATTGATTCTTCCGGCTGAGCCATATTCGGCTACTCCGACCCGCTGTCCTACCTCATGGATGGCCTGTTCCGGGCAAATTAATTTGCAGCCACCGCAACTGTGACAAAGTTCCGGGAAAACCAAAACTGTGTCTTTAAGAACTGCCAGGGCTTTGTAGACACAAAACTGCGCGCATAAACCGCAGTGAGTACAGCGATCCTCTGAAATTTCTGGAATGGGAACCTCAACTGTAAGACCCTGGTTAATTTCAGGCTTAAGAAAAATGTGAGCATCAGGCTCTTCCACATCGCAGTCCAGAAATTGAACCAAATTTTCTTCGCTGAGGGAAAGGGCCAAGCCTACGGCCACAGTAGTCTTTCCTGTGCCACCTTTTCCACTGGCTACTGATATAATCACTGGATAATAACCTCCCGACCGAGGCCCGGATTGATGTAGTCTAACCCGTATTCCTCGGAGAATAGACGGCGAGCGGCGTCTCCAGAGCAGTGAGTTGGTCCAACTTTTCTGATTCCCAAACGCCGAAATTCAGCCACAATCTTTTTTATTTCTATCTCGGGCAGTCCGGCTAAATGAAAACCGCCGATGACCATGTAAAATTTTTTAGGAAAAGAGGTTTTTATTTCTTCCAAAATATGGACGATGCCAGGATGGGCACAGCCAGTGATGACCACCAGGCCTTCTCTGGTGTCCAAAACCAGAGATTGTTCTCGTATCGGTCCGTCAATGACTCCTGAAGTATAAAGTCCGTGGCCAATTGGAGCTGGCTTGGCTACTTCAATCACCCGGGCGCCCTTTTTCACGATGGCTTTTTTAAAATCGGAGGGGAAAAAATATGGCAGCCAAACTTCAACCTGGGCATTTTTAATTAGGAAATCTTCCAGGCCGCCGACGTGATCCTGATGAAAATGAGAAAGACAAATGACCTCGATTTTCTGGGGTGATAAGCCCAACTTTTCTAAATTAGAAAGTAAAATATCTCCTCGCCCCCCACAGTCAAAAAGGATAGTTTTCTCCGGACCTTCAAGATAACAGGAAAAGCCCCAGTCAGTTTTAAGGCGCGGATCGCCGGCATTGTTGTCATAAACAATCACCGCTCGCCAAGATGGTCTGTTATCAGTAGTCAAAGCAATTAAAGGTGTGATAAAAAATGTGGCCAGAATGAATAAATGGATTAATTTCATCTTTGCCTTTCAATAATTGAAAAGCGTTTTTAAGCTCAGCCTACCAGAATTTTGCGTTATTAACTTAATTTATCTAATTAAAGTATTCAATAATAAATTAAGCCGGCTGAAGGCAAAAATCAGACCTTAGGCAGCTTAGGCTTTTTCTTCTGGTGTCTTATTTGTCTTGCCCCTTATTTTTTTTCAATTCTTCCAGTCTTTGATTTAGCCCAGCCAGTTCTTCTTCCAGCAGTTTTATCTGGGACTCTAAAAATTCAATTTCCTGCTCGGCGGAGAAAAACGAGGGATAAGGTGGATAAGGGGCATAAGGATAAATGCCTGCCCGAGATAGCCAGTAATTAAAATATGGCCAGAAATACCAGCCTGCTGGTCCCATTCCGAATTTTCTACCTCCTCGAGTTTGTAGCCTCCGGTTATTTTCCGGAAGCATCCTCTTTTTTAGTTCTGGTAGAAGAGGTCGGAGGTGGATAACTAGAATAAGGCGAATAATTTATTCCCGGCGGATAGGCCCAGGGATAATAAAATCGACTCTGGAAAAATCCCACTCGAGCCCAGCCGCGACTCCAGCCAAAACCAAAGCCAAAACCACGGCCCGGACCTCTGCCGCCCCAACCGCGTCCGCTGCCATATCCGGCATAGAGATAACCCGGATTCATATAGCCGGGATAAGCATAGCCGGAGCAATAGCCAAGTCCCCGACCGGTTCTTGGCCCGAGACCTAATGGCCCTGTTCTATCTCCCCATGGCATAATAACACCTCCACATCATATCTACAGGCCTTGGAGCCTGTTTGGCCTGAAAGTTACAGGCTATTTTTAATAGTGATAATGAAAATCATTCTCAATATTAATTCTATACCTTAAGTTCAGTTTGTCAAGAGATAAATAGCCGCGTGGTTAAAATTAAAAATAATCAGAGAGAAACTTGGAAGCGATCTGGCTGTGTTTTAGAGCCTAAGCTAATTATAAGCTTCCATAATTTTTCTATCTTCTTTCATTGAATCACCAGCCAGTTCTTCCATGTTTATCTCTTTCCAGAAAGGAAGTTGTTCATGAACTTTAAGATACTTAAGAGGGATGGGTGCCGATAACCACAGGTACACCATAGCGTTTTTCTATGAACTCCTTAAACTGGCGGATATAGGGGCAGGGCGGGTAGCCAACTACCAGGCCGGTAGCTAAGTGAATTACTTCAGCTCCGTTCTTTATCATTTCCTCAGGAACATATTCGATATTGCCGCCGGGGCAGCCACCGCAGTAGGAATAGCCGACAACTTCGACCGGTTCGTCCTTAGGATAACGGGCAAAGGCGCCAACTCTCTCTCTTATAGAACGGAAGCACTTGCCTCCGCCACAGGATTGATAACGGGCGCAAATGATGATGCCTATTTTTTTCATAAAGGCTCTCCTTTTTCAAAATATTTTTTTATTTTTTGGCTTGGCTCTTGAATCTGGCCAGAGCTTGCTCGGCTGGGCCGCTTTCTCCGGTTATGATTTTAATCCTGGCTGATTCTAATACTCGCTGGGCGTTCGGGCCGACCTGGCCAGTTATTAAAACAGATACACCCTTATCAAGAAGGAGTTGAGCGGATTGGATACCGGCACCGTGAGCCTGGTGAACTGAAGGGTTTTGGATGGCTTCAAAGTTTGATGAATCCGGATCGATGATTAAAAAATAGAGAGCTCGACCAAAATGGGGGTCTATTTCAGACCGAAGGTCATCGCCCTGGGCCGTGATACAGATTTTTCCGCTCAGCGAATTATTATGTTCTTCGTCTTGTTTATTTAGATTTTTTGCCATATGACCTCCTCCCTTTAAATAATTCAGCTTTACTGGCCTGCGGCGATTTAAAGCAGCTATTTTAAACGGCATTTTTCGCACAGGCCAAAGAATTCGATATTGTGATCTTTAATCAGAAAATTATGTTTTTTAGCCAGGACTTTTTCGGTCTTTTTAACCAGTTGTAATTCCTCTTCGGCAAAATCCTGATAATCAATTATTCGGCCGCAGCCTAAGCAGATAAGATGATGATGGTGGCCGGCGAGGTTCTGATCTTTAAGTTCGTAGCGGCTCTGGCCGTCGCCAGAGCTTATCTTTCGAATAAGGCCTAACTGAAATAACAATTCCAGTGTTCGGTAAATGGTTGCTAATCCAATTCCAGGATAAGAACGGTGCAGTGCATTGTAAATTTCTTTGGCGCTTAAATGAGAAGAAGAATGTTTTAAAAAATTAAAAACAATCTGGCGGGGCAAAGTCCAGCGGGAAGCTTTGTTCTTTAAATCAGGTTTAGGTTCTTCGTTAAGAATGTCTTTTTTCGGTTTCTTGATTTTATTTTTGTTGGGCGTTAAAGGCTGCTTTTTGGAGGCTGTTTGGCTTTGGCTTTTTCTCATTTTTTAACCTGCCAGTCTTTTATAATAATCCAGTCATAATAATGCCCCGCTTATTGCAGGGCATTCAATTACTCAAATCAAAATTATATCAATTCTTCGAAAAGAAAACTATAGATAATGAAAATTATTATCATTAAGGAAATATCGTGGAAAGGGGTCTTCTAGATGTTAAGTCTGCTTGTTAACTCAAAAGCTTAATTATTTAGAAAGAGGCAGAGTCATTTAGTAAGCTGACCTGTTTAGGTGAACTGGTTATATAGGGGTTAGATGATGGTTAAATGAACTTGGCTGGCGTCTTTTAGTGGCAAGCCGGCTATATGGATTGGTGGGATTAATTCAGGCCTTTGAACCCTTCCGTTTGGAATAACAATTCTTCGAGGTTTTTAATGCTGGTTAAGGCGGGCAAATATAAAAGATGTCCAAGACAGCGGCAGTCGGAAGCTCCGAAGCCCCGAAGGGGTATAGCAGAATCTTTGATTAACTTTCTTAGCTTCCTCACTGTCCTGCACTCATCATAAGCTCCAGGCTTTATCAGAACATTCAAGATCTGAGCGTAGTGGGTGAGATAATCAATATGCCAGAAAATCTTTTTATTCTTTTTTAGATGGCGCTGGATGCGGCCTTTGAGACCGCGTTTGGCTCGACCCACATAGACATAATACCCGGGTTCAAAACAGGTTGCCGGCAAACGGCCGACTTTAATCCACCATCGTTTGTCCAGTTTTAAGATCAAGAGATAAAGACCGCTATCGTATTGGGGACGTGTACTCCTGTTCCCTAATCTATTTGCTGCTTTTTTCATTTTAAGTCGGAAAGGAGTGCTTGTAAGATTGCGCTAAGTTTCCATTTTTCCTCGGTGAAATCAGGTAGCAGGTAGGGAATCCGCATATTTTCCAAATCAGGAATCAGGTATCACGTCACCATTTTTTTGGTAGCTGTCACCCTATTTCCAGATTTTCTTGGCGAAAATCAGGAAATGCGTAGGGCGTCACCAGTTTTATTCGTCTTTCAAGCCGAATTTCAAAAGATTCTGGCTACAGCTTCTGGTGCAGACGGTGCAGGAAAAGCAGTCGGGTCTAAGAAGGGCACCTTTAAGTATTTCGGGAACAGCCGGGCACGGCGCTTTGGCCACGCATCTCTGGCAGTCGTTACAGGTGTTCTTGCGTCTTACCACTCGGAAGAGAGCGATCTGCTCGACTATATTAGTGATAAGACCGATGGGGCAGACCAAATAGCAGAAAGGTCGATAGGTGAAAAAGGCAAAAATCAGTGTGAGGACAAAGGGCATAAAGTGGAACAGGTTGTCCAGAAGGGTTGACTGAAGTTTTAACTCGTAGCCGTCGAAAGCGTTGATGTAATCATATAGGGAGAGCGCGACAACGCGGCCATTGGCCACTGTGTGAATGATGGCTGTCCAGCTCAGGAATATAAAAGCCAGGAAAATCAGCAGCCTAATCGTCTGAGTGAAGCGGAAATTCCATTTCCTTCTTCTGATGCCTAATTTGTCTGCCAGCATAGCAATTAACTCCTGGATGGCACCCACCGGACAAACCCAGCCGCAAAAAAGCTTCGGGCCGATAAGCGTCAAGAAGAGAATTACCGCCAAGGTGACGATCATCGACATCCTGAAGCCGTAAAGTATTGATTTGGTAGCGGCACAGATGGGCGAAGGGTGCATGGAAAAACCTGAGAAAATTTTCAGTCCCAGGTTGGCTGAGATTCCATAGAGGAAAGTGGATACCAGCAAGATGGAGACTTTGAGGCGGTTGTTCATTTTTCTGGTGAGAAGCAACACCAGGACAACTGCAGCAATAACCAACATGGTGATGAACTTGGACTGGAGCAAGACATCGAAAAAATTCTGGCCAGCTTCTGCTCCGCGTTTTCTAACCTGCTGGGCAAAAACGGGGCCGAATAGTATAAGCAGGTTTAGAAATATAAATGAAACCCTAAATAATAAATACCTTAGCTTTTTCATCGGAACCTCCTGAGCTTATTTTATAGTCTTTTATACCGAATTTTAAAGCAGAAGTAAATTATTAAGATTTAGGCGGTTCATTTGACAGAATAGCAACATTTTTCAATGGTTCTGCCGGCTTTTTATCCCTTTTGGCTATAAAAAATTAGGTAAATATGTAGGATGTCCCCGTTTTTATTAAATGCGGTAGTTGAGGCTGACAAAAAAAGTCCGAGGCTTGGCTGGACCATAAATATAGCCGCTATCGCGATAGGCTCCGCGGTCTAAGTCTTTCTGAAATGAGTTGAAAATATTATCGAGGCCGAAGCTCAGGGCTAAAGCAGAATCCCCACCAAGAGCTATGTTTTTTTTGATCCTCAAATTAAGCACCCAGAATGGATCAGTGGTTTCCAAACGGTCTTCACTTATGTAACCACGATAATGAGGAAGCTTCATCTTGCCAGTATAGTCCAGCGTTAGGTAAACGTCGATGATTCTGTCATGTTGATAGTTCAGGACAGCATAGCCGTAAGATTTAGGAGTTTTGAAAAACTCTTGGCAGCCGAACTCAGGCTCAGGCTGGTCGAGCTGGCTGGTTTGAATTGTCCAGCCGCTTTGAAAACTTACCCATGGACCGAAGGCTATTTTCAGGTCAGCTGAGGCGCCATAAACCTTGGCTCCAGAGCCGTTTATTCTTTCCAGAAGGCGATAGCTTTCTGTTGTAGTTATTTCCCGGAGAACAAAAGTATGGGCTAATCGTGTATAAAAAAGCTCACCACTCAACTGAATGAGATTACTCTTGATGGCCTGACCGAAATCTGCACCTAAGCTAAAGCTCTGAGAAGTCTCGGCTTTCAAGTCAGGAGAATTGTTTATCAGCAAGCCTTCACCTCCGACCTGAGTTATATGCAAATCTTCTTCGAACACCTGCGGTGCCCGAAATCCGGTTGAATAGCCTAGACGAAAGGTTAGATTTTTTGTCAGGTTGATCAGCAGGTTCACTCTCGGGTTAAGTATGAACTTATCGAGAATAGAATGCTTGCTTATCCTAAGTCCGGTTAGCAGGGTTGTTTTCTCAGAGAATTTATACTCATCCTGGATGAAAAAGCCATTGTCTTGATAGGTCTGGTTGATTATTCTGTTGTAACAGACCGCCCGGTCCTTGATCTTATCGGCTCGGAGTTGATAACCGAGGGTCAACAGGTGGCCATTCAATTGATAATAAGCATGAAGACCGGCGAAGAAAAGAGGGTTGTAGGTGTGGCCATAAGCGTTAGGATCCTTCTGAGAGCCGTAATAGGTATCGCGGCGAGCATCCAAATAAGAAAGAATCAGGGAGTAATAGAAATTTTCCGATAAAGCTTGATTCCATTCTGATGATAGACCAATCTGGTCGCTTTTTGCCCACTCGCAAACATCAGCTAAGTGCGGTGGCTGGTCAAAAGCATTGCCACCTCGGCGGTCTTCGAAAATCCGGAAAAGATTAATTTTAATTTTAGCTCTCAACTTCTCAAGATTATTAAACAGGGTCATCCCGAAAGAAGTTTGATTTATCCGGCCCAGATCAGAAAAACCGTCATTGTTGAGGTCGACTGGATTTCTTTTCCGGAGGTTGGCAAAGAAAAATCCTTTAAAATTAGAATTTTTTGAGACATAACTTGAACGGAAGTCCAGGTTCAAGTCAGATTTTCCGTTTATCCCTTCTTCTTTTAACCCCAGTGATGCTTGGTTAGTTTCTGGCTCGCGGGAGATGATATTAATGACCCCGGCAATAGCGTTGCTCCCATAAAGGGTGGAAGTACCACCTTTGACGATTTCGATGCGCTCAATCATTTCTGTGGGTATCTGATCAAGCCCGTAGACAGAGGTCATAGCGGTGACCAGTGGAGAGCCATCTACCAGAATTTGAGAATACTTCCCTTCAAGGCCGTTGATCCGAACCTGAGCGAAATTGCAGTTCTGACAATCAGTTTCAACTCGCAAGCCGGTGGTAGTAGCCAAAGCTTCGGCCAGATTGACTGCCTGTTTTTTTTCGATTTCGGCCTGGGCTATGACCTGGACTTTGACCGGAGTTTCGGAATAGAGCTTGGCGGTATTTGTTCCGGTCACCACCACTTCTTCATGGACTTTTTCTATCAGAGTTATTTTAAAATCGTTGCGGTTGCGGTCGAGGGTGAATTCATCGGTGGTAGTTTCCATAAAATTTTCGGCAATAACCTGAAGATGATATTTTCCTGCCGGGACGGCCTCAATAGCAAAATTCCCACTGGAATCAGTTTCCACTGAAAGTCCAAGTTCAGGAATGAGAACCACAGCTTTGGCCACAGGTTCATTTCTCCAGCTTCGAACCTGTCCGGAAATAGAGAATCTTTTTTCAGATTCAGACTGTCCAGCTCTAACCCTGGCAGCAAATCGATTTTGACGTTGCTTCTGAGCCTGGAGGCTTTCGGCCAGAGCTGAATGGAAGCTTAGTAAATTTAATAGGAGAAAAATAAGGATAAGAGAAAATATGTAAGCAGAGCTGAAGATAAATCTTCTAAGTGGCTTTAGATTATGGCGAGCTTTATCTTCGAGCCTGAGGCTTTTTATTTTTTCTTTATTCATTTTTCCCTCCGCTTTGATTATTTGACCAGTCTGTCAAAAGGACTCTGATTTTTCAGCCACAACTTATACCGGAGCTGTGGCCTTAAATTTGCAGGACGAGAATCAGGCGGGAGTTTAAATTAGTGGAGGGGACCGGCTGACCTGCCGGTGGAAGAAGATTTCATATTTAGCGGGCCTGCTCAATAAAAGGATGAAGAATAGAAAGAAAATACCTGGGAGAATGAAGAAATTTATTTTACCGGTAGAAAGGCTTAAGGCCAGGAAATTATCAGCTGGACAATTTTTATCGACGGTTAGGGTTTTTTCGGTATGGAAAAAGTTTAAGAGAAGAATGTCAACCAGAAATAAAGCTAAGATTAAAATAAATATCTTTTTATTGAGCTTTAGATTTGGTTCTTTCAGCATAATCAGATGAGTTTTCTGCGAATTATACTGGGAATTATAATAGAAAGCAATCTTGCGGTTGTCAAGAACACATGGTCTATCTTTTAAATTGCCTAAGGAAGCGCTAAGGGCATTAGCTGCAGCTTCTATTTACTTTTCTTTTTTTGTATTAGCTGGTGGTGTTCAGAGCCTTCACGAATGAGGGCACTGCCACAGTTAGGGCAACGTTCTTCCAGGCAAGGAATACCGGGTTGATGCTCCTTACGGAATCCACACTTTGGGCAGAGGCAATGACCTTCAGGCCCCAAACCTTGTCTGCCTAAATGATGACCGTGAAATCCGCGTGGCATTGGTTCACCTCCTCTAAAACACCGAGGGCCTTTTCGACCTGGACCAACAGAGTCGCCATAGACCTCTACCGGACCACCCTCAATGACCAGAGCCTTACCGTTGACCAGAGCTTCGGCCACCTTTTTACGGGCAGATTCGAGAATGCGGGCAAAGGTTGGCCTGGAAATACCCATCTTTTCAGCCGCCTCTTCCTGATAAAGTCCAAGAAGATCGGCCAGCCGGAGAGCTTCAAGCTCGTCTAAGGTGAGGACTAAGAAGTCGGCTGTTTGTGGCTCAACTCCCTCAGGCAGAAACCTGAATTTTCCTGGCATCCAGCCAATTCGTCGGCGACAGAATGGCCTCGGCATTTTATTTCTGCTCGATTTTTAATCTCATTTTATTATGAACATATGTTCATATTTTGTCAAGGCAGTACAAGGTTTTATTAAAATTTTATAGAAAAGTGGTGCTAATAGTAGGGGAAAAGTATATAATCAAAACAGAAGAAGGAAGGAGGCATTTGAATATCGGCCATTAATTCAGGAGAAATGGCCGAAATTTTTTTTACTTATAGTCATGGAAGGAGAAACAATGTTTAAGAATAGGAATATTTTTCTTTTTATTTTGGTAGCAGCAGCTATCTCTTTTTATAGCTGTACATCGGCCTTTTATACCCCTCTCCAGCAGGCGGCGATGAAGGGCGATGTAAAAAAGGTTCAAGAGCTGCTGGATAAAGGAGCAAACATTAATGAGTGGAAATACGGGACACCGCTGATGTTTGCTGCCTCAGAAGGCAAACTGGAAGTGGTGAAGCTGCTGGTGTCTCGCGGGGCTGACCTTAATGCTCAGGCTAAAGCCGGTTGGACGGCTTTGGGCTGGGCAGCGATGAACGGCCATCAGGAGGTAGTTGATTTTCTCATTGTTAGCGGCGCTGACATCAACATTGCTCTTAACGGTTTACAGGAGATGAAAAAAGGTGGCTGGGGGAAAGCGGATAAAATCGATGCCGGTTATAAAATGATTCTTAACCGCCAGGGCTGGGCTTTTCTCAACGCTGGGAAATACGAGCAGGCCCTGGAAGCTTTCAAACAGGCAGTGACCCGGGAGCCAATTCCCGATAATCTGCTTGGTCTTTCCTATGCTTATTACAGCCTGGGGAAATATGATGATAGCATTATGGCAGCTCAGATGGCTCTGAAAGTCAATTCCAATTTGCCCTATGCCCATGCCTCTCTGGCTCGTTCGCAGATGGCTAAGGGCAATTACCAGGCGGCAGTAGCTTCGTTTCAAAAAGCTACCGAGCTGTCTCCCAACGAGGCCATGCTTCGTCTCTGGCTGGGTCGAGCTTATTTACAGGCAGGCAATTTTGATGAGGGAATAAAAGAAATGCAGAAGGCAGCTGAGCTGGCTCCGACCGAACCGACATGCCTGATAGAAATTTGCTATGCCAGGATTAAAGCCGGACAGTGGGATGAAGCAGTTAAAGCAGCTGACCGGGCTCTGGGGGTGATTACAGGTCCCAATGATAAAGCCAATGTCCTGTCGGCCAGAGCTATTGCCCTCCGGGAAAAAGGCGCAACTGAGGAAGCCGCCTCTGATGCTCAGAAATCCTTAGAAATAAGCCGGGACAACGAGCTGGCTCGAACTGCTCTGGCAGCTGTGGAGCTGGATAAAGGAAATTACGAGGAAGTGCTGAAGCTTCTGGCTGGTATAAAAGATTCGGTCTTAGCCAGAATTCTTGAAGCTACTGCTTATGCTAAGCTGGGAAAATTTAAAGAAGCTGGAGAGGTTTTCAGCTTGATTGGCGATATGAGCGGAGCAACCAACGCTCTTGCCATTAAGAATTTCCAGAAGTTACAGGAAATAATGAAACCGCAAGTGGAAGCTGCCTTAGAAAGAGCCAGGCAATTTGAAGCTTCGGGACAGATACTGGAAGCGTTGAATGAATATGCAATTGCCTTGAAACTGGCTGACCCGATCAAAGCAAAAGAGATTCGTAGCTACGTAGCTCCGTTTTTGAAGAAAAAGCCGCAGTTTATAGAAATTCCGGAAGAAGCCAGAAAGTACACGCTGAGAGCTGAGGTGCTACTGCAAGAGAAAAAAATTGATGAGGCCTTGAAGGAATATCAGAAGGCCTTGCAGGTAGCACCTCTGGTGCCCCAGCTTTATTACAGTGCGGCTATGGTCCTGGGCGAGCTAAAAAATTATCGGCTGGCAATTAATTATATGAATATCTACCTGGAGCTTTATCCGGACACCCCGAATTTGCGTCAGGCCAAGGATGAGATCTACAAATGGCAATTCCAGTTAGAGCGTGAAGGAAAAAAAATAAAACGGGGGACGTCCTACGCGTTTCCTGATTTCTCCCGAGGCGATAAAGAAAATGAGGGACGTCTTACATATTTACCTAATTCTATTTGATCTGCTCGGGCCTTAGAAGACCGGCACAAAAACCAGTGCAGCGAGTCAATAACAATTAATTATTAGTGACTGGAAGTAGACTGTTGAATGATTGATTTAATTCGTAATTCGCCTTTTTAAAAGCTCGTCCTGGAGGATTTTTGTCATCAGGGTCGATATAACCGGTTGTCATATTTATATAAAAGAGGCAGAAAAATCTTTTTTTTCTCAGGATCTATCCCCTGAGTCTTCACCAGGTCGAATTTCATGTCCCTAAATCTTTTCCGAGTTCTCGATAGAGATGGTAGTTTGGAGAAAATCCATTTGAGTTTATTAAACATAATGAATTTCTGAATTGGTAATTAAGAATTGGGTAAAGTGTCACCAGGTTTAATTGTTTTTTGCCAAGAAAATCAGGAAACGCGTAGGACGTCCCCCGTTTTTTTGCGTAGGACGTCCCCCGTTTTTTCCCCCGTTTTTTCCCCTCAATAAAAAATTAAAAGGAAATATGTAGAGTATCCCCCATTTTGGTGAACCTTCTGACCTAATTCTTCGTTTATATGAGAGACAAAAAAAATATCTTGGAGAAGCCGAAAATGAAGATTTTTTCGAACGCACAGGTCAGGGCAATTAAAAATTCGTCCTTTTCACTGCCGGAATATCTGATTAATTTATTATTTTTTGTTCTTTTTATTTTTTTAGCCGGCAACCTTTCTGCCACCGGTAAAAGTGTTAACCGGACGGCTGAAATCGACAAGGAAGCTCTTAAGAAAGCTCAGGAGCAAAAAGTGGTTCACGCCTTCCGGGTCAATAGCTCCATCAAACTCGATGGCTTGCTGGAAGAGGAAGTCTGGAAGACCCATGAACCAGTCAGCGATTTTCTTCAGCGTGATCCGAATGATGGGGAGAAAGCCAGCGAATTAACTGAAGTTTGGGTGGCCTATGACGACACCAACCTTTATGTAGCTGCCTACTGTCATGATTCTGATCCGAAGGGAGTAATTGGGCTCTTAGGCCGCCGTGATTCCTTTGTCGATTCTGACTGGTTCTTTTTTGCGGTTGATCCGTACTTTGACCGCCGGAGCGGCTATTTGTTTGGAGTAAATCCTTCAGGTTCGATCGTTGATGAGGTTCTTTCTAACGATGTCAATGAAGACGAAAGCTGGGATGGAATTTGGGAGGCTAAGGCCGCTCGGGTGGCAGACGGCTGGACTCTGGAGATGCGCATTCCTTTCAATCAGCTGCGATTTCCCAAAAAGGATGTTTACGTCTGGGGCGTTAATTTTCAGCGCACCATCAAACGCAAGAATGAAAAAGTAGCCTTTGCCTGGGTGCCCAAGGAAGATAACGCTTATGTTTCCCGCTTTGCCAGGCTTGAAGGCATTGAGAAAATCAACCCTGGGCGGCGGGTGGAATTGTATCCTTACTCGGTCGGTCAAGCTCAGTTTCGTCCGGCAGAACCTGGCAACCCGTTTGAAACCGGACACAAATATCTAGGCAATGCCGGCTTTGATCTGAAGGTTGGCCTGAAGAGCAATCTGAATCTCGACGTCACGGTGAACCCGGATTTTGGGCAGGTTGAAGTTGACCCGGCGGTGATCAACCTCAGCGCCTATGAGACTTATTATCAGGAAAAAAGGCCGTTTTTTATTGAGGGGGCATCTATTTTCAATAACTTCGGCCGGGGCGGGGTTTATCTTAACGCTAACATCAACTGGCCCAATCCGCGTCTTTTCTACAGCCGGAGAATAGGTCGCCAGCCTCAGGGCTATGTGACTCATGATGGCTATGTTAGCTTTCCGGACAGAACCACCATTCTTGGAGCGTTCAAGCTAACTGGGAGGGTTGGTTCTGGCTGGAATGTTGGCTTCATCAGCGCCCTGACCGGACGTGAGTTTGCCACGGTTGATGACATGAGCAATCGTTATCAGGATGAAGTTGAACCGCTTACTTATTATGGTGTGCTGCGGGTTCAGAAAGACATCAACGACGGCCAGCAGGGAATGGGATTTATGGCCACCGGCGTGATGAGAGATTTGAACACGGAAATGCTTTCGGCCATTTTGAATAAAAATGCCTTCAGCTTAGCGGCTGATGGCTGGTCGTTTTTAGATAAGAAACGGACTTGGGTAGTCGGCGGCTGGATTGGCGGAACTTTTATCCAGGGAAGTCAGGATGATATCTACCGGCTGCAGCAGTCTTCGACCCATTATTTTCAGCGGCCCGATGCTACTCATGTCAGTCTTGACCCCGAGGCCACGAGCCTGAATGGCTGGGGCGGGCAGTTTAAACTGGCCAAGCAGCAGGGGAATTCATTGTTCCTGTTTTCGGCGGGAGCCCTGTCGCCAGGATTTGACCCCAACGACGCCGGCTTTCAGAGCTCGAGCTCGGATGTGATTGATTTAATGGGGCTCTATGGCTACCAGCATACAAAGCCAGGGAAAATCTTCAGGCAGTGGCTGCTAATCGGGGGAGGCTCGCGGCAATACGATTTTGGTGGAAACAGTGTGTTCAGCTGCTTGGCAGCCAGTTTTCAAGGTGTGCTAAATAACTGGTGGGATTTTGAATATACATTTATTTTTATGCCCGAGAGCTTGAATAACCGTTTGACCCGCGGCGGGCCGATGGCTCTGCTGCCCTGGGCCTTTATGAATGAATTGCGCCTCAGCAGTGACTCACGAAAACCGGTCGTACTTGAAGGCGACTTTTTCTACCAGAGAATCCATAATAATTCTTATGATTGGCGGGCTGATTTTGCTGTGCGCTGGAAGCCTATGAGCAATCTCAGCCTCTCGGTTGGTCCGCAGCTTGGACGTGAAGTGAATGAAACTCAGTGGGTGACCAAAGTAGCTGACCCGTTAATGACCGAGACGTTTGGGAATCGATATGTGTTTGGCCGGATTGACCAGAAGATAGTTGCGGCTGAAATCAGGGTGAACTGGATTTTTACCCCGAAACTGAGTTTGCAGGCTTATTTGCAGCCGTTCATTGCGGCGGGCAAGTACGACCGGTTCAAGCAGCTAAATAGGCCCCGAGCTTATGATTATTTAGTGTATGGTGAGGGTGAGTCGACCATTGTGGCGGGAGAGAGTGAGTACATCATTGACCCGGATGGAAGCGGGCCGGCGGCTTCATTTTCTATCTACAATCCTGATTTTAATTATAAGTCGATGCGGGGGACAGTGGTGCTGAGATGGGAATACAGACCTGGTTCGCTGCTTTATTTAGTGTGGACGCAGAATCGGGCCGATTATTCCTATCCAGGGCAGTTTTCTCTGTGGCGTGATCTCGGGAATTTATTCACCGCTCCTGGCGACAATATTTTTCTGGTGAAATTTTCTTACCGATTTGAACTGTGAAAAAAGGGGCACCCCACGGTGCCCCTTTTTGTTTGTAAAAATAGGATATATAGATTGTAGCCCCAGTTTTTATTTGTCGGCGTAGGCGAAAACAGTCAGATAACCCAGCTTGATCACTTTTGACAGCAGCTCGCCTGAAGCCTTGTCCGGGCTATCACTGGTCTGATGATAATCGGGATGCATCGCGGTCATATAGTAAACATAGGGTATCTTCACCGAAGCAAACGAAGAATGGTCGGACCCACCTCCACCTTCGCCGAGCTCAGGTTCACGGATGAACAAGTCAAGGCCGACATATTTATTCATTTCCTGCTGAAGTTCATAGAAGCCAGAGTCCTTGGTGGCATTGACTGTGACGAAATACCCCGGTCGGATCTGCTTGACCAGGTCTTCAACACCCTTAACATTCAGCATTCTGGTATAGCGACCGATGGTCTGCTCATCGAACGGCCGGCTGATCATATCGTAGTTGAGATAACCGATAGTCTTTTCAATCGGAAAGGTCGGATTCTGGACATAATAGCGGCTGCCAAGCAAACCTTTTTCTTCGCCCGTCCACAGGCAGAAAACGATGGTTCTCTTGGGCTTAACTGGATTAAGAGCAATGGCTCTGGCAATTGAAATTACGCCGACTGACCCGGAAGCATTATCGTCTGAACCGTTAAAAATATAGTCATCCCATTTGCCCAGATGATCAAAATGAGCTCCGACCACGAAATACTCATCCTTCAACTTCGGGTCTGAACCTTCAATATAGCCGATGACATTCATCGTCCGAACCAGGTTGACCTTGGCGGTGGAATTGATGGTGACTCTGACTCCAGGCAGGTCGCGTGAGGCTGGCTTGTAAGTTGTTTCGATGGCTTTTTTCAGGTCATCGATGCTTTTTCCAGTGTTTTCAAGGATGAGATTAGCAATTTCTCGAGTGATGTTGATGGTTGGCACATTGCTACCACCCATCATCCCGGCCATCGTGTCCCTGGCTCCCGGGATAACCATTCTGGTCCGCGGCCTGTTGATTATCGGTCTTTCATCCGAAGGTTGTCTGTTTTGAGTGGCCGTCAGCAGGTTGTAAATGTCGGCATCTTTGCCTGTGTTCTGAACCACCAGAACCGCTGCTGGCTCCTGCTTGTAGATTTCTTCCAATTTATTAAAACCACGACGCCCACCTCTCATGAACATCATCTGCATGGCCTGAGCCTGCGGGAAATATTTCTCCTTGAGCTCTTTTTTCTGGTTGAATGGTGACTTCGGGTCGTCTTTGCCAGGTGCCTCGCTCAGGACGAGGACAATTTTATCTTTGAGATTCAGTCCTTTGAGTTCATCCCAGCCAATTGAAGGCTCTTTAATACCATATCCAACAAATACCACCGGAGCGCTTATATCTTCCTGCGAGGAAAGCATGCTCATAAAGTCAATTCCGCTTTCGAAGGTGCGAGCTTTGGTAGCGGCACCTTTTGAGATTTCCACCTTCAGGGTGGTTTTTACATCGGAAATCTCTTTTAGGGTAAATTCCTGAAAATAGCTTCGCTCTAACTGCATGGCCTGTCGAGAGCTCTGGCCGGCCATTGCCCGGGCGATATTGATTTCCATCCTGGGCTGGTCACCGCCTGGCTTGATTCCCCACATCTTGAAAAGCGAAGCCACATAATCAGCGGCCATCGCGTAGCCGCGGCTTCCAGTTTCGCGACCTTCCATCCAGTCAGAAGCTAAGTAGTTGAGCATGGCCAGAGTGTCTTTGGGGGTAATTGACTCAAAGCCGACTTTATACTTTTCAGGAACCGGCTCTGTTTTGGAGACTAAGTTGAGGGCTCTCTTGACTTCCTCTGGCCTCATTTGCTGCTGTGGTGGCATCTGAGCCAGAAGGGAAGAAAAAGCCGTCAGCACTAAAAAAAGAAAAATTACTGGCAACAGACGCTTTTTCATTTAAACCTCCATTGATTTAAAAAGTTATTTTCAAGGTAAAGTAAGGGAAGGGAAAGCGAGCAATGTATGAAGGCAAAATAAAAAATACTAAACATCGTAATTTATGACGCTATTTAAAATAATTTCTTCCATTATATGCCAAAAAAGATGGACCTACTACATATTAATCATGTTAGTCATACTTTTCATAGGAGGGCAAAAAGGGAAAAAAAGGGGACAGCGGTACACGTCCCCATCTAAAAGGTGATGCGGAACTCGGTGCCGCCGTCTCTGAGCAGCTCGATTTTTCCGTCAATCTGATCGACCAGAGTGTTGATGATGACCAAGCCCAAGGAATCTGCTTTCTTAAAATCCAGTCCTTTTGGGAAGCCCACGCCATCATCTTTAACCCGTAACTCAATCACTCCCTCAGGCAGATGCTTCAAGCTTATCCAGAGATTGCCCTTTCGGCCACTCGGGAAGGCATGCTTGAAGGCGTTGGTGATAAGCTCATTCAGGATCAAACCTAAGGGAACCGCTACGTTGATGTTAAGATTTACTGGCTCGAGGTCGAGGTGGAGGTTAATCTGTCCGGACTTGATCTGCTGGTCAAAGAAAATAGTTTGAGCTAAATTTTTGAGATAATCGGAAAAATCAATGTTGCTCAGATCTTTGGCCCGATAGAGCTTCTCGTGGACCATGGCCATCGATTTGATGCGATACTGACATTCCTTAAAGGCCATCTTAGCTTCTGGGTCGGAAAGAAGCGCCGACTGCAGATTCAAAATGCTGGAAATCACCTGCATGTTATTTTTCACCCGGTGATGAATCTCCCTGATCAGTATCTCTTTTTCCTGCAGCGAAGCCTTCAGAGCCAGTTCACTCTTTTTTCTGTCAGTAATTTCCATGGTCACTTCTATCATACCGATGACTTTGCCTTGATCATCTATCATCGGGTAACCGCTTATGTGCCACCAGCGGCCGTCCGGCGAAGAAATCTCTTCTCTATGAGCTGTCTGGGTATCTCTGGCTTGAGCCACTGGGCAAATTTCACAAGGAGAAGTTCTTCCGTGCCATAATTGGTAACATTTTTTGCCGATAAGCTCTTCCGGCTTTTTGCCAATAGAATCGGCTGCGGCTCTATTTGCCCAGAGTATAGTGTGATCTGGCGCTTGGTAGATTACGTGTTCGGAAATAGCGGCAAAAATGGCAGCTTTTTGCTGCTCGCTCTTTGCCAGTTCTTCCTTAGCTTCAATTATCTGCTTCTGAGCTTCTCTTTCTGCGGTCTGGTCACGGAAAACCAGGATTACTCCCAGGACATTGCCTTCAGAATCAGTAATCGGCGCTCCGCTATCAGCGATCGGGCGTTCGGTGCCGTCACGAGAAATCAAAACAGTATGATTGGCCAGGCCAACGACAACTCCTTCGCTGATTACCCTCTCCACCGGATTTTCTGCTGGCTCCCTGGTAAATTCGTTGATGATGTTAAAAACTTCCTGAATCGGTCTTCCCTTGGCTTCAGTTTCAGTCCAACCGGTAAGTCTTTCAGCTACCGGGTTCATCATCAGAATGCGGCCAGTAATATCAGTCGAGATAACTGCATCACCAATGCTGTAAAGTGTAGCCCTGATTTCAGATTCTTTGGCCAGTAATTCTTCTATCAGCCGCTTTCTCTCAGTTATATCAATTAGAGTACCAATGATTGCTGGTTTGCCTCCAAGTTCAACGACGCTGCCATGGGCTTCGGCATAAAAATAAGACCCATCCTTGCGCAGCCCACGAAAATCAAAGCGAATACTGGAGATTTCTCCACTGAGTCTTTTTCTATTGTATTCTCCAACCATCGGTCGGTCATCAGGATGGGTCAGGTCCAAGCTGCTCAATTTGCCTATTAGTTCTTCTGGCTCGTACCCAAACATCTCGGCTAAGGCTTTATTGACATACCGAAACAGCCCGTCCTGAACCAGATAAACCCCGACGATGGCTGACTCACTCAAAACACGGAAAAGCTCCTGGGTTTCACGGGCCCGGGCTTCAGCTTGATAAAGTCTTTGAAAATTGACTTTTTCCCGGCGCTGCCAGAAAACTTCGGTCAGAAGAAACTGAACAGCAATAACCGAAATCATCAAAAGAATGATCAGGGTTGAGCGGTCACGCCAGCCAGCCAAGGCTTCGTCCCTATCTATTTTAGCCTCGATGGACCAGCAGGTGTTGGGAATTGGCTTATTGACAGCCAAAACGTTAACTCCACGATAATCTACTCCCTCAAAACTGCCATACTCACCCAGGGCGGCCCTGACTGCTGAAACATTTTTCTGGCTCAAAGGAATTCGTAATTTTAGGGCTGTGTCCTTTTTATGCCTTAATTCATTCAGGAAGAGAACATTGTCACCATCGCGCTTTATCAATAAAGTTTCTGCAGTCTGGCTGGGAACAGGCCAGGATTGAATTAAAGGAAAAAGAAATTCGTCAGCATAAACGACCAAGACAATAAAGCCCTCAATTTTTTGCTCATTAAGAAGAGAAGTGATGGGGGCTATTATATCAAAATGTATTTTGCCATCAGCTGGGTTGAGATGAAGATCAGTATTGACAATGGACTTTGTTTTCTCCACTTTGTTTATTATTTCTGAAAGTTCTCCTGTGAGTTGTTCAATCATGGGCTCTAAAGAAAAGACTGGCTTTCTTTCCTTATCCAATATGAAAATATTGGCATAGCCATAAGCACTGGCCTGCAGTTCCAGTCTTTCTTTGATCTTAGCTGTATCTTCTTTTTTTGGATTTTTCAAAAATGCTTTCAGACTGGTGCCCAGATATGGACTCTTGATCAAAAGCAGAGCATCATTCTTTCTATCATCCAGCCATTTTCGCGTCTGACCAGCCTTCATTTCGGTGATGGAGGACAGCTGGTTGAAGATTATTTTTTTTACCTGATTTTCCTGTGACCGGCGAAAAGAAAGGCCAGCTATCAGAATGAGGATTGTTAGCATTAAAGAAATCAAATAAAGCGGACTGCTCAGTCTCTTTTTCCATTTAAGCCAGAGTTCCTTGAAACTTCTCATGGTCACCTTTCCACTTTTGACTTGATAATATCAAACCTGTCCAAGCCACAATTTGCCGTTCAAAAAGATTGTTTTTCAGCCACAATTACCCGGTTTCGGCCTTCATTCTTGGCCTTGAACAAAGCTGTGTCTGCTAACTGAATTAGTTCCGTCCACTGGTCAGCGTGGTCGGGATAGGCAGAGACGCCGGCGGAAATGGTTATATTGTGAATCACAGTTTTGCCATAATTTACTTCGAGATGACGAACTGAATCAAGAATTAACTCTGCTCGGCTAACGGCTTTATCCAGGGGTAAACCCGGGAGAATGACGGTGAATTCTTCTCCACCATAGCGGCAGACAATATCTTCGGCCCGAACTGCTCTTTCCAGGGTTCTGGCTATGGTCTGGAGAATAAAATCGCCAGCCTCATGTCCGTAGGAATCATTGAACTTCTTAAAATGATCTATGTCCAACATAATCACTGAAACTGGCTTACCGGCCCGTCTGGCCCGCCGAAGCTCTCGTTCGAGAGTTTCTTCCAGATACCGACGGTTATAAAGGCTGGTCAGTGAATCGCGGATCGACTGCTCCTTGAGAGATTCTCTGAGTCTGATATTAGCCAGAGCCATGGCCACTCGCTGAGCAAAAGTGATTAGCAGTTGCTTTTTCACCTTTATTTCTTGTTCAAGGTAAGCCTCCTGCTTAACGTATGGCTTTTTCTGGCAGCAAAAAACGACCAGCAGCCCTAAGGTTTCACCGAAAGAATTGAGCGGCAGGCAAGCAGTGGGAAAGCTAATTGGCCAGTTAGTTTTAAAATGTGGACAGACCAGATCTTTTTCAGGCGATATGATAAAGTAAGGGGCTGATTTTCGAAGGGCCCAGCAATCGTCTAAATTAATTATGTCTTCCCTCGGGCCATCTAAATTCCAGACACCACCAACCTGCAGAAAATTTTCCTTTGCCTGGCGAAGATATAATAACCCAGATTCTTCTGGAAAAAGTCTTCGGGCATAGCTTAAAGCTATATCAACAATTTCTTTTTCTGACCTGGCTAAGTGGAAAGCATCACCCAATTCAATCAGAACGGCAGCTTCCTCATTTCTTTTCTGCAATTCGGCAATGGCTTTTTCCAGTTCAAGTTTGGCTTCAGCTAAGGCTCGCTCTTCTCTTTTTCTTTCTGTGATGTCAATCATAACTGCCAGCGCTGAGGCAAAATTGCCATCGCGGTCAAACTGGGGTGCGGCGTTGACGATGAGTGTTTTTCTGGTGCCGTCGTCCAGAGTAATCTCTAAGTCATAAACATCACGGAAACCCTGTTTTCTACGAAGAGTCTGTTTCCTTATGATCTCATACTGGTCCGGAGTGGTGAATTCTTTCAGGTTGCGGCCGATTAGTTTTCCTTCATAGTCGTTGAATATACGTCTGGCAGCCTGATTGGCAAAGATAAAGTTTTCTTCAGGGTCGACAATGACTACACCTTCACCCAGGCTTTCGACCATACTTCGGAAAAGCTCCTCGCTTTCTTTGAGCTTTTGAGCAATGGCTTCCTTTTCTTCTATCTGCTGCTTTAGTTCCGCTGTTCTTTCTTCGACCTTCTTTTCCAGATTTTCTCTGGCTTCCTGGAGGTTAGCTAAGGTCTGTTGTAACTGGTCAACCATGGTGTTAAAGCTGGTGGCCAGGAGCCCGACTTCGTCAGAAGTGGGAACTTCAGCCCGCCTGGATAAATCCCCCCGAGCAATTTCTTTGACTGTTTCAGTCATCTGGCGCAGGGGCCGGGTGATCAGTGAACTCAAAAAATAAATTAACCACAGCCCAAACCCAAACATCAAAACAGAAGCCAGACCGATGATCTGGCGAATGTGGTTGATTTGAGCATAAACCTCATTTAGAGAAAAACCGATGGCTAAGTAACCTATGACCCTGTCTTGATGTTTGATTTCAGTATAAAGATTCCAGGTCTTCTTGTTAGTGGTATAGCCGGTCTGTCGAATGTCTTCTGGATTAATGGTCACTGTCTCAGACCTGGAGAATCTGGAAATTTCTTTGCCTTGGGTATCGTAAACGATGATGTATTCAATTTCAGGACTCTGACTGAGGCTCAGGAGTATTTCTCTGATGTTCTGGGAATCTTCAAAGATCACAGCCGGAGCCAGGTTGTAGGAAGCAATCTGGCCGATGGATTGAGCTTTGTCTTCAAGGTCTCTGAGTGAATGGTGCTGATACCAATAAGGAGCTATTATAAAAAGAGCTAAGCTGATTAAGATTAAAAAAGGCAGAGAAATGATCATGAATTTAAAGACAATTTTGGAGCGCCAGGGGAAAAATGGAGTAGAACCTGACCGATTGTCTTCAGCCATTTATGTTCCTTATTTTAACGATACGCAAGAACTGAGACGAAAAATTCAATCCCTGTTCCTTAGAAGCTTCTAAGTTGATGAATATCTGGGCTTTGTTTTCTTTTAACCCAAAGACCATAGCCACTCCGGAGTCAAGATATTCAACGACTCCGCTGAAAGTGCCGATTTTTAGTTTTTGGCAAACACGGGAAATATCTCTCAGCAGTTTGGGGCTTTTTTTATCATCGATTGGAGTTATATAAAGTAATTGAACTTGTTCCTCGGCCAGGGTTTTCTCCAGAGAAGAAACTGAATCCAGGTGGATTTCTTTGAAAACGATGGGGATACTGTCAATGGTTTTCTCAGCTTCTGGAAGCTCAGTAGAGAGTTTCAGCCAGTCTTCCTTGACCCAATAAGAAAGCGAATTGGATTTCTGGTAGAGAATGCCAATTATAAGCTGGGTTTCGGCTCTGGCTTTCCAGTTGCGCTCAAATGTCAGGACCTTTTTCAGCAGGCGGAGTTCCTGGGTAGGTTGTAGATAATACTGCTGGGACCGAGTTTCCCTTGTCTCCAAAGATAAAGCGATGATCTGAGAAAAGCTTCCTGGGAGGATGATAAATATGAAAATTATAAGTCTAAATTTTAAGAAGGCTCGACGAAAAAAGCTCATTATTTCTGCAAACTTCAAATTAACATTATCACTTTTTTCTGTCAAGAAAACCGACAATTTGCGGCAATTTGAGGGTCAGGCAATTTGGGGTCGGCCTCGAGTAATATCTTTCAAGTCAAAAAAATAAATACTCGATATGAAGAAACTTAGATTCAAGAGGAGGACGTCAGGGTATAATTATGCCTTTTGATTATAAAGGAGATGGGCTGACCAGAGCCCATTCACCAGCGTCGGCTCTGTTTTTCAGGCAAAACTTTGCTATCATAGATAAGACTGAATTTTTAAGGAGTGGATGATGAAGCCAATAGGGTATAAAAAAGCCCTGATAACTGGAGCTTCGGCTGGATTGGGAGAAGAATATGCCCGACAGCTGGCAGAAGCTGGGACTGATTTGATCCTGGTAGCCCGGCGAAGGGAGCGCCTGGAAGCCTTAGCCGCCGAGCTTTCTTCCGCAAAGTTTGGGGTCAAGGTAGAGATATTTCCGGCTGACCTCAGCCGGGATGAAGACATCCAGAGGCTGGCAGAAAAAATCCGGCAGACTCCTGACCTTGATTTGCTCATCAACAATGCTGGCTTCGGCGGCAAGGAAAAATTCTATCAGGATGAAAACGGAGAAGCCGAACGGATGATAAAAGTTCATGTGGTGGCTCCGACGGTGCTCACCAAGGCTGCTCTCTCAGGGATGATGGCCAGGAAAAGCGGAGCCATAATCAACGTCGCTTCGATTGCTGCCTTTTCCCCGCTTTCAGGAGCCATGTACAGTTCGACCAAAGCTTTCTTAGTGATGTTTTCGGAAAATCTTCAGAGTGAACTGCATGACACCGGAATTAAAGTTCAGGCTCTTTGTCCTGGGCTAACTCATACAGAATTTCATCAGGTGGCCGGAATAGACAAGGAGGCGATTCCGGGAATTCTCTGGATGAAGGCTGACCGGGTGGTCAGAATATCGCTGCGGGCCCTTTCGAAGAATAAAGTTATCATTGTTCCAGGATTACGCAATAAATTTCTGTCTTTTCTGATGCGTTGCCCCTGGACCTATGGGCTGGTGCGATGGGCAGCCAGGCAGCAGAAAATAAGGAAGAAAGCCGGCCTGTGAAAATGTTGGAAGGATTGGGAACATGAAAATAAAAGAGGTCAGAATTCCAGGTGAGAAAAAAGCCCGAGCCCGGGCTCTGCTGCTTCTTTCTGGCGGCCTCGATAGTGTTCTGGCCGGAAAAGTTTTGGAAGAGCAGGGGGTGGAAGTTGTTGCCGTGACTTTCAGAAGCCTTTTTTTTGGACCGCGAGAAGCCATCAGGGCTGCTGAAGAACAGGGCTGGCCTTTAGTCGTGGTTGATATTACTGAAGAAGAGATTCAGATAGTGGAAAAGCCTAAGTACGGCTACGGGAAAAACATGAATCCCTGTATAGACTGCCACGGCCAGATGGTCAGAATCGCCGGGCAGCTGCTGGAGAGATACCGGGCTGATTTTGTGGCCACGGGTGAGGTGCTGGGAGAAAGACCGAAATCGCAGAATAGGCAGGCCTTAGGGATTGTGGAAAAACTGTCGGGCTTGAAGGGGTTGGTTTTGAGACCTCTTTCCGCAAAGCTTCTGTCGCCAACCAAACCGGAAGAACAGGGGTTGGTTGACCGCGAGCGATTGCTGGATATTTGCGGCCGATCGAGGAAAAAACAGATGGAGATGGCGGCAAAATATGGAATCAAGGAATATCCAACACCGGCCGGCGGCTGTCTTCTGACTGATCCTGGCTTTTCACAGAGGTTGAAGAAGCTTCTGGAGTGGCGAGGGCGGTTGCTGGCGGAAGACATCCAGCTGATTAAGAATGGTCGGGTGTTTTTTGAAGACGACGGAATAATCGCTGTCGGCCGCGATGAGAGAGATAATGAGAAAGTGAGGAAGAGTGCTCTTGATTCTGATATCATCATCACCACGGCCGAAGTGAAAGGGCCACTGACAGTGGTCAGGCTGAAGGGAGAGATGGAGTCGGGTAAGTTGCTTGAGGATAGAGGCAAGGTTAATAAAGGAGGAGATGGCTCTGGCCAGGGAAATTTAAATGGAAAAAGCAGCTGGCCGAGCCAGCGGAGCCAGGCATTTAACCTGCCAGTGGTCAGGAAGGCGGCCCTTCTAACAATAAGATACAGCAAAGCCAAAATGGCCGAAGAAGCGGCGGTGATTATCTCCTGGAAAGAGATGAAGGAACTCAGGAAATTCAGGAAAGAAGAGTGGGAGCAATATTTATAAGCAATTATCGAAGGTTCTTTGAGGAAACTATAAATCTGTTGCTGTTTGCGTCGGCCAGGCGATAACGCTCCCGGATTTCGATTATTTTCGGTTCAGGAATGTTGAAGTAGCTGGAAATCGAAAAATAAAAGTTTTTGATTTCTGAGGGATGTGGGCTTAATTCGGATTGCCGCAGATTTATTGTTCATTGTCCTTACCTTTAATTTTTGTGATGACAAGGGTTTTTCAATGTTTTTTAATTGACAAGGTGAAGAGGGATGGATATATTAAAAAAAATAATTCTAAAGTGGATTAATAAGGAGTTAGTATGCCTACTAAACCGAAAAGTCCATATCTGCCGTTTGGCGACCAGCAAACCGCGCCCTGGTATGGGAAAAACATTCTGTCGGTCAGGCAATTTACCAGAGCTGACTTGGAATACATCTTCAGCGTAGCCCATGAGATGCGGGTGATGGTTGAAAGAATAGGCACTTTTGATTTGCTCAAGGGGAAAATTCTGGCGAACCTTTTCTATGAGCCATCGACCAGAACTTTTGCTTCCTTTATGGCGGCTATGCAGAGGCTGGGCGGAGCGGTAATTCCTATCAGTGAGGTACGGTATTCATCAGTGGCCAAAGGAGAGAGTTTGCCGGATACAGTACGTACCTTAGCCTGTTATGCTGACGTGATTGTTATCAGGCACCCGGAAGTGGGTTCGGCGGCCTTAGCGGCCCAGTACGCAGGCAAGCCGGTGATCAATGCTGGAGACGGCGTGGGGGAACATCCTACCCAAGCTCTGCTCGATGTCTTCACCATCAGAGAAGAACTCGGACGTCTGGATAACTTGACCGTCACCATGCTCGGCGACCTGAAGTACGGGAGAACTGTGCATTCCTTAGCCCGGCTTCTAACCCGGTTTGACAACATCAAGCTTCATTATGTTTCACCGGAAGTGTTGCGCATGCCAAGGGATGTGATCGATGAAGTGGCTGAGAAAGGCCTGCCTCAGGAAGAACATCTGACCTTAGATGAGGTATTGCCGGAAACGGATGTGTTATATGTGACCCGGGTTCAGAGAGAGAGGTTTGATAACCTGGAGGAATACGAAAAGGTTAAGGATGCTTATGTGATTACGCCAAAGACCTTAGAGAAAGCTAAGGAGAAGATGATTATAATGCACCCGTTGCCGAGAGTAAACGAGATCAGCATGGAAGTCGATAAAGACCCGCGGGCTGCTTATTTTCGGCAGATGGAGTACGGGCTGTATGTCAGGATGGCCCTGCTGGCCATGGTCTTGGGCAAAGCCTAAGTAATAAAAACGGTGACGTTCTATCCGTTTCCTGATTTTTACCGACACAAAGCCCATCTTCTCCATCCTCGTTTTGCAGTTGCTTAATGTTGACTGCTGGTTGAGGAGAGAAAGAAAGGAACAGGGGCAACCGCAGCTATTACCTCAATCAAGGTAGTAGCCGATGGAGCAAAAGCTGACCCAGTGCCGGAGGGAGAAAGGAGCCGTGGTCCCGAGCCCGATTTTTCGCAATGGCAGGACACCTTCGCTATAGGTGTCGGAGTAACGGAAGAGCTGGCCGCTGATTTTCCTGCCGGCGGTTTTGGCTATTACTTTTTCTATTGTCAGCAATCCGAACGGTATTGAATATTTGCCGCACCAGTAGGAGCTTTTGTAATCAAGATAAGTTTTGCCCCAAAGTTCACCGACAAGACCGGCTATTTTGGCCTCATTTACCTGACCTGTCAGGTAGTTAGCAATAAGCTTCCGGTCAAAAGCTAAGGCTTTTTCCCAGGCTTCCTGTCCTTCTCCAAAAGCCAGGTTGTTGAAATCCTGGCCGTAGTGATTGCCGTCAGCCGAGATCAGGAAAAAGATATCTTTGCCCGGGGTGAGGTTTTTCTCTTTGATGTAAGCTGAAATAACCTCAGCCAGGTGTTCAGAGATTTCCTGCATTTTGTTGAGGGGCATCGGGGCTACCATGATGGGTGTTATTTTGACTTCGGGGTTGAAGTATTGGAGGAAGGGGAGGAGAGCTTCAATGGAATGCTCAAGTTCATGAGCGTGATTATTCACGATAAAATAATTCTGGTTAAGATGGGATTTAAGATATTCGCGGAGCGGAGAGACAGCAATAGGTTTCAACACACCGGGCCACAGCTGGTAGTCGTCGAGGATTAAGATGCTGTCCAGACCTTTAATTTCACTGCGGACAGCGCCATGGGTGACACCGAAGATGACCACTTCCTTAGCCCGAAGAGTTTTAAAGAGCGGATAATAAATGCGACCGGCATACAGGTAGTCATCATGGGGCGATATGGCCGCGACCAAACCTTCAGGGGTGAAGGTCTCCTTTTCCTGGCTTTCTAAATAATCGATCAGAATTTTCATGCTATCGGCATTCCAGCAAAAGCCAACATCATCGCGGATGGGCCTGAGTTGTGGTGAAGGGGAGGATGTAACCTGTTTCTGATTCCAGGCGAACAAATTTGAAAGTAAAAATTGGGCCACGATAAAAAGAGCTATAAAGCCAAGAATTTTAAAAAGGTTTAAAGCAGCTGATTTTTTAGCAGTTTTTAAAATCATTGTTGCCTCCTTCCAAATAGGTGACACATTACATACTACCTTATTTTTTTAAGCCAGAAAAAATTTTTAAGTTACTCTCTGACCTTAGCTCATAAAAATTTATCGTTATTATTTTAAGTAAAGCTCTTCCTGAGAACTAAATTGTATCTTTGGCTCTTAAGAAAGCTGGGGGAATTCGCTGAAAGAAATTTCTAAAAAGGAGATAATTCGGCTTTTTCAGGTTCACCATTTTCTTCCAGCCATTGGAGTAATTCTTTCAAGCTTCCGCTGGCTAAAGCAATGCAGGAGTCGGCTGCTCCATAATAGAGGAAAATTTTATCTCCGTCTCCGTCAAGCACATAGCCACAAGGAAAAACTACGTTATTAACATCCCCGAATCTTTCATATGGTGCTTCCGGGCCAAAAATCCAGGCTTTGCCTCTGAGAAGGCATTTTTCTGGATTAGCCATATCAAGAAGTGCTAATCCTAACCGGTAGATAGCTCCAGAAGCAGTAAATCGCACTCCATGGTAAAGAATGAGCCAACCCTTTGGGGTTTCAATTGGAGGGGCAGCTAAACCTATCTTCCCCGCATCCCACCAAGCGCCACGCCGGGCCTGGAGGATAAGTTTATGACTTCCCCAGTTCTTCATGTCTGGAGAGTAGGAGATCCAGATGTGAGCACCCAAGGAAGTAACCGGACGATGGATTATGGCCCACTTTCCCTTAATTAAATGAGGCAGGAGAGCTGCATCTTTATCTTCTGGGGGAAGGATAACCCCCAATCGTTCATAGTGGACAAAATCTTTTGTCAAGGCGAGAGAAACACCAGCCCCTCCCCGAGAATAAGAAGTATAAGCAACCGCATATTTATCGAGAGAAGAAAGGTAAGTGATGCGAGGGTCTTCAATACCCCAGATTTCTTCAGGATAGGAGTCAGGGTCGGGGTGAAGAGACATTGCAGGTTCAATTTTCCAGGAATCTACGCCGTTATGAGAGTAGGCTGCACAGAGATGAGAAAGACCGGTTTTATCCTCCACTCTACAGAGAAGAAGAACTGTGCCATCTTTTAACCTCGTCGCTCCCGGGTTAAATACGGCATTCACCGGATAGGGCCATTTCTCTGCAGTAAGAATTGGATTCTTTTCGTATCGTTTGAAAATAGAATCTGCCCGGAAAAAAGCCATCTCTTTCAATCTTTCACACCTCCTTTTTATTATCTAAAATGACGTTTTTTATAAGGGATATCTCCACCAAAGAGAGAAGAAAAGAAATGGTTGATTCAGCACCCTGATTCAGATTAACTCGATCCGAATGCAGACCATCTCGACAGCCTCCAGTGGAAGGGTCATAGAGAGCGATATGCAGGTCGTTATATCCTAAATACCACTCAAAAGCTCTTTGGGCTTCTGCCAGCCAGTCCTTATCACCGGTAAATTTATAGGCTTCAAGACAGGCCGAAAGAGTTGTGTAAGCCTCAATAGGTTGTTGGTCAAACCGGGCTTTAGGTCCGTGGCGTCTATAAAAGCCATTGGTGCCAATGGGCACGAAATGCCCCTCAGGCGAGATTTGGATTTTAACCAGCCATCTCAAACTCTCAAGACCTACTTCAATCATATCTTGTCTGTCCAAAACTTGACCGGCTACAAGAAGAGCATGAGGGAGCTTAGCATTACAGTAAGAAAGGATTTCTTCAAACCAGAGCCAATCTGGTTGGTGAACCTGTTGATACAGATTTAGAAGTCGCTCGGCCAAAATTTCCATAAGGCTGCGAGCAACTATATCTCCTGCAAATTGACTGAGATATTCCCTAAGACCGATAAGGGTGAAGGCCCAGGCCCGAGGGGAAGTGAATTCTTTTACCACGGGTAGGGCTTGCTCCCAGAGTCTTCCGGCGAGATTTCTAAATCCTTCTACCTGGCTTTTTCCTAAAACAACGCCGAGGCTCCACAGAGCTCTTCCGTGAGCGTCTTCAGAACCGGCTTCATCCAGCCAGCGACGGTCATAACTCAAATGATTGCGGAAGCGGCGAGTTTTGGGGTTGAAGGCGTGCCAAATAAAAGCTAAGGTTCGGGAGGCCAGCTCATCGGGATGAAAACCTTTGCTCTCCCCGAAGGTAGAAAGAAGAATGGCCAGAATAAGGGCCCGGGCATTATCATCGGTGGTATACCCCTCGTTATAATTGGGAACATTATAAATAGCATGCTGCAATACACCTGTGTGGTCGGTAAGTTGCTTGAGATGATCAAAACGAGGAGGAGGCAATTCTCCTGGTCGCAGGTCCATGGTCATATAAGGTCGGATGATTCGAGGCCTCCAGAGCCTTTCCTCTTTAACTCTTTCAAAGACTTCCATGTAGCGATGGGCTACCACCGGCCAGACCATTTGCCGCCCAAAAAGATAGGCATTTTTTCGTAAGGTGTTCCGTTCAGTTTCATCAGAGAGAAGACGAATTACAGCCTCAGCAATGGCCCTGGAATCACGAAAAGGAACAATAATTCCTCTTCCTTCAGCAAGAGCCTCAGTTGCGTACCAATAGGGAGTAGAAATCACTGCCTTCCCCATTCCTAAGGCGTAGGAAAGGGTGCCAGAGACGATTTGGGCTTCGTTCAAATAGGGAGTAATGAAAATTTCAGCCGCACCGATGAATTCAGTCAGTTCCTGGAAGCTCACAAAACGATTATAGAAAATTACATGCTTTTCCACTTTCAATTCTTTAGCCAGGTGTTGGAGGCTTAGCCTGTAAGTTTCTCCTTCCTTTCGAAAAATATTTGGATGCGTTGCGCCAAGGACAATATAAACCACATTTTCTTGATGTTTGAGTATTTCGGGGAGAGCCTGGATGACATATTCGATGCCCTTATTAGCCGAAAGCAAACCAAAGGTCAGAAGGACTATGTTTCCTTGGACGCCAAACTGGTCTTTATAAAAATTGGGGTCAATAAAAGGAGTGTTGGGAATACCGTGAGGAATAATTTCAATTTTTCCTTCCGGTGCACCATAGATTTCGAGAAGAAATTCCCTGGCCCGCTGACTCATAACCACCACTCTATCGGAAAGTTGGATGATTTCCTTGAGGACGGTTAATTGATCATGGTTGGGTTCTTTGAGTATGGTATGCAGGGTTGTCACCACTGGCAGACACAAATCTCTAAGCAGGGCCAGAATATGGCTGCCGGCAGGACCTCCAAAGATGCCGTATTCATGCTGCAGGCAGACTATGTCGACGCCGTTGATATTAAGAAAGTCTGCGGCCTGACGATATGTATTGATATCCTTTTCAATAATTTCAAATCGGACACGCGGCGGATAATTGTAGCCTGCTTCTGTGTCAGTAACAGGTACGGCAAAGCATTGGACTCCTTCGAATTGGTTAGCGATGGTTTCGCAGAGGTCGGTGGTGAAGGTGGCTATTCCGCAGCGCCGGGGTAGATAGTTGCCAATGAAGGCAATTTTCCTTGTTCTTCTCCTGGGCTGATCCCATCTTTCAGCAAAAATTTCTCCCGTTTTCATTTCCCACCTCTGATGTAATTTTTAAAATTTTATAAAATATTTATATAGAAATTTTTGTCTAAAAGCAAAGGGATGCCCATCTTAACTTTGCATCCTAAAAGGATGTTTAAAAGGATGTTTTGTCTATGAACCATAGGGTCACGAAAGCGAGATAGCTTTATTCCCAATTTCGGACAAAAAAAATATTTTTAAAAAAATGAGATTTATTTGGAATTGTGTGCTATAATTACAACCTCGATTATAAAGGAAGAGGGCACGGGCCCTTATCGGTCATACTCCTCTCCTTTATAACGGAAATTTAAAAAGGAGAGATGAGTATGAACATCTACGTAGGAAACCTTTCCAGGGACCTCACCGAAAGTGAATTAAGGGAAACCTTTGAAGCTTTCGGCACGGTCAACAGCGTCTCCATTATTAAGGACCGCTACACCGGTGAATCACGGGGCTTTGGCTTCGTGGAGATGCCCAATCAGGAAGAAGCCCATGCTGCTATCAACAGCTTGAATGGCAAAAACCTGAAGGGCCGCACCGCCACCGTCAACGAAGCCAGACCGCGGCAGGACAAACCCCGCAGTGGTTTTGGTGGAGGACGGGGGCGTGGATCTACCGGTGGCCGCCGCTATTAATCAAGTCTGTAAGATAAGTTAGTAGCTTAGCGCAACAGCAAGAGCCAGGTATTAAGCTGGAATTCTGAGCTTCGAAGGCCAGACCTTCGCGGTAAGAAAAAAGTGAAGTACCTGGCTTTTTCTATGGTGACGTGTATATTTCCCCCTCTGCTTATCTGCCTTTTGCCTGTTAGATGGACCTGTTAAGGCAAGAAAGGGACAGGTATTTTGCTTTCCTGTTAGATCATAAAGCGAATCCATAAAAGAAAAAACATGAGTAAATAAAGACATAAATACATACCCCCATTTTCATATTAGAAAAGTTGTCAACATGTAGTGTTCCTTTCTTTTTTTGTTGCAAAAATTTAAGAACAATGGTACCTTGACAACAAAAAAGCTAACGGTCAGGGATTTGAAGAATAACATTAACTGAATTTCAATGGGAGAGGATCTATTATGAAAAGTCATTCGTCTCGTGAAAGCGAAAGAAAAGAGATAATCCGTCAGCAGAAACTCATAACTAAGCATGAGAAGACTATCGAGAAACAAAAGCAGATAATTGCCAGACAGCTACAGGCCTTAGCCGACAGTGAGAATGCTCTTAAAGTAAAAGATCAACTTTATCTTGAAGCCACCAAGGTAATTGATGGCTTGCTTAAACTACTAACAACTCTTATTGAGCTAAGGGATCCTTATACCAAAGGCCACTCAGTTAGGGTGATGGAGATAAGCTTGCTGCTGGCCAGACATCCAAACCTGGAATCTCACCTTAGAGAAAACTTAGTTGTTTTTGGCTATGCTTGTCTCCTGCATGATATTGGTAAAATAGTTATCCCTGACTATATCCTTAACAAACCTGTACTACTGACAGAAGCAGAGAGGCTGATGATCCAGCAGCATACTGAGCTGGGATTTAAGCTGGTTGAACCCCTGGACTTAAACCCGATCATTGGGGAAGTAATCCTTAACCATCACGAAAATTTCGATGGCACAGGTTACCCGGCTCGGCTCAAAGGGAAAGAAATTCCTTTGACGGCTCGCATTGTTCGGATTGCCGATGTTTTTGATGCTCTTACTTCTGACCGTCCCTACCGGAAGGCATATTCATTGGAACAGGCTTTAAGCATAATGGAAAAACAGAAGTCTCAGTTTGACCCGGAGCTCTATAAAATCTTTCTGAGTCTGGTCAGGGAAAATAAAATCCTGCCGCCGGCTCCAGCCTGATTTCGGAAGTAGAATTATTTTCATCTAAATTGCTATTTTATGTTGCTAAATTGGAAAGTCTATGGTAAAATAAATCCTACTAATTTAGTAGGAATTAATAATCGAAAAGGATGCTTAAAGATACGATGACGTCAAGAAATAGGGGGCCCTGGCTACGAATCATTCAGGCTTTCGACAGCAGCTTTCTAGCTGCTGGTGCTATCTGACTTAAGATGGGATAAAGAGGTAGAATATATAGGTAATGAAGGAGGGAAAATGAATCTTAACGAAAAAACCAGATTGTCTGAACTGTTAAAGGAATATCCATTCTTACTGGATTTTTTGGCCGGTGTTTCGCCCGAATATCAGAAGTTAAAGAATCCGTTGCTTCGAAAAACTGTAGGCCGTTTCGCCGACCTCAAGCAGGTGGCTGAAATGGGAAAAGTTCCCCTGGCCGAACTCGTCGAGAAAATTTCAGCTGAAATAAAAAAGCACAACCAGGATCTAACTGCTGCTCCATCCGGTAAAAGTGCAGGCGACCTCAATCACCAGAAACGAGATGAACGGAAACGAATTGAACGAATCGAAATCCTGAAGCAAATCATCAGAGACTTACACCGTGGTGGCGACATCACCGAGCTGAAGAATCGGTTCGCTGCTTTAATCAAAGAAGTCAGCCCGGAAGAAATCGCCCGGCTTGAGCAGCAGGTGATAGAAGAAGGTTTGCCTGAAGAAGAAGTCAAAAAGCTCTGTGACCTGCACGTAAAAATCTTTGAAGAGTCGCTTGAGGCCCAGAAAACTCCGGATACCATCCCCGGTCATCCCGTTCATACGCTGATGTCAGAAAACCGGGTCGCTGAGAAACTGCTGGAAGAGATTAAGCTGATTCTGGATAGGTTACAAAGAGAGACAGCTGAGCTTGAAACAGAAAGCAACTTCGGAGAATTGGCGGATCTGTTAACTAATCTGGCAGAAATAGACAAGCATTACCTCAAGAAAGAAAATCAGCTTTTCCCGTTGCTTGAAGCCAACGGAGTGGAAGGGCCGACCAAAGTGATGTGGGCCATCCATGATGATATCAGAAAAGAACTCAAAGAGCTCCGCAGAATGGTTGAGCAGAAAGATTATTCAGTAGAAAGGATGCAGGAGATTCTGAGACGGGGCAGCCAGCTCATTCAGATGATTCAGGATATGATTTACAAGGAAGAAAAAATCCTTTTCCCGATGAGTCTGGAAGTTCTGACTGAAGCCGACTGGGCCAGAGTCAAGCTTGGGGAAGAAGAAATAGGTTATGCCTGGATTCAGCCCGGTAGCCAATGGAAGCCCGAAGTTGCCCCAATCGAGGTGTCAGCTCAATCGCAGACAAAGGCCCAGGCTCAGGCGCAGGCAAAATCTGTCTACGCTAAGTATGCAGAGCCGGAGGCTGGAGTATCAGCTGGCAGTCCGGCAGAAAAAACTGAATACAGTAGCAGTAAAGACAGCGACGCTCCAGTGAGCAGCACTGAGGTCGCCCAGGCATCACCACGAGGTGCGACAGTTCTTTCAGGGGCACCTTCCCGAAAGGTTGAAACCATTCTTAATCTCAGCACTGGCCAGCTCACTGCAGATCAGATTAACCTGCTCCTCACGCATCTTCCTGTGGATATCAGCTTTGTTGACGAGAACGACACGGTTATCTATTACTCAGACACACCGGACCGCATCTTTCCCCGCAGTCCCGGGGTCATCGGTAGGAAAGTTCAGAACTGCCATCCGCCAAAAAGCGTCCACATCGTCAACCGCATCCTCGAAGCTTTCAAAAAAGGAGAGAAAAATGTGGCTGAATTCTGGATAGAGCTTCAGGGTAGATTCATCCACATCCGTTATTTTGCTGTCCGCGATGCTGAGGGGCGCTACCGGGGTTGCTTAGAAGTCAGTCAGGATGTGACCGGCATCAGGGCATTGCAGGGCCAGAAGAGGCTTCTGGACTGGGAATAAGATGGATACTCTCAATGGGGAGGCGAACCTCGCTTCCTTCTTTTAAAATTCTATCTGATTGAAATACCATAAGATAGAGAGAGGGGACAGGAGAATCTGTCCCCATATGGCAAGGATGAGCAGAGTGAAAGAAGTGTTGGCAGCGAAAAAATTGATAAACATGAGCTGGGGCCAAGTGGGGACAGATGTACACGTCCCCAATTTTTAAATTATTAATTATCAATAAATTAGATTTTAGAAAGTGGGGACAGGGTATCACGTCCCTATTCCATAGATTTTCATCTTATAGCTGAGCATGCGCTCGGTGATACCCAGCAGCTTAGCCGCCCGGCTTTTAACTCCGCCAGCCTTTTCTAAAGCCCGGCGGATTTCTCTGATTTCCAGGTCTCTGACCTTGTCAGTTAAGGGCTTAGAAAAATCCGGTCCGCTCTCAGCCACATCTTTTTCTGACCTGATTTCCAAAAACACTGGTAGGTCGGCTCTGGTAATTATCTCGCCTTCGGCAAAAATCACTGCCCGCTCGATGGCGTTTTCCAGTTCTCGTACATTCCCCGGGAAATCGTGGTTCATCAGGACATTCAGGGCTTCAGCTGAAATGCCCTTGATGGCTTTTCCTTCCCGTCGGCTGTATTCCCGAATAAAATGATCAACCAGAAGCGGAATATCTTCTTTCCGCTCCCGCAGGGGCGGCACCTCAATTCTGATCACATTCAGCCGGTAATATAAATCAGCCCTGAATTTTCCTTCGCTGACCAGCTTTTCCAGATTCTTGTTGGTGGCGGCAACTACCCGGACGTCAGCTTTTAATGGTTTAGTGGAACCAAGTCGGTAGAATTCTTTATCCTGGAGAAAGCGCAGAAGTTTGACCTGAACCGCCAGACTCAGGTCACCGATTTCATCAAGGAAAAGCGTTCCGCCGTCAGCCGCTTCGAACTTGCCGGTTTTTCTTTCCTTGGCATCGGTGAAAGCACCTTTTTCTGCACCAAAAAGTTCGCTCTCAACCAGAGTTTCCGGAATTGACGGCAGATTAACCGCTAAAAAAGGTCCCCGGCTTCTGGCCGAGGAAAAATGGATCAACCTGGCAATCAGATCCTTTCCTGTTCCGGTTTCACCGGTGATTAACACGGTAGCTTCACTGCGGGCGGCTTTAGCCATCAACCCGGTCACCTGCTCCATAGGCTTTGAAGCGAAGACAAAGTTTTTGAAGCTGAATTTTTCTTCCAGCTTACTTCGGAGTTCAGAAATTTCTCTCTGCAGTCTAAATCTTTCCTTAGCTCTTTCCAGCACTAACAGGAATTTCTTAAAGTCGATGGGCTTGACCACATAATCGTAGGCGCCCTGCCTGATAGCTTCGACCGCAGTTTCGATGCTGGCAAAGGCGGTGACCATCACCGGTGTTATCAGCGGATTGCGGCGCTTGAATTCTTTAATCAATTCCAGGCCAGATTCCTGGCCGAGCTTGTAATCAACCACGGCAATTTCCGCAGGCTTCTGGCTGATGATTTCTAAGGCCTCCCGACTGCTGGCCGCCTCAAAAACTTCATACCCTTCCTGTCGCAGATTTTCGCTGATGAGACTTCTCTGCAGCTCGTCATCTTCAACCACCAGAATTGTTCCTTTATGGCTGCTCATGTCTTCCTCCAGGAAGCTCCACAGTAAAAATTGTTCCGCCCTCCGGTTTATTCTTAAAATATATTTTTCCCTGATGGGCTTCAACGATTTTGCGCACTAAATACAGCCCCACACCCAGACCAGTCTTTTTGGTGGAGACAAACGGTTCAAAGACCTTTTCTGAGTTTTCCGGAGTGATTCCGGGGCCTTCATCTTCAACTGAAAACAGAAGATTTTTTTTCTTCAAGGTTGCCCTGACCCTTACGGTCTGACCGGCAGTAGAAGCTTCCAGCGCATTTTTGATAAGGTTGTGAATTACCCGGCTGAGCAGCAGGCGGTCGCCGGTTAAAACCACCAGGTTCGAGACTTCCACTTCGAGCTTAACTCCTCTGGAGTTGGCTTCTTTTTCCAGAATTCGGATTTCTTCATTTAGGATTTCGTTAAATCTGATTTTTTCAGCCTTAAGAGTCAGTGGTTTGATCACTTCAGAAAAACGATCGATGATGCTGGCGATTTTCTGGACTTCCTGTTTTCCCAAGCTAACCTGTCTGGACAGCTCTGCCGGCGCCTTTTTCTCTAAGAGTTCAAACAGCAGAGCTAAGCTGTTGAGCGGGTTTTTGACTTCGTGAGCTACTCCAGCGGTGAAACCGGAAATTTCTTTAAACCTTTCTTTTTCCTGCGCCTGTCTGATGGCTTCTTCTGAGGCATGTTGATAATAAGAATGCAGGCGATAAACTCCAGCAAAAATGATAAGTCCGGCCACCGCCAGAATTGCCAGCATCAGCCAGAAATTACGCCTGGAATAAGCCATAAGGAGGTCGAGCTTTTTCAGGGAATAGCCAAGGTAAAGATAATATTGGGTGCCCTTAGCTGTGGTGAACGACGAATAGTGGTTGAAGATCGGGCCTTCTGGAGAATCTAAGATCCAGAATTCGGCGGCCGGTCGGTTGTGCCGGGAGAAGGGGAGGTAGCCTTCGAACTGCGATCGCCAGTCCAGCACTCTTTCCTGACTGTCCAGAAGGGCAATGAAGTAAATATCTTCAGCTCCAGAATAGCGGTCTAAAACCTGGCTGGGAGGAACACCTTCCTCCAGAAACTCTTTGATGTTGACTTTGAGGATGAAAGCCGTAGCTTGAAGCTGTTCCTGAGCTAAGGACTCAACTCTGGCCTGAATAAAATTCCTGTTAAGATGCGAGACTAAGGTGAAAAGCCCAAAGACCAGAAGATAAGGGAGAATGAAGAATATCCAGAATTCTTTCTTTTTCATTTTTTATTAGTTTATAGTTTTTTGAGCGGCTCTTCAACCAGCCTTAAAATTAATTCCGCCACCTAAAATTGACTTTTTACTTATGATAATTGATGCTGAGAAACTACTTGCCGGCTCTATAATACCAGCGAAGAACATCACGACGAATAACACAAATAACAAATATAAATTGATTTTCACAGCTAAGATTTTTTCTCTAAATAGAGAAAAATCAATTGATAAAGTCTATGGCAGAGGGTAATCTCCCGGATAATTAGTTAAGCAGGTAAGCTATGGTGGTTTCAGATGAGGGCAGGTCCAGGGCCCGGCGGAATTTTTCAGGGTCAAAGCTCTGCAGATATTTAACGATGTTGGTGTAAGTGTTGTGGAAGCCAAAGCCGCCTTTCTGCATCTCTAAGATGGCCTCCTCTTTTGGCCAGCCTTGAATGACGATGCGATAAACAGCGACAAACAGACCTGTGCGGTCAGCTCCATGATGGCAGTGAACCAGATACGGAGCTTCAGCCGGGTTGGTGACAATTTTCAGAAATCGTAGAAGGTCGCCTTCTCTAACCTCGGTCGCTTTGGAGGGTATATCATAATATTTCAAACTGGTTCCGGCTATCAGATGAGGATCTTGATGAGTTCCGGTAAGGTCAATAATTGTTTTTATGCCCATTTTCTCCAATTCTTTGAATCCAGCAGCTGTGGGCTGAGCACTTCGATAGAGCGTATCAGAAACTTTATGGAGATTGGGCACTCCGGTGGCTTTTATGGGCTGGGCCCAGGTGGCCGGACGCGGAGTTTGCTCAAAGCAGGCCGGTGAACTGGCTAAAAGGAAAAATGAGGAAATTAAAATGACCAGAAAAACTCCTGCTGATAATTTCTTAGGATGTACGCTAATTGACATTTTTACCTCTATGGTTTTGGTTTTAGGTTGCTTTTAGATTAGTCATTGTTCTGGTTTCTGTCAACAAGACAATCTGGAATACATAAAACTGGAATATATAAAAAAGGTGAAATTAAATTCAGACCGGGCAATAAAAATTATCTTTTAAAAGAAAAAAATCTGGTAAAATTTTTAAAGCAAGGAATGAATATGAGCAAAAAGACTGAACAGGCCAGAAAACTTTTTGAGGAAGGATTCAGCTGCTCACAGGCGGTGTTCACACCCTATGCCGAAGAGCAGGGAATTCCACGGGAAAAAGCCCTCAAACTTTCCCAGGTGCTGGGCGGCGGTGTATCTCATATGGGATTAACCTGCGGGGCAGTGATGGGTGCGCTCTTGGTGCTCGGATTGCATTTCGGTCGAAGTCGGGCAGAAGATAGGGCGGCCAAGGATTTAACCTATGCCTTGGCTCAGAAGTTCTGCCAGCGGTTTACCGAACTTCATGGTTCGATAAATTGTTCGGACCTGATTGGCTGCAGCCTGAAGACACCGCATGGTCTGGCCCTGGCCTCGGAAAAAGGGCTTTTTCAGAAATACTGTACCGGGTTTGTGGAAGATGCTTGTCGGTTGCTGGAAGAATTGTTAGATGAAGGTGAGAAATTTAAATAATTATGTGGCGAGATAAAAACATGGGGCAACCTGAGTTCTGTTAGCAGATGAGTTATAGTGGAGAGGGCAGCTCGTATTATTGAAAATCTGCCGAGGGATGAATGAAGAAGGCAAGAAAAAATTAGGAAATGTGTAGGATGTCACCATTTTTTTCCCTTCTTTTTATTTTTAAGAGTTCCCATAACATCCGGATGGAGCTTCGGAAGAGGCGGACTCTGGATTCAGGGGAGTTAATCCAGACAACCGGGACCTGAGCGATTTTATAACCAAGCTTTCTGGCCAGAAGCAGTGCTTCGACATCAAAAGCGAAGCCGGTCGTTTGCAACCGGCTGAAAATTTCCTTAGCCGCGGCCTTCTGGAAAAGCTTGAATCCGCATTGCGTGTCCTTTATACCTTTTAACAGAAGAAATCTCACCAGTAGGTTGAAAGCCTTGCCCATATGTTCGCGTAGCCAGCTCTGCCTTTTTCTGATGTCTGATTCTGGCAGGGCTCTGGAGGCGATGACCAGGTCAAAACCCTGTTCAATTAGAGGCAGAAATTTCTCCAGCTCCTCGATCGGTGTGGAAAGGTCGGCATCAGTAAATAAAACCAGTTCGCCGCCGGCTCTTAAAACGCCTTCTTTAACTGCCGCACCTTTGCCCCTGTTTTCTGGAAACGAAATAACCTGGGATACTGACCAGTCAGCCAGAATTTCTCTGGAGATTTCTGCTGTTCGGTCTGAACTTCCGTCATCAACCACAATAATTTCCGCCCTGAAATTCCTCAGCTCTAAATAATCTATTATTTTCCGCAGGCTGAGCCCGATTCTTTTTTCTTCGTTATAAGCCGGGATGACGATGGACAAAAAAATATGGTTATGATTTTTTTCTTCTGCTGTTTCGCTTTTGATTCTAATGTCGTTATTACCTTGAGTCATTTTAACTCAATACCAGGCCTATTTTCTTTGCTTTATCTTTACCTCGGCAGAAATTTATCAATAAAAATCACTGCCAGAAATATCATCACGGCAAAAAATATGAAGGTAGTCAGAGCAAAGCTCAGAGCTAATTTCCTGGCTCTTTTCAGGTCCTCAGGAAAATGTCTTTTGTATTCGGCATAGGTTATGAGATAGGAAGAAAGGGCGGCTACTGGCGAGAAAACCAGCGTTAGGATTATTGCCAGTCCGGTCATTGATTTCATCCTTCTTTTCATAGAGATTATAACAGAAGAAGTTTGCGTAACTAAATATTTTTATCAGGATCAATCCAGGCTACTAAAATTTCTGATGAAGGAAAAAATTTAAAAAGCTGGTTGCCTTCGGAGTCAAAAATGAGTTATTAAACTGAAGGAAACATTAAAAAATTTAAAGTTTCAATCAGGAGGAAGATAAAATGCAAAGAAAAGCTCAACCGGTAATTAAGGCTTTGATTACAGGCATTCTTCTCATAGCGGTTACGACCGTGATGAGCCTGGCTCAGGTTAGAACGACCGCTTCACCCCAGAAACCGCTCAAGGTATTTGTCTCTGTCGATATGGAAGGCATCTGGGGTGTTGTTCATGGCAATCAGTGTTCAGCCGATTCTCCAGAGTATCAACTGGCCAGGAAATGGATGGTGGAAGACGTCAACGCCGTAGTCAAGGGGTTGTTTGAAGCAGGAGCCACGGAAGTGGTGGTCAATGACTCCCACGGAAGCATGCGCAACATCATTGCCAGCGATCTTGATCCCCGGGCTCAGTTGATCTCCGGTTCCCCCAAGCCCCTGTCGATGATGGAAGGTATAGATTCAACCTTTCAGGCCTGTGTTTTTGTCGGCTATCATGCTCGCGCCGGTTCGGCTCCGGCCATTCTTGACCATACCATCTCCGGTGCGGCCATTTTTGCCATTAAAATTAACGGAATAGAAATGCCGGAACTGGGGATCAATGCAGCCATTGCTGGCTATTACCAGGTGCCGGTGGTGCTGCTTACCGGCGACACCGAAACCTGCCGTCAGGCTCAGGAGCTTCTGGGGAAAGACCTGATAGTGGTTCCGGTTAAAGAAGCTGTCAACCGGTTTGCTGCTCGCAATTTTGCCCGGGAAAAAGTGCTGAACGACCTCAGAGAAGGGGCTAAAAAGGCGTTGTCTTCAGTTGGTATCATCAAGCCTTATGTTCTCCAGCCACCTTATCAATTCGAAATTGACTTTCACCACAGCAACCAAGCCGAGCTGGGATTGTTGATTCCAGGGGTCAGAAGACCTTCACCTCGGACCTTAGTTTTCAACACCCAGGATTATCTTGAAGGCTTCAAGCTGATGCGAGCCCTGATTGCCTTAGCTTCAGTCAGTTAAGGCTCTTACCAATAAAGGCGAAAATAATGAGCGAGTCTGACTGAGGGAGAGGGAATCTATTTAAGGTTAGAGACAGGCAGCAAGCGTGATTTTGAGTGGCCTCTTCTGAAGTGATTGATTTCAGCCTGGCCCGGCCTAAGCGCTGAAGATGATGGTGATTTCTGTGCCCTGGTCTGAGTTTATGACTATCGATCCATTTAGCTGTTTGACCAGGTCAGAGACGATTTGAGATCCGAGCGAGTCTGAAGTTTTAAAATCAAAATCCGGTGGTAACCCTGAGCCATTATCCCTGACAGAAAGAACAATTTTCCCTTCATCATTTTTGTGCAGGGAGACAGTTATCGTTCCTTTTTCCCGGTTAGCAAAAGCATATTTTAAAGAATTGGAAACGAGCTCAGAGACGATCAGGCCGGAGGGATGAGCGCGGGAAATATCGAGATAAATTTCTTCTAAGTCGAGGAGGATTTCAATGTTTTTTTCTTTTTTGTGATAGATGGCCGCCAGGTGGGAGACAATCTTATCCAGATAGATTTTCAGGTTGATGCGGTCGAGTCGGTCAGCTCGAAGCAAGCTTTCATAAATCAGGGCGATAGCCCTGACCCGACTCTGGGTGTCTTTGAGAGCAGTCTGAACTTCAGGATTGGTACTCTTATAGTACTGGAGACGTAGAAGACTGTGAACCAATTGCAGGTTATTCTTGACTCGATGATGAATTTCCTGAATCAGGATCTCTTTTTCTTTAAGCATTTGGCGCAGGTCATTTTCCAGCTGAATTCTGTCGGTGATGTCGCGCAAGATAGCGATATAGGCTGAAGGCTGACCCTGGAAACTGGGAACCATAGCCGAGCTTATTTCCACAATTCTTCTTTTCCCGTCTTTTCTGACCACTGTGGCCACCTGCTGATTAAGGAAACCATGGGTCTGGATAAGAGAACCTAACTGCTGAATTCTTTCCAGTTCTTCAGGTGCGAAGAAATCCTGATTAAATTTTCCTATAATTTCATCTGGAGAATTGTAACCGAGGAATTTAGTAGTTGAATCCGAAACGTAAGTGATGAAGCCGTTGGGGTCAGTTATAACTACCATGTCAGGAATGGCTTCGAGAAGAGCCTGGTAATAAGACTCGGATTTTTTCTTGGCTTCTTCTAAAGCCTTTCTTTCAGTGATATCGTGGAAGGATACTATAGTCCGGCTATATGGGAGAAAAGTTGACCTCATTTCCAGCCATTTTTTCTCTCCATTTTTGCAGGTGACTTCAAATTCACGGTCTTTAACTATTCCTTCTTCATAATCCTTTTTCCAGAGGGCGATGATTTCTTTCCTTTTTTCTTCATCAGGGAAAGCTTTTTCCATCCAGGCCTTCCCGTTGGGAATATCCTTGAGTGTATAACCGGTTATCTCAGTAAAGGCTGGATTGGTGAAAAGCCAGCGGCCGAAGCTATCAATTAGGACCAGACCATAGGGAGAATGTTTAACCAGATTTTTGTAAATTGTGTCAGAAATTGTTCCTTTTTTCCGGCGGGCGGTTTTTTTGTCCTTGAGTTTTTTTGACCGCATTACCCTGTCCTGTCAAGGTGATTAAAAAATAAATAAAAAAAGCTGCAAAAATAATATTTTAAGATAGGCAGTAATATTTAATTGACCATTAACTTTAGCTTAAAAATAATAAAAAATCAAAGGGGAATTTGTCTGAAGTTAAGTCAGCCAGCTTCTCTTCATTCCGGTAATTTTTCTTTTAATTCGAATATTAAAATAATAAAATCAGGAGAACAGAAAAGCCGATAGAGGTAGGAAAGTTGAATGTCTGAAATATATGTAGCCAGTGAGAACCCGAGTCACCAGAGAAATCAAATTTGATCGGTAAGTGGCAACTTCCGGAGAAAGGATTATTCATTCGGATTCAATAAGCATTAGGTTGATAGGTGAATGTGTTAAAATTTATTTTAATTGTAACTTTTTTTAAGCATGAGGATAAAGGCTTCTTAGGAGTGAGATTAATGAATTTTCTTAGGCAAAAAATGAAAAGCAGACAGCTGCAGGTAATTGTTGTTTTTTTGCTTTTTGTCTGGAGCTCCTCACTACCGCTAATTCCTGCTGATTTAAGAATGGTGATAATCGGTGATACCAGCCCGGAGTTTTTCAGCAAAAAGAGCCCATTTTTCAAAAATATGATAGATAAAATTAATGGTTTTCAGCCCGATGTAGTCATTCACCTGGGTGATATGATTGCCGGATATGGTCTGCGACGGGCCGAGTCGCAGTGGAAGGAATTTGACCAACTGGTATCGAGGATCCAGGCTCCTTTTTATCGGGTTCCCGGCAACCACGACATCTACAGTAAAAAATCTCTTGAAGTTTACCTGAAACGTTATCAGAAAACTTACCAGTCTTTTGACCTTAAAGGTTATCATTTTATTGTTCTCTGGAATGTGGAAGAGAACCGGCTCGGGCATATTGGCCGGAAACAATTTGAATGGCTGAAAGCTGACCTGGCCAGTTCTGAACAATGGAAAGGAGCCTTTGTTTTTGTCCATGTTCCTCTCTGGACTAAGACCAGCAGATATGTGCACCAGCGCGACAAAGATTTCTGGATAAGTAAAATTCATCCCCTGCTTGTTCAGAATAAGGTTCTGGCAGTATTTGCCGGCCATTATCATCGGTTCGGTCCAACTAAGGAAATAGACGGGATTAAATATTACATTAGCGGTGGTGGAGGTCCTCGACTCAACAACCTTTATATCAAAAATGGAGGGGCCAATCATTTTCTCTTAGTTGAGGTCTCTGGCCAGCAACTTGAGGTTCAGGTCATTTTTGAAAATAAGATAATATCAGCTCAAGATGCCGATGTGCTTAAAGAAGTTTTGAAATGAGCTTGAATCTGGGTAAGTTATTCAAAAGCTGATGATATTTGTCGATAATTATTTATTTTTCAGATGAACTGCAGAGGCTGGCAGGCCTGTAAAAAAAATCAGGTTTTAAAGTGGTCAAAACCGGTCTTTCTCAGAGTGACCGGCTGACCGTTTTTCAGATAAACAAAATTACCTTTTTGTTCAGTAATGCGGCCGATGGGAAAAAGAGGCCGTTTGAATCGCTGCTGATATTTTCGGGCCAGTTCAGAAAAGCGCTCCGGATTGACGGTTATTAAGAGGCAGTAATCTTCCCCGCCAGCAGCAGCCACTTCGTCAAGGTTCCAGCCGTATTTCTGACCGCATTTTCTTAAGGCCGAAGAAACAGGCAAATTTTCCAGATGCACTTCGACACCGCAGTCCGAACATTCGATAATTCTTTTTAGGTCTGAATCTATTCCGTCAGAAACATCCATCATAGCTCTGACTTCAGCCCGATGGGCTAAAAAGAAGCCTTCTTCCAGATGGGGGCGCGGGCGATAATGGCGTTTTAATAAATATTTTTCAGCAGAACCTTCCTGATTTTTAGTTCTGTTGTTTAATATTAATCTCAATCCGCCTTCCGAATCTCCCAGGTCTCCAGTGACCGCAATCACATCTCCTGGTTGAGCTCCTGACCTGTATTTGATAAATCCGTCTTCAACTTCACCCAGTACCATGACATTAATCACCAGCTTCTCGGTCGACCTGGTAGTATCGCCGCCCAGAAGGTAAACTCCGGTCTTCTGGCTGAGGCTTCGCCAGCCCCTGAAAAATTCGTCCAGCCAGCCAATCTCGGTCTCCGGGGGGATAGCTATGGACAGAAAAGCCCAGAGCGGTTGGCCACCCATGGCCGCAATATCACTGAGATTAACGGCTAAGGATTTATAACCCAGGTCAGCCGGTGATATTTTTTCTTTTAAGAAGTGAACTCCATCCAGCAGTAGATCAGTGGTTACCAACAATTTTTTCCGGTTCTTCCAGGGAATTACCGCACAGTCATCGCCTATTCCCACCAGATTTTTGGGCAGTTTTCGGGTGAAGGAAGGAGAGAACCGAGCGATAAAGCCAAACTCACCGATGTCAGTTATTTTTAATTTACTCTTATCTTTCATATTTTTATCCCTGTCTTTTACCATATTTTCTTAGTTTGCCGATATCCTTTCATCATTATGATATAGATTGGTAATCACAAACGCTGATCAATCTGCATTCACCTTATCTTGTTCTATGAATTTCCACCTTATCTGTTTCTTCTGGCTTTTTCTATTATGTTTCTCAGTCTTCTGGCGGCTTCCTCTGGGTCCCGGGCGGCACAGATGGCTGAAACCACAGCCACGCCGTCTGCTCCAGCTTTGATGACTGAAACCACATTGCTCTCATTAATCCCCCCGATAGCCACTAAGGGAAGGTCCGTCAATCTTCTGGCCTGTTCTAAACCATCCAGACCCCAGGCTGGACCAGTGTCGGTTTTGGTCGGAGTGGGGAAGATCGGACTGATAGCTAAGTAATCCACAGGAAGATTAACAGCTTCTTTTAACTGCTCCAGATTTTCCACAGACAGCCCGATGATGGCCTCAGGCCCGAGATGCTTTCTGGCCACTTCAACAGGCAAGTCACTCTGTCCGAGATGAAGACCTGAGGCTCCAGAAGCTAAGGCAATGTCCAGACGATCGTTAATGATGAGCGGGATTTCAGGCGGAAGAATTTTTTTCGCTCGTAGAGCCAGTTCATAAAATTCTCGAGAAGAACATTCTTTTTCCCGGAGTTGGACTACCGTTACCCCGCCTTCTATAGCTCTGGTTATCAATTCTTCAAGGGTGAAGCCAGTCGCCAGTCGGCGGTCGGTGACCAGATACAAACTTAAATCTACAGGATTTCTTTTTCTCATTTTTGAGCCCGTCATTTACCTAACATTTATGATTAAATTCAGTTTTTATTATCACCTGGCCTTAAATCTTTATCAGCCCAGCCGAAGTTTTTCTTCGATTTCTTCTTTATCTATTCGGTAAAGCCAGTCAAGAAAACTTACTTCAAAGCTGGCTGGGCCCTTAGCTTCGGATGCGGCCAGCTCCCCGCAGATTCCCATGACGGCCATGGCTCCGGCTGCAGCTTGCAGATAGTCAGAGTTAACTGCTGCAAAAGCGCCGGTAATAGCCGAAGCGGTGCAGCCAAGTCCGGTGACCCGCGGCATCAGAGGATGGCCGTTGGCGATGCGGATGGTCTTATCGTCTTTAACAATAATATCAGTAGATCCGCTGATACTTACCGCGCAAGAATATTTTTTCGAAAGCTCCCTTCCGGCTTCCACCGCAGCTTCGGAACCTTCGAGGCTGTCAACGCCTTTAGTCCTGGCTCCGGAATCAATTAGGGCTCTGATCTCTGAGCCGTTGCCTCTAATTATGGCCACCGGGCCTGCCTCCAGTAACTGCCGGGCGGTAGCTGTGCGATAAGGAGTGGCCCCGGCGCCGACCGGGTCCAGAACCACCGGAATTTTTTTTCGCTCAGCCGCTTTGATGGCTTTAGCCATAGCTTCCACCCAGTGAGAACTCAGCGTTCCGATGTTGATGACTACAGCTGAAGCTAAATTGACCATATCTTCCACTTCTTCAATCGCATGAACCATCACCGGCGAAGCACCGATGGAAAGAAGAGCGTTAGCCGTTAGATTCATCACCACATAATTGGTGATGTTGTGGACCAGAGGGGCTTGCTTACGAATTTTTTCCAGGTCCAGGGCGATGATTTGGGCTGTAAACACGGTCTCATACCTCCTGAGATAGAATAATTCTGTTTAGAGAGGCTGAGCTTTTTCCCCTGAAGACTCTGTCTCCCTACGCTGGTATTACCCAGGTCAGGTTCAAAGGGTCTGCTCTCAGCCTTCGTTCAGAAGATGCCGAAGGCACCCCTGACAGAACAGGATTTATTTAATACTGGCAAAATAAATTGTCAAGCTTTTGTTTCTTTCAGGTTAAGAGATAGTATCCAGGTTAGAGGGAGTATTTGGCAGAAGCGGGGTAGCAGTCCGGCCATAGGGACTTCGGCAGAAGAGGCCAGAAAATTTATCAGCCTGGTACTTGAAAAAGCAGGGCTTCCTCCGTTAAAAATTTTGTTGAAAATTTTAACTGAAAGGAGGAGGAAGCCCCAATGACAGAAAATATATACCCTACTTACTATGAGCTTTGCAAGAGTGCACCCAT
>JACIYJ010000030.1 GCA_014360015.1 Candidatus Aminicenantota bacterium | reverse complement strand
TGCGGGTTGACTGGCTGACTGTTTCTCCTAAACCACCGGCTTATCAGGTGACCAACGATTGTCTCCGCCAGGCTAAAGAAGTCAAACTGATAGTGACCAGAAGTTTGAAATTTAAAGACCTAAAAAAAGTCAGACAGGATTTCTCAGAAAAAGTGCCCATTCTCCTTCAGCCCGAGTCAAATGAAGGCTGGAGTTACAAAAAAGCCTGGCGATTGTTCCAACAGGCTGTAAAGGCGGATTTAAAAAACATCAGGTTGTCCTGCCAGCTCCATAAGATTTATGGCCTGAAATAGATAATTTTTTAAAAAGGTGATAGCCATTTCGGGTCAGATAAACACCGACAAAAATCACCAGAGCACTGAGGATTTGAAGAAGAGTGATTTTATCCCCGAGGAAAATCACCGCCGTGAGCACCCCGAAAATCGGGGTCAGATTGCTGTAAACGCCGGTTCGGGCATTGCCGACCCGCTTTACTGATTTATACCAGACGATAAAACCGAAGACCAGCGCTAAGGAGCCCGAATATATCAGGCCCAACCAGCCGCCGAGAGAAACCTTAGAAAAGTCGGCCTTGGAAAAATCTTTCCAGGCAAAAGGAAGATAAAACAGCGTGCCGATGATGTTGGTCAGAGCAGCCAGTTTGGTCGGTGAAATGTGCTGGAGCACGGGTCTGGCGAAAATCGTATAAAAAGCCCACATCAGCCCAGCCAGAAGAATTAGGAAAGCACCTGAAACTTCGGCACCATTGAGGTTAAACCCGTTGGCCCGGCCGAGGATAATACCATAAAACCCAACAAAAGATAAAATTATTCCCAGCCAGCCTGTCCAGCGGAGTCGGTCATAACCTAAGAGCGAGCTCAAGACCGCGATAAAAATCGGGGTCATAGCATTGGCCATAGAAACCAAAGAAGCTGTAGTCCGGCTCAAGCCAGTAATGAAAAAAAGTTGATAAAAAGTTATTCCAGCTAAGGCCAGGAATATAACTCTCGAAACATCCTGACGCCTGATATTCAGCCCTTCCCCAGTTCTCCAGAGAATGACAATATAGATCAAAGATGACAGGAAAAACCGAGCCAGATTAAAGGCGTGGGGAGAAAGC
>JACIYJ010000003.1 GCA_014360015.1 Candidatus Aminicenantota bacterium | reverse complement strand
CTGTCGGAGGAGACCCTGCGCTGGGCCAGGAGACTAAACATCCCTCCCTATCAGTGGACAGCCATAGATGTGAAGACCAGGTTAAGGTTTATCTCCTACTCCTACGAGAAGACCTTCACCAACGGATTGTTGTTCATGTTGATGATTATTTACTTTCTGAGAAGTTTTGGAATAGAACACAAGATAACGCTTCAGACCGACAACGGGGAGGAGTTTGGGGGCAAGTCGCCGGATAAGTTGGAGTACCTCAACGAGAAGATCTTCACTCCGCTCAAGGCTGAGCTTTTGCATATACCCAAGGGGAAGAAGGAGTATCAGGCCTTCGTGGAACGGTCGCATCAGACTGATGATAACGAGTTCTACATCCCGCAGATAGAACGCTGTGCGGACCTTAAGGAGTTTTACTTCAGGGCCTTGAGATGGCAGTTTATGTATAATACTCTGCGACATCACTCGACGCTTGGTATGACGCCATACAAGAAGCTCAGGATGGAAACAAAGCTTCCGAAGCTAATAGCGCTGTTTCCTGTAGTCCAGCTGGATAAGCTTACCGACCTTTATATGAAACTCTTCCCCCAACCTGGATATCATGTATCAGCCAAGGACCTTGTCTGTTGGAGGTCGTAAAATGTACAAGAAACTTTGGACTGAAATGTTATCGGACTATTTAATAAAGGGCAAACTTTTTGTTTAAGAAATAGACGAGCGTCCCGGCAGATAAGCAAACTAAGCTAATGACCAGAGTCGAAGGTTTAGAGAAAAGCAGGAACGAGCCGATTCCTAAGCAAAAAATAAGTCCCGCCCAGGGAATAATTTTAGGATAGCACTTAGAGCAGTCTTTTAGGCGAAGGGCGCCGACATTGGCCAGAGAGTAATAGAACAGCAAGGAAAACGAGCTGATGGAGACCACCCGGGAGAGGTCGAAGAAATAGACCAGCACAGCCATTAACAGACCTGAAGCCCAGACCCCGAGGGTCGGAGTTTTGAATTTCGGATGAATTGATTCGAGGGCTTCTGGCAGGTCTTTTTCTCGAGCCATGGCGAAGGCCATTCTGGAGACTCCGAGAATAGAAGTTAGAAGGACACTGGCCGTGGCCAGGAGGCCACCAAGGGCTACCAGGATGCCTATCCAGCTCAGGCCAGTTTGTTTGATAGCGGTGGAAAGCGGTGCTCCGCTCTGGCTCAGTTTGTCGGCGCCCACCAGGCCCAGGGCCACAAAAGTAACAGAAAAGTAAATCAAGGTTGATACTGATAAGGAAAGCAGGATGGCTTTAGGAATAGTCCTGGTGGGATTTTTGACCTCATCAGCGATGACTGCCACCCGGGCAAAGCCTCCGTAGGCAAAGAAAATGATAGCAGCTCCTATCAAAATGTCAGGAGAAGAAAATCTCCAGGGTTGGAAATTTGAAGGTTTAATAAAAAGAAGGCCAGCGCCACAGAAAACAACCAGAATAGCGAGTTTCAGAAAAACTAAAAGGTTGTTAAAAGTCGCTGATTCTTCTATTCCGATAAAATTAATGATAGTAAAGATGGTGACGATTATCACGGCTATAAGGTTCACATTGAGAGAAGAAACTCTAATCAAATCGCTAAAATAATGGGCAAAGCTGAGAGCTACAGCCGCTCCAGAGAATAAGTTAGAAATAATCCACATCCAGCCAACCAGAAAGCCGATATAGGGGGAGATTAACTGGCGAGAATAAAAATAGATGCTGCCTTCGGCTGGCCGCCAGGAGATGAGTTCAATAAAACTGAGAGCTGTGAATAAGGTGCAAATGGCGGCCAGAAGCAGTGAAATAAGAAGAGCCGAGCCGGCCTCGCCAGCGGCAATTCCGGTGACTGCAAAAATACCCGCTCCGATGGTAGCCCCGATGCTTATGGCACTGGCGGAGAGCAGGTTCAATTTTGGCTTTAATCTGGAGATATGGTTGTCTTTAGTTGCTGGTTCAGTCATGGCTTATTCCGTTTTCCTTCTTTATCTTTCTACAACTCTGATATTTTAGTCAGAAAAATCATTGAAAGCGAGAGTGGAATTGCCAGAGGCGTAAACCGAAGGTATCAATTGCCGGCCAGGGGTTGGGCAAATTCTTTCTGCTGGAAACAGGAAAAACCACCGAGACGGAGAAAATAATTCAGGCAGTCAGACCGCGGGTCGGATTCCATCGGTAGGGAAATTCTGATAAAATTCAAAATGACAAAACTTAGGTTTGAAGAAAAATTGGCTTCGAAGAAGAAGATCCGACTTCCTATATAAATCAAAAAAATCAGAGAGACTGAAGCTTGGGATTCAGCAAAAAGGTTTTCAGAGTTAGAAATGAAAACCTCGATGATAAAAACGGTCAAGAGTGACAAGAAGGAACAAAAATGAACCGCAGACATCAGACTGGCATTGATTATTTTCTGGTGTTTATTCTGATTTTTAATCTAATAGGACTGGTCAAGACTTCCGGCCAGAACCAGCAAGATTCTGATTTCCTCAACCATATCTTGGAAAATATTTTCAAAAGAATAGCCAGTTATCCGGATTTTGAAAAGTGGCAGGCTCTGGTCGTTTCCACCTACATCAATGCTGATAAGAGCTGGAAGCCGGAAAAGACCAGACGGGTCAAAAAGCTGCTGACGGTTAACGGCCAAGTCCGGGACGAAGAGATTCTGGAAGCAGTAGAAATTGAAAAAGGTCAGACTAAGGATGTCACCGAAGAATACCGCCGTCAGCGCTTAGAGAGGCTTAAAAAGCTGCGGGAAGAAGCTGAAAAGTCTAAGGAGTCCGGGGAAAAACCAGCGATCAAGAATCAGTTGACCAAAGACGACCTGATTCCCTTTACTGAAAACAAAAAAGGTTTATATACTTTCAGGTTGCTGGGTGAAGGGGTGCTCCGCGGGGAAAAGGTTTATGTCATCGAGGCTAAAGCTAAGGTGAAAAAGGATAACCTGTTTGAAGGCCGGTATTACATCAGCCAGAGAACTTATGATCCGTTGCGGCTGGTCCTTCAACCATCAAAGAATCCCGCTTTTGTCAGAGAGTTTCAGGTGGAAATCGACCTGGAACCCTGGAAGGACAAGTTGGTGCTGAAAAAATCCCGAATTAAGGTGTTTGGTGGCTTTCTGTTCAAGTCTGTCCGCTTGTTAATCGAGGAAGATTATTCTGATTTTAAAATAATTGCCTGAAGGATATGTGGCTCTGTTTTTTGAAATTCATTGCTCAAGTAGATGGACATATGAAGTCAGGTTGAGTAAAATTCAGGTTTTAAAGCCAGAAAGGTGTAGCGGGGAGAAGTTGTGGATAGAGGAGACAGAAGTTGAAAGGTTTGATCATTGCTGCGGGAAAAGGAGAGAGATTATCTTCAGTCTGTCCGGTTAAACCTCTCTTGCCTGTATGTGGCCAAGCTCTTATTGATTGGACAGTAAAAGCTCTGCTTAAAGCCGGGATCAAAGAAATCATCGTGGTGATTGGTTATGAAGGTGATCGAATTGAAGAACATCTGAAGAAACAAAATTATCTTGAGGGAGCAGTTCTCCACTTTGTTCGGAATGAGGAATGGGAAAAGGAGAATGGACTTTCTGTCTATAAGGCTAAGGAACTGGTAGACGACAGATTTATTCTGCTGATGTCTGACCATATTTTTGACCCGGAGATTCTGATTAAAATCAAGAACGAGCAGATAGAGGATGATGAGCTGATTCTGGCGGTTGATTATCGCATCGATAACCATCCCTACGTTGACCTGGATGATGTCACCAGGGTTCAGGTGGAAGACGGCCACATCATCAGCATCGGCAAGGGCATTATTCAATATAACGCTTTTGATACGGGAATTTTCTATTGTACCCCGGCTCTTTTCACCGCGCTCGAAGAAAGTCAACGGCTGAGCAAGAATTTTACCCTTTCTGGCGGGGTCAGGATTATGGCCATAAAGGGTAAGGCCAGAGTTATGGACATTGAAGACAAATTCTGGATTGATATCGATGATCTGAAAGCCTATAACAAAGTGGAAGAATTTCTGAAAAATAATGGTCGCCATCTTAAGGATTAAAAGGGAGCTTTCCTGTTCGAGCTGGCTTCAATCATCGATGGCTATGATGGTGAAAATGCTCGCCTGACTATGACATTGGTGGCTGCGGCTGCTTTTCTGGAAGCTGCTTATTTTGCCAGTTATTCCCGGCGGCAACTAAAGAAAAGAGCTTTAAATAAACTCCAGGCCACCGGAGCTTAGAAGCTCTTCAGCTAAGTGCCAGTCGACTTCGGTGGTAATCTTAAAATTCATCTGACTGCCTTCAATCAATCCGCAGCGCAGGCCAGCCGCTTGGGCTAAGGAAAGGTCGTCAGTAAAAGGACAATCTTTCAGATTTTCTTTTAAATTTTCATAAGCCTGAAAAATTTTCTGAAAGATAAAAATCTGGGGGGTTTGGGTGCGAAAGATTTTCTGGCGGTCAGGGAATGAAATTACTTGTCGGCCCCAGGCTTCGACCAGGGTGTCAGTTGAAGGAATGACCGGAGCTAAGCCGTCGAACTCATTTTTTTCGATGAGTTTGAGTCCTTCTTCTACATTTTTCAGAGGAAAAAAGGGCCGAGCGGAATCATGAATAAAGACGATTTCAGTATCATTGGGGCAGGCTTTTAATCCATTGTAGACTGATTCCTGTCGGGTTTTTCCGGCCGGAGCCACAGTCGAGATGGCCGGATGAAGCTGGTAGTATTTTTGATAGTCATCAACCAGGACGGCTACGATGATATTCACCCTGAGAGCTACAAATTTTTCGACCGAATAATCTATCAGCGGCCGGCCACCCAGTAAGGCAAATTGCTTGGGATGAGAAAAGCCAAGTCTTGTCCCCTGGCCGCCTGCCAGGATAATCGCTGCTGATTTCATTTTTCCTGTTTGTCCTTTGATTAAGTTTTATCTGATTTGTTTTTCCGAAGCAAATTCTTTCGATAACTTATTTCTGGCCTGAGTTTCCAGCCGCCTGACTTCATCTATCGTTAGCTCCCTGAAACTGCCTTTGGGTAACTCTCCCAACCTAAGGTCGCCGATGGCAATCCGGATAAGACGCAGAATTTCATAGCCCAGAGCTTCCAAAATTCTTCTGATCTGTCGGTATTTTCCCTCAGTCAAGACAATTTCTAACCAGCAGGTTTTGCCACCCGAGCGCAATATTTTGGCCTGATTGACCTTAAGGATTTCTCCATCTTCAACTCTGACTCCTTTCAGCATTTGTTGGAGGTGGCCTTCGGAGATGGGCGGTTTTATCTGAACATGATAAGTCTTAGGAAGATGAGCGTCGGGCCTGGTTAGAAGGTCAGCCCAGAGGCTGTCGTTGGTGAAAAGCAGCAGGCCTTCTGAAGCTTTATCTAAGCGGCCCACCGGAAAGACCCGGGGCAGTGGAGCTTTTTCCAGACAGGCAAAGACAGTTGTCCGACCTTTCTCATCTGAAGCAGTCGTTACCAGTCCCCTTGGTTTATTCAGCATCAGGTAAACTTTTTCTCTTTCAATCAGCCTTTCTCCCGAAACCTCAATCACATCTCTCTCAGGATTGACTCTTAAAGTCGGGTTGGTTATGGTCTTTCCGTTGACTGAAACTTTGCCTTCTCTGATGAGTTCGAAGGCCTGTTTTCTCGAGCAATAACCCAGACGAGAAAGAGCCCGGGGCAGGCTGAGTTTGCCTGCATAATCTTCTTTTTTAAGTTTCGACCTTTCTTTGCCTTCTGACTTTCGGTTTGGCATTGGGTGTCTGAAATTATTCTATTTTTTGATTTCTTCATCCAGAAGAATCCTTTTGACCAGCATGGTGGCAAAGGCTCCTCGCGGCAGAGCAAATGACAGCACCAAGGCTTTTCTTTTGGGGTGGAGCTCATCTTCTTTGATTTCGATAATTTCCAGATTTTCGGGATAGAGCAGGACTTTTCTTTGAAAAGAACGGAAGAAAACCCGGCTCAGAGCTTTTGTCCGGAAGGAGCTGAATTTCAGGTTGTTTTCTTCGAGGATTTTGAGGTAGAGGTTTCGGCTTAAATCATCTGGGAATTGCATTTTAGCCGCCGGTGTTGGCAGCTTCAATTCTTTAAGATAATTCAGGGTTTCTTCGTCCAGAGTTTTCCAGAAGAGATAGATGCCAGATTCGGCCTGGACTTCTTTAAGGTCTTTTATTTTTTCTTTGAGCAACCGCCGCAGAAGTTCATTCCAGAGATGCGAGCCAAAAGCAGCATAGGCCATAGCGATTTCTTCTCGCGGGATTTTTTCCAGAGCCGCCAGAAAGTCATCTGGCCGGAGAAGCAACGTCCGAAAGATTCTTTTTTCAGTTAAACCCTGAGCCAGCTCCAAGCATTTTTCCCAGTTTCGCCAGTTGGCGATAATTTCAGCCACTCGTTCTCTGTTCTTTTTATCGGAGGAGCAGATGTTCTGCGACTGAAGGAAAATCTGAAGAGCCCCGTTGTAATGACCACGTAGCACCCGGTCAGCGAAGAAGCCTAAACTCTGATCAGTTCCGCGGAAGCGCTGGTCGTCAAAAAAATTGGGGAAACCATAAATTTTGACTTCTTCCAGATTCCGAAGAAGCGGTTCAACAGTCACGAGATTGCGGATGGTGATGCGGAAACGATTGCCCTTGATGAGAGCTGGGCTCATCGGTTTTCTCATGAAGCCAATGGCTTTAAGGGAAAAATTCTTTTCTTCCAGGCTGAAATCCCGCTGGCTGCGGATGGTAATGTGCTGGGTGGTAATTCCGTGCTTGTCTTTTTTCCCGCCGTAGGCGATGGCTTTAGGGGAGATAGACAGCAATTTGGCCAGAAAACGAACCAGGTCGGGGGTGGTCCAGTTTTTTTTGGTAAGTTGATAGACTCTGAATTCGCCTTTTTCCACTAAAGGGAGGGTAGCGATTTCTTCGACGATAAAATCTTCAGGTATAGCTTTAATCATCGGACAGCCATAATTTTAAAGGAAAAAACGGCCAAAAGCTATTAATTTACAGGGTATTGATTATAGAGTAAAATAAAAACAAATCAACTTATTGAAGGAGGCTATAATGAAAGGCGATCCAAAACTGATTGAAACCCTGAATTCTTTGCTGGCCGATGAACTGACAGCTATCAATCAATACATGGTTCATTCTGAGATGTGTAAAAGCTGGGGATATGGCAAGCTTCATGAGACCATAGAGAAAAGAGCTATCCAGGAAATGAAACATGCTGAGAGTCTGATCAGCCGGATACTATTTTTGGAAGGTATCCCGATAGTTTCCGAGCTCAAGAAAATCTTTATTGGCGATGAAGTGCCCAAGATGCTGGAATTTGATCATAAAGCTGAATTTGAGGCCATTAGAGCTTACAATGCGGCCATCAAATTAGCAGGCGAAGTCGGCGATTTCGCCACCAGAGAACTTCTGGAAAAAATCCTCCAGGATGAAGATAAGCACATCGATGAGATTGAAGAGTTGATGGACCAGGTCAAGCAGATGACCCTGCCTATTTTCCTGACCACCCAGATTAAATAATTGCTTGCCCAGAAGGTTTGGTATTTTTTGAGGCTTTCTGGTTGAAAGAAGAAACTGCTGTTTTTTCTACGAACAGATAATCGAGTTCTGGTGCCAGAAGTTTAGTCCAATCTGCTGACTGTGGCTTGCAACTTTTCCTCCGAGGGTAACCATAAAATGAGGGAGTAGGGAGGCGATTTTTCGTTTTGCCCTTAATGATGAATGAGAAAATATTTCAGGTGAGTCGTTCTTAACGGCTGAGAAAAGCCATTACCTCTAAATGGGGGGTGTGGGGGAAGAAGTCCACTGGAATTAGGCGGTTGATTTGATAGCCGCTATCGGTCAGGACTTTCAGGTCACGGGCTAAGGTCACGGGGTTACAGGAAACATAGATGATGTTGGGAATTTTTAGGGAGACGATTTGTTTTAATCCCCGGGGGCTAATTCCAGCTCGGGGCGGGTCGATGACCAGAAGGTCAAAAGCTCCGCGGTAGATTTCAGGGAGGACGGCTTCTACCGAGCTTTCCCAGAATCTGATGTTTTGAAGATTATTAATTTCAGCGTTTTCCTTGGCGGTCTTGATGTTGGCTGCGTCCCAGTCCACCCCCACTACTTCTCCAGCTACCTTAGACAGACAGATTTCAATGGCCCCTGAACCACAGTAAAGACCGAGGGCTGATTGAGTTCTGAGCCTTCGGGCCTCTTCCACAATTCTGGAATAAACTACCTGAGCAGCTCGGGGATTGGTCTGGAAAAATGAAGCTGGATATATTTTGAACCGAAAGCCAAGAAGATTTTCTTCGATGGCAGGCTGGCCATAAATCAGATGTGTTTTTTCAAAAGAAACCACATCAGCGATGCGGTTGTTCTCCACCCACCAGAAACTTTTCAGGTTCGGCACAACCTTGAGTAGATCCTGAGTAAAGCTGTCCAGCTGCAGCTCAGCCTGGCTGGTGGTAACCAAGATGAGCATCAGATCGCCTGTCTGTTTGCCTTCACGGATGACTAAATGCCGGAAAAAACCCTGCTTGCTCTGGAGGTTAAAAACCGGAAGGCTGGATTTTTTGACCAGTTCCGTAAATACAGGGAATAACTTTTCAGCGAGCGGAGTTGAAATGTGGCATTTTTCCAGCTGGACGACTTTTTTATCTCTCTTATGTTCTTTTTTGCGGGTTTTCTCTTTAAGCCCCAGAAAAACCTCTCTGTTGGTCTGGCCAAAAGAGAATTCCATTTTGTTGCGATAAAAATACTCATCCGGTGAAGGTAAAACTTCTTCGACTTCCAGATAGCGGTAACTGGAAGGGAAATATTCTTTCAGGACCTGGAGCAGATAATTCTTTTTTTGATTTAGTTGCTCGCGGTAGGCCAGATCCTGAAAACTGCATCCACCACACAAACCGAAGTGAGGGCAGGAAGCAGGTTGTCTTGACGGTGAAGGATTGATGATGGAAATAAGGCGAGCGGGAATGGTTTTCCGGTCGGATAGTTCAAAGGCAATTTCCACCTGGTCCTTAGGATAAGTCCCGGCTACAAGATAGGTCCGGCCTTCGGCCTCAGCCGCACCCAGGCCATCGGGCAGAATAAATGAGGAAATTTCAACCTCGAGTTTTTGCTCCAGAAATTTATGAATAAGGCGACGCAGCTTTCGGAGCGGCAAACCAACCACGTTGTGATAATCGCCTTCCAGCCTTTCCAGGAATTTATCCCTGACTTCCTGGATGGCGTAAGCCCCAGCCTTATCACCGTAGGTGTTGCGGTCGAGATATGTTTCAATATCTTCAGCTGTTAACGGTTTAAAAGTGACCTGACTGGTTTCAAAATCACTCAGCAATCTGTCCTGGTCTTTCTGATAAAGAACGATGGCGGTTATGACCTGATGAGTCCGTCCGGATAAAGTCTGGAGCATATTTCTGGCTTCATTCCGGTCTTTTGGCTTTCCCAGAATCAGACCGTCGATGGTGACCACAGTGTCAGCGGCAATCACCAGGGCGTCTGGATAATCTTCAGAAACGGCCCGGGCTTTAGCTTCAGCTGCCTTCAGAGCATACTGGACCGGATTTTCTTCAAGAAATTGACTTTCATCCAGACCGCTGGGAATGACAGAAAAGGATTTGAAGATTTTTTTAAGTAAATGGATTCTTCTCGGAGATTCAGAAGCCAGAATGACCTTCATTTTTTGTCTGAAGCTCCGGGTTTGACTAAGGGTAAGCCCTGCTGGCAGAGCGGGCAGGAGTCAGGTTCATAGGCTTCAACTTTGAGCGACAGCAGACTTCTAACTGGTTTTCCCTGAATCAAAACTTCACCACCGCTGCGGTCGACCAGACAGTAAATTCCAGTGACTTCAACTTCTTTCTGCTGGAGACAGTCTAAGACTTCCTGGATCGAACCGCCGGTGGTCAGGATATCTTCGACGATGATGGCTCTGGATTTGTCCAGACCAGAAAAGCCGGAACGAACAGTCATTTTTTCTTCTACTCTCTGGGTAAAGGCAAAAAGCTTATTCAGCTTCAGGGCGGTTAAAAAACCGATGGCAATACCGCCGTAAGCTGGTGAGACCACATAGTCAAACTCAGGCGCCTCTTTATTGATTTCTTCAACCAGCAGATCAATGATTTTTTCCAGGACAAGGGGACGTTCAATCAGCTTGATTTTTTCAAAATACCATTCTGAATGTTTTCCTGAAGTCAGCTTGAAATGTCCTTTGAGCAGGGCGTTGCTTTCCTTAAAAAGGTTAAGAATCAGTTCCGAACGATTTTGAGACATAATTTCCTCCGCCTAATCAGATGGGTTCTGATTGATAAACAAGTATAGCCTAAGCCCGGCTGAAAGAAAAGAGTTTTTTGCCGACAGGGCTTGATTCTGATAGAATTCCTGTATGAAAAATAAAGTTTTAATCATAGTTCCTACTTATAACGAGGCTGAGAACATCGGACCCTTAGTGGAGAAATTGTTGAGCTTAGACCCGTCCATCCATGTTCTGGTAGTTGATGATAATTCCCCGGACGGAACTGGTGATAAAGCTGAACTCCTGAGTCAAAGAAATCCTGGCCGGGTCTTTGTCCTTCATCGACCGGGAAAACTCGGACTGGGAACAGCCCATCGTGATGGTTTTAAATGGGGGTTAGACCACGGCTATGAGGAGCTCCTAACTATGGACGCCGATTTTTCCCATCCGCCTGAGGCTATCCCGGTGATGCTGGAAAAGTTATCTGAAGCGGAAATGGTCATCGGTTCTCGCTATGTGCCTGGCGGTAAAACCGAAGGCTGGCCTCTCACCAGAAAGGTCAACAGTTGGGTAGCCAATTTCTTAGCCAGATTTCTTATGGCCCTTAAACCAAAAGACTGCACCGGAGCCTTTCGAGCTTACCGGGCTGAATATTTGAGGCAGTTGCCCTTTGATAGATTGATCGCCCGTGGCTATTCGGCTCATCTTGAAGTTCTGTATTATTTTCAAAAAGCCGGGGCTAAAGTGGTGGAAGTTCCTATAACTTTCGTTAACCGTAAGCAGGGTAAGTCAAAAATTTCCAGCCGGGAGATCAGAGAAGCTCTGAAAGTTATGTTTTATTACTGCTGGCACCGGCCTGAATTATAAAAATTAAGAAAATTAATAATACTTTTCTGAAACCTTACAATTAGTTATAATGCTCAGTAAATCTGCTTAATCAACACGACCAATGCTTAAGATACTTATCATCTCATCAGAAGAAGGAACTCTGAAAGAAGTTCAGCAGGCATTGGCTTTAGCCAGCTACGAGCTTCTTTGGGTAAGGCCGGAAGAAGATTTTATTTCTAAGATTCAACAGGAAAAGCCCAGGGCTGTGGTTCTAAAAAGAGAAGGTAGCCTTAACCGCACCTTCGAACTGTTGAAAAGAATCAAGGAATACGACCCGCTGCTTGAAGTTTTAGTACTCGGAAAGTCGGAAAATCCGGCCGGAGTAGCCGAGATTATCAGAGCTGGTGCTCTGGATTATCTCAGCCTCCCGCTTCAACCTGAATCTCTAACCGAAAGCTTGAAAAAGCTTGAGGAAAAAATTTCTATCAGGCGAGAGACTTTTGAGCTGGAAAAGGAGCTGGCCAGTAAGTATGTTTTTGAGGGCATGGTCAGCAAAAATGCCCGGATGCTGGAAATTTTTTCTCTAATCGAGCGTCTGGCCAAGCATCAGATTACTGTGCTAATCACCGGAGAAACAGGCACCGGAAAAGAGTTGACCGCCAGGGCTCTTCACCACCTCAGTCCGAGAAAGCTCAGACCTTTTATCGTGGTTGATTGCACGGCTTTGCCTGAATCACTCTTTGAATCAGAAGTCTTTGGCTATGAACGGGGAGCCTTCACCGGTGCCGACCGCTCGAAACCAGGTCTTTTAAAAGAAGCAGATCAGGGGACAATCTTCTTCGATGAAATCAGCGAAATGCCTCCGAGCGGTCAGGCAAAGTTGCTGCGGTTTCTTTCTGAAGGAACCTTCAGGCCGCTGGGCAGCAACCGTACGGTCAGAGTGGATGTCAGGGTAATTTGTGCCACTAACCGCGACCTCAGAGAAGAAGTGAAAAAGGGCCGGTTCAGAGAAGACCTTTTCCATCGAATTAATGTGGCCGAGATTAACCTGCCGCCGCTTAGAAAGAGGAAAGAGGATATTCCCCTTCTCTGCCTCCATTTTATTGAGCGCTACAACCAGAAGTTTGGCAAAGAAGTCAGGGGAGTATCCAACCGGGTCAAGAAAATTTTCGCCGATTACGACTGGCCAGGAAACGTCCGGGAGCTGGAAAAAGTCATCGAAAGGGGAGTGATGTTGGCCACAGACAATTTTATTGATGTCCAGCATCTACCTGATGCCCTGATCAAAGCTTCTCAAGGAGAAATGGTTGAAGACAGACCCTATCCCTATACTCATCTGACTTTGGCCGAAATCGAGAAAAAGCACCTGGTGGAAGTTCTCAGGGCTGCTGATTTCAATAAGCAGAAAGCAGCCAAAATGCTGGGAATTACCAGGCCCGCCTTATACCGGAAGCTAAGGAAACATGGACTCCTCTAATGTTTGGCAATATATATCGATGGCCTCCTGAGCATTTCGTTTGATATAAGGGCAAGTGCTCGAGGAGTTTTCTATTAAGAAAACAAAGGAGGCTTTTTATGAGTTCTTAGAGCGGGTGCGCTGCTATTGCAAGGTTGAGTTTGCCATTGAAACCAGTCGTTCTCCTCTGATTGATTTTCTTCTCGACCAAGGCTACCGTCTCTATTGGCTAAATCCCAATCGTCTATCATCCTTCAGGGGCAGGTATAAAACCAGCAGAGTCAAGGATGACCGATTCGATGCTTACGTGCTGGCTCAGGTCCTGAGGAGCGATAAAAGTTCTCTGCCTCAAATTAAACCTTTACCTGAAGAAGTTGAGCGTTTGAAACTCATATGGAAGGACTTTCGGGAAGGCCAGGCAGCAGCTGGATTGAGTCCCGCCACTTTCCAGAGTGGAAAATATCGGTATGCCCCTTTCCGAAAAGGCTGTATTAAATGGGCCAGAGATCTATTCACAGAACTGGCTCGCTCCACGCTGTTATATCAGCCCTGGGCCCGTCTTTATTATGACCGCAAAAGGAAAGAAGGCAAAAAACACTACCACCCCCTCCGCTGCGTCGCTAATATATCTGGGTTAAGATATTATTTAAACTATGGAAAAACGAAAAGAGCTATGTTCATGAAAAGCATTTTGTAGCCATGACCCAACAACCAGTTGCCCGATTAGCTTCATAAGAAAATGCTTAATGATTATGACATAACCCTTGACATAGCATGTTTAAGCTAACCTGAAAGAACCTCCTTTGTTGACAGGTTGAGCCCGTGCTTCTTAAGCTTTTTTACATGGGAACAAATTGGATAGCAGGGAGGGTCAATAAAAAATGAGAAAGGAGAAGTTTTGGATTTCGTCTGCATTTGAAATCTATAAGCTTTCCCATCTTTCTTTAATCAAGGCTCCTGTTTTGCTGTTACTGGCAATTCTACTGATATTTAACTTAGCCTGTTCAGTAAACCTCGATCTGGTTTCTCTGAACGAACCCGCTTCGACAGCAGAAAAACCAGTTCTCATCGACGACAGCCCATGCCCCGGGAAGATCACCCGCGTCAGATTTCAGCTTCTGGAGGCTCTCTTGAAACCGGAAATCGCCGCAGCACTCAAAGAAAGCGCTGTCCCCTCGAAGGCTGAAGCTGACTTAAAGTTCTTTTTCGCCGGCCAATTTCCTGTTACCACCCTGGAGGAGCTGAAGGCAGAAATCCAGAAGAAATTTTCGGTGGACTTTCTCAGACAGTTAAAACGCGGGACCTTTCTTCTAACCTGGGAAAAAGAGGACGCACAATCCCCTGAAAAAGCCACCTCCCCCAGCCAGGAATCCATAATTCCAAAAGGCAATTTTTACGATGACGATGAAGCCTACGGCTTTCCACAGACAAGTTTCTTTACGCCCGAAGGCCGGAAGCACTGGATCACCTTATTCAATCCCAATCCTGAGCAGCCGCCGGCCCTGAAACTTCAGCTGAACATACACCCGAGCGCTTACCCATCCGGCAAGGAGCCAAGGATAGACCAGCAACGTCCGGTCATCATAGAATTTTCCAGAATAATCGATTTCCCTGAAAAGGGATTTCAGGTAATAGGCTTGCTGGCCTCAGGCGATACCGCTTATTTCTGCTGCTTCCAGCCGGACCTCATCTGCCAGGATGCTAATCTTTCGCCTTTCAGAGTGCGGCTCATCAGAAAAGTCGACCCGATTTATCCGGAAGAAGCAAGAAGAAGAAATCTGACCGGAACGGTCAAACTCGAAGCCAGAACCAATCTTGATGGATATATATCTGATATCAGGTTGCTCGAAGCCCCAGATCCAATCCTGGCTGAAGCCGCGATTGAAGCGGTAAGATCCTGGGTTTACAAGCTGCCGGAATTTGAGGGCAAAAAATACCCGGTCAACCTAACCTTCACTGTCACATTCAAGAAGATAAGATAGAGCCCTCTTTGGGGACGTGATATGGTGTCCCCTGTGGAAAAGGGACAGGGTATCACTTCCCCCGGATGAAACCGGTGCCGAGGAGCAGCTCGCCGTCATAGACCACGGCCACCTGACCCGGCATTATCGCCTTATATGGCGTCATCAGTGTGACCTACACAATATCAGGAACAGAAAGCATTTCAGCCGCTCAAGCAACCGAGCCTGAGGTGGGCTCTACTTCCCGGCCTGTTGACTGGGCCCGGAAACGGCAGAAAAATTCCGGTGATTTATAACGGACCTTAACTGCAGCTTCAACTTCCTCTCTGACCGCCAGCAGCCGGGCGATCCAGTTCATCCGGTCGACATAGAATCTGCTGGTGAGCAAATCCTTTTCCCACCCACATAGACGGTGTTGTTAGCGGCATCGATTTGGATTACGTAGGGCCGGCCGCTGGTAGTGATGCCCAGGCCGCGTCGCTATCCGATAGTGTAATTCTCAATGCCGTTATGATGGCCGAGGATGAGGCCGCTTAACTCTTTAAAACAAATCGCGAACTATTTTGTACACCAGCTGAAATAAGCCCGGCGATAAATCAGGTAAAAAGTGTAACGATAACGGACAGTTAATTCAGATACCGAGGTAATTTATTTAATATCAAGAAATTAGCTGCAATTTATATTCGACTAATGTAACGAAAGCGAACATCTGATCTATTCTTTAATCTTTCTAACTTATTCATAATAAATAATTTACAAGAACTGCAGACTGGCACATCTTTTGCTTTTAAAGGGGCCGGGGGGGTGATAAGAGATGAGAATCAGAAGCGTGAAAGGAATAAAAAGGAAAATAATATTGAACTTAAAAAGAGCAATTTTAGGAGCGGGAGGAGGATTCTTTTTGATTTTATCCGTTTTTTCCGGGCTGATGGCTGACTCCACAGCCACAGCCAGTTTTTCGGTAGAATTAAAAGAATGGCTGGTGCTGGAAATAAATTCTGGAGCTTCGAAAATGGAAGGCCGCGGTAATAACAGCGCTTTTTTGACCACAGATATCGTTTCCGGCGAGCCAGTTGAAATCAGAGCACTGCTGTCGGTAGCACCCGGCAGAACTGTGACTTTGAGAGGAACAATCTTTACTCAAAATCCTACGGGGTCAGACCAACCTCAAATAATAGAATGGATAGGACAGGGAGATTTAAGTGGTCGGGGACAGGTGAGGCTCAATCAGGAAACAATATTTGCCACCTGGCAGGGCTCCGGGCTGAAAAACGGCAGTATAGTTTTTTACAATAAGGATAAAAATACTGGTTCGAACTGGAAGGCAAGCTTTGTTCTATCGTCAATCTGACCTGAAAATTAATAAAAAGGAGGTTAACGGAAAAATAAAGAGCGCAGTATTTGTTAATATTTAATGATTATTGGCTGAAGAGCCAAAAAATTATAGCTTTATCTGCCAGCTTAAAAGGGGAGGTTTCTTTTAAATTTTTCTTGACGAGGCATACCTCCTGAATTATACTTATTTAAAAATTTTTATGGAGGTATGTTAAGGTGAAAACGAAAACAATCAAAAACTTAGGGGTAGCTGCAGTTTTTTTACTGACTGTAGCCATCACCCCCGTGTTGGCTCAAGTCAGCAAAGAAGTGACTTTTCAAGTTAGCTTGGTGGAATGGTATGACCTTTACATCAGTCAGAATACTATCACTTTTACTGACGTTGCTCCGAGCATTGTAGAAAATCCCGGGACTGTTTCTATTCCGGCTAACGAAGGGGCTATTAATGTCAGAGCTTTTGCCATCATTATTCCTTCTTCATCACTTCAACTCACCGTAACGGCTCAAGGCGATCTGACAAGCGGAAGTTATACTATTCCTGCCAATACCATTTCCTGGACGGCTTCTGGAACAGGCTATCAAGCTGGTTCGTTGTCTGCCGGAACTGCGATTCCTGTTGGCTCTTGGTCAGGCTCTGTTTTCCACTGGCATGAAGGCACGCTGAATTTCAGCTTCTTGCGTGATTACACTACCCAGGCACCCGGAACCTATACTCTGACTGCCACTTACACTCTGTCCAAAGTGTGACCGGCAACTTAATTGAATTAAAAGGGAGAGGAAAGGATTCCTCTCCCTTTTTTGTTTGAAGCGGCCGTTAGATTTTTATAAAATTTTCATTAAACCTGATGGGCTCGATGGCAGAAAGAAAATGAAAACCACTGAGCAGAAAGCACTTTACTTAATATGGCTGAGCATAATTTTTTCTTTGCTTATTTCCTCGAGTCTTGAAGCTCAGATTTTCTTCGGAGTTACTCCGATAAGAGTTGAGCTCAAGGCTAAACCCGGCAGTCAGATCACAGATGTCTTTTATGTCCGGAATAATTCAGCCAAGCCGATGCGGGTAAAAGTCTATGCCGAAAACTGGTTTTTGAAAGAAGATGGCACTCCGGTTTTTGTTGGCAATCAACCGACAACTTTCTCCTGCCGCGAGTGGATCAAAGTTAATCCCTTTGACTTCAGGCTTCAGCCGGGAGAGATGAAGACTGTCCGGTTTACGGTTTCTGTCCCGGCAGAGACAGAAGCTGGTGGCTATCATGCCGCTGTTTCTTTTGAGAATGTGCCGGAGGCTCCAACAGGTGGGAGGCTGGGTCAGGTGGCTTTTACAGGTAAAATTGCGGCTGCTGTCTACATGGTAGTGGGTAAAGTGCAGCCAGAGGGAAGCCTGGAAGACCTGGTCTTTGAACAGCAGGGTGATTCTCAGCTGATTAAACTTCGACTCAGTAATTCAGGCAAAACTCATTTCAGGTTAATAGGCGAGATTATTATCAGGACCTCTGAAGGCAAGAAAATTTTGACACTCGAAATTCCCGATGAACCAGTGCTCCCCGGGACTGAGCGTTTTGCTGCAGTTCAGCTTAAAGAAAAGCTCCCGCCTGGAACTTACAGAGCCGAAGTTAAGTTGGACATCGGCCGCGATGAGCTCCTCGGTCTGGAAAAAGAAATAATCGTTAAATAAAAATGGTCAGTACTCAGGTATAAAAGATGAAATAGAAGATGAAGATAAAAATTAGAAAAGAATCGAAAAAATCATCCCCTTTCACTCAGACCAGAAAGCTTTTATTTTTCTGCCTTTTCTTTTTGTTCCTGACTTCACCAGTTCTTTCTCAGGCCGTAGATACGGGTACTCTATCTTTAACGGCCACAGTCGAAAGGCGCTGCAAGATTGAGATTAACTCCAGTTGGCTGTCTTTCAGTCGGACCTCCTGGTCCGACCAGCCTCAGCAAATTCCAGCTAATGAAGGCGCTTTTGAGCTGGTGATCAAGCTGACTTCCAACTACAACTCCACAGTCAACGTCTGGTTAATGGCTTCGTCCGATTTTCAAGACAGCAGTACCGGCTACACCATTCCGATAGAAACCATCAGCTGGAAGGCACAGGGTGCTGGTTTTTATTCTGGTCAGCTGAATAAAACATCTCCAGTTCTGGTGGCTCGCCTTTCCGGCTCCGGAGTGTTTAAAGGCAGCTTGTATTTTAATTTTGCTGATGATCCGAAGAATTTTGCTCCGGGCACTTACCAGACTACAGTAACCATTCTGGTGGAAGGAGTTTGAGAAGAGGTGAAAATGGGAGAAAGAAGCCAGGAAAAAAGAATGTTCCTGAAAGCCATCAGGCTTGCACTTGCTGTTATAGCTGCTTTGGTTTTAGCCCCGATAATTAAAGGAGAACCCGAAGCCCAGTGGATCAGTCTTGATATTTCTCCCGCTGCCATCAGCTTCCCGGCAGCTGATCCGGATGTTCAGCCCGTGATTCAGGCTAATAGCCAGGTCAATCTTTGGATAAATCTACCCAAGAGTAGAAGGTGGAATCTTTATGTCATGGCTCAAGGTAACCTGATAAGCGCCGAGGGAGGAATTATTCCCATTTCCAATGTTTCCTGGATAGCTGCACCGAACCCCCCCTTGCAGGATGGAGTTTTTATTGCCGGCCAAAATATTTTAATGGGTTCAGGCAAAGGAAGATTAAATAATGGTGTATTGACATTTTATTTCAAAAATTCCTGGGATTATCTTGCCGGTACCTATACTCAAATCATCACCTTTACTGTCTCTCAGATTTAGACGGGCTGCTTGATGAAATGGAAAAAAGAAGGGATAAAAGAGGGAAGGTTAAAACAGACAGTAAAGTAGAAAAACTACTTAGTGCCTTCCATCTTCATAGCCCAATCTTTTATCTGGCTTTTATTTTCCTGTTTTTATTTTTATCCACTCCAGCCAAACTTCTGGCTGACCAGGGTTTTCTTAATTTTTCTTTCTGGAACCGCAGCCGGGTTTATTCGCAGACCGGCCCGTATTACTTAAACGAATATGAAAACATTTTTCATTTAGATCTTTTTCAAAATACGGTCAATTACGGAAGTTTTGCCGGCTGGTTTGATGGCCGTTTATCCGGATCTGGTTTTGAGGCCGCCCACTGGTATTTTAGCTGGCAGGGTTTTAAAACTGGGCAGCTCAGCTTTAATTTGAGGTTGGGCGACGATAACTTTCAGTTTACCAACCTTGGCTATCGCTTCACCAATTATTTTCCGGCTTATAATTATTTGCGGGGCATGAAAGTTGGTTTCGAATACAAAAGCTTTGGCCTTGATTTTTTTACCGGCCGGGTGGCCAAGCTCAGTGGACTGCTGGGAACTGTTTACAGTCTGACCGAACAGACGGCTACCGGATTTCTCGGACATTTCGAACCCAACGAAAGATATTACTTTGGCTTTGGCTTACTCCATACCGAAAATGAAAGGAGTTGGTCAGGAGAACTGCTGACCAGAGCCAATGATATTCTGCTCTTAGAATCAGAATTGAGAATTAACGAAAGTTTCAAGCTGGTTACAGAAACTCAGGCCAGTTTTTCGGTCGGCGAAGGTGAATCAATAAAAATTCCTGGGACATCGATCAGATTTGGTCCTTTGATCAATCATAACCACTGGGCTTTAGAGCTTAATTATCGGCGGGTTGATGCCGATTTTAAGAGTTTAAATAGCGAATTTGATTATGATCGAGACCAAGAAGGCCTATTTGCTTCCTGGCGATATCAACCCAAAAGAAGCCTGTATCTTTTTGGGTCGGTTGATTATTATCACGATAATGTTGACCGATTATCGGAGCTTAATACTACAGATTTCTGGAGAGTCTATTCAGGTTTTTCTTTAATTTCCCCTCCTTGGCCGGATCTGACCCTTCGCCTGGATTTTACTGCAGCTGAATCGCGAAAACAGGACGAAAATTACCGTCATTACCTCAGCCCGGGTTTTTATCTGCAGCTTTCCAAATATCTGGGAAAATTCTATCCTTATCTTCGGGTTAGGTTCCAGCATTTTGACGACCGGGTCAATGACCAGCGTGATTTTACTTATCCTTCAGTCTTTCTAGGTCTCAGATACAGTTATTTGAGAAATGCCTACATTATGGTAGAGGCTGAAAATACCCGTTATTATGATTATCTTCAAAATCGGACTTCTACTCAGAACCGGTACCGGGTTGCTAATTATTCTCCGGCCTTTTTTGGCACAGATTTTTATGGGGAGCTGTCTTATTCCAATTATAGCTATGAGTATTACACCAGCTATGGGGCGAAGAGATTGGAGCTGTTTCTTGGATTGAGCAAGCAATTGCCCTGGAGAATGAAACTCAGGCTGGATTTTCGGGCCAGCTGGCCCATAGCTTCAACTCAGCCAGCTAACTACTGGATTACTATTAAAATCGATCGCCGGTTTAACTGGGGAGAAGCACCGACTTTTCAGGGCAGAGCTTATGGACAGGTCTTAACTGGTGCCGGCAGAGTTGAAGGTCTGATTTTTTCTGACCTGAATCTTAACGGCGTGTTTGACTCGGGAGAGAAAGTTTTTCCCGAAGTCAGTGTCCAGCTTGAAGATGGAAGTGCGGTCGGTACAGATAAGCGGGGAAAATTTGTTTTCTCCCGTGTGCCAGAGGGCCTGCACACGGTCAGCCTGGATGTCAGGAATGTTCCAGCTGATTTTTATCTTTTAAGCCCGGAAAAACAGACCGTGGTGGTGGAAAGAAGGAAAAGTTCAAAGCTGGACTTTGTTCTTGTAGAAGGAGCAACGATGGCTGGCAGAGTCTTTCAGGATACCAATAAAAATGGTTTATTCGATGAAGAAGATCAACCGCTGAAGGATGTGCTGATTTTGTTGAAGCCTGTTTCTAAGGAAGGTCTGGCGCCGGCCCTGGAAAAAATGAGAGGGGAAGAGCTAAATACTTATACTGACGAAAAAGGCAATTTCATTTTTGAAAATATCCTGCCCGGTCCTTATGAGCTTTCCGTAGATGAAGAAACTCTGCCTAAGGGAGTAAAACTGGTCACAGAACTTCCGATAAAAATTGAGCTGAAGCCCGGTCAGCAAATCAAAGACCTTCAAATTATGTACCTGCCGCGGCCGATAATTTTCACCAGTAAGGGCCGTTCGGAATAAAACAATAAAATAATTGAAAGGACTCAGTCAGTTTTTTTATAATCTAACTGTCTTTTTTATTTTCTTTACGCCAGTTAGCTTTTCAGGAGCTATCATGACTAATAAAAAATCTTTTTTTGGTTATACCGGCTGCTGGGCTTTTGTTGACCTGAGTTCTGGAAAGATCGAACTAAAAGAAGCTGACCCGGAAATCTATCGTTTGTACCTTGGCGGTCGCGGAGTTCAGGCCCATCTTATTTATCAACACCTTAAGAAAATCGGCTGGCTAAAAGATCCGTTCTCGCCTTCAAACCGGATCATCATTGGCAATTCATCCTTAAATGATACCACCATTCCCACAGCTGGCCGGGGTTCGTGCTCCTTTATCAGCCCTATGACCTATTCGCCGCAAAGACAGCCCTGGCTCGGGAATCGACCACCGGTTTTTGGTCTGCTTACCCATTCCAGCTGCGGCGGTCTTTTTGCCAATATGTTGAAGCGAGCCGGAATAGACCAGCTGGTAATTGATGGTCGGGCAGATAAACCGGTCAGAATACTGGTCAATGAAGGAAAGGTAGAAATTCTGGAAGCTGAGCCAGAACTTTTTGAAGAAAAGGACGGGAAAAAAGTCTTGCGACGAACATCTGAGATAACTGATTTCTTGACCAGAAAGCATCCAGGCTCTTCTACTGTCTGCACCGGACCGGCTGGCTGGAATCAGGTAGCTTTTGCCTGCTTAACTGCTGATTACCACCGGAACTTTGGTCGGGGCGGAGCTGGAGCGGTTTTTGGTTCAAAAAATTTGATAGCCATCACCGCCTATGGCCGGAAGCTTCCGGCCTACTATGACCGCGCCAGATTTTTGGAAACCGCCAAGCAAATTGACGAAGCGGTTAAAGGTCATGTTCATGACCCAAACTGGACAGCATCCTTCAGGCCGGAAACCGGGACTACCTGGTGGTTAGACCGGGCTTTTAACGGAGGTTATTTAGGGAAGGTAGGTGGCTATCTCCCCTGGCATAATTTTGATGAAGGCTATTTTGACCCGGAGCTATATAAAAAGGTTTCTACCGGGGCTTTTCTGGAAATTGCCGGGAAGCATAAAGTTTGCAACCGCTGCCGCCATATTCTCTGCACCCGAACAGCGAGCGTCAAAGAATGTCCGTATGCTCATGAAAGCGTGCGGCCAGAGTTTGAAACCATTGCCCTCTGGATTAACTGCTGTTTGACTGATCGTGAGGCCATTTTCTATCTGAATCATCTCTGTAATGAATACGGTGTTGATACTATGACCTTAGGTAGTGTGATGGCTGGAGTTATGGAGCTTCAGGAAAAAGGGTTTCTGAAGTCCAAAGCGGCTCCAGTTTTCGGTGATCCCGGGAGCATGATTCGCGCTTTAGAACAGATAATCTATGGTACAACCGACCTCGGTTGTCTGCTGGCTAAACCGACTGACCTGGTTATAGCTGAGCTGCTGGCAAGTCTAAGCGGAGCTGGTCCCGAAGAGGTTGTTCGCTGTCTGACCACAGCTTACGCTGGTCTGGGCTATGCTGGAATTGAGCCCAAGGTTTTTCCTGGTATGTTTACCGCTTACGGCACCTCCAACCGCGGCCGCGGGGACCACACCTATGCCTGGACCATTCAAGCTGAAGAGAGTGGGTTGACCGGAGCTGAAAACCTGGCTGCTTATGTGGCTGGGAGTCAGGTAGGCAAAGCTCTGACCGATTCTCTGGGACTCTGCGACTTTTTCACTGAAGATTTTACTTCCCCGACTTTTCTCGAGATGTATCGGGCCCTGACGGGATTTGAGTATACGGCGGAAAGCTTCAAGGAGTGTGGACGCAGGATTTATGCTCTTGAGCGCTATGTCAATAACCAGCAGGGAAGAAAGCGCGACTACGATGCTTTTATCCCGCCGAAGTTCTTAGAGCCTTTGACTGCTGGTCCTCAGGCCGGCAAAGCGGTAGACCCAATTCTGTATAATGCCATATTAGACGCTTACTACCAGAATCAAAAATGGACCATGGATGGTCTGGTGCCTGAAACTTTGTTGGGTGAATATGGAATACAAGAGTGAGTTTAAAGGATTAGGCAAAAGATAGATCAAGAAACGCTATTTAGGTATTGCTGCCCTCATCCTTGAACCTGAGATTAATCAAGCTCTTTTCCTTTTGTTTCTGGGATGAAGGTCCAGGTCAGGGCAGCCAGAATAAAGGCGGCTGAAACCAGCCAGAAAGCTGTCTGAAATCCTTTTTCCTGAGCTAAAGAGCCTATGGCTAAAGGGGCGATAGCTGAGACTATTCGGCCGCTGTTGTAAGTAATTCCCTGGAGGGTAGCTCTGATGCGGGTGGGATAAAGCTCAGCGGTTAAAGCTCCAAACCCGGAGAAATATCCGGTTCCAAAGAAAGCCACCACCGGTCCTAAAAAGAAAAGAAACAGGGGAGTTCTGGCAATCGAATAGAGAAAGACCAGAAAGCTGGCCGAAATCAGATAAAAAACATAGCTTTCCTTCCGGCCGACGGCATCGCTGATGTAGCCAAAAGTTAGATAACCCAACCACATACCGAGCTGCATGAAGATTACCAGAGAGGACATATGCCGCGTGGTTAAGCCCATTCCCCCCTGGCTCTGGCTTAAAGAGAGATAACCGGGTATCCAGAGATTGAAGCCCCACCAGGCAAACATGGTTAGGGCGTTCATCAGAGTGACAACCAGGGTAACTTTGAGCAGCCGGCCCGAGAATTTCGCTGGCTGACCGGTATTATATGAAATATTATTCATATGTTCTTTATTCCCTTCTTTGGGCGTTTGGCTCTGAGATTCGGCCTTAGATTCTGAATCAGCTGTTGTCATTTTTTCTGCTTTTATGTTTACTTCAGACTTCTCATTGTCCTTTCCCTCGGCTTCTGCGCCTGAAGTAACTTCAGCAGTAACGGCCGAAGTTTTTTCCTTCAGCTTTTTCCAGAGCTCTGGCTCTTCCACTTTGTTCCAGATCCAGAAAACGATGAGAGCTGGTAGGATACCGATAAAAAATACGGCCCGCCAGCCAAATTTGGGGAGGATAATGGCTGTAACTAAGGCGGCTAAGGCATAACCTACAGCCCAGAAGCTCTGCATAAAGCCTAAGGCTTTGCCCCGGTGTTCAGAAGAGAAGTACTCGGAGACCAGGGCCGCGCCGGAAGCCCATTCGCCACCCATTCCCAGACCGAGAAAGACCCTAAAGACACCTAATTGATAGACATTCTGGGAAAGGCCGCAGAGGGCGGTGAAGACCGAATAAATCAGGATGCTGGCTCTAAGAGCTACCGTCCGGCCGTAGCGGTCAGCTACCACTCCAAAAATTATCCCACCAAAAGCTGAAGCTAAGAGAGTTAAAGAACCGAGCAATCCGGCCGTTGGTTTGGACAGGGACAGGTCTCTCATAAGGTGAGCCAGAACCAGAGCGTAGAGCATAACATCAAAAGAATCCAGCATCCAGCCCAAGCAGGAAGCCAGCAGTGCTCGCCGAGCGGGGAGTGGAGTTTGTTTGAACCAGCCGAAAAGATAATCAGCCAGTCTGCTATTTTTAGCCAAAAACCGCCTCCTGGCGAATTTTAATTCTGTATATCACGAAATAACCAAATGAAACAATAATTATCGACCTAATTTCTCCTTTTCACTTTCAATCACTTTCAAATGGCAAAAAAAGTTATTTCTTATTATAATAATTTCTTAAAATCTAACAATCGGGAGTAATAAATGAAAAAAACAACGATTCTAAGAAAAGCCATTATGGAACGCCGGGCTGTGGTTGTTCCTGGATGCCACGATGCCCTGAGTGCTAAAATCATCGAAAAGTGCGGTTTTGAAGCCATTCAAGTTTCGGGCTTCGGTCTGGCCGGTTCTCTCTTAGCCAAACCTGATGTCGGTCTGGTTCAGATGAAAGACATCCTGGACCTGACCTGGAATATCGTTCAGGCCGTTAACATTCCGGTGATGGCTGATCTGGACACTGGTGGTGGCAATGCCATCAATGCCGCCTGGGTGACCGAAAGAGTTATCACTATGGGTGCGGCCGGCATGAACATCGAAGACCAGGTTTTCCCCAAGCGCTGCGGCCATATGGCCGGAAAAGAAGTTATTCCGGCCGAAGAAATGGTCGGAAAAATCAAAGCCTGTGCTAAGGTCAGAGACAGACTCGACCCGGATTTTATCATTAATGCCCGGACCGATGTTTTTGCCATCGCTGGTCTGGATGAAGCCATCCGCAGATGCAATATGTACTTAGAAGCCGGAGCGGACCTGGTATTTATCGACGGAATAAAGTCCAGAGCTGACATCGAAAGAGCGGTTAAGGAAATCAAAGGACCACTGTCGGTCAATCTGATGGATGCCATTACCGGAGTAAAGACCGAGCTGATTCCAATTCCCGAGCTGGCCAGAATGGGCGTTGGACGCGTTTCCATACCGGTGGCTTCCATCATGGTTATGCACAAAGCTCTGATGAATTTCTTCACGGCTTTGAAGAATTCGCCCACTGGCATTCTGGCTGGAGAAACCCATTGGATTACACCTTTTGAAGAATTCACCACATTTGTCGGGCTTAAGGATTATCGGGCTTTAGAGGATGAATTTTTGCCCAAGGATAAATTACAATTTAAATATAAATAAGTTTTTAAAATTGGGCCAACAATGAACAGGCCTGTTCTTCTCTCCAGCCACTGAGCTGGGAAAGGAGGTAAAGCCGATGGGTATGACCATGGTCGAAAAAATCTTGGCTCGAGCTACCGGACAGAAATCAGTCAGAGCCGGTGAAGTGGTCGAGCCAAAAGTCAGTCTGGCCATGTCACATGAAAATGCGGCTCTGGTCATTAATCAGTTTTTAGAGATTTATAAAGATACTGGACTTCAGCCCAAGGTCTGGGATCCGGATAAAATTGCCATTATCCTGGACCATCGTGTTCCGGCTGAAAGCTCCAAGACAGCCACGAATCAGAAGAAGATAAGGGAATTTGTGGCTGCCCAGAAAATCAAAAAATTCCACGACATCCGCGGTGATGAAGGCGGCATATGTCATCAGATTCTGCCTGAAAACGGTTATGTTTTGCCGGGAACGGTGGTGGTTGGAACCGACAGCCATACTACTTCTCACGGAGCACTTGGAGCCTTCAGTTTTGGCATCGGGGCTACCGAAATGGCTTCGGTCTGGGCTTTGGGACGGGCAGTAAATGTGGAAGTGCCGAGAACCATTAAGGTTGTAGCTCGGGGGCGCTTTCCCCGTTATGTCCTACCCAAAGATTTTATCCTTTATCTGATAGGTAAGATTACAGCTGAAGGAGCTAACTTCAAGGTTCTGGAATATCATGGTCCGGCTATTGAAAAAATGCCCACTTCTGGACGTTTAACCATCTGCAATATGTCGGTGGAGGCCGGGGCCACTTCCGGTATCGTTCCACCAGATAAAGAAACTCTGCGTTATTTGAAAGAAGAAGCTAAGGTCAAGGGAAAGATCGAAGTCTTCGGGCCTGACCCTGATGCCGAGTATGACCAGGTGATGGAGATCGATGTTTCTGAACTTGAGCCGATGGTAGCTTGCCCGCACACCGTGGATAATGTCAAACCGGTCAGCCAGGTTGGTAAAGTCAGGGTTGACCAGATTGTCATCGGTTCCTGCACCAATGGCCGTTTGGATGACCTGGCTGTGGCTGCCAGAATTCTCAAAGGCAAAAAGATTGCTCGCGGGGTTAGGATGCTGGTCTTTCCGGCCTCTTTCCGGATTTACCAGCAGGCCCTGAAGCTTGGCTACATTGCTGATCTGGTTAAAGCCGGGGCGGTGGTGATGAACCCGGGCTGTGGCTGCTGCTTAGGTGTTCATCAGGGAGCTCTGGGAGACGGTGAGGTGGCTCTATCTACGACCAATCGGAACTTCAAGGGCCGGATGGGCAATCCCAAAGCTGACGTCTATCTGTGTTCGCCAGCCGTGGCTGCAGCCTCTGCTCTGACCGGATACATCACTGACCCCAGGAAAGGAGGTAAGTGACATGGCCAGAGTGGTTCTGAAACTCGGCGATGATGTCTCAACTGACATCATCTATCCTGGAAGATATATGGCCACGGTTTTACCGACGGAAACACCTCAGTATGCTTTTGCTGATTTTCCTGAATTCAACGCCAGGTTAAAAAATGGTGAAATTCCGGCCGGTAGTGTGGTAGTCGCTGGCAAAAACTTTGGTTGCGGTTCTTCCCGGGAGCAGGCAGCTTCGACCCTTAAAGGTCATGAGCTGGTAATTGTGGCTAAGAATTTCGCCCGGATTTTCCTGCAGAACGCCATCAACCTGGGGCTGAAGGTGGTTGTCTGCCCGGAAATAGAAGCCGAAGAGGGCGATGAGCTGGAAATTTTACCGGATAAAATTGTCAACAAAACTTCTGGCAAAGAGTTCAGGGTTGAACCGCTGCCGGCAGCCAGGCAGGCTATAATTGACGCCGGCGGTCTCGTTCCTTACACCCGTCAGCGCCTGCTGGAAAAGGCTGCGTCCAGGAAAAAATCCTGAAGGATGTTTTATCGACCGGATATTCAGGGGTGACAGCCGGGTTAAAAGTTAAACTTAATTGATGAGCTTTTGAACAAACTCGAACGGGGGGGTGAAAAAGGCTTGAATTGCTAACTTAAAGGCCCTGCTTTATTTAATTTTGTAAACAGAAAAGTTTCTTGAGGGAATCTGGATAAAAAATGGTTGAGTGTTTAAGCAGAAAATGCTAAATCTAAAAAATCAGGAAAATTGAAAAATAAATTAGAAAGGAGCGCAGGTGCTGAAACTTGACTTGATTCAAACTGTAGCTTTTGCCGGAGTGGTGCTGTTTATTGGCTATGGGCTTCGTCGCTGGATAAAACCTCTCGACCGGTTTAACATTCCGGCTCCGGTCATCGGTGGTTTACTCATCTCCCTGATAACACTTTTCTTCCATCATTATCAGGTAAGCCCGGTTCAGTTTGACACCACTCTGCGCGACCCGCTGATGATTGCTTTCTTCACCACTATCGGTTTTGCTGCCAGCCTGTCGCTGCTTAAAGTGGGAGGTCCTCAGGTCCTGATATTCTTTTTGATAGCCACGGTTATGGTAGTTCTGCAAAACCTCCTGGGGATTATCCTAACTCTGCCCTTTGGCCTTAACCCGCTTCTTGGAGTAATCTGCGGCTCGGTTACTCAGACTGGTGGTCCGGCTACGGCCCTGGCTTTTGGCCCGGTGTTTGAACAGGCTGGGGTTCGGGCAGCCACAACTGCGGCCGTGGCTGCAGCCATTTTCGGCATAATTACCGGTGGTCTGCTCGGTGGGCCGGTGGGCACATTCTTGATTGATAAAAACAAGCTGAGAAAGGCCAGAGCAAAAGGAATGGAAAGTCCGGAGATTGAAGCAGAAGAGGTGGTGGAAGAGTTACTGAATAAAAAAGAGAAACCAACTTCTCGAGAGCAAGTCCGGAGCGATTTTGTTCTGCTCAAAAGTGTGGTCATCATCCTGGTAGCGATGTGGATTGGGTCCTGGGTCAGCAAATGGTTTGTCAGTCTGGGAATCACTTTGCCGGCCTACATCGGGGCCATGTTTGTAGCCGCCATCATCAGGAATTTTGATGACCTGACCGGCTGGCTGGGCCTTGACCAGAGGGTGATTGACGACCTGGGTCATGTGGCTCTCAATTTGTTTCTGGTCATCGCTCTGATGACCCTGAAGCTCTGGGAGCTGGCTGGACTTTTCCTGCCGATGCTGGTAATTCTTCTGGCCCAGGTAGTGCTGGTGGCTGTGGTGGCTCTGATTGTAGTTTTCAGGTTCCTGGGCAGAGACTACGAAGCCGCAGTGATGAGCGCCGGCTACTGCGGCTTTGCTCTTGGCACCACGGCCAATGCCATGGCCAACATGAAAGCCATTGTGGAGCGCTACGGCCGGGCGCCCCGGGCCTTTCTGGTGGTACCGATGGTTGGAGCTTTTTTCATCGACTTTACCAACGCGCTCATAATAACCATTTTTTTGAATCTATTCAAGTAATTCACTCTTTTAAGAAATCCACCTAATTTTTGTCCCGATAAAGCATAGCACGTTGCCAGCGGGCAATTTTCTTACTTTATTTAATTTTTTGTCTCACATTGGCTCAGTTTAGGTTTTTAAATACAGGCACCTGGATGCGTCGAATACCAGGAAGACTATAGATAGCCCGGCTAATCTTTTAATTAGACGCGGGCGCAAAACTGAGTTGAGCCCAGCTGGTGAAACCCAAAAGCGCTCTTTCACTCAAACTAAAGCAGGTGCCTGTGACCGGCTGGATTAAAAATCAGGGTCAGTTATTTTCTTTTCTTGAAACTTACCGTATTTTTCCAGATGCTTCTTAGCCTCGGCTCCTTTGCCCACCACTACCAGGACAAAGTCCGATTCAGGCAGAAGTTTGGTCGCAACTGCTTTTATGTCTTCAGGCCTGGCATTGCTTATTTCTTTGAGGTACTTATCGTAATAATCGAAGCCCAGTCCGTAATAAATCAGCCGGAGGTAGGCATTGGCTTTACTGCTGTTGGTTTCGAGAGTTGGCGGGAACTGGCCCAGGATATAATTCCTGGCGCTGTCCACTTCTTCAGCGGAAAAGCCCTGAGCTTTGGCTTTTTTCAGCAGGTCAAAAGTGATGTCCAGCATTTCGCCGATTTTATCGTTTTTGGTATAGGATGAGGCCATAAACAACCCGCCAATTTTCCACGACTGAAAACTGCTGCTGGCCCCGTAAGTCAGACCTCTTTTGATTCGGAGCTCAGTGTTCAACCAGGAAGTGAAACGACCACCCCAGAGAGTATTCATGATGCTGGCTCTGGCTGAAATCTTATCGCCGACGGGATAACCGGGAGCGCCGAGAGCGAAGTAAGATTGGGTAGCGTCGGGTTTATCCACAAAGATTAATTTTTTGCCCTTTGGCACGGGCACCGGCGGGATACTGATTGATGGAGCTGGAGTAGAGGGTTTAGGCCATTTACCGATAGTAGATTTTAATATTTCCAGTAACTTTTCTTTTTCTACTTCTCCTACCACAGCCATGATAGCTACATCAGGCCTGTATCGGCTGCTATAAAATTTTTTTATTTCCTGTAGCGTCATCTTTTTTAACGAGGAATCTGTCCCTACAGAAAGGTGGCCAAAGGGATGGTCGCCAAAATAAGCTTTTCTGAAGTATTGGCGGAGAGCAGAGCCAGGGTTATCTTTGATGGCTTTTAAGTTATCGATTTTTCGGGAAAGTTCCTTTTTGTATTCATCTTCTTTAAAAGCCGGTGAAATTAGACACTCGGAAGCAATCTGCAAAAGCCGTGGCAAATGTTCAGACAGACATTCACCATAGACGGTGGCATATTCTTCAGCATCGCTGATGGCGAACCTGGCTCCCAAGAAATCCAGGGCTTCCGCTATCTCTTCGGCGGTCATGGTGCTGGTGCCTTTGAGCAATAGCTCAGCTGTCAGGTTGGCCAAGCCATCAAGACCCTGAGGTTCAAAAGCTGAGCCGGCTCCAGGAATAATCATCCGAAAACTGACTAAAGGCAGTTCCGGATTCCGATAAAAATAAACTGTCAGCCCATTTTCCAAGACTATTTTTTCTGGTTGGGGTAGTTTAATTGTAGCCATGGACACCGCCGGTATCAGAAATAAAATTGATAAAAACAAAGCTAACAGTCTGTTCATTTGCTTCCTCCTTGAGGGATTAACTTACCCACAGTTTTGTTGAGGTCGTTGAAGTATTTTTTGGCTACTGCCGGCAGCTCTTCTCTTTTCACAGAAGCGTAGCGGTCGACGATGGTAAATAAATTTTCATAGTTTCCGGTCAAAAGTTCCATTGCCCCAATGAGGTTGGCTTTTCCGGAATTGGTCTGGAGACTGAAATAAAAATCACTGCGAATTATATTCATGGCTTTCTGGTATTCCTGTTCGGTTATACCCTGCTCAATTATTTTGTTTAGTTCTTCGTCAATGACCTTTTCTATTTTATCCAGGTCTGCGCCCGGTCTGGGCTTAACGTAGATGGAGAAAAGGTAGGGGTCAATTTTTTCTTCTATTCCACCGGAAACAGAAATGGCTAACTGTTCGTCACGCACTAAGCGACGGTAGAGGCGGCTGCTTTCACCCTGAAGCAGAGGTTTTTCCAGAAGAGAAAGAGCGAAAAAGTCCGGGTCAGTACACCTTGGACCGTGGTACACCACCATGAAGGAGGGTGTCTGGGCTTCTTTTTTAATGACCACCTCTTTACGACCCATCTGAGGTGGTTCGGTTGTGGTTACAGGAGGTGGAGGGGACTGAGCCGGTATAGGACCGTAGTATTTTTTGATGAGATCAAGAGTCTTCTGGCTATCAAAATCACCGACTATCACCAACACTGCATTGTTAGGTGCATAATAGGTGCGGTAGTACTGGATGACTTCCTCGCGGCGCCAGCTAAGAATATCACTCATCCAGCCAATCACATCCCAGTGATAGGGATGAGCCATAATGGCTGTGGCTCGGACATTCTCGTGGAGAATAGCCTCGTTGTTGTTTTCTACACTCATCCGGCGTTCAGAAGCCACTACACCGCGTTCTGATTCAAAAACCTTAGGGTCAAATATCAGTCCCTGCATGCGGTCAGCTTCGAGCTCGATCATTTTCTCTAAGGCGTGGGAAGGAAACCAATCAGTGTAGGCCGTCATATCATCGCTGGTGTAAGCGTTGTTGGCACCGCCATAAAATTCCATAATCCGGTCGAACTCACCCGGCCCAAATTTCTGAGTGCCATTGAACATCATATGCTCGATGAAATGGGAAACGCCGGTTAGCCCCGGACGTTCATTGCGGGAACCAACTTTGAAGAAGGTGTAGTAAGCGATGTTGGGTATTTTGTGGTCTTCGTAGAAAATGATTTTCAGACCATTTTCCAGCCTATGGACTTTGATGTCTTCTTTTTTAAAGGTTGCCTGAAGCATGGCTGTTAAAAAGAACAGGCTTAAAACAAATAGCCCCATTTTTTTTGGCATTAAGGCACCTCCTTTTCAAATTTTTGATTTGCTGATGGATTGTTAATAACTATCCGGGAATCTGAGTCATTTTTCATTTAGACTATGATATTCTGCCTGCTGACTTCAGTCAAGAATTTGCTTTGTTGGGTTGGGCCGAAGTATTCCATTAAAAATCAATATCTTAACTTCACATTCAGGTCGTCTTTATTCCTTCGAAATTGCTGGAACTGGATAAGCCAGAAAAAAATTTCTTAATTATGAAAAGTCCTGATATAAACGATATAAAGACATTTCTCCCGGCTGCTTTTCTCTCTGGTCCATCGTCTCCTATGGTGGTTTCTCAGTATCAATTAGCTTAAATAACTTAAATAAAAAGACAAATTTTAGGTGATGGAACTTATTTGGGAAAAAGAAGATGTAGTTGATTGTAAAATAAAATGCCCTGTCCCGACGCCATTTTTAAAAAAATCGTCCGATAATCTGGATTTTTTCTGGACCTGTGGTAAAATAACTACTCAAGTGACGATTATTTATTAATTCTTGCTCACCTTTTAAGGGCATAATAATCCATTGATAAAAACAAAAATGAGGTGTTTTTTTCTATGAACAGAACGATTGAACGAATGCGCAATATCGGAATCAGCGCTCATATCGATTCCGGTAAGACCACCCTGACCGAACGTATCCTCTATTACTGCAAAAAAATCCACCGCATTCATGAAGTCAAGGGTAAAGATGGCGGTGGCGCCACCATGGACTATATGGAGCTCGAGCGCGAAAGAGGAATTACCATTACCTCAGCCACCACCAACGTCACCTGGAATGGCCATTCTATCAACATCATCGATACCCCAGGGCATGTGGACTTCACCATCGAAGTGGAAAGGTCGCTTAGAGTACTAGATGGAGCTATCTTGGTTCTCTGTTCGGTCGGTGGTGTTCAATCGCAGACTCTGACTGTGGATAAACAACTAAAGAGATACAAGGTCCCGGCCTTAGCTTTCATCAACAAGCTTGACCGTATCGGAGCCAATCCTTTCAAAGTAAAAAGCCAGATCAACGAAAAACTCGGACGGCGGGCAGCGTTATTGCAGATTCCCATTGGCCTTGAAGATAAATTCCAGGGAGTGGTGGACCTGATTAGGATGAAAGCTCTTTACTTTGATGGTGCTAACGGCGAAATTGTCCGAGAAGAAGAAATTCCGCCTGAACTCGAAGATGAGGTCTGGCAGTATCGGGAGGAACTTCTGGATACCGTCTCGCTTTTCTCTGACGAACTGACCGAAGCCATCTTGGAAGATAGGGTAAGCGAGGAGCTGCTGATTAAAGCCATCAGAAGGGGCACAATTTCCCGGGAATTTACCCCGATTTTCCTTGGATCGGCTTATCGCAACAAAGGAGTTCAGCCTCTTCTGGACGGTGTGGTCAATTATCTGCCTGATCCGTCTGAAGTCGAAAACATTGCCCTCGACCTCGACCAGAACGAAAAACCGATTGTGCTCAAAGCTGACACCGAAGCTCCCTGCGTTGCTTACGCTTTCAAGCTGGAAGACGGGCCTTACGGCCAGCTGACTTATATCAGGATTTATCAGGGCAGCATCAGAAAAGGTGACGAGCTTTTTAACACCAGGTCAAAACAAAAATTCAAAGTCGGCCGGGTGGTCAGGATGCATGCTGACCATATGGAAGATATCGAAGGTGCTATCGCCGGTGATATCATCGCCCTGTTCGGGGTTGATTGCGCTTCAGGTGACACCATCTGTTCACCAGGGCTGAATTACGCCATGACCTCTATCTACGTGCCCGAACCGGTTATTTCCTTAGCCATCGAACCAGCTGATAAGACTTCAGCCGACCGCTTAGCCAGAGCCTTAGCCCGTTTTACCAAGGAAGATCCTACTTTCCGGATGTACATCGATCCAGAATCGAAGCAGACCATCATCCAGGGCATGGGTGAACTTCACTTAGATGTTTACATCGAAAGGATGAGGCGTGAATACAGGGTTGAGGTTACCACTGGTCGGCCTCAGGTGGCCTACCGCGAGACCATCACCACCAGGGCTGATTTTGACTACACTCATAAAAAACAGACCGGTGGTGCCGGTCAATTCGGACGGGTTATCGGTTATATCGAACCTTTTGATGGCAACTATGAATTCGTCAATGAAGTTAAAGGCGGACACATTCCTCGGGAATTTATCCCGTCGTGCGATAAAGGGTTCCAAGCCTCGCTCCGAAAAGGTCAGCTTATTGGAAGTCCGGTCATCGGGGTTCGGATTGTCCTGACTGATGGTCAGTTCCACCCCGTTGATTCATCCGACATCGCCTTTCAGTTAGCCGCTCAAGGGGCCTTCAAACAGGCTTACAAGAAAGCCAGACCGCAGATTTTAGAACCGATTATGAGGGTGGTGGTGGAAACCCCATCCGAGTTTTCAGGAAATGTCTTCGGCAGCCTGAATCAGCGACGGGGCATAATCGTCAGTTCAATCGAAGATGGAGTTTATTCACGGATAGAAGCAGAAGTGCCGTTGAGCGAAATGTTTGGTTACTCCACAGTCTTGAGGTCTATGACTCAGGGAAAAGCGGAATTTACTATGGAATTTCTTAAGTACGGTAGAGTTCCAGCCAACGTGGCTGAACAGCTCATGGAAGAACACCAGAAAAAACTTGAAGCTGACGGGAAAAAATAGTAAATGAAAAGGAGAAACGGCATGCTCAAAAAAACGCTTTCATCCCGAAGCCCGATAAAAGTCCTGGAAAAAAACATCAGCGGGGGAGTTGGTCCGGGAAATATCGGAATTTTCGCTTCAAGAAAAGGCGTGGGCAAAACTGCCTGTTTGGTCCAGATTGCTCTCCACCGCTTGTTTGAAGAAAAGCCAGTTATCCATGTGTCCTATGCCAGCCGGGTTGACTACATCATCAGCTGGTACGAAGAAATCTTTAAGAACCTGACCACCAGAGAAAATCTGAAATCGGCCATGGAAATTCACGACCGCATTGTCCGCAACAGGGTAATAATGAATTTCAGGCAGGAGGGGATGAAGACCGAACAGGTGCTTAAAAGCCTGGAGAGCCTGCTCGGACCCGGCAACTTCCACGCCCGGACGATCATTGTAGATGGATTTAATTTTTATCTGCCCTGTGCTGAAGACATGGCTCTGTTTAAGAAATTTGCTACTGATCATCAGCTGGAATTCTGGTTTAGCTGCTCCCTCAAAGGTGAAGATCCGCTGTTTGATGAGAAGGGCATCCCCTTTGTCCTAAAAGATTATCTTGATTCCATAGATGTCATCATCACTTTGGAACATGACAACAGCCACGTACAGTTAAAGCTGGTTAAAGACCATGACCAGATTTCCAATAAAAAATTAAAACTCCAGCTTGATCCCCAGACACTGCTTCTGGAGTAAATGGGGTTTGAACAATTCACCACAAATTGGGCAGTTTTTCTTAGCCCTGGCCAGATACTTCTTTTGCTGCTCTTTCTTCTTTGGCCAGACGGCTATGACCGCGGCCATAAGCGAAAAAGATGGTTAATCCGATGGCCAGCCAGATGACGAATCTTTCCCAGGCGGTCCGGGGCAGACTGATCATCAGGTAGGCACAGAGCAGGGCGCCAATGGCTGGCAGGGCTGGAAACATCGGCACCTTGAAGGGACGCCGATAGTCCGGACGTTTGTATCGGAGGAGGATAACTCCGGAGCAGACGATGACGAAGGCAAAAAGCGTACCAATGGACACCAGCTCGGACGAGACATTAATCGGCGTCAGACCGGCAGCTACAGCCACGATTCCGCCGGTCACCAGAGTGGTGGTCACCGGAGTTTTGAATTTCGGATGAACCCGGGAAAAGGCTTCAGGCAGCAGGCCATCTCTGGACATGGAGAAAAATATTCTGGGCTGACCCATCAATAAGACCAGCAGAACAGAAGTGATTCCGGCCAGAGCGCCGATGCTGATGATCATCGAAGCCCAGGGTTTATTCAGCTCGTTCAGGACCAGAGCTACCGGGTCAGCCACCCCGAGTTTGGTGTAATAAACCACACCGGTCATAATGGCTGAAACGGCCATATAAAGTATGGTTGCTACCAGCAACGAGCCCATGATTCCGATCGGCATATCTTTCTGCGGGTTGACCGTTTCTTCAGCCACGGTGGAAACAGCATCGAATCCGACAAAAGCCAAGAAAACAATGGCCGCCGAGGTCATTACCCCTTTGAATCCATATGGCATAAATGGTTTCCAGTTTTCCGGGTTGACATGGGGAGCAGCCATAACAATGAAGAAAAGAATCACTATAATCTTGACAACGACAATAACCATATTTGCTCTGGAACTTTCTTTGACTCCGCGGATGAGGAGAGCCGTGAGCAAAAGTACGATGAGAACTGCCGGCAGATTAATCATACCCGGTGTTTTGTCCCAGGGCGAAGCCACCCATTTCTGTGGCAGATGAACTCCCAGGTTATTCAGCAGGTTGACAAAATATGCCGACCAGCCGGTGCTGACCAGAACCGCAGCCACCATGTATTCCAAAATCAGGTCCCAGCCGATTATCCAGCCGGGAAGTTCACCTAAGGTGGCGTAACCGTAGGTATAAGCTGAACCAGAGACGGGAATCATGGCGGCCAGCTCAGCATAGCAGAGAGCAGAACAGGCACAGGCTAAGGCGGCAATGGCAAACGACAGGATTATTCCAGGGCCAGAATGATTGGCGGCCTGGACTCCAGGCAGAACAAAGATTCCTACGCCGATGATGCAGCCGATACCGATGGCCACTAAATCCCAGGCTCGAAGAGCCTTTTTTAGAGTGTGGCCGGCTTCAGTAGTCTCAGCCAGAAGTTCCTGAATCGGCTTAGTACGGAACAGTGATCCGGACATTCATCTCCTCCATTAAGGGCAAATAAAAAATAACATTTCCTTATAACACAGCTGCTGCAATCGGTCAATTATTCTCCAATTGGCTCGTTGCTGGTAGCTCGTTGCTTGAAATCTCCAGGCTTTTGAGTTAGATTATGCCTTAATTAATTTCAGGTCATAATCATGAAATTCTTACTACCTAAGGAGCCAGCCTTCGCCCGGCATTTTAGCGAACTATCCGAGTGTCTTTCGGAGATAACCGACGTCTTTTATGATTTTTCTAAAAATTTTGACTACTCGGCTCAGTACTGGGAAAAAGCTAAACAAGTAGAACATAAAGCTGACCACATTGCTCATCAGATCATAAAATTGCTAAACCAGTGTTTTATTACTCCCTTTGACCGAGAAGATATCTACAAATTAGTGCATGAAATTGACGACATCATTGACCTCATTGAGAATGCTATCCATAATGTTTATCTATACAATTTAAATGAGAAAAAATACTTCATCGATGAATTTGCTACCTTTTCCAAAGAAGCCACAGAAAAATTAAATCTGCTAATTGCTGAAATCTTTAGATCGCAGAAATACACCCCGCATATCGGAGAATTGATCCGGAGCATTCATGACCTGGAAGATAAGGGTGATGTAGTGTATGCTCGGTCGTTACAAAAACTTTTCTCCGAAGAAAAAGACCCTATCAGTATCATGAAATGGAAGGACGTACTGTTCGTGCTGGAAACCATTATGGATGTCTACCAGCGCGTCTCCAACACGGTTGAAGGTATTGTGGTTAAAAGCAGTTGAACATGGGGATGGCCAGCTGGAGTTTTGCCTTTATAGTCTTCATCATTGCCATCGCTCTGGCTTTTGATTTTACCAATGGTCTTCATGATGCGGCCAATTCGGTGGCCACAGTTGTTTCCACCCGTGTTCTCAGTCCTAAACAGGCAGTGATCTGGGCTGCTTTTTTCAACTTCATCGCCTTTCTCATTTTCGGCACCGGAGTCGCCAAAACCATCGGCGTAGGACTTATTGACATCAATGTAGTTGACCCTTTAGTAATTTTCTGTGGACTTATAGGAGCTATTAGCTGGAATTTACTGACCTGGTACTGGGGGCTGCCCTCGAGCTCTTCTCATGCCCTCATCGGGGGTTATCTTGGTGCCTCAGTGGCTAAGGCTGGCTTTGGTATAGTAATTGTTAAAGGCTGGGTCAAAGTCGTTTCCTTTATTTTTATCGCTCCGATTCTCGGGATGATACTCGGCAACCTGCTGATGGTTCTCACTACCTGGCTTTTGCGCAGGAAGCCGCTTCGGGTGATTAACCTCTGGTCCAGAAGGCTGCAGCTTTTATCGGCAGCTCTTTATAGCTTGGGACACGGCGGTAATGACGCTCAAAAAACCATGGGCATAATTGCCAGTCTGGTTTTCACTTCCGGACATATGAAAACTTTTCATATCCCGCTCTGGATTGTTCTTTCAGCTCATACGGCCATTGCCTTAGGAACTCTGAGCGGCGGCTGGCGAATCGTTAAGACTATGGGTCAGAAAATTGTTCGGCTTCGCCCGATTGACGGTTTCTGTGCCGAAACAGCCAGCGCTGCCAGTATCTTTATGGCTACCCACCTCGGCATTCCTGTTTCTACCACGCACGTCATAACCGGCGCGGTGACTGGAGTAGGCGCAGCCCGGAGCATCTCTTCTGTTAAATGGCAGGTCACTCTGCGCATTGTCTGGGCCTGGATTTTCACCATCCCGATGTCAGCCCTGATTGCGGCCGTTATTTACCGTTTGGCAATTTTATTTGTCTGATTAAATTATTTATTTCTATTTATTTGTTTTGTCCAAGCAAACTATTTCTGAAATAGGGAAAAGTAAAGGGATAAAATTATTTTTAAGCTCCAGGCCTCTCAATTTAACTACTGTTTATCACATAATGATGAGCCCAGATTGCAGGTTGCAGACACTCTGGCCATTGATTTTTCTTGAGACCTCGACCAGAACCAGGTCAGAACAAAAACCAGGCTGCAGCCAAATACCGAAAGCAGAAAGGGGGCTTTAAATTTCACAACAAACTGGAAAAGCGGGGTTAGAATCAGGCCGGCGACCAGAGTGATATTGGCTGCCAACTGACTGTTAAGTTTGGAATAAAGGCCGAATATGGTAATAGCCAGAACACCGGCCGTGCCAAAAGCCGCAGCTAAAAGCACCAGGTCGTAGATGCGATTACCGGCCAGGGCGATGGAGAGACCAATAATTCCGGTGACTACCACAGCCAGCCTGGCTACCAGAACTTTGGTTTTTTCTTTTTCTATTTTTAAGATAGGCAATAAGAAATTATGAGTCAACAGAGCTGAAACGGCTAAGAGAATGCTATCCACCGTAGATAGTATGGCTGATATCAGCGCTCCAAGAAAGATGACTGAAAGAAAATTAGGTAGAGTTTTATGCGAAAGGACCACCAGAAATTGTTCCCGCTCTGTGATATCAGGAAGAATCCAGGGACCGATAAACCCTAAGAAAAGCGGTATCATTCCTGTAAATAAGTAGATACCTCCAGCGGCATAGCAGGCTCTGACTGCGTCCTTGGGGCTGCGGGCGGCGAGAAACCGAGAAATAGCTTCCTGAACCACCAGTGAACCAAGCACCGGCACTGCCCAACGGTCGAGCCTCTCCCAGATGGATTCGCCCACGCCCAAAATTTTCCAGCGGTCCACAGGCATATGCTGAATGATTGATAAAAGATCAGGTGTTCTGCTCAGGACAATGATAAGCAAGGTGATAAGACTGAAGACAACAATCAGTCCCTGGACAAGATCAGTGTAAATATCGCCCAGAAGACCACCGAGAAAAGTGTAGATGACGACCAGGAGCGCCGAGAAACAGATCATCAGATCAAGAGGCAGTGAAGTTGAAACGGACAGAATCTGGCCAAAGGCCCGGAGCTGGGCTGCTCCCCAGATGATGGAGGAAGGAATCATCACCCAGATGACCAGTCTTTCAGCCAGAGTACCGTAGCGATCTTTGATGAAGTCAGCTAAGGTCACATAGTTTTTTTGGCGAAGTTTTCCGGCCAGAAGAATGCCCATCAGGAAAAGACAGAGGCTGAAGCCGAAAGGATCAGCCCGGCTGCCGGAAAGGCCGCTTTCATAAACGGCCCCAGAAGAGCCCAAGCAGGTTTCAGCGCCGAACCAGGTGGCAAAGAGAGAAAAAGAGACCAGAAAGAAAGATACCCGGCGGCCACCGACAAAATAATCAGCTTCATTCTTTATTTTCCGGGAAAGATAAACGCCGATGAGAATCTGAATGACAACGTAAATGACGATGAAGACTCCGTTCACCTCATCACTCACCGTTTTTTTATTTTTTTTGCTTATAACACAGAGAAGTAAACAGGGCAATATGTTTGGAAAAATTTTTTTAAAAAATATATAAAAGTTTGGAATTCAGCTAAAATTAAAAGGCAAAAATGCCAAACAGGAGAAAAAATTGGACCGGAAAAATTTTTTTAAGAAGTATTCTTGTTCCTCTGCCTTCTTAACCTTTATTCTGATTGCCCTTATGACAGGGCCGGCCTTATTGTTTTCGACCAGAGGGCCAGAAATTTGCCTAAGCCGACTTTCAGAAGAGAAAGGGCCAGAGGTCCGCTGGTATATCATCAGCCTGGGGCCACAAAAAATCGGCTACATAAAAGAAACCGTGGAAAAAATCCAGGAAGATGGCCTCTGGAATTTTAAAAATAGGACAGAATCGAAAATGGTCTTCAATCGTCTGGGAAAAAAGGTTGAGCTCATTTTTAATTCTGAGTATGTGGAGAGCGAAGATGGCCATTTGATCAAGGTTTTTTCTGATCAGCTTCTATCTTCCCAGCCAATGAAAATTGAAGCTTGGGTTCAGGAAGGCAAAGTAGTGGTAAAAAGCACAGCTGGAGGCCGGACTTTTTCCCGGGAGCTTCCTTATAGCGGGAAGCTGCTTGGACCACAAGGGATAGGCCGGCTGACTGAAAGCGGTCTTAAAAAGCCAGGGGACAAGATAGAGTTTAAAACCCTTTTAGCTGAGCTGTCACAAGTGGCTTCAGGAGAAAGAACCCTGATCGGAGAAGAAGAGATTGAGTTTCGCGGCCAGAAATTAAAAGCCAGAAGGATTGAGGAAAAATTCAACGGTCTGGCTACCACCAGGAAATTATGGCTTGACGACCGGGGAAGTGAAATCAGGTCAATTGAACCTTCGCCTTTTGGCGATTTGGTCACTGAACTGTCAACAGAACAGGAAGCCATTGCTGGAATGGAGGGGCTGAATCTTAATCAGGATCAGTATCGAATCAGCCTGATAAAAGCCAATATTCGCCTGCCCCAGGCTCGTCAGCTTGACCGGGTGGTAATCAGATTAAAACACAAAAGGCCAGAGCTGGGCTGGCCGGATTTTCAGAATGATTATCAGAGGATAATCCACCAGGATAAAGATAGCTTAGTGATGGAATTGAAGCGAGTGGAGATGAAGACAGGCATTAAGGCCCAGAAAAAGTTATCAGAACAGGACCTCTTGCCTTATCTTAAAGCTAATGCCTACATCGCGCCAGAAGATCCTGAAATAAAAAAGGTGGCTCAGGAAGTGGCTGGCTCAGAAAATGATGTTTTCAAAAAAGCTCTGAAATTAAGGGATTGGGTTTCAAGGAATATGAACTTTGACCTCGGAATCGTTTTCGCTCCAGCCTCTGAGATTATCAAAAGCAAAAGGGGAACCTGTGCTGGATATGCGGCTCTTCTGGCTTCTCTTTTACGTTCGGCCGGCATTCCATCGCGCTATCTTTTCGGTCTGGTTTATGCTCAGGGAATCTGGGGAGGTCATGCCTGGGTGGAAGCCTGGATTGATGGCCAATGGGTGCCGCTCGATGCCGCTGTTCCGAGTCCGGGAGTGGCTGATCCGGCCCGATTGGCAATTGCGTGGAGCAGTCTGGATGAGGGGCTTGGGGAGAGTCTATCGGCTGCCCAGAAAGTTTTTGGCAATGTGGAAATTGAAATTCAGGAGTACAGTTTCAGGGGTAAAACCTTCAAGATTGAGCCTGGAAGCCCGGTTTATGAAGTCAAGAATAATGTTTACCACAATCCAGGACTCAAGCTTAGTCTTAAAGCTCCAGCCGGATTTACTTTCGCTGACCTGGATAAAGTCTGGCCCGATGAGACGGTGCTAACGCTCACCGGTCCTTCCGGCCAGCTGGTCAAATTGATTCAGGGAAGCTGGTTTCCAGCAGATAACCTCGAACAACATCTGATTTCTCTGCTCAGGAAAGAAGTTAAAGACGGGAAGCTCGAATATGTGAAAATCTGGGGAAAGAAAAGGCCGATACTGGTTTCAGCGGAAAAATCGGCTGTGGCTATAGTCAATGGAGTTGATGTGTTCATCCTGACTGCGCGTAGCCAGAAGTCGGAAGAGCTTTTGAGAACTGTTTTGAAGAATTTTCGGAATACCCTGGAAGTAGATTAAACTCCTGTTGCTTCATTTTTCTCTGAGGCAATCCAGATACAGGGCGGCAGCTCCGAGGATGGCAATATTTTCAGTGTTAGAGACTTTGATCTGGATTCGCTTCAGGGCTATGGAATAAGCAAAAGATGAGACGGCCTCAAACATAGAGTCCTTGAAGAACTCAAAGGCCTGGCTGACGGAACCACCCAGGATGATGGCTTCCGGGTCAACCGCATACATAATAGCTTTGATGGCTTCTCCCAAATGCCGGCCGAATTCCTCAAATATTTTTTTAGCTTCTATATCTCCGGCTCTGGCTTGTTCGTAAAATTCTTTTCCGGAGCGGCCGTAAGATTTCAGGAAAAACTGTCCTGAGGCATAGCGCTCAAAGTTGGAGTCAAGATAGGGGAGCATGCCGAATTCACCGGCCCCGCAATTTCTTCCAGTGATAAGATGGCCGCTGGCAATAATACCGGCTCCCAGACCTGTGCCCACAATCAAACCAACCAGATTATCAAACTCTTTTCCCTGACCAAAATGTTTTTCACCAACAGCAAAACAGTTGGCATCGTTATTGACATAAACAGGAACTCTATAATGGGCTTCAAGAATTTTTCGCAGAGGAACTTCTTTCCAGGCCGGGATGTTCTGGACATCGTAGATGGTGCCGGTTTCTAAATCAACCACGCTGGGAACACCAATTCCAATGCCCTGAACCTCAGGAGTAATGATTTCGTCCAGAATTTCCGTCAGGTCAGATAGTACCTCTTCGGCTGTGCCCTGGCTGCGGACTCGCCTGGAAGCAATTTTTACCACCTGGAAGCCTTCAACCAGGCCAGCCCGGACGTTGGTTCCACCAAGGTCCACACCGATTAAGGCCACTTTTTCCTCCGGAAGTATTTATCTTTAACATAAAATTACCAAGCTCTTCAAGAAAAGGGCCTCTTCAAGAATAAAATTATTAGAAATATATGAAAATATTTTCATATAACTATTAAACTTAGTCTAAATTGAAATAATTAATAGCAAGGAAATATAGACTAAGTCCTGTGTTTCTTCAATTTATTTAGCCAAAATTTGAGATAAAAGTTAGCTTGGCCAAAAAACAATTCAAAATTAAAAGAGACAATTCAGGATTTTTTTCGGCCACATAATGGCCGCAGACATTCTATTTATTTCTTAAGGATTTGCTTCGATTGATGGTCTGGAGTCTTAATCGCTGAGCCTTTTCTTAGAAGCTTATGAATTGAAGCTAATAAATTCTAGCCGGCTAAGGCAGCCGCGGTTGCCCTTTTCCGTTTCCTCATCTGGATGGTTTCGTTACTGATAAGTGGCCGGGCCCAAAGCCCGATACTCAGGATGTAACCAAGAGTCAGATAAAGAACAAACATTCCCTGGCGAAGACCGATCTGGTCGCCAAGCCAGCCAATCAACAGAGGCACCAGAGCTCCGCCGATTATTCCTGTGCAGAGAATGCCGGAGAAAGCGCCGTGGTAAGATTCGATGGAGTTAAGAGCAAGAGAAAAAATAATGGACCACATTACCGAGGCAGCGAAACCCATCAACGGAAAAGCCCAGCGAGAAACTTCGGCCGGCCCGAAAAGAGCCAGAGACAGCAGGATGACGGCGGCTGTAGAAAAAATTATCAGAACCTTGCGGCTGTCGATAAGTTTGAGCAGCAGCAAGCCAAGCCCACAGCCCACAGTCATCAATCCCCAGAAATAAGAGACCGCTCTGGCGCCGGCTGTCTGCGGGTCCAGGCCGTGGTAGGTTTTCAGGAACTGAGAAATCCAATTGGCCACCCCCTGTTCTGTGCCCACGTAGGCCATTATGCCAAGGAAATAGAGAAGCACGATTTTTTTCTTGAAAAGGATTTTGTAGATAGCCCAAGTTCCGACTTTTTCTTCTTCTTTTAATTCTACCCTGGGGAAGCGGGAGAGGATAATAACAAGTATCATCAGCAGCGTGGCCAGGGAAAAAACCCAGTAGAGAGACACCCAGGGGAGGTTTTCCGGTACTAACCGACGCAGGGTGTTAAGTAGCAGATTTTCTTTTTCGGCCAGCGGCAGGTTGATTACCAGGTATGAATAAAGCCGCGGACTGAGGAAAGAAGCCCCACCAAAAATAAGCTGAGCCAGAACAGAATTAAAAGCAAAATGTTCTTCTCCGCCCGATACTCGCAGTAGGGGATTAATGACTACCTGAAGCATGGCCATGCCCAGGCCAATCAGGAAAAGAGAAATGGTGGCTACCAGGTAATTGGGGAAAAGGGAAAAAAGCAGGGCTCCAGCAAAGGCTATTGAGAAGGCCAGAAGCATAACTGGCTTTCCCTGGTACTTTTCCACCAGAAAGCCTGACGGAATGGACATCACGCCATAGGCGATGAAAAAAGAGAATGGCAGAAAACCGGCTAAGGCTAAACTCAGGTTGAAACTCCGGATGATGTCAGGGATAAGCGGGCCGATGATGTTGGTCAGAAAAGAAATGACAAAAAAGGTCAGAAAAATCAAAAAGACCATATAATAATTTCTTTTAGAATTTTGAGTCATTGATCATCTCCGGCCAGCAATATCAGCATTCTTATTTAGCTTATGAACTCAGTTAAAGTTAGTCAACTGAAATGCTTTCCCGGGCAAGAAAATAGTATCCGGAGAAAAGGTGGTAAGGAACGAATAAAAGGAATAAATAAAAAAGAACAGAATAATGGCTTAATGAACAATGAATAATGAATGATGATAAAATTATACAAATTAGATAAAATTGCATTTCGTATTTGACTTTCAGACTGAAGTCTTAAAGCTGTAAAGAGGACACAAGGGATTGGCTGAATGAAAGAGATAAAAGTTAAAGTAATCAGGTCAAAACGAAGGACGGTAGGGCTGGAAATTAATGATCAGGGTCGGCTCATCGTCAGAGCGCCTTATCATCTGGAAACTTCAACCATTGATGATATCTTGCGTAACCACCAGCAATGGATAAAAAAGAAGCTTGAGGAAGCAGAACGGCGTCAGCAACTTTTTCAGCCAAAGAAGTTCATAAGCGGCGAGAAATTCCTTTTTCTGGGAAAAGAATATCCACTTCTAATTGTTAATAGAATCAGACCGGCGCTTCGCTTTGATGGAGTGTGCTTTGAACTGTCATCTGCTTTTAGACAACCTGGCCGTCAGGTTTTTGAACGTTGGTACAGAAAACAGGCTTTAATTTACCTGAGTCAGAAGACTTCAGAAATTGCCCGGAAAACAGGATTCAGCTTTAAAAAGCTCCGAATATCTTCAGCCCGGACCCGCTGGGGTTCCTGCTCGGCAAAGGGAACAATCAGCCTGAGCTGGCGCCTGATTATGGCTCCGCCTGAAATAATCGACTATGTAATTATCCACGAGCTGGCTCATACCATAGAAAAGAACCATTCCCGGGCTTTCTGGAATCTTGTGGCTCATTATATTCCAGATTACAAGGAAAAGCGTTGCTGGCTGCGTGCCAATGGCTTTCTTTTTAATCTTTGATGGTCAAAAAATTTTATTTTAATCCGGTAATTCATTTCTTTGCCTTGGCCAAGTGAACAAAAGGACCGATTACCTTTAATCCCCTTGAACGCTAGGAATTTCTCTGCTGGAGAACTTTTCTTAGCAGCGGTCTCTTTCTTAATCTTAAGAAGAAATTATTCAAGCCCCTGGAGTCGGATGAGCTTTCCTGGATGAAGCAGGACGAGTGCTGGATTCCGGAGCTAATTGCTTACAGGGCCAGCCTTTGTAGTCGGGCTTCATCCTTCAGCTAAACGGGTCAAACCAGGTATGGTGACTGTCTCCAACCGCGACGAGGTCTAAAAATGGGGAACAATTATGTGCGCCACACAAATTTGTTTTACCTTTTTCCCTTTGCTTCTTGACATTTCTGAATAGGAAAAATTATAAAAGGTTGGTAAAAAATTCTAAGGAGGATGGAAAATGACCGGGATCAAGGTTTCAAGGTCTGGAATCAGGCTTTTTTTCCCAAAAAAAAATGGAAGTTGTCTCCAGATTGGGTTACTCTTTATAATTATCGGGTTAATTTTATTGCTGTCGGCCTGTATTCTTCCGGGTGTCTCTTATCGAAATCAGGAAGTGAAAAGATTTATCGGGCGAACTGAGGCTGATTTGATAGAATATTATGGTCCGCCCAAAGCTATTGAGTATGATTCTGAAGGAAGAAAGGTTTTAGTGTTTGAGTGGGAAGTAGAAAGAGAGACTCAAGAAGAAGGGACAGTCTGGACTGATGCCTCAGGAGTTACTCACTATAATCCGCCACGTACCAGTAAGACGACGACCATCGAGCAGAGGAAGTTTACCATCGATAAAAACGGGAAAGTCATAAAAGCCAAATGGCGGTTCTATTAAATCAGCTTTCCTAAATTTTTTTCGCTGCAGGAAAAATAGTCACCAAAATTTGGGGTTGCTGGCTTTCACTCGATTCTAGACATTACTATTTTTTCTGCCATTTTTCAGAATCTGACTCCAAGGCCGCCGTTAACCCTCATGCCACCCAGGTCAACTTCTGTGTCGTAGGGTTTAACTTTCAGGTGGCCGTATTTTACTTCTGCAGAAATGAACAGCTTGCGTATCAGATAGAATTTAAACCCGCCGCCGAATGTTATTCCTTTTTTCGTTCCGTCTACAGGATAATCGGCTAAATAATCGCTGTCTACCACCTGCTTGTAAGAATAATATCCAAAGCCAACTTTGACAAAAGGCGCGAACTTGTTCAGATTGAGTTGATACCCCAGGAAGAATTCAGGGCCACTGACAGATAGGGTGGCTGATTCTTGGTAGATTCCAATCAGTCCATTCTTTTTGTATCCGCCTTCATATCCAAAGCCTACCATAATTCCGTTCCAAACCAGAGTAATGTTAGGGAAGTAGTTTATTCCGTTTCCATAAACTTCTTTGATATCGGCATTGGTTATGGTTCTTAATCCTACCGAGCAACCTATTTCAATCCTGGCTCTGGAATCCAAGGCCAGAACCCTGGAAGAAACAAAGGCCAGAGAGAAAAGCAGACAGGTTATCAGAGTTATTGTTTTTTTCATCTTATCATTCCCTTATTTGTTATTGGTCACATAGTTTGAGGCAATCTTCCCTCGATATGCTCTCGGTTCAGATTTCTTAACAGTAGGACCAGAGCCGGCAGCAGTAGAAACAGGATCGCTCTCTCTCCCCAATTCATCCACCACTGTCACCTGGTAGGAATAAAGGTCGGGATATTTTAAAGCCCGGTCATCATAGTAATACTGAGAAGGGCCAATGGTGGCGATTAATGAATAGTTATATTCACCAGCCGATTTCCGGTAAATCTTATGATTGGCCAGGGGGACTCTGTTAGCCGGGTTGGCTGACCAGGTCAGGCGATTAATTTTCTCTTTGAAAAAGATGAAGTTATTCTCAAGACGAGTGAGTCTCAAATTTAAAGGTGGATATATCGGTTCAATTCCAGCATAAGCTTTAAGACAGACATCCAGACCCTGTCCGTCTCCGTCGGGGTCGTAGCTGCCAAAATCTGTCCAGTTAATGCCGTCATATGAGATCAGGCTTAGTCCTGGATGGGACACAGCCTGGGAAGTATAATTAGTCAACTTAGTCTCGGTGCAGATTTGATAGCGTAAGCCAGGTGTTGTCAGCTTGAGAACTACAGAAAAATATTGATTGGCTGAAAGCGGAACAGGTTGGTCAAGGGTGATGGTAAAGTATCCGGGCATGATAAGAGTTCCGGTTTTGGTTGCAGCCAGTTCTCCATTTCTTGGCTGGCCGGTGGATACATTTTTATAAATATATATCTCATAGCTGGCTGTTGAATTTGGATTGTAAAATCCCACGGCTTTTAAAGGATAGGCCGCAGTGGCTTGGAAAATATTGGCCATCCAGGCTGTTTCGGAGTTGTATCCCCAGGTCTGAACCCAGCCCAGCTCGTCATACTGATAAATTACCTGATAATTATTGACATTTTCTGCTCTGATCACAGCATTGAGGTCGACAGAGGCAAAATAAGCATCATAGTAGGATACATAAAAATAGCCCTTGTCTCCCCAGTTAGGTCCCCAACTGTTTCTCACGATAAAAGCGCCGTTGCCTGGAGGTGGTGTGTTGAATTTGCTGGCCTCAAAATTGTCATCCCAGCCGACGATGGCTACAGCATGTCCGCCAACCGGGTTGCCCGGGTTGTAATAACTTTTAAAAGCTGAGTTGTAGCAGGCGCTATCCCAGTACATAGTGGTGTAAACAGCTCCATAATTCATAACCGCCTGTTTGATCAGATCATTATCCGTGCTGTTGCTTCTGGGTGGAATAAAAATTATATCCTGAACATGTTTAACTTCTTTAACTTCTCCTGAGAGAGCATAGATGTAAGGATCATCTGCTTCTCTTAATGGTCCTGCCCAGCGAGTCAGATAAGCTGCCGACATATAAATGTGTCCACCGTCGCAGGGCCCGTAGTCAAAACCATGGTTGTCGATGAGGTGTTGCTCAGAAAAATCAAGCAATTCCACAGGCATCAAAAATGATTCCAGGGACCCGTAAGTGGCAAACGCCCAGCAGGAACCGCAGCTCCCCTGATTCTTAATTGGCGTCAGCTTGTTTTGAAGGCGGAGGTCGTAATAACTGGGAATAGCAGTAGTGATGGCCATAGGTCTGGCTTGATGTTTTAAGTGTGACACATCGTGAGGAGCGGGAATTAATCCCAGCGGATATCCTTCTGAGGTGAATCTGATTTCTCTGGTTGGCCTGGAAATGAATTCCAGAAATTCCTGGCTCAAAGGTGCCATGGTGGGCTTGATGTCGCTTTTCTGAATCATTCCAGAAAAGACCAGAAAACTCATCAAGATAATGAACAGGGCAACTATGGTTGGTTTACTTTTCTTGAGCAGAAATGAAAAAAATTGCCCCTGAAACTTGAAGGCTAATTTCATCACGCCTCCTTTGCCTATCAAGTTAAACTTTGTTTTTTATAAAAAAATTGATTTATGCTGTCAAGTTTTATTTTAAACCAAAAACAGGCTGAGGGTCTTTAAAAACGACTCAAAAAATCAGAGCTACTGCTCATTTTTCGTCTGATGAAAATTAGATAAGATAAACATGAAGTCTACTCCCTTTTTTAGTAAAATACTTTGTAAGGAGGAAGAAAATGAGAAGAGCCTTACTTACTCTGATAATCATAATTTTTTTAGTGTCGCTGGCACAGGCAAAAGTTGGCGATGTGGTCAAGGTTATCAAGACACCAGGACCCTGTCCAACCGGACTGGCCTTTGACGGTAAATACCTATGGTTAGCTGACAGCCGCCTGGACAAAATTTTTAAAATCGACCCAGCCTCGGGCAAAGTGGTTAAATCTTTCGACTCGCCTGGATTTCATCCTGAAGGCTTAGCCTGGGACGGCAAAAACCTGTGGCATGTTGATTCAGTCGAAAAGCTGGTTTACTGTCTTGATCCAGATACCGGCACAGTGCTCAAGGCCTTAGAATCCAACAGTGACCTACCCCGAGACCTGGCCTGGGATGGAAAAGACCTGTGGATGACTGATGTTCGCAACAAGAGTATTCTTCGGGTCTCGCCAGTAGATGGCATGATGATTCAGCAATTTCCATCACCCGGAAATGAGCCGGCCGGCCTGGAGTTTGATGGCAAATATCTCTGGGTTACCGACCGGTCCATGGACCGCATCTTCTTAGTTGACACGAGGAGCGGCTGGTGCCTGTCTTCGCTTCGCTCGTTTGGGCCTTTTCCTGCTGGCTTAGCCTGGGATGGTCAGTACCTATGGAACGTCGATTATGAAAATGATGAAATCTACCAGATTAAAGTTCTGGACAACGACATTATGACTCTCTGGGATGAAAAAGAACTCGAGCTACGATTTGTTAAGGAATTCCGCAACTACGGTCCCGGTGTCGTCACCAATCTGGATATTTATCTGCCGATTCCCGCTGACCGGGATAATCAAAAGCTCCTTGGCCCGGTTGAATTTACCCAGAAGCCAACCGAAATTGTCACTGACGCCTGGGGCCAGAAGATTGCTCACTTTAACTTCAAGAATCTCAAAGCTCCAGCTATTGTTCAGCCCGGCTGGTCAGTCAAAGCCAAGGTCTATGCGGTTGAATATTTCATCTATCCTGATAAAGTTGGCGGTCTTGAACAGATTCCTGAAGACATCAAAAAGAAATATTTAGTTGATGGCGACAAATACTGTATCAATGACCCGTTCATCCAGGACCTGGCTAAAAATATAGCTGGCAATGAGAAAAATCCCTATTGGATTGCCCGGAAAATCTATGAGTATTTGATCGACCATCTGAGCTATAACCTCAAGCCGGTTGGGGGATGGAATCCGGCCCCGACCGTTCTTCGCCGCGGCACTGCTTCCTGTTCTGAGTATACCTACTCGATGATCGCTCTCTGCCGGGCTCTCGGGGTGCCGGCTCGCTATGTGGGCACAGTCAGTCTCCGCGGGGATGATGCCAGCTATGACGATGTTTTCCATCGCTGGAATGAAATTTATCTGCCACCCTATGGCTGGATTCCCTTTGATGCCAACAAGGGCGATGTTGAGTCACCCGGCGGCCGGGCTCTGGGCATAGGCAATGTGGCTGCCCGTTACATAATCACCACGGAAAATGGAGGTGGTGATAAATATCTGTGGTTTGGCTATAATTATGGCTTTACCTGGACTTCTGAGGGTAAATGCCGGGTGGCTGAAGAATCTTATGGCGAGTGGCAGCCGCTCGGTCAGAAAAAATATCAGAAGCCTTTAAACCTGAAAACAAAATAATAGCCAACGACAAGAAAGAGCTTAAATCTAGAGAGTCGTTCCCAGGAGGAGACAGTAGAACAAAATTAGCAAAAAGCGGAAAAATATAAACAAACTCAAACTTTCAATCTGCTGGAAATTGAGGCTGGATCCGCAGAATGAATTTTCAGTCGGAGAAAGAGGATAGTTTGAAAAACAAAAAAAGAACAGCAAATTATTTATCAGGATTAGGTCTGCCACTCATCGGAGCAGATATTTGTTGAAAATTAATTCAGGTTAAAAGCAAAAAAAAATGAAAATTCAGGATAGAGAAATAGATTTGAGCTTTGAACAAAAAATTATCAGCCGATTCATCCCAGCTTGTCTCATAATCTGTCTTGTTTTCTCCCTGGGTCTTTTTCTAACCCGGCCCATTCCCCATGGCCATCGTTATGATCTGGCCCTTAAATTGACTATAGAACTAATGATTGTCTGGATGGTCTTTTCTTATGAGCCACACTGGCTTCGCAGGAAAACTTTAATAGTTCTGATTCTGATAGTTGGAATTGGCCTGGGGGTTTATCAGCTGAAAACCATAAAATCTGATCCTGAAATCATTGAAACTTACAGATCAGTTTTTAAAGACCTGGAAGAAGGCAGGAATCCTTATACCAGCGGCCGGATTTATCACCGGAATGAAGCCAATCAGGTTGTTTACCAGAATTTTAATTACCCACCCATGGAACTTTATCCTTACTGGTTATTTTACCGGATGTTCAGGGTCTGGCACCCCCAAAGTCTAACTCTTTTTTTAATCATTCTTCAGCTTCTGGCCGGGATAATTCTGATTTTAACTTTCAGAAGAATAAGACCATTTTATCTATTAGCCTTCTTGCCGCTCCTGGTTTTTTCTGAAATCAAGACTAATCCGGCCATGACCATGCTGAGTGTCTCAATTTTTATGGCCCTGCTATTTCGTCAGGAAACCAGGCCATCAACCCTTAACCGTTATCTGATTGCTGTGGTTATAGGTTTCGGTCTTCTGACCAAATTTCTGTTCATTCCCTTAGCTGGAGTCTATTATTTTCTGCAGTTAGATTTCCGGAGCTGGAAGAATTCCTTAAAAGTAATTTCAGAAGGATTTGTTTCTCTTCTGGTAGCCTGGTTGCTGATGTTGCCTTTTGGTCCCTGGAATGTTATAAAAAGCACTATTCTCTTTAATCTTAATCTCGGCGAGAGAAACATCTACACCACATTTTATCCGAACGTTCTCTCCGGATTTTTCTATTTGATAAAAAAACCTGAACTTTATCCCTTAGCGGCGGTGGTCATTATGGTGGCAGCTGTATTGCTGGCTACCAGATTGAAGCCTTTTTCAGCCATGCTCCTTTCAGGAATAGCTTTTCTCCTGGTTTCTCCAACACCTGAACCGCAGTACTTCGGAACAATGCTGCTTCTGGCTTTAGCGGCTAAAATGATGGAAATTTATTCTAAACCAGACTACATTTTTAGTCATCTGCTTTTTGTTGGTGATAATCCAAGAAATTCTCGGCCGAACACCTTTCTGGTTTCCTGTTCCCAGTGCAAAAACTTTTATCGCTTGAGTTTTTGTCTGCCCGAAATTCAGAGGTCAGGGGAAAAATAAATAATTGACCAGAGATTTAAGCCTTCCAATTGTCCGGCATTATAGAGGATAGGCCATTAAAAATTTCTGCCTCTAATCTTGACAGTAAAAAGGCTGGCGGTTAGTTTTTAAAAACTTAAAGCTTTCCCTCTGGTAAAAACTGGACCCAGAGCGGTTCTTCTTGAACAGAAGTCATCTTTTTCAGTTCGTCCAGAGATATCATCCGGCAGAATTTAACTCTGGTCCTGGTGTACATTATTTTCCCGTCTTTGGTATAGCGGGTGCAATCGCCAATATGGCCCTGGCTGGTAACATTGCATTTAAAAGAAACTACCTCGCCGCTGGTCAGGTGAAAGCGATAGAGATTTTTTTCAACTTTTTCGATCCGAGTGTCTTTGGGAATGAGCACGCCTTTCCCGGCTGGATCAAGCTCGGGCTTGCCAGTAGAAAATTTAATAAAACGATAATCGGCATCAGTCGTGGTGAGCTTTTTGAATTTTTCCGGCTGACATTCGGAAAAGATTCTGGCTTGAGTTCCGCTATAGACCAGCTTTCCTGAATTGTCTAAGGCTTTGATTTTCAGGGTATCCCCGTCAGGTATAACCTGGAGCCGGCCCTCACTCAGAATAAAAACTATCATTTCAGGGTGGACTTCAATTTTAGTTCCCACGGGTATCTGAATGGCTGACTCTCCGGGGGTGAAATAAGCTCCAGATAAAAAGCAGAACATAAAACCCATAAGGATGGTCAGCAGGAATAATAGCTGACTCTTTCCCCTTCCCATATCAAACCTCCTTCCAGAGGAGCAAGAAGGAGCTCGGGGAATTGTAAGAAGCCGACTGAATTTAAAGGCCCCTTCTTTTCCCTAATTTTAAAATAAGAACTTAGAATGCATTTGTCAAATCAAAGGCCGGCTTCGGATAGCCTAAAAACCCAGGCGTATTTGGAGGGAGGATTATTTCTCAGATTATCTGGAATCAGAAGCTCAAATCCTTTTCCGGCCGGGCGCCATTTTATTTTTACCGCTGAACCAAGGGCCGTAATTTTAGCTTTGGGAGAGAGCCTGAATGCCTCAAGGCAAATTTTTTCCGGCAGGCTTTCACCCTCATCGGCCAGGTAAATCAGATAGACCGAGCCATCTTTACCGCGGGTAAAGCAGATTTTACCCTCTTTATAGGGTGGGAGTGGTCTGGTGCCATAGATGGCTTCGCTATTGATTTTCATCCAGGCCGCATATTCTTTTAGCAGGTCAAAAGCACCCTGCTGCCAGGTGCCGTCCGGGCCGGGGGCGATGTTGAGAAGAAGGTTTCCGCCCTTGGCTACCACGTCAACCAGCAGGTGGATGGCTTTACGGCCGCTCAGGTATTTTGCATCGGGAGTGTAGGACCAACCGCCGCCGGAAATGATGCAAGATTCCCAGGGGTAGGGAAGGGCTCGGTCCGGAACCACATTTTCCGGGGTCAGATAATTCTGGTTCTTTCCAGGAACGGCCCGATCAACCACAATCAGTCCGGGCTGCTTTTGCCGGCACTTAGCCACCAGTTCATCCATTCTGATGTCCTGGTTGATGACCTGACTTTTCAGGTAACCGGATTTGGTTTCCCTTAGCCGGCGCTCGTAGTATTTCTGGATTTCTTCTTTTGATTTTTTGGAGACCCAGCCCCCATCCAGCCAGAGGATGTCCACCCGGCCGTAATCGGTCATCAGCTCCAGAATCTGGTTGTGGGTGTATTCCACAAACTTTTCCCAGCGCTCGGGGTAGGCTTCGGGGTCGTAGTTGACGTTGCGGTCGCGGGGCGGAAAGTTGGGCCACCAGTAATAGGGCGAGTGCCAATCAGGCTTGGAAAAGTAGGCCCCAACCCAGAAGCCTTCTTTTCTGAAAGCTTCAAAAATCTCCTTAGTGATGTTGGCCCTGGGGTTAGTGTGGAAGGGGCATTCCGGGTCGGTGATTTTGTAATCGGTGTATTTGGAGTCAAACATACAGAAGCCGTCGTGATGTTTGGTGGTGAAGACCACATAACGCATACCGGCTTCTCTGGCGGCTTTTGCCCAGACGGCGGGGTCAAATTTAACCGGGTTAAAAGTCTTTTTCAGGTCTTCATATTTTTTAAGATAAGCATAATAATCTTCCAGGCTGCGGCGGCACCAGCCTTCATCTTCCGGGCAAATAGACCAGGATTCCACAATACCCCACTGGCTGTATGGTCCCCAATGCATCAGCAGTCCAAACTTCAAGTCCTGCCAGGCCTCCAGCTTTTGGAGGACTAAGGGGTCAGTTTCCGGAACGTAGACTTCATCTTCCTGGGCTCTGAGCAGTGGCTGGAAAAAAAACAAGAGCAGGATAAAAGTTAACGGGACAAAGCCATAAAACTTCAGGAAACTGTTTATTGCCTTTGGCATCTTTTTGTCCTCCATTCTTGTTTGATTCAATATTCTAAATTCTAAATTTTTATGATAAAAAAAGGCAACAAGATCATGCCGTTTTTATTTTTTTTCGAAGAATTAATTATCAGCGAAGCTTCATATAAAAATATGCACTTGACTTTCCAGATTAATTCGGGGATAAAAAAATTGGAGAAAGGAAAGGTTATGAAATTAACAGCTTTCGTTTGTGCAACATTGTTTTTAGTTTTAATGTTAGCAAGTTGTGCTCCTGGCCCTAACCAGCTGGAGAAAACCCCCAATGAGAAAGGGAAGGTAGCTGGATTCTGGAGAGGATTCTGGCACGGATTGATATCGCCAATTACCTTCATCATTTCGCTTTTCACCAAAAATGTCAGAATTTACGAGGTTCACAACAACGGTAACTGGTATAACTTTGGTTTTGTTCTGGGAGCCGGGCTTTTTCTTCAGGGCGGAATCCTTGGTTCTCGCAAGGCCAGGCGGAAGTAGAAAATTTTTCCATTCCATCTAATTTTTATTTTTTGTTAGAATCTTTCTGGCGAGGAGGTTTTGAATGTCGATGACCCATATAATCAGTAAAGCTAAGTGTCTTAGAAAAACAGCTTTTATTTTTTTCTTTTTCTTCATATTTTTAGCTTTGAATCAGGTTGAAGTTCTGGCTCAGACTAAAAAATCGGCGAAAGCAAATCTGCCGCCTGATCTTGATTCTCTTGTGGTCAGGATAATGAAGACTTTTGAGGTGCCGGGGTTGAGTCTGGCCATTGTCAAGGATGGCCAGGTGCTGTTAGCTAAGGGATATGGCGTTAAAAAGCTCGGAGAGCCGGCTCTGGTTGACGCCCAAACCCTTTTCGGCATCGCTTCCAACAGCAAGGTGTTCACAGCTGTGGCCCTGGGCATGCTGGTGGATGAAGGCAAGATTCGCTGGGATGCGCCGGTGGTTAACTATCTGCCCGAATTTCAGATGTATGACTCTTATGTTACCCGCGAGATTACAGTCAGAGACCTGCTCTGCCATCGCTGTGGCTTGGGACTGGGTGCTGGAGATCTGATGCTCTGGCCGGCCTCAGACCTTAACCGGAAAGAAATACTCAAGCGCGTTCGCTATATTAAACCGGCCAGCTCTTTCCGGACAACCTATGCCTACAACAACATCATGTTCGTGGTGGCTGGTGAGCTTCTGGAAAAAGTCAGCGGGATGAGATGGGAGGATTTTGTTCGGGAAAAAATTCAAAAGAGAGTTGGCATGAATTACAGTAACACCAGCTGTGCTCTGGTGAATAAGGAAGAAAATGTAGCCTGGCCTCACGTTCCGCTTGGGGGAAAGGTCGTCCCAGTTAAAACACTTTATCTCACTGAAAACGTCAACCCGGCTGGTGGCATTAATTCTTGCGCTGAGGATATGGCCAAGTGGATGCTGGTGCTGCTAAATAAAGGAAAGCTGCCTGATGGAAGCCAGTTAGTTTCTGAAAGGGTAATCGATGAAATTACGACCATAGCTACGCCAATTCCCATTTCCAAACCAGCTCCGGAGCTGGCTCCAGCAGCTATGAATTTCAATGGCTATGGCCTGGGCCTCAGAATCAGAGATTACCGCCACTACAAAGTCTGGACTCACACTGGCGGTCTGGAAGGCTACGTCTCTCAGGTCTGGCTGATGCCGGAAATCGGCCTGGGGGTGACGGTGCTGACCAATCAGGAATCTACCGCTGCTTTTGCTGCTCTGACCAATCAGATAGTTGATTACTATTTGAAAGCTCCAAAGTTTGACTGGGTAGAAGCTTATAAAAAATTCACCGAGAGAAATGCTCAGCGCTCTAAAGAAGAGATTGATAAAATTTATGCTTCCAGAAAGAAGGATACCAAGCCTTCTCTTTCTCTTCAGGATTATGCCGGGCTTTATCGCGACGACTGGTACGGTGATGTGGAAATAAAGAATGAAAATGGAGAACTGACCATACAGTTCAAGCACAGCCCGGAGCTTTATGGAAAGCTGGAACACTGGCATTATGACACCTTTGTGGCCCGCTGGTTTGACCGGGAACTGAGGGCTGATGCTTTTGTCACTTTTCATCTGAACCATGAAGGAGCCATCTCCGAAGTGAAGATGCTGCCTTTCTCCTCAGACGTTGACTTCAGCTACGATTATCAGGACCTGCTGCTCAAGCCTGTGCCAAAGGATAAGAAATAGAAAATGAAAATAAATGGAGGAGGATCTAATATCTTAAAACTTGTCTGTTAAATTAATAAAAGAATAGCAGGATCAGCTATAGCCAGCGCCGCAGAAAATCTAATAATAATTAATCTCGGGCTGTGGGCTATTATTTATTTTGCCCTGACCTTCGGTCTGACTCATCTTCCGGCCGCGCTGTGACTAAAGTCAAGATATTGGCGCTTAACCTTACCTGATGCTCATTCTGGTGCTCTGAACATATCTACCCAAGGCAGGCTATAAGTAAAAGTTATGTAGAGAAAGGCTGAGACAGCGGCCAGGAAAACCACCAGCACCTTGAAACAAAAAGACAGCCGGTGTTCTTCCAGGTTTCTCTCCACCACACCACCGGCCAGGCCAGAAAAGTAGGACACTACAAGGGCCCAGATTAATTCCATATAAGACAGCCTGAATTTGCCGACCGTGGCTGGCACTAAATACCAGACGAGGAAAATTGTCCAGGGCACAACGGTGGCTGAGAAAAATCTCGGAATCCAAAAGCTCTCGTAGTTTTTCTTTTTGCGCTTGAAAACAGGATATTCAACCAGGCTGGCCAGAAGGTAAGCCCAGAAAGCCATTTTCAGATGCTGGAAGATGGATTCGTCAGTTCCGCAAAAAGGCTTTAGAAAAGAAAGGTGAGTCAGCTCATAGCCAAAATGAAGCACAGAAAAGAAAGCAAGGTATAGGAGTGATTTCAAAAGTAAATTCATTGTCTGCCTCTCGGTCTCTATTATAATTTTTTATATCTTTTTTCTAAAATAGAATTCTTTCTTTGAGGATATTCTGGCTCCATACCTGAATTAGCCAGGCTTTCAATTTTCTTATTTCTATGGAATCGTAAATATATTCTCAAGAGATGGTTCCCCTGCTCAAAGTTTTGTCAGGGTAGGACAGGGGCCTGGAGAATTTCCTGCTTATGCGGGTTTTTTATGGATTTTATCTATACGTTCTTGAGTTTCCTGAAAAATTTAACGACGAGTGGGTAACATTAATTTTTTTGAATCTGGTTTCTGGCTGATAAATAGGCAAGGGGAATATCCCGTTTATGAAGAATACCTGATAAAAATTGTCAGGATATATTCCGTTAAGCTAAAATTCGGGTGAGCCCGGTATTTCAATTCTTAATCCAGAATAAAAATTCTTCATCCAGGCTTAATTTGCTATAATTAATAAAAATGATTGTCCGAAAAGCTTCTAAAGAGGATATGCCCTATGTAATAAGGGTTGCCTGGCGCCTGGCACTGGACTATCCTGGGATGGAGAATGATACCTTTTTTGTGGCTGAAGAAAGGGGGAAAGTAGTTGGAATATTAGGGCTTAAGGATTTTGGTGAATTCCTGGAAATGCTCTCGGTGGGGGTGTTGGAAGAATACCGGGAAATAGGCGTGGGGCGAAAGCTGGTTGAGGAAGCTTTGAAGAGCGTTAAAGGACGGCCAGTTTATTTGCTGACTGCCATTCCACGTTTTTATGAATCCTTAGGCTTCAAGAAAACAGAGAAGGTCCCGGATGCCCTGAAAAAAGAGCCGGCCTGGTGTACCGGCTGCGATAAGGAAAAATGCACGGCTATGTTTCGGATAGCTTGATGGGGTTGATTATTGGATTTTTTGGCATTTAATATTTTATTTTTGGCGCTTATTGCTTTTTAATTCAATGGTGATTCATGATTCCTAAATTTCCTGAGTTAAAGCCGATTGACCTGGCGGATAAAGAAGAAGTTAATAAATTTCTTGAGCTTTTTCCACCTGAAATTTGCGAGCTGACTTTCGCCAACATCTACATCTGGCGGCACTGGGAGAAGCCGCAGCTGACAAAGATTAACGGAAATCTGTGTGTTCTCTGCTCGCCGCCCGATGAACCGGCTTATTTTCTGGAGCCGGTAGGCGAAAATAACTTGGATGAGACGGTGCAGATTTGTTTGAGCTTAGGGCCGCGGCTTTCGCGGGTTTCGGAAAGATTTTTGAAAAAACTTAGAGGCACTTATTCAATTCAAGAAGACCGGGACAATTTTGATTATGTTTATCTGACCAAAGACCTGGCCGAGCTCAAGGGCAAAAAATACGACGGCAAAAGGAACCAGATCAAGAAATTCGAGAGAAACTACCGGGGTGAAGTCAGACCGTTGACCAGGTCCGAGGTGGGCGGCTGTTTAGAGCTGGTCGAACGCTGGGAAGCAAACAGTCCTGAGGAAAACAGGACGATGGATGAGCGCGGCCGGGCTGCCTCGCAGGCTATAAAAGAAGCTCTCGTGAATTTCGAGACTCTGGGGCTTGGCGGGATGGTGGCTATTATAGATGGTCGGGTCGAGGGCTTTTGTCTCGGGGAAAGGCTGAACCCGGAAACGGTTGTCGTTCATGTGGAACTGGCCAGCCGCGAAATAGCCGGTCTTCATCAGTTCTTGAACCGCGAGTGCGCGAGAACTATCTGGAAAGAATACAAATACATAAACCGCGAACAGGATGCCGGCATTCCAGGTTTGAGGCGGTCAAAGCTTTCCTACCATCCATGCTGCCTGATAAAAAAATACGATGTTTTCAAACCGTAGGGAGTAAGCTGCTAATTTAGGCTTTTTCCTGATGAGTAGCTTCCACCATTATTTCCTCAGCCCTATTTAGCTTGAAGCTGGACCTATTTTAAAGCCATTTTGAAATAGTTGATGATATTGATTCAATGATTGTCAGCCCCTTGGTCTTCCTAAAATCTGTTATCCAATTGTTGAAGCATTTAGACCCGGTTATGTTTTGTTGTTAATTATTTAAAGAAATTAAGTAGCGTGAAAAAGTTCAATCACCGAGACTTCCGGCAAGTCCTCAAACATTATTTTTTGTTTTGGATAGAAATAATGCCTATGGTAAAATCGCAGACCAGCTAATACCAGAGCCAAAGCCAGATAAAGACCTAAAAGGCGAGAAGGATAGCTCAGAAAGGCGGGTTCAATCCAGCGGGGGACATAAACATAAGCCAGAAACAGGAACAAATATAACAGCCAGAAAACATGCACTCTACTTTTTCCTGGAACGTAGGAGCAGGCAAACGGAAATTTGCGCAGCTGGAAGAGAAGTATCTCCACGAGCAGGATGGCAAAGACCAGGCCGTACAGGCAATGAATTCCGGCTATTTTCCAGTCCCAAAGGAAGAAATAAAAAATGAATAGCGATAGATACAGCGGAAGGATAAAAAAGATAAAAATGCATTTCCTCAAGGCCGAGTAATACGGCCACTTCTCGTTCCCTTCACTTAACATAAAAATCCAGCTGGCCGGTTGATTCACTGGCAAACTGTTGGCCTCCCGGATCCCAACCAGAAGAAAGAAGGTCAGGGCCAGGGGGAGCGACAGCATATTCCCGGATTGATATTTCCAGAAGAATTTTCCAGTAGACACGAAGATGATCAAGGTCAAACCAAGCCCCAGCCCGAGGTAAGTGAAAATCTTGTTGCGATGCATCCGGCTGCGGGTCAGAACGCTGTGATAGAACCAGAATGAGGCCCTCTGGACGGAGTCTTTCAGAATGGTAAAGTTTAAGACCGGCTCGATGATTTTTCTGAAGAGCGAAGGACGGTAATGTCTGGCACCCTCAGGTGAAATTTTCTTCAGGTAGCGGCTATAGGAAATCAAAGTGATAAGAAAGAAAGCCCCGATAACTAAAGTTAGGGAAATCAGAGCTTTTGACGCCAGGGTCCGGAAGAAGGGCTCGCGGTTTCCGGAAAGCACCTGGTAGAGTCCAGTAAACCAGAGCGGCGGGAAATTCATCATGAATGGAGTGGGGGAGTCTTTCAGGGCCTGAATATTCTGAAATCTTTCCTGAATCCATCGCGTATCCAGGACAAAGAAATAAAGAATGAAGATGTGGGCCACGATGAGCCCAAAACGGATTATCTCCAGCAGGTGCTGAAAAAGCTTACCCCGGAGCAGAATGTTAAAAAGGCCAACCACAAGGGCCATGGAAAAAAATATGAAACAGCTGGCGGCCAGCATCACCAGCAGATGGGTTAGCAAAAGCAGAACGGCAGAAAAAAGACCATAAGACCTTGATTCGGAAAGATACATGGCAAAGACCACGGAAGAAAGAGAGTTGATGCCAATGGCAAAAAGTCCAACAAAAATCACTAAGCTCAGAAATTTGGCGGAAAAAACGGTCAGGGGTCTAAGGGGTAAGGGCATCAGGTTAAGGTAATCCCGGCGGTCAAGGAACATCACCTCCCACTCGAAAAGTGTGATCAGACCGATAAGAAGCATGATAAAGGTGATGAAAAGAGCTGTTTCTGCCCAGGCTGTGCCTTTTTCCGGCTTGAGGAGATAGATGAACAGCAGAGAATCAGCGATGTAGGCCGGAAAGATTGACATGATGGCAATGACGCCTATGGTTTTCTGGATCATCTGCTCTTCGAAAAAGACTGTTTCATTGAGAAAAAGGCGGCGGAAAAAATGACGGGTAAGGACCACTGAGGGCCAGGTGGCCGGCTGTATTTTTTGCCGCAGGTTCATGGCCAGGTCTCTCCTTTTTCCCGCAGGCTCAGGCCCGCCTCTCCCCTTTATTTCTCCGTGTCTGAGGCTATGGTTTTTCCTTCATTAAAGAGATAAGTTCAGAAGCCAAAGCTCCGGGGTCTTCATGTTTGACCAGCTGGTTGAAGATATCTTCCAGGGAAGGAACCTTCATCAGCTCCCGCAGGTTTTCCACCGAATCATCAGCCTGCACTTTTCCCTGGTAGAGAATAATGACCCGGCTTGCCACCTTCTCCACAATCTCCAGAATATGAGAAGAGTAGATGACAATTTTCCCCTCCTCCGATAGCTTGCGGACCAGCTCTCTCATCACCAGGGATGTGGTCACATCAAGCCCGGAAAGCGGTTCGTCAAGAAGCAAAACCTCCGGGTCGTGGAGAAGAGCAGCCGATATCAGAACCTTCTGCACCATGCCCTTGGAAAAAGAAGCTATCTCGGAATGCATGTCTCCTGCAAGGTCAAAAATCTCCATAAAGCCCATAATTTTCTTTTTGATGACCGATTCTTCGATCCTCCGGAGCCTTCCCACCATCAGCAGATAATCATAAGCGCTCATATGAGAATAGATAGACGGCTCTTCCGGTACGTAACCCACCCTTTTTTTGAACCAGACCAGGTTCTTCCAGACATTGCGGCCATTGTAGATAATTTCGCCCTCAGTGGGCTCAAGCAGCCCTGCCAGCATTTTGATAGTGGTGGATTTGCCGGCGCCGTTGGGACCCAGATAGCCTACTGCCTCTCCTGGCTTGACCGTGAAGCTCACCCCATCGACTGCTTTGAAATACCCATATTTTTTGGTCACCCCTTTTAGCTCTAACATAAATTATTTTTACCCCTGATTAATAACTTGCCTTTCGTTTTTATTCTATCTATCTTTAGGTAAGAAAATCAAATGGCCAGCTTTTCTCTGGAATTCATCAATAAATAATTTACCACCTGTTGAACACATGGTGGGCAGCTTTTTCTTGAAAAGAATAGCACCAGATATAGCTGGATCTTGTTCTGGTCGTTTTCGACCAGTTCTTTCAATGGAAATTTCATCAGTATAGGGGTAACATGATCTCTATAAATTATGCTAGCTAAATAAATAATAACTACAACCAAAAAAGCGTAAAAAAGCTTTTTCATCAGCCTTTACCTGAACTGATTTCATATTTATAAATTGTATATTTTAGGCCAGATTCGTTGTCTGTTGTTGAAAGCAAGAAAAGGAGGCCTTTCCTTTTTTGGTAGAATAAGGGAGTAAAGTTATCCATTGTATAGTAATCTTCGATCTGGCCTTCGCCGAGTAACTTTCCGGAATGATCATAAATTTGATAATAAGGAACGAAATAATTTTCACCCTGGATTCTCTTCTCGCGGTTTAAATAGATCACGCCGAAAAAATTCTTATCCGCAAAGATGCCGCTTACAAAAGAGTATCTACTCAGGATATCGTCCATTATTTTTCTTCCAGTCTTTGCTTGTAAAAATTCGTTGCGAATTTTTTTATCCAGTGCCAAAGGCCGAAAATTTCGAGATTTGTCGCCAAAAACTTCTATTTTTTTGTTTTAAGATCGGTCTTGATTACCTTAAGTCTTACATCACTGACATAAAAGAGCAGATCCTCATAAATATCAGCATATCCTTTATACGAAACCCCTTGCACTTCTTCTCTTATTTTTTTATATTCGCTTAAGGAATTCCCTCCATATTTATATTCAAGAGGCAAAATGTATTCAGTATTCTTCCCAGAAAAATCCCTTTTGAATATTATGTATTTTTTTTCGTTTGGAGAAACTACATATCCTCCCATAAGCACACTTCTATCGTACAATTTGATAAAACTATCAACTTCCCAGGCCATAATATCGCCTTTTTTTCGAAATTCATTCTTATTTATTTCAAATAGGTGAACACATTGCTTCCCGGCATCAAAAGCCGCTAAATATTTGTCATTATAATCGAGCCAGGCGATGCCACCAAACTCATCAGGCCCTGGGCCCATTTTTCCCCAGCCTTTTTTAAGTTTGCCGTTTTCATTGATTAATTTAAATTGACTGTTTTCATCTTTGATATCAGCAAACAAGAAAGTTCCGTCTTTCAGAACAACAAAGGAACCCGAAAGCAGAAGAGCGTTTTCATCTATGGGTATTTTATTAATCAGTTTAATTCTAATTGCCTGAGGATAAGAGATGATAGCTTGAAAAAATAAAAACGAAATTATTAAAACATTTTTTAGATAATGTTTTTTCATTCTTTTCTCCTTTTGGGAAGGAGATGATGTTAGATTTTTAATTGACTATGGAACAATCACTTGGTTCACCAATACAATAGTAATTTCCATACATCCACCTACCTTGAAGGTAATATATAAGTTGTTCAAATAGATTAGTTACCTGAGTTGATGTTCCAAATTTTGCACTCGGAGAAGCATAGACTCTGGTTGTAAAATTTAAAATGCTCATCGCCATTCCTAATAAAATAAGAATAAAAAGGATAGTGGAAATAAATCTTTTCATGCTGACCCCCCTTTCATTTTTTAGATTTTACTCTCATCATCTCCTTCCTGCATATAAAAATAAAATAAAAAAAAGAGATGTCAAGTATTTTGTTTTCATCTAAAAGATTTTTTAATAGCTGAGGTTGGTTCGTTGTAAATTAGCTTACTGTTATTAAAATGTGGACAAAAATATTTTAACCCTTTAACCCTTTTATTTTTTTCCTTGCATCGTTTATAATAAAATCTCTTAATTCAGGCAAAACCTTCAATTGTTCAGCGGGGTAATAGCCTGATAGATACTATATTTGCCATCATAGGGAGGTTATAATGCCGTGGAGAATTTTAGTTATAAATCCAGGTTCTACTTCAACCAAGATTGCTGTTTTTGATGATGAAAACGAAATTTTTAAGGTCAATATTTCCCATCCGCTCGAGGAAATTCAGAAATACCCCAAGATTATTGATCAGTTCGAGTTCAGGAAAGAAATGATAATGAAAGAGCTGGCCAGGGCCGGAATACCAAAGGAATCTCTCAGTGCTGTAGTTGGCCGGGGTGGTCTGCTGCGACCGATTCCCAGCGGAACCTATGCCGTAACGGAAAAGATGCTTGAGGACTTAAAAGCTGAGGTCCAGGGAGAACATGCCTCCAACTTAGGAGCCATGATTGCTGACAGTATCGCCCGCGAACTCCATATTCCGGCTTTTATCGTGGACCCGGTGGTGGTTGATGAAATGGAAGAAATTGCCAGGATAACTGGCTTACCCTTCATCAGAAGAAGGAGCATTCTCCATGCCCTGAATCAAAAGAAAGTGGCCCGCCAGGCAGCCAGGGACTTAGGGAAACCATATGAAGAATTAAACCTGATAGTTGTCCATCTCGGCGGAGGGATAAGTGTTGGTGCTCACAAAAAAGGAAAGGTGGTCGATGTAAACAACGCCCTCAACGGCGACGGACCATTTGCTCCTGAAAGAGCCGGGAGCCTTCCGGCCGTAGACCTGGTTGAGCTTTGCTTTTCTGGGAAATATACCAAGGCTGAAATAAAAAAGCTCCTTGCCGGAAAAGGTGGAATCGTCGCTCATCTGGGCACCAATGACATGAGGGCGGTGGAGGAAATGGTCAAAAATGGTGACCCTAAAGCCACTTTAATCATCCAGGCTATGGCTTATAATGTGGCCAAATGGGTTGGCGCGATGGCTACAGTGCTTGAAGGTAAGGTTGATGCGGTAGTCCTTACCGGCGGCCTGGCTTATTATCGCTATTTTGTGGACCTGATAAAAGAGCGGTGCGAGTTTATCGCGCCCGTCTATATCTATCCCGGAGAAGATGAAATGCGAGCCCTGCTTGAAGGCGCTTTAAGAGTTTTAAAAGGCGAAGAAAAAGCCAGGATTTACGAAAATGAAATCAGGGAGGTTTAATATGATAAAGAAGTTAGATGAAATAATAACGGCAGTTAAAGGTTATCCTAAAAAGAGGCTGGTGGTGGCCTGCGGCGAGGACCCGCACACCATTGAAGCTGTAGCTAAAGCTCAGGGCGAAGGGCTGGTTGAAGTCATCATGGTGGGTAACCAGAAGAAAATTGAGCAGGTGGCAGGGGAACATGGAGTATCTTCCGTTTTTTCTAAAATCATCGACGAGCCGGATCAGAAAAAAGCTTTGAAGTTAGCGGTGAAAATGGCCCGAGAAGGCGAGGCTGACATCCTAATGAAAGGGCTGGTGACCACCGCCGATTATATGAGAGCCATTCTGGACAAAGAAAATGGGCTGGTTCCGCCCGGCGGCCTGCTTTCCCACGTGACCGTAATGGAAATTCCCACCTACCCGAAGCTGCTCATTCTCTCCGATGTGGCCGTGCTGGTGCTTCCGGATATGGAACAAAAGGTGAAGATTCTTGAGTACGCCATCGAAGTGGCTCATGCCCTGGAAATTGAAACGCCTTATGCCTATCTGGTGAGTTCAGCCGAAATTGTCAACCAAAAGGTTCCCTCCAGCATTGATGCAGCCCTGATTAAGGTTATGGCCGAAAGAGGCCAGATTAAAGGGGCCAAAGTGGAAGGTCCGGTGGGAGTGGATATTGCTATTTCTAAGGAAAGTGCGGCTATCAAAGGATTTAAAGGCGATGGAGCTGGGGAAGCCGACATCTTGATTTTCCCCAACATTGAAGCCGGCAACGTGTTTTATAAAGCCTGCGCTATTCTGGCTGGAGCCAAACTGGCAGCTAATGTCGTGGGCGCTAAAGTCCCGTGCGTTTTGACTTCACGCGGAGACACCGAGGAATCCAAATTTTATTCCATTGGCTTGGCCTCGCTGATTTCTACCAAAAGAAGTGCCCGAAATTAACCGGTGAAATTATCAAGCGCCGGAATTTCTCACCAATTTTGGTGCGGGCCGAAGTAGTTTTATTCTTCTATTGAAGTTTGAGCTCTGATTAGGTCATGCAAAGTGACCAGAGCTACGAGCTGGTCATCTGATCTTCTTTTTACCAGAAGAAGGTTGGCCGGACTATCCAGAAAGCGATTTCCTATTTCTTTGAGTGATTCATCTTCATAACAAAAGGCTGACGGCCAGATTTCTAAGGCTCCCTGACCGTTTAAGTATTTTTTGATGTTTTCCCTGTTGACTATTCCAGCTACCTGCCCATCTTTTACCACCGGGAAATTGTTATAGGGAAATTTCTCAAAAACCTTTTGGAGGTCTTCTTTTTCTAAGGAATTGATAACCACCGGTCGATAATTGGCGATGGCTGAAACGGGCAAGTTTTGCCAGCTCCTCAGGTCCAGAGGTGGTTTGATTTTATGCAACTCATGTCCATCCTGGACCAGAAGGGCTTCATAAAAATTAAGGTGCCCGGCCAGCCGGGCTATTCCCTGGCTGATTAAAGTTCCGAGCAGAAGCCCCGGCACCAGCTCGAACTGGTGGGTCATCTCAAAAACGATTAGCAATGAGGTTAGGGGAGCCCGGACCACCGTTCCGAGACAGGCAGTCATTCCGACCGCGGCCAGGACTATATGATCGGATGGCTGTAGTGCTATCCACTTAGAAAAAAGTCCGGCGGTGAAAAAACCAGTCATTCCACCAAGAAAAAGAGTCGGTGCGAAAATACCGCCGCAGCCGCCCGAAGCATAGCTGATTGTAGTAGCCACCAGCTTACCCAGAACCAGTAAGCCGGCTACCTTCCAGGGGAAATCGTTCCTCAGGATAGCTGACAGATCCTGGTAGCCAAGGCCGAACACCCCCAGTTTTCCTGTTAAGATAAAAATGCTCACTCCAATTAGCCAGGTCGTCAGCCCACCGAACATCGGCTTAGCCCAGAGGGGGATGGTGCGGTGGCGGCGGAACTCAGCCCTTAAAAACAAGGTCCATTTTTGGAAAACTAGCCCGAGGAAAGCGGCCAGAGCCGCTGCCACCGGAACTACCAGATAGTGATTCCAGCTGACGTTTTCTACTGAAGCCATCTGGAAAGCTGGCTGGCGACCTATGATGGCATGAACCGCGAAAGCACCAAAGACCGAAGCCAGAATGACTGAGCCTAAATGCCGGCTGTTCAGGTCGCCCAGTATTTCCTCGATGATGAAAGTTATCGAGGCTAAAGGTGCATTAAAAGCCGCGGCCAGACCGGCTGAGGCACCGATGACATTCGGCCCACGGCGCCGCCGGCGGGGAAAGCCAAAGAGGCCGGATAAATTCGTAGCGATGGCTGAACCCAGAAAGACTGACGGGCCTTCTCGTCCGAGGCTGGTTCCACCACCGATAGTTATGGCTCCAGCCAGGTATTTGATTATTCCGGCCTTAAGATCTATGTTTCCCATTTCTTTCCAGTAAGCAGCTTTAACTTGAGGAATACCGCTTCCGGCTGCTTCTGGAGCAAAAAATTTCAGAAGAAGTCCGGAAATTAAGGAGGTTAACAAGACCACGGCCAGACTGGCTAAAAGAAAATAACTACGAGAATGGAGGGAAAAGCTCAGAATAGTCCTGGAGTAAATAAAATTCACTAACACCATAAAAGAGATGGCACTCAGACCAGAAGCCAGGCTCAGAATTATGGTAATGAGACTCAGCCGGATATTGGTTGGAATTTTTTCAATCATAACTTAATCGCTGCTTTTTCCAGCTTGCCTGATTATCAATAAAGTTAATTTTATCAAAAATCCTCTTGATTTCTACTGTTAAATAAAAATCAGAATTTTTGGCTGTGTCTGCTTAAGTTTGTATACATGAAAGCGTTCCCTTATATTTATTTTGGGCTGAATAATAAAAAATGAGAATTAACACCTTAAAATCCGTCTTTCTTATTACATGTTACACAATCTTTCTCATAACATGCCTTTATTAACTGAAAAGAATTTAATAAAATAAAAGCAGGAAGATGGAACAGCAAGCTTTGATTATTATTGGCGACAGCCGCTCTATGAAAGAAATTAATAATGAGTACATAGACTTAATTGTTACCTCCCCTCCTTACTGGCATATAAAAGATTACGGTATTCCTGGTCAAATCGGTTATGGACAGAGCCTTCATGATTATTTAAGGTCTTTATATTTGGTTTGGAGGGAATGCTTCAGGGTGCTGAGACCAGGTTCCAGGCTCTGTATCAATGTTGGTGATCAGTATGCCCGGGCCATAATCTATGGACGATATAAAGTCATTCCTATTCATGCTGAGATAATTTCCCAGTGTGAGAAGATTGGATTTGATTTTATGGGTTCAATTATTTGGCAGAAGAAAACCACGATGAACACTACAGGCGGGGCTAATGTTATGGGATCTTTCCCATACCCACCTAATGGAATTGTAGAGCTTGATTATGAGTATATTCATATTTTCAAAAAGCCGGGCACAACAAAGAAAGTTTCAAGAGAAATCAAAGAAGCTTCAAAGCTAACCAAGGAAGAGTGGAAGGAATATTTCGTTGGACACTGGGCGTTCAAAGGGGCTAAGCAAATAGATCATGAGGCTATGTTTCCAGACGAATTGCCAAGAAGGCTGATTAAGATGTTTTCCTTTGTCGATGATAATATTTTAGACCCATTTTTGGGTAGTGGAACAACCGCTAAGGTAGCCCTTCAGCTAAGGAGGAATGCTTTCGGATATGAAATCAATAAGAATTTTTTGGAAGTTATTAAAGAAAAGCTTAGCTTGACGGATTCTTTACCTGGGTTACACAGCAATATAAGAATTATAGAGCGAGAGGCTAAAGAAGACCTGACTGAAGCTATTTTTAAAGATATTGATTATGTTCCATCGATACAGGATGAAAGACCACAAATTGATCCTAAGCTTTTTAATTTCAAAGGGCAAAGACTTTACAAGGTGGTAGAAATTGTGGATGAGCAAACGCTTCGCTTAGATACCGGATTGAAGGTAAGGTTATTAGGGGTGAAAACGGTCAAGAGGGATGAAACGCTTAACTATTTGAAAAACTACATTCTGGGCAAGGAAATAATTTTAAAAATTAATGAAAACCAATCTGTAGATAGTGATACAGTTAATGGCTATGTTTATCTTAAGAATAAAATTTTTATCAACCTTTATTTGATAAAATCGGGTCTGGCTGTGCCTGATACTTCTCTGGTTCATAAGCAAATGGAAAAATTCTTATCAGCGGTAAGGGAGAAAACTATTGGCTAAGGAATGGATATTGAACATTGCTACAAATAGGTGGGGGCTCAATAAGAAAAATAATGTAGGTCCAGTAGCACTATGGATAAGAGAGTGCCATCCGAAGTCTATCTCAGATTGGGAAAATTATTATTTTCAAAAGTTAAGGGATTTTTTGGAAGAAAAAGGAATGAGATTTGCTCCAGATGAATATATAAAGCATCTAGGCCAGAAGCTATATATAAAAATTAGTGAAACTCTGAGCGCCGAAATTAACGAGGTTACCGAAGCTGATTGTGTGGATTATATCAGAAATCTATTAATCAATAGAACATATGAAGGTTATCAAAACGAGGTTAAAACAATTTATGGATATCTTGAAAATGTGCTTGGCGTAAAAATACATCCAGCGCCCGATAAATGGGATAGGCTTTATAACGTGGATTTTTATATAAAGACTTCAGATAAACTTATCGGTCTTCAGATTAAGCCGTTGACATATGAACAATTGCCTGAGGTACATAAATGGCGCGAATGGTTAGAGCGTACCCATGATAAATTTAAAAAAGAGCAAGGCGGCGATGTTTTTATTATTTTTACGACTGCTAAAGATAAAAAGAAATTAATACATAATATCGATGTTTTAGACAAAATAAAACGATTATTATAAATGGCGCTTATAAGGCTTTGTCAGGTTTAGGATGGTTCTAATTTGAGAAGCGGTAGAAATATTTTGGTGCGGAGTTGTGTGGATGAGTAAAAAGCAGAGTTTTTGATATATGCTTCCTCATTTCTGTATCCGTAGCTCAGTCTTTTGATTAATTTCATTTTGTGTGAGCTTCTTCTGTGTAGGCTTTGGTGGTTCTGTGGTTGAAATATTCTAAACTTGCCAACCATCTTATGGCATATTTTGCGTTCCCCATATTACTGATGCAACCGTATCGTCCTCTTCCTCCACACATGACATATGCCTGTCCTCTGCTTTAACTCTACCCCCCCCACCAACATCTCTTCACCTTCTACCTCTATCCCCTTTATCTTGTACCCTTGCAATGAAAAAAAATTCAGGATAAAACTTATGAAGCCCATTCTAGTAGGTCAACTCCTTTCCTATACCTTTTGTAGTCCAATGACTTATATAATTATTGCTGAAGATGAATTTGGAAACAGAACAGAACGAGAAGAGGTTGAATATGTTTGCCGGGATTATACTTTTGCTGCTTATTTATTAGAGCCTGGAGATATCTATGAGGGTGATGGGAGCGGTGGATTAGGCGGCAGTTCAGGAGGAGTCCCGGGAAATAGCTCAGCAGGTAGCAGGGATTCTGATGCTGATGGCATCGTGGATTGCTGGTCATACCTAATTATGGATTCTTCAGGGCTGTTCATAAGATCTTATTTCGGAGAGGAAAGGGGCGATAAAATCCATAATGGAATCGATATAACTTCAATAGATATAGATGGTAAACCTGTAATTAGTGCGGTCAACGGTGAAATCGTTGAAATCGGATACAATCAGTGGAATGGTTATTATATAAAGATAAGGGATAACAGAGGTATGTACTGGACTTATTGCCATCTGGCAGAAGATGAAGAAAATCTCTTGCAACTCTATGAGGGACAAGGTGTAAACTGTGGACTTTCCATAATAGGATATGTTGATAACTCAGGAAATTCTTCTGGTCCGCATCTTCATCTGTCAGTTTCAACGGAGATTAGAAATAGTTACATAGATCCTCTGGAATTACTTGGAGATTGTTAATTGAGTATGGGAAGGAGGGAGGAAAATGAAAAGGAATCTTTTATCATTCTTATTATTGTCTGTTTTATTTAATTTGGCTCTAGCTGATCAGATAGATAAAATATTCGAGGTCAGAATACCTTCAGGATGGACTCCTAAAACATTTGACCTATCTAAATCGGGCGGCGTTGCTATTTATTATGTCCCGGATCTTCCGGAGGAAACGATCGGATGGGAAAGTCCGAAGACATATCTTCAGGTCTTCAGCCCAGCGGGGAGGCCGTTATTTGACAGAATATTAGAACCAGGTGGTTGGTTTTTTGGCTTCGTCCCGGGAGATAAGATTTTGCTCACGGAAAATAACCAGTATTATCTTCTCGACCTGCAGGGTAAGGTTCAGGCAAGGTTTGAAGATCCCTATCTTGGAGATAGAGATTTTATCGCCGACCTTTTCGGAAATGAATTAGCCCTATCTCCAGGAAGAGGGATCAGCTCACTTCCGGTTTCCGTGATTGACCTTAAAACCGGAAGAGAAAAATTTCGCTTCGGTCCAATAACTGTCCCCAAAGGGCGGTTTAAAATCGATCCCGGATTTTGTTTTTTACCTGTTGGCGTGGATTCTCTATACATAATGGGTTTTGGTAACTCTTTACTGCTGGGCAGATATCAAGACGGGCAGAAAATTTGGCAAATAAGCGATATCGGCGGGAATATCCAGAAAGCGGAGTTTTTAAATAATGATCTGATTATTGTAAGCTATTATGATTTAGAAGTTCCCAAAAAAGAAAGATCAAAATATGGCCTGTTGTTGATATCCTGGAAAACAGGCAGAATAATTTTTAGCCAGGAAGGCTTAAGGGAAGGAAACAAGTATGATGACTGGTATCGGATTATCCATATATTCAGGGCTTTTCTTGATGATGATGATAGCCTCTGTTTCATTTCAGGTGAGAAGCTATTCAGGATTCCTAAGGTTAAAGAAAATAAGTGGGACGCAAATCAAATGAAAGCTTATAAGATTCAGTTCCAAGGGAAATCGGGAGAATTGGATGATAAGCTCATGATGAACTCGGATAAATCTCTTTCTGAAGGTAAGAAAAGAAGGCCCGAAATAATTCGCAACGGGTACTGGGCCGAAGTCGATGGTAAGATATTACGGATTAAAAGAATCGACCTGCTCGAGCTGAAATGAAAAAAAGAAAAAAATTCAGGGAGAAATTCACGAATATCCCTTAACTCGCGGCAACTCTTCTTTTCTTACCAGCCTTAATTAAGCCAACCGAAATGAAAGCCGCACTGACAAATGAAGAAATAATTTCCTTCAGACCCTGCCGCTTATTCCCTTCGGGATTAGGAGGTTATTTATTCAACTTTCCTCAGGCCATCAGGCTGCAGATAGCGGCCACGTTGACCATATCATCGGCCGAGCAGCCGCGGCTCAGGTCGCAGTACGGTTTCTGCAGGCCCTGAACGATAGGTCCGATGGCTTCAGCCCCGGCCAGCCTTTCCGTCAGCTTGTAGCCGATGTTTCCAGCATCAAGGTCAGGGAAAATGAGCACGTTGGCTTTGCCGGCCACTGGCGAGCCTTTGCACTTTCTTTCGCCCACAGCCGGAACCAGGGCGGCGTCAGCCTGCATTTCGCCATCAATCAGCAAGTCCGGAGCTTTTTCCTTAGCGATTTTAGTGGCGCTGATGACTTTATCCACATGGGGATGAGTGGCTGAACCCTTGGTGGAGAAAGACAGCATAGCCACCCGCGGTTCGATTCCAGTTACGGCCTGGAAGTTCCTAGCTGAAGTGATGGCAATGTCAGCCAGCTGGACATCAGTTGGGTCAGGAACAACAGCGCAGTCGGCATAACAAAGGAGCTTATCAGGGAAGACCATGATGAAGTAGCTGGAAACAGTCTGAATGCCAGGAGCTGTGCCCACGGTGTAAAGAGCGGCTCTGATGACATCGCCAGTAGAAGAAATATTTCCGCCCACTACCGCCCCAACTTTATCTTTAGCCAGCATACAGCCGGCAAAGTAGAGCGGATTTTTCGTAAGCTCAGTAGCCTGCTCTAAGGTTAGACCCTTGGCTTTACGTCTTTCATAAATATGATTGGCGAATTCTTCTTTCCACTCTGAAGTTAGAGGATCAACGATTTCAATGTCATCGATTTTAACATTGTTTTCGGCCGCGATTTTTTTGATGTTTTCAGGATTACCAACCAGGATGGGCCGGCCAATCTTTTCTTCGATGATAGTTCTTGAAGCCTTTAGGGTGCGGATATCTTCGGCATCCGGGAAGGCGATTTTTAAATATTTTTTAGCTGCTTTTTCTCTGATTTCTTTAACAAAGTTGCTTCCGCTCATTTTATCCTCCTTATTTAATCACCACATACGTGGCGCATCTTTGACCACTCTGACTGTGTCTCTGGCCAGAAGCAGTTCTTCGTTAGTCGGGATAACGTAGATAGCGACTTTGCTGGTTTCTTTGGAGATTTTCATACATTTGCCGCGCACTGCCTGCTTGTTTAGTTCATCATCCAGCTCAATGCCCAGGTTCTCCAGGCCCTCACAGATCATCTTACGGATGAGGACACTGTTTTCGCCGATGCCGGCAGTGAAGATGATGGCGTCAGTGCCGTTCATCTCAGCCATGTAGGCACCAATGTATTTTTTCACTCTGAGAGCAAACATCTTCAGCGCCAGTTGGGCGCGATGATTTCCTTCAGCCGCGGCTTTTTCGATGTCCCTCATATCGTTGCTCAACCCGGAGACACCCAGCATGCCGCTCTTTTTATTCAGAATGTTGAAAATATCAGTCACACTGCCGAGGCCTTTGTTGTAGAGATATTCAACGATGGCCGGGTCTATGTCGCCAGAGCGGGTACCCATAATCAGACCTTCGAGTGGGGTCATGCCCATGGTAGTGTTTATAGACTGGCCGTTTTTGATGGCACAAGCTGAGCAGCCGTTTCCGAGATGCAGAGTGATGACGTTGACTTCTTCCCTCGGTTTTCCGACTAACTTGCGGTACCGATAGGCAACATAGCGATGAGAAGTTCCATGGAATCCATAACGGCGAATGCGATATTTCTCGTAAAACTCCATTGGAATAGCATAAAGATAGGCTTCCTCAGGCATGGTAGAATGAAAAGCAGTGTCAAAGACGGCTACCTGAGGAATCTTGTCGCCAAAAATTTCATAGCAGGCATAGATGCCTTTTAAGTTGGCCGGGTTGTGAAGGGGAGCTAAGTCAGCGCATTCTTCAATCTGGGCCAGGACTTCTTTGTCAATCTTGACTGATTTGGTGAATTTTTCGCCGCCATGAACCACGCGATGGCCGATGGCATGGATGTCATCCCAGCTGTGAATTCCTTCGATTTTGGTGTTTGGGTCTTCCATCCACTTTTTGATTCTGAGGATGGCTTCCCGGTGGTCGTGGATGGGTTCGATAGACTTAATGGGCTCCTGACCTTCAGCTTCCAGATTAACGATGGCATCGTCTTTGCCGACTCTTTCAATCAATCCTTTGGCTACCCGACGGTCGCTGTCGGTTTCGAACATATCCAGGTCGGTGTTGATGATTTGAAATTTGACGGAAGAACTTCCGCAGTTTAAGACAAATACGTTCATTTTTTATTCCACTCCTTTTAAGATATTAAGGAAAGTAAATATACCAGAATAAGACACCTAATTTCAATGAATTCAAGCATTTTTTGTCATATTTTTTGGCTTTTTTGAATTCTGAAGTCTCACCCGGCAGCCCTTACAATTTTTGTTCTGTCCGGGCATCTCTCGATTATTCAAATTTATTCAAAAAATAGCCTAATTTTTCTCCTTTCCACCTTCTTTTGGTTTAAACAGGGCTGAAATATCTCGTTTACCGCGCTGGAGATACGGGACGCCTTTAATCATCCATTCCGGCTTCGGTGCTCCTTTGAGGTAATGGTCAAAGAATTCGTCTAAATGAACTGTCCAATATTTCTGATTTTCGCGGTCTCTGAGCCCGTGCTTTTCGCCGTTGAAGACAAACATCCAGGCCGGTTTGCCTAATCGCCGCATGGCCGTAAAGAACTCAATTCCCTGGTACCACGGCACAGCATCGTCTTCGTCATTGTGGATGGTAAGATACGGTGTTTTGACTCTTTCCACCCAGAAAATAGGCGAGTTTTCTATAAACTGCAGGACCCTTTCCCACAGCGGGGCGCCAATGCGGCTCTGGGTTTTTTCATACTGAAAAGCTCTGGACATACCGGTGCCCCAGCGGATGCCACCATAAGCACTGGTCATATTGGAGACCGCGGCCCCGGCTTCACAGGCAGCAAAGATGTCGGTTTGAGTGATGAGGTAAGTGATTTGATAACCACCCCAGCTGTGACCCTGGATGCCGATGCGCTTTGGGTCGATAAATCCCATTCCCACAACTTTCTCCACGGCAGGGACAACACATTTAAGAGCACTGGATCCGGGGTAACCGATTTCATAGACAATGTCAGGCATCAAGATGACGTAGCCGTTGGAAACATAGCGGGTGAAGTTAATGTTAGTTCCAGGAGCTGGCGGATGATAGCGGTGGAGCTGGTCGCTGAGTTTTTCGTAAATGTAAACCATCAATGGATATTTCTGGTTCGGGTCAAAGTTTTCAGGCTTGATTAAAATAGCCTGCAGCTCTTTTCCGTCGCCATTGAGGTAGGTAATAAGTTCGGCCTTGCCCCAGAGATATTCAGCTTGCTGCGGGTTGGCCTGGCTTATTTTTTTCAGGTTATTGAACTCCGGACCGCTTGTCCATAGATCGGGGAATTCTTCAAAGGTCTGAATAGTGAAAACGTAGATTTCTGCGTTTTTGGCTTTTTGCAGGTTGCTGAGCATTTTATCAAGGTAAATCAGTTTCCTGGGTGGTTCGTTTTTTGCCGGGTCAAGGCGGTAAAAGCCGGTAGCTTTGGTCTTTTCGTTAAAGGCTGAAAGGATCATCGGCTTTTTTAAGGAAATAGTCTTTTCTTCCGGGTCCAATTTCTGATAACGTAGAACCAGATTGTTTTCCCGGCCGAATTTTTGAGTCAGGACCTTAGCTGAAGAGCCGTCGGGCTTTATCTCCCAGATGTCATAACGGTCGTATATGAGGACCGAAGCGTCATTTTCTGTCCAACCAGCCAGTCCGTAAGCCGGGGGCTCGTTTGGTGTATCCCACTCTTCGCGTTCAAAGCTTACTCCGAGTTTTGAAGTCAGATTGAATTTTTTGCCGTCGGCTAAACGGTAGGTGAACCAGGCATTGATAGTGTCATCGTAGAAAATTAAGTATTGACCGGTGGGTGAAAAGCTAACGCTTGTTGGGAATTTTTCCAGAATTTTTGTTCTGCTGCCCGTATTAACATCAACCAGGTAATAATCAGCGTATTCTCTGTCCCAGGAAATGAGCTGGCGGTAAGGCAGGTTGTTGACCCCAAGAGCTTTATGGCCGTCGTCGGAAAGCCTGATTTCTGGCAGGTCTTCCGAGCCGAGGGGGACAATTTTTCTGTCCTTGGTGTTGAGGTGGCAGACGGCTAAATAATTTTTCTTTTTTTCTTCATCAGCCCTGACTTTCTGCATCGGCTGAAGTTCAGGGTCAGTCCAGCTCCAGATGTCAACTTTTATCGGTTCGGGAGCATCATCCGGCTCTGGCTCGGGAATGTGAGCATAGCCGAAAAAGAGCAGGCTGCCGTCCTTAGAGAAAAATGGTGTACGGTTTTCGCTGGGAGCATTCTTTTCCGGCAGGGCCGGTATTTTTGGACCGGCAATTTCTACCGCTTCAGTCATCTTTTCCTGCCAGAAATAGAGTTTATAAGGTGAAACTTTTTCTTTGTAACTATCGCGGTCGCTCAGAAAAGCTAACTTCCGGCCTTTCTCATCAAAGGCCAGCTTTACATAATGGCCCTGACCCTTAAGCAGAGTTAACGTTTTTCCTGAAGCCGGTTCAAAAATAAAAGCACCATCCTCTTCCGGCTTTTTTGAGGACACGGAATAAGCCAGATAGCGCCCGTCTTTGGTCCAGACATATTCTGAAACTTCTTGAACGGAAATAGTTTTTCCAGTTTCAAGTTCGCGGATGATAAGTTCTGTTCCCGGTTCTTTTTTCTTCTCTGATTTCTTATCTTCTTTCTTTTCGGCCGGTTTTTGCTCCGGTTCTTTTTTGGCCGGTTCTTTCTTTTCTTCGAGTTTTTCGGCTTTTTCTTTCTCCGCCTCTTTGGGGAGTGGCGGCTCTAAAGAATAAGCGACATATTTGCCTGAGTCTTCGGGAACCTTAAAGCTTTTGACCCTGTCAATCGTGGTCAGCTCGCCGGTTTTGAGGTTGATTATTCCTAAGCCGTTTTTGGGCTGTTCTTCCGGTTTTTTCTTTTCTTTTTTGGCTTTATCCACTTCAGCCTTGAGTGGCGATATTGTGTAGATAACAAACTGGTTGTCGGCAGTAATTACAGCTTCTTTACCGCGCGGATAGCGTTTTTCTTGTCCGGTTTGAAGGTCAAGGACTACCAGCTCTGAATCCCCGTCACCAGGGGCCAGGGAATAAACCACGAACCGACCGTCGCTGTTAATCTTTGTTCCCTGAATTGATTTCCAGGTGTCATAAACATCGTAGCTTATGGGTTTTTTATTGGTTTGAGCATAAATCAACGGAATAAAGAGCAATAGAATGACAAACAAGCTAAGCCATTTGTTTTTAAGATTTGTGCCAATCATTAGGGCCTCCTGAAGAAAAAAATAAAAACCTCGGAATTATCTTTTAACTGAGATTGTTTATTCGAGTCAATTATTATTTTTGTTGGTTTTTCTTAATTGACCTCAATGTCACCTCAGGCCAGATGCAGGATCTTCTGAGCTCATCCGGTGAAATAAAGGTATATCGCTATAATGATCAGAACCACAATAACAGAAGCAATGACATCCCACCGGTTCCAGCTGGCACGAGATGCTTTTTTGTGTTCCTCAGTCACAGTCCCGAAAGTCAGGCCGAGAATTTTCTGGTAATCAGGCTCTTCTGTTAAGTAACTCACGGCATACATCACAGCGATAGAAACGAGAAAGATCAAAAGGCTGTAGTATTGAAAATAGATATTGTTGATGATCCATAAGAAGGATCCTTCAGGATATTTGAACCCGGGTATCAGCTTTACTGGAGTGTCGACTGCCAATCTAAATAATCCAAGGATAAATCCGGTCGAGAGAGCAGCCAGACATCCTTTGGCGTTTAAGCGTTTATTTAGAATGCCGGCAAAAAAGACGACAAAAATCGGTGGAGCCAGATAGGCCTGAACTCCCTGCAGGTAATCGTAAAGTCCTTTGCCGCCTCGAATAACAGGCAGCCAGGCCAGGCCGATGAGGACCATCACGGTGGTGGCAATCCTTCCCACCCGGACCAGACGTTCCTGGGAAATATTCTTTTTTATGCGGGAATAAAAGTCTATGGTGAAAAGGGTTGAGGATGCGTTAAAGACGCCGGCCAGCGAACTCATTAGGGCGGCCAGCAATCCGGCTACAACTATGCCGCGAACACCAACGGGCAGGACGTGGGCGACCATCAAAGGAAAAGCCTGTTGCGCCTGCTCACGGATGATATGCCCATCAGGTCCTATAAGCTGCTGCTGAAGAGCAGGGACCTTTCCGCTTAAAGCCAGTCCATAGCAGATGATTCCGGGGATAATAAAAATAAATAAAGGAAGAAGCTTGAAATATGAGGCAGCAATTGACCCGCGGCGGGCCTGGGTTTCATTCTTAGCGGCCAGAGCCCTCTGCACAATGTACTGGTCTGTACACCAGTACCATAAACCGATAATCGGAGCGCAGAACAACATTCCGAGCCAGGGGTAATTGTCGTTAAAATACCAGGCCATTCTGCCCGCTTCTTTCACCGGTGCCCAGGTACTGGCCACACCATGAGGAATGAGCGGTTTCCAGAGGTTGAACATTTCTGAGCCGACAATAGACCGCAAAGATGACCAGCCACCGATATAATGGAGGCCAAATATAGTGACCAGGGCTGAACCAATGATCAGGATGATAGTCTGAATGGCTTCGGTATAAGCCACAGCACTCATTCCGCCGAGCACTGTGTATAATCCTGTTATGATGATGACGAGGATAGAACCAACCCAGAAACTATCAAGCCCAAACCAGTGAACTTCCGGAAGAAGTACAGAAAATACCACACCTCCGGCAAAAACACCCACGGCGATTTTGGTCAGTACGTAAGCCACAAGAGAAATGGCTGAGAGAACAGTCCGGGCGTGGGGTGAAAATCGGCGCTCCAGGAATTCGGGCATGGTAAAGACGCGCGAGCGCATATAAAAAGGAACCATAACCCAGCCCAGCACTAAAAGACACCAGGCATGCAGTTCATAGTGAGCCATGGCCACGCCATCAGTGGCACCTGATCCAGCAAGGCCAACAAGATGTTCTGAACCGATGTTAGAAGCAAAAATTGAGGCTCCGACGATGAACCAACCTAAGTGCCGACCGGCCAAAAAGTACTGGTCAGTAGTTTTTTCTTTGTGGCGTTTTATTGTCCACCAGGCTATGCCCATGATCAGGGCAAAATAGCCGGCAATGACAACCCAGTCAATCCAGCTCAGCAGCATGAGAAAACCTCCTTGTAATCGTCGTTTAGAAACAGGTTTTTATAATGATTTATTGGTAGTTCGGCCTTAAAGGCGTCAAAAATGGGTGAATTCTTGATGTCATAGATATTCTCAGAGTGAAAGTTGTAGGGGAAATCTAAGCCCGACAGGAGGATGGAATATAACCCGGATGTGTTTAACTTCTTCGCTGGCCTTTTAGTAATCAAGCTCTAATTTTTCCTTTTTTAAGAAATTGTTCAAAACTTCGAGCGAGTTAAGGAAATATATTACATATTTGAAATTTTCAAGTCAAAAAGAAAATGGTGACGCCCTACGCGTTTCCTAATTTTCCCCTGTATAATAGGGAAACATGTAGAGCGTCACCACATTTTCTCTTATTAAACGTGCCTTTTTCCGGAATGAACCCAGGCTCTCCAGTTTTTATCGCTATTTTTAATCTTTTCTATAACCTAGGCCGGTCTTTTTTATTTATTTCCGCCTCAAAATTAGGAAATATGTAGGACGTCCCCCGTTTTTCCTATCAAAATTAGGAAATATGTAGGACGTCCCCCGTTTTTCCTATACTCATTCCCCAAATTTTATGGTAGTGGTAGATAATAGATAAAATCACACCAGGCAGAACACTGCAGTTCTTTGCTTCCATTTTAATGTGGAAATTAGGGTATGAGTATTGTGCTTCGCTTTTTACCCGCTGCGTTTTATTAAACCGGGGAGTTGGAAATACGTATGAATTTATGAATTTTCTTTTTTAGTTTAAATTAAGTAAAATTAAACTGAGATTACACTAAAGGGGAGGCAAAATGTGGAGAAATAATTTAAGGCTTTCGGGGTTTTTTCTTGGATTAAATCTGATTTTAGCTGGCCTGTTAATTCTTTGGGTGTATTCTTATGCAGCGCCGGATAAGGCAGACGCCCAGATAATCGAAAATAAAGCCAGGCCCTCAGGTACAGAGACACTTACTCTCAAAAAGGAATTAACCATCGGTAAACTGGAGGAGGGAGGAAGTTTGTTCGGGACCATAGCTGGAGCCGCAGTTACTGCCGATGGCCGAATTGTGGTGCTTGATTCCAAGGAAAAGAAAATAAAGATATTTGATCCAGCTGGCAAATTGCTCAAAGAATTTGGCCGGGAAGGTCAGGGGCCAGGTGAGTGGAGTATGCCGGTTGGGCTGCAGCTGGTTTCGAACCGTCAGTTGATAGTGGCTGATGGTGGTGGCCGGAAGCTGGTTTACCTGGACCTTGAAGGTAATTTATTAAAAGAAGTTTCATATGCCAAAAAATTGGCCTTGATGAAAATAATAGAGCGGGGTAGCTGTTATTTAGCGACTGAGATGGGTCTGGAAGGAAATTCCTTAACCTATAATGTGGCTCTGTATGATGCCAATTTTGACCAGTTGTTTAAGATTGATACTCTGCTGATGCCGATGCCAACGGGTGGCTCAAAGATTAATCCCTTTGATACAGCTTACGACTATTGTCTGGACAGCAAGGGCAACATTATCTACGGTCGGGCGACGGCTTATGAGATTAAATATTTCACGCCAGAAGGTAAGTTGTTTAAAGTTGTCCGCAAGGAGTATCAACCTCAGGCTATCAGCGAAAAAGACAAGCAAGATATTCTGAAGATGATTCCGGAGACAGCTGGGATAAATTTGAAAGAGATGTTGGCCTTCCCGGAGAAATATCCGGCTTTCTCTTCGTTATTTGTGGATGAAGAAGACCGCCTCTACGTCAGGACCTATGAGAGGGGCAAAGTCAGGGATTCATATGTGGTGGACATATTCAATCAAGAGGGGAAACTCATAGCTCGCTGCGAAATGCCCGAAGGGGGTTTTCTCATGAAAGGCGGAAAGCTTTACGCAGTGGAAAAAGACGAAGAGGATTATCAATACCTCAGTCGCTATCAGGCCACCTGGAAAAAGTAGCCTTCACAAAAACGGGGGACACATTACTCATTTCCCTATTTTTTAAATCCATAAAATAACGCCAAGCAAAAAGCTGTGGTAATTTGTTGTTATTTTTCTTGCAGATATGGAAAAAGATGGAAAGCCTCCTTGAGAAAATCGGGGGGACCCAAGAATAAAGGGGACATCCTTCAAGCGAGAAGGTAACATCTTACGTGTTTCCTGATTTTTTGTCATAAAAAGCCGGCATTGTCTTTGGTCTCCCTCGCTTTTAGGACATCGATCTTTTTATTCTGGCGTTCTTTTCTATTTTTACTCCATTTAGGAATTACGAAAATTAGGAAATGTGTCATCTGCTATGTTTTTGCAGAAGTTACAAAAAATAGGAAATATAGAATCCATCCCCAGTTTTCGTGCGGAAATTAGGAAGTGTGTATTGTGTCCCCCGGTTTCCTCTTGAAAAAAATTAAGCCCAGGTTTAATCTCTGAATTTAGAGACATGTTGGGTGTTGAATGTCGAATAAAAAGACAGCCTGAAATTTTTTAAATAAAATTGATTGCTGAAAATAATCCAGAAGGAATCAATAACATGGCAGGAAAAAGACAAGAAAAAAGGTTGGTCAGACTCCGGCTGGCGATTCTGTCGCTTATCCTGATTGTGCTGGTGGCCAGTTGCCAGCTAATCTCACCCCAGCTCCAGTCGCCAGCTCGACCCGAAGCTTCACTTCTTCCAACCTTTTCATTCACTGTTTCTATGGAAGACCCGGCTTCGAGTCGTCTACAGGTAGTTTTCAAGTATTCAGGGATAAACGCCGATGTCGTCGAGCTAAAAATGCCGGCCTGGTCGCCGGGTTATTACCGAATCCTAAATTTCGCCAAGAATGTGACCAACTTTAAAGCAATAGGAGATGGAGGGAAACCGCTTTTTTGGGAAAAGACTGATGACAATACCTGGAGGATAAAGTCGGGAGGAGCTACTTCTATAGAAGTGAGCTATGAATTAATAGCTCGAGGGCAAGGAGTGGCTGAAAGCCAATTAACAGAAAAAAGAGCCTATATCTCGCCGACCAGTGTCTTTATGTTTGTAGCCGGCAAATTGGATTATCCTGTGAAGGTGACCATAAAGCCGCATCCTGGTTTCAGCCGCATCTCAACCGGACTTGAACCGGCCATAGGTGAAGAGAATTCTTTTTTTGCCGAAAGTTTTGATGTCCTTTACGATTGCCCGATTTATGTCGGGAATCAGGAAGTCTTAAAGTTTGAAGTAAATGGAATTCCGTACGAAGTAGCCATAGAAGACGCAGGTGACTTTGACCGGGATGAAGTTATCTCGGCTTTGAAACGCCTGATTATGGCTGCTACCAGCGTTGTTGGAGAGATTCCCTTTAGGCGCTATGTTTTTATCATGATGGGGCCGGGGGTGGGCGGTCTGGAACACCGAAATTCCATGGCCGTTTTTACCAGAATCCCAACCAGCAACAACCGCCAGGAATTTCAGAGGTGGTTAAGCTTTATAGCTCACGAGTTCTTTCATCTTTACAACGTCAAAGCCATCAGGCCGGTGGCGCTGGGACCGTTTGATTATGAAAGAGAAAACCGGACCAACATGTTATGGTTCTCTGAGGGTGGCACCGTCTACTATGAGTACTTGATTCTGAAGCGGGCCGGGTTCATGAGCCGGGATGAAGTCTTGGGCGTTTTTAGCCGACTTATAGAGAAGGTGGAGAATTCCCCAGCCAGGAAGCTGGAAAGCGCTGCTCAGGCCAGCTATAACACCTGGGAAGAGCCCTTTTTCGGCAGCGACAAGACCATTTCTTATTACGACCTCGGCGCTATTCTGACCATGCTGCTTGATTTGAAGATAAGGCATGAGACTGATGGCCGCAGGTGTCTGGATGATGTTATGAGGGTGTTGTATCAACGGTTTTATAAAGAGCAAAGGAGAGGTTTTACGGATGAAGAATTCAGAAAGGTGTGCGAGGAGGTGGCGGGGACTGACCTGTCGGAGTTTTTCCAGTACGTTTATACCACCGACCCCATTGATTACAACAAATATCTTGGCTATGCAGGTTTAAAGCTGGAAGTAAAAGAGGGGGAAAGCGGCCGTCGGAGCTATACGATAAAAATGCAGGAGGAACTTGACGGCCAGCAGTTGCGCCTGCTGACCGGCTGGCTGTAAAAATGGTGACGCCCTACATATTTCCTGATTTTTCAACTTAGTTAGAGTGCGAGGCAATCTATGGTCATTGCTAAGTTGAGGGGGAATTATATGTTTCCTGCTTTTCACTTCCTTGAGTGGTAATCTGAAGAGAAAAGGGTGCCAATTCTTGTCAATAAAATTTGAGCTTATCAGCGCGCTTTTATATACATAAAATCGGGAAATGCATAGGGCTATAGATTTTTAATAAAAAAATAAGAAATAGAGATTATCTAGCCATGATTCGATTGTGAAAGCCGAGATTGTGATTGCTAGCCATTCACTCGAATCTATATATTGCCATCAACAAAGCCGAATAGTTTTTACTTGGTTCTTTGAAAAATTTATACAAATACTTAACACGGGGCGCACATAGTTGTCCGTAATTTTCAGATGTTCCTTGTTTGCTAATATCTTCTGGGAAAATTAGGAAACGTGTAGGGCGTCACTGTTTTATTTTATTGTTGCCTTGGTGATCAGGACGGAAGTGGTTGGGGAGGAGAGGCGGCCGGTGAAGCCGGGCTGCTGACCACCAACTGAAACCACCAGCGGGCCAGGTTCTATGATGGGCTGGCCGTTGCCATCGTAAGTCATCATTTCTCGCGGGCGTATGGTTAGAGTGACTTTCTGTTTTTCGCCGGTGCGAAGGAAGATGCGGCGGTAAGCTGCCAGCCAGCGAATCGGGTTGACCGGCGATTTAGAATCGGGCCGGCTGAGATAAACCTGGACTACTTCTTCGCCATCACGCGGGCCTGTGTTTTTCACCTCAACAGAAATGGTCAGTTCTTCGCCGGGCTTGATGGTTTTGGGCACGGTGAGTCCGGAGTAGCGGAAGCGGGTATAACTCAGGCCGTAACCAAACGGAAAGAGCGGCTCCTTCTTAAAGTAACGGTAGGTGCGACCTTCCATTCGGTAGTCGGTAAACGCTGGCAGGTCGTCGGCGGATTTATAAAAAGTCACGGGCAAACGTCCGGCTGGATTGTAATCACCGAAAAGCACATCAGCAATGGCCTGCCCGGCAGCCTGACCGGGATACCAGGCTTCCACAATGGCCGGCACCAGCTCAACCGCCCGGTTGATAGAAAGTGGACTGCCGTTTAAAAGAACCAGCACTACCGGCTTGCCGTCAGCGGCTCTGGCCACTTCTTGGAGAAGCCTCTCCTGATTTTCGGGTAGGTTAAGTGTCAGGCGGTCGCCACCTTTGAAGCCTTTGACCGGCACATCCATTTCTTCGCCTTCAAGACGCGGGGAAAGCCCGAGGAAAAGGACCACAGCTTCAGCTCGCCGGGCCGAAGCGATGGCTCGCTCCAGGGCGTCAGGTGCCGGCTTTTTCCAGAGAAGGTGCATGCGGGCAGTGCGGGCCCGATGGCTGAATTCAATCTTCAGAGCCGCAGGCTTTCCTTTTTCCAGATGGACTTTTTTGTAAGCTTTATGCGTTTCGTGGGTGCCGTTGTAGGCGGCCATGAGCTGGCCATCGAGAAAAATTCTGAAAGTGTTAAAACCTTCACCTCCGATGTAGTAATCACCGGTTTCTGGCGGGAAGAGCCAGCCGGTCCAGCGGATGCTGAAATTGTCGGGGTCGAGTGAAGGGAGTGGCGCTTCTTCCCACCAGTTGAAGTCAACGGCCGGGTCTATTCTGGTGGTTACTGGCTTCCCTTTAAATTCCTGGTTGCTGAAATATTCAGCTTTAAGGCCGTTTTCAGACGAGTCAGGAGCGGGCTTGAGGAATTCCGAAGGGATGACTGTCAGCACCGGAATTCCTTCCGCCCAGTCGGTTCCTGGCTCGTAAATTATTTCGGTCCCAGAGCCGAGCTTTTGGCGGAGGCCCCGGAGCGGCGTAATGGGTTCGGCCGGGAATCCGTTATAGTTACCGAGCAGGACTTCCACGTCGTCGGCGTTGGGACCGATGACGGCTAAGGTTTTGATGGATTTGGGCAGGGGAAGGACATCACCGCGGTTTTGAAGCAGGACTATGGATTTTCTGGCGGCTTCCAGAGCAAGGCCGCGGTGAGCAGGAGAATCAACCACTGAATAAGGAATGCTGGCATAGGGAACACGCTCTTGCGGGTCAAACATCCCGAGGCGAAAACGGGCCACAAAAAGCCTTTTTACCGCCGTGTCGACGGTAGCTTCATCCACCAGGCCTTTCTTTACGGCTTCGAGCAGGGCAGAATAGGCCCGGCCGCAGTTAAGGTCAGTGCCAGCTTTGAGAGCCATGGCAGCAGCCTCGGCCAGGGTTGGGACGAGCTTGTGGGTGGCGTAGATGTCGTCAACAGCGTCGCAGTCGGAAACCACATAGCCCTGAAACCCCCACTCGTGGCGCAGGATGTCAGAGAGAAGCAGCGGGCTGCCACAGCAGGGAAGTCCCAGGAAGCGGTTGTAGGCGCACATCACAGAGTAAGCACCGCCCTCGCGGACAGCCATTTCAAAGTGAGGCAGATAGCTGCTGCGGAGCGTGGGAAAATCAACCACGGCGTCAAAAGTGTGGCGGTCAGGCTCCGGTCCGCTGTGGACAGCGTAGTGCTTGGCCGTGGCGATGACCTTAAAATATCTGGGATGGTTGCCCTGAAGCCCGCGGATGAAGCTTACGGCCATGGTGCCGGCAAGATAAGGGTCTTCACCATAGGTTTCCATGCCACGGCCCCAGCGCGGGTCACGGAAGAGGTTGATGTTGGGCGACCAGAAGGTCAACCCCTGGTAGATGCCTCGTTGGCCGCGGCGAACGGCTTCATGGTGCTTGGCCCGGGCTTCATCGGATATGGCTGTGGCGACCTGGAACATAAGGTCTGTGTCCCAGGTGGCAGCCAGGCCGATCGATTGCGGGAAGACGGTGGCCAGACCGGCGCGGGCCACGCCATGCAGACATTCATTCCACCAGTTGTATTTTGGGATGCCCAGGCGGTCTATGGCTGGAGCGTCATTCATCAGCTGACTTATTTTTTCCTCAAGCGTCAGCCGGCTGACGACATCAGCGGCCCTTTCCTCCGGGGGAAGGTCCGGGTTCATAAAAGGTAATTGAGCAGGATTTAATTTTTTATCCTGTTTGCTCGGCGAGGCGGATTTGCCGGCTGTGTCTTTAGCTTTAAGGTTGTCCCCTGAAAGAAAAAGTAAAGTTAAAAATGTTACGAATATAAGAAACGTAACACTGACTATCTTTTTAGTCTTCATTATTGTCTCCTTATTTTATCCAAAAAATAAATCCTTTTTCTGTTTTAAAATTTTATCCTCTTATTATTATCGCCTCAAAACATTCTTCCTGGGTTTAGTGAATTAAAGATTTATTTATATCAATATTTTCAGCCGGACATCAAATCTAATATTCATGAAATTCAAAATGGGCAATTTATTATGGGTATAACGGTACAAATGAAGCGACCAGGAGAGTTTAATAGCCTTTTTGCCAGGAATATTGAGAAGGCGAGAGTGTGTCCCGCTTTTCTTTCCTTTTTTCCTTGAAGCCGCGGTGTTTTCATGGAAACAGCAAGGAAATAGGGAAATGAGTAGCCTGTCACCAATTTGCCCAAGAAAACTATTCGGCCGGCTGTCCCGGCAAAAGAAAAAATCAAGAAACGAATAAGAGCATTTCCTCAAATTTATTAGGAAACGCGTAGGGCGTCACTATTTTTATAATTTCACATAATTTCCCCGGCAGAAATCAGGAAACGTGTAGAGCGTCACCATTTTTTGTGGAGAAATCAGGAAACGGATAGGGCGTCACCGTTTTTTTGATGGGCTGGAGGACAAAGGACCAGGAGTAAGACTGAGGTTTAATCAGGTACTGAGGGTGAGGTTTGGCGCCCCAGGAATCATCACCACCAACACCCATCTGCTTCAAATCTATGGTCATGTAAAGATTGCTCCGCCTTGGCATATCCACAAAGTGCTTTTCCCCGCGCTTAGCCAGGGTTAAATCTTCCGGCGTGTAGGGAATGGCAGAAAACTCAAACAGCGGCTGGCCTATGAATTTTATTCCATAACCATCTTTATTCGTTATCATCAGCCACCTGGTATCTGTCCGGTTGCCGAACTCCTGAGCGCTGACGTAGGGAATGACCTGCTCTTCTTTGCTGGTTTTATAAATTCCAACAAAGGCTGAAGTCTTCCGGTCGCAATAATTTTCATGCGGACCGCGGCCGTAGTACTCTATATTATCGAAGCCATCTGCCACTCCCAGCAGCATTCCTACCCGCGGGATTTCCGGAAGTTTATCTGGATTGGCTGGCTTGAGTTCATTATAAATTTTTACTGACCCATCCCTGGCCACTGTATAAACCACAGTGTGGCTGGCTTCAACTGAAGGCAGAAAAAAGTCAACCCTGACCACTGCCTGTCCGGCTTTGTCTCGACTTATCTTGAATCCTTTAACCTGCCGGTTTAAGCTGGCCTCTCGCCAGACCTTAAGCCTCAGTGGCATCCTGTTTCCGAAATCGTTATCAGTAGGAGCCCTCCAGAAATTGGGTAGCGGTCCATCCTTCAACAGCTCCACGTTCTGGAACTTATACGAAGTTAATCTACCTTCGGCCCGGTTGAAAATCAGAACAAAATCTTTACCGCTGATGATAACTTCGTTCTTGTTTTGCTTGTTTTCTTTGATTTTCAGTTTGGGTAATTTTTCTGAGGTCCCTGCAGCTGCAGCTGCAGGTGCCATTTGTCCTGTCTCGGCTCCAATTTGCTCTTCTTTAATTTTAAGCTGTTCCGAAGCGATAACATGTCCGGCTGGAATTAAACCATGAGCCATATCTCTGGCGGCCCTCAGTTCCACATTCAGAAAAACTTCGTTTCCTGAATTTAAAACTTCAGTGGGAAGGCTAACTTTTATTTCCGCTGTCTGCCACGGTTTAATCTCCGGGCAGGGGATTGAGCCGTTAGCCACCTGCTCGCCATCCTGGAGAAGCATCCAGTGCAGAGCAAAATCATCTTTATTCAAGCTCAGAAAATCGTATTTATTAGTAATTTTTATTCTGGCTTCATTTTTATCAGCTGTTTCCTTTGCGAGCTCTATCAGCTCAAACTTAGCCGGCTGATAAACTTTCTTTACCTCCCACAGCGCTGGATGCGGTGTCCTGTCCGGCGCTACCAATCCGTTGCAACAGAAATTATCATCGGACGGCGTTCCGGGTGGCCCATAATCTCCTCCATAAGCCCAGAAAAGCTCGCCCTTCTCATTCTTCTTAGCAAATCCCTGGTCCACCCAGTCCCAAATAAAACCACCCTGCAGCGACGGATATTTCTCAATTACATCCCAGTAATCCTGGAGATTTCCGGTGCTGTTGCCCATCGAATGGGCATATTCGCACATTATAAGCGGCCGCGTTGGATTACTTTTGGCATACTTCTCAAGATGTTCAATTCGGGCATACATTGGGCAATAGATGTCGGTGTTCCAGCTCAGCTCGGCTCTCTCATAATGTACCGGCCGGCTTGGGTCGCGCTGCTTTATCCATTTATAGCCTTCTTCAAAATTTATCCCGTTTCCGGCTTCATTGCCCATTGACCATATGACCACCGAAGGATGATTTTTATCTCTCTCCACCATCCGTCTGATTCGGTCCAGATGAGCCGGTCCCCAGTCCGGGTTTTTGGCCAGGCTTTTTTCGCCATAACCCATACCGTGAGATTCAATATTGGCTTCATCAATCAGATAAATCCCGTAATAATCACACAGCTCATACCAGCGCGGGTCATTGGGATAATGACTGGTTCTCACCGCATTGATGTTGTTCTGCTTCATCAGCTTGAGGTCGCGAATCATAGACTCTTCTGAAACCACATGTCCGGTCCAGGGATCGTGCTCATGGCGATTCACGCCCCTAAAATAAACGGCCTTGCCATTAATCAGCAGCTGACCATTTTTTATTTCCACACTGCGGAAGCCGACTTTTCTGACTATGGCTTCCACCGGACGATTTTTCTCATCGGTCAATTCCAGACACAGAGTATAAAGATTTGGCGTTTCCGCGCTCCAGGGCTTTATATTTAGAATTTCACCTTTGTAATTAAGCGTTTTCATCTCGCCCGGCTTTAGAGTAAAGGTCTTCTTTTCCAGGAACATTTTTTCGCCGTTATCACTAATTATGCAAGCAGTCAGGTTGTAAACCAGCAGTTTTTTGGTTTTGAAAGCCACTGCAGGTGAGTCGTTAAGTATTTCCACTTCCAGGTCCAGTCGGCCGTTCTTGTAATTTTCATCCAGAAGTGTCCGGGCAAAAAAATCTCTGATTCTGGTCTTGGGTGCGGCATAAAGATAGACGTCTCGCTCAATTCCTGAAATTCTCCAGAAATCCTGACACTCAAGATAAGAACCATCCGACCAGCGGTAGACTTCCAGAGCCAGCAGGTTTTCACCCGGTTTGAGGTAAGGGGTAATCTTAAACTCAGCCGGTGTTTTTGAATCCTGACTGTAGCCGACTTTCTGGCCGTTGACCCAGATATAAAATGCTGATTTGACCGCACCGAAGTGGATGAAAACATCGTGGTCTTTCCAACTCTCTGGGATGGTGAATTTCAGGCGGTAGGAGCCGACCGGATTGTAATCATGAGGAATATGTGGCGGCCGCGGATTCTCAGGAGCGAATTCATAATCGCTATTGACATAAATCGGAATGCCGTATCCCTGAAGTTCCCAGTTGGAAGGAACATCAATTTCTTTCCATTTGCTGTCGTCATAGTCGACTCTCCAAAAGTCGAGCGGTCTGTCAGCTGGTTTTGGCACCCAGTTGAATTTCCATTTTCCATTTAGAGATTTATACCAGGGAGAGTTTTTGGGCTCAGTTTTTAAGGCTAAGTCAAGATTAGGAAAGGGTATGTATGTAGCATGTGGTAATTCTGCGTTAATGGCAAAAACCTTAGGATTTTCCCAGTCGTTAACCTGAGTTTCCTGGGCCTGAACTATAAATGGCCATCCAAAGAAATTTAAAATAAGGCAAATGCAAAATAACGGGAAGATTAAGCTCATAATGCTTGTTTCATTTTTCTCTTTTTTCATCATGGACTCCTGTGGAGTTACTTTAGAATTTATTTAGAGGCAAAGTTTTTTCCTGGTAAATAATATTTTCTTTAACTGGCAGGTGTCAAGAAAAATGAAATAAATCGAGTGGTTAAAATGTTTGATTAAAGATAAGAGAAAAGAACTTTTTTCCTAGAATTTTTCTTTCCCAAAAGATCATTTTTCGAAAATTATCTTTTATTGCAGGAAAAGTCCAAGGAGGAATTTCAAACTTAATCCCAGAGTTTTTCAGGATATCGGCCCTCTTTTATTAGCTGTCGCAATCCGGCTTGAACCCAGGGCCTGTCCTGTTGGTAAGTAACTCCAAACCAGCGCTCCTCGGTAGTTAAGACTCGCACTTTAGCTTTTTTCTCCCGGGCTAAGGCTCCTATTACCTCGGGAATATAAAACTCAGATTTTAAAAGGTCAGTAGTTGGTTGATTGAGAAAACTGTGAAAACGGGCCTCAAGTTCATCGAAAATGCTCGGCGTCAGGCCAAAAATGTTCATTGAAGCGATATCATCGGGCGACAGCGGATGCCAGATCTGGCCATCTTCAGTGTATTTGATGCCGTCAGGAAATTTCTGGACTTTGGTCCTTTCGCGCAGGTCCATAAGGTAGCCGTCTTCCGATATCTTGCAGATACCCCGGGCCACATGTCCGTACTCGGAGAGAGTATTGCCGAGACGGTAGCCAACCATGGCGTAATTGTAATGAGCGGGTTCATCCTTAACCCCTCTCATATAATCGGCCAGCCTTTTTATGGCCTCATATCCATAAAAGTCATCAGCATTGATGACCAGAAAATTTCCTGAAATCACAGGCCGACAGAGCAGAACAGCCTGTCCGGTTCCCCAGGGTTTAGTCCTTTCTGCAGGCACCTTAAAACCCGGCGGCAAAGCCATATCCAGTTCCTGAAACACATAAGAAACCTTAAAATATTGTTCTGCCCGATTGCCGATTTTTTCCTTGAATACCTGTTCTAAGTCATGGCGGATGATAAAAACAACGTGTTCAATCCCGGCTCTCCGAGCATCAAAAAGGGAGTAATCAATGATTATTTCGCCGTTCGGGCCGATGGGATCAACCTGTTTCAGGCCGCCATAACGGCTGCCTATGCCCGCGGCCATAATAACCAGTGTTAGTGCTTCCATCTCATCACCTCAGTAAAATCATCACCTCAGTAAAAAATTTAATATCACAAAAACCGGGCGAAAAAAAGGTGAGGATAATAGCAGATAAGTGCATTTCTCGCTGCTCTCAACATCATGATACTTCAATTGTCGGCTTTTTGTTAAGGCAAAAATGAAAAAATGGAGATGATGACCGTATTTATCGAATAAACTTTTTCAATGAAGATCTCTGGTCTTAAACGCTGCAGGCGCTAAGAGATAAAGGCGCATAATCCCGTGAATAAGGCTCAGGTTAGGGCTTTATTGGTTCCTGGCTCCAATCCGCGGGCTGGCTTACAAGCCAGAGGCTTTTATTGTATAATTTAAACATCAAAGGTGATGATACATGATCAGGTCAACAACAGTAATCTGTATCAGGCATAATGGCCAGGTGGTCATGGCCGGTGATGGCCAGGTAACCCTTGGTCAGACTGTGCTCAAGAGCACAGCCCAGAAAGTCAGACGCCTCTATAAGGGCAAAATTTTAGCGGGTTTTGCTGGAGCCACTTCTGATGCCTTTGCCCTGTTTGCTCGCTTTGAAGCCAAGCTGGAAGAATACCGGGGGAACCTTTCCCGGGCAGCCATTGAGCTGGCGAAAGACTGGCGTCTGGATAAATCATTGCGTCAGTTAGATGCCCTGCTGGTAGTGGCTGATGAAAACAGCACCTTTCTTATCTCAGGAACAGGGGATGTGGTGGAGCCTGATGATGGCATAATAGCGGTCGGTTCGGGAGGACCTTATGCCTTAGCTGCGGCCAGAGCTTTAATCAAGCATACTGACCTTTCCGCTAAGGACATTGCCCTCGAGGCCCTGAGAATTGCCTCGGAAATCTGTATTTATACCAATGATAATTTTACGGTAGAGGAGCTCTGATGACGGTTGAACTTGAAGGCAAAGTAATCAAAACTGAAGACCTGATTTCCCGGGACATGAATAATGAATTAACCCCGCAGGAAATCGTGGCTGAACTGGACAAATACATCATCGGCCAGAAAGCGGCCAAAAAGGCGGTGGCTATCGCTTTGAGAAACCGTTTTCGCCGCCGCAAGCTTCCACCCGAGCTGGCTGATGAAATCTCGCCTAAAAACATTCTGATGATCGGGCCCACGGGTGTGGGCAAGACCGAGATTTCCAGACGTTTAGCCAAGCTGACCTCTTCTCCTTTCCTGAAGATTGAAGCCAGCCGGTTTACTGAGGTGGGCTATGTGGGTCGGGATGTGGAGTCGATGATCAGGGACCTGGTCAGAATTGCTGTGGACATGGTCAAGCAGGAGAAAGTCAAGGAAATTGAAGCTAAGGCCAAAGCCAACGTTGAAGAAAAAATCCTCGATATCTTATTACCCCATAACCGTCGCCGCGACACGGGTTCCACGCCTGAAGACCAGAAAAGATTTCAGGAGACCAGGGAAAAACTCAGACGCCAGCTGCGGGCCGGACTTCTGGATGAACGTTTTATAGAAATAGAAGTTAAGGAAAAGCCAGTTCCACCGTTTGAATTCATTTCCACCAACGGCTTCGAAGAAATTGGCATCCAGATTCAAGAAATAATTCCAGGTTTTCTGGGTGGTCGGACTAAAAAGCGACGGGTCAAAATCAAAGAAGCCCGGGAGATTCTTCTCGAAGATGAAGAAAAAAGGCTGGTTGATATGGACCAGGTGGCCAAGCTGGCCATAGAAAGAGTCGAACAATCAGGGATAATCTTCTTAGATGAGCTGGATAAAATTGCTGGTCGGGAATCTGGAGTTGGCCCAGATGTCAGCCGGGAAGGAGTGCAGAGAGACCTGCTGCCGATAATTGAAGGCACCACGGTCAGCACCAGGTTCGGGCTGGTGCGGACTGACCATATCCTGTTCATTGCAGCTGGTGCTTTTCATGTCACCAAACCTTCAGACCTTATTCCTGAGCTTCAAGGACGTTTTCCGATAAGAGTAGAATTGACCCCACTCAACAAGGATGATTTTGTCCGGATTCTGACTGAAACCGAGAATGCTTTAATCAAACAGTATAAAGCTCTGCTGGCCACAGAAGGAGTTCAGATAGAATTCACTCCTGAGGCCATAGAAGAAATAGCGGCGATTGCTGAGAAAGTCAATGAAGAATCAGAAAACATCGGAGCTCGGCGTCTTCACACGGTGATGGAAAAAGTGATGGAAGACATTTCCTTTGAAGCTCCTAACCTGGCCAACAAAAAGATCGTTATTACCAGGGAATATGTCCAGAAACAACTGAGTGAGATTCTCAAGGACCAGGATTTACGGAAATTCATCCTTTGATGAAAAAACTTTTACTGGCTTTTTTCGCCTGTTTGGTGATTATCTTTTGTTCTGGTTGCGGTCGAAAGGGCCCTCTTCAGGAACCGGTGCCCAGAGCTCCTCACAAGGTTGAGGATTTTAAGATAGTTCAGAGAGGGGCGAAACTTTTTTTCTCCTGGACCAACCCTGTCAGCTACCTTGATGGTAATCCTTTAGAAGTATCTAATACTGAAATCAGGGCTGTGGAGATAGCAGGTGAACAGAGTGGTCATGAGCCAGGCAGAGCTGAATTTTCCAGGAAAGCCCGACCCCTGGCAGAGCTGAAAATTGGACAGTTTGAGATTAGAAACAGTGGGGCCGTCTTGAACCTGGATCCAGAAAGATCCATAGGGAGAAAATTTGTTTTCGGGTTGAGGGTAAAGGGCAAAAAGGGTGACTGGTCGGAATTTTCCAACCTGGTTGAGCTAAGGCTATTGCTTTTACCTTTGCCGCCTGAAAAGGTTAAAGCTGAATGTTTTGAGAATAAAATTTTTCTCAGCTGGCAGCCGCCAATTTATTGTTTCGACGGAAAAACGATGGCTGAAATCAGAGGTTTTAATGTTTACCGGTCCTCTGGCGGTGACTTTCAAAAAATAAACACAGCCCTGTTGACCGAACCAGCCTATGAAGACCGGAATTTTTCTTTCGGACAGACCTATCGCTATCTGGTCAGAGCCGTGTCTGGAAGCGTGTCAGATCTCAGGGAAAGTGAAGATTCGGAAATCGTCGAAATAACTGCCAGAGATATCTTCCCGCCTGAGCCGCCGGCTGAGATCCAGGCCATAGTCAGTGGGGATGGAGTCAGGCTGTCATGGTTACCGAATCGGGAAAATGATCTGGCTGGATACAGGGTATACCGGTTAAAAGAAGGCGAAATCCGACCACTTCTTTTGACTGCAGAGCTGCTTCTAAACCCGATTTTCCATGACAGTTCAGTTGAAAAGAATTGTCTCTATGTTTATTCTATAACCTCGGTGGATAAATCGGGGAACGAGAGTCCGCCGGAAAAAATTCAGGTAAGAACTTGAAAAAATGAAGATTTATCGTTTTCGCTATCGTAAAAGAATCATGTATGGAATCTTGAAGGAGGAAGTCCTTTTTCCGGTCAAAGGGTCAATTTTCAAGGATTTCCGGATAGAAGACAGCGCTATTCCCATTGCTGAAGTTACGCTTCTCCCTCCGGTCTGTCCCTCAAAGATAGTCTGCGTTGGCCGGAATTACCGGGAACATGCTGAAGAGCTGGGCAATCAGGTTCCGCCTGAGCCACTGCTATTCTTAAAACCGCCCAGTGCCATAATCGGACCCAACCAGGCCATAGTTTATCCTGAGATGTCCCAGAGAGTTGATTATGAAGGCGAACTGGCAGTGATAATCAAGAAAAAAGCCAAGAATTTATCCGAACGAGACAACTGGCAGGACTATGTTCTTGGGTACGCTTGTTTCAACGATGTGACAGCCAGAGATTTGCAGTTAAAAGATGTTCAGTTTACTCGAGCCAAGTCTTTCGACACCTTTGCTCCTATCGGACCCTGTCTGGTAACTGACCTGGACCCGACTGCCGTTCACCTGAAAACGTTTCTCAACGGCCAGCTGGTCCAATCGGGCAACACCAGAAATATGATTTTCCCTGTGCCATTTTTAATCAGGTATATCTCCAAAATCATGACCCTCGAGCCTGGAGACGTGATTGCCACCGGCACCCCGGCCGGAGTTGGACCGATGCAACCAGGTGACCGGGTGGATGTCCAGATTGAAGGAATTGGAACATTATCAAACATCGTAAAAAATAAAATTAAGGAGGCAGGATGAAACTATTTCTGGATACAGCCAATCTTCAGGAAATTAGAGAAGTTGTGAGCTGGGGTATTCTGGACGGAGTTACGACCAATCCCACACTCTGTTCCAGGGAAAATTTGCCCTTTGAAGACCTGGTCAGAGAGATTTGTCATCTGGTTCCTGGTCCGGTGAGTGTCGAGTGCGTTTCAACCAGAGCCGAAGACCTTGTCCAGGAGGCCAGAAAACTCTGCCAGTTAGCTCCGAACGTGGTGGTCAAGATTCCAGTTAATATTGAAGGACTTAAAGCCACCAAGATTCTTTCGGCTGAAGGAATTAAGGTCAATATGACTCTGATTTTCTCTCCTTCTCAAGCCCTTTTAGCGGCCAAAGCCGGGGCCGCTTTTGTCAGTCCATTTATCGGCCGGCTGGATGATGTTTCTCACCACGGAATGGAGCTGGTCGAGCAAATTGTGGCCATTTTTGAAAATTATAACCTGGAAACAGAGGTTATCGTGGCCAGTGTCCGCCACCCCGGGCATGTGGTGGAAGCAGCTCTCATCGGGGCCCATATCGCCACTGTGCCATATTCAGTGATGGAAAAACTGGTCAAGCACCCCCTGACCGATATCGGTATTGAAAGATTTCTTCAGGACTGGAAAAAAGTCTCCCTCAAATAAGATTGAGATAGGTTAAAAAATTTAACGAGTTAAATTGATGAACTTCTGGAAAAAAAGAAAAGGCCTGATTGCTTTCCTTCTGGTCATGGCTTTTCTTTATGCGGCCCTGTCTTTTGCCAAGAGCATTTTCTTAAAACAGCTTGGCAAAAGGTTGAATCAAGCCTTTGAAGTCTCAGAACTTAAACTCTCCTATCTGCCGCCAACCCTGATCGTAAAAAATATGCGCTCCAGGTCGGATAATCCTCGCTTTTCGGTTGATAGTTTAAGGATATCACTGTCTTTTCTCTCGCTCTTTAGAAGAGAAAAGCCAGTGACTGTGGAAGTTGACCACCCGGTACTGGTCTATAAGGATAAGGCTTCGAAATCCACAGCCCGTAAGACCGGCCTACCTTTTGATTTGCCCTTTGTGATCGATAGCGGTTATATAAACAACGGCAGATTTTCGGTCGACATCAATCAGGGGACTTTTGAGCTGGAACGGGTCTCGGCTTTTTTCAGCCTGGATTCTCAGCGGTTGAATCTTCTGTTGAGGTCAGCTCGGGCCAGGGTCAGACCGTATTCTTCGACTGAGGTTCTGGAAGGTGAGCTGGAAACTCTTATAACTACCAGAGGGCGAACGGTCAACCTCAACCGTTTAGTGATTCAGGGAGAAAATTTAGCAGTCAGAGTTGAAGGAAAATTGTCCAGCTTAGAGACCACAAAGGTTGACTTAAGAGCTGTGTTTAACCTGGACACTCAATTCATAATGAGCGCCTTTAACCTCCCCTTTGACTGGAAAGGAAAAACCTCAGGCGAAGCCACCATCAGTAATAGCAGCGGAAACCTGATAATAAAAGCTAATTATACCACTAAGGATTTCAGCTTGAATCAGGTCTATCTCGGCTCAGTTGAGGGTCAGGTTCTGGTGGAGAAGGAGAGGGGTGGCCGGGTTCTGGCTGAGATTAAGAACTACCAGAAGCCGGTGGAGAAGGTAATCATAACTTTTGGCTCAGGCAAGGTGGAAGGTCAGATGTCCGGTTTTCATCTGGACCCGATAATGAGATATGTATCAGTGCCCTGGCCGGTGGCCTCTCCAGCCTGGGGCAATTTTTCTCTAAGCCATGGCCAGCTCGAAGTTTCAGCTGAGTTTCGGGATTCTGTGGACAGGGGTCAGGTTAAGGGCCGACACTCTTTCAACGGCCAGGTTCAGTTATCTCTGAACATCCCTCAGAAAGACCTTAGAATCCAGACTAAGGACTTAGAGACCTCTTTCGGTCGGATAAACCTGGAAGGACAGGTGGTTATAGACAAACTGCTTGATTTGTCTGTCCGTGGACAATTTCTGGATATCAAAGCAGCTCGGGAATTTACCCAGAAAATTCTGAATATTAATTTTGATTTTCCGGAAATCAGGGGTGCCGGTAGAGCCAGCATTTATATTAAGGGTGACTATCGCCGCCCTGATTTGAGCTTTGATTTTTCTTGTTCTCCAGCCGGTTTTGAAAGGTTTGATGTCACCACAGCCAGAGGAGAGGTCAGAGTGGAAGCTGGTCGGGTTGAGGGAAAAGTGTATGTGGTCGATAGAAATATCCAGGGTGAAATTAATCTTAAAATAGATGGAGAAAAATCTGAAACCAGGATTTCTCTGGAAAGAGGAATAGTAGAGTCCATTCTCTCTTCCCTAAACCTTAGCTTTCCGTTGAAAGGTCTGGCTTCAGGTGAATTTCTTTACCTGATAGTCAAAGATAAGGTCACGGTGGAAGGAGATTTTGCGGCAGATGAACTTTTCTTCCTCGGCAGCCGGATTGAAAAGGTCCGGGGAAAACTCAGCTGGAAGGAAGAAGACCTAAGCTTTCCAGAGTTAAAATTTAACCTGAATGGGGGAGAAGTTTCGGGTCGGCTGGCTCTGGGATTAATGGATAATAGCTATGATTTTGATTTAAAAGCAACTAAGGTCGAGCTTCAGCCCTTTTCACCTTCTTTTTCTGGTATTCTGGACATAGACCTTCGGGGACGGGGAATCTTTGGTCAGGGCCGGCCGCATGGAAATTTTTCCATAGAAAAATTTGGTCTTTATTTTCTTAAAGCTTCAGGCTCTGTCGGTGAGTACAGTCTCAATTTCCTAAACAATAACTTGAGTCTGGAAATCAAAGGCAAACTTTTTCCTGGCAATAGTTACTATGAAGCCAGGCTCGAAATTCCCCTTGACCGCGATTTTATTTCAGGCGAAGTTCGAGGCCAGCTGAACAACTTAGATTTTCTTCTTCCCTGGAAAGGAGCCAACGGCACAGTTGATTATCTCCTAAGCTTCCAGGGGCCGACGTCTTCTCCAGAACTGAGCGGAGCAATCGAAGTAAAAGGCAGCCTTCTGCCGATTCCGGGTTTTGCTCATGCGCTAACTGATTTTTCCGGGTTAGCCTTTTTCAAAAACCGTCAGGTTTCCATTAGGTCTTTTCAGGGATTGCTCGGTGGTGGGCCAGTCCAAGGCTCTGGAGAGCTTAATTTTGGTGAAAAGGGGCTGGAAAAAGCCGAGGTTCGGCTGGAAGGAAAAAACATGCAGCTATCTGTTTTTGAAAGAACCCGTTCGGTAGCTGATGGGAGTCTGAGGTTCTTAAAACAGGGTTCGAGGACAGTTTTAGAAGGAGATTTTGCTCTAAAAGAAGTCATCTGGAAAAAGGAGTTCTGGGAAAAGCTCTCCTTTTCTTCTCAACCTTATACAGAAGAAAACAAGAAAAGGTGGATAGATGACCTCAATCTGAACCTGAGGCTCAGAGCCCGCGATAATGTCTGGATGGAAAACTCCTTAGGCCGGATAAGAGCCAGATTGGACCTGACCATTTCCGGGACAGTCAGCAATCCAATAATCACAGGTGAAATTGAGGCGCTTTCTGGGACCGTTTATTTTCAGGACCGGGATTTTAAAGTCTTAAGGGGTCGGCTGAGCTTTTTCAACCCGCTGGTTATTGATCCATATCTTGATTTTCAGGGTGAAGCTTACATCAAGGATTATCATGTGCTTTTTAGCTTGACCGGGCTGGTCAGCAGCCTGAAACCGGAGTTTTCTTCCTCTCCACCGCTGCCATCGGAAGAAATCCTGGCCCTACTGGCGCTGGGTGAATCTTATCAGAGAAGATATTCTCTCGACCCCACGCAGATGAGCACAGCGTCTTTGATTTCTTATCAGCTGGCCAGGAAATCGGAGAATTTGTTCAGCCTGGATCGATTCCGACTGGATCCTTTTATCATGGGTTCAACTTCTGAAATCACCGCCAGGCTGACTGTTGGCAAAAGGCTGTCTAAGAATTTTTTCATCCTTTATTCAACCAACTTGGCTACCCAGAGGGAAGAAATCATCAGATTAGAGTGGGAACTATCCGGGGGATTATCTCTGGTGGCGATCAGGAATGAGGTCGGACGGGTAAGCTTCGACTTTAAGTTAAGGAGAAGGTTCTAAATGAGAAGGACGGGCTGGTTGAGGCTATTTTTGTTGGTCTTTATTCTGACCAGCTCGGCCTTTTCAGCGAGAAACGATCTGGTCATAAGCAAGATAACTGTTCTGGTTGATGGACAGCCTGGAGACGAAACTGTCAACAGCTTAATCGGACTGAAACCGGGAGACCCTTATTCTGATTTTCGTCTTGACCAGACCCTTAAGCAGCTGATGCGAACAGGTTTTTTTTCCAAGGCAGAGATTTACCGGACTGAAGGGCCCAATCCGGAACTGACTTTTAATCTAACCAGGAATATCTTCATCCGAAATATCAAGATTTCTGCTCCTCGGAATATTAGCCGGCGCATCAGCTCAGAACTTGTTTTTTTAAAAAAAGGCAGTATTCTTTCTGAATCCACCAGAGACAAAGCCATTCAAGAAATCGAGCAAATTCTCAGGGACGAAGGTTTGTTCTCGCCGCAGGTTAAATTTGAAACGAGAAAAGTTGAAAACTCTAACCTGGCTGATGTTGAAATCAGACTGCCAGGCTGGAAAAGATTGACCATCCGCCAGCTTGTTTTTGAAGGAAAGAATATATTACCCGAAGACCGATTGCGAAAACTTCTTGGTCTGAACCCCGGAGATTACTATGTTCCCAAAAAGCTGGTCAGGGGCCTGGCCGAGATTAAAAAGGCTTATAATAAGCTCGGCTATCAGTGGGCTGAAGTCAGATTATCACAGGAAAAGTTTGAGCCAGAGAAAGGTGTGGTAGATTTAACGGTCAGCCTCGACCCTTCGGTCAAAATCGACATTGAGATAACCGGAGCCAATATTTCTCCCAAACTGCTTCAACCAGTCTGGGAACAGAAGGTGTTTGAAGAATGGGCTTTGTCTGAAGGCGAAGCCATTTTGCTCAAACACCTGAGAAAAAAAGGATATATTTTTGCCACAGTCAGACCGAAGATAAAAAGAAGCGAAAATGAACTTCAGGTGATTTATGAAGTTCATAAGGGAGCCAGACTTAAAATTAAAGAAATCGAATTTAAGGGGAACGTCACCTTTTCAGCTAAATATTTGAAAAAAACTCTCGGAATAGGCGAGAAATTCCTGTTTCTGCCTTACCTGGATGGTCAGGAAATTTATGATTTACCTGAAAGAATAAGATTGTTCTACGAAGAACAGGGCTTTTCTCAAGCTAAGGTTGATCTGAATTTCGTCAGGAAGGACGGCTCGGTGACTCCGGTCATCTACATAGAGGAAGGGCCTCGTCAGATTATCAGAAGTCTTGAAATTCAGGGGGCGACCACCATCTCACCCGCTGAAATCATCAGTCAGCTTGATAGTCGTCCCGGAAAGGCTTATTATAAGCCGACTTTACAGCGAGATCTCGAAAAAATTAATCTTATTTACTTGAATAAAGGATTCCGGGGAACACAGGTCAGTGTTGAGGCTGTACCTGATAGAGAAAATAATTTTGATGTGGTTATCAGAATCAGTGAAGGCCGGCGGATGAAGGTTGATAATATCTTTATCAGCGGGAATCATCTTACTGATAGGAAAATCATTCTCAGGGAAATAAGACTGAAGGCGGGAGACTGGGCTGAGTATAACCGGCTGCTTGAGACTAAAAGAGGCCTCGACAGCCTGGGAGTATTTTCTGAAGTCAAACTGGAAGAGCTGCCTTCCACCGAGAATTCTGTCAACCTTTCGATTCAGGTGAGAGAAGGAGAGCAGAACTTTGCCAGCCTCGGACTCGGGGTGGAGACGAGAGAAGAAGCCCGGTCGATAGCTCTCTGGGAAAACGATCTCAGGCCTCGAATTACAGCTGAATATATCAGATATAATCTTTTCCGGAATGCTTCTCAGCTCAGTTTTGTCGGTCAGCTCAGCCTGGTGGAGAAAAGACTGGTAGCTACTTGGCAGCAACCATACATTTTTGGTTTGAAAATGCGGACTTATTTCAGTGGTTACTTAGAAAAGGAAGACCGGACCAGTTTCAGCTATGAACGTCGGGGATTCAGTCTGTCCACCATGAGAAACCTGCCGGCCAATTTTGCTCTGCTTCTAGCCGCTGGGGCCCTGAGGACAAAATTGACCAACCTGGAAATTTCTGAATCAGAAATAGAAAGAGAACGACTGCCTTATTCTATTGCTTACGGTTCAGCCACTTTTATTCAGGATAGAAGAGATGATACTTTCAATCCTCAGAATGGTTACTTTTTCAGCCTGGCTTTAGAAAGGGCATATCCTTTACTGCATACAGAATCAAATTTCATTAAGCTCTTTGCTAAATTCCAGTATTTTTATCCATTGGCTACCAATATCAATTTTTATACCACCTTGAGACTGGGGCTGGCTTCCGGCACGGTGCCGATACCCGAGAGATTTTTCGCCGGCGGTAGTAATTCTTTCCGGGGAGAGGGTTTTGAGAGGCTCGGGCCAAAGGATTCAGAGTCGGGTCTGCCCCTCGGCGGAAAAGCCGTCTTCCTGCTGAACATGGAAACCAAATTCCTGCTGTTAAAAAAATTGCCAGACCTTTACGGGGCTATTTTTTACGATGTGGGCAATGTCTATCCGGAAATAAAGGATTTTAATTTTCTGGATTTGAGTCAGGCGGTTGGATTGGGTTTGCGCTACAGGACTCCTCTTGGCCCGGTCAGGTTCGATATGGGCTGGAATTTAAACCCTTCGCAGAGAAGATGGAAACCTCTTTTCTTTTTGACCATAGGCAATATGTTTTAGGTGTTGTGTATTATGGATAAAAACAGGCAAGACCAAAACGGTTTTAACTTCAGGACGCTGGTTTTGCTGTTATTCCTGATTTCCTTCTTCAGCCTGGCTTCAGGTCAGGAGCTGGTAAATTGTCTGGTGGCGGTGGTTGACAGCGTTCCAGTCTCACTTTTTGACCTCAGAGTCATCGAATCTTTTCGGTTGCTGTCCGGTTTTGGGCCAGATGTCTATCAATCAAAGGAAGAAATGGTCAACAGATACATAGACCAGCTTCTGGTGCTGGAACTGGCTAAGGAACAGATAAATGTGAGCAGAGAAGAGATAGAAAAAGAACTTGTTCGGCTGAAAAACCAGCTGGGGAGCAGTCTCTTTGAAGAAAAATGTCAGTCTCTGGGACTGAAAGAAGCTGACCTTATCCCATATCTCAAGAGCAAGCTTCTTTTTGAGAAAATAATCGGCTCCAGATTCAACCAGAAGTTTTACATCTCTTTAAAGGAAATCGAAGATTATTATCAGAGGGTTTATGTGCCTGAAGAAACAGCCAGAGGCAGAACGCCTGGCGAGCTGGTCAATGTTCTTGATGAAATCGAAGCCCGGCTGCAAAATCAGAAAATGGTGCAGCAAATCAATGAATGGACTCAGGAACTCAGACAGCGAGCTGAAATACTCATCTATTTTGACTGTCTGAAAAAAGCTCAGGGAAAGGAGGATAGATGAAAAAAAGATTATTCCTTTTTCCTGGACAGGGTTCACAGTATGTAGGTATGGGCAAAGATTTTTACGAAAAAAGTCAGGAAGCCAGAAAAATCTTTAAGATGGCTGACGAAGTCCTGGGTTTCAGTCTGTCGAAGCTATGTTTTGAAGGACCGGAAGAAGAACTCAGGCTTACCAGCAATACCCAGCCAGCACTGCTCACGGTCAGCTACATTACTTATCGTCTTCTGGGGATAAAACCGGACCTGGCCGCCGGTCACAGTCTGGGTGAATATTCGGCTCTGGTAGCTGCTGGCAGCCTGACTTTTGAAGAAGGGTTGAAACTGGTGGCCAACCGCGGCAAATATATGCTGGAAGCAGTGGCTCCAGGAACAGGGACGATGGCTGCAGTCATCGGGGTTGACTACCGGGCGATTGAAGAAGCCCTAAAATCAGTGAAGAGTGGGCAGGTCCAGGTGGCAAATTGGAATTCAGAAGAGCAAATCGTGATTGCCGGGGAAAAAGATGCCGTAGAAGAGGCCCTGTCAATCATCAAGCCCCCGCGCTCGGTTTTCCTTCAGGTCAGCGGTCCGTTCCACACCGTATTAATGAAGCCGGCCGCAGACAGGTTAAAAGCTGACCTGGATAAAATAATCTTTAAGGACCCGGAATTTCCGGTCATTTCCAATGTGACAGCCAGTGAAATCAGAACAGCTGAAGAAGTGAAAGAGTCTCTGAGCAGGCAGATTACCAGTCCGGTACTCTGGTATCCTTCAATGCAGAAGCTGGCTGAACTTGGGATTGATCAGGCAGTTGAGCTTGGACCGGGGAAAGTTTTAACCGGACTTTTGAAAAGAATTTCCCGTCAGTGGGCAAAAATTCCAGCACTTTATAACATTGAAGATCTGGCTTCTCTGGAAAAGTACAGGCAAACTGAATCAGGATGATGTTTCAGACAGGACTTTAGGACCAAAACGGATGAAATATTCCGCAGCTGAAAATAAAGCCATAAAAACAATCAACCAGAGTCCAACTGTATGGGCTAACCGATAAAGAATTCCGAGATAGTTGGGTCCAAGGATGAGAATGGCCACAGTCACGGTTTCAATAATCATCTTGAGCTTGCCCCAGCCAGAGGCAGGAATATTATAGCCTCTGGATGAAGCAATTGCCCGGAAGCCAGTGACTGCAATTTCTCGACCGATGATGATTATGGCCATCCAGGAAGCTACCACATGACTTTCCACCAGGCAGATTAAGGCCGAGGCAATGAGCAGTTTATCAGCTAAGGGGTCGAGAAGTGAACCAAGTACTGTGGTCATCTTTTTTCTTCTGGCCCAGAAACCGTCAAGCATGTCGGTCAAACAGGCAAAAATAAAGATAGCAAAAGCCACGATTTCCTGGCCAGGAAAATGGCTGAGCATTACTACCACCAGAACCGGGATGGCGATCATCCTGGTGATGGTCAAAATCATTGGTATGTTCATCTGGATGAATCCTGAATTATTCTTAGTTTTTTATACTAAAACTTAACCCTGTACTTGTCAATTGATAAGTTGAATTCCAGGGTAAAAGTCGGGTTGAAAACAGTTATAATATAAGTAGATAATTTATCAGTTAAACTGGGGCTAAAGAAATGAATAGAAAAGAAGATTCTCTGACGCCGATGATGGAACAGTACCATCGGATTAAAGCTCAACACCGAGATTGTCTCCTGCTTTTCCGGCTCGGGGATTTTTATGAGATGTTCTACGAAGATGCATATGTTGGTTCTTCTCTTCTGGGCATTGCCCTGACTTCCAGGCAGAATGTCCCCATGTGCGGGGTGCCTTATCATGCGGTCAATTCTTATCTGGCCAGGTTGCTTAAAGCCGGTCACAAGGTGGCTATCTGTGAACAGGTAGAAGATCCCAGACAGGCTAAAGGTGTGGTTAAAAGAGAGGTAATCAAAGTTCTGACTCCAGGAACAGCCGTAGAAATCGAAAGCGGAGACCGGGATGAAAGCTATGGCGTTTTGAGTGTCATTTTGACTGAGAACAGATGGGGGGCGGCTTATGCCGACCTATTTTCCGGAAAAATCAGTGCCTTAGAAGGAGAGCTGGCTGAGAAGAAAGTCTTACTGGATGAAATCTTTCGCTTTTCACCGCGAGAGATCATTTATCCTGATGGTCAGGAGTCAAGAATAAAAGAGCTTCTGAGTGGAAGCGATTTTTTGGAGTTGCCATTAAGCCAGGTTGAAGCCTGGTCCTTTGATTATTCACAAGCCTATAGCTGGTTGACCGAACACTTTCAAGTTATGTCGCTTGAGGGTTTCGGTTTACAGAACAAGACTCTGGCGGTAGAAGCAGCCGGAGCCTTGCTTTATTATCTCAAAAGAAACAGGCGCGAATCAGTCGCTTTTATCAAGAAACTGGCTTTTATCCATTCCCGGGAGACGATGATTCTGGATTCGATAGCTATCCGGAATCTGGAACTTATCAGAAATCTCCGCAATGGTCAGGTAAGTGAATCATTGCTGGGAGTAATTGATTTTACTCTGACTTCACCGGGCGCCAGACTGCTAAAGAACTGGTTGCTTCATCCTTTGCTGGACTGTCAGGAGATTGCTCGAAGACAAGAAGCGGTTCAGGAAGCGGTTAATAAGCCCATCATCAGACAGGAAATCAGGAATCAATTGAAGAAAATCCTTGACTTGGAAAGGCTGGCCACCAAGATTTCCTTAGCCGCGGCCAACCCCAGAGATCTGGTGGCCCTGAAAAAATCACTCTGGCCACTGCCTGAAATTGAAGCTCAGCTGAAAAATCTGTCAGCATCTTATTTTTCTGAGCTTAAAAACCGCTGGGATAATGCTCAGGATGTGGCCCAGTTGATTGACCAGGCTATTCTGGATGAACCAGCTTATTTGCTCCAGGAAGGCGGCTTGATTAAAGAAGGCTTTAACCAGGAACTGGATGAGCTCAGAAAGATCAGTCATTCTGGTAAGAGTTTTATCGCTCAGCTGGAGAGAAAAGAGCGAGAAAGAACTGGGATTTCTTCCTTAAAAGTCAGATACAACAAAGTCTTTGGTTACTACATTGAAGTGACCAAACCTAACCTCCATCTGGTTCCTGAAAATTATGAGCGCAAGCAGACCCTGGTTAACAGTGAAAGATTCATCATCCCGGAGCTCAAAGAATATGAGGACAAAATTCTCAAAGCTGAAGCTCGGATAAACGAGCTGGAATATGAACTCTTTCTTCAGGTCAGAGAGGAAATAAATCGTCAGGTTTCAAGGCTTCAGCAGATTGCTCAGGATATAGCCACTCTTGATGTTCTTTTAGGTCTGGCTGAACTAGCTCACCAGAGAAATTATTGTCGACCGGTAGTTGATGAAAGTGATATCATTTCGATTTCTGAAGGACGGCATCCGGTGGTGGAAGTCGTTCAGAAAGAGCCGTTCATTCCCAATGATACCTATCTTAACCGAAATGATCATCAAATTATTATCATCACCGGTCCCAACATGGGTGGCAAGTCAACCTATCTCAGGCAGGTAGCTCTGATCTGCATCCTGGCCCAGATGGGTTCGTTTGTTCCGGCCCGCGAAGCCCGGATTGGCCTTATTGACCGTATCTTTACCAGAGTCGGGGCCACCGATTATCTAACGGCTGGACAGTCCACCTTTATGGTCGAGATGGTGGAAACCGCCAACATCCTGAACAATGCCACAGACCGCAGCCTTATTCTGCTGGATGAAGTCGGTCGCGGAACCAGCACCTTTGACGGTTTGAGCATTGCCTGGGCAGTGGCTGAATATCTCCACCAGCTGGAAAACATCAGACCCAAGACGCTTTTTGCTACTCACTATCATGAATTAACCGAGCTGGCTCTAAATTTTCCCAGGATTAAAAATTTCCACGTGGCGGTAAAAGAGTGGCAGGATACGGTCATCTTTCTCAGGAAAATCAGGCCCGGTCCCTCAGACCGAAGCTATGGACTTCAGGTGGCCAAGTTGGCCGGTCTGCCGGAAGAGATCATCAAGCGAGCAAGAGAAATTTTATTCAACCTGGAAAAGCTGGAACTGGATGAACAGGGAAAACCGCGCTTCGCTTATCATCATCTGAATAATCGGGACCGTTCCCAGCTCTGGCTATTTCCTGATGATAGGGAAAGATTGAAACTTGAAGAGATTAAGGAACGGTTGCAATCGCTCGAGCCTGAGAACCTGACCCCCCTCCAGGCCCTTCAAATAATCTTCGAGTTGAAGGAAGAAATCAATAAAATGGAGAAGGTTCAGAATTCGTCTGATTCGTCTCCAAAATCTAAATCTTCTTCCTCTTCATCAAAATCTTCATTATAATCGTCACCTTCATAAGGAGCCTCGCCAATTTCTTCTTTTCTTTCTTCGATAGCTTCCTCAAATTCTTCTTCGTCTTCATAGCGTCTCAGGTAGTTAGTTGAAGAATCACTGTAGCAAAGTTCGAGATAGTCGTCTTCGATAACACAGAAAACAGACATTTCATGAGATGAATGGAGGTCGCCGACTGTTTCCACCACATCGGCCGCTTTTTTGATAGCGTCAAGTGTTGCCCAGCTGGAAATTTCGATTTCTTCCATTTCACACTCCTTCAAAATAAAAAAAATATTTATTTTTTTCTTTTTGTCAAGTGGTAAAAGGCAAATTGGATTCAAGGTTAAAGTCGATGCTTGTGCGGCCTCAGGCGAGAAGGGATGGCCATTTTATTTTCTCAGTTCTTCTATCGATTTGATTTTTGCCGAGGTGTTTACTTAATCTGAATTCATAGTTAAAATATAAGCAAAAAGAATATTCCGGGAATTAAAAAATCCAGTAATAAAAAGTAAAAAAAAGAATCTATTTTATTTCGAAAAGTTATTGGTATAAAGTATAATACAATAACAGCAGGAGGTAACTATGCGCTGGGATAGACTGACAGTCATGTCTCAAGAAGCTTTTCAGATAGCTCAATCTAAGGCAATGGAAATGGGGCATCAGGAGTTGAGACCAGAACATCTGCTGTGGAGTTTTCTCAATCAGGAAGGCAACATCGTCAATAGTCTTCTGTCCAAGATCGAAGTCAATCCGACTGAACTCCGCCGGGAACTGGAAAAAGTTCTGAATAGGCTTCCGAGAGTGCAGGGTGCTGGAGAAATATATCTCTCCCCTCAACTGCGAGAGGTGATGACTGAGGCCGAAAAAGAAGCTGAGAAGCTCAAGGATGAATATATTTCGACCGAGCATATTTTCTTGGCCATGCTTCGGTTAAAAAGTACAGATATCAGCCGGTTACTTTCGAGTTTCAAGATCGATGAAGATACAATCCTCAAAGCCCTGATGGACATCAGGGGAACCCAGAGAATAACTGACCCGGAGCCTGAGTCCAAATACCAGGCTCTCGAAAAATACGGTCGCGACCTGACAGCTCTGGCCAGACAGGGCAAGCTGGATCCGGTTATCGGTCGGGAAGAAGAAATCCGCCGGGTAATCCAGGTGCTGTCTCGCCGGACAAAAAACAATCCGGTGCTCATAGGCGAAGCCGGCGTCGGTAAGACTGCTATTGTTGAAGGTCTGGCCCAGAGAATTGCCAACGGCGATGTGCCACAGTCTCTTAAGAATAAGCAATTGCTGGCCTTAGACATGGGAGCCCTGGTAGCTGGCACCAAATACCGCGGAGAGTTTGAAGACCGGTTAAAAGCTGTGCTCAAAGAAATAAAAGAATCGGGCAACATCATTCTCTTTATCGACGAACTCCATACTATCGTCGGCGCCGGTGCGGCTGAAGGAGCGGTTGACGCTTCCAACATGTTGAAGCCAGCTCTGGCCAGGGGAGAGCTCAGGTGCATCGGGGCAACCACGCTTAATGAATATAAAAAGTACATAGAAAAAGACCCGGCTCTGGAAAGACGGTTCCAGCCGGTTTATGTGGGAGAACCATCGGTTGAAGAGACCATCTCTATCCTGCGTGGTCTTAAAGAAAAATACGAAGTTCATCACGGAGTTAAGATCAAGGATTCAGCCTTGGTGGCGGCCGCTGTTCTTTCCAACCGCTACATCAGCAACCGCTTCTTACCGGACAAAGCTATTGACCTGATCGATGAAGCTGCCTCCCGCATCCGGGTTCAGCTCGACAGTCTGCCGGAAGAGATTGACGAGCTTGAAAGAAGAATCACTCAGCTTGAGATTGAAAAGCAGGCCCTGAAAAAAGAAAAAGACCAGGCCTCATTCGAAAGGTTACAGAAAATAGAACAGGAACTGGCCAATCTGAAAGAACAGAGTAATTCTCTTAAGGCTCAATGGAAAAGGGAAAAGGACCTAATCGACCAGATTAATAAATTAAAAGAGCAAAGAGATGTTCTTAAGATTGAAGAACAGAATGCAGAACGCCGGGGAGACCTGGAAAGAGTGGCTGAAATCCGGTATGGCAAGTTGATCGAGCTTAATAAACAAATTGATAAACTTTCAGCTGAGTTGGCCGAGTTGCAGAAAAAAGGCAAGATGCTCAAAGAAGAAGTGGATGAAGAAGATGTGGCTCAGGTGGTCAGCCGCTGGACAGGAATTCCTGTTTCCAAGATGCTGGAAGGAGATGTGGAAAGGCTGTTGAAGATGGAAGAAATTCTATCTCGCCGGGTGATAGGCCAGGAGCAAGCTATTAGGGCGGTCTCTGACACCATCCGTCGAGCTCGAGCCGGTCTGCAGGAAGCGACCAGACCCATCGGCTCATTTATGTTCCTTGGACCGACCGGTGTGGGAAAAACCGAGCTGGCCAGAGCCTTAGCTGAGTTCCTGTTCAATGACGAGAAAGCCATGGTCCGACTGGATATGTCTGAATACATGGAAAAGCACACGGTGGCCAGACTGATCGGTGCTCCTCCTGGCTATGTTGGTTATGAAGAGGGCGGTCAGCTGACTGAAGCGGTTAAAAGACGACCGTATTCATTGATTCTGCTGGATGAGGTGGAAAAAGCTCATCCGGATGTCTTCAACATTCTACTTCAGATACTGGATGATGGCCGGTTGACCGACGGTAAGGGCACTACGGTGGATTTCCGCAACACCCTGATCATCATGACTTCCAATCTGGGCAGTCAGGTAATTAAGGAGCTGAGTCACGATTATGAGAGTATGGAAAGAGAAGTTCGCAAAATTCTGGAAAGCCATTTCAAGCCAGAATTTCTCAATCGAATTGATGAAATCATCATCTTTAAGCCACTGACTAAAGAGGTTATTTTCAGGATTGTTGACCTGCAGATAGGCCTGCTTCGTCAGAGGCTTCAGGATAAGAAGATCGAGCTGATCATCAGAGACAAAGCCAAGGAAGTGCTGGCTGAACGGGGCTTTGACCCGGTCTACGGAGCCAGACCATTGAAGAGGACTATTCAGAAAGAAATTCAGAACCCTATGGCCATGAAAATCCTGGCCGGAGAGTTTAAAGAAGGCGATACGGTGGTCATCGATGTCAGCAAGGAAGGTGAGTTTGTTTTTAAGAAAAAATGAAAGATATTATTAAAGGAGCAAATAATGGGAAAGAAATTGATAAGGAAGATAGTTGGCAGTTTGATGATCCTTCTGCTTTTCTCAGGCTTAGCCATGGCCAATGGGTTGAACCTGAACGGCTTGGGAACTAAAGCCGTGGCTATGGGCGGGGCTTTTATTGGTTTAGCTGACGATTTCAGCCTGGTTTACTGGAATCCAGCCGGGGCCGGCTTCCTTCGCCAGCCACTGTTCGGGACTTACCTGAATGATTTGATTCCAACAAACCGCTATCAGTTGACCATGCCTCCTGGCTTAGCTATGGACGCCAAGACCAAACTTTCTCATTATCTTGGTTTTCTGGCCGGTTATTATCGGCCGTTGTCTGACTGTCTGGTCCTGGGCATAGGTGTTTATACTCCAGCCGGACTTGGAGCTAACTGGAAGGGAGAGGATTTCAAGGAGATGTCCGCTGGCGTTGCCTATGACTGGACCAGCAAAATTGGTATGATCAGCATATCGCCCTTAGTTGCCTGGAAAATTAACGATAGAATAAGTGTCGGAGCCACTTTTAATTTAAATTATGGAATGTTCAGTCTGAAAAGATGGGCTGGCGAAATGGAGATGGAGCCAGGCGTTTTTGTTGACCTTGGTCAGTATGAAGAAAGCCTCCATGGTTGGGGCTGGGGTTTGACCCTGGGAATTCTGGTAAAGCCTGCCGATTGGCTCAGCGCTGGTCTGACTGTTAAAACACCAAGCACCATCAAATTCAAGGGGACGGCCTCCATGTTTAGTCTTGGCTATCTTGGATATCCCGATAGTTCTGAAGTCAAAAGAAATATCAAATGGCCATGGTTTGTGGGAGGCGGGCTAGCTTTGAAGCCGAAGGTTGGAGTTACTTTAACCGCTGACCTTCAGTGGACTGGCTGGTCAGTGATTAAAAATATGACCACCACTTACCTTGACCCGGTCTGGATGATGATGATGACCGAAAGCGGTAATGACCACGTGGTGATGGACTGGAAGGATAGTCTCCAGGTTCGTTTTGGACTTGAATATAAGGTAACTTCAAATCTGGCTCTGAGGGCTGGCTACTATTCTGACCCCTCGCCGGCGCCTGATTATAGCCTGAACATTCTGCTGCCGAGTTTTGATTTTCAGGTGGCGGCTGTTGGATTTGGCTATGAGTGGAAAGGGCTTTCAGTCACCTGGGGGTTGGAATATCTTTCGGGGAAAAAACGGGAAGTCACTTTAGAAGAACTTATGACAGCTGGAACCTTGGGACAGGCAATGGCCGGAACTTATCGGATGCATCTCATTGTCCCGAGCCTGTCAGTAGCATTCAGCTTCTGATGGAAAGTGGGAAAAGCGTAGAACAGAAAATAAATTTGATAAAAAAGAGACCTAATCCGGGGAAAAAGAGGGTGAGGAGTTCGATTTTTTAAAAGCAATCAACCGGGAAACCCATTCCCGACTGTCAAAAGAATAGCCGATTTCTTTAAAGAGGAAGAGACAGGCTTCTACTGCCTGTGGGTCATAAATTAAGCCTTTTTTGGATTCGAGCTCGAAGAAAGCTTCCTGTAATGACAAAGCCGGCCGGTAAGGACGATGGGAAATTATGGCCTCCATAACATCGGCTACCGCAATAATCCTGGCTTCAATCCGGATTTCGTCTCCCTTCAGGCCATAGGGATAACCAGAACCATCCAGGTGTTCATGATGCTGGAGGACAATTTCTGCCACCGGCCAGGGGAATTTGATGGATTTAAGAATTTCGTACCCAGCTTCTGGATGAATCTTCATCAGGTTGAATTCGTTGGTGCTCAAACTTCCAGGCTTGGCAATGATTTCTGCTGGGATCATCAGCTTGCCGATGTCATGAATGGCTCCAGCCACTCTCACCGCTTCGATGGTTTCCATGGGCAAATCCATGATTGTGGCTATAGCTCTGGCCAGGTCCGAGACTCGCTGATGATGTCTGGCGTTGTAAGGATCTTTAATGTCTATAATCTGGTTGAGTGCAGATAGGATTCCATGATAGACCGAACGTAGCTCGTACATTTTTTTCTCTATGTTCTGATTCGAATCTATTTCCCTGTCTTCAGCAATTTTGATCAGGTAAATTTTTTCTTCTGATTCAGCCAAAGGTTCGATTATCAGCCTGACCTGGAGAATTTGTCCTTCTTTAGTTCTCAGTCTGGCTTCTGCTGATCTTTGTGACTGAATTTTCTGGAAAAGGCTTGAAGCCGGATGGCCAATGATTTTGCTTACCAGCGATTCCAGGTTTTTACCTTGAAGTTCACCCGGCTGATAACCCAGACGGTTGGCAGCCTGTTCGTTGCAGGCTACTATCGAACCTTTCCGGATCAGGAGAATAGCTTCTTCCAAATGATTGAAAAGTTGATGAAGCAACCTCCGGCTGTCATTCAAAAGCCTCAATTCAGCAGCGGCATCCAGCTGAAAACCAGAAACATCTTTGGTCATGAAAATGGTTTTTGAATCAAATGTAACCAGCCGGGAAAACTCAAAAGGTTCATAGTCTCCGTCTATCTTCCTAAGTCTGAGAATCAACTGACTATCAAGTTCTGAAGAGTAACTGCCAAGGAGCGGCTGATCTTCAGGGTGAACCAAGGCACTAAGCGAGTCGCCAGGTTCAGAACTACTCTTGATAGGGAAGCCCAGGTGTCTTCTAAGGGCCGAATTGAGGAAAATAATCTGCTGTTTTTCCAGAACAATGATTCCTATGGGCAGGGCTTCTAATATGTCCACAAAATAAATAACAGTTTCAGGTCTCAGCACTCTATCTCCAAAAAAAATAGAACTTATTTTAAAAGCTGATTGCTATTTGTCAATAGCTGGAACAAAACTTTTTGGCTCTTCTATCTTTTAAATGGGGTATAAATAGAGAATTATAGCTTTCAGTGAGGAAATAAAGAGGCCAACGATGAAGATTTTAAAGTGGCAGTTGAAGTGGAATATTATGTATCTTATAGATATTTCTGCAATTGACTTCGTCTACGATGATTCAGCCAAACTTCAAGCTGGCGTTAAGTACCCTGGAATCTCTGATTTTTACCAAAAATAAAGCCTGAAGAACCACTTTTTATTTTTAGAGTTAAGAAACAAAAAGTTGATTTAATTAAAAGGAGGGGAATGGCCAGGGACGGAATCGAACCGCCGACGCAGGGATTTTCAGTCCCTCGCTCTACCGACTGAGCTACCTGGCCATCCAGGGACTCACCGTCAATCATCAAAATCGTTTATAAGTATATTTATCCAGGGACTTAAAGTCAACTGGCGTTAAGAATTTTTTTGAAGAAAGGCCTCTGCCAGCAAGTATCGATCAACCATAAATTTTTTGCAATGTTAGTCCAGCGACTAACTAAATTCCTGATGAAATTGATTACTTCAGGCTGGAAATTTTCAGCGATTTCAGGTAAGGACAGATCAAATTGAAAACAGGGCGGAGCTGTGTTATCCTTTCTAAGGAGAGGCTGATGAAGGAAGAAAAAATCAAAGAGATTCTTCTTCAGCAGAATGAAGACTTTAAAAAGATCTTTATGGAACATCAACAATGTGAACAGGCTCTATCTGAGCTTTGGGCCAAAAGTTTTTTAAGTGAGGAAGACAAGCTTCGGGAAAAGCAGCTGAAAAAGAAAAAGCTAAAGCTCAAAGACGAAATGTATCGGATGATTATCCAGTTTGAAAGGCAGACTGAAGACCATGAATAAGCCAGCTGACCGGCAATTCCGAGTAGCCTTAATCGGTACCGACTCTCTCCGCGGTCAGGAGATTAAAAGCGTACTCAGCACCGGTAAATTTCCGCTGAAATCCATCGAGTTTTACGACCCGGATGTGGCTGAAGAGTACAGCAAACTGACTGAATTCAGAGACGAGCCAAAAGTCATTCATCATCCAGACCCATATCTTCTTGAGGGACTGGACCTGATTTTTCTGGCTGCTGACCATACGACCAACAGGAAATTCGGTCTGCTGGCCAGAGAAAAAGGCTTCCGGGCAATCGACCTGTCAGAAAGCTTCACCGAAACCCCTGAGGTCCCAGTGGTCGTTGCCGGCGTAAATGATGAGTTGCTCAGAAATAAGGAAATTTTTCTGGTCTCCAATCCACATCCGGTAACTATTTTCCTCAGCCATGTTTTTTCAGCCATCGTTTCCCTTTATCCGATAAAAAAAGCAATCTCCATGGTTTTGCAGCCGGTTTCCGCTTATGAGAACGAGGGCATCGAAGAGCTGGCCGAGCAGAGCTATGCCCTTCTTTCCAGTAGCAGCCTCAACCCGAAGGTTTTTAGAGAACAGATTGCCTTTAACTTTTTGCCTGGAGTGGAAAGGCCGGGAAAGGATGGTTTTTCCAATAAGGAGAAGCAGATAATTCAGGAAATCAGACGGGTCCTGGACCAGCCAGGGTTTAATTTTAGTCTGTCCATGGTGCAGGCTCCTGTTTTTCACGTTTATTCGATTATGGTTTATATCGAATTGTCCGAAGATGTAGAGCCGGTAGAGCTGGAAAAAGTCTTCAAGAAAAAATCAGTATTTAAGTTTTTCCCCCTGGGTTCTTCAGAGCAGATTTCCAATATCAAAGTAGCAGGCAAAGAGCAGATTTTCATCGGACATCTGAAAAAAGACCAGTCTATTCCAGGCAGTTTCTGGCTCTGGGTAGCTGCTGATAACTTGACCATCGGCTCAGCTCTTAATGCTCTGGAAATTGCCAGAAAAATGTTTGATTTAGAATGAAGCTCAGTGGTCTGGAGAATTATAGATGATACGCAGTATGACCGGTTTTGCTGAAAAAAATTTCAGCTCATCATCATTGCGAGTAAAAATCTTCATTAAAAGTCTCAACCATCGGTTTTTTGATTGGGTCTACAAAGGGACCAGCATTGGTGAGCTGGAGAATCAGCTCCGGGCTGCTTGCCAGAAGAAAATATTGCGGGGCAGAGTGGAGATTTTACTGGAGCTGGATTATCTTTCACCCGAAAGCTGGGAGTTTTCCATCAACCGGCCCCTGCTGAAGAAAATTGTGGCCGAGTTAAGAAATCTTTCCGGAGATGTGGGTTTGCCTTTTTCTCTTACTCTGGACCAGTTGCTGCGAGTGCCGCAGCTGGTCAATATTAATCAGAAAGAACTGTCTCAGGAGGAACGGAGATTTATCCTGGCTTCATTTGAAAAGACTCTGGGAGAAATAGTCAAACAGAGAGAAAAAGAAGGCAGAGAAATCAGCCGCCAGTTGACCCGGCATCTTAACCGGATTAAAAAGTCTCTGGCAGTGATAGAAAATATTTTTCAGAAGCAACCAAAGCAATTGGAGGAAAAACTGAAGAAAAAACTTAAGGATCTCAATCACAATAGTTTGTCTGAAGAAAGGTTGTCGGAGGAAGTTGCCTACCTGATGCAGAAGTTTGATCTGATTGAAGAAATCAACCGTCTGAAGAGTCATCTGGCTGGATTTTATGAACTTATCAGGCCGGAAGTGAATGAACCGGTGGGGAAAAAGCTGGATTTTCTGGCCCAGGAGTTATCCCGAGAGGCTAACACTCTGAATGCTAAGGCTCAGGACCTGGGGATAATCAAGCACTGTCTTTTGATTAAGAATGAAATCGAGAGCATCCGTCAGCAGGTTCAGAATTTAGAATAAAAATCTGTTAAAATAGACGAGAGGAGGGAATTAAGGAAAATGATTTATGTGGTTTCCGGACCATCAGGTTGCGGTAAATCTACTTTAATCAAAAACCTTCTTTCCCGCCTCCCGGGTTTACAATTCTCTGTTTCTCATACCACCAGACCACGAAGACCGAATGAAATCAATGGACGGGATTATTATTTCGTCAGTCGAGAAAAATTTCAGGAAATGAAAGAGGCCGGGGCTTTTCTGGAATGGGCAGTTGTCCACAATGAATTCTATGGCACCTCCTGGGATGAAATAAAACAGAAGGGCAACCGGGGCGACCTTGTCCTGGATATAGATGTCCAGGGTGCTAAACAAGTAAAGAAGAAGCTGGAAAAAGCAGTCTTTGTTTTTGTTGTTCCTCCTTCATATCCTGAGCTGGAAAAAAGATTGAGGCAGAGAAAAACTGATTCTCCAGAAGCCATAGCCTTGCGCCTCAAGAATGCCAGAAGAGAAATTATGGAAGCAGAGATCTTTGATTATTTGGTAATTAACGGAGAACTGGAAAAGGCTCTGGATGAGCTGAAATCCATCATCTTGTCTCACCGCTGTTTGTTTAAAGAACGGCAAAAAGAGTTCAAAGAAGTCTTAAGGAGCTTTAAATCTTGGCCGTGAGTCTGAAGAGAGAGGTAAATAAATGAAAAAAATAGCCCTGGGTGTTTGTTCTTCTATCAGTCTTTATAAGGCCTGCGAAATCATCCGTCTTTTCCAGGAAGAAGGCTTCTCCGTTCGGGTGATAATGACTGAAAAAGCCACCCGGTTCATAAACCCATACCTGTTCACTTCTCTTACAGGGGAAAGAACCATCGTTCATCTTTTCGATGAGCAGCAAAGACCGATAGAACATATTTCACTGGTGGATGAAGTTTCTTTGCTTCTGGTGGCTCCGGCGACTGCCAATATCATAGGTAAATTGGCTTCGGGAGTGGCTGACGATTTTCTATCAACGTTTTATCTGGCTGTCAAATGTCCGGTGCTGATTGCCCCGGCTATGAATGAAGCTATGTTTCTTCATCCTCAGACCCAGGAAAATATAAGAAAGCTCAAGAATCTGGGGGTGGAATTTGTCGAACCCGAATCAGGGTATCTGGCCTGTGGCAAAAAGGGCCCAGGCAGGTTAGCTTCGCCCGAAAAAATTGTTCAGAAGAGTCTGCGTCTCGTCCGAAGCAAAGAAATATTTAAGAATAAGGTCATCTTGATAACTGCTGGTCCGACCAGAGAATTTCTGGATCCTGTCCGTTATTTGTCTAATCCTTCTTCAGGCAAAATGGGCTATGAACTAGCCAGAGAAGCTTACGAACTGGGAGCTGAGGTCATCCTGATCAGCGGTCCGGTTGACCTGGAACCGCCGGCGGAAGTCTATGTGGAAAAGGTAATTACGGCTGAAGAGATGCGTCAGGCCGTACTGAAGCACTATGCCCGGGCAGATGTCGTAGTCATGGCTGCGGCTGTAGCTGATTTTAAGTTCAGTCAGAGCCTGCCGGATAAGGTGAAGAAAGAGAAAATCGGACCCAGCCTGACCATTGAGAAAACTCCTGATATTCTGCAGGAACTTGGGGCCTCAAAAAGCCAACAGCTTCTGGTGGGTTTTGCCGCAGAAACCAGCCAGGTCACTGACCGGGCTTTCCAGAAGATGAAACAGAAAAATCTGGACCTAATGGTGGCCAATGACGTTTCCCGACCTGAAACTGGCTTTGGCAGCGACGATAATGAAGTCTGGCTGCTCTGGCCAGATGGCCGGTCAAAAAAAATCCCCAGAATGAGCAAAAGAAAAATCAGCCAGCAGATATTTTCTGAAATCGAGGTACTGCTTAATGAACGACAGAGAAATAGTTGAAAAATTAGAAGAGCTTGAGTGTCAGCTTGAATTTTACCAAGAACTGGGCGTTGATTTTCTGGTGAGCCAATCCAACGCAGAAAGATTGAACAAAAAGGAGACCGGCCAGCTTATTCATTTAGAAACTACCGATAATCAGGCTGGTGATGAAGAGGCTGAATGGGAAAGGTTAACCCGCCAGATTCTTGGTTGTCGGTTCTGTCCTTTATTCAAGATGCGGACTCAGGCTGTCCCTGGAGAAGGAAACCGAAAAGCCCGTCTGATGTTTGTGGGCGAGGCTCCGGGAAAAGATGAAGACCTGCAGGGCCGACCATTTGTTGGGCGAGCCGGCCAGCTGCTGACCAAAATCATCCAGGCCATGGGTTTTGATCGCCAGCAGGTTTACATTGCCAATGTGGTCAAGTGTCGTCCTCCTGAAAACCGGACTCCCAAACCTGATGAAGTCAAAGCCTGCTCTCCCTACCTGGTAAAACAGATTGAGTTAATTAAACCAAAAGTTATCGTAGCTCTGGGCAAGGTGGCAACCGAGTTCCTGCTGCAGACGACCAGAAGTATGTCCGAGCTCAGAGGTAATTTTGGCGAGTATCGGGGAATTCCGGTAATGCCCACTTTCCACCCTTCCTATTTGATCAGGAATGAAGGGAATAAAGAAATTAAGAAAATGGTCTGGGAAGATATGAAAAAAGTCATGAAATTGCTCGAAACCTAATGGCCGTCTATTGTGAAGTTTCTTTCCCCCTGCCTTTAATCCAGACTTTTCTCTATCGGCTGCCCGACGAGCTAAAAGACAAAGTCAGGGTGGGCAGCCGGGTCGTAGCCCCCTTTGGGCAACGTCAGATAACTGGTTATGTTCTTGAAATTAAGCAATTAACCGAGGAACCTGATTTTAAAGTCAAAGAAGTCAGCCGGGTTCTGGATTCGCCGCCGCCGTTTTCTGAAAATTTTTTGGCCTTTGTCCAGGAACTGGCTTTCAGGAACCTTACTTCACCGGGGATATTTCTGGAAATGGCTGAACTCCCGGGACCGGATGAGAAGCGTCAGATAAAGATTGTTCTGACGGAGAAGGGAAGAGCTGAGCTGGAGAAGGGTAGTCTTAAGGGCAGAAAAAAAGAAATTCTGGATCTGGTTGATAACAGAGCTTTATCCCCCGTTTATTTGAGAAGAATACTGAAGATAAAAAAAATTAATTACTATCTAAATTCATTAAAAAAGGCTGGTCTGATTGAAATTAAAGAACGAATCATAAAAAGAAAAGTCAAGGCTGAGTCCTTAGTTTCTTGTTCCAGACAGCTAAGCTTACCGGTAGTGAGAGAAGGATTATCCGAACAGGCTTATCGCCTGGTGGAAATGCTCGACAGAAAAGAACATGGCCAGTTTCTTCTTACCGGCAGTTTCAACCGAAGGCTGGAATTTATCCTCAATCTGTTGAGCCGTTATCAGAATGACCCGGGTTATGTTCTGATTCTGGTGCCAGAAATACATCAGCTCAAAAAATGGCAACCCCTTACTGATATGCTCGGGGCAGGGGCTGTTATTCTCCATAGTCAGCTGTCGGATAAAGTCAGGGCTGAACGTTGGAAGTTGGCCTTGTCCGGTCGGGCCAGAGTAATCCTCGGAACCAGAACTGTCCTGTTTTTGCCTGTCCATCCTCTGAGCCTGATCATCCTGGACGAAGAACAGGATGACCTTTATTATCAGACAGAAGGTCCGGCCTTCGATGCTAAGGAAGCGGCAGAAATTAGAGCAGCAACAGAAAAGAGTGTTTTGATTTTGAGTTCTTCATATCCTGAAGTTAGTAGGTATTTCCGGCATAAGGAGAGGGGAGAAGTAATTGAGCTGGGGCAGGAAGAAAGTCGTTATTCTCCAGTTTTTTATAAGAAAGACATTGATAGCTTGCTGAAAAGCGAACTTAAAACCGAGATTGAAGCTCATCTTGAACGAGGTAAACAGGTTTTCTTTTTTGTCAACCGCAAAGGTTATGCTGGATATATTTTTTGTCCGAGCTGCGGCTTTGTCTCCCGCTGTCAGAAATGTCAGATAGCTCTGACTTTAAGAAAGAAAGAAGGTGACCTTTACTGCCGCTATTGTGGGGAAAACAGTCCCGTTCTGGAAAAATGCCCGGTCTGCGGGAAAAAACTTCGAGCTGGAAAAACCAGGGGCAGCCAGTATCTTCAGGAGCAGCTCTCTGAACTTTTTCCCCAGGTACCGGTGACGGTGGTGGAAGAGGGGTTGGTCGGAGACCGGGAAGAAAGATTGCTAAAAAAAATAGAATCAGGAAAAGTTCGAATGGTGATTGGGACAGACTATGCCCTCCATCGGTTGAGGTCTCCGGTTTTTTCTTTGGTTGTCCTGGTTAATCCGGAGATTAGTCTAAATCTGCCGGATTTCCGGGCCGCCCAGAATACTTTTATTACCATTTTTAAAGTTATGGAACTTGTCCGTAATGACCGAGAATCACGACCAGTAGTGGTAACTTCAATGCCAGAACATCAAGCCATCCGATGGGCGGTCTCGAAGGATTATCAAAGTTTTTTTGAACAGGAGATTGGTTACCGACGATTATTAAACTATCCTCCTTTCAGTTTTCTGGTAAACATCAGCTTGAGCGGTGGGTCGGTGAGAACCGCAGGACGGATTTCCCGTGAGCTTATAGGCGAGCTTAACCAGAAATTCCCTCAGATGGAATTAATCGGCCCGAAAATAACCCGTCATGTCTGGAGAAAAGAGCAAAAGGAAGTGAAACTTTATTTAAGACTGGGTTTTCCGGAACAAATCAAGGAGTTGCGTCTATTCCTGAAAGACTTCAGATTAAATCATCCGACGGCCAGGATTTCGATTAAAATCTGGGAATAAACTTTCCCATCTTTCTCGATAAATTATTTCTCCTTATTGTTGGTCGATGTAATCAGCAAAACGGACAGTAATATAGCCGACCTGAGTCACTTCTCTGTTCCTTAAATCGTGCCCGTAGAAATCAATTCTGGCCGTGCATTCCAGCATTCCGGTGGGGTTACCAATAAGAGCATCTAAAGGCGGCTGACTTTTGGCTATGTCTCTAACAATCATCAGGGGAAGGCTCACAGTGGAACCGACCGGTAAAAGTGTCGAAAGACTACCTTCGAAATGATAGGGAACGGCTGTACCTTCAGTGGTAGCTCCATCGCTTCTGGTATAGGTAACGACATAACGGGTGAGCATTATATCATTATATTGAGAGGCCCCCATGATGGGATTGGGATCGAGAAGAGCTGCCCGGAGGGTGACAGTTACGAAATCAGAATAAAAGACATTTTGACCGTTTTCGACTTTAACCACATCAGAAAAAACCACGCTGGAATCATTACCCTGAAGGTCTTTGCCTATGATGTTTTCAATGATGATGAAACTGTTGGATTTATAATCTTTTTCCAGCGGATTACAGGAAAATAACAAGAAGTTCAGGATAATTATGCCTGCTATTTTGGAATATAAATATAGATTAAATTTCTTCATTTCTTTTTCTCCTCGTGGTTATTTTATAATCCTGGGAGTGATGAATATCAGTAACTCCCTGTTCTGTCTGGTTCTGGCAAAAGACTTAAATAGTGATCCGAGAATCGGGATGCTGTGGAGATAGGGCACGCGGTCTCTGGTGATGGAATCTTCTGTTCTATAAATTCCACCGATGACCGTTGTCCCCCCATCAGGCACCATGACTGTGGTTTTGGCGCTCTGGGTGGTGATGGGTGGAATACCATTGACCAGGTTGGCAAAATCAGCGGCATTGTTCTGGATTTCTATGTTCATGATGATTGTGCCTTCGGCAGTGATCTGTGGAGTGGCTCTAAGTTCCAGGGCGGCATTGACATATCTGGTGGTCACGGTGAAATTGGCCACGGTTTGCACCGGAATCTGACGGCCCTGGATGATTTCTGCAGGCTGATTGTTCTGGGTGGTTACTTTTGGCGAAGAGATTATCCGGCCCTGACCAGAAGTTTCGAGCCCTGATAGAGCCACATCCAGCCTGAAGGTGTCCAGAACGTTGGCGAAAGAGAAGCCAACAGCTGTATTGAAAGCTGGCGCCGGCAGGTTAATGGCGTAGCCACCCAACGGGCCACCGATTCCTTTAGTCACGATACCCTGAGGAATCATCGAGCCGTCAGCCAGGATTTTATTTGGGAACTGGATGGAAGTTTGGTTTCCGTAGAACGGGTCAATAATGCCCTTATATCCCCACTGAATGCCCAGGTTTCTGATAAAAGTAGAAGTGGCTTCAACGATTCTGGCTTCGATTGATACCTGTGGGGTCGGGGTGTCGAGGACAGCAATCAATTTTTCCAAAAGTTCCATCCGGTCTTTAACTTCAGAGATGATCAGAGTGTTGGTTCTTTCGTCGATGACGATCTCACCGCTCTTGGAAAGTTTGCTCCGGAGCAGATTCTGAACATCTCTGGCTTTGGAATAGGAGAGGGTTATGGTTTTAACCTGAATTGGACCGGCCAGCTCTTTGCTCTCTTTCAATCTTCTTATTTCTTCATCTTCCCTGGATAAAGTATCTATAGGGGCTATCCTGAGAACATTACCTTCAATGACCTTGCCCATCTTATTCTGTCTGAGAACGATTTCCAGGGCCTGGTCCCAGGGCACGTCCTGAAGGTTGCAGGTGACAGAGCCCCTGACCTCCGGGTCAAAAATGACGTTTAGACCAGCAAAATCAGCCAGGAATAAAATCACGTCTCTGAGGTCTGCATCTTTGAATTTTAAGCTGATCAGTTCTCCTGAATATTTATCTTCAGCAGCCTGGATTACCCTCGGTTTAAATTTTTCTTGCTGTTGAGGTTGGGGCAGGACGCTTTTCGATGCTTTTGATTCTGGCTCAGCTTCAGTTTTATTGTTGAGGGATTCGGGTTTTATCTTCACCGGTTTAGCCTCAGGCTGGTTTTCTGGTTGTTTTACGGTTCTGGTTGTTTCTTCAGGGACAGGAAGGGCATTAGCCATGGTAGTTGGAATCGGTTCTTGGCCGACTGTCGGTGCTTTTCCCACTTTATTTTCAGCCATAATCACTTCGTTCGAGGCGAAGAAAGTGATGGTCAATCCGTTTTTAGAGGCGTCGAGAGCATACCAGGCGGCATCTTTCAGGTCAAAGACCAGTCTGGTGATTGGGCAGGGATCGGAGAGTTTGAACTGGCCAATTCTGACCTTTTCCACATTGGCTTTACCTATCTGGTAGGCCTGACTGGGTTTCTGGTATTGAGTATTCAGCAGGTCAACCACCAGACGATTGGGGTTATCAAGGGCAAAAGTCTGGACTAAGGCTTCGCCGGTTAAAGCAATCTTGAAACTGACCTGTCCGGGGTTATTCTTAATGTTCAGGTTGCTGAAATAAATTTGATTTTCCGGTTTGATCAGGGCCTTGATAGCCGGGTCAATCAGGTAATCAGAAGCTCTGAGGAATTCATTAAGTTCAAGAACAGTCTTTCCATCTTCTACAGCAAGCCGATAAGGAACCTTTTCCTTCAGTTGAAAAAGAACTTTAAGATTTTCTTCTTCCGGTTCGAGCTGAATAGTTTTTACCAGCCGGCTATCGATCTGCATTAAAGCTGGGAGCTCAACCGGCTTGACATTGATAAGTTCGAGCAACAGGACCGGGGGAGCCGGCGACACATAAGCAGCTTTCTGGACCCTCATGGGACCGGTAGACAGAAAGATAACTCTGGTCGAAAGAATTCCAGGTTTAACCTCGATTTTAGTCAGGTTTATTGCTGGCGTAGCAGCCTGAACCATCAGGCTCAAAACCAGTATTAAATTTATTACGGCCAGCTTAAGCCAACAAATTTTCCTTTTCATGTTAACGCTCCTCCGGATTGATTTCTTTTACAACGTTTCTGGGCCTTATCAAAGGGAAGCCACGTTCATGAGTCTTGCGAAAAATAACCTGAGAATCGTTAATTGAGAAAACATAGCCATCAGCCAGTTTGTCACCTATTTTCAGAAAATACGGGAACTGCTGAGGGCCAGAAACAATGGCTACAAAGCCCTTTGGGGTTTTAACAATGCCTACAAGTGTGGCATTATCTATGGTTAATTGTCCTTCAGTGGTCGAGGCTTTCCCGCTGACTCGTCCACCACCGATCAGATCTTTGAACGGGTCTCTCCGGCCACCGGGATCATATGAGGCCCGCGGGGGAAGAGTGCTTAGGGCCTGCTGCGGGGAGATCACAGTTTCCTGCTGTTCGGTTTTCTGGACTTCCTGACCCCGGACTTGGGCAAAGAACCCGACACCACCCATCATTAAAAACACCAGAATCAAAGGTAATGTTTTTCTCATGTTAATTCCTCTTTTGTTGAGAGGTTGCGGCAGTTTTGGCCGGTTGTGGCTGTTCTTCGAGGAAGTAATAAGTGGTGGCCACAAATTTAGAACCGATGGTCAGAGAGTCGGTTTGATTGTTCAGGGCATTGATGGAAAAATTATTGATGTTGAATAGCCTGGAGAATTTGCTGAGTTTATCGAAGAATATTCCCAAATTGTGATAGGTCCCAGAAATTTCGATATTAATCGGCCACTCCGCGTAAAAATCCTTCTTGATTTCGCCCTGAGGATGAAACTTAAGAACGTTCAGTCGAGAATCATAAGCCAGTTGCTGGATTCTTCTGAGGATGTCAGCAATTTCTTTTTTCTGGGGAATAATCTGTTCCAGATCTTTTAGAGTAGCATTCAGAACAACTAATTCGGCTTCGATCTTATCCAGTTCTTTTTTCTTTTCCTTTAAAACCTGGACTTCTTTTTCCAGCTTCTCTCTTGATTCCCGCAGGCTCTGGAGTTCAACATTGCGCGGCTTGAAATAGAAAAAGAAAGCCACCCCGAAGATTACCACTGCCAGGATTAAATGTCCATACCACGGCCAGTTTCTCATGGTTATCTCCTTCTTGTAGTCTGGGGAGTCGCCGGGCTTTTTGGGGGTTCTGGCGGGGCTAACTGAGGTTTAATCACAGGCACGGTCAGATTGAACTCAAGATAAACGGCGCCTCCTTCTGTTTTCTGAGTAGAATCAATCAGATTGACCTGACCGAAGGTCTCGCTGCGTTCCAGGTTGGTGATAAAATCAGCAATCAGATTGTTGGAAATAGCTTCGCCTTTGATCTTTAGAATCTGACCGTCATAGCTGGCTTCTTTCAGCCAGACAAAATCAGGAATTCTTCGGTTGATCTCATCCATTATTTTTACGGCGATATCCTGATGGCTTTTTAACTGCTTAATCAGGTTGATCTTCATTTCCAGCTTGGCTTTCTGGATCTTGACTTCGTCCAGTTTTGCTACCACATACTGCAGCTGGTTTTTTTCTTGCTGGGCTTGAGCTATGAGCTGTTTTTCCTTCTGAATTTCCCAGTTCTGGTAGAAATAGTAACCGGCTAAGCTGACGAGCAACAGCAGAAAGATGATCGTCCCAAGGCTGGCTTTTTTTCTTTCTTTTGATATCTTAGGTAAACCTGTCGGTATAGGTTCCCTGATTTCCTTAGCTTCTGGCTTTAATAAATTAATCCTGATCATGGCTTATTTCTCGACCTTTCTCGTTGAAAGTCCAACAGCCACCCCAAAAACCGGGGCCATTTCGTTAAAGTAAATCGGGTCGAATTTCTTTTCGTCATATTTGATCGACCTAAAGGGATTAAACAGCTCGGTCTTGATCCTGAATTTCAATTCAAAGGCGCTGACCATGTTAGGAATGAGGGACAGTCCACCGCTCAAAAAAATCTGTTCGATCCGGCGCTCTCTTTTTTCGCCAGCTTCATAGAAAGAGAAGGTTTTTTCCATCTCATCAAGAAGATCCCTGATGTTCATGGTCAGAACAGCCGCAAATTGATCAGGATTGAGATTCTTTCCCGGAATACCTTTCAAAGCAGCCTCAGCTTCTTCAAAACTGACGTTTAGTTCTTTCCGGATATTCTCAGTAAAGAAATAGCCACCGAGCGATAAGTCCCTGAACAGCTGGGGAACACCCCTTTCCACTATACCCACATTAGTAATATTAGCTCCCATATTAATAAGGGCCACTGTCTTTTCTTTGAACAGTTCGGGGTAGTTGATTTCAAAAGCGTTGATCAGAGAAAAAATGTCTACTTCAATGGCTATTAGGTTTTTTCTGGCCATGGAAATGGCGTTACTGTAATTGGCGATCTTATCCTTTTTGGCTCCTACCAGAAGTATATCCACGTTTCCCTCAGCTGTTCTTGAAGATTTCATCACGGCGTAGTCAACGTTGGTTTCTTCGTAAGGGTAGGGGATGTTATGTTTGGCTTCCCAGATGATGGATTCAGCCAGCTCCTGGGGATCCATGTTCGGTAAGGAAATTTTCTTAATGATCACTGAGTTTCCGGAGATGGAGATGGCTACATCTTTGTTAGAAATTTTGGCATTTTCGAACAGCAGCTTAACGGTTTCGCTGACAGCAGTTGAGTCAATGATGGTTCCTTCAACGATGGCATCATGGGGAAGGGGTTCGTAGCCAATTTTCTGGACCTCGTATTGAGTATTTTCTCCCTTCTTTTTAATCTTTAATTCGACTGCCTTGACAGAGTAGGACCCGATATCGAGTCCGACCACACTCTTTTCTTTGGCTAACCCGAACATTTTTACCGCCTTTATTTTTTAGAATTCATGAATTTTTTTTTAAGGGCTTCTTCAACTAAGGGTGGAACCAGGTCCTTAATACATCCACCGAGCTGAAAAACCTCTTTTACCAAATTGGAACTCAAAAAAGAATATTTCAGACTGGGCATCATGAACAGAGTCTCGATGTCACTGGCTAATTTTCTGTTCATCAAAGCCATCTGAAACTCGTACTCGAAATCGGAGATAGCCCTTAGTCCCCTTATGACCACATTTACCTTATTTCTGCGGGCGAAATCAACCAGAAGACCGTCGAAGCTCATAACATCAACAGACGGATCCCCTTCAAAAGTTTTCCTGATCAGTTCAACTCGTTCCTGCGTAGAAAAAAGAGGGGTCTTTTTCGGGTTATCCAGCACGCCCACAATAATTTTGTCGAAAATCTTCTTCCCTCGTTGAATAATGTCTACATGCCCATTGGTAATAGGGTCGAATGACCCGGGATAAATTGCCTTTCTTTCCATTAAGGGTTTCAGTTCCTGGCATTCTTGATTATCAATTATCAAAAAAGTTTCTCCTTGTCAAACCTTTTTTTTCACACAGTTAGTTCTTTCCCTCTTTCATTACCTTGTTAATATAAATCGATTAGCTGGCGAGTCAATCACCGCCTCTGGCTAATCAAGAGGTGATTTTTAAAGCCTGGTTTTTCATCGCCAGGGGTGAGGGCAGATTATATCGGGGTTTTTTGTGATACAATATGTAAAAAAGATGAGTGCCAAAAGACTTATTCTGGGGCTTATTTTCCTGATCTGGTCAGGATCTCTGATGCCTTCAGTTCAGGAAATAAAAGAAATAACAAAAGAGGACACTTGGTTTGTGAAAAAAAGAGAGCAGATGGTCAAGGCTCAGATTAAAAGCAGGGGGATTAAAGATGAAAGAGTCCTTAAAGCTATGTTAGCGGTTCCGAGGCATCTTTTTGTCCCACCTGAGTATCAGAAAGAAGCCTATGAGGATTACCCTCTGCCCATTGGAGAGGGGCAGACCATTTCTCAACCTTACATAGTCGCTCTGATGACTGAGGTGGCCGGGATAAAACCAGGTGAAAAAGTTCTGGAAATCGGCACCGGCTCGGGCTATCAGGCAGCAGTTTTGAGCCATCTCACTGATAAGGTTTTTTCAATAGAAATCCGGGAGAATCTGGCCAGACGGGCAGCTGATTTGCTCATCTCCCTGAGCTACCATCAGGTTAAGGTCCGATGGGCAGACGGCTATTTCGGCTGGCCAGAAGAAGCTCCTTTCGATGCTATCATCGTCACCTGTGCTGCCAACCATATTCCGCCGCCACTTTTTCAGCAGTTGAAAGAAGGCGGGAGACTGGTCATACCGGTTGGTAGTACAGTCTTTTTTCAAACTCTAACTCTGGTCAAGAAGATAAAAGGCCAGCCAGAGATAAAGCAATTACTCGATGTCCGGTTTGTCCCGATGACCGGCGAGATAGAAAAACAGAAAAGATAAAAGATAGCTGAGAGCGGCCAGAACAAGAACGGATTTGTAGCCACAGGCGTGGGCCTGAAGTAGTCCCCAGACCGAAGCCAGAAGACCGAAGAAAGAATTGGCGGCAAAGGCCAATGGAATGATTAATTGCGATTGAGAAGAGAAAAATTTCAAACCTGCCGGGAAGGGAACACCTAAGCAGAAGCCCAGAGGGAAGATAAACAGGAAACTCAATCCAAACCTTACCGGTAAGCTGCTGATCAGAAAAAGCGGTCTGGCTAAATTAAGGGCGATTATTTCTGTGAAAATGGCCAGCATGCAGACCAGAGGCCAGAATTTCAAACCGGATTCTTTTATCTTATGATTCAGTTTCGGTAGGCTCAGGCTACCGGCTCCAGAAGAACTAAGCAGGAAAAACAGGACTGCGCTCAGAGAATAAGTTGGATGTCCAAGCAGCAGGATGAATTTCTGGAAAAGAGTGATTTCGACCAACATATAACCAAAGCCCAGGCTGGCAAAGTAGAAGAAAATCCGGTTTTTCTGCGGCACATTTTTCAACCTGGTGGATGTAGCTTTTAGCAACGGCAGGATGATTATTATCATCCCGATTAGCAGCGATTGAGCAAACAGAAAAACCAGGAGATATTTTCCCAGGAATAACGGGTATATTTTTCTATTAAAAAACCTCAAAGTATCTTGCCATCTTGACCATTTGAAGAAGTCCCTGAAGAATGGTCGGTCATCAACTGGCGGTTTTATTTCAAAAATATACCGGCGGTAGATTTCCAGGCGTTTTTCGCGGTCAAAAAGACCGGATAACAGCTCTTCGGAAAAGGTCAAATCAGACTGAATGAATGATGTTCTGTTTTGTCCAACAGCTGGCCGGGGAAGGATCAGGTCAAAGTAGTGGTCAGCAGCAAAATCCTGCCAGTTTTGAAGTTCTTCTTCTGAGTACGGCTCTTTTTTGATGAAAAAAGAGATGGTTTCAACTGACCTGAGGATGAGGATATGGTTTTCAGGATTAAGTCCGAGCTTTTCCAAAGTTTCAATCCAGAGAGCCATAAAGCGCAATTCCTGGCGGGACGGTGGGAGATAATAGAATAGAGCCGTTATCATTCCCTTCTGGCTGAGAAGGTTGAACATTCTTTCGGCGGCCTCTCTGGTCAGGAGATAATCTTCTCCAGGACCGTAAAAGCCAGTGCTGAAGCTCCCCGGAAGGTCGGGAAAGGGGAAGACGATTAAATCATATTCATTCTTCTCCTGGAGTAAACCGGCCCGGGCTTCGACGGTTTTAAGGAAAATCTGGCAATTTTTATGCATTACCTTCGACAGCCTGGAGATTTCATTCTGATGAACTTGCCTGATTAAAGAACTTTCTTCAAATACGGTGACCAGACTGGCTCCATTTCTAAGGCTCAGAAAGAGTTCAAGGTCGCTTTCAGGCTGAATCAATAATACTCTACCAGCTTCAGCCAGCTTGAAGGCTCTGGAAACTGGTAAATAATCGAGAAAGGCTAATCGGTCTAAATCTTCTGGAGTTTTTATCAGAGCTGAAATCTTTTCAGCATCCAGCGACAGCCCCATCTGGTCTGGAATTATTCCAGAGAATTTAAGGCTTAGCCCGGGAGCATAACGAATGGCCGGAGAATGAAAAAGGTCCAGCCTGGTCTTCTCATCCCAGAGGGTTTTTTCGATGGCTGCGTCTTTCTGTTTTAAATAGAAGGAGAGCGGTTTATAATCTGAAATTTTAAAGGAGAAGTGGTGGGGAAAAAGCATAAAAATCAGGAGAATGGCCAGAGTGGCACCAATTTGATAGACTTTATATTCTCGGTTTGCTTTTTTCCATTCCAGAAAAAACCATGAAGATAGAATGGCCAGCAAGACCAGCAGCCCGATGGCTCCGCGGTCGCCAGCCAGCCGGAAGCTCAGGCCGGACAGGATTATTCCTAAGCTGGCTCCAATCAGGTCTGCAAAATAAATCTTATGAACTATCGTGGGAAAAAAGGTTAGAGTTGAAGAAATGACCAGCCCGCCAAGAAAAAAAGGCAAGCTTAGGATTAAGAAATGAACAGGCATAAGGCAGATCCTGTTTTGATTCCAGAGAAGCTCAACTGGATTAAAGAGAAACCTGTTTACCAGGAAAAAACTGACCAGGATGGAAAGACTTATTAACATAGCCAGCCTGGAAATGAAGTCCTCCCGGTTACGGATATTCTTCAGGCGTTCGATAAAAAGAAGAAGAGAACCAGCACCAAAGCCAAGAAAGGCAATACTGACAACCAGGAAGGCATAATGATAGCCCTGAGAAATTGAAAAAAACCTCGTCAGGACGAGTTCCAGAGCCAGAATCTCAGCTGAAATAAGGGAGACTCCAGCCAGGATTTTGCTTTTTTCAGGCATAGCTTTAAGTTAACATTAAGATAATACTAAGGTTAAGTCAATCTAATCTATAGCTGGGTTGCTTTAAATTTTTTCTTATGATAATTTCATTTTAAGAAAAAGATAAGAAGCAGAAATGATTAGATTTGGAACATCAGGCTGGCGGGCAATAATGGGAGAAGAGTTCACTTTCTCCAATGTCCGTCGGGTAGTTCAGGCCATTGCCAATTACTTGAAAGCAGAGAATCCGGGAAAAGACATTTCTCTGGTAATCGGCTATGATACCCGGTTCCTGTCTGAAAAGTTCGCGGAAGTAGCGGCTGCCCTTCTCTCCCGTAACAGAATTCAGGTTTTTCTTACTGGCCGTGATTGTCCTTCACAGGCTCTGGCTTATCAGATCATCAAGGGTCAGCATTCAGGTGGCATTAACTTTACCGCTTCTTTTAACCCACCAGAGTTTAACGGTTTGAAGTTCAATGTGGCCAGCGGAGCCCCTGCTCTTCCCGAGGTTACTGACCGGATTGAGCAGGAAGTTGAGAAAATCTCCCCTGACTCAGTTCTGCCCAATTACTATCCTGATCCTGATTATATTCATAAAATTGATTTGCAGCGCGATTATCTGGATTTCCTTCAGCAGAAGGTTGATTTTGAGGCCATAAGAAAATCGGGGATTAAAATAGGAATAGATTTACTTTTTGGTACAAGTCGTGAATATTTGGACGAAATCCTGGAAGAAAACGGAATTCCGATCGAAGTAATTCACGGTTACGTTGACCCATATTTTGGCGGAATTTCTCCCTCCTGCACTGAAAAGAATCTGGTAGAACTGAAGCGCCTGGTTAAAGAAACCGGCTGCGCTCTGGGCCTGGCCACCGATGCCGATGGAGACCGCTTTGGTTTACTTGATGAACAGGGCCGGCTGGTGATCCCAAACTACGTTCTGGCTCTTCTACTTGAATACCTGCTGACGGTTAAAGGTTGGCGGGGTGGAGTGGCCAGGTCAGTGACCACAACTCATCTTATTGACCGGATTGCCCGTCATTATGATCTTCCCCTGTACCGGACCCCTGTGGGCTTCAAATACATGGCTGACCTGTTTCTTAAGGGCAAGATAATTTTCGGTGGAGAAGAGAGTGCCTGCCTGGCAGTCAAAGACCATCTTCCAGAAAAAGATGGGATTTTTGCCGGACTTCTGGTGGCTGAGATGATTTCTGTCTGTGGCCTCAGCTTTTCTCAGCTTCTGGAACAGCTGTTCAAAAAATACGGAAAAATGGTTGGAGTTCAGGAAAACATACCGCTCTCTCCTGAAAAAGCCAGAAAGCTCAATGAGCTTATTAAGAATCCGCCAGATTTCCTTGGTAAAAGAAAGGTCCAGTCGGTCGAGACCATGGATGGCCTGAAATTGGACCTGGCCGGAGATAGCTGGCTTATCCTGAGATTTTCAGGAACAGAGCCTTTGATTCGCTGTTATAGCGAAGCTGAAACTGAAAAAGAAGCCAGAGCTTTACTCAAAGCCGGGATGGAACTTCTATGGTAGAGCCTGTAAGGGTAAAGAAGAAGACCCCGACCAAAAAAAAGTTCTTTTATCTGCTCGTCGGAATATTGTTACTGGCCACTCTGGTTACTACATTTTTTGGGAAAAAAGGATTTCTGGATATACAGAGGTCAAAAAAAAGATATTTTGAGCTCCAGGCTCAGATCCAGGAGTTGACCAGGCAAAAAGAAAACCTGGAAGCAGAAATAAAAGTACTGGAAACCAACCCCAGGGCCTTAGAGAAAGAAGCCAGAGAAAAGCTCTGGTTAATCAAACCAGAAGAAAAGGTGATTATCCGGAAGAAAAAATAATCATCCGGATTTCGAATTTTTATTAATAGAGCCAGAAGGGCATTAAAGTCCAGACTCTGGGTGGTGAGGAATATTTTATTAACCTGGCATAGCCGGTGATGATTTCAGCCTGAGCCCGGAAATAACTAAGTTCTGTCTCCTTGCCCATCAAAAAATCAAAAAAGGTGCGTTTTTTAGGCCAGATGACCAACTTAACTTCCTCTTCAGCTGGTATGCCAGCCATTTTCTTGGCCGACTCAATAGCCAGGTTCAAACCACCCAGGTCATCAACCAGGTTCAGTTCCTTAGCCTGATTTCCTGTCCAGACACGCCCCCGACCAATTCGGTGAACTTCTTCGATGGAGAGATTTCTGGATGAAGCTACCCGTTCCAGAAACTGTTGATAAATAGACTGAATCTGGTTTTTCAGAATGTTCCTTTCTTCTGGAGTAAATTTCCGGTAAACAGAAAAAGCATCTGCTTCCTTGCCCAGAACTATTTTTTCAGTGTTGATCCCGAGCTTTTTCATCAGGCCCTCGAAGCTGAATTTTCCAGCTATTACTCCGATAGACCCCGTTAAGGTCTGGGGCTGGGCGATAATTTTATGGCCACCGAGAGCCATCCAGTAGCCACCCGAACCGGCCAGCCCGGACATGGAAATGACTACGGGTTTTTCACCCCTGGCTTTGACCAGCTCGTGCCAGATGATATCCGAACCAACAGCCGAACCACCGGGACTGTCAATCCTGACGACAATAGCAGCAATGGATTTATCTTTAACCGCTGCTCGGAGCCACCTAGTAAAAGTTTCACTGCCCAGGGCTACTACCTGTTCTTCACCACTCAGAATTGTCCCTGTGGCGAAAATTAGAGCCACTTTTTTGCCCCGATTTAATCCAAAGGAAGCGGGGTTGACCTTGGCGTATTTCTCGTTCGAAATTTTATTGAGTTGTTTTATATTCTTGAGATTCATCACTTCAAGTAGCTGATCTTCATAGGCCAACCCATCAACCAGACCGCAATCCACAGCTTCTTTTCCCTGGAAATAGCCACGGTCTATCAACTTTTTCATTTCTTCAGGGGTCTTATGACGGGCAGCGGTTATCTGCTTAAAATAATAGTTGAAAATGTCGTTATAGATTGATTCCATCATCTCTCGGTGAGCTGTGGTGAAACCTTTTTCGGTAAACTGGTTGTAGGCGGTTTTGTATTCTTCAATGTGCTCGAATTCCGCCTTGATCCCGAGTTTATCGAGCGTTCCCTTAAAAAACGGCACATAGCTGGCCAGTCCGTTTACTCCGAGCCAGCCGAGTGGGTGGAGAATAATTTTGTCGCAGGCTGTGGCCAGATAATATTCTTTATCAGCATCAGGCGATTCTTCAAAATAGGCGATTACCGGCTTTCCTGATTTCCTGAAATCATAAACAGCCTGGCGAAGCTCTTCAATTTTGGCCCAGTCTGAATCGAGGAGACCGAACTTCAAAACTACAGCTTTGATTCTTGGGTCAAGACTGGCCTTCCTCAGGTTCATCCAGGTGTCATAAAGAGAAATTGTCTTCCCCTGGAGAAATTCCATATACGGCACCACCGGAGAATACTCTTCCAGCCGGCCCTCGAGTTTTATTTCCAGATAAGAATTGCTTTCGACCTGTACTTCCTTAGGAGCAATGTTAAAGATTAGTAAGGAAAAAACGAGCAAACCGATAAGGATGAGAAAGAAGAAAATAATTATCAGCCAGATAAATTTCTTGTTCATCGGTCCTCCTGTTAACTTATTTTACTTAATGAACCATCAAAAATAAACAGATGGATTTTGTCCGATAATAGGGGGGGGGGGGGGGGTAAAGCGGTCGCAGCCAGATTTAATCGGGTTTACCCTTTTTGAATTTATTTTCTCAGCTGATCTGAGTCGGTGGATTTTGAACAGAGAGTGGGGTTTGACAAACTTTCTGTCTTAAATAACAATTAGTCAAAGTATAAAGATGAAAAAGTGAGAGACCGAGTGATTAAAATTAAAACCAGACTGCTGCTGTTCGGGCTTCTTCTTGCTGTTAACTTTACGCCAGGTTGGTCTGCCCGGGAGGAAATATCTGTTCTGGTTTCTCCTGCCCGTTTGTCACCTGGAATGACCTTCAGATTGATTATTTCTTCCGAAAAAGAGATTCCCGAAAAAAATCTGGAAATCAATCTCAAAGGACTCCAACTAAAAGCGGAGAAATTAACCCTGGTAAAGAAAGGAGGCGGGCCGCCTTTCTGGCAATGGTGGCAAGGAAGGGTGGTAACTTCTGGTCAATACAGGCTGGAGATTTGTCTTGGCAGTAAAGTTGTTTTCTCTCGGACCATTGAAGTTTCTCCATTTCATCCAGGGCTCCCGGAATCCGGTGTTTTCTGGAAAGCAGAAAAAAGCTGGACCAGAGCTGAGGAAAACCTTTATTCAGCCTGGATAGAGGCACTTTTTCATGGTGCTGATGAGAACGATTCCTGGCCAAATTTACATTCCATCCTCCGTGATCCCGGGAGAAATTTCCTTCATAATCATCTGGGCTTATCTGAAGACAATGGGGCCCTTAGTCTCGAGCCAGATTGTGCGGATAATCCTTTTTTCCTTAGAGCCTATTTTGCCTGGAAAAACAGACTGCCTTTTGGTTTCCATGAATGCAGTCGCGGCTCGTTGACTCAGGCCCCAACCTGCGGTCGCTGGCTGACCAATGAGCTGCCGACCAGACCGGGTGATGAGGTCAAAAAATTTGCCAGGTTGATGCGCCTTCTGATGGATACCGTCCATTCGGGAACAGCCAGAACCAGGTTAGCGGCAGAAGTCTCTGATTATTATCCTTTGCCTCTTTCGAGGAATCACCTCCGCCCGGGTGTAGTCTATGCTGACCCTTATGGACACACCCTAATCATAGTTCGCTGGGTGCCCCAGACAGAGAACAAAGCCGGTGAACTTCTGGCAGTTGACGCTCAGCCAGATGGTACTGTCGGAATAAAAAGATTCTGGAAGGGTAATTTTCTTTTTGCTACAGAGAATGTTGTCGGCCAGCCAGGTTTTAAAGCTTTCAGACCAATAACGAACAGTGGGGGTAAGCTCAGGTTGATGACCAACCAGGAAATTCAGGACAGCCAGGACTATGGTAATTTTTCGCTCGAACAGTTGAAACTGCAGCCAGAAGAATTCTACGAGCGAATGGAACGGCTGATAAACCCAGAACCCCTTGACCCGGAAACTGCTCTCCGGGAACTTTATCGGGCACTCCATGAACAGTTGCTGGTCAGGGTGGAGTCGGTTGAAATTGGCGAAAAATTTATGCAGGAGCATCCGGGTTATGTTATTCCCATGCCCTCTGGTTCAACTGTCTTTCTGACAACCGGTCCCTGGGAGGACTATTCAACGCCCAACCGTGACCTGAGGCTGCTAATCGCCATGGATACCATTGAGGAGTTTCCGGAAAAAGTTTTGAAGCATCCTGAACGGTTCAGAATTAAGAAATCTGAGTCGCCGGAAAAAATAAAAGCCAGACTGGAAAGCCTTTCTTCCAGGCTGGCTGAAGAGCTTTCAATAACCTACACCAGGTCTGACGGTCGGCCCTGGACCCTGAGCCTCAAAGAAATTCTCAAGCGAAAAGAGGCTTTTGAAATGGCTTACAATCCCAACGACTGTGTGGAGGTCCGCTGGGGAGCACCAGAAGGATCAGAAGAAATTTGCACCTGCCGGCGTCGGGCCCCTCTGGCTCAGCGTGAGAAGATGGAAAAACTCCGGGTCTGGTTCAAAAAACGCCTGCATCCACCCACCTGAAACAGTTTAAAATTTTCTTGATTTTGTTTTTTTTCTATGGCATCATAATTTCTGCCTTTTCAGTCGAGTTGCTCCTTCCTGAAGAGGGGGAAAGCCGATTTGGAGAGGTCAAGGAGGTTTTTTGTATGTCTCTAAAACTTTATGTAGGTAACTTGAACTACAAGACCACCGAGGAGAAACTGAAGGATCTCTTTTCTCAGTATGGAGAAGTTACCTCAGTTAACATCCTGCAGGGTCGGGGCTTTGGTTTCGTGGAAATGTCCACCGAAGAAATGGCTCAGGAAGCTAAAACCAGACTCAACGGGACCGAATTTGACGGCCGCAAGATCATCGTCAACGATGCCAGACCGAAAAGTGAGAAGAAAAGCGGCGAACGCCGTCCCGGAGCTGGCCCTCAGCAGAGAAGAAATTTCCGCAGATATTGATTGATTCTGACTGAGCTGCCTTCTTTTCAAAATTCCAATTAATTGCTGCAGCCCTGGTCTGTAAGGCTAAAGTCAGGAAAGTTATTTTTTCACAGGTAAACCTTATTTTCTTTTCTTCCGTTATCTCTATTGGAGATAAAATGTGAGGAGAAGAAAATGGTTTACCAGATAAAGCTGGCGGCAGTTATTGGACTTATTCTGATAACTCTCTCTTCCTGCTTAGTGGTGGCTGTAGAAACCGATTCCCACAAGGCCGAAATTCATTTCCAGCAGGCTAAAGAAAGAATCGCCAGGCTGTCCAACCGCTCTTCTCATCTCAGAAGACCGCATCGCCTGGTTATGCTTGTCTATGAGCCGGACAAAGAACAACTGGTCAGAATATCCCTGCCTCTTTGGCTGGCTAAAAAAGGCCTGAGGGAAGCCATCGAAGACTCCGAATATCCCCGGGCTAAGAAACTGGATTACGATTTCGATACCCGAGCCTTTTTCCAGGCTATTTCCAGATTACCCAGAGGACTTCTGGCTGAAGTCTGGAGTGAAGAAGAAAAAATACTCTTGTGGTTGGAATGAATGTATACTAAGAACAAAGGACTGAGACCGAGGACAGAGTTTCGGAATGGAACAGAGAAATGGCTGCATCAGTGAAATTGAGGTGGAATTCCTGGTTGAGAGAATCAAACAGGGAGATAAAGAAGCTTTCATGAAGATTGTCGAAGGTTATCAGCAGAAAGTTTTCATCCTGGCCTATTCTATGGTCAGGAACAGGGAAGATGCTCTGGACCTGGTTCAAGAGACTTTTATGAGACTTTACGAAAAAATCCAAACTTATCGTCCTAAGGAAAATTTCACCGCCTGGTTGATGCAGATTGCCAGAAATCTCAGCATAGATTTTCTGAGAAGACAGAAGTCCAGAAAAAAAGACAACCTCGATGTTCTGGAACTGGGGCGAGTTGACCTGCCATCGCCGAGTGATGACCCGGCTAAGTTTAACCCGAAGGAAATGATCCACAAAGCCGTGGCCAGACTTCCGGAAAAACAGAAGCTGGTTTTTATTCTTCATCATTACGATGAGCTTAAATATGAAGAAATTGCTGAGAGGCTGCAGATTTCGGTGGGAACAGTTAAGTCATTGCATTTTAAAGCTATTCAAAAATTGAGGAAAATTCTGGCTCCTCAGCTTGGAGGTGGTCTGTGAATAGATGTCATAAATATAAAAGAGATTTGGTGGCTTATCTCAGCAACGAGCTGGCGCCATCGAGGGCGCAGGAGGTGGCTGAGCATTTGAAGCACTGTTCTGCTTGCCAGAAAGAAGTTGAGGAAATAAAAAGACTTTTCTCAATGTCTAAGGATTTTAAGACTGAGCTCCAGGAAGTCATGAGCACGGTAGACTGGGATAAACTCCCATCAATTCTCACTGATAGAGTCTGGAAGAGGGAGGAAGAAAGACAGAAAAAACTTGTTGATTCCTGGTTTTATCGCTGGAGATGGCAACCCTTGGCCGCAGGTCTTATCTTTGGTTTGCTGCTTGGCGCCTTTTTTACCTATTTTGTCATTAAGCCTCAAAAGCCCAGTTTTCTGACAGCCCGTCAGGAGTCAAAGGTGAGTGTGCCTGCAGATTTTATCGAAAAAGTGGACTTAGCTCTGGCCAGAAGGGAAACCATAGATTATCTTGACCGCAGTCAGTATTTGATTCTGGAATTGCTGCAAACCAGAAAACAGGATGAGGTCTCAATTTTCCTGACCAGAGATAAGATTCAGCAATTACTGACCGAGAAAAAATACCTGAATGCCCAGCTCGATGATGTCAAATTACTCAAAGCCAAAGCCATCTGCGACCAGATTGAACTTCTGTTCTTAGAACTGACCCAGTTGAGCTCAGGCCTTTCAGAAGCAGAATTAGAGAGGGTCAGGGAAATGATTGAAGAACGTCAGCTTCTGCTCAAAATAAATCTGGTCAAAAAAGAATTGCAGCAAAGCGAGGTTTAAAGTGAAAAACCGGACCATATTTTTCATTCTTTTGTTAACCATATTCCTGGGAGCTAATTCCGAGCTTCTGGCTCAGTCAGGAGCTAAGGAAGATGAGAAACTCCTGCAGGAAGCCAAGGTCCTGATTTTTGATAAGAAATGGGTGGAAGCTGAAAAAAAGCTGGATGAATTGCTGAGCCAGTACCCCAAAAGCAGTTATTATTCTCAGGCTCTTTTTTACCAGGGCAAATGTTTGGCGGAGCAAAAGGGCAGAGAAAAAGAAGCCTGGAAAGTGTTTGAAGAATTTCTGCGGAGACCCGACCGGCCGCAGACTCTGGTGGAAGAAGCAGAAATTACCAGCATTGATTTAGCCTTTACTCTTTTTAATAGCGGAGAAAAGAGTTTCGGTCAGGTACTCGAAACCAGACTTTCTCACCCATCAAGAGTCATCCGATATTATGCGGCCTTCAAGATGAGCTACCTTCAAGATAAAAACCTGGCTTCTAAAGCCGTTCCAGTCCTGAAGAAGCTCATCGAGACAGAGAAAGACCAGGAACTGGTGGATCGAGCCAAGATCGCCCTTTTGAGGATTTCCCCTGCTGCTCTTAAGGATATTCAAGAAGAGCAAAAATCCGGGTCATTCCGTCTGGTTAAAATCAGGATGTATGAAAAAGGCAAGAAGACTCCTACTGTTTCCATAAACCTTCCTTTATCCTTAGCTGATTTAGCCATTCAGGCTATTCCTGAAGAAGAAAAGGCCAGCCTTAAGCAGAAAGGCTATGACCTTAACCGGATTCTGAGCGACCTGGCTAAGTCTAAGGAAAAGTTGGTGAGGATAGAAGAAGATGGAAACATCATTGAGATCTGGATTGAATAAAAATTTGAAAATAAAGGAGGAGGAATATCATGAAAAAAGTCATCTGGATAGCAGTTCTGGTGCTGATGGCTCTTTTCCTGACAGCCGAGTTTTCTTATCCCATTGACCGGGATGATTATCAGGTAATCAAAAGGGCCGTGCAGGAAAACCCGAAGATCGAGCCAGCTAAGGAAGTGAAATGGTTCAAGGTTCTCGTGGTAGACAACAAAACCGGAAAAGAAAAAGTTAAAATTACCATGCCTATCACTCTGGTTGAGATTTTTGCTCGCTGTGCTGATAACAAAGAGGTTCGAGTGAAGAACATGGGCTGCACCCTGAATATAGAAGAATTGCTGGCAGAACTTAAGAAAGTGGGGCCTCTGGCCATCGTAGAGATTAACGAAGAGGATGAAACAGTCAAAGTCTGGCTGGAATGAAAATGTTAATCTTCAACTGTCAGGGAAAATATGGGGCCTGAGATTTCAGGCCCTTTTTTATTGGGAGAATTGAGCGATAAAGCTTAGAAATAATATCAGTTGTGGGTCATAGCTTTTCAAGCAAAAACTCAGAGGCCGCAAAATCATTGACTTAAGGACGAATTTTCAAGCATAATAAAACCTCAAAAAATCATTAAACCCAAGGAGTGTTAACTATGGCTAAGTATCGTATTGCTATTTTGCCCGGTGATGGCATCGGCCAGGAAGTCATCGAAGCGGCGATGATTGTCCTTAAGCGGCTTAACCTGGACGCCGACTATTTTTACGGCGATATCGGTTGGGAATTCTGGTGCAAAGAAGGTAATGCCTTGCCTGAAAGAACGATCAAGCTTCTTAAAGAGACCGATGCCTGTCTTTTTGGAGCCATTACTTCCAAGCCCAAAGAAGATGCAGCTAAGGAATTAGCCCCAGAGCTGCAGGATAAAGGACTTTCCTATGTCAGCCCTATCGTTAAACTCAGACAGTTATTCGACCTTTACATCAATCTCAGACCCTGCAAAGCTTATCCTGGGAATCCCCTTAACTACCGCGATAACATCGACCTGGTTATTTTTAGAGAAAACACTGAAGGCAGTTATGCCGGAGTTGAGTTCTATCCTTTACCAGACCAGGTCAGGGAAGCTCTAATGCTTCACCCCAAGATGAAAGATTTCAAAGATGTGCCTGCCAATGAAATAGCAGTCTCCACCAGAATAATGACTAAAAAAGGTTGTGAACGAATCGTTAGGGCTGCCTTCGAGTATGCTCGAAAGTACAAAAGGAAGTCGGTAACTCTGGTGGAAAAGCCAAACGTTCTGCGTGAGACTGGAGGTTTGATGCTCAATGTAGCCCGGAAGGTGGCGGCTGAATATCCGGATATTAAGTTCATCGAAGCTAATGTCGATGCCATGTGTATGTGGCTGGTCAAGAATCCCCAGGATTATGATGTTCTGGTAGCTGAGAATCTCTTTGGTGATATCATTTCTGACCTGGCCGCTCAGCTGGTTGGTGGCCTGGGCTTTGCCTGCGCCGGCAACATCGGTGATAAGTACGCAGTCTTTGAGCCAACTCACGGTTCTGCACCAAAATACGCCGGCATGTATAAAGTCAATCCGATCGCCACTCTGCTGGCAGCAAAGATGATGCTCGACTGGCTGGGCGAAACTGATAAAGCCAACACTCTGGAGCAGGCGATAGCTGAAGTCATCAAGGAAGGAAAGGTTAGGACTTATGACATGGGCGGCTCAGCCAAGACTCTGGAAGTTGCTGAAGCTGTGGCTTCAAAACTTTAAACAGCAAGAAGTCTGAGAGAAAATTTAGAACATTAAAAAGATGTTGATTCTGGCCATTGACACCACAACCCGCTTCGGCTCTGTAGCTATGGTCTCTGAAGGAGAACTCATAGCTGAGGTTAATTACGCTTCGCCATCTTCCCATTCACGCCAGGTCTTCCTGGCTGTGGATGAAGTCCTTAAGATTTCCGGGAAAAAATTCAATGATCTTGATGGTCTGGCCGTGGTTGCCGGTCCAGGTTCTTTTACTGGAATAAGAATCGGCCTTAGCCTGGTGAAGGCTCTGGCTCTGGCCTCTAAAAAACCGGTAGCTCCAGTCTCCTCGCTTCAGGCCCTGGCTCAAAAACTCATCCTGCCTGGAGTGGAGTTAATCTCTCCGATGGTCGATGCCCGCAAGGGAGAAATCTTTGCCTGTGCTTATAAAGTGATGGAGTCCGAGCTAAAAGAGATTATTCTTCCGGCTGCTTATAATCCTGAAACTTATCTTGAGCTTCTGCCCGCTAATTCTTCGGTTCATCTGATCGGAACCGGAGTCGACCTTTACTGGCCGCTGATTAAGGAGAAATTGGGCCAGAGAGCTAAGGTTATTGAAAGAAGCTATTATATAGCCGCAGAAGTCGGGAAGCTGGGCGAAAAGCTTCTGGAAAAAGGGCAGGGCTTAAGCCCGGCTCAGCTCGAGCCAATCTATTACCGGAAATCTCAGGCTGAGGAGAAGAAACCTGAAAAAAAATAATAAAAGTCCGATTTTCATTAGAAGGATGAGGGAAGAGGATCTGCCCGAGGTCCTCACCATAGAGCGACTCTGTTTTTCCAATCCCTGGAGTGAAGACACCTTCCGCGGCGAGATTCAGAACAAAGCTATTTCTTTCCCTTTAGTGGTGATCCACCCGGAAGATAAAAAAATCATCGGTTATGTGATTTTCTGGCAGATAGGCGATGAAGCTCAAATTAACAACGTAGCCATCCATCCTGATTATCAGGGCCAGGGGTTTGGAGAGCAGGCGATGCGCTATGTGCTCGAGAGGCTGCGAGAGAATGGAGTTCATTTTGTCTCACTTGAAGTCAGGGTCTCTAATTTGCCAGCCTTAACCCTTTACCGCAAACTCGGTTTTTCTATTCTGGGAGTTAGAAAAGAATACTATACCAATCCGATAGAAGATGCCTATGTGATGGGCTTGATGCTGGATTGAGCCGGTTCAGTAATTAACTTTAACCAGACAGAGACCTTTGGCTGGAGCCGTGGGGCTTAGAAGCGTTCTCTTCTTTCCCTGGAATAAAGTATCGATATCTTCGGGCTTTAGCCTGCCCCTCCCGACCATGATCAACGTGCCGACGATGGTCCTGACCATGTAGCGGAGAAATCCGCTGGCTTCTATGGTGTAGACGAGCTCATCGCCAGTATTTTCCAGAGTTGACCGCAGGACTTTTCTCACCGGGTTTCTGTACCTGTTAGAGGAGAAGGCTGAAAAATCGTCTTCTCTTTCAAAAAGTGAAGCAGCTTGAAGCATGGCTTCAAGGTCGAGCGGATAGGGATAATGGAGGACATAGCGATAATCAAAAGGGCTGATAATCGGTGAAATCTTTATCCGGTAACGGTAGATTTTAGAGCGAGCTGACTTTCGAGCGTGAAAGCCCATAGGCACTCTTTCTACTGACAGAATGCGGATATCAGAAGGCAGCATGGCGTTGAGAGCTCGAAGAAGCTCAGAGTCAGTCAGCCGGCAACTGGCCCTGAAATTAGCCACCTGCCCGAGAGCATGAACTCCGGCATCGGTCCGGCCTGCAGCCTGCAGGTTGATTTTTTCGCCCAAGATCTTCATCAGAGCTTCTTCGATCGTTCCCTGGATAGTTCTCTGGCCCGGCTGTCTCTGCCACCCATGATAATCTGTGCCGTCATAGGAGATGAGGAGTTTGATATTCTCTAATTTAGGGAGGTCAAGACTTGGAGGATAAATTTCCTCTGCTTCGATTATTTCTGAGGTTTGGTCCTTTATTTCCAGACCGGTTTCTTCCATCGAGTTCATCACTTAATATCTGATAAGGCCAGTTCCACAGCTTCTTCAGGTGTCCAGGCCGGGATGAGGCCCTTAATATTCCAGGTATTAAGACCGATGATTTTTTTGCCGAAAATTCGAGCATAGGCAATTTCGCTTAGCGTGCCGTATTCTCCATCAATAGCAATCACTGCGCTGGCGTTGAGGACTACCATTGAATTCCGGTTGTAACCTATACCAGTGGCAATGGCCAGGTCTATAAAGCGATTGGCTTCATCTGGTCTGGTTCCCGGAAGAATACCGATGGTCAAACCACCGGCTTCTTTGGCTCCCCGCGCTGCTTCTTCCATTACCCCACCCAGACCGCCGCAAACCAAGATGGCTCCTTTTTCAGCCAGCAGCTTTCCGACTTCATAAGCTGTCTTCCTGGATTTTTCATCCGGATTGTTTCCGCCGATGACAGCGATTCTTGGCCTGTTCCTTATATCTATTAATTCCACTGGTTTTCTCCGCTCCCCTAAAATGTGTCTTTTTTAGTTTAAAAAATACCACAGACCTCAGCTCTTTTCAAATTAAACAAAATTCTCAATTAAATTCAATATTTGTTGACTAAATCTATATGGCTATGATAACAATTATCAGAGCGGGGAGATAATGCAGATGGCTTATGTCAACTATGTAACTAAGAATATCGCTATCAAGATTGTCTACTATGGACCTGGCCTGAGCGGGAAGACCACCAACCTCAGGTATATTTATTTCAAGCTTGAGCCAGCTTATCGCGGTGAGCTGGTCTGCCTGGAAACCGAAACCGAAAGAACTTTCTTTTTTGATCTTTTGCCTATAAAGGCTGGATTGATTAAAGATTTTAAGGTTCATTTTCAACTGCTGACCGTCCCCGGTCAGGTATTTTATGAAGCTTCGAGAAAAAGTGTTCTCAAAGGGGCTGATGGCATAGTTTTTGTGGCTGACTCTCAGTTGCCTCTTCTCGAGGCTAACCTGGAAAGCTTTGACGGTCTGCGAAGGAACTGCTTAGAACAAAACATAGATCTCAACCAGATTCCCCTGGTTTTTCAATACAACAAACGTGACCTGCCGAATCTGATTCCGGTGGAAACTTTCAACCGGCTGTTAAACCACCGCAATGCTCCTTACATTGAAGCCGAAGCCATCAACGGGCGTGGGGTGCTCGAGACTCTCAAAGAAATAGCCCGGCTGACAGTCCCGGTGGTCAGAGCCAGAATTTTTGGGGAAAAAATACCAACTCCGGAAAAAGCAGAACCAGAAGGTCCTCGGCCGGCAGAAATGGTTGCCTCAGGAGCTGATATTAAAACAGCCGGGGAAACTCCAGCCCGAAAAAAGGCAGAGAAGAAACCAGAAGAACTTAAGATAGAATTTGTCAAACCCGGTGATGAAGTCCCCTTTCCCACGACCAAAATCAAAGTCCAGTCGATTGAAGACATTGAACGGGAAATCGAACGCCTGTCTAAGGAATTCGGTCTGACCAAGAAAAAGTAACTCCCTGAGAATCCATTCGCCTTTTCTTCGTCTTTCTTTCTGCAATCATGCTTATAAGAATCCCGAGTGCTTCTCTTCACGGAATTGAGGCTTATTTGGTAGATGTGGAGGTAGACATCTCTCAGGGTTTACCAGCTTTTATCATCGTCGGCCTGCCGGATGCGGCTGTGCGTGAGAGTAAAGAAAGAGTCAGGACAGCTCTGCGGAATTGCGGCTTTGATTTTCCGGCGAAGAAAATCATCATCAACTTAGCTCCGGCCAGCCGAAAGAAGGAAGGCTCCTCTTTCGACCTGCCGATTGCTCTTGGACTTTTGGCTTTTCTCGGGACCATATCCGCTGAGAAACTGACTCAGTATCTCTTTGTTGGTGAATTGACTCTGGAAGGCAGTTTGAAAGCGGTGCGGGGAGCCCTACCTTTCTCTCTTCTGGCCAGTAAGAAAAAATTTGCCGGACTGGTCCTGCCAAAAAGAAACGAAAAAGAGGCCTGCCTTGTTCAGAACTTTCCGGTCTATGGCCTCCGCCATTTGTTGGAAGTGGTTAAACTGCTGGGTGGTTCAGACGAGATAAAGCCGGCCAAGTATTCCCTGCCCGAACTTATCGGAGAAAGCCCGTCTGAGCTGGATTTTTCCGAAGTCAGGGGGCAGCACCAGGCCAAGAGAGCCTTAGAGGTGGCTGCGGCCGGAGGTCACAACCTCCTGATGATCGGCCCCCCAGGTTCAGGAAAGACCATGTTGGCCAGGCGGTTGCCGACAATTCTACCAGAAATGGCCTTCGAAGAAATCATCGAAGTCACTCAAATTTACAGTGCGGCTGGTCTCCTGGGCGATAGATCAGCCATTAGCCAGAGGCCATTCAGGTCTCCCCACCATACCATTACCGATACCGGCCTCGTCGGAGGAGGCAATTATCCTCGTCCTGGAGAAGTCAGCCTGGCTCATCGGGGAGTTCTTTTCCTGGATGAATTCCCGGAATTCAGCCGTCAGGCCCTGGAGAGTCTGCGACAACCCTTAGAAGATGGTCAGGTGACCATTTCTCGCGTCTCATCGAGTATAACCTATCCCTGCTCTTTCATGCTGGTGGCCGCCATGAACCCTTGTGCCGATGTTTTTCTCGGTTCTGGTGGAGAAGTCAATTGCACTGAGATAGAAAGAAGAAAATATTATTCCCGACTTTCCCGACCGCTTCTGGACCGGATAGACATTCAGGTCGAAGTGCCCTCAGTCAAATACCAGGACATAATCGGAAAGCCACCAGGGGAACCATCGGCCGAAATCAGAAAAAGAGTTTCAGCAGCCAGAAGAATTCAGTGGGAAAGGTTTAAGGGAAGAAAGATCTTTGCTAATTCTCAGATGAATTCTCGGGACATTCGTCACTTCTGTTTGCTCGACTCCGATGGCGACAGATTGATGGAAACAGCCATGAAGCGATTCCGGTTCAGTGCCAGAGCTTATGACCGAATTTTGAAAGTAGCCAGAACCATTGCTGATTTAGCCGGAGAAGAAAAAATATCAGCTGCCGCTGTAGCTGAAGCCATTCAGTACCGAATAATGGACAGATTCTGAATTAGAACCCTCTCAGAATTAAAAGGCCTTATAACCAATCAAGGTATTTTTTGCTCTTGTCTCGATTGCCTGATAAAATTAGGAAAAAGTTGTGGAAGGATGGTTGCCCATGGAAAATAATCTGTTGGAAGAACGGAAACATCCCGACCGGTTACCCAGAGTTTTAAACCGTCTGGATTTGGTTTCTATTGTCATCGGTGGGGTCATTGGCTCGGGAATCTTCTTAGTGCCGTCAAAAATTGCTTCCGAAGTCAATTCTCCGCTGTTGATGCTGGCGGTCTGGGTGGTTGGCGGTTTCCTCAGCTTCTTGGGAGCCTTAGCTTTTGCCGAACTGGGAGCAGCTATGCCTGAAGCTGGTGGCATGTATATTTATCTGAGGGAAGCTTATGGTCCGCTTTTGTCTTTTCTTTTTGGCTGGACGCTCTTCTTGGTGATTGATTCCGGAGCCATTGCTACACTGGCTGTGGCTTTCTCTGCCAATTATCTTTCTTATTTCTTCAAGATGACTTCGCTCATGTCCAAAATAGTGGCAGTAGTTTTTATCGTTTTCCTGGCTGCGGTGAATTACATCGGCGTGCGCTGGGGGGCCAATTTGCAGAATTTGCTGACTTTGATCAAAACCGGAGCCATAGTGGGAATCTGCGCCACGATTTTCTTCTTCGGCCGAGGCAACCCGGAAAATTTTTTTTCGCCTGCTCCTGGTAAGTTTTCTTTGAGTCTACTGAGCAGTTTCGGTGTAGCCATGGTGGCCACCTTCTGGGCTTACAAAGGCTGGGAATCAGCCAGTTACAGTGCTGGAGAGGTTAAACATCCAGAGAGAAACTTGCCACTCGGCATATTAATCGGGTTGGCCGGCGTCATTGTTATTTATATTTTAGCCAATTTGGCTTATCTATATGTGCTGCCGACTTCGGCCATTGCCAGCTCCAAACGAGTGGCTGCCGATGCTATGCTGGCTGCAGTCGGACCGGCCGGTGCTTCCATCATTTCTTTTGTCATATTGTTTTCCATCTTGGGTGCGGCCAACCAGAACCTGCTCTGTTCACCCAGAGTCTATTTTGCTATGTCCCGTGATCGGCTATTTTTCCAGGGAATTGCCAGAATCCATCCCCGCTTTCTGACTCCGCATGTTTCTATCATTGCCATCAGCCTCTGGAGTATTGTCCTAAGTCTTTCAGGAACTTTCGAGCAACTTTTTACCTATGTAGTTTTCGGCGAGTGGCTGTTTTTTGGCCTGACCGTAGCTGCGGTCTTTGTCTTAAGGAAAAAGAGGCCTGACCTGCCGAGACCATACAAAACCTGGGGTTACCCGGTCACGCCAGCTATTTTTGTCCTGGCTGCTTTTCTGATTTCGCTGAACTCTCTGCTCAAAGAATTCTGGAATTCTCTGGCCGGGCTGGCCATCATTCTCCTGGGAATCCCAGCTTATTTTTACTGGAAAAGGAAACAGAAGGTCTGAGAATCTCTTCAGTTAAAGCCTGTAGATGAGAAGAGTTCTGCTCATACAACCGCCTATCGAAGATTTTTATACCACCCCCATTCGTCTATATCCCCTGGGATTGGTTTATGTGGCCAGAGTGTTTGAACTTCTGGGCTTCGAGGTGAAGATTCTCGATTGCCTGACTCCGCTAAAAAAGACCAGAATTCCTCTTCCTGAAAAATTTTCTTATCTCCAGCCCTATCTTGATAATCCTTATTTTTTCAAACAGTACTGGCGGTTTGGCTGGCCTCTGGAAAAAATAATAACCAGGGTCAGGGAATTTTCCCCGGATTTAATCGGTATCAGTTGTTCCTTTGCTGCTTATTACCGGAGCGTTGATGAGCTGGTCAGAGCCTTAAAGACAAAGTTTAGTATTCCGATCATATTGGGGGGAAATCAGGCCACTTGTGCCTCGGAGGGAATTAAAGTCAGGACGCCGGAGATTGAAGCAGTCATCAGGGGCCAGGCAGAAATAAGCCTGCCGGTTTATCTAAGAGAAAATTATGCAGAAAAATCTTCTTCGGAAGAAAAGACAGCAGGGGAAAGTCATATCGACTGGAAAGACCTCTGGCCGGCTCACCATCTTCTTAACCCGGATTATTACCGGATAGGCAAAAAGAATTATATTTCTCTCCAAGCCAGCCGGGGCTGTCCTCATCACTGTTCTTTTTGTAATGTTCATCTGGTTTTTGGACGAAAGATTGAATATCGAACGATAGCTTCAATTCTCCAAGAAATGCGCTGGAATTATCTTCAGCGGCAAGTGAGAATATTCAATTTTGAGGATGATAATCTGGCTTTTGACCGGGAGTGGTTTGTGGAGTTTTTGCAGGCGGTAAGCCGGGACAAGCTCCTCGAAGGAATAGAGCTGACTTTTATGAACGGCCTCAGCTATGAGAACCTGGATGAGGACATTTTATGGTTGATGAGGCAGGCAGGGGTCAGGAAGCTCGACTTAGCCTGGGTTTCGGGCAATCCAACTCTCAGGCAAAAATTCCACCGACCGCAGAAAAAAGACGAAACAGAATTTATGAAACTACTCCAAACAGCCAGAAAGCTTGGTTTTTTTGTCACTGTCTATTTAATCCTTGGACTTCCAGGTCAGACTAAGGAAGAAATCGTAGAGACCACAGAAAAACTCCTTGAGCTGGACCTTCTGGTTGGCCCTTCGGTGTTTTATCTAACGCCGGGATGCGAGCTGCATCGGAGTTTGAACCTCCCGGTTGAGTTGAAAGATGACTGGGATATGTACCGCTCAACTGCTTTTGCTGTGGAAACCGAAGAGCTAAAACGGAAAGATTTAATTGAACTCTTTCTTTACATTAGAAAACGCAACCTGGAAAAGAGATTTGGCAAAATGGCAGCAATCTGATTAATCAGATTAAAAAAAGGTAGGAAAAGTAAAAATAAGGAAAAGGCAAGCCCCTCAGATGAATTTTTCTTTAACTCGGCCGTCCTCGACAACTACCTGACCGTGTTTTAGCACCATTTTTATTGGATTCCGGCCGAGTTCATAGGCGAGAGATATGTATGAAGACATATCACAGAGAATCAAATCAAAGTCTTTTCCCGGTTCGATAGAACCGACCTGTTGATGTCGGTCAATAGCATAGGCGGCATTAATGGTGCAGGCATTGATGGCTTCTTCAACCGTCATTCTTAAGGTAAAAATCCCAAGCTGCAGGACGAAAAGCATTGACATTAGATGTGAGCTTCCCGGGTTAAAATCAGTAGCCAGAGCCACGATGACTCCCTTATCCAGCAACTCTCTGGCCGGAGCTTTCTTCTCCATCATCAGGAAGAAAGAAACGCCGGGTAGGAGAGTAGCCACTGTCTGGCTTTTAGAGAGTTTATCGATGCCTTCTGGTGTGATGTTGATCAGATGTTCAACTGATCTTGCACCCAGCTCCACAGCCAGCTCGGTTCCGCCTATGGGCACAAATTCGTCGGCGTGGATTTTAAGTTTATAGCCGAGGTTAAGGGCCTCGGTGGCCAGCTCTCTGGTTTCTTCTAAGTTGAAAACCGTAGGTTCACAGAAGATATCAAAAAATTCAGCCAGGCCTCTTTTTTTAACCTCGGGCATTATTTCTTTTTTCAACAGGTCGAGGTAAGCCCGACGGTTGTTTTTATATTCGGGCGCAATTTCATGAGCTCCCATGAAGGTGGGAACGATGCTGACTGGCTGGGCAGAATTTAATTCTTTTAAGACCTCCAGTTGTTTGATTTCATCATCAAAATTTAGACCATAACCACTTTTGGCCTCAATGGTGGTGGCCCCATTAAGCAACATGGTTTCCAGTCTTTTGAGGCAGATTTTTTTTAGCTCATCCGGAGAAATAGCCCTGGTGGCTTTAACTGTCGTCTGGATTCCCAGACCCATCTGAGCTAATTGCTGATAGCTGTAGCCGGAAATCCTCAAGGAAAATTCTTTTTCCCGATCACCAGCGAAGGGCAGGTGAGTATGGGAGTCAACCAGACCGGGCAGGCCAACCAGGCCTGAAGCCTCGATCACCTTGGCCTTATCGGTCAGCTGAACTTTTTCTCTGAATTCTTTTTCCTGACCGACAAAGACTATTTTTCCCTGATGGCCGGCAACCCAGGCTCTTTCTATAAGACCGACATCTTTCATCCGCTCCCCGGTTCTGGGTGCCTGACCGGCACAGGTAACTAACTGGACGATGTCAGTCACCACGAGATCAGCGTAAATCATTGGGCGTTTTCCTCAGAGAGAATTGCCTGGTTTTTCTGATAAAAGCCGGAGTGTTGAGCTCATTCCAGTCGATTTGAGGCGGATTGGGCTCAATAATAGGCTCCCGAGCTCCCTTGGGCTCAAAAACATAGGGAGGAGTGGGTGTGTTTACCGGCACAGAGGGTTGAGTTCTGGTCAGGTTTCTTCTGATTTCTTCTGGGGTGGCTGTCTTCGGTTTTTTCCGGTCAAATCCTGTGGCAATGACTGTTACTTTTATAGTATCACGCATATTCTCATCAATAACTGTGCCGAAAATGATGTTGGCTTCGGGGTCAGCCAGGCTGGTCACCAGCTGCGAGGCTTTGGAAACTTCGTGCAGGGTCATGTCTTTTCCTCCGGTGATGTTGATGAGCACTCCTTTGGCTCCTTCGATCGAGGTGTCAATCAAAAGCGGGCTGCTGATGGCTTTTTGAGCGGCTTCTACAGCCCGGTTTTCGCCCGTAGCAATGCCGGTACCCATAAAAGCCATACCCATACCTTTCATGATTGACTTGACGTCAGCAAAATCCAGGTTGATCAGACCGGGTTTGGTAATCAAGTCCGAGATGCCCTGGGCTGCCTGCCGCAGAATGTCATCGGCCATCCGGAAAGCATCGGGGATAGAGGTATTCAAGTTGACTGTTTCCAGCAGCCGTTCATTGGGAATGGCAATGACTGTATCCACCACTGACTTGAGTTCCTGTAGACCTTCTTCTGCCTGTCTGGCTCGAATCCGGCCTTCAAAGGCAAAAGGCATAGTAACTATGGCAATTACCAGAATCTCCATCCCGGCAGCCAGGTTGGCGATAACCGGAGTAGCGCCCGTTCCGGTTCCGCCACCGAGTCCGGCAGTCAGGAAGACCATGTCAGCACCCTCCAGGATTTCAGCCAGACGATCGGTATCTTCTTCAGCTGCCTGGCGGCCGATATCCGGGTTGCCGCCTGAACCCAATCCTTTGGTCAGCTTGCTTCCAATTTGTATTTTTAAGGGAGCCAGATTGTTGCTCAAAGCCTGTTTATCGGTGTTGATGGCGATAAATTCCACCCCTTCTATACCGGCTTCGATCATCCGGTTAACGGCATTTCCCCCACCACCGCCGATTCCGATCACTTTGATTTTAGCACCGAGATTTTCTTCCGCTAAATGAAACTTAATTTTACTGCCAAAGTCATCGCGCATTTTGCCCTCCTTACTCATTGAACCAATCTTTGATTCTGGTCCAGAAACTTTTCTTTTTATCCTTAGAAAAACCACGTTCTTGAATCTGGTTGTAGCCATAAAGGATGAGCCCAACCGCAGTGGCATAATCCGGGGTACTCACCCGATCAATTAACCCCCCGACGTAATTCGGGTCCCCACGTCTTACTGGCAGGTCGAAGATTTCTTCAGCCACTTCCTCCAGACCATCCAGCAGAGCGGTGCCTCCGGTCAAGACGATTCCAGAATTTAGCGATTTTTCATAACCCATTCGTTTGATGTCAGCATCGACCAGCCTGAAAATTTCTTCGGCCCGCGGTTGAATGATATCGGCCAGAATTTGCCGGGAAAGGACCCGGGATTTTCGGCCTTTACCTACGGTCGGGACTTCGATGGTTTCCTGTTCTTCTGATATCGGCAGAGCCACACAGCCGTATTTTTTCTTGATTTTTTCGGCTTCAGGAATCGGTGTTCTCAAGCCAACAGCAATGTCGTTAGTGAAATTATCACCGCCGAGAGGAATGGTTGAGGTATACCAGAGAGAGCCCCTTTCAAAGATGGCAACTTCGGTTGTTCCTGCTCCGATATCAATCAAGCCTACCCCGAGTTCCCGCTCATCATGGGTCAGAACAGAATAGCTGGTGGCAATCTGATTCAGGACGATTTCCTGAAGGCCAATCCCGGCTCTTTCCAGACAGTTTTTGAGATTCTGCAACGAAGTGATGGCTGAAGTCACGATATGGACGTTGACTTCTAATTTTATCCCGCTCATTCCCAGGGGGTCCTTAATTCCATCTTGCTCATCCACGATGAATTCCTGGGGAATGATATGGATGATTTCCCGATCAGGCGGAATGGAAAGAGCCCTGGCCTGATCGATAACCCGACGGATATCTTCTCTGGATATTTCCCGGTTCTTTCCTGAGACCGCCACCACGCCCCGGCTGTTGAAGCTTTTGATATGAGAACCCGAAATCCCAACATAAGCCGAATCTATTTCCACACCGGCCATCAGCTCGGCTTCTTCTTGAGCTCTTTTTATGGCCGAGATGGTTTGGTCGAGATTAACCACTACGCCCTTACGAATACCGCGTGATTCTGCCACCCCGATACCGATGATTTCCACTTTCTGTTCTTCGGTAATTTCCCCGATGATGGCGACTGTCTTTTTGGTCCCGATGTCCAGACCAACCAAATAATTATTTCTGGCCATTAACTTACCTCCTTTTTCCCAGCAGACGGTTGATTTTCTGCCTGAGGGGCTGGTTTGATGTAAGCCCGTCCTTCGATCCGGAGATCAACATACTCCAGCTCGCCGAATAATTCTGTCCAGGAATTCTTGTTGCTCAAGTAATAGTTCAATTTTTCGGCAAAGTCAGTTTCATCCAGGATGATTTTAACCGGGTCCTCTGCCAGTTGAAGTTCCATTGTTCCGTCTTCCCTGAAAGTTATTTTCTTGATCAGAGCCCGAACCTCAGGCTGGAGACTGTTTAGTAAATGGCAGGCTGACCTGATTTTTTGTTGATAAGCTTGTCTAAAGCCATCTTCATCTTCAAACACTGGAAAAGAATCATCAGGCAGACTGGCAAAGCTGGCAATAACCTGGCCTTCTTCGTCTACAAGGTAATAACTTCCTCTATAAACATAGGCTTTTGGTATTCTGGGAAAGACTTCCACTTTGAGGGTTGAGGGCAGGACTTTTTCCAGCCGAACATCCTTGACTCCAGGCAGATGGCTGAGGATAATCCTTAAATAATTCAGGTCGCAGATCAGAATGTTGCCCAAGTTTTTGCTGCTCAAAAAACTTTCGACTAGTTGCTGGACTTCAGGGTTAGATGAAAAAACTTCAACCCGTTTTATCCTTAACTGATCACAGGTGATGGCATAATAATAAAGTTCAGCCAGACCGAAAAAGAAAACTATCATGACCAGGAACAGCACCACCAGATGCTTCAGGCGCAGAGACTTTCTGCCTGATTTAGTTTTAAGTCGGAAGGTTTTTTCTGGTCGGTGGAAAACCGGTGAATCAAATGGAAGAGAAGTTATCAATGGCTTGTTCAGTGGATATCTGTTTTCAACCGCCATTTTAATTTTCCCCTTCCAGCAATTTTATGGTTTCCGGAATTATCCGGTTTACATTCCCGGCTCCCAGGACCAGCAGGATATCCTTAGGAGCCAGGATTGAAGCCAGTCTGGCCGGGACATTGGCCAGAATTGGCTCAAAACTCACGTTTTTATGACCAAATTTCTGGATTTCTTCAAACAGGGCCTTCCCGTTCACTCCTTCAATCGGGTCTTCGCCGGCTGGGTAGATTTCGGTAATGACCAGGACGTCAGCCTGGTTGAAAGAGGTGGCAAAATCGTTCATCAATCTGGCCAGCCTGGTGTAGCGATGTGGCTGAAAAACCACTACTAAGCGCCGGTTCCAGCCCGTCCTGGCAGCTTCGAGAGTAGCTTTTATTTCTGTCGGATGATGGGCATAATCTTCAATAATCATGATGTCATTAACTACTTTCTTTAGCTCGAACCTGCGACCTGTCCCGGTGTATTCTTCCAGCGCTTTGAGAATGGTTTTAGGTGAAATCTCCAGGTCCAGGCCAACGGCGGTAGCGGCCATGGCGTTCAGGATGTTGTGTTTTCCAGGGACATTTAACTTCAGCCGGCCGAGTTTCTTACCATAGGCATAAAGGGTTGAAGTGCTGGAAAATTCGGCAAAAGTAAAATCTCTGGCTTGGATGTCAGCCTGGGGAGAAAAGCCATAAGTAATTATTTTTCTTTCAATAGCCGGAATGATACTTTGCAGATTGGGGTCATCAAGACAGAGTATTACCGGGCAGTAAAAAGGAACTTTATTGGCAAAATTGATGAAGGTCTTTTTTATCTCATCCAGATTTCCATAATGGTCGAGATGTTCTTCATCGATGTTGGTCAGAACGGCGATAAAAGGTGAAAGATACAGGAAGGACCGGTCGCTTTCATCAGCTTCAGCCACTATGAAATCGCCTTCGCCCAGCTTGGCGTTAGAACCGATGGTGTTCAGACGGCCGCCGACGATGATGGTCGGGTCATAGCCACCGGCTTCGAGGACTAAGGCAGTCATAGAAGTGGTGGTGGTCTTGCCATGAGCTCCGGCCACGGCGATGCCGTATTTCATCCTCATGAGTTCGGCCAGCATTTCAGCTCTGGGGATGACCGGTATTTTCAAAGCCTTGGCTTTGACCACTTCCACATTATCTTCTCTTATGGCTGAAGAAATGACCACCACATCGGCTTCTTTGACGTTATCGGCTGAATGACCGAGATAGATTCTGGCTCCCAGCCTGGCCAGTCTGGCCGTAGCTTCGTTCTCCTGAAGGTCTGAACCGGAAACCTGGTAACCAAGATTCAACAGGACTTCAGCAATGCCGCACATACCGGTGCCACCTATACCAACCATATGAATGCGATGGAGCTTGCGATAACCTCTTCTGACCACTATGACCTCCTTCCGGATGATTCAATCATCTCCAGACATAGCCGGGCGATGTTTTCCGCGATGTTTTCTTTACTGAGTTTTTTCAGGTTCTCTTCCATCCGGTCTAAAGCTTCTTTATGATTCAAGTAAAATTTAATTTTTTCGATGAAACCTTGCGGACTGAATTCCTTTTCCAGAATAACTTCAACCCCACCAGCCTTTTCCAGTTCCTTAGCGTTGTATTCCTGGTGATTGTCTGCGGCCTGAGCAAAGGGGACGAGAATGGCTGGTTTATGAGCAGCGATGAGCTCAGCACAGGTAGTAGCGCCCGCCCGACAGAGGATAAGGTCAGCCCGGGCGAAATAATCAGGCATAGGAGAAAAATAAGGACTGACTGTAACCCGACCAAAGCCGGCCTGGCGGTAGGCTTCAGCCACTCGCTCAAAATCTTTTTCCCCGGTTTGGTGATAGATGATTAAGGAGTTTTTGAGTTCTCCGAGATATGGCAGACATTCTATCATCCGGTCGTTCAGGAATTTTGAACCCTGACTGCCGCCGAAGACCAGCAGGGTTAAGGCTTCTTCGCGCTTTTTCTTTGGAATCCGATAAAATTCAGGTCTTACCGGATTGCCCAGCAAGACTCCTTTTTCTCCAAAGTAAGAGAGGGCACTGGCAAAAGAAACCACAGCTTTATCTACCCAACGGCTGAGCTTTCTGTTGGTAAAACCGGGCAGGGCGTTTTGCTCGAGGATGATAGTTGGTTTCCCCAGCCAGGAAGCCAGGAGGACGATCGGCCCGGAGCTGAAACCACCGACTCCGATAACCAGAGATGGCCGGAATTTTATCAGGATAAATAGGGATTCCAAAAAGGCGAAAGGTAAAAGCACAAGTCCTCGGAGCTTTTTCCAGCCGCGGCCTTTAAGACCTTCGACGGGTAGAGTCAGAAAAGTGGTGGCCTGCTCAGTCATTATTTTCTTTTCTACTGCTCTGGAACTTCCGACATAGACCAGCCAGAGGTCGGGCTGAAGTTGTTTGAGGGTCTGTCCCAGAACCAGAGCAGGGTAGAGGTGTCCGCCTGTACCACCGCCGCTAATGATCACAGTTGTTCTCTTCATAGAGTTGATTTTACCTCCAGCTTTCTCTGAGAAATGTTAAGAAGGATTCCCACAGCTATCAGGTTGCAGACCAGGGCTGAACGACCGAAAGAAATAAAGGGCAAAGGAATGCCTGTGGCCGGACCTAAGCCGAGCACGACACTGATGTTGAGCAGTGCCTGGATGATTATGCTGAGGGTCAGTCCGTAAGCGATCAATCGGTAATTGTTGTTTGAAGACCGGTCAGCAATTTTCAAACCCCGGAACAGAAAGACCAGAAACAGGATGACCGTAAACATCGTTCCGACCAGCCCGATCTCTTCTCCGATAATGGCAAAGATGAAATCGGTGTGAGCGCAGGGAAGAAAATAGAGCTTCTGAGTCGAAGCTCCGAGGCTTACCCCCAGCAGCCCACCAGCTCCGACTGCCAGTTTGGATTGCCTCACCTGAAAAGCTTTGCCTAAGGGATCTTTTTCTGGCGCGAGAAATCCATGCACCCGGTTAAGACGGTAGTCGGCCGAGAAGAGGAAAACACCAAAAATAATCAGAGCAATCAATCCTGGAATGATAAAGTGTTTAAGCTTAACTCCGCCTAAGTATAACATTATGGATGAGATCAGAAAGATGAAAGCCGCGGTGCTGTAATCGGGCTCTACCAGAATGGCCAGAACAAAAGACATCACTACCCCGACCGGAATCAGCAGGGTTTTCCAGTGATTGATGGTGTCAGCTTTTCTGGAGCAATAATTGGCCAGAAAGAGGATGAGAACAATCTTAGCCAGCTCAGAAGGCTGGAAACGCACACCAAACAACTGAACCCAGCGATGAGTGTTGGCTACCGGTGGCATAACCAGACAGAGCAGAAGCAGCAGGAAGGTGGTACCTGTGGCTAAGTAAACCAGTTTGGTCAGGGTGAAAAAGGGACTGCGGATTGAAGCGATGGCCACCATCAGGATTGAGCCAAAGACAGCGGCTATTATCTGCTGGGTTAAAAAGTAAAAGCTCTGGTGGTACTTTTCTCCTGCCAGGATGGCCGAAGAGCTGAAGACCATAATGATGCCCAGAATCAACAGAAAAAGGGTGTTAACCAGGAGAATCTTGTCGAACGAATATTTCTTAAAAACTTCCATCATTTCTTTCCTCTAACTCTGCGGGCCAGCAAGTTGACTTCTTTCTTGAACAATCGACCTCTTTCTTCAAAGTTCCTGAACATATCCCATGAAGTACAGGCCGGAGCCAGGAGCACTACCTCCCCCGGTCTGGCCGCTTCATAGCCTTTCTCCACCAGCTGCCGAAAAGAGCTGACTTCTTCTATCGGGCATACACCTTCTATGGCTTTTCTGATTTTTTCCTTAGCTTCGCCGATCAGCAGAACTTTTCTGACTTTGTTTCTCAAAGCGCGACGTAAGGGGGAGAAATCTCCCCCTTTGTCGCGCCCCCCGAGGATAAGAATGATTGGTTGGTCAAAACTCTGGATGGCTTTGATGGTGGCGGCAACAGTGGTTGCTTTGGAATCGTTGACAAAGAGCACGCCATTAATAGTTCTAACTTCTTCCAGCCGGTGTTCCAGTCCTCTGAAACTTCTTATGGTCTTTCTGATGGTGGGAATACGAGCCCCAGCCAGGTAAGCCGTCAGGGCAGCAGCCATGACGTTTTCCTGATTGTGAATCCCTCTCAGCTTGATTTCTTTGGCGTTTATAACCGGAAGTTCTTCCTCAAGCTTCAACATGAGGGTTGAGTCCTTGAGGTAGCAGCCTCGAGGTACCGGATGCTTTCGGCTGAAAGCATAGAGCTCAATCTGTTTTTCTTTTCTCCAGGCCCATAAGTTCGGATCGTCGCGGTTGATGATGACTCTGTCGGTCGCGAGTTGATGGTTAAACAGTTTCTTTTTGGCCTGGAGATAATTGTCAAAAGTTTTATGCCAGTCAAGATGATTCGGGGAAATGTTCAGAAAGACTGAAATCTCGGTTCTGAATTTTTCTGTAAATTCCAGTTGAAAACTGGAAATTTCTGTGACTATGAGATGGTCCGGCTTACTTTTCCTGACAAAAGAAATCAGGGGGGTACCAATATTACCGGTCAGGTGCACTTTAAATCCGCTGTTTTTAAGGATAGTGTAAATGAGGGTGGTGGTGGTGGATTTGCCGTTGGAGCCAGTAATGCCGATGATTTTTCCTCTGAGAAATTGATAAGCCAGTTCTATTTCTGAGATGACTTTAATTCCTTTGTCCCTGGCCGCCAGAATTTCTGGAAGCGGAGGAACTCCAGGGCTTAGAACGACCAGGTCAGCTTCCAGAAACAGTTCCAGACGGTGGGCTCCAGTGTCAAAGTGAACTCCCTTTTCTTTATAGATATCCACATTTTCTAACTGGCTTTCTGGTTTTTTGTCACTGACGGTTACCACTGCCTGTTTTTCCAGCAGAAAATCACAAAGAGCCTGGCCAGTTTTACCGAAGCCAACAACCACTACTTTTTTATTTTTAAGTTCCATCTTTACCTCAACTTCAGGGTAGTTAAGCTGAAAAGAGCAAAGATTATTCCGATGATCCAGAAACGGATGACCACTTTTTCTTCTGGCCAGCCGACGAGTTCAAAATGATGATGCAAAGGGGCCATCCTGAAAATTCTTTTGCCGCCAGAAAGCTTGAAGTAAGAAACCTGGAGCAAAACCGACAGGGCTTCCAGAATGAAAACTCCAGCCACGGCAAACAGCAGAAATTCCTGTTTGATTAGAATGGCGATGAGACCAAGAGTTCCACCCAGAGACAGGGCACCCACATCTCCCATAAAAATCTCTGCCGGATGGCAGTTAAACCAGAGGAATCCCAGACAGGCACCAGACATAGCCCCAGCAAAGACAGTCAGCTCTGCGGCTAAGGGAACTCTAAGGATGTTAAGGTACTGAGACCAGATAGCATGACCGGCGACATAGGTCAGGGCGGTCAGGGCTACTGAAGCAATCAGAGTCAGGCCGATAGCCAGCCCATCCAGACCATCGGCTAAATTCACGGCGTTAGAAGAGCCAACCAGGATGAAAAGAATCCAGGGCAGATAGAACCAGCCCAGATAAGGTGTCCACTCTTTGATAAAAGGAAACGTCAGGTGCAGGTCGAATTTCCCTTTAAGTCCGACGAGGACCAGGGTCAGAGCGATTGCGGCTGAAGCCAGGAACTGGAATATCAACTTCTGTCTGGCGGTTAAACCTAAGGAGCGACGTGCCCGGTATTTAATAAAATCATCAGCAAAACCAATCAGTCCAAAGAGTATCATGCTGGCTGTGGCCAGCCAGACATAGATATTACTCAGATTACCCCAGAGCAGGGTGGAGACCACCGTGGCTCCGATGATCATCACTCCACCCATAGAAGGAGTACCTTTTTTAGCCAGATGAGTTGACGGCCCTTCTTCTCTTATTTCCTGACCGATCTGATGCTTTTTCAGCAGACGGATGAACAACGGGGTAATGATGAACATAATCAGAAGAGCCGTGATTCCGGCCAGAGCAGTTCTGACCGTGATGTAGCGGAAGACGTTGAAAAAGAACCAGTATTCTCTGAGTGGAACAAGCAACCAGTATAGCACTTCAGTCCTCCATTTCTTTTTTCAGGAACTGGACGATTCGGTCTAAGGCCAGACCCCGGGAACCTTTAATCAGGAGAAAATCGCCTGGCTGGATTAAAATTTTAAGCCCGCTCTTGGCTTCGTCAGCCTCTAAAAAAGAGAAAATCTTATCACGATTAAAACCGTTTTCAACTGCCCCTTCGGCTAAATATTTTGCCCTTGGACCCACAGTAACCAGCAGGTCCCAGCCATATTCTGGAATCTTTTTTCCGACCTCTCTATGGAAATCCGGCTCTTGAGGTCCCAATTCCAGCATATCTCCGAGCACAGCGATTTTGCGTCGGGCTTCAATCTGACCAAGGCTCTTTAAAACTCCGGCCAGAGCTACCGGGTTGGAATTATAAGAATCATCGTAGATTTTAATCCCATCCCTGAGCTTGATGAGCTCACCGCGATGTTCTATGGTTGGTAAGTCGGATAGAGCCGGGAGGATTTCTTCCAGCTTGAGGTCATAAGAAAAAGCCACGGCGCAGGCGGCCAGCAGGTTGATGACCAGCCCTTCATTGAGAAAGGGAACTCTGACTTCAGCTTTTTCCTGGCCATAGACCAAATTGAACCTGATTCCGTCTAACCCTTGATGTTCGATATCCTCAGCTCTAACCGGATATTCTTTCTTTGTCCCGAAAAAGATAATCTGCCCTTTTGAATAAGTATCAGCGATTTTCCTGACCAGCGGATCATCACCGTTGAGAATAGCTACAGCGCCTGGTTTGGCTCCATCCAGAATTTCCTTTTTGGCCAGAGCGATCTCTTCAAGGCTCTTAAAAAACTCCAGATGAACCGGAGCAATTCCAGTAAGTACAGCCACATCAGGTGGAGCTATTTCTGTCAGTCTTTTTATTTCACCGGCCTGGCTCATGGCCATTTCCAGGACAGCTATCTGGTGAGAACCATCCATGGACAGAATAGAAATCGGCAGGCCAATCTGGTTATTAAAGTTGCCGTGCGATTTAAGGACCTTGAACCTTGCGGAAAGAAGCCTGGCCGTAAACTCCTTAGTGGAGGTCTTACCTATACTTCCAGTAATACCCACAACTTTAACCCGGCTTTCGACCAGAAACTTAGCTGCCAGGTTCTGTAGTGCTTTTAGAGTATCATCAACCAGAATCAGGCCGAATTCCGGAGGCAGTCCTTTGACTTCTTTTGAAACGCAGGCAGCAATTGCTCCTTTTTTGTAAGCATCCTGAATAAATTCATGTCCGTCCCTGGTACCCTTCAGAGCAAAGAACAAAGCTCCGGGTGAAACAGTCCTCGAATCGAAAGTGTAAGACAGGATTAAAGTTTCAGGGTTACCCTGCACCAGTTTTCCGCCTGCGAGTTGAGCGATTCGAGCCAGGTACATAACGGGCATGTTATTTTTTCTCCATTTCGTTCAGAATTTCTCTGGCAGTTTCGACATCACTGAAAGGTATTGTCCGGTCTTTAAAAATCTGGTAAGTTTCATGACCCTTGCCGGCGATTACTACATAATCGCCCTTTCTGGCCATCATGAGAGCTTTCTCGATAGCTATTTTGCGGTCAGCAATTTTTTCATAGTTCCGGTTTCCGGCTTTATGGAACCCCTGTTCAATCTCGGCAATAATTTTTTCGGGATCTTCTGACCTGGGATTATCTGAAGTTATTATTGTCCAGTCAGCCATACGGGCAGCTACCTCGCCCATTCTTGGCCGCTTGCTGCGGTCGCGGTCGCCACCACAGCCAAATACCAGGATGATTCTCTTTGGCTTTAAACTTCTGACCGTCTCCAGGAGATTTTCCATGGCATTATCAGTGTGAGCATAATCGACGATGACTTTTATTCCCAGGTTATTGGGTACGAGTTCAAACCTTCCTGGCACCGACTTCAAAGAGCTTATTCCCTTGACAATGGTCTGCGGAGGAATGGAAAAGACCAGGGCAGCTGAAATTGCTGCCAACAGGTTGTAAAGATTATGCTTACCGATTAGAGCCGAGGTGAATTTCAATTTGCCACCAGGGTAAGAGACAGTGGCTTTCATGCCATTTTCTTCTACAGAAAATCTCTCGGCTCGAATGAGAGCTTCCGGAGTGAAACCGAAGCTTATAGTCCGCATCGGCAGCTCTGATATCAACCTCTGACCCCAGGGGTCATCGATGTTGACGATCGAAGCCTGTCTTTTATGGTTCAGGAAGAAAAGTCTTTTTTTGGCTTCAAAATAATTTTCCATCGTCTGGTGATAATCAAGGTGTTCGCCGCTGAGATTGGTAAAAATGGCTATATCAAATCCGATTCCCAGCACTCTTTTAAATTCCAAAGAATGAGAAGAAACTTCCATTAGACAGTGGCTGACCCCATCTTCCACCATCTGCTTTAAAATCCTCTGAATATCGGGTGCTTCAGGAGTCGTCCGTTCCGCTAAAATTTTTTTATCTTTCCAGCGATAATCGATAGTCCCAACAACACCAGGAGTATAACCGGCAGCTTTTAGAATTTCTTCGAGGATGTAAGTGATAGTGGTTTTACCTTTAGTCCCGGTAATTCCGACAGTTTTAAGCTTCAGGGATGGATTATCGTAAAAGACCGCCGCCATCAGAGCCAGGGCTTCTCTGGCCTCAACCACCTGAGCCCAGCTTATTTCGACTCCAGCTGGTCTGGGTCGTTCAGAAACCACGGCTGCGGCCCCTTTTTCTAAGGCCTCAGGCAAAAAATCATGGCCGTCGGCCTTTTGTCCTTTAATAGCCACAAAGACATTTCCCGGCTCAACCTGTCTGGAAGAGTAGGCGATGCCGGTAACTTCAAGGTCATCATAACCTGAGTAATTGACCAGCTGGACGTTTTTTAATAACTCTTTGAGTTTCATCTCAGTCGGTTACTCCTGCCTTTTTCTGAATTTGCCTGGCAATGATCATTTTTTCCGGCAATTTTTGTGGTGCCTGATGAAGATAAAGAAGAACCTTTCTGGCGATCTCTCTAAATACCGGAGCCGCCACCTGGCCGCCGTACTGCAGCGGACCCTTAGGTTCATCAATGACCACGATCATGGAAATGGCCGGGTTGTCAGCCGGGGCAAAACCCACAAAGGAAGCCACATGTTTGGAATAGGAATAGGCTTTAATCGCCGGGTCAAATTTCTGAGCTGTGCCCGTTTTTCCGGCGATTTCATAACCATCGATCCGGGCTTCTGTCCCAGTGCCTTTTTCGACCACCTGTTTAAACACCAGCTCAACCAGCTCGCTAACTGTTTTCTGAGAGATGATTCTGGGAAATTCTTCTGAAGAATTGAGACTGGCTTCAACCACACTCCAGGCCGGTTGTGGCCGGTCGATGGTCACCTTTGGTTTTACCAGGTAACCACCCGTGGCATAAACATTCATCGCCCTCAAGATCTGTAGGGGAGTGGCTGAGATTTCGTAGCCGATAGCCACCCGGAGGGAAGATTTGCGCCATTTTTCCAGCGGATGAACCACCCCTGATTCTTCACCCGGAAGGTCGATACCAGTTTTTTCTCCGAACCCGAAGGCTTTGAACATCCGGTAAAGGTTTTCTTCGCCGGTCATCTCAGCGATTTTGATCGAGCCGACGTTAGATGAATGGATAAAAACTTCCGGAAAGCTCAAAACACCCATCCGGACGTGGTCTCTAACGGTTGTGCCGCCAAAGGCAATAAAACCCTGGCTGCAGTCGTAATATGTCTGAAGGCTGATGTTAGCCAGCTCTCTGGCTGCGGCCGCGGTGACAATCTTAACTGTTGACCCAGGCTCGTAAGTATGCTGGATGGCCCTGTTGACCATGGCTTTTTCCTGGGGTGGGAAAAAGTTAGGGTCGTAGCTTGGGTAACTGGCCATGGCCAGAATTTCTCCGGTGCGCGGAATAGAGATAATTACCGTGCCCCACTCCGCCTTGAATTTCTCCACGGCTTGTTGCAGCTCTTTTTCGGCTATGTATTGGATGGTGGAGTCGATCGTTAAGTAGATATCTTTTCCCGGTTTTGTTTCTTTGATGGTTTCGATGAAGTACTCTTTCTTACGAGCATCCTTCATGATCAGCTGCTGACCTTCTTCACCACGGAGAGCTGAGTTGTAAACATATTCAACTCCGGCCAGACCATAATCATCCACGTTCACTCCGCCCAGGACATGAGCGGCTAAGGAACATTGAGGATAAAACCGTCTGTTTTCTTCGAGCAGGTAAATCCCGGGCAACTTCAGGCTTCGGATTCTCTCGGCTACCTCAACCGGGATTTTTCTTTTTATCCAGGTGAACCTTTTTCTTTTCTCTATGGAATTAACGATCCTTTTTATCTCTGAATCGTTGAGCTCAAGAATGCCTTTTAGCAGATAGACATTCTCAATCTGTTTATCCAGAGGCTCTTCTTTAACCGGCGAAAAGAATACTGAAGCTGCTGGCAGACTTCTGGCTAAAATTTTTCCATTGCGGTCAAAAATAGTACCTCTGGTGGGCAGGACGGTAATCAGGTCCTGACTCTGTTCGATAACCTCGGCTTTCAATTTTTTATGTTCCAGAACCTGTAGGTCAACAAGGCGAACGATAATGACCAAAAACCAGAACAATAGAAGGACAGACAGGAGTTTGATCTTCTTCCGGTTGCTACCGGAAATCATGGGTCTATCATGAACGATCAGCTTCATTGGCTAACCTGGTTTTCAAAGATTATCTGTTCCGGTTTCGGGTCCTGAAGATTTAGCTCTTCCCGGGCAATCCGGTCGATTCTTTCCAGAGACAGCAGGGATTCTTTTTTGGTTTCCAGTCTCTTGATTTCTTCTTTGAGTTGCTCCACTTTCATTTCCAGCTCATGAATCTTATAGCCGAGGCGGATGGATTCACTCTGGTACCAGATATAAAAGGTCAGGTTGCCGAGGAAAAGAATGATTAGCCCCCCGCCCACAACCAGCTGTTTCCAGGTGTACTTCTTCCTGACCATGGTTAAACCCTCTCCGCGGCCCGAAGTTTGGCGGAATGACTGCGGGAATTGGCTGCAATCTCTTCAGGCGTTGGTGTAACCGGTTTTTTGGTCAGTATCCTGACCACAGGCTTGCGGTTTTCGCTCGAAGCCAGATTCTGAAAAGCTCTTTTGACTAGACGGTCTTCGAGCGAATGAAAAGAAATCGTCACGATTCTGGTTCCTGGTGAGCATCTGATGGCCAGCTTTTCCAGGAATTCATCCAGCCCTTTGAGTTCCTGATTAACTTCTATTCTGAGAGCCTGAAAAACCTTGGCTGCCGGATGGACTCTGTTTTTCTGTGGTACCCAACGGTAAGTTTCTTCCACCAGCTTTTTCAAATCAGTCGTATTCCTTAACAAACCCAGCTTCCGCTGGCTAACGATTTTTTTGGCCAGCAGCCTGGTGTGATGAAGCTCGCCGTATTTTTTGAAGATTTCAGCCAGACGGGCTTCTGGGTAAGTCATCAAAATCTTTTCAGCTGTAGTTTTCTGCCTTCTGTCCATCCTCATGTCCAGCGGTCCTTCCAGATTGAAGCTGAACCCCCGCTCCGGGTTGTCCAGCTGGAAAGAAGAAATACCTAAATCAATGAGTACACCTTTTACCTCATCAAACGGAATTATTCGGTTGAACTCCAGCAAATTCCTGAAATCCGCCTGAAAGAGCTTCACTCGGGAAGAGTAATCAGCCAGCCTTTTCGCTGCTTCTTGAAGCGAAGTCTCATCCAGGTCAAAACCGATAATTCTGGCTCCGGGATTCCTTCTCAGGATCTCCAGGGCATGTCCCCCCAGGCCTACAGTGCAATCTATATATACCCCTGGCCGCGATGCTTGAAGAAATCCTAAGACCTCCTCAAGCAAGACCGGCGTATGCCCGTAGTCTTTCATTCAGTCTTTCCTCGGGGGACAAGACGGGCAATGTTTTCAAAATCCTCCTCGGTCAGGGGTTTTTCTTCGATGATGGCGTTGAGAACTTCCTTGTTCCAGATTTCTAAATGATTGTTTAAACCTATCACCTCCACTTCGGTGTTAAGACGGGCTTTTTCTCTCAGGCTTTGATTGATTAGCACGCGTCCTTTGGCATCTATCTGGTGATGGCTTCCCTTGAGATTCACCCGCAGCAGGAATCGCCTGACATCAGGTCTGAGATGGAGAGCTCCTTCGTTAGCCACGCTGGTCATTTCTTCCCAGACAGACAGGGGGTAAATCTGGACAGCTTCATCGGTAAGAGAAGTAATGAAGACATCTTTGCCGTAGAATTCTTCGATAATCTCGCGAAATTTCTCGGGGATTTTCAGACGACCGCTATTGTCGAGTCTGGCTGAGTAACTTCCGATCAGCAGGTTGTTGGCGGCTTCTTTTCCCATTTTGTCCCGTTTTATCCCGTTTTGACTTAAATATAAGAAAGAAAAAAACAAAAGTCAAGAAAAAAATCCCTTAAAAACAAAATATTTTATCGGGACAAAAAAAGGGGGATTTAAAATTTAATCTTCAGTTTTCGAAGTAGAATATTCTTCGAGCAGCTGGCGGGCCTTATCCAGATCCTTTTCCAGCACCAGAATGATGGTTTCGCCCAGGCCGTCCATGGTAAATGGGTAGATGGAATGAACAATCTGTCCTTTCAGAAGGCACATTATTCCATTGGTGCCAAGAAAGCTTTTGATGACTTCAGCCTCGGCTAAGCTCCAGACCCGGCAGAGTTCAGTCAAGGGTTGCTCCTGTTCCTGGTTTTCTCCTTCTGGACTGGACGCACCCTGAACATTGTTTGTTCCTTCTTCCTGAACTGGATGTTTTTCCCGCCAGGCGAAGTAATCGTCGAGTATCTGACGATGATCAAAAGCTAAAGGGAAATTGATTTCTTCTCTGGTAAAGACTCCAACCTTTTTAGCATCATCAGCGGCTGCCGGTTCCCCTGTGGCCCGGGCAATGAAGACGGTAGAAATGGTGTGGAATCTTGGGTCGCGGTTCGGGTCAGAATAAGTATGAAATTGCTGAAGAAGTTCCACGTTTAAGGAAGTTTCTTCCAGAGCTTCGCGGATGGCGGCCTGTTCTAAGGTTTCGCCATATTCTACAAAACCGCCGGGTAAAGCCCAGCCGTAAGGTGGATTTTTTCTTTCGATTAAGACGAGGCCAGTTCGGCCATCAGGCAGTTTTAATTCTATAATCAGGTCGACGGCCGGAATTGGACTTTTTCTTTCTGCCATGATGCTTTCTTTTCTTAGGTAAGATACAGTTTAGTTCAGAAAAAGTCAATCAGAGAGAATAAACCTCTTTTCCAGCTGATTAAGCTTTTCTACCACTCCGCCGTATTCCAGCTCAGAAAACGGCAGCATCGATGGACCGCAGAAGCCCTGCCGGCGGATTTCGGTGGCTTTCTGAGCAACTTGCATTCGGATAGCCTCCCAGTAAGGGTGGTCGAAAACGTCCGCCGGTTCTGACAATTTACCCTCTTTCATAGAAAAGGCGGCAGCTGTAACCACCGGTGGTCCGTCAAAATAGGAAATGGTAGCGTTAAGTTTACAGGGCATCAGCGGTCCGATGTGGCTGCCTCGCATAAAACCAGCTACGTAATGGCCGATGCTAAACGGAGCCAGCACTTCTCCGGTTGCCGGGAATTCTCCCTGAACTCTGACGATGGCCACAGGGTCGTCTTTACCGGTGTATTTACCCGCAATGTTGTGTAGCCTCTGAGTGGAGATGGCCACCGCCTGATTTCCGGTGCTTCGAGAATAGATGCTTTCAATTACATATCTTTCCGTGTCTCTTAGCAGGACAGCAATATCGTAAAGATCTTCTGGAGCCTTAAGCTCTATGATTTTGTTTTTTTCAGTGTAGCCGACATCGATGATGCGGAATTTAAACCCCTGACTCATTTTTGGACTGAGAATTAGACCTGAGCAGTACATCGGGTCAGCAAAGGCTAAATAAAAAGGCAGATTGTAGGCTCCAGGATCGGTTTTGTCGGCGGCAAAAAAGATGAAGGGTTCGTTTTCTCTTTCTTCAATTTCCATCTCAGCCACGGCCGGACCAAGACCTTTGACATTTCCGGAAAAGGCATCCTTGAGCAGATCCTGACCAGCGCCGTACAGACCGGTTTTTCTGGCAACCTCAGTGCCGGCCTGAAAGGCTTCCCAGGCTAATTGATGGATTTTGGCGTCTCCAGTTCCTCTGGTATGGGTGCAGAGAATGGCAATATCGTCGCCGGTCGAGCTTATGTAGTAGTCGATTAAGAGATTCTTGGCCTGCGAGGCTACAAAGTTTTTGATTTCGTTGAGCAAAGCCTGACTGGGTTTGATATGACCGCCAATGCTTCCAACATCAGCCTTTAAAACACTGATAGTTATTTTCATTGAGGCCTCCTTACCCTTTTTTTCTGACGACAAAATTTTACTTAAAATTGATGCTTGAAGTCAAAATTTTTTGACTTAAGTTCGATTTAGATTAAACAATTGCTCTAACTGATTTGGTTGGAAGATGTTCCTTTTAGAGAAGAAGACGAGCTTAATCTGATCCAGAAAGACAGGATGTTCTTTTTAGAACAGAATGGCGACTTTATTTCGTAGAATCAAAGAGATTGGGGAAAAATGAATCTTGATTATTTCTTTTATCTCGAAAAATAAAAATTAAACGGGTAAAGAAGCATGAATTTAAGAATTTTCACCTGACCTTCAAATTCAGGGAGATACTCCTTGGCCAGAGGCTCGGCTGGTTGGAATCTCCAGCTTAAGGGATTGACGTATTTCCCATGATAAAGGATGCGGTAATCAAGATGCGGTCCGGTCGATTCCCCGGTTGAACCCACATAGCCAATGACTTGTCCACCCTGGACTCTGGCCCCAACATGTATCCCAGGGGCAAAGGCTCTGAGGTGAAGATACATCGTCTCGTATGAATTGTTGTGCCTTATTTTAATCATCCGTCCGGCTCCGCCATTCCAGCCAGCATAGGTGACGACACCGGGAGCTGTGGCCTGAACTGGTGTGCCCACTGGTGCGGCATAGTCAACGCCATAATGAGGTCGATAGATTTTTCGGATCGGATGCAGACGGCTGTAACTGAACCTGGAAGTGATCCGGGCATATCTCAGCGGCGATTTCAAAAATTCCCGACGAAGAGAATTGCCCCTGGAATCGAAATAATCGGCTTTACCTGATTCGGGGTATTCGAACCTGAAAGCTTCATAAAGCTGGCCTTTGTTCAAAAAATAAGCAGCCAGAATTCGGCCATAGCTACTGAACTGACCATTAATGTACTTTTTCTCCACGAGCAGCCTGAAGACATCTCCTTTTCTGAGGTCAACATAAAAGTCAATGTCCCAGCCGAAAATTTCAGATAACATCAGGGCCAGAAGGTCCTGCTCACCGGCTCTATTGATAGCAGCAATTAGAGAATCTTCAATCACTCCTTCGATGAGAGCCAGTTTCTTTTCTACGGGATAAGATTTTATACTGGCTTCGGGCTGGTCATCTTTCAAGTCGATCTCTAAATAGTGCTCAGCATCTATGTCAAGCTGAAGTTTAAAGTATTTACCGTTCTGCTTTAACAATCTTAGTTCCTGACCGGCTGGAATTCGGGCCAGGTCATAAACAAGCCTGGTTTTTTCCCTTATCTCTATCACCTGAGCCTGGGTAAAACCATACTTAGTTAGAAGGTCAGTAATTGTTTTACCTTTCGGGATGATCAGCTTTTCTGTTTGAAGCGGTGGGACAGCGATTGGTTTTTCAACCGCAGCTGGAGCTGGAACCTGCGGACCAATTTTTTTCCCTGACCAACTCTGAAAAATCAGAATCGAAATTAAGGCCAGAAGAAAAAGTAAGAAAAAAATTGATAAAAGTTTTTTTTTGCGCTTCACTGACCTCAGTTTCATCAGCCGGCAAGATTAATTGTTAAGGTCAACGGTTTTAATCAGTTTTTCTTTTTCTGGATGGTGCTTTTTCTGGAATCTTTTCTTGAAGTGCACTACCAGATAATCAACAGGACCATAAAGAACATTGCAGGTGAAGAAAATGAGCAAAAAGTATTTCGGCTTAAACAGCAGGCCGGAAATAATCACTGCCAGAAGCAGGGCGCTCCTGATGTCAATCGGCCGGTTGAGGAAAAGAGTTATGAAGTTTTTGTAGCGAAGTGTACTGACCATCAACAAGCTGATTACCAGCACCAGACCAGCCAAGTAAAAAGCAGTGGCTCGTTCATAATTTGGGGCAGGATGAAAAAGAACCAGGGAGGCGATAAAAATAGCCGCTGAAGGCACGGTTAAACCCTGATAATATCTTCGGTCAGTTTGAGTTTTAGTTCTGATGTTATAACGGGCTAACCGGAGTACACCACCGACAGCAAAGAGAAAGCTGAAGAAGACCCCGGCATGTCCGGCAGTTTTTAATCCCCAGAAGTAAACAAGCAACGAAGTGGCTGTGGCGAAGGAAACAGCATCAGCTAAGGAATCAAGCTGAATACCAAAATCGGAGGTGGTTTTGGTGGCCCTGGCTACCAGACCATCCAGGCCATCGAGGGAAGCGGCGATAATGATCCAGAGAGCGGCCCAGCGATATTTTCCATAAAAAGTAGCGGTCAGGCTCAAAAAACCGAAAAACAGATTGGTTAGAGTGAACAAACTGGGCAGAAAATATATCCTGGGGACTTTTTTGTTAATTTTTACTTTCATTTTTTATCTCTCCTATGATGGTTAAACCACCTTTAACTTTTTGATTCAGCCTGACTTTTATCTCAATGCTATTGGGAAGATAGAGGTCAACTCTGGAGCCGAAATACATCAGGCCGATTTTCTGTCCGAGTTCTACCCGGTCTCCGGGTTTAACATAACACTTTATCCGCCGCGCGGCAACTCCGACCATCTGCTTTAAAAAAATATTTCCGGCTGCACTGCCAAGCAAAAGGCTGTTCGATTCGTTCTGGCTGCTAGCTTCTTCCCGGTAAGCCGGAAAAAATTTCCCGGGCTGATAATCAACTTTTTTGACCTCAGCTGCAATCGGCGAGCGGGTGAAATGGACATCGAGCAGCGAAAGAAAAATGCTGATAACTTTACCAGGCCCCTGGACTTCTGGATGGTCGGAGAAATCATATATTTTGATCACCTGGCCATCAGCCGGGGAGACAATAAAATTCTGGCCGGAAGGGGGTATTCTTTTGGGGTCGCGGAAGAAAAAGGTGAAGGCAGCTGAGAGCACCAGGAAAAAGATACTGCCCACCCACCAGCCTGGTAAAAGGAGAAGCAAGCCCAGCAGTAATGACGGCAGGATAAAAACCAGGCCTTCTTTCGCTATTTTCATTTTAAACTCCATTTATTTTAAACCTTATTTTTCAGTCAGATAATAAACCGAGAGAAAAGAGACCCGGGCGATGCTGCCCATAATCTCGGGATTTATGCGATAAATGGTGTCTCCGGTTTGATGATAAGCTAAATGCGGTCCGTTGGAGCCGAAGCTGGCACAGGGAATTCCCTTTAGGAAAAAGGGAGCAAAATCAGAACTTCTGACTCCTATGTTTCTAATAGCATTTATTCCTCTTATTATATTTATGTGTTTATTGGCCTGTTCAATGGCTTCTTTAATAGTGGGCGCTTCAGCGCTCACTCCGCACCAGGCGCCGTCGCCTTCTCCTTCCATATCGAAATTAAACATGGCCACCACTTTGTCGAATCCCGAAGGTAAATGCTCGGCAAAATAGTTAGAACCTTGAAGGCCGAGCTCTTCACCGCCAAAGAGCACGAACATCACTGACCTTTTCGGTCGTGGATAAAGCGAAGCAAAAGCTTTGGCTAAGGTCATGACCACAGCTGAACCGCTGGCGTTGTCGTTAGCTCCGGCAAAAAGAAGTCCAAGATGCTGGCCGCAGTGGTCAAAATGAGCGCCAATGATGATCAACTCTTTCTTGAGCTTTGGATCCGAACCTTCGACCCAGCCAGCAATGTTATAGCCGATACCATCAGGAAAATGTCTGGAAGTAACGGAATAAGCCAGCTTTGACTTCAGAGCAAAAGAGATCGGCCTTTTGTAGGTTTGCAGAGCTTTTTTCAGCTCAGCAGTGCTGGAATTAATTTCTTTAAAAATCAAATCTGCGGTTTTCTCGGTGATCATCCCGGGCATAAAATCTGCCAGCCAGTCACCATTAGGATTAGCCTGGGCCTCGGGGTAGATGTAGATTAGTCCCAAAGCCCCTTTTTCCTTAGCCACCCTCATTCTGGTCCGGTGCTCGTCATGATACTGAAATTCCCGTCTGGCTGGGTCCGGGGTGCCGCGAAAGCAGAGGACGAATTTATCCCTGACATCAACCCCAGCATAATCATCGTAATTGAGCTCGGGCGCAGAAATTCCCCAGCCAACAAAGACCAGTTCTGAGGTCTTATTCCCGCTTGCGGCATAAAGAAGTGGGAGAAAATCTTTTTCCGGCTTTAACCCAACACTTTGATATTCAAGCTTTCCATCTTGGCCTGGGTTAGTAGGAAGATAAAGAGTCATCGAAGCCTGGTCGATGACGGTATAGGGTGAAGGATATGGTTGGAGATATCCATTCTTATTATCCAGTGGTTTAAGGCCCCATTCCTTAAATTTGGTTGCTGCCCACTTAGCGGCCTTAGTGTAGCCCTCGTGTCCAGTTAACCTTCCAGCAAATTCAGGCGAGGCTAAAGTTCTGGTGAGTTGATAGGGAAGAATCGGGTCAATAGAGGCCACGGCTTTTTTCAGGCGAGGATGGAGTTCCTCGGCGGCTAAATTCAAGAGAGAAAAAGCGATGATAAAGGCGACCAGGAATAGTTTTAAAGCTTTCTTCATAGGACACCTCAAATGATAAAATCAATTTTTAATTATAACACAGGGCAGTGATAATCATTCAAAAAATGGCCCTTTTTATTACCTCGGCCTCTTCTTATTTTTCAGTCCGCCTTTTTTCTTTTTCCGACGAATTTCTTTAAGTACTGCCGGATGAAGGACGATGAAGTAGTAAGCTGTCAGGAAGACCAGCAGGATAAGACCTGTAAACCAGTTGCCCCTGGCCAGGGCAAAGATGGAATAAGTCACCAGTCCCAGGAAAAGAAAAAAGTGGAAAAAAGCAAAAATCCATTCAAACATCGAAGCGGATAAAAACAGACTGCTAATTGCTTACAATAATGTTACGATTTATAAAATGTTATTATTGAAGCCTGGTTACCGAAAGAATGATAACCGGTTCAACTGGAACATCCCGGTACATCCCTTTGGTGGTGGTCGGAACGCTGGCAATGGCATCGACCACCTCCATACCCTGGATAACTTTGCCGAAAACAGCATAGCCAAAACGCTCAGGGTCATTGGCTACGTGGTCGAGACGGGGATTATCTACGAGGTTAATGAAGAACTGACAGGTAGCACTATCGATGTCCATGGCTCTGGCCATAGCAATAGTTCCGCGAAGGTTTTTCAGACCATTGTTGGCTTCATTTTTAATCGGCGGCCTTTTCTCGGATTTGGCTTTCATCTCCGGGGTCAGGCCTCCGCCCTGGATAACAAATCCTTTAATCACCCGGTGGAAAATTGTTCCATCATAGAATTTGTCATCAACATAGGCCAGAAAATTTTTGACGGTGATAGGAGCTTTGTCTGGATAGAGTTCGATAACAAGATCACCCTTGCTGGTTTTCATCAGGACCTTGGGATTGGCAGCCAGAAGGGAGCCGGTGGAAAAAATCAGAATAAAAGCCAGAAAAATTAAAAGGTTTTTATTCATCTTTCTACCTCCAAATGAAGAATCAAAATATCAAATCAGGAAAAAATAATCAAATAAAATAAAAAGACATTGGTTACAGGCAGAATGATCGAATTTACATTACCTCGGCAAGAAAAATATTTCTTGACTTTGGTTCTCTTAAGAAAGATAAAATAAACAAAAGGAGGCGTCTCGATGAATAAATCCGCCAAGAGAGTGATGTTTTTTATGATTGGCTGCGTTTTCTTGCTTTCCGGGGAACTTCTGGCTGATGGACATTTTGAATTCAGCCTTCACTATTCCCGCTGGACTCTTAATGTAGTCAAAGGCTTGGTTGAAAATATGGTCAGCGATGCTCTGGAAAGCGACCTTAAGGACAGGTTTATCCAGAAAATTCAGGAACAGCATCCGACTTTTGTTGAAAGCGGTTACAGTCAGAATGTTGTCTTCGATGCTCCTGGAAGCAACGTCGGTTTTGAATTCAGATTTTACCCGGGCGGCAGGAATGGTGCTTTTAGCCTCGGCTTGGCTGTTGAGCAGACAACCATGAAAGTTTCCTTTCCTGAAGTATCAGCAAACCTGCAGCTGACCGACGTAAATAGCGGGCAGGCAGCCAGCTTTCAGGGGCTGGCTCATGGCCAGTTTGTGATTAAGCCTCTCTCTTTTCATCTTAACATGCGCTGGGAAATTTTGCCATCCAAGGTTATTTCTCCCTATTTCAGTATTGGTGCCGGCATCTCCACATCCAGAAGCTTTTTAGACGCCAGTTATGAATACGCTTACAATGGCACGCTGACCCTGCCTGACAGTTCGACCGAACAATATTCGGATTCGGATTCCAAAACTCTGCGTCAGATAAAAGATGAGCGTCTGGCTGAGGGCAAAAACTTTCCCCTGAATTTTATGCCCATTATTCAGCTGAACTTCGGGCTGCGGGCCAGAATATCAAGGATGCTCAATCTGACCTTCGATGCTGGCATTTTTAACGGCTTTCTTTTCCGAGGCGGGTTAGCAGTAAGGATTTGATGGAAGCCAGCAAATTTCGTTTTTGAGAAAGAGAAATAGATCAGGAGAGCCGGGGGTCTTTTGCCGGAGTTAAATTTTTCATTACAGGAAGTGAAACTTAAAATTGTAATCGGGACGATACTTTGCTTAAGCCCGGGGAGAACATAATAGCTGAGCTAATATATGATAATTTTTTCATATTTAGAATTTGTTTTTAGGTAGATAAAGTCATCCTTAGTCTCAATTTATCAAAGAAAATTTTTTATTCTTTTTCCCTGATATAAAATAGATTCTTTGATAATTAGGAAAGGAGAGGCACAATGAAGATTTTTCTAAGAAAAAATCTGGTTGGCTGGCTGCTGGTAATTTTATTTCTATTTCTTAACCTGGGTCATGTTCTACTTTTGTCTCAAACTAAATCAGAGATCGATTCTCAAAAGCTGCTTTCGGTTTTTCATTCTATTTCCAGTAACCGACTTTTTGATTATGTCAGAGAGCTGACTTCGGATAAATACACTGGCCGTCTGACCGGAACCCCCGGTTATAACCAATCAGCCGCCTGGGTGTCTTCTTTGCTTTCAAGCTGGGGAGTTGAGCCAGCGGGAGACAACGGCACGTTCCTTCAGGCTTTTCCCAACCCCTATACCCTCATCTTGGATAAAGGTGAAGTTTCGTTGCATCTACCGATGGCTAAGCCAGGCTCTAAAGGCTCAGCTGAAATTAAAAAATATTATCGCTACGAAGATGAGTATTTCCCTGGCGGAACTTCAGCTTCAGGAGAAATTACCGCTGAGGTGATCTATGTTGGTTACGGCATTACTGCTCCCGAGCTCGGATATGATGATTATAAAGGGGTGGATGTTAGGGGAAAAATTGTTCTGATGGAGAATGAAGTTCCGGTTGACCCTGATAAGGACCCGGAATTGTTCAAAAAATGGCGGCCCTATTCTTTTCATCAGTACAAAATTCAGAATGCGGCGGCCCATGGAGCTAAGGGTATGCTTTATTATTATGGGCCAATCTGCAATCCGAATAACGATTACATCGAAGGCTTTATTTACAGTCATGTTGGCAGAGAGGTGGTGGACGACATTTTTGCTGGGACGGGCAAAACTTATCAGGAAACTGTGGAAAAAATCAGAAATACCCTCAAGCCACAATCGTTTGCTACCGGAAAGATTTTCACCATCAAGAACAAGACCGAGCATCATCCGGAAGGCATCGGCTATAACCTGCTGGCTAAAATCACCGGAACGGATCCGAAACTAAAAGACCAGGTGATCGTCATCGGCGGACACCTTGACCATCTGGGTCTTTTCCCTGAATTAATGCCTGGAGCCAATGACAATGCTTCAGCTGTGGCCGTGATGTTGGGCGTGGCTGAGGCTCTGATGAAGTGCGAGATTAAGCCTAAGAGAACGATTCTTTTTGCCTTCTTTGGGGCCGAGGAGCAGGGAGTAAAGGGTTCGGAATATTATCTCGACCACCCGGTCTTCCCACTCGATAAGACTGTGGGCTTGATCAACATGGATGGCGTGGGGGCTGGAGACAGAATCTTTGCCCTGGCGGGGAAAAACTTCCCCTGGTTATTTGCTCCTTTTGAGAAAGCCAACGCTTCATACGTGCATCGCGACCTCAGAACGAATTACTGGGCCAATCTGACCAGACCACGGCTCGATGCGGCCAGGTTCATGGACAGAAACATACCTTCGTTGTCTTTTTCAGTTTCAGGGTTGAAGGTGCCGTATCCGACTTACCACAATACCCGTGATAACCTTGACCTAATTAATCCGGAAATTCTGGAAGATATGGCCAGACTGGTTTTCCTGGCTGTGATTGACCTGGCCAATGCTCCTCAAGAAAACCTGAAATAAGGTTCGCCTTAAATGTGTAGCTCGACCGTATCTTCATCGTTCAATACATAATCCCGGGTGACTCTCAGGCCGGAAATGGTTCCAGCCTTATTCCAGACTCGGGCATAGTTTAATTTCTCGGCAAAATCCTTGTGGATGTGTCTGGCCAGGTCAATAATGGTGCTGCCTTTTTTCAGGATGAAAGGAGATTCATAATCGGGTTTTTTGCCAGGGACTTTACTGTAGATGCGGACAACCTGAAGGAGTTGGTATATCCTTTGGCGGAGTGTTTCCAGACCATCGGTGGTTCTGGCTGAAACGAAAAGCTGGTCGAATCTCGGCTGGAAAAGAGTGTTGATTTCTTCAACGATTCTTTCTGATTTCGGTAAATCATTTTTGTTCAGTACCAGAAGCATTCTTTTCATAAAAGGAAATTTATCCGCGGGGATGGAAACATTTTCGGAGACCAGCTCAATCTTTTTTTCTTTGAGCCGGTTAAGGATCATTTCCAGGTGCCCAGCAGCTTCATTGCTGGAAGAGTCAATCACCAGCAGCACTGCCTCGGCAGCCTTAATCATCTCTGTCAGCCAGGATTCCATATAATCGGCGGTGATGGGTGGAGTATCGATCAATTGAATCTTGATGTTTTCAAAAGGCATCATGTAGGGCGCGGCGATTCGGGTGGTAAAAGGAAAGTCGGCTACTTCCACTTCTATTCCGGTTAAGGCTCTGATCAAGGCTGATTTCCCGGAGTTGGGTGGACCGATGACTATCACCTGCCCGGCTCCTGATTTTTCTATCCTGAATAACTGGCCTTTTTTAGCCACGGCCGGTCGGTGCTCAATTTCTTCTTTTAACTTGGCGATTTTCGAACGATAAAGAGCTACCAGCTTTTCTGTCCCCTTATGTCGCGGTATGATGGACAGGAGCTTTTCCATGATAGCAATTTTTTCTTCCGGCGTTTTGGCCTGACGCAGAGTTTTTTCCACTTCAAAGTATTCAGGTGGCAGGTTGGCCGGCACTTTCCTTTCCTCCTTTTCATGCATATTTTAACTGACTCTGATCTGTTTTTTAAAGATAAATTTAACTCTTCTAACTCTTTTCTGAAGGTAAAATAAAAGACAAAATTCCCAAAATAGGGGAGATTTGTCTGGGAATAGATTATAGGTCCGATAAATACTTGATTATAAATAAAATAAATTAATGAAAAATGCCATTTTTTGGGCCTTTTTTCTTTACTTCCAGAGTGACTTAAGCTATAATCTATTCTGAAAAATGTCTTTTGGGTTATGTAGATTTTCCTTCCATCATAACCCTTATTTTTTCCTCATAGGAATTTAAAATGAAAGACGAAAAATATACAGCTGAAAGTATAAAAGTTCTTAAAGGTCTGGAGGCTGTCCGCAAGCGGCCGGCGATGTACATCGGCAGCACCGGACCAGATGGTCTGCACCACCTGGTTTATGAAGTGGTGGATAATTCAGTCGATGAGGCCTTAGCCGGCTACTGTACCAGAATCGATGTCATCATCCATGTTGATAACTCGGTGACTGTAATCGACGACGGCCGTGGTATTCCAGTGGAAATGCACCCGAAAGAGAAGAGACCGGCGGCTGAAGTTGTGCTAACTGTTCTTCATGCTGGTGGTAAATTTGATGATAAGACTTATAAAGTCTCCGGCGGTCTCCATGGAGTTGGTGTTTCTGTGGTCAATGCCTTGTCTAAGCGTCTGGAACTCGAAATAAAAAGAGATGGGGGAATTTACACTCAGGTTTATGAACGAGGGAATCCGGTCACGCCTTTGAAGAAAATCGGCAAAACCAACAAGACCGGAACCAAGATCACTTTCTGGCCAGACGATGAAATATTTGAGACCACTGAGTTTAATTTCGAAGTTCTGACCCAGAGAATGCGGGAGCTGTCTTTCCTCAACCGCGGCTTGAAGATTACCATTACCGACGAAAGAATAAACAAGTCTCATGAATTCCAGTATAAGGGCGGGATTCTGGAGTTTGTCCAGTATCTCAATCAGAACAAAACGGTTCTCAATCCCCGGCCAATCTATTTTGAAGCTCAGAAGGATGATATTATCGTTGAAGTGGCCTTTCAGTATAACACAGGATACACTGAGAACATTTTCACTTTTGTCAACAACATCAACACCGTTGAAGGAGGAACTCATCTTATTGGTTTTAAATCAGCTCTGACCAGATGCATCAACAATTATGCCGAGTCCCACAATATGCTCAAGGACCTGGGGTCAGGCGGTATCTCAGGTGAAGATACCAGAGAGGGACTGACTGCGGTCTTGAGTATCAAAATGAGAGAACCTCAGTTTGAAGGTCAGACCAAGACCAAGCTGGGTAACTCAGAAGTTAAGGGGATTGTCGAGTCTCTGGTCAACGAAAAACTGACCGCTTATTTTGAGGAAAACCCGACCAACGCTAAAAGAATTGTAGCCAAAGCCATCGAAGCAGCCAGGGCCAGAGAAGCGGCCAGAAAAGCCCGCGAGCTGGCCAGGAGGAAAAGTGTTCTGGAGACCACTTCGCTTCCGGGAAAATTGGCTGATTGTCAGGAGAGAGACCCAGCTTTAGCCGAGCTATTCATCGTTGAGGGTGATAGCGCCGGAGGTTCTGCCAAACAAGGCCGGGATCGGCGTTTTCAAGCTGTTCTGCCTTTGAAAGGCAAAATCCTTAATGTCTGGAAGGCTCAGCCTGATAAAATTTTTCACAATGATGAAATTGGGATGATCATCGCTGCTTTGGGTACCAGCGCTGGCGAAGAGAGTTTCAGCCTGGAGAAACTTCGCTACCATAAAGTCATCATCATGACTGATGCTGATGTTGACGGTTCTCATATCCGAACCTTGCTGATGACTTTTTTCTACCGGCAAATGAGGCCGCTTATCGAAAACGGGCATCTGTACATTGCTCAACCTCCACTCTATAAGATTTCCCACGGTAAGGAGGTTCAGTATCTGAAAGAAGAAAGAGAATATGAGAAATGGATTGTCAGAAGGATTTCAGAAGAGTTCAAACTAAAGGTCAAAAATCAGAAAGACCCGATCGAGGGGGAAAAGTTCAGAAAATTCATCCTGAAGGTTATCCAGAAGAAGAATTATATTAATTATCTGGAAAAGAAAAATTACCCGTTTCATTTAATCCAGCTTCTCATAAATGAAAACATTGCTGACCTTGAAGCCCTGCAGGATAAGAAAAATATGAAGAGACTGCAGGGATTGATTTCAGGGATGGGCTTTCAGACCGATCTCATTCATGACGAAGAATACGAGGCTTACGAAATCATCGTTACCTATCAGATTAATGGTATGGCCAACCGAACCAGAGTTAATCTGGATTTGATAAATTCCATCGAGTATAAGAATCTTTTCAAGATTATCAAAGAACTCGAGGATTACAAACCACCTTACGAAGTTCTGAACACGACTGAATCTGTAACCGTCGAAAACGAAAGCAAGCTATTAGAATACTTATTTGAAAAAGGTAAAAAGGGAGTAACCATCCAGCGGTATAAAGGTCTCGGTGAGATGACTCCCGAACAGCTGTGGGAAACGACCATGAATCCGGAAAAACGTTCTTTGCTTAAGGTTTCCATCAGGGATGCGGTTGAAGCTGACAAGGTCTTCTCTATCCTGATGGGTGAAGAAGTGGATCGGAGAAGGGAGTTTATCGAAGAAAATGCTCTGCTGGCTCAGAATCTTGATATCTGAGGGAGTCAGGACGGTTACTCAGAAAGGTTGAACCGATGCCAGGGAAAAAAGAAGAGAAAGATAAGAAAAAACAAACCAAGCCGGCAAAAACAGGAGAAACAGAAAAAACAGAAGAAAAAGCCAGTCCTCAGAGCAACAGCCAGGGAACCAAAACCCCTGACAAAAGCGCGGAACATCCTATCCCCATAGCTCAGAGTCTGTCTGTGGTCAGCCTGGAAGAAGAGATGAAGCGGTCATACCTTGACTATGCTCTGAGCGTCATCATCGGACGGGCTATTCCGGATATCAAAGATGGTCTAAAACCTGTTCACCGCCGCGTCCTGTATGCCATGTGGGAGACTGGCACCACTCACAACAAGCCTTACAAAAAATCAGCCAGAATCGTGGGTGATGTTATAGGTAAGTATCATCCGCACGGGGATGCCGCTGTTTACGACGCTCTGGTCAGGATGGCTCAGGACTTCAGCCTGCGTTACCCGCTGGTTGACGGTCAGGGTAATTTTGGTTCTATCGATGGTGACCCGCCAGCAGCCATGCGTTACACCGAAGTTCGGATGACCCGTCTGGCAGAAGAGCTGCTGGCCGATATTGAGAAAGACACAGTCAATTTTGTCCCGAACTATGACGAAAGCCTGCTGATGCCTGAAGTGCTTCCGGCTAAGTTTCCCAACCTGCTGGTCAACGGAGCTTCGGGTATTGCCGTGGGTATGGCTACCAACATTCCGCCGCATAATCTGGCTGAAGTCTGCGATGGGCTGATTTATCTAATTGATCATCCCAAAGCCACCATTGACGAAATCATGAAGTTCATCCCCGGTCCTGATTTTCCGACAGGCGGCTACGTTTTTAACCGGCAGAACATCCGTCAGGCTTACCTGGAAGGCAAGGGTGTAATCCACATCCGGGCCAAGACCATCATAGAGAGAGCAGATAAGGGAGAGAGAGACCGGATTGTTATTACTGAAATTCCTTATGGCGTCAATAAAGCCCGGCTTCTGGAAAATATAGCCGAGTTAGTCAACAATAAAAAAATAGAAGGAATCGCTGACATTCGAGATGAGTCGGATCGAGAAGGTATCAGAGTGGTTATTGAAATAAAACGCGGTGAACTACCGGAAGTGATTTTGAACAACCTTTATAAACATACAGCTCTCCAGACCTCTTTCGGCATTATCATGCTGGCTATAGTGGACAAACAGCCCAAGCTCCTGAACCTGTTGGAGATGATGAACTATTTTATTTCCCATCGCCGAGATGTGGTTATCAGACGCACCAAGCACGACCTAAAAAAAGCCGAGCATCGAGCTCACATCTTAGAAGGATTGCTTATTGCTCTTGATTATCTTGATGCGGTCATCAGCCTGATCCGGGCTTCTAAAACAGTTGAAGAAGCTAAGAATGGATTAATGACCAAATTCAAACTGTCCGCCATCCAGGCTCAGGCCATCTTGGAAATGCAACTGCAGAGGCTGACCGGTTTGGAAAGGCAGAAGATTGTTCAGGAACATAAAGAACTGACTGAGCTGATAAAAAAGCTCAAACTGATTTTGAAGAGCCCTGAGATGGTCATGCAGATCATTAAAGATGAACTAAAACAGCTTAAAGAAGAATATCATGATGAAAGACGGACTGAAATTCGCGATGAGGTCATCACTGAAATTAAAGCTGAAGACCTGATCAAGGAAGAAGATGTGGCCATTGTTTATACTAAATCAGGCTATATCAAACGGACCTCTCTCAGCGCTTATAGGTATCAGAGCCGGGGCGGCAAAGGCCGTAAAGGCATTGAAATGAAAGCTGAGGATGTGGTGGAAAATCTTTTCATCGGTTCCACCCATTCTTACCTGCTGATCTTTACTAACAAAGGCCGGATGTACTGGCTTAAGGCTCTGGAAGTCCCTGATGCCGGGCCCTCAGGTAGAGGCAAAGCCATCGCCAACTTATTGGAATTACAGCCTGATGAAAAAGTCCAGTCCATTCTGGCGGTTAAAGAGTTCCGCGATGACCAATATGTGGTTATTCTGACCGACAATGGGCTTATCAAGAAGACAAAGCTGAGTGAATTTAAGAATGTCAGGAAGGGTGGAATAATCGCTATGAGCCTGAGGCCAAAGTCCAGCCTGTTCACTGCGGCCCTGACTAACGGCAAAAACGATATCATCATCGGTACCAGGATGGGTAAAGCCATCAGGTTCAAGGAAAGCCAGGTCAGGCCGATGGGGCGTCAGGCAGCCGGAGTGAAGGCCATTACTTTAAAACCCAAAGACCAGGTCATCAGTATGATTGTGGTTGGGCCGGAGGATAAATATATCTTTACTGCCTCCGAGCTGGGGTATGGTAAGAAAACTCCGGTAGAAGATTATCCAGTGCATAATCGGGGTGGACAGGGTGTTATCAACATGAAGATTACCGATAAAATCGGTCATGCCTTGGCCATGGTCGGGATCAATGAAGACGACCTCCTGATCATTACCATTAGCGGCAAAGTCATTAGGATCAAGACAACCGAAGTAAGACCTCTGAGCCGGGCCACTCAGGGCGTCAGACTTATCCATCTGGAAGATGGAGACCGGATCTGCTCCATAGCCAAGGTCAGAGAAGATTGATCCACTTTGTGCCCAAAAAATTATTGATTTAAGCTCAAGACTTTCTTACAATTTGCCTGAGTTGTCCTCAAGGAGGCAGTATCATGGTTGAGACCTTAGCCCAACTTTTTTTGAACACCGTCAGAAGCTATATTAAAGATGATTTAATGCTCTACAAAAAAGAGGGCCAATACGTCCCTATTTCCACAGCTGAATTCGAGAAAAAAGTTGTTCATCTGGCCTTAGCTTTGAATAAACTGGGATTTAATAAAGGGGACAAATTAATAATTCTCTCGGAAAACCGGCCCGAATGGGTGATGACTGATTTTGCCGTGATCTGCCAGGGCGGATTGACCGTTCCCATCTATACTTCGTTAACTGCCCCTCAAGCTGAGTACATAATAGAGGATTCAGATGCTTCAATAGTTGTGGTCTCGAACAAGGAGCAGAGAGAAAAAATCCAGTCTATTAGGGAGAATCTAAAAAAGGTCCGACATTTTATCACCCTGGAACAGGAGCCTGTCCCCGGATATTTGAATTTTGCTGAGTTGTTAGAAATCGGGCGACAGGTGGAGGCCGAAAGGCCAGGGTTATTTGAAGAGCTGACTTCCAGAGTCAATCCGGAAGATGAAGCTTCTTTAATCTATACTTCAGGTACTACCGGGGTGCCCAAGGGGGTTATTCTGACACATCACAATTTTGTCAGTAACGTTAGAACCTGCGTTTCCATGTTTGATATATCTTATCGCGATACTGTCCTGTCGTTCCTGCCTCTTTCTCACGTCCTGGAGAGGATGGTGATGTTTGCTTACATTTACGCCGGGGCAACGGTCGGTTTTGCCGAAAGTGTCGAAACCGTTGCTCAAAATCTACTGGAAGTAAGGCCTCATATCATGGTCAGCGTTCCGCGTGTCTTCGAAAAAATTTATGCCAGAGTTATGGATAGCATTTTGAGCAGTTCTCCCCTGAAACGAAAAATATTTTTCTGGGCTCAAAGGGTGGGAAGGAAGTATAGCCAGAAGGAACTGGCTGGAGAAAAGATTCCATTCGGTTTAAAATTGAAAAGAAGCCTGGCTCACAAACTGGTCTTCAGCAAAATCATTGAAAAAACTGGCGGTCGGGTCAGGTTTTTCATTTCAGGTGGTGCGCCCCTGTCCAAAGATATTGCTGAGTTTTTCTATTCTATCGGTCTGGTAATCTATGAAGGATATGGGTTGACTGAAACTTCGCCTGTACTCGCAGTTAACCGGCCAGGAGCCATAAAATTCGGGACAGTGGGCAAGCCCATCCCTGAAGTCGAAATTAAAATTGCCCCTGATGGTGAGATTCTGGCTCGTGGTCCTAACGTTATGAAGGGCTATTACAAAAAAGAAGCAGAGACGAGAGAAGCTTTTGAGGGCGGTTGGTTCCATACCGGAGATATTGGTTATCTGGATGAAGATGGCTTTCTGGTAATTACTGATAGAAAAAAAGACCTGATTGTGACTTCTGGTGGCAAAAATGTCGCCCCGCAACCGATAGAAAATCTGCTTAAAACCAGTCCATACATCAGCACGGTGGTGGTCATCGGCGATAAAAGAAAATTCATCTCCGCTCTGGTCGTACCCAACTTTGAAAAACTGGAAGAGCTGGCCAGGAGTAAAGGTATTCAGTTTGCCGATAGGAAAGATTTAATAAATAATCAGGAAATCGTTGATTTTATTCAGAGTGAGATTGACCGGGCGACAACCGGTTTGGCCTCTTATGAAAAGATTAAAAAAATTGCTCTTTTAGAGAGAGATTTTGAAATAGAAAAAGGCGAGATAACTCCCACTCTTAAAGTTAGACGGGCTGCGGTGGAAAATCGCTATCGAGAGTTGATCGAGAATCTTTACCGTGAAGAATCTTCAGCTTCTTCAGCTGATTCTTGAGAGGAAGATTCAAAATAAAGAATCCGGCCGCAACTTTCGCAGAGATGGATTTTTGAGCGGTCTCTTATTTCGTTCAACATCTGAGGTCTGATCCTCAGCTGGCACATAGAACAGAATTCATCCACTACCTTAGACAGAGCAATACCCCCACGTTTTTTGGCGATATTGAGATAAAGCTGAAGTTGGGCTTTGGGAATAGTCGGGATAAGCTCCTCTTTTTGTTTGGCTAACTGGCTTTTCTGTTCTTCCAGTTCTTTTTTCCGCTGATTTAAGGCGGCAATTTCCTGTTTTAGATGTTCTTCCTCATTTTTTTGTTTCATGGTGGCGGTTCGGATTTCTTCTTCGATTTCATCCGCCACTAACAGCTCTTTGATTATTTCTTCTTCCAGCGAATCAATTTTCGCCTGGGTGTCCTGAATTTCTTTTAGCAGGGAAGTGTATTCTTTGTTGGTTTTGACTTCGTTCAGCTGGCGTTTAAATTTAGATACCAGGGCTTTTAGATCCTTGACTTCAGCTTCTAAGTCCCGACGTTTTTTCTGGTTTTGACTGAGCTTCTCTTTGGCCTTAAGAACCAGGTCTGAATCGGCTTTGATTTTCTTTTCGACCTGGTCAATGAGACGAGGAATATCAGAAAGCTCGACAGAGAGCTGCCTAATAGAATTGTCCAGCTCCTGGAGCTGGATTAACTTTTCAAATTCAACATCAACTCCATCCACTTTCTCTCTCTATTCTCTTATCCAGTTTTCAAATGGGCCTACCAGGATTCGAACCTGGGACCTGCCGGTTATGAGCCGGTAGCTCTGCCGCTGAGCTATAGGCCCTTTTTTGTTTTTATACCAGATAATCGAGCTTTAGTCAATTAACGCTGGGCTAAAAGGTGTTGGTGAAAGACCGAAGTTTCTTGCTCCTGGTCGGATGTTTTAATTTACGAAGAGCCTTAGCTTCTATCTGTCTGATTCTTTCCCGGGTCACTTTGAACTGCTGGCCAACTTCTTCTAAGGTATGTTCGTTGCCATCTCCCAGTCCAAATCTCATCTTTAAGACTTTGGCTTCACGGTCAGTCAGGGTTTTCAGGGCTTCTTCGATATGCTCTTTGAGGCTCTGATGAATGACAGCATCCGGCGGAGAAGGCATGACTTTATCCTCGATGAAGTCACCCAGGTGGCTGTCTTCTTCTTCTCCGATGGGGGTTTCTAAGGAAATAGGTTCTTGAGCTATCTTGATGATTTTTCTGACCTTACTTACCGGCATATCCATTTTCTTGGCGATTTCTTCGCAGGTTGGTTCGCGTCCGAGTTCCTGAACCAGCTGTCTGGAAACCCTGACCAGTTTATTGATGGTTTCAATCATATGGACAGGGATCCTGATGGTACGGGCCTGGTCAGCGATAGCCCGGGTGATGGCCTGGCGGATCCACCAGGTGGCGTAAGTGGAAAATTTATATCCTCGGCGATATTCAAATTTATCCACTGCCTTCATCAGACCCATGTTGCCTTCCTGAATCAGGTCCAGAAACTGCAGGCCACGGTTACTATATTTTTTAGCAATGGAGACAACCAATCTGAGGTTGGCTTCCACCAGCTGTTTCTTGGCCTGTTCGCTGCTGCTTTTTCCCATCATGATGGTTCGGACAGCTTTTTTGAGAGATTGAGAATCGAGTCCGACTTCTTTCTCGATTCTCTTTATCTCCAGGTTTATCCTTTTTATCTCATTTTCTGTAGCTTTTTTATCCTGTCTTGATTTACTTTGAGCAGTTTTTTTCAGGCGGTTGTCCTTCCCTGATTTTTTTCTGGCCCGAGGATTTTTGTTTATGGAATTTTCCAATTGCTCCCGGCGGTATTCGAGTTCATTTATTTCTCTGAGTTTGTCTTTAAGCTGCTCAATGACTACTTCTCTCAGGTTAGTCTGGAGGTTCAGGTCTCGGATGAGGCGACTCAGCTGGACGATAATCCGGCCGCGAGTAAAATTGTATTTTTTACCCCTGGGCAGAGAGTCTATTTTTTTGGCCAGGTCTTTGATGATTTTTATTTTATCCAGAAGTTCCTGCTGTTTTTCCAGCAATTTTTCTTCAGCCAGCTCTTCGTCGTTGAAATCAAAATATTCCTGGATGGTCTCCGGATAATCTCTTATTTTTTGTTCAATCTGAAGGATGTTGGTCAAAACCAGTCTGGTTTTGGACAGGGCCTTGACGATGGCTTTTTCACCTCGCTCTATTTCTCTGGCAATGGCGATTTCCCCCTCTCTGGTCAGGAGGGGAATATTGCCCATTTCTCTTAAGTAAAGTTTTACCGGATCGGTAGTTCTTTCGAGGCCATGAGTACAGACAGTGCTTTTTCTGTGTGGATAGGGCAAGATTTCTTTCTGATGAGAATCGAGAATCTTGATCCCGTAGCTGTCCATAGAGGACAGAAAATCGTCAAAATCATCTTTTGCTCCAAACTCATCACCGAAGATCTGGTCAATTTCCTCCCAGGATAAGAATCCCTGCCTTTTGCCTTTAGAAATTAACTGAAGAATTTCCTCTTTATGATATTTTTCGTCAAACACCACTTTCTCGCCTCCTTAAAGGGCCTCTATGTATTTACTGGCTAAAATGTCATAAAGTTTATTCATAGCATTAAAATCTGCTTGGTGATTTCGTGTTTCTGGTAAAGAAGAGTCATCAATTTTTCTTTGTCCCCCTTTTTTTCGGTTAGAGTGATTTCTCTCTGGATTTCTTTTAGCTTTTGTTGAAGAGAGACTTTTTTGAGAGTGTTCAGACAGTCCAGGGCTTCTCCGACCGAGCCCGCCGGAATATCTTCCTGGAGAGTCCGGGAGAGCTGACTCAGTAACTTGGGGTCTATCAATTCCTGAAGACCGGTAAAGCTCCAGTCCTGACCGTTGTTAACACAATCCAGGAGATACTTGAAAATCGGTTCACTGGCCAGTCCCTGGAAACAACCGGGGTCGAGTTCGTTGATAACTAAGGGAAGAATTTCTTCCTGATTGAACAGGAGCTGCAGCAGGCGTTTTTCAGCCGGCAGAAAAATTTCTTTTTCTTCCTTAGTGACTGGGCTCGTTCTTGTTTTCTGGTCGTTTTCAATTATCTGCCTTAATAGGTCTTCGTTAATCCTGAAAAATTCAGCAGCCTGCTGGATGTATTCATTCTGAACGATAGAATCAGGAATGCGGAGTATTTCCTGGACAACCAGCTTGGCTACCCGGCTTTTTTCTTCGGGCACGTTCAGGTTAGCGTTCTTTGAATATTGAAACATCAGGAATCGGAAGCCATCATAGCTTTTTCTGACAAGATGCAGGTACTTTTCCGGGCCGTATTTTTTCAGGAAGCTATCTGGGTCAAGTTTTTCTGGAAGGACCAGCACCTTTGTCTGCAGGCCTTTTTCCAAACAGATGGGTATTGCTCGAAGAGCAGCATTAATCCCGGCTTCATCTCCGTCGTAGTTTATTATCACTCTGGGAGCATATCGGATGATTTGAGAAGCCTGCTGGGGGGTCAGGCTGGTACCCATGGAAGCGGCTACATTCTGAATTCCAGCTTGGAAAAGGGCGGCAAAATCGGCATAACCTTCGACCAAAATCATTTCGCCACTTTTGCGAATTTGCTCTCTGGTAAAATTCAGTCCGTACAGAAGATGACCCTTAGTAAAACTCTGGGTTTCAGGTGAGTTCAGGTACTTGGGCTGGGCCTCGAAAATGGTTCGACCGCCAAAAGCTGCCACCCGCCCAGTAAGTGTAAATATAGGGAATATAATTCGGCCACGGAATCGGTCGTGGTATTCTCCTGGTTTCTGACTAGGAATGATCAGGCCGGCTTTTTCCAGGTCTTGGGCGCTGTAGCTCTGCCTGAAGGTTTGAAAAAGAGCATCCCAGGAATTAAGAGCATAACCCAGTTTGAGTTTTTTGATGGTTTCTTCTGAAAATTGACGTCCTTTTAAGTATTCGAGAGCCTTTTTGCCTTCAGGAGTCTTGAAGAGATTGTTTCTGAAATAATTCAGGGCTTTTTCATTGATTTCAAAGATTTTTTCTTCAAGCCTCGATTCTCTGTAGGAAGTGCTGGTTTCAGGCAGGGGAATATGATATTTTTCTGCCAGAAATCTTATCGCTTCAGGGAAAGTCAGATTCTCTTTTTCCATCACTAAGGAAAACAGGTCGCCTCCGATTCCACAGCCAAAACAATGGAATAACTGCTTTTCCTCGTCAACGGTGAAAGACGGATCTTTTTCTGAATGGAACGGACATAGACCAACCCATTTTCTCCCCCTTTTTTTTAGAGTGGTATACTGTGAAGCTATTTCAACTATGGAAGCAGCCTGTTTTATCTTTTCAGTGATCTCCATTAGGCTAAATAAGGCTCGCTTTTCTCATATAAAATAGGTTCAGGCTTAGGGCTTGTCAAGCAACCACCTCAAAAAAATTTATTTTTTTCACTCGGAAAAATTATAAATGATTTATCAGGCTGGCCAGATAACCAGCACCGAAACCATTATCAATATTAACCACAGCCACGCCGCCGGGGCAGGAGTTGAGCATAGCCAGAAGAGCAGAGAGACCGTGGAAACTGGCTCCATAGCCAACACTGGTTGGGACGGCGATTACTGGTGCTCTGAACAGACCGGCAACTACACTGGGCAATGCTCCTTCCATTCCGGCGACTACGATAAGAACCCTGGCCTGTTTGATTTGCTCATAGTGGTTTAGAAGCCGATGCAAACCGGCCACTCCGACGTCATAGATCCTATCAACTTCATTTCCGAAAAATTCACAGGTCAGAGCGGCTTCTTCTGCCACTGGGATATCTGAAGTTCCAGCAGATAGGACAACCACCCGTCCCTTGCCTTCTGGGGCTTTTGTCCTGACGGCCATCAGGCACCTGGCTTCTTTATGGTATGTCCCTCCTGGCAGCTGCCTTTTTATCTTCTGGTAGACTTCTGGGGAAAGTCTAGTAATGAGAAGATTGCTCCCTTTCTCTAAGATAGCCTTAGCAATTTTGATGAGCTGTTCTGGGGTTTTGCCCTGTCCGAAGATTACTTCCGGCGAGCCTTTCCTGAGTTCCCGGGCATGGTCAACTTTGGCAAAACTTAATTCCTGATAAGGAAAATCCTGAAGATGCTTAAGGGCTTCATCGGGTGTTATTTTTTGCTGATAGACTTTCTGAATAATTTCAGCTAAAAAAACTTTCACAGATGGATTTTAGCATAAAAATCATCATTTGGCATCAGGGGGCTGATAATTTCCTGAAATCTGTCCATCGGTTGGCTTGTCAAACAGGTTTCTATATTGTAAAATAGCAAATACTTAACCTTTAGTTTTTCAGGAGAGAGCAGTGAGCGAACTGAAGAAAAAAGATGATTATCAGAAAGCCCTCAGCCTTTACAGTCAGGCAATAAAAGATTTTCGTAAGGGCGATTATGAAAAAGCCGCTTCTTCTTTTGAAAGCCTGATGGAGAAATATCCTGAAGAATATGAGCTGGTTGACCGGGCTAAAGTTTATCTGAGTATCTGCAAAAGGGGTCCACGGAAAGAATCGATTACCCCAAAAACTCTTGAAGATTATCTTTTCTACGGTCAGATGAAAATAAACCAATGTGATTTTGACGGGGCCCTGAAACTTTTGGAAAAAGCTCTGGAATTTAAAAAAGATGAAGCCAAAGTCTATTATCTCATGGCAACTGCCTACGTTCAGAGTGGTCGACCTGATGACAGCCTGGAAGCTCTGAAAAAAGCCATTCAGAAAGATAAATCCTTGGCTGTTCTGGCCCAGAACGAACCTGATTTTGAGCCTCTCTGGGAAGACAAAAGGTTTAAAGTCCTGGTCAAGCTTTCATGAAAAGAAAGATTCTGGTTGTTATCAGTGAAGTCAACTTTCTAAACGACTGGAAAAAAAAGCCCCTACCTCTTATCTCTGGCCAAACTGTCCTCGATCATCTCATTCAGACTGTGGCCGCGATTAAGCCAGCAAGAATTGGACTGATGGTTGAAGAATCAGCTGATTTCAAATCTGTGAGATTTAAGAAGCAGCCGAAGATTGTTGAAAGAAAAACGTCAGAAACCCTGTCCCAAGTTATCCAAACCGTGGGGGGAAAGAATTTTGAAGGCGACCTGGTGCTTCTGTCTTCGGATTTTTTTCTGGTAAATCCGGGCTTCCTGCCTGAAGCTCTTAAAACTCATCAAAAGTCAGAAAGTGACCTGACCCTAATAGCAGAAAAAGTTAAGTCTGCTTCTGGCCGTCAGGCCGAAGATTATTTTGTCTATCCCGGACTGGCTGTTATCAGAATTGGCAGAAAGACGAGCTGGCTTTCAAGGCTGCGACCGTTTAAGCCGTCCGGCCAGCTGGATGTGGTGGCTCTGGTCAAAGCAGCCGAGTCAGATGATGAGAGTCTCGGATTCAAGTGGATAACGGATACAGAGAAGCCTGATTTTGTTCTGATAAACAGACTGAGCGATCTTTCCCGGATTGCAGTCATCCTGAGAAAAGCTAAGGTGGCTGAGCTTGAGGAAAAAGGCGTCTTTTTCCTTGCGCCGGATGAAGTCTGGATTGACCCCGAAGTTAAGATAGGCGAAGGCACAGTTATTTATCCCTCAGTCATCATCGAAGGCCATACCAGAATTGGCAAAGATTGCCTGATTTATCCTCACTGCCATATCATCAACAGCCAGATTGGAGACCGGGTGAAGATGTTTGGGTCAACAGTCATTGAAGGCTGTCAGATAGAGGATGAAGTTCAAGTTGGACCTTTTTCCCGGTTAAGACCCGAAACCTGGCTTGGCAAAGGAAGCCGGGTTGGTAATTTTGTCGAGATGAAAAAGACGGTTTTTGGTGAAGGTTCAAAAGCTATGCATCTAAGCTACCTTGGAGATGCTACAGTTGAAGAAAATGTCAATGTCGGGGCTGGAACCATCACCTGTAATTATGATGGCGAAAAAAAGAACAAGACCTACATCGAAAAGGAAGCCTTCATCGGTTCTGGAACTGAACTGGTGGCTCCGGTTAAAGTTGGCCGGGGGGCTTATATTGCGGCCGGTTCAACCATAACTGAAGATGTTTCCCCCGAAGCTCTGGCCATTGCCCGAGCCCGTCAAATAGAAAAACCCGGCTGGGCTAAAAAGAGAAAAGAAAAGATTCTGGCTAATAAACGAGCTGAAAAAAAAGCGAAGGAAATAATCCAGTCCTAAAAAGGGGGACCTTTCTTTTTCTTTTCGAACCGGTAAACGTAAACTATCCTCTGGATGGCAGTGAAATTAGAGACCACCGCCAGAATGATGATGGCGGTCATCATCACCTCGTCGAAATGATGGATGATAATTCCAGCTAAGGTTGCCAGAATCAAAAGGACGATTCTTTCAGCTCTCTGCATCACTCCTATCCGGCAATCTATGCCCAGGCTTTCAGCTCGGGCCCGGGTATAACTGACCATGGTTGAGCCTAAGAAAGCGAAGGCCAGTCCCCATAGTATCCAGTGATTTCTGAAATAAAATCCCAATCCCAAATAGATGGCAAATTCTGAATAGCGATCAAGGCTGGAGTCAAATATAGCTCCGAAAAGAGTTTTCTTGTTTCCGTTGGTGGCCACTTTGCCGTCTAATATATCCAGCATGCCGCAGAAAACAAGAAAAACTAAGGCCCAGCCTGGACGGCTGAGCCCATAGAAAACGCCAACCAGGATTCCCGAAATCAGTCCGAGGAAGCTGAGAAAATTAGGGTTAATGTTGAGACGGACAAAAAGAAGCGAAAAGCGGTCGAAAACGTTCAGGGTAACAACGATCAGTTTTGCCGGCAAGAACCTGAAGCTTTTGTTTTCATATGTAACCATTACTGCAAAATTATATGTTTTAAGCTGGGAAAAATCAAACCGATATTTCTGATTACCTGTAGCTGGAAGTTAATCTCTTCGGCAGTCCAATATCTTATATAAATATGTCCGAGCTGGTAAATCCTGGATTTTGTCAAGTTGTAATTTCCCAGCCTGCATTAATAATAAAATTGATAGAGATAGGTTCAGGGAATAATAACAGAGCTAAGACATGTCGGACCTTGCAGATTCTTAACTTGAAGAAAAAATTCTACTATGATATGTTTTTTCATACATATTCTCTTAGATTTAATTTCATAATAGGAGATAGAAATGAAAGATAAGATTGAAATTAAGAAACCCCAGGGAAAACTGGGAGTGATGATTCCTGGTCTTGGAGCTGTGGCGACCACTTTTATCGCCGGGGTTTTGCTGATAAGAAAAGGTCTCGGTCGTCCTTTTGGTTCGCTGACCCAGATGGGCACCATTCGTCTGGGCAAAAGGACAGAGAAAAGAGTCCCTAAAATAAAAGACTTTGTCGAGCTGGCCGAGCTTGATGACCTGGTTTTTACCGGCTGGGATATTTTCCCGGATAATGCTTATGAAGCTGCGGTTAAAGCTGGTGTGCTCAGAAAAGAACATCTTGACCCGATTAAAGAAGAGCTGGAAAAAATAAAACCTCTGCCTGCGGTTTTTGACAATAATTATGTCAAAAAACTCGACGGTCCAAACAAGAAAAGCGGAGCTAACAAATATGAACTGGCTTTACAGCTGATGGATGATATCAAGAGATTCAAGGAAGAAAATTCGCTTGACCGCTTAGTGATGATTTGGTGCGCCAGCACCGAGGTTTTTATGAAGCCGGACCCTGTTCATCAAACAGTTGAATCCCTGGAAAAAGCTATGAAAGAAAACCATCCGGCCATTGCCCCGAGCATGATTTATGCTTATGCTGCCATAAAGTCCGGCGTTCCCTTCATTAATGGGGCTCCTAATCTGACGGTTGATATTCCGGCCATGATCGAGTTGGCCAAACAACATAATGTGCCCATTGCGGGAAAAGATTTTAAAACCGGTCAGACTCTGATGAAGACCATTATTGCTCCCGGTTTAAAAGCCAGACTCCTGGGTCTGCACGGCTGGTTTTCTACCAACATTCTCGGCAACCGTGACGGTGAAGTTCTGGATGATCCCGAATCCTTCAAAACCAAAGAAGAAAGCAAGCTGGGTTCTCTGGAATACATCCTTCAGCCTGAAGTTTATCCCGAGCTTTATGGCAAGTTCTACCATAAGGTGCGAATCAATTACTATCCTCCCCGTGGCGACAATAAAGAAGGTTGGGATAACATCGATATCTTCGGCTGGCTGGGCTACCCGATGCAGATCAAGATTGATTTTCTCTGCCGCGACAGCATCTTAGCTGCGCCTATCGTCCTGGACTTAGTGCTGTTTATGGATTTAGCCCAGAGAGCTGGTTTCAGAGGCATTCAAGAATGGCTGTCTTTCTATTTTAAGACCCCAATGTGCGCACCCGAGCTTTATCCTGAGCACGACCTGTTCATCCAGCTGATGAAGCTCAAAAACACTCTGCGCTATATGAAAGGCGAAGAGCTCATTACGCATCTGGGACTTGAATATTATGACTGAAGTAGATTTCCCAGAAATTATATTCAGTAAGCTCTTGACCGAGATAAAAACAACGGATAAAACAGAGAAAGATTAGAGGGGAGAGTGGACTCTTTTATTCTTGCCCTCCTAACCGGCCGAAAAACCTGACGGAGTAAATGGTCATATCAGTAACCCGCATCTAAACCACAGACTTTTCCTGTCTTAAATTCTGCTCAATTGCTAAGTTTTTAATTCGGTTTCAGTCAAAAATTATAAAATTTTTCTCCTGGCTGATTGACAGCTGAATTCTTTTATGAATTAATAATTTTTACTGAATTTATAAGAGAGGTTAGACATGAGTGGAACAAAAAAATTTGAGACAATAAGAAAAATAGGTGTTATTTCTGTCCTGATTTCTTTGGTCTTTTCCTTTCCTCTTTTAAATAAAGCTCAAGCCCAAACCCAGCACGATTTAAGTAAGGAAAAAATACTCTTCACCGTGGGCTATGCCCATCTTGATACCCAGTGGCGCTGGGATTATCAGAAAACAATCAAAGAATACATTTGGAATACCATGGTGGATAATTTTGCTCTGTTTGAGAAGTATCCTGATTATGTTTTTAACTTCAGCGGAGCCAACCGCTACCGGATGATGAAGGAGTACTACCCGAAAGAATACGAAAAGGTCAAAGAATATGTGGCTAAGGGCAGATGGTTTCCTTCAGGCTCATCGATGGAAGAAAACGATGTTATGGCTCCCTCCTTTGAATCGATTATCCGCCAGATTCTTTACGGTACCAATTATTTCAAGAAAGAATTCGGCTTTAGCAGTAAAGAATACATGCTGCCTGATTGTTTTGGCTTTCCGGCCTCTCTTCCATCAATCTTAGCTCATTGTGGTTTAAAAGGCTTTTCTACCCAGAAACTTTCCTGGGGTTCAGCCGTTGGCATTCCTTTCAACATCGGCGTCTGGGTTGGACCTGATGGTCAATCGGTAGTGGCTGCTCTCAATCCAGGTGATTACGTTGGGAAAATTACTGGCGACCTGACTCAGAATGAAGCCTGGAGGAAAAGGGTTCTGGAAAATGGCCAGAAATACGGTGTCTTTGCAGATTACATGTATTTCGGGACGGGTGATGTCGGTGGTGCTCCTGAAGAAAATTCTGTACGGAATTTAGAAAAGAGTATAGAGAGCAGCCAGCAGAGTGAGCTTAAAGTCGTTTCGGCTAAAGCTGATGAATTTTTCTTGAATGTAACTGAGGAACAAAAACAGAAACTGCCTGTCTATCGCGGCGAATTTCTCTTAACCAACCATTCAGCCGGTTCGATTACTTCGCAGGCGGCGATGAAGCGCTGGAACCGAAAGAATGAATTTCTTGGCTATTCAGCTGAAGCTTCGGCGGTGATGGCAGATTGGCTGGGCGGGGCTAAGTACAATCTGGACAAATTGACTGAAGCCTGGCGACTGGTTCTGGGAGCTCAATTTCATGACATTTTACCGGGGACCAGTATTCCACGGGCTTATGAATTTTCCTGGAACGATGAGATTCTGGCGGCCAATCAATTTGGCAGCGTTCTTCAAGATGCTTCGGGTGCGGTCAGCAGAGCTCTGGATACCAGAGTCTCTGGTATTCCAGTGGTTGTCTATAATTCCTTATCTTTTGACCGTGAAGATGTGGTCGAAGCTGAAGTTGAATTTTCAGAGGCAATAAAGAATTGCCGGGTTTTTAGCCCAGAGGGTGTAGAGGTACCTTCTCAGGTGGTTGAGGTTAATGGGACAAAAGCCAGGGTTGTTTTCCTGGCTAAAGTGCCATCACTTGGTTACAGTGTTTTTGAGATAAGGCTATCTTCTGAGCCCTGCCGTCTGGCCACAGGATTGAAGGCTACTTCAAATACCTTAGAAAATAGCAGGTATGTGATCAAAATTAACCGGGACGGAGATGTCTCCAGCATTTTTGATAAAAAGGCTAACCGCGAGCTTCTGGCTTCTCCGGCCCGACTTTCTTTCCACTATGAAAAGCCACAGCAATGGCCAGCCTGGAATATGGACTGGGAGGACCGAATGAAGCCGCCTGTTGGCTATGTTGAGGGCCCGGCTAAAATAACTATCTTGGAAAATGGACCGGCCAGAGTGGCCATAAAGATTGAACGCGAATCAAGACATTCAAAATTCGTGCAGATCCTTAGACTTTCCGCCGGAAGCGCTGGTGACCGGGTTGAGTTCCAAAATTATATTGACTGGGCGACTATGGAGTCTTCTCTTAAAGCTGTCTTCCCGCTGACTGTTTCCAATCCTCTGGCTACCTATAATTGGGGCGTAGGTACCATCCAGCGTGGCAACAACGACCCGAAGAAGTTTGAGGTACCTTCCCATCTGTGGTTTGACCTGACCGATAAAACTGGAGCTTATGGAGTCTCGGTGCTTGAAGATTGCAAGTATGGCTCTGATAAGCCGGCAGACAACATCCTCCGTCTGACACTTCTTTACACTCCGGGGGTCCGCAGCTGGCCAAAGGAGCAGGCTTATCAGGATTTTGGCAAACACGAGGTGCTTTATGCTCTCTACGGTCATCAGGGAGATTGGCGTGCTGGCAACACTAACCAGCAGGCTCTCAGATTGAATCAACCGCTTATAGCTTTCCAGACTGCCCAGCACGGAGGGACCTTGGGCAGGACCTTTTCTTTTGTCAGAGTCAGCCATGACAACATAGTGATTTCAGCCCTGAAAAAAGCTGAAAATTCCGATGAAATCATAGTCAGGCTGGTTGAAACCAAAGGACGGAGTGTTAAAAAAGCTACCCTGACTTTTGCCAGTCCGGTAATGACGGCTCGGGAAGTCAACGGAGTCGAAGAGGAGGTCGGCCCGGCCCAGGTCAAGGATGGAAAATTGGTCTTTGACCTAACCCCGTACTGCCTCAAGACTTTTGCTTTGAAACTGACTCCGCCCAAAACCAAGATTCTGGAACCAGTCTCAACTTCAGTGGAGTTACCTTATAACGTTGATGTTTTCAGCTTTGATGATCACAAAGCTGATGGGTCTTTTGATGCTGAAGGGCGATCTTATCCGGCAGAGCTGTTGCCTCAGACTGTGGTTGCTGACAGCATCACTTTCAAGCTTGGTCCAAAATATGATGGTGCCAAGAATGCAGTGGCCTGCGAAGGTCAGGTGATTGGACTTCCCGAGGGCAACTTCAACCGACTTTACATCCTGGCGGCGGCCTCAGAAGAAAACCAGAAGGGTGTATTTAAAATCGGTGGCAAACAGGTAGAAATCCCGATTGCTTACTGGTCAGGATTCATCGGCCAGTGGGATAAAAGGCTCTGGGCTGAAGGCGAGGCTTCAAAAATTGACTTCGACCGCGATAAATTTACCTATATCGGTCTGGCTCCCGGTTATACCAAACAGGACAATGTGGCTTTCTTTACTACCCATCTCCATAATCGGACAGAGGGTAATGAACCTTATATTTATGGATATATGTTCAAGTACCGGATAGACCTGCCAGCCGGAGCTAAGGAAATCGTTCTGCCGAACAACCCGAAAATCCGAATCCTAGCAATGACTGTAGCTAAAAATGAGAATGATGCCACCAGACCAGCTCAAAATTTGTTTGATGTTCTAAAACGTGACCCGAAGGATTACGAGAGATTTTCCGTAGTGCCGGCACCGGTGATCGCTCCGACCACGGCTCATGTTAGCCCGGAAAATCCGGCCACAGTGATCATCCATGAAACTCTCAGTGGAGCCGAGATTCATTATACCCTTGATGGCAGCGAACCAACTGAGAACAGCCCGGTTTATACCGAACCGTTGATCATAAAAAATGATTCTGTGTTAAAAGTAGTTGCTTTTCACCCGGTGCGATTGCCAAGTCCATTGACTGTGGCTTTTTTCAGCCGCTCGATTCCAATCAAAGAAGCCATCTATTTCACCAGGCCAGCCTCCGCCAGAAAAGGAGCCAATGGAGAAAAAACACTTATAGACCTGATAAAAGCCAACCCTGATACTCGGGATCCGAACTGGCAGGGCTTTGAAAAAAATAATCTGGAAGTGGTGCTGGATCTCGGCCAGAAAAGAGATGTTTATGAACTGGTGCTGAGCTGTTTTGAAAATAATAACGGCCGGATATTTCTGCCGGTGAAGGTGGAAGCTGAAGTTTCAGTCGATGGTCAGAAATTCGAGAAAGTGGTGGAAAAAGAAATTCCGGTACCGGCTTCAGACAAACCTCAAGGACCAGCGGCCAGGATGTTATCGTTCAGTATGAAGGGCAGAGAAGCTCGATATATCCGGGTCAAAGCTATGAACATCGGGACTGTGCCCGATGGCTTTCGGAATTCCGGTCAAAACGCCTGGATGTTGTTCGATGAGATTTATGTGCGGTAAGTTTTAGCCCGCCAAATGTTGTGAGCCGCGCCGACGGAAGAACAGAAATGCAGCCAAGAGTCCGTTCATAGGATAAATGTGGTTTTCTATTCTTTTTTTTGGGCTAATCTCTGATACATTTGCTCCAGGTCTTCTAACCACAGTCCCGGTTGGGCCTCAGAGGGCATACGCCAGTCACTTCTGGGAGACAGGCTGACCGAACCGATCTTTGGGCCCTCGGGCATACAGGTCCTTTTAAATTGATTGGCGAAAAACCTGGTGAGGAAACTCTTAAACCATCGGTACAGCTCATCAAGAGTATAATTCCTATCGAATAATCCTTTTCTTCTTACCTGGTCAGCTAAAAAAAGTATCTTGCCAGGTCTCATTCCGAAACGAATGAAGGGATAAAGAAAGAAATCGGCCAGTTCGACTGGCCCAATAATCTCTTCGGTTTTTTGAACAATTCTTTCTTTGTCAGGGGGTAATAGCTCGGGGCTGATTGGAGTCATAAGAATGTCTTCCAGACAATTCTTAACTGGTGAGCCAGCTGGTTCTTGATCGGCCGCCCATTTTATCAGAAAACGGACCAGAGTTTTAGGCACAGAAACATTGACATGGTAATGTGAGATGTGATCTCCGGCAAACGTGCTCCAGCCCAAAGCCACTTCGGTTAGGTCGCCAGTTCCTAGCATAAGTGCCTCAAGTTTATTGGCTTGGTTAAAAAGAAAGGCAGTGCGATAGCGGGCCTGGACATTCTCGAAAGTGATATCTTGACGGCCGCTGTGCCCCAGATCTTTTAGCTGCGACCTGCAGGTTCTCGTAATGTTAACTTCTTGGAAACTAACACCGAGAGCTTTACATAATTTAGTGGCGTTAGATTTTGTCCTTTTGGATGTGCCAAAACCAGGCAGAGTAAAGGCATGGACATTAGTCCTGGGATAACCTAAAAAATCCATAGTTTTGACCGCTACTAATAAAGCCAGCGTGGAATCAAGCCCGCCAGAAACGCCTATAACCAGATGTTTTATTTTGGCTCCAGTTAATTTTTGGGCTAAAGCAGCTATTTGTCTGGAGATGATTTCTTGGCATCTTTCGTCCCGTTTGCCTGGATCTGCCGGAACGAAAGGGTGAGCCTCCAGGGGACGTTTCAGTTCGGTGGCTGGTAGATCATCGATTTCGGTTTCTACTATTCTGAAGCCTGAAGCCCGCCGAGCTGCCTCCTGAAAGCTGCCGCTAATTCTGCGGTCAAAAGCCAATTTTTCAATATCCACATCAGCCAGCAAAAGCTGTGGTTCTTTTTCTAAGAGATTTAATTCTCTAAGAAGAAGGCCGTCTTCAGCTATTATGACCTGACCGCCAAAAATCATATCATTTGAGGACTCGCCCAGCGTGCTGGAAACATAGCCATAGGCAGCCAGACAACGACCGGATTCTGAAAGGACCATTGTTCGGCGCCAGTCAGCTTTACCCAGAATCTCGTTACTGGCCGAAAGATTAAAGAGGAGTGTGGCTCCAGCCAGAGATTGATATTCATGGGGAGATAAAGGTACCCAGAGATCTTCGCAAATTTCTATTCCCACCATGGCTAAGGGAAAATTTTTGATCCTGAATAAAAGGTCTGTCCCGAAAGGGATGTTGGTTTGATTCAGTTCTACGAGTTTAACCTGGCTATCCAGGCCGGAGGCAAACCAGCGGGGGTCGTAAAATTCCTTATAGTTGGGAAGATAGGTTTTGGGTATTATGCCCAGCAGACGGCCATTTTTGATGACTGCAGCTGTGTTGAAAATTTTCTGCTCTATAGAAAGCGGCATTCCCAGAATAAGCAGGGGAGAGCCGGAAGAGGTTTCAGCCAGAATTACGTCCAGGCTTTTTCTGACTTTTTCTAAAAGAGCTTGATGCTGGACAAGATCCCCTAAGGTATAACCGGTTAAGGACATTTCTGGGAAACTTAATATTTGAACTCCATTTTTTCTGGCCTGATGGATTAAATCAAGAATTGAAGATAGATTATAATCAACATCAGTCACTCGAAGTTGAGGCACGGCGGCACCAATCCGGATATAACCCAAATCCTTAGTTAACATAATTTCGGGTTCCAATTGCTCCCTCCAGGTGATTTATTTTCGTCGCCAATCTCTGACCGTATTTTAACACAAAATAATTTTATTTATTGAGATAAACATAACTTATATTGGCAATCTTAAATTCCAGTTTTTAACTGAGAAAATTAGAATAGCTTAAAGAGCTGCCGGCTTCTCAGGAGGGCTTGATTGATTTCAACAACCGTCCATAAATCTTCTGTACTCGGGTAAAAACTCCGCTTACGTAATCGTTCAGGATTTTCTGAGAAGATTTTTTGTCCCGGGCATAGAGTGCGGCGAATTTCGATTCAAAAATTTTATAGCCTTCAAGATACTCTTTCTCCACAGGCTGCAGTTCTTTTTTAACCACCTCGATCATCTGACCATAATTGGCTTCTACCAGATTTTCGAACTGACGTACGACGGTGCTTAAAAGCCTGTCTTTGGCCGCAGTTATTTCGGTTGGTTCAAAGTGCTGTTTATAGAAAAATTCGTAATCATGGGTGGTGGGGCCATATCCAGCGCCTTCTGGTAGAGCTTCCACTCTGTAGTAGATCGGCAGATAGATGGTAGTGTCAGGCTTGCCAAAAGCTAGCCAGACAAGGATGGAGATTGGTTTGGGTTTTTTGTCGTTCAGACAGGCCACGAAAGAATTGATGGTGGAGGAAGTGCAGATGGTACGGAATTTGGTCCTGTTGGGGCTGCCGTTCTTGTAGCCGTCGGTAGCGTCGTATTCAGTTCCTTCGTAGTGGTCGCGCAGCAGAGCCATCAGCATTTCCGGAGTGACTTTCCTGGCTGGCTTAAAAGAGAAGGGATAATCTCCGTTTATTTCCCATTCTTTACCGCCCAGGATGGCAAGCCCGCGCCACATCCGCAGAGTGTTTCCGTCAAAAACCGGCTCACGGCTGGAAGGTCGAGCAAAAGCTTTTTTAAAGTCAAAGGACCCATCCCTGGTTTCATCGTACCAGCCGTTATTTTTGGCGTATTCGATGATGTCCGGGCTGCCCATAAAATTATCAGGGTCATCCAGGCGGATCTGTCTGATGGTGTAAAAATTGGGAATGACCGCCACTTCGTCGTCAGGAACTCTCTGGGCAAACCAATGCCGACCCCTGATGACCGCTACCATCCAGGCTTCGTTTTTGTCAGCGATGGAATAGGTGCGGCCTGAGCTGCGATAGCCATACTTTTCCACCAGTTCTCCGACGAGCTTCACGGCCTGCCGGGCCGATTTTGCTTTCTCGGCCACAATTCTTCTCAGCATATAGCTGATTCCGCCGTCAGTCAGGTCTTCTCTCGTTTCGCGGGAGGGACAGCTGTCGGAAGTGATGACCACTCCGTATTCATTAATAAAGCTATCGGCAAATTCCTGACCGGTAGCTTCTATCCAGAGAAAGCCGTTGGTGTGGCCGTCGGTTTCATAGATGGCCCCATTTCCCAGATTTATCTTAACTGTCTGACCGTAGTTATGCGGCGCTATTTTCCGCACATTGACGATAATATCTCCATAATCATCTTCGTTATGAGCTACCATCACCGAGCCATCAGCACTGGCCTTTTTACCGACCAGGATGGTGTAGCAGTTGAGTTGGGAAGGGGAAGAGCAGGTATTATCCGCAGCTCCTGAAAACAGGACCAGCCCCAGGAGAAATAAAACAAAGGCCGATAATATTTTTCTGGTGAATTTCACCCCGAACCTCCTTGTGAATATGTCAGGTTTAATCATTTCTTATCTCAGTTGATTTAATCTTAGCTAATATACTATTAACATAGAGGATTCTTCAAGCTCGGTTTCCGATGGTTTTTCTCTTCAGGCTTTTTCCCGGTGGCCAATCTTCCAATCTTTCTCAAGCCACCATCTTATGTCTTACCCTTGACTTATGGAGCTGAGATTCTCCATGGAGCCATCAATGGCGGAAAGGAGCTGCCTTATGCTCTTGATTTTTCCGTCCTGACCATTTTCTGCTTCGGACTTTTTGTTATAAGCCTGCGAAATGTCAGAAAGAAATGGCTGTCTGAACAGTCTTATTAATTCTTAATAACCTCCAATCCTAACGTAGTGATACCCTGGGTTGGTTTCTGATTATTTTTCATACCCACCTCAATTTTAAAAAATCCTTAGGGAACCTCTTGACATTATGAACATATGCTCATAATATATTAATTGAGGAGGTGATAAAAATGTACGGATACGGTCGAGGTTGGTTCGGTTATGGTCGGGGCTGGTGGCACTGGCCAGCCAGTGGGTCGGCATCGGCTGGCTACAGATACATCGGCCCCTGCCGCTGTGGTTGGGGTCCACATGCTTTCTATCAGGATGCCAGCGGAAGGATTGTTCATGCCCGGGACCTTTATCGCTGGGGCGGTGCGGTGGGTTCAGCTCCAACCCGTGATGAATTAAAAGAAGAACTGGAGGCTTTGAAAGCAGAAAAAGAGGAACTGGAAAGAAGAATAGCCGAGCTCGAAAAGCAGTTTAAGGAAGAGCCTAAGGAATCTCAAATATGAATCTGTGGCCATGTCCAAAGGGGGAGAGTAATCTCCCCCCCAACCAATTAACCAGGATTGAGGAGTAAGGTTTTATTATGGCTAAAAAGATTGTTGTCCCAATAGAAGACAAAAATGGTTTGGGAGCGCGCTTGTCCGATCATTTCGGCCGGGCGCCTTATTTTGTAATAGTGGAATTGGATGAGACTGGAGAAGTTTCCAGTCTGAAGACCATCTCTAATTATGATGAACACTTTGGCGGTCGAGGTCATGCCCACGATAACATTCTTAAAGAAAAGCCTGATATTCTTATCGTCTGTGGTATGGGTCCTCGCGGCCTCGAGACTATGGCTGAGGCAGGAGTGATGGTTTTAAGAGCTGAGGGCAATACTGTCAAAGAAGTAATTACTGCCTATAAAGAAAATAAGCTTGAAAGCCTGACCAAAAGCTGCCATCAGAGTCACCACCATTTTCATTGAAGAATCTATTGGGCAAACCAAATTTGGCTGAGAGAAATCTGTGGCCGGGGAACAGTCAATTAGACTGTGCTTGAAATAAAGCCACGGGGAATTGAGGAAAAATTTAAAGCCTGTAAAGGTCAGTTTAAATAGCATCAGTTCATTTAAAAAAGGTATAATAAATTAAAGATATTCGGGAGGAAAAATAAAATGGCTGATAAGGTAAGCATTGCGGCTGATTGGCTTGATGGATTGGCTTTTGAGGCTGAGGTTAATGGTCACAAAATAATAATGGACGCTGAGGAAAATGTTGGAGGAAAAGATCGCGGACCGCGGCCCAAACCGCTGATGCTGGTATCTCTGGCCGGTTGCACCAGTATGGACGTCATTTCCATTCTGCAGAAGATGAAAGTTCCGGTGGAAAAATTTAGACTAATAGTTGAAGGTGATTTAACCACCGAACATCCTAAGCAATTTTGCAGAATGCATATCATATATGAATTTACTGGTAAAAACCTTCCTCCGGATAAACTGAAACACGCCATTGAACTTTCCCAGGATAAATACTGCGGCGTAAGCGCCACTTACAAAAAGGCTCTGGAACTCACCTGGGAAATGAAAATCAATGAAACCTAAAAAATCTGCTCTTCACCCAATCATCCGATGATCTAATCAGAAAATTTCAGTTCTTTGGTCATTTCGACATCCGGACTGGCTGAAACTAAAAAAGTTGCTCAAAGCTAATTGGCCAGCTTTTGCCTTTATTTCCTTTTTAATCAGTTTGACCTGGGGTTGAAGATGAATCTGGTTAATTAATATCATATGGCTAAGCCTGGAGCAGGCAGAGAAATGGAGAACATAAGAGCTTAAAGATGCTTAATCTTCATTTTCTGTAGTCTCAGACTCATCATTTACTTTCATCTTACGGTAGGGACAGGATTTTACCAGACAGCCGGCACAGGCTGGACGATTAAGGAGGGGGATTTTATCAAGCTGATCATAGATTTTTTTGGTATATTCCCGCAGCTCTTCATCAGTCATCTTTTCAATATCTTTTAATTCCACTTTGTTCCCCTTTTATTATCTACTTTTTTAATCTTATTTTAATTTCGAAAATTATTTTCAGCAAAAAATTTTAATTAAATCCGGTCAATTTTTCTTATTGAAAGCAATAGCACCCATCATAACTATTATTGTTGAAAATATGAGGAGGAATAAAGCATTAACCGCCAGCGGGTGAAGAGAAACTGACTTTAAGGCTTCTCCTGAAGTTTGATAGCGCAAAAGTATCTGGCGCAGGGCATCGACACCGTAACTCAGGGGATTGATTGCAGCTAGCAACCTCATCCACCACGGCACGCTGGTTAAAGGGAAGAACGCTCCAGAGATGAAAAACATGGGAAAAATTAAAAGCTGCATCATCAGGCCGAAGCTTTCAGTTGTTTTCATCAGGCTGGCAATCAGCAGCCCTAAGCTGGCCAGGGAAAAAGCTACCAGAATCATGAACAGCAGGAGATAAGGAAAATTAAGTGGATGAAGCTTTATTTTCAAAAGCGGAGCCAAAATGAGTAGGAGAAAACCCTGAATAGAGGCAATGGTTACCGCTCCAAAAATTTTTCCCAGGGTTATAGATATCCGGGAAATTGGAGCAACTAAAATCTCTTTCAAAAATCCGAATTCACGGTTCCAAACGGTTGAAATGGTGGAAAAAAAGGAAACGTTCATGATACTCATGGCAATTATGCCCGGGAACATGAACTGAACAAAATCGAGCCCAAAATTACCTCTGGCCAAAGTGCTTCTTAGTCCTGTCCCGAAAATTATAAGAAACATAAGGGGTTGAATTATCGTTGAGATGATTCTGGTCTTATCCCGCCAGTATCGAATAAATTCTCTCTGCCAGATAGCTGCGGCAGCCTCAACGGTTCTCCTGAATTCCATTTTACATATCTCCTGTGGTTTATCGATGGCGGCGAAAATGATGCTGGCGCAGGCGATCCAGAGGTGAAGCTTCTTCATCTCTTATTTTGCGACCGGTGAGATGCAGAAAAACGTCATCAAGAGTTGGCTCCCTTAAAGAAACAGAAGTTACTTTCGTTTCCAGTTCGTCAAATAAACGGGGTAGAAATGTTTTTCCATTGCTAATTTCGATGGTAATTCCTCCGTTCTCTTCTTTTGCTTCCAGAGAATATTTTTGCTTGAGTTCCGATTTTAATTTTTGTGGTTCGGGGCTTTCCATGATGATAATATCCCCGCCGACGGCTTTTTTCAGGTTGGTCGGTGTATCAAAAGCTACAATTTTTCCGTAATCGATGATAATCAGACGATCGCAGTATTCAGCTTCATTCATGTAGTGGGTGGTCATGAAAATGGTCATCTGTTTTTCTTCTTTCAGCTTCAGAATGTAACTCCATAGGTGAGACCGGGTTTGTGGGTCAAGACCAAGAGTTGGCTCATCAAGAAACAGAATTGCCGGATGGTGAATTAGTCCCCGGGCTATTTCCAGTCGTCTTTTCATTCCTCCGGAAAAGGTTTTAACCAGGTCCTTCCTTCTATCCCAGAGTTCTACCAGTCGTAAGACTTCTTCCTTTCTTTTTTGGTATTCATCGTGAGGCACGTGATAAAGTCTGGCGTGGAAATAAAGGTTTTCTTCAGCTGTCAACCGGTCATCGAGAGATGGATCCTGAAAGACCAGGCCGATTGATTTTCTGACTTTATTTTTTTGAGTTATAACATTGAAGCCGTTGACATAAACTTCTCCTTCTGTTGGTTGGAGAAGGGTGGAAAGAATGTTGATGGTTGTTGTCTTTCCAGCTCCATTGGGACCAAGAAATCCGAAGATTTCTCCTCTTTTAACAGAAAAGCTGATGTGATCAACGGCCGTTAGACCGTCGTATTTTTTAACCAGATTATGAACCCTGATAATTTCCATTATTTAAACTTCAGTATAGATGAATAAATGGATTAGTCAATCTTGCTGACTTTTAAAAGGTGTAATAAAAGGAGTGCCGAGGGCCGGACTCGAACCGGCACGGAGTTTACACCCCGAGGGATTTTAAGTCCCTTGCGTCTACCAATTCCGCCACCCCGGCGGCTCAAGATATTTTAAGCACAATTGGCCCTTTTGGTCAATAAGCCGACTCGACTAATTAAAGGCCAAAAGCCAGCCAGCAAGGCACAAATCAGGCTTCCATTTTTTACCTTGAGGTTGAGGCAGAGCATTGATAGTCGCAAAAAAGAAAACCATCAGGAGGCTGACCTCAATCTTCTTCATCTTTCTTTCTCATGAATCTTTAAGATTTGTTCATAAAAATATTTTGCAGTTTTAATTTATATCAGGCCTTCTTGTCTACTGAGGTTTTTATCATTTTGTTGGTTTTTCTCTCGAGCAATTTGTGTGTTAAAATTTTCTAAAACTATTTGAAATGTCGTACAGGATGAATTTTCTTTTTTTATCTTCCTTTTTGGCCGGAGGTCTTCTAACCGGTTTTCTTTTTGCCAGTTCTCATCTTGAATCTGGCTTTAGCTTAAGTCTTGAAATTAATTTAGACCAGACTTATTCAGAGGATAAACCGCCCTGGACAATTCCTGACTTTGGTCCGGACGGTCTGAAAGGGCTGACCGAGGAACAGAAGAAAAGGCTGTTTTCCGAGGAAGTGGTCATAATTTTTTCTGACGAAGGAGCACCTGAAGGCCAGACCATTGTCTCGGCCGCCTTGACGCTTAGAGTTCCGGTTGAAAAAGCCTGGGCAGTCCTTTCAGCCACCGAACGGCAGATTGAATATCTGGAAGAGATTGAAGAGCTTAAAACGATTGAACAGGCTGCCGACCATAATCGAATGGAATTTATGGTAAAAATAATGGGTCATAAAGTAAGATATATTGTTGTTCATCATTTTGTCCCAGAAAAATATTATTTCTGGTGGGAGCTCGACTCTTCTGTTCATAATGATTTGAGGGAATTGTTTGGCTTCTGGAGGCTTTATCCCGCCGGTGATAAAACTATTGCCCGGTATGGAAGTTATGTTAGGCTGGCTTTCCCGGTGCCTGATTTTATCAGGAACTGGCTTTATAAAAGAAGCGTTCATACTTCTCTGGAAAAGGTCAAAAAATTTGTGGAGAGAGCGGGCGGCAGGTAACTTATTGACCTATGGTCGAAAGAAAAAATGAGACAACCTGACAGCTCATTACAGCTTATCAGGGTTGACTTTAAAAATATCAGTTTTTTAAGTATATTAATGTTATGAAAGGGAGGCCGGAAATGAAAAAAGTCTATCTGATTATTGCGATCTCGTTTTTGCTTCTTCAGTTGAGCTGTTCTCCGAAATCTTCGGCCAATTTTGAGCTTTATTTAACTGACGCCCCGGCTTATAACATCCAGCATGTCTATGTGACCTTAGATGCTATTTACCTGAGAAGTGAAGACCGTCAGACCTGGACAGACAACATCCTTACGGAACCCAAAGTGATTGACCTTATTCCTCTAAGAGGACGGGAAGAAAAGTTAGCTGCTCTGGAACTTCCACCGGGCACTTATTCTGGAATCAAACTGGTTATTTCAAAGGTGGAAATAGTGGCAATGGAAAGGACCTTTACTATCGACATCAATCCACCAGTGACAGTGACAATTCCATGCCAGTTTACCATTACTAATCAGGGTGCGGTCAAAGTAACACTGGATTTTGATGCAGATCGGTCCTGCGTGTGGGATGGTTTTCGGTACAATTTCAGTCCGTTTATTATTGTTAAAAATATCATTCACCGGTGAACGGCAGAATTGGGCGCTCTTGGTAGTTAGCAGCGGACCAAATTGCGCATAATCTACTGGTTCAAAAGAGATTTAAGGCTTGAAGACAACGTCGGGTTTTCTGAGGCCTGCCAGCAGGCGCGCCAATTAATTCCTATTTTTATCTTCGACCAAAACCTTTTAGCTGAGCTGGGAGGAACCGCTTCAAGAATTGGCTTTCTGGTTGATTGTCTTCAGCGTCTCAACAGTCAGCTTCAGGAAAAAGGAAGCCGTCTTTATTGCTTCTATGGACAGCCTGATAAAATTTTTCCTAAGTTGCTGGCTGAACTGAAGCCAGAAGCCATCTTCACCAACCAGAGTTATTCCTGGTCCGGCGAAGAGACTCAGGCTAAGGTTGAATCCCTTAGCCGGAAGTATCGGGCAGATTTCCGGAGCTTTAACGATAGCCTTCTGGTGAAGCCGGAAAAGGTTGAACCTCGAAAAGTTTTCAGAGCATTTTTCAAGTTATGGCAAAAGGCCCTTGAATCAGAAGATGTTTCTAAAAAGCCTGGACCTTCTTGGATAAACACTCCGACCCTGAATTGGCCCTCTCTCGAAGAAACCCTGAAGCTTGTCTCCTACCAGGCTAACCATCACTGGAGCTCTGATTATGCTGAGAAAAGGCTCCGGAAGTATGATTTTGGGAAGTATGATTCACTGCGGAACAGGTTGGACCTTGATGGCACAAGCCGACTGTCGGTGGCTCTCAGGTTTGGCTTAGTATCTGTCAGACAAGTTCTGGCCCGGGCTAAAGAGCAGCTGAGAGCTGAAGATCAGTTTATTAAAGAGCTGGCCTGGCGGGAATTCTGGTATCATCTGAAATACCATTTTCCATGGACCAGGGATTTAGAATTTCAGGAGAAACGCTGCGGTTTAAAATGGCTTAACCGCGAGGAAGACATTCAGGCAGTGGAAGAAGCCAGGACAGGATATCCGGTGATTGATGCGGCCATCCGCCAACTTAAAAAAGAAGGCTGGATGCACAACCGGGCCAGACTTATAGTGGCTTCCTTCCTTACCAAAGACCTGCTCATTGACTGGAGAGTGGGTGAACGCCTTTTTAAAAAATATCTTCTTGACTATGATGAAGTGGTCAATGTCGGCAACTGGCAGTGGTCAGCCTCGGTCGGCGCCGACTCCCGACCTTTCCGGATGTTCAACCCGGTGCTTCAAGCGCAAAAGTTTGACCCGCAATGTCGCTACCTAAAAAAATACCTTCCGGAATTAAAGAAAGCCAGCTGCCGCAAGATTCATTCCTTAGAGCTTCCCCAGTATTATCGGCCCATTGTCGACCACCGGGCGGCGTCCGTCAGGGTCAGGCAGGTTTACTTTAGTTAATCATGGCTTGCGCACAGCACCCAGTTTTTGGTCAGAATGTTTAATTTCGGTCGCTTTTTTTGCAATCAAGTAAATGGAATATTGAATACCGTGCCTCGATTGCCTGCTTCTGAGGAAATTAAAACGCCCGCCAGAATAAAAAATTTTAACCCGGCAGCCAGGTATCTCTTAGAAAAGACAGCCGTCAGCCAGAAAAGGGCAATGACCTGGGAGCTGGCTATTTTTTTTCTTCCCTTCCTTATTCCACTCCTGTCAACAGTCCGGTCTCTACAGGTCCAGAAGCTTTATGGTTTCGGCGTAGACTAAGCGTTTGTACTTTTTGGGAGTAGCGGCCACAGCTTGAGCTGTTTTATCTATTTCGTCGGTATCAAAAAGTTCATACTCCCGAACTGCCAGGCGATAATCTTTGACCTGAATTCCTTTGGGCATTTTTAGGGCTCCCTTCCAGATAAAGGTGCCGACTTCTCCGGCCCTGGCTCTCTGCGGGGTCAGGGTCACAGAAGCGTTGGGCACAGGCTCCCAGCCCAGCTCTTCCGGTAAGAGAGGGTTCTTTTTCTCCAGAGCGACTTCCACTATTCCAGGACCGCTTCCTGCATATCCCTGAATGTAGCTTACCCCGCTTAGAGTAAAGCTAATCTCACTTAGATTGGAGGGGTTGAAATTGACGGCGAGGCTTCTTTCGGGCAAGATCTGGGCAAAGTTGGCCACAACAACCTTAGAAAGATGGGCACCAGGCACTGAATCTGGCTGAAACCTGGCCAGGGCCAGACGGATGAAGGGGAAGTAAGATTGGCCGGAATCCAGCTCTAAGTCGCAGTACCACAGACGGCGCTCTTCATCATACTCAACCTGATGTCCAACGGCGATGAATTTCTTTTCTTCAGGCATTTCCAGAAGCGGCAGCTCTCCCATAACTTCCACGGCTGAAGGGAAGGCTTCGGGTAGAGGATATTCGGGTGGAGCTATTTGACCGGATCTCCAGATGGGGTCAGCACCCCAAAGCGTTACGTAAGGCTTGTATTTTTCTGCCACTGGCGGAACTTTGACCGATAAACCAGAAGGGACTACTTGTCTGGAAATCTGGGGTCGAGCTTGAATTTTTGGAGCAGTCTCAGCCTGGATGGATGGACGGGCAGTGGCACTGGGCTGGCTGACGAGGGCAGCTTTTTTCGGGGTAATGGTTAAACCCGGCGGCAAGATCACCGCCAGCAGCTCGCCCTCACCAGACGAGTACCAGGGCCTTTCTAAATAGACCCGGAGACCGCTTTTCCTGACGCTGGAAATCTGGTTTCCTTTCTTGCTTCTTTCCCACTTGAAGGAAGGAATTACATAAACAATCTTGGGCATGGCCGGTGGCGCTGAGTTTAATACCTTCACTTGCACTGGCTCGCTGGTTCTGGTGTAGCCGGTTTCTTCAGGAAGTTCGTTTGAAGGGAATTGCTCCTGGTACCTGGTGGTAGTGACCAGGCGGTAATTAACTTTCCTGAATTTGGTATCACCAAATTCGTGCCTGTAGACTGGAGTCGTGGGTGCAGCAGCCAGGGCAGTAGCGGTTTGCATGATCTGTGTTTTTACAGTTCCAGGCTGTGGCTTTTCAGCACCGGGTTTTGGGGTTAGAGTCAGAGTTTTCATATCCGGGGTTATTTTAACTTCCAGGGCCAGAGCTTTTCCATCGATCACCCGGGGACCTGGTTCGTTTAAGTAATCTACCGGCTCTTTCCAATCAGCTATAAGTTCAGCTTTGGAGGTGCTGTGACCGTGGATTTCATATTCGCCGAAAAGAATGGCTGAGGTCTGGCCAAGGCTCTTCTCAGTTTCCAGGAATTTGTTGAGTGGCCGGCCGACAGGCTGGACAGTGGCATGAATCAGGGTTATTTCCCTGAATGGAGTCATCAGCCAGTTTCTTCCTTGAAGAGAGATGGTGCGAAGGGCGGTCAGATTGATTTTCGGCGGTTGAAGCGTCTTCAAAACCTGAACCTGACCTTCGGGCAGACCACGGGGTGGTTGAAGAACTTTCTGGGGAAGGATTCTTTCCGGCTTTTCCAGCCAGCGATAAAGCCCTTGAATTGGCAGAAATCTTTCCGGGAAATAACAGCTGATTCGCAGAGTAACCGATTCTCCCTTTTTCAGGTAAACGGTCAGGACTCGCAGGGTCCCGTCCCAGCGGGCCGGCTGACTGCCTTCTTCCAGCCTGATTCTAAAAGGCCGGAAGTCTGGCCAGTCGCCGGAAAACTCAATCAGCATCGGGTCAGGAGCTCCATAGGGCAGACCCCGGACGCAAGCCCCACGAGCCCACGGATCCGGAAAATAGGGAAGCTCAATTTGCTCACCTGGTTCAAGCTCCTTAAACTGTCCCTGGTCTTTTTGACAGATTAGAGAGTAGACTTCAGGTCTCAAGCCAGCAGGGCTGTCAAACATCCCATGAAGTTCGACATCAAACTGAGAAATCTTGGGCGGGGCTAAATGGCGGTCAGATACCTGATCAGTGGGTACTGTATCTTTATCAATGGAGTCGTTAAAACTTTTAATAACTAAATGATCGACAGTCTCTCCGGCTTTCATTGACTCTCGGGGAATGATGACTGGTGAAGGAACCGGGTCAAAACGGGAGAAAGTAAACGCCGGCTTAGACGGCGGTGGAATTTCCTGGCTGTCATCCTGATTTTCCAGTGGCGGGCTGTTTCCAGCTAAGTCCACAGCTCTGGCTCTGAGCCTGTAACCCACCCCGTATCGCAGCCTTGGCAGAGACCCCGGCTTTGGCTTAAAACTCGTTTCCAGAAGGAAGTCGCCGATGGCTTTGTTCTCGATAGTCTGAGGATTGTCGTCAGGGTCGATAGTCTTTCCAGGTCTTTGAGCCACCAGGCTCCAGCCGTCCCAGTGGAAAAGAGCTTCATGGGCAAAAATGTCGTCCGATGATTCATCAGCTGATTGGGTAACAGCTGGTGAAATAAATCCTTCGTCTTCCAGAGTTATTTCTTTATCCAGACGAACGAACCTGTAAGTTCCGATTCGCTGGCAGAGAGAATGCCACTTATTTGACTTCTCGTCCCAGACGTCAACTCGGTAGCCCTGGACAAGATCTTCAGCATAGAGAGTTATCTCTTTTTTTCTGGTAAGGTCATTATTGAGTTCAACAGCCCGAACCAGAATTTCGGCGATGCTCTTAGCCTGCTCGTTTTTGATAACACCAAGGCCGCTCGAGCGTAAAGCCGGAAGCTCGGCTTTTTCCTTAGTTTCGGCTGTATCAGCCAGCTCGGCGGTTTTAAGAGCCACTGAATCCACATCAAGCTGGATGATATCGTATTGTTCTTCATCAGCTAAGTTCAGAAAACCATTAACCACTTCGGCTGGGCGCTTGCTTGCTGCTGCTTCAAACACCCCGCGAGCTGGGTCGTAATTGTAGGCCGTCCGTGGGGTTTCGTCGTACCGGCCTTCTGGGACGAGTTTTATCCAGCCGCTTGCCGGAAAATCAGCTGGAATTTCCATCTCAAAGTCTAAGGCCAGGCCCAGAAGCCTCATCAGAGCTGGATAATTGGTCAAGAAAGCCAGGGCCTGGTGAAAATCAATTTCCGGCCTGGTAATGGGCACTCTTTTTATTATTGGCTGCTTAGTTTTTGGGTCTATGGTTATCTTGTTCTTTGGTTTATAAAAATCTCTCAGCAGGAAAAAATCCTTAGGTGGCTGAGGAAGGGGAGATACCTGCACGACCTTGATTTTCTGGCTTTCTGCCTCGCGTCTTACGGCTTGCGCCATTACCTGCTGGGTTGTTCGCAGCTGGACGGTTCGGGCAAAGCGCAAATCGGTAATTGGTTTCAGACGAATCTGAGCCAATCCATCCGAGTGAAACACTTTTTCAATCGGCGGCGGCTCTTCTGGCGATTCGGCCGCGACATTGAGGTACTGGGCAGCGACAAAAGTCAGGACGTTTCTTACCGGGTAAGAAACCACCAGGTTCTTGCTGAGGTCGGCCATCTTGAAGTTGAAAACAGGGGATTCTGGCTTGAATATAGCCTGCCAAAGCTCCAGCTCTGGGTCGGGAGAAATTCTTTTGACTTCAAGCGGGGTAGCAGATTTTCTTTTATCGTATAAGACACCGAAGTTTATAGCTTTGACTGTTTCGGGCCAGTTTAGTATTTCTGGAAAAAGGCTCAGACTGGGAGTCTTGCCGCCTTTTTCATCTTCCAGGCGGATGGAAACAGCGGTCGAAAAAAGAAGTTTGCCGTCCTTTATTCCATTCGGTAAGAAGGTCCACATTACGGTTGATTTAGCCATTTTAGTCCTCCCTTTCAGGCAAAGGCTTCACAGTAAGCCAGCCAGTCCTTCTCTTCCATCAAATCACAGAACAGCGGCGCTGGCGAATGGCCAAATTCTCTTTCCACTTTAAGCGTGACTTTGGTGCTGAAAAAGATTATTTTTATTTTGACAGTAAGAGAGGCCTGGCCCCAGACCCGGTTTCTGGCTTCTTCATAGGTCAGAGCCAGATAAAATTCAGCCGAGATGCTGATTAAACCCATAACGTCAAGCTCACCGGTGCAGCGGACATAACCGGTGATAGTAATAGCGTCGTCTTCGTACTTGAAGTAGATTCCGGCCATTAGGGTGACCCCACCGCTGGCTACTCCAAGATTCATGGCGAAACTTCCACCAAACTCCAGAGCGCCTTCGATCAGCTTTATTCCGTTAGGCTGCAGCACAATAGCAAAGTAACCGCCGCCGCCGAACATAGCCACGGTCACCAGGAAAGGATTGTTCTTTTCGTTGAAAGCGAATCTCAAAGAGACCGGGTCTCCGGTAAAAGGCAAGTAAATTTCGCCGGTAAACTTCAGGTTCTGCAGGGTGAAGACACCGAAAGCTACGTCCGGGATAGAAAGAGCGTAGCCGAGCCTGGCTCCAGCTGCATCAACTTTGACAACAGGCTTTCCGCCAAAGCCGCCTTCTCCGTCGCTGGAACTTCCCGGAAGCGGAATTTTATCCAGCAGCTCTTTAATAAATTTAAGCGGACCCTGGAAGTCGATGGAGGCAATTTTCGGGTCAACGTCGGTTTTTTTGCCTTTTTCGGCGGTGAAGGTAAATTTATTGAATTTAACCAGGATAAAGGTCGTAAGCCCCTTAATCATGTCCAGGGTAAAATCTGTCAATTCTCCTTTTACCCTGTAAGTTGGGTCTTTCCCGTTAAAGTAAGCCACAGTTTCCACATCAAGAGTAAGTGCAGATTTGGTTCCATCTCTGTCAGCGATGAAAATCAGAACGTCATGGACTCCAGGTGTCCATTTAAGCAGAGTCTTAACTCCAGCCGGCGTCTTTCCGTCACTTTCATAAACCTGTTCGGTCTTAATGTTCAAGGCCTTACCGGTATTATCCGGGCTGGTAAAATCATTGACTTCATCAATTACATCCTGAAGGAGAATACCGCCGAGAATTTTAGCCTGGTCAGTGAAGAATTTTTTTGGGTCGAATTTTCCATTGATGATTTCATCGAGTGCTTCTTTCAAAACATCTTCTGCTGGATCAGCCAGAGGACCTGAACTGCCGCCTGGGGCTGGTTCAGCTGAAGAAGATTGGAGCCCAGCACCCACCGGTCCCAGGATTCTGGAAACACCGACTATGGAAAAGCTGGGGGTAGCAATGCCGCCTGATTTCTCGGCTTTTCCACCGGCGGCAAAATCCAGCTTCGGCGGATTCATAACCTGTAAAAAGAGTTCACCTTTGTTGCCGGCGGGGCTAAAAGCGTTTTGGATATAAACATCCGGATATCTGACCACTGTGCTGTCAAAGCCAACCAAGTTTTTAAGAGCCGGGATGGCGACTGTAGCTTCTTCCAGGGCGGGGAAGCACATAGGCTGGTCGTTGACTTCGAAGGCCTTCGGGTTAGAGTTAGGTCCAGCTTCTTTTAGTTTCCAGGTTATGGCTTCAACTTCAAATGAAGTGTCACTTTTTTTCTTTTCTGGAGCAAAGGCTACTGTCTGGCCCATAAAATTAGGCTCTCTTTTTTCCACGGGTGTAGAAGATTTAGAATTATAAACGCCGATTACCTGGTTAAGCTTAGCCGGATTGAAGGCAAAATCATTGTTGATAAAAACCATCGGCATGTTGAATTCAACTTCGTTATCTTCTACATCTGTAGCCGCTATATGGAACTGAAAGTCTTTTCCCCCGACTTTTGGCCAGAAGGCCTGCTGGCCTGAATCTGGCAGAATCTGAGTACTTGCTGGGTCGTCAAGGGGTGGTGTCTGGAGGGTGGTAATCTTGACCAGTTTGAACGGCACTTCCCGGCCGTCGTAAAGCTGGAACGGAGCCGGAAAAGTTTTTTCCGGGTTGCGGACAGTGATGTACATTTTTTGAAAAAGGTAAGCGATATTTTGACCGTCCTCGGCCTTATAAAATTTTCTTTCGGTTACTTTGATAAGGGCAGCCTGATGGCCAAAAGGCAGCAGATACCCTCGGTAGACTACTTTAACGTAGTGGTCGCGGCCCATAGTAGCTAAGTGACGCCAGGTTGCCACTTTTAGGGAACCGACTGATGGCCAGTTACCGATGGAATCGAGCCAGGCTCCGAGCGGACTGAGCATAAGGCGGTTGACTTTTATCGGCAGAGGTTCGTAAGCTGTTTTGTCCGGATTCCTCAGAGTGAAGTTGCTGCTGAGGTGGACGATTTGATGCCGGTCGTTGGGGTCGAGACTCAACCGGGGCCGAGTTTTATGCTCCGGATCTGGTCCGACCAGATCGTTAAGGTCAACGTCTGGCGACCAGACAGCCCGTACTGTTAAATACGGATGGTCAGATTCGTTCAATGATCCATCTTGATTGAGAACGGCCAGCCGGGTGTGCCAGAGTTCTGTCCAACCGCTGGTTGAGACTGGACTGGCTGGATGCAACCAGATGTTATAGGGGTTTGGAGAAAGAATTAGCCGGTATGGCATCTCAATGGCTGTGTGGATTTTTCCGGGGGGAGTCGGCTTGAGCAGATTTTTAGCAACCTGAGTGATCTGGGTCTGGGCTGCCCGGCTTTGCTTGAGGTAGAGATTCTGGGTAGACTGCCCGGTGGAAGAGATTAACGACCTCGTGGCCGTGGCCGGCTTATTGGTGACCGTCGGAACAGGGGAGGCAGTCTGTCCTGGTGCCGAAGGTGGAAGGGCTACCGGGACAAGACTTGGCTGGTACAGATGCCAGGCTAAAAGAGATTCTAAAGTCAGAGGGATTTCGTTAATTTCGTCCGGGATTAAAAAGCTCAGGCGGGTTGGTCCGGAAATCCGGCTAAATACTGGCAGCGGCTTGGGAGTTTCTGACTCAGCCGGCGTGTTGCCTTCGTAGAAAGCCTCTTCAGCAATGCTCTGGGGCGGAAAGTGAACAATCAAATAAGCTGGTTGTCCGCGGTTTTCTCTGACTAAATGAGGCCTGGGCAGGTTGACCAGCTTCAGGTTGATGAATTCAAAATCGAGGTACAGAAGGTCATCAGGTCTAAAAGCTTTCACCATTAGCCCTGTCTGCGGCAGGGTGATCTGCTTCTGAGGTATTATTTTTTTCTGAATATTCTGGATTTGTCCAACTAACGGTGTGGCCCCGAGTATTCCGGCGTAAGATAGAAATTTTCTCCGCGAAATTCTGGCAGGTTTTGAATCTTTTTCCCCTTCCTTCTTTTTCCTGGATGCAGGGTCGGTCATCGGCGACTCCTTTCCTTAAAAAAAGGCTATTTCTTTGGCCTGCGGGGGAGACAATAATCGCTAAAATGGCAGGGATGGCGGCAAGTCTCTTTTTGCCCTCATGAAATAACCTTTGCTTCCTTTATATTTATTTTTCGAGCCAAGTCAAGCTGAAAATTCTTTCCGGTTGAGAGATGGTATCCTGGTAAAGGAGAGTATATGGAAAAAGCGCGGGCGAAATTTAATCGTTTCCCTTCATGTCTTATTTTCCCCTGAAAGGCACATAATTTTAAGCCAGAAGATGTTCACGGTCAGATTATTCTTAGTTTCTAATCAAAATTGATTGAAATGAGTTAATTAAACCGAATAAAAAATCCAGCCTGTGCCCGGTCATTGAATTCTTGATTGATTTATCGCCGAATAAAATAGATATGGCAGTTTAGAAAAATAGGTTCTACCTATTTCCTGGAGTGGATTGGCCGGCGTAAAGATATGAATTGTTGAGCGCCTGGCGCTTAGGGGATCTTTTCCTGGTAGATCTGGATCAGGTTATCGCAAGTGTCATTAAAGATGGCCACCAGAACGGTGCCAAAGTCCGTTGGCTCGAGGGTAAAACTAACACCTTTTTCCTTGAGCCGTTTGAACTCTTCGTGGATGTTGTTCACAGCAAAGGCGGCAATGGGAATTCCGTCCTTGACCAGTGCTTCTTTAAGGGCTTTCATCGCTGGATATTCGGCGTTGGGTTCGAGCAGAAGCTCGGGACCTTCTGGTTCTTCAGGCGAGACTAAGGTTAACCAGCGCGCCTCACCTAAAGAGATGTCCTTTTTTAGTGTGAAGCCCAGCTTTTCGGTGTAGAATTGAAGGGCCTTATCCTGGTCTGCCACCGGAATACTCATCAATCTTATTTTCATTGTCCTTCCCCGTATTTTTTTATTCACTTTGATTATAACTTTTATATCGAATTTTTGGCAAAAAATAATTTTCTTTCCGGAAATGAGCGGTTGCCAGGTTTAAATAAGAATTAAGGAGAAAAGAAATAGAAATTTAGCTATTCTTATATCTATGATACCTTGCATGTTATGAGGGAATAAGTGATTGGATTTTTGGGCTAACCAAAGGTTAATTAATTATTTTGGCTCGTTGGGTGCGGAGAAGGGAGCTAGCCTACTTCTCTATAACAAGATTAAGATAGAGACCAGAAGGAGGGCTTCAGTCTTGATTTCAATGAAGGCATATTTTTAAAATAAACTAAAGATTTTTTGTTAGGAGGTAGGAATGGGAAGAAAGGCATTTTATGTTTTCCCGATTTTTCTGTTTTTGGTTGCCTGTTTAGTAGGTGCCGGGAAAAAGGTCGAAATTGAAGAAAGTTTGCCCGCATTGTCTTTTGACCGGGCCTGGGATCTGGCTCTTCAAAGTGCCAAACAGATGTGTGAGGAAGGGAAAAGGGTCAACCCTTATAATTTCCCCTTTCTGGTTTCTCTTGGCACCAGCAAATCGCGTCGGGTGATCACCATTAAATATGATTATGATCCGGCTGCAGGTAGCGTGGGAACCACACCTCCGAACGCCGAAGAACTTATCGCCAAACAGTTTGTTCCCCGTTTTGGTGCTGAATTCTACATGCACATCAAGTTGGTGAAGGAAGGCGATGAAGTGCGGCGGATTAAAGTTGAAGTTACTCAGATGAAAGGGATAAACAAAGAGGAATTTGCCCGGGAAGCTGAAAATCTTAAGAATTATTATCTTTCCTTTCTAAGACAAAAATGGGGTAAATAGAAATAAGCGGGGAATCTTACGTTCTAAGTTAAAAATGCAACTTACTAAAACATAAGCGGCCCAGCCAAAAACCCAGAGCATCACGATTAATGGATCACTCCAGCTGAGGTTTTTGGCTTCCATTATTCCCTCCTTATTCCAAAATGGATTTAATCGCCTCTGTCTGTCCTCTTTTCATAGTTTCAGCAACTAATTTCCAAGTAAAAAGTACATAAATCGAGGTGGCTACAAATAGAATTAATTTGATATCTCCGACATTCATTTCAGCCGGAATATTTTTAAGGACTTAGGCTCGCGTTTTACCCGCTTATTGGATTCTATTCAAAAAGCTACTTAAAAGCGTCTATCATGTCATTGATACTTTTAAATCTGTACTTTTCGAAATCTTCCTGATTAATCCTGATATATTGCCATTTATCCTTTGTCAATTTTGAGGCGTCCTCGCACCATAATATTGCCCTTTTATCCTTATGCTCGACATCTGTATCTTCACGCCCCTTAGTTTCAATTATCCAGTACTCTCCGCTTTCCAGTACGGCTATGAAATCTGGATAATAATGTCTGAGATTGCCATCAGAATCTCGATATTCTATAAAGAATCCAATCTGGCGAACATTTTTGGAGAATGCTTTTACATCTTTAGCTCTGTCCAAAAACTTGGCAAATTCTGATTCGAAATTATTATCCGCAGGAACATAATTAAAAATTGATTTATTGGCTGGATAGACCAGTTTAGGCCAGACGAAAGGCCTTGTATTAGAAAGCTTAATCTTATCAGTCTTTTCTGGTTCTCTTTCCACAAAGGTCATGTCCTTAAAGACATCAACAAATAAGCTGATTAATTTTTCCTGTACCTCTGGCGAACTTAATTTAAAAAGCACTCTTGGGTCCTCAAGGTCAACTTTTTCTGTAAATAATTTTTCTCTTACATAGTTTTTGACCAGGGGATAAAAGGTGGCAAAGGCGCCAGGAATCTTTAACTGCCTCAATATCTGGTCGGTATAATAAGCTATGACACTCTTGGAATCCTGTGGAACCGGCAGGTCCCATTTTCTTTTAATAACCTCTACACCTTTAATCAGATCAACAGCGATGTACTCCATATCAAGAACCTTGTTTTCCAGGACAATTCCCAGGGAAGGTAGCCTATCTATATCTACTTCATCTATTTGGAATTCTCTAATATAAATCCTTGGAGATAAAATAGGAATTTCAATATCCTTATCCAGTTTATCTTCATCTACAAAAATGGTCGTTAAATTTAAGGGCGTTTTGACATCAAATTCTGCGAATTTAATTCCTTCCTGGGCTTCTAGTTCCTCAAGGATGTCCATCAATCCTGGTGGGCCTATGACTTCCAGAACATTTATCGACTTTTCTATATTCGCCTCTTCTTCCGGGAACATCTTTCTTAGCCCTCGGCCAATTACCTGCTCAGGAAGAACTTTTCTTTTTGAAGTGTAGGAGCGGAGGCCGACGATTACATTCACATTTCTTACGTCCCAGCCTTCATTGAGCATCATGGTGCTTACCACAGCTTCATAAGGGTTTTTGTCTGGGTCAGGATCATCAATTGTCCTGGCAAACTCTCTGGCCTTAGGCAAATCGGCCTTTTTCACTTCACCGGTACTATCTGTATGTATAAGTAAAACCTTTCCTTTTAAATCGGGAATGGTAGAATTCAAATAAGCAAATATTTCATCGGCTTCTTCGTTTTCGGGGCACTGGAAAAAGAGCACAGGTTTTTTCCCTAATGGCTTCAATTTTTCTTTATATTCTCGCCACCTCCTAATACCAGCATCAATCCAGGCCCTGTATCGCTCAACCGTTTTTCTTGAGGCAATTTCTTTGGCCTCTTTGACTAACCCCTTCAAGGGCCTTTTTACGATATTCATTTCAATTGCTTCTCTTAACGAAAAATCGACGATTATCCAAGGGAACAGAGCTCCGTTTTCAGTCTTAGGGGTAGCGCTAAAATCAAGCTCCATATTGATGCCCATACCATGTTGTGTAGCCAGGTTTTTGTTAAGCTCAAGAAGTATTTTTTTCCAGGCCTTTTCAAAGCTGTAGATGTGATGAGCTTCATCTTTTATGATCATTATGTTTGGACAGGTGGTAAGGACCTCTTTAATCCTATTTTCCTGATAAATGTCTGAAACGTTATAAACTTCAGGTAATTCCATGATCTCATCGACATATTTTTCAATCTCTTCTTTTCGGTTTTTCCTTTCTTCCAGCTGCTGGATATTAGTTAAAAACAGGACAGAATCGGGAATTACATGGATCTGATCATCTTTAGGGATAACTCTCAGGTCAAAATCTTCTTCCCATTCAGGAGGAATAAGTGGCAGCTCCCGGAATATCCTGCCATCTTTGAAATCTCTTAATAGGCGATCATATATAACATTTTTTTCACCAGCAATAAGCAGGAATTTTGAGGTGTAATCTTGCTTGTTTTCCCGTTTATGATTGAAATATTGCCAGGTGATGCTCAAAGCCATAACGAAGGTTTTACCCGAGCCGGTGGCCATCTTGAAAGCATAAAGTGGATACTGGTCGTAAGATGGATCGTATCCCTGAATTGGTCCACTGCCGAAATCTCTGGCCATATCTATGAAGTTTCGCTTCTTCATTACTTCATAGACATAAATCAAGGTTTCAATTGCTTCCCTCTGGCAGAACCAGAATTCAAATGGCTCTTTATCTACGATGTGGTCTTCATAAAACCAGTACTGTAAAAGCCTTTTTGTTGTAGGAGTAACATTTGGATAACCTTGTTCTCGCCATGTATATACTGCTTTGCGAAGTTCATTGACTAAATATGCTTTGCTTGGGCGTCTTTGCTCAGGATGTAAAAGTTCAGTGGGTTTCATTTTCTTACCTCATATTTTATACCTACTACTTTAAAGAAATCTATTAAATTTAAACACTGTCTCTGGATGGCACGAACAATATACGGAATGTGATTTGGAGCATTTTTTTCATCTGTCACGATAATTGCATCTTCACAAATACTCAAGGCTATCACCCATGGATCCGCCCAAGGCTTTCGCTTACCCGAAGCATCTGCGATATTCATCTGATTTTTCCAATACGTGGAGTCGTATTTTCTTTCAATTTGATGCAATTGTTGTGCTTGACAATCATCAATGTCTTTAAACATTTTTCTATTCTGCTTGCACCACTGATATATTGGGTCATCCCTTGCTTCGATTTCCTCATATACTTCTATAGGCGAAATAAGTTCACCCTTTTTTACCATACTTTCTAATTTTTCCCATATTGCAGGAAATATATCTCTTGGATATCCCGGATATCTTGTGAGATTTATCAAGGCACTTGCATCGATGCAATAGCGTGGAAATAGTCTTTTCTGTATTCCCATTTTCATCACGCAGTAATAAATTTCTCAGCATATTTCGTTTTTAAACCCGTGATACTTGAAGCCTCGTAAAAAGTAATAATTTCTTTGTTGTATGCGTTTCTTATCTCTCGAAGAGCAAAGTTTCCTACTCGGTTCAAAAAAACCTTATCCCAATTCTTGCGTCCAAATTTCTTCTCTTGTCTTACACTTTCCACCATCTTCCTCTTAAACTCTTCATACATTCTTTCTTCAATATATCTCTCCTGTAAAAGACGAATCATTATTACTTGTTTACTTACTCCATAAAGCTCGGTAAGTTGATTTATTGCTTCTTCATCAACTGGTTTATACTTCTCAACTTCCCCCCTCAAATCTTCAGACGGGACTAAAAATTCAGCCGCAAAACTATTACAATACCATTCTTCGGTCCGATCTGATTGTTCAAGTTCTAATGAACATATACCACCAGTTTTTCTAATTAGATGGCAAATCTCGTGGAATAAGGAAAATAATTTTATTGAGGGCTTATCCTCTTCATTTAGAACCACACATGAGAGTTCTGAGTAAATGGAGAATGCCCTCACATCATCTGCTTTCAATGGGTATTCTATAATGAGTATGGTGAGTGCATCTTCTAAAACTTTCTTGTAATATGCTAAAATCTCATCAGATTTACGATGTTTTATAAGTTCAATACTTAAAGTTTTTCTAAATTCTCTTGCCAGTTCGTCTGCTTTTAATTCCTCTGAGAAAGTTGGGATTTGAGTTTTTTTCCCGCTCAACTCCTTTATTTTCTCTGAGAGAAAATGTGCTCTCCTTTCTGCTAAATATACATAGGGTGTTAATCTTTTCTCACGATTGATTCTATAGTCGGGTGATTTGGGCAATTCGGGAATAGAAGACGAAAAAAATGCTACTAAGGGGCGCTTATATATTTCAGCAAGTTTTTTAATCTGGGTTAGAGTAAACGATGTTTTTCCTTCTTCTACAGAGGATACTTTTTCTTTGCTTGTATTAAGTTTCTTAGCGATTTCTTCAACACTGTACCCGGAGGTTTCGCGTAACGCTTTTAAAACCTCGGATGATAACCTAATTTCTTTTTGTTTTTTGGTCATCTCACCCTCACCTTCACAATCTTATTCGTATCATTCCCAAACACATCCACAACCTTAACCATTATTTGATACTCGCCTGTTTCCTCGTATTTACGCCTTGCCTCGTAATCCACTCTTGGATTTTTCTTTGTTCTAAAACTCTGCCATTGGTTATGGAATGTGTCTCCTCTGTAATCCCAATCTATTGCCCAGTAGTCAATCAACTCACGAGAATCTTTCACCTTGCTGGCAATCTCGGCAAGTTCAGTGGTTGGCGGAAGCTGAAAATCTGTGATTCTAAGAACAACCTCATTCCCATTTACCTTTGTTTCAATCTCTAAGTACGCAACCTCAACAAATTTTATGTGTGGCAATAGCTCTTTTTCAATTGCCTGCTCAGGAATCTTTAATAACTGCAAATCAAATCCAACAAGTGAGGATTTTATCTCATTCACAGATGGTATCTGGACTAACCTTAAATCAACACCGTTGTTTTTCGCAAGTGCTTTAGCAAGTTCATTAACTTCATAACTCCATTCCCAGCCCAGCACATCGGCTTTATTGAAATTATTAGCTCTGCACTCAACAACTACTTTCTCTACCTCTTCCATTGTAACAGGAGCATTCAAAGGTCCGATATGGACAGCCCTTTCGCCTTTTCTGCCGTGAATATACCTGAAACCAGTTAAAGGTTGTGCCTGATAGAGTTTGAGCATAAAGGCAAGGTATTCATCCTGTCTTTCTCGCCAGTAAACGGTTTCGTAGTTGCCGATATTCCACAGTTCGAACGGTCTTGCTGGCTTGCCATACTTTTTGTCAGCCATCTCCTTCCTCCAGTTCCTTAAGTAATTTTGAGATTAAAGGCTTGATTTCCGGCAGTCTCTCTTTGATGACTTTCCAGACAGTTTCGTAATAAATCCCAAAATAGGAATGAATAATTTTGTCCCTCATTCTTGCCATGTCTTTCCATGGTAGCTCTTTGCTCTTACTTCTTATTGACTCTGGAATGTTTTTTGTTGCTTCTCCAATGACTTCAATCTCTCTCACTACAGCACTTTTGGTCTTTTCATCTTTCATAAATTCATCAAAACTCATTGTACCAACAAAATTTTCAATCTTATCTATAGCCTCCAGAATATCTTTTATCTTTTAGAAAAAGTTTGTAATCTCTTTTCATATCTCCACTGCCTCCCTCAAAATGATTTCTCGTAATTCAGTCCGCAATGCAGGTTTTGGCACTAGGTCCACCTTAATCCCCAGTACTTCTTCCAGATACCTTTCAATCTCAATGAACCTTAAAAGGTCTGGAACTTCATAAAAATCTACAAGGATATCTACATCGCTTCTTTTTTTCTGCTCATTTCTGACATAAGAACCGAATATTTTTATCTCCTTTATTTTGTATTTCTCCATTAGTTGGTTTTTGTGTGAAGCCAGGATTTCTTTTATCTCCTTCAGCGTTCTCATTTTGCATCCTCCATCAAATCCTTGGAATTATGGATATCCAATAATCTCTTCCTTGTAACCTGAATGGCAAACTTGGATAAATCACAGCCAATCCATCGCCTGCCAAGTTTTTCTGCAACTGCCAAAGTTGTGCCCGAGCCACAGAAAAAGTCAGCGACGATGTCGCCGGGGTTGGAAGAAGTTTCTATAATTCTTTTGATTAACAATTCTGGTTTTTGAGTGCCAAAATCCAAGAATTCTGGATTAGCGTGCATTACAATTGGAATATCATCCCAAACATCATCTATTAATTTTTCCCACTTTTCAACATAAACCAAGTTTCCCTTTTCATCCTTTACATTTACTAATCTGCCATCTTTTACGGTTCTGGCTAATCGTTTTATTGGCTTATCAAGTTTTGTTACCTGAGGATTAAAAATGGCATTTGCTGTTTTTGTATAAAAAAGAAGCACATCATGGTTACAAAGAAATTTATTAGTAGAAGAAGCGATTTTTCCATATCTCCACACTACCTCGTTCCTAAAATTCTCATACCCAAAAATCTCATCCATCATCAGCTTTACGTAATGCCCTACATGCCAGTCAAGATGCACATAAATTGAGCCGTTTTCAGCCAGTAATTCCCTCATCAAAACCAACCGCTCATACATATATTTTAGATAAGACGCAATTCCACCGCTCCAGGTGTCTTTGTAGGCACGCTCTTCAATTATGGAAGGCTCTTTTTCTATCTCTTCATCACCAATTTTTGTCCTCACAGTGAAATCCGCGCCTGTGAAGAACGGGGGGTCAATGTAAATCAGGTTTATCTTTCCAGCCCAGCCCTGCTTTAGTAAAGAGGACATCACCAGCTTGTTATCTCCCCAGATCAAAAGGTTTTTCCAGTCTTTTGGATAATTAGGCGGGTATTCAGTTTCGGGATAAACTTTTTCCGGGTCAAAAAGCCCGCTTTCTAAATCCTTAATCCTAGGTTTATTTATCGTCTCAACCACCTGAAATGGCAGGTTGGGCCTTTCAATCGGCATCTTTTCTCCCTTTTCAAACCGGTCATACTTATCGGCCCAGATGAGTTCCACATATTTTTTATTATTATTGGCCATCACACCACCTCTTCAATTAGAAGAAACATTATTTATAATCGACAAAAATATTTTCCTATAAAACCTTATCTTTTTCTATAACAATATCCAAAACCCCCTTTTTCTGGTGCAATGGATTTAATTTCCTCATAATTGATCATATTTATGCTTTCTTAAATGATATTAGATCTTCTTTCGGTACATTAATTAGAAGATTCCAGTCGGAATTGAAATTTCCTTTTCTTGGCATAAGGGGATCAAGCACTGAATATCCACTTTTGACCTGCCTTTTTAGATAATCTATGTCCAGGTAATCCTTTAATTCCAGACACTCAAGAAGATATCCTAATCTTTTAAAGATAGCTGAATTTCCCATTTTCTGGGCGTAATCTATAATTTTCTCAAAATTAATCTCTTCTTTTGCCTTCCATAGACCTTTTATTATTTCCTGGATACCCCCGCAATATTTTGGATGGGCAAGGCAATCAACCAATGTTTTTTCTTTATCAGAAAAATTGACGTTCATCTTGCCAAATTTTATTTCAGCCATCCCCAAAAAACTTCTGGGCTTCATTTTAATAAATTTATAATTAACTCCTGACTGAAGTAGATTATTTTTTCGCTTGGTTGAGACGATGAATATCGTATTCAACAATTGCTCCGTATAGCCATAAAAATGAAGGGCGCTCCAGAATCCAATATAATAAGGATTTACCAGTTTTGAAGCTATTATGTAGTGATTTTCCGTGTATGGTTCTGATGAATCAATACCTATTGGCACCAGTACATATTTTCCTTTTTCTATTCTTCTAATCCAGCCCTTGGCAACCAAAGTATAGATTATCTTATTGAGATTTCTGGCGTCTAAATCAATAAGATTAAGGGCATCTTTAGTGGTAAAAACAGTCATTCCGGCCTTGCTTAATTTTTGTATCAATAAGGTACTGACAGGACCTAAACTTTTATCTATATTTTTATATTTTTCTATATTTCTTGACATTATTATTCCCTGGGAGGTAATTATCTTGCTTCACAGTATAATTAATAACCACTTTTTTATAAATTGCAAGCAATTTTTTTAGTCAGGATATGGTATCCAAGTTGAGCCAAAGCAAATGATAATCGCTCTCCAGTAATTTGGTGACTACGAAGAGGTATTACTATAGATGTGGGAAGAATAGAATACAAAGCATAAACTGGACACTCAGTTCGCTGAGTAACAACTTTGTAACGGAGGTAGCGGGAGGAACTTATTTTTTAGATATCAGTCATATTCGGACCAGGGTTTGATTTTAAGGTCGTCAATCTTCTTGGCCAGCAGGGCTGAGACAAAGGCTTCAGCCAGTTGCAGGTTGGTGATGACCGGAATTCCCAGGTCCACGGCCAGACGCCGCATCCGGTAGTCGGAATCGAATTCAATTCGCTTTCCGGTGTGGGGTATAGAAATCAGAAAATCAATCTTTTTTTCCATCAGGTAATCTTTCAGGTTGGGCTGATGAGGCTGGTGAATTTTATAAAGCATGGTGTTTTCGATTTTATGGCGCTTTAAAAATCTGGAGGTGCCTTCGGTGGCGTAAATCTGAAGACCGGTTCTGGCCAGCTCCCTGGCGGCGGCCAGAAATTTTTGCTTATTTTCCTCGCCGCCGAGACTGAGAAGAATCGATTTTTGGGGGAGCTTAAAGCCTGAGGCCAGCATGGCTTTGAGTAAAGCTTCTTGAACATCATCTCCAAGGCATGCCACTTCACCCGTAGAAGCCATCTCCACCCCGAGACAGGGATCAGCTCCCTTCAGTCTGGAAAAAGAAAACTGCGGTGCTTTCACACCGACATAGTTCAATTCAAAAATGGAGCGGCTGTTAGTAACTGGTAGTCCGAGCATAGCTTTTACGGCCAGCTCAATGAAAGGAATTCGCGAAACTTTGGAAACAAAGGGCAGGGAACGAGAGGCTCTCAGGTTGCACTCAATCACTTTAAGCATGTTATCCTTAGCCAGCAGCTGCAAGTTAAATGGTCCGGTGATGTTTAAAGCCCGGGCAATTTTTTCTCCGATTATTCTTATCTTGCGCACCGTTTCCAGATAAAGCTTTTGGGGTGGGACGACCATGGTGGCGTCGCCGGAATGGACGCCGGCGTTTTCTATATGCTCAATGATGGCTGAAGCCACCACTTTACCTTTTACCGCCACGGCTTCTAACTCAATTTCCTTTGCCCCGACGATGAATTTGGAAATGACCACTGGATGTTCGGGCGAAACCAAGGAAGCCCGCCTCAGGTAGCGATCTAAAAATTTTTCTTCAAAAACCAAACTCATGGCTGCGCCGCTCAGCACATAGGAAGGACGAATTATTACCGGATAGCCAACCTGCCGGCAGAATTCCTTAGCTTCTTCAATATTGGTAACTTCTTTCCACGGCGGCTGGTCAATTCGAAGCTCATCCAGAAGCTTTGAGAATTTATGACGATCTTCAGCCCGGTCAATGCTCTCAGGTGAGGTTCCCAGCACCCGCACCCCGGCCTGGTGCAGTTTTAGAGCCAGGTTATTCGGCACCTGTCCACCCATAGAAATTATTACCCCGGCCGGCTTTTCTTTTTCGTAGATATCCAGAACCCGCTCCAGGCTCAGCTCATCAAAATAAAGCCGGTCGCACATATCATAGTCAGTGGAGACGGTTTCCGGATTGTAGTTGACCATAATGGTCTGGTAGCCGAGCTTTCTTAGCGTCAGAACAGTATTCACACAGCACCAGTCAAATTCCACTGAAGAGCCAATGCTATACGGTCCGGAGCCTAACACCATTATTTTCTTTTTAGCCAGCCGGAATTTAACGTCATCTTCCTGTCCGTTGTAGGTGAGATAGAGGTAATTGGTTTTGGCCGGGTACTCGGCGGCCAGGGTATCTATCTGTTTAACTGACGGTCGAAGCTTTAGCCTTTTCCTTTTTTCCCTTATTTCCGATTCGCTGGTGCCGGTGAAGATGGCTATCTGTTTGTCGGAAAATCCTTTTCTTTTGGCCTCACTCAGCAAACGAGCGGGCAGAGTGTCTAAGGTGTATTTTCTGATTTCCTTTTCCAGCTCGACCAGCCCTTTCATCTTATGCAAAAACCAGGGGTCGATTCTGGTAAGCGAAGCCACCCGTTCCACGGTCCAGCCTTTTTTGAAGGCTTCAGCAATTCCGAAAAGCCTTTCATCTGTCGGATGTGCCAGCTCTTTTTCCAGATTTTTAAAAGAATAATTTTCGTTACCGACAAACCCGTACATCCCCACTTGAAGCATGCGGATGGCTTTCTGCAGGGCTTCCTCAAAGCTTCGGCCGATGGCCATCACTTCGCCCACTGACTTCATTTCCGAGCCGATCTTTTTGGAAACCCGGGCGAATTTTTTGAGGTCCCATCTGGGAATTTTGACGGTGATGTAATCAAGAGCCGGTTCAAAACAGGCAGTGGTGGCTTTGGTGACGGTGTTTTTCAGCTCCGGAAGACGGTACCCCAGCATCAATTTGGCGGCCATAAAAGCCAGTGGGTAGCCCGTAGCTTTAGAAGCCAGGGCCGAGGAGCGCGACAGCCTGGCGTTAACTTCAATGATTCGGTAATCGCTGTTTTCAGGATTGAGGGCAAATTGGATATTACATTCGCCGATAATTCCTAACTTCCTGACTGTTCTGAAGGCAATTTCCCGGAGCTTGTGGTATTCCTGGTTGGTCAGAGTCTGCGATGGAGCTACAACCACGCTTTCGCCGGTGTGGATACCCATCGGGTCAAGATTCTCCATGTTGCAGATGGCTAAGCAGTTATCGGCTTCATCGCGAACAATTTCGTACTCAATCTCCTTCCAGCCTTCTAAATACTCTTCAATCAGAACCTGGCTGAGCCCGGATAAAGCCAGGTGCAATTTTTCTTCAAGCTCCTCTTTTTTATAACAGAGCGAACTGCCCTGACCACCGAGAGCAAAAGCTGCTCTTATCATAACCGGATAGCCGATGCGTTCAGCCGCCCGGACACCTTCTTCAACCGAGGAGACGGCCTCACCGCGCGGGGTCTTAAGTCCGGCTTCAGCTAAAGCCTGGTTGAACAGGCCCCGGTCTTCGGTAATTTCCACTGATTCAAGCGGCGTGCCGAGAACTTTAACCTGATACCTGTCAAGGACCCCTTCCTTCCATAGCTTCAATCCGCAGTTTAAGGCTGTCTGCCCGCCAAAAGAAATCATCATGGCCTCGGGTCTTTCTCGCTCGATTACTTTTTCCACAAAATAAGGCAGAACAGGCAGAAAATAAATTTTGTCGGCCAGAAATTCTGAAGTCTGGATGGTAGCAATATTGGGATTGACCAGAACAACTTCCAGTCCTTCTTCCTTGAGGGCTTTGATGGCCTGGCTTCCGGAATAATCAAATTCGCCGGCTTCGCCAATCTTAATGGCTCCGCTACCGAGCAGCAGTACTTTTTTCAACTTTTTCATCTGACCTGCTCCAGAAAAAGGTCGAAGATGAATTCGGTATCAGTCGGTCCAGGGCTGGCTTCAGGGTGGAATTGCACCCCGAAAAACGGCTTTTTTCTGTGCCTGATTCCTTCGTTGGTCAGGTCGTTGGCGTTGGTAAACCAAGGTAGCCAATCAGGCGGCAGCGTTTTAGCGTCAACCGCATAGCCATGGTTCTGGCTGGTGAGATAACATCGTCTTGTGCCCTCTTCCATACAGGGCTGGTTCTGGGAGCGGTGTCCGAACCTTAGCTTGTAGGTCCGGGCGCCAGCAGCCAGAGCTAAAATCTGATGGCCGAGGCAGATACCCAGAAGCGGTAGATTTTCTTTAAGCAGGGCGGCGACGGTTTCCACGGCTCGGCATTTCTGCGGGTCGCCAGGTCCGTTAGAAATGACCACAGCCTGGGGGTTAAGAGAAAGGATTTTTTCGACCGAAAAATTTTCAGGGACTCTGATGACTGAAGCCCAGCGTTTGATCAAGCTCCTTATGATGCCCAGCTTTACTCCGCAATCAATCAGAACTAATCTAACCCTGCCTTCCGGGTTGTAAATGTGGATATCTTTGGTTGAAACTTCAGCTACCAGGTTAGAAGCGTTGGGGTCGGGGAGGCCCCTGGCTTCCTTTATGAGGGGTTTGATTCTTATGGGCTTTTCTGAGACCGCCAGCAAGCCGGGAAGCACTCCATAATGTCTGAGTCTTTTGACCAGGGCTCTGGTATCTATTCCTTCTAGGCCGGGAATTTTGTTTTCTTCGAGCCAGCGGTCGAGGGATTTTCTCGACGTATGATGGGAGGGAAAGCGAGTATATTCGGAAACGACATAGCCTTTTATCCAGGGACGCTCAGATTCGAAATCTTCCGGATTAACCCCATAATTTCCGATGAGCGGGTAAGTCTGAACCAGAATCTGGCCGTGGTAGGACGGGTCGGTGATGGATTCCACATAGCCCACCATCCCCGTATTAAAAACGACTTCCCCCCAGGTTTTGGCGCAGGCTCCGAATCCTCTGCCCTCAAAGACCGTGCCGTCTTTGAGGACCAGAACTCCGTACTTCGTGGTTCCGACCTCCAGAAATTTTCCAGACTTTAGCATAATTTCAAAGAGCTGGCAAGACCATGGGAAAATTTGTTTCTCTATCTGGCGAAATTAAGTTTATATCGCTTTAATATTCCGGATCTATGTAAAATGTTATTATACTGACCCCCTGACGGAGGTAAACAGTTGGGAAGGATAGAGGTAAAAATGGTTTGTTAGGAGGAGGCATCGATGAAAGCCAGGAAATGAACGGTGGAGGAGAAATTAGCCATAGTGCTGGAGGGGTTAAGGGGACAGCGCCTGGCCGAGATATGCCCGGAGCATCAGATAGCATGGCGCTGTATTTTCGATGGCGGGACAAGTTCCTGGAAGCTGGGCAGAAGGCTTTGACAGTTGCGCAGCAGCCAGCTGCCATAGCTTCGATTCCACCCTGTTAAACCTATAAACTCCTCCAACACCCGCCTCTTCTCCCTCTTCCGCCCCCTCTGATACCTCTGAGCCAGCTCCTTTATGATCGCCCTCTTAACTAGCATATCTAACCCCATTGCTTTGCCTCCTGGCTAATCTCATCCCCAAATTTATCTCCCACCTTAGCCAGAAGACAACTGATTTTCGCTTAGATTTTCTCGTGAGGCAACGAATCAATTTCAAGTAGATTTTAAATGAGACAATTCGAAAACTTGACACGACCGAATCTCAAGACGATGATCCGTTGTTCTATGTCCCAGGCTGTTAGCTGAGGCTAAAATGAAGAGATTATGCCCGCCAGGTCATGGACAAGACTTCATACCGCCCCCTCATGAAGCCCCACAATTCTTATCACGAATAAAGTTTAACCTTAAAGGATTACTTCATCAATGAAAGCTGGTATTTTTTTGAGGTGGCTTTTACCATGTGATGTTTGCTGCAACAATGCACAGTCATCAGGAATGGCGGTACTATTGATTAAGCTGGTAAACATCAATTATCATTCGATTAGCTTCTTCATCAATCATTGGATCTCCACCATGGACAAAGTAGAGTAAATCTTTTCTCCCAGCTAGTAGTAAATCGTCGACATATTGAATATTCTCCAAAGAGAAACTGTTGTTTATGTCATAAAATAACAAAGCAAATCTTTTCTTTGTTGGATTGCATGTACGAACTTGGAGAATTAAATAACGATTCTTAAGTACAACGATTCTGGTGACAGCAGAATAAGAAGTCATCCAAGTTACTATGTTTTCCCAGTACTCAGAATCATTTTGGTATTTTTTAAATAAAAAAAGCTCTTTGGCATAGAGACATAGAATTTTGGAGTTTTCAATTCAACAGTCTTTTCCAATATTAGTGTGTCTAAGGATATCAAATAAAGTTTCATTTCATTTTGAGGTAAAAAAAGTAAGTAGTCACCACAAATTTCAAAATGCTTACGGATAAGGTAATGATCTGAGGGATCCGGATATTGAACAAATACGAAATTCTTTTCTGTCTGCCCAGTTATATCATTGTAGGCCATTACCAAAGCTCCATACAGTTTCCCTTTTTCTTTTTTTATAGTAATCAGTCCTCCAAGAAAAAATCTTTCTGCAGTATAGAATGCATCTCGAAGCAAATACGTTCGGGGATCTGTCTTTAACCACTTCTTATTTACTTCAGTATATGTTTCTCCTTCTTTTTTAAATATTTTTATTTGATTTTTTAACTCAAAAACAGCTAGATCGCCCCGGTAATCACAAATCGCATAAACACTATTTATCTGGTTTGGGCCTTGCCCCCATTCTGAAAAGGTTAAAAATTGTCTTTCGTTAACAAGAGAAATTCCAGGCCGATGTACGATGATGATGTTATCCTCTTTATCCAGCAGGCAATGAGAAATTTCGCCGCCGATGTCAACGTTATGTTTCCATTGCTTAAAAAATTTTATTTCTACAGGATATAAAAAATGGAAAGAGAGAATAAAAAACACAATGCTCAACGATAAGATATGTTTTTTCATATGTTTATTTTTTAATCAATAATATTAACATGCTCATAAAGTAATAAATCTATAATTAACAACTCTTTTATTTTTTAGGCTCAAAATGACCGGAAAATATGGAGAATGGATATATTCATATTGCTCCTTTATTGTTAATTGGTGAAAAGATATTCCTGAAAACATCTCGGCAAAACCCTTAACATCTGGTAGACAATCATGGATTACTATTGCTATGCATTCATAACCTGATTTGCTTAAGTTTTGAAGATCTGAGAGACCTTTTGTTATGCAAGAATAACAATCGTTTAATCTAAACAATAAAATATAAGCCTCATCTTTATTTTTTACCATATCAACTAATTTGATTTGAGTTCCGTCTAATCTTGAGATCGTAATTTTAGCTACATTAATTGAGAAGGACTTCTGATTATCTTTTATTATAAACCGAAATATAAATACACAAACTAATAGCGCAGAGAAAATTATTATCAGATAGTCTAGTGTTTTTTCACTGAGCATGCTCTCTATAATTTAGTCAATTATTCTATAAATGATTATCTCATTTCTTTCGGCCGTGTCGTCGAGCCCCGGGTTTCCCCCTTTATAACAATATATATATCCATCCCTTTCTGCTAACAAGAGGTCATTTAAAAATATTAATCCCTCAAGTTGGTAGTTGTTCTTCAAATCATAGAGTAATATAGCAAATTTACCATTTTCTTGAGAACATGTCCTAATTTGAACCATTAGGTGATCATTTTTATAAATAATGACGTTGGTGATTGCTGAATAGGACATCGCCCAGGTCTCTAAATCGATTAGGTACTCTCTGTGATTTCCTTTATAGTCTTTCCAGATATAGAAATTCTTAGGCATTGATCTATAAAAAGTTGGAGTAAACAGCTGGATTGTTTTATCAACCTCAAGTTTATCTATAGAAATAAAATGAATTTTCATTTCGTTTTGCTTAAGATATAAAACATGATCTTTATAAGGAAGGAGGAACCGTTCGATTTCATATTGCCGGTCCGGCTTTATGCCAACCTCAAGCATTATACTTTTGCCAGGGCTATTTGAATGTTGCTCAAATATTTGAAGATTCGCTGTATCCATATTATCCGGTGCGGGAAACCTCAATATTTTCATTCCTGCCAGAAAAAAATATCCCTTATAAAATAAGGCTGATTTAAGAAAAAAGGGGAGAGAATCTCTTCTAAGCCATAGGGTCTCCTTCCAAAGATAGGTGCCTCCTTTCTTTGTAAATACTTTTATTTTGTTAACATCTTCAAAAAGTGCTAAATCCTCATTATATTTACACAGAGTATATAGGTGTGTGATCTCATTCGGACCTTGCCCAAATGTAGCAAATGGTATACTATTATTTTTATTTAAAAGAACGGGTTGAATTCCGAAGGTTATAATTAAATCACCGCTTGAATCAAAAAAGGATGAAATAATCTGCCCTTTATAAATTTGTTTAAAATTCCAAGTTTCTACTCTTTTTAATTCGATACAGTAAATATGACCAGCCAGCAAGATGAAAGGCAGAATAGAAGCAAATAATCTTTTCATTTTAATTGATGCCAACGATCAAATTGGTCCTATAAAATTATCAAATTGGTTTAATTATCAGACACCAACAATCTACATATTCTTCTTGAGTACAATCGCAGCCAAATTGGCCATTTGGTCCTGTAAGGACTTTCTTGCCTCCGATTTTAACAGGCTCGTTAGCCATCGTATTAATAGAAATTGTAGACATAAATGCCAATGAAATTAATAAAATGCCAAGAGCAAATAATTTTGTCTTTTTCATTTTGACCCCATTTATTAATTTTGTTGCTTGATAATGCAATCACAGTCACTCATCCAGATAATTGGGCAAACACAATAATTGTTAATCCACCAACCAGGCAATTTCTTTACTGGATCCGAAGCTTGAACTTCCTTGGGCAAAAAAGAAATAAATCCGATTGCAACTATCAAAGCCAAAATTATAATTGCTTTTACATTTTTCATATCAACACCTCCTATAAGGATCTTTTTATAGTTTAAAGTGATATAATTGCCCTCATCAAGCAAATTCATATCATTTTTTTTTTTTTTTATATCAGATTTTTTTAAGTCAGGGCCTGGCCGGAGCCAATTAGGCTTCTGAGGGAAGAGGGCGGAATCCTGAAGAATCGCTTGAACAACGATGAAAAATAGAGAGGCTCATATCCGGCTTGAATGGCAATGGTTTTTATGGGTTTATTGGTGGAGACGAGCTCCCAGAGAGCATAGCAACATCTTTCTCTTGCTCGAAACGTTCTAAATAAGATGCCAGAAAATTTATGAAAATTTGCCGAAAGCCACGCCAGAGACCAGCCAGATATTTTGGCCAAGTCTTCGAGCCTGGATAATTTTTTTCCCTCTTCCACTATCGATTTTTCTACCTGAATTATCTTTTGCTCTGGATTAAAAGCTGAAAACGACATGTTTCCTGAGCCAAAATGATATTCTGAATCTTTAAGCCAGCTCAGCACATCTTTTTGGACAGCTTTTGATTCAATATTATTAAGGATCCTTAAAAAAAAACCTGGATTAGAGGACCTGTCCCTGGTCACAACTGGCTTTAACAAAACCGCAGAAACAGACCTGTGATTAAAGATAAAGAGAAATTTCTTCAAACATTTATCAAGGTTGCAATTATAATCACATTCAGCCATAATCAGACAGAAGCTATCATCGAGTTCGCTCTCTTCGACATCCTGAATGATAGATAAGCTTATTCTTCTTCCAAAGGTTTCTTTAATTAGTTCTTCTGTTTCCCTTCTACTGGAGATTAAAAGAGCTCTCTCCATTACAAAGCTTCCAGATGCAAACATGATAAAACAATCCAGCTTTTAGGTCAAATTTATTAAATAAAATCAGCTTTGCTCGCCGGGCTGGTATATCTGGTATATAAGGTATATAAGAAAGTATACTAGCCCCCTGATGAGAGTGGAAAGTTGGGGTGGATAGAGGTAAAAATAATTACTCCTGGAGATGACAATGATGAAGGCAAGGTAATATATAAGGCTTGTATTTTCCCTCTATAGCCTCAGCCCTAATCTAAATTTTTAAGGAATAGATTATCAGCTTGGTAATACCATTATCTTCCTTTTCACAATATATGTTATTATCAGCATCTATGTCCAGAATTTTATCAAAGGCTATTCCTTCCTTTAATAATTTTCCATCTGGAGAAAATATATCAACGATGAACTTTGTTTGTTGAGAGTTATCTTTAAGAATATCTATTCTTCTCTGGGTAATGATAAAATTCTCTCTTGTCATAAAGATATTATAAAGATGGGGAAATTTAGAGCTCTGTTTGTAATCTCCTTGCTTAGTATATTCAAAATATTCTTGAGCGTTATATCCAGGGATCTTATATTTTAAAGTTTTGTAGGTTCCTGTCTTTATATCAATAAGATATATCTTCATCGGGTCTTCGGGCACGAGATGAGTGAAGGCAATCTGATCACGTTTTGGATTAATATTACAGCAGCTCAAAAAATATAAGATCAATTTAGAATAATTACGGAGCTCCTCCATCCCTTTCATCCTGGGAGCAAGCTTCTGGAATACTCCAAAAAAAGACTTGAGGTATCTTCCCTCTGAAGAAAATTCATAAAAGTAATTTTCTCCCTGAAGCATGGCATTTTTGGTTAGGATCAGATTTCTATCAACGGTCAGAAATATCCGATAAAATAACTCAGGTTTTTCTAGTGTTATATTTTTTTTGAAATTTAAATCGTTATCAAACACCAAAATACTTCTTTTGCCAGAGTCATATATGTAAACAGATCCGCTATCATCTATGTCCATGCTGGCAGGCGTATCAAACTCTCCAGGTCCTTGGCCTTTCTTTCCGGCTTCCTTCTGTAGCTCAAAAGAATTATTAAATTTCTTTATTGAGCAAGTACCGACATCAAGGACAAAAACATTACCCTGTTTATCTAGTTTCACATTTCTAAGCTGAAAAAAAAGATATTCTTTCTGTGCTTCCGAACCAAATTCAGCTTTCTTTACAATTTTGACTTCTGCAAAAAGGACATTTGAATAATTTAAGACTAACGCCTTTAGAAAAAAGAAGATAAGAATTTTTTTTAAGCTCATTCTTTATCCCTCATTTCGTTGGATAATATTTATATTATCCGATATTTAATCTCTTCAGCGTAGTCCAAAATATTAATCTTCTTATAAGCCTATCTATTTTTATGATCTTGATCACTTAATGCAAATCAGCGCAGATATTCATGCAAATGTTGTATTGACCAGCACAATAATCAGGAGCATATTGCATAATACATTGTTCAAGTTGTTGTTGGCAACGATCTGTGCATTCTAAATATGGCGGCCTATCAGCAGAAAGAAAATTGGCCATAAACATAGATAAAATTAAAGCCACTAAACCTAAAAAAAAGAAATACCTGCGATTTTTGTTCATGATTTACCTCCCAAAATGAGAGTTTTTAACCAGATATAGTCGTCTGCATTTAAATCTCCAATTTTATGCCATATGATTTTTTCACCAAAAAATAAGATGGTAATGGACTTTTTTTCCGGCAAGGCTAATAACAGCTCTCTTATGTTATCAGGAACAATATAAATCGGAAATCGAATATCTCTTGCTTCCTTAATAAAATTCGCTTCATTTAAATTATAAAAACATAAGCCTATTATTTTTGCGTGTTTAGATACCTGAGTAGATAATCTATTCCAAATAACAATGTTATTTTCACATAAACCACATGAATTATTAAGAATAAACAAAAGCGTAATTTCTTGGGGGCCGCAAAAAAAAATTTTTTCTTTTTCTCCTGCAAGATTTAAAACGTCTATTGAACGAATATTAATATCATTTTGCATATTGATGTTTTGATTGAAATTGCAAACGTTAATAAAAAAGAATATTTTTAAAATAATAGGAGTAAGAATTATAAATATGCCAGCTTTACCAAATTCCATTCTATTTCCTAAATTAAATATTTTGATTTTTATTTCAAGCATAATCATATGTCTTTTTTTTTAAAAATATTAGAAATTTTTAAGTCAAGGGGCTAGTATAGGGGGAGCTTTCTGAGGGAAGAAGGGGGCGTACCAAACATCTTGTGAAATAGTTGGGAAAAATAGAGCGGCTCATAGCCGGCTTCCAGGGCTATAGTCTTTATGGACTTTTCCGTGGCGAGAACTTGCCAGAGTCCATGGCAACATTTCATCTTTCTTAAATAGCTCTGCAATGAAATTCCAGAAAGTCTTTTAAAGTTGCTGAAAGCCAGGAAGGGGAACAGTCAGAAGACTTAGCCAGTGATGAAAGACTGAGTGACTTTTCTGGAGATTCGGCTATCTTTCGTTGAGCGTGGATTATTTTATAAAGAGGGCTAAAAAATAATCTGGCCCTGATTAGAGCTTTTCTGGCCAGAATGGTTGCACTCTTGCCGAGCTCATGGTAAGTAGGGGTATATATTTTTGTCATCGGAGTTTCCTCTCCCTTTCGTTTAAGATTTTCAATAAAATTTTTAATGGAGTAAGCTCTGCTTTTTCAAGTGATAAGCTAATAAATTTCCTGGCCTCTTCTGCCGAAGTCCCTATGGCCGGACTACCACCCCGACGCTGCCAGATAATCCCTTTTGCCTGGATACTATGTCCCAGCTGGAAAAAAAAATTCTTGACAAAAAATTTTTTATAAATTAATGAAGGGAATGAGAATATCAGAGAAAATAATCAATTTTTTGAGTATTTCTATTAGTATAATATTTTTAATTTCGGGTTTTGCCAAATTGACTGATTTGGTAAGCTTTAAAGAAGCTGTATTAAATTTAAATATCCTATGTTCTTATAGAGGGGAATTAATATGAAAAAGGGAAAGGTATTCTATATCTTTTTTCTTTATTTATTATTTATCATTTTTTATTATAGTTGCATGAAAGGAAAAGAAAAAATAAATGAAGTAATCAATAAGCAACCGATTTACAAAGATTATGTTGATGTGAAAAAACTTTTTGATATTGATGTTACCCAAATAAATATTTTTTCCAAAGAATATGATTTTTCCAGGTTTATAGATTTTGATAAAAATCATAATTTGTATATTTTAGATTCTTATAGTGGAACTATATGGGTATTTGATACAAAAAATGGGAAGCTTATTAATAAATTCGGTAAAATTGGGCAGGGGCCAAGTGAATTTGAAGATGCTAATAGGCTAGTTATTAAGGACGATAAATTATTTGTATTTCAAGGATTCTTTGGGCTCAAAATTCTTTCTCTTAATGGCAATTATATTTCTCAGCAGACGATCACTATTGAAAATCCACTCGTGATAAAAGCAGTTGGTGATAAATTCTTTCTATTGACCGGGAAAACTGACCGAACCTTTACCAATCTCGAGCTTATCTTAAGAGAAGTAGATGAATCATTTTCTGGTGGAAAGGAGGTCTGGAGATATAAATGCCCATTAGGATTGAAAGGGCCTGTTTATTGGGAATGGTTATATATAAACAAAAATGGCAATTTTTATTATCCTAAAGAAAATCTAGATAAATATTTGATCAGCAAATATGATAGGAATGGGCACGAGATACTTAGGTTTGGTCGAGATTATGAATTGAGTAAGTATTCACAAAAAGCCAAGGAAGAAATTAGGTCATATTTTAAAAAGGCGATAGAGAGTGGCCAAATGATTCCTCTTGAATCACCGCCGATAGTTCGGAACATATTTGAAGATCTTAAAGAAAATATCTGGGTAGTATCTGGTGAAACATTTGAAGACAACTTGATCCCTGAATATGAAAATACCGTTGATATTTTTGATAAAGCAGGGAGATGGCTTTGCAACTTTAAGACTAAGCTAATATCAAAAAATTCATTTTTTGATAATGGAAAAATATTTAGATTGTTGCCTATTAATCCAGAAACCTATGATCAGTTCTTAGAGGTCTATGAAATAAAGTATTTAGCAGATTAGAATTCTATCGATACTATAAGACAAGATCTTAAGGTAATGGGCATTTAAATTATAGTACCCGGGCGGCCCAGAGGATGCCCCGCTTGACAATTTCTCTCGCTTCTGGGACATCAAAGTCAGCCGCGACATGACCGAGTGAGCAGTAAAATACCCGGCCTTTCCCGTAGTATTTCTTCCAGACCACCGGCATGACCACGCCTTCAATCCAGGGGGCATACTTGCCGCTGAAGGTGGTGGTAGCCAGCACCTCCACTCCCGGGTCCACATGCATGTAGTACTGTTCGGAATGCATCTTAAAGTCTTTAAGCCCCCGCACAATGGGGTCGTTTTTCTTTTCCGGGACAATGTTCACTTCGTAATCGATGATGCCGCCGGGGTGAGCCACCCACTGGCCGCCGACCATGAATTGATATTCGGTCTCGGTACGAAAAGAATCAGCCAGTCCGCCATGCCACCCAGCCAGGCCGACGCCGCTTTTTATCGCCTCCAGCAGATTTCTCTCCTGCTCCGGTTTGATCGTCCCCTGAGTCCAGACCTGGACGATGACATCTAACTTCTTCAGTTTTTCCAGGTCGAGGTAAGCGTCCAGAGTGTCGGAAATTTCCACCTCAAAACCCTGCTCAACCAACCAGGGGGCAAAAATGTCCACACATTTTTTTGGCTCATGCCCTTCCCAGCCGCCCCAGACAATCAGAGCTTTTTTCTTCGGCGGATTATCCCCAGCGTTTAAACCAGAAGCTCTTAATAAGAAAGCTGAAAAAGCAGATATTAGAAAAAAACTGAGTATCAGAAGAAAAATATTCTTGCCTGATCTCATCTCGCACCTCTTACTTAAGTTTATCAAGCCATCCAACCAATCATTATACCGGAAATGCACCAAGTCTTCATAAGTTTTGTTGCCAGGAAATGGCTGAATTTGTTAAGATGTTTTAAGCGATGGATGTGATAATATTCGAAGATACGGTCAGGTATGACAGGTGGGTTAGAGTCATGCTGGCCTTTCCTGTTTTGTTGCTGGTTGTTCTTGGTGTACTCTTTTTCCTGGACGGGCAAGGTTATGACATTTTCCCCAGGGAAAGGGCGAAGGAATCGATGGTAGGTTCTGCCGCTATGCTGGGTGTGGTCGTCTTTACCCTGATCTTATACTCTATGATCATTCCCCGCTCGATAGCAGTAGCCCAGGATGGCGTTGTGTTAAGGTTCAGGGCTTTTAGCTGGAAGATCCCCTTCAGGAAAATTAAGGCCATAAGCTCAGGGACCCTTGGGCCGTCCTGGCGGGCTCAGAATTTTGCCACTTCCTTCCGTGGTCTGGTGGAGATCGTCAAAACGAACGGAGCAAGAATTCGGGTCAGCCCATCCCGGCCCGACCTTTTTCTGGAATACGCCACAAGGGCTCTGGAAGAATGGCGAACATACCATCCCGACGGGTTACTTCCCTAAGATAGTCAGGCTCTCGATACTTCAGGATTTAAGACGGGTTGCTGGCGTCTCCTTCTTGCGGAAACAATAATTCAGTTAAATAGTTAAATACCCTGAAAGCTTGTCACTCGAGCTCCCGGATCCAGATGTTACGGAAGCGCACCGGATGACTGTGGTCCTGAAGCATCAGGGGAAGTTTGTCGGCGTGGGCTTTGTACGGGGGACGAGCTTTGTGAGCCGTGGGGCCGGTTAACTCGGCATTGTCATGAATCAAAATTCCGTTATGGAAGACGGTCATTCTGGCCGGCTCCAGGAGTTTTCCTTCGGCATCGAATTTTGGCGCATGGAAAATGATGTCATAGGTCTGCCATTCACCTGGCTTACGGCAGGCATTAACCAGTGGAGGATACTGACCGTAAATTGCTCCGGCCATGCCGTCAGCGTAAGTCTTATTTTCATATGAATCCAGCACCTGGACTTCATAGAGCCCCATCAGGAAAACGCCGCTGTTGCCCCGGTCCTGCCCTGAACCCTTTGGTGGATAAGGAGTGGCCCATTCGATATGAAGCTGGCAGCTACCAAAACCCATCTTGGTCTGGATGTTGCCCGTGCCCGGCACCACTTCCATATAATCTCCTTCAACTTTCCAGCGGGCTGGCTGTCCTTTGCTGTCAACCCAATTGAACAGGTTTTTCCCATCAAACAGGACAATGGCATCAGATGGCGGCGGAACAGGTGGCAGTAGAGGGCCCGGAATTACGATAGGCGGAAGAGGTCTTTCTGGGTCATGAATAGCCCATTGCCCGAGAGTTTCTTTTGAATTTTTTTGCTGAGCAAAGAGAAAAGGAAACGTAAAAAAAGCTAACACCAGGGATGAAAAAAGTATTGAAGCCAGAAAGTTTTTCTTTCTCATGTTTTCCTCCTTAACCAGAACGTGTTGTTAGGGCTATTTTTAATTCATACTGTCCCTTTTATTTTATTGTTCGCCTTCCTGAGCCGGCATTATCTATTAGCTGAATTCTCCAGGCTTTTAATTTTTTGCTTAATACAACACAATATTCGAAATATCTTTAGCATTCTTTATCATTATTTAGATGACATTTATATGTTTTTCCGTTCTTTTTCACAGCTTTCAGGTTGATTGGAATATGGATCCGCTTTTCAGGGCTCTCTTTATCCTCCTTAAATCCATTCGATTTGGGCGTTCGTGCTGATTTTTCCAGTTTAATCTTTTACAGTTCCCAGCCGGAGCGGTATTCCTTATGCAGATACTGATTGGCTTCTGGAACGTTGGTAAAACGGAAGTTTTCACTGTCCCATTCCAGCACCACGTTATCGTCCTTAAAGCGGAGAGCAATATTACCCAGGAGCATCAGTTCTGTCAGGGGGCCAGAATAGGAAAAGTCAGTGGTAGATTTTTTACCTTCTTTAATGGCCGCAATCCATTCCTCATGAATGCCGGGCGAACGGGGTATAGTTTTTTCCGGACGCTTATAGTCGCGCATCAGTTCATCGGGAAGAAGGCGTGGATTCTCACCATAGGTGCCACACACCAGCATTCCCTTATCGCCGATAAAAAGACAGCCACCACCTTCGTCACCGAGCCGACGGCCGTTTGGTAATTCCGCGGGCCGCGGTGGCATCAGACCGCCATCGTACCAGATTAGTTTAACTGGTGGCAGACCCTCGCGTTCCGGAAATTCGTAGGTAACGATTTCAGCCAGGGGGTATGAGTCTTTAGTGTATTTGGTAGAGCTGGCCTGGATTCTTTTTGGAGCGCCGAGCTTGAGGGCCCAGAAGGGCATGTCGATGAGGTGAGCACCCATATCACCCAGGGCGCCGGTGCCGAAATCCCACCAGCCGCGCCAGACAAACGGACAATAAGCCGGGTGGTAGGGCCGCCACTGAGCCGGACCGAGCCACAGGTCCCAGGAAAGGGTCGGTGGGCAGGAAGGAATTTCCTTTGGAGCTTCGATGCCCTGCGGCCAGATAGGACGGTTGGTCCAGACATGAACTTCGCGCACGTGACCGATAGCTCCGTCCCAGATCCATTCGCAGATGAGGCGGGCGCCTTCTTTGGCATGACCCTGATTGCCCATCTGGGTAACCACCTTTCTTTTCTCAGCTTCGAGGCGGAGCAGGCGAGCTTCCTTCACGGTGTGAGTCAGCGGCTTCTGGACAAAGACGTGCTTGCCCATCTTGATGGCCATCATAGCGATGACCGCGTGAGTGTGATCAGGAGTACTGACAGTAATAGCGTCGAGCGATTTCTCTTTTTCCAGCATTTCCCGGAAGTCGCGGTAGAGGTGAGCTTTTTCATATTTGGCTTTGTATTCCGGGGGATGCTGGTCAGAGGTCAGGAATTTTTCCATCATGGTGGCATCCACATCGCAGAGAGCCACGATATTTTCAGTGCTGACTGCCTGAACATCAGAAAATCCTTTGCCGCCAACACCAACGCAGCCGATATTCAGGGTGTCGCTGGGAGCTTTTTTCTTTTTATCCTTCTGGGCGCCAATGACGTGGCGGGGAACTATCATCAGACCGACAGCTGAAGCGGCAGTTTTGCCGAGGAACTCCCGGCGGCTGATCGAAGTTGAAGATTTATCAGGTTTTAGTTCTTTTTCGCTCATCATAACCTCCTATACAATGTTTATATTTTATGGTTATTACAAATAAGGCCTTGAGGTCAAGAGAAAAATATTTGGCCTATAATGCACAAAATATAGTCATATTTAGTGAGGAGCAAAGTTGATTTTCCTTGTCAGCTTTGGTCTCAAAACCTATATTTAAATTGCCGGCCGATAAAGGAGGTGAGCAGGAAATATGAAAGAGATTGACCGAAGGCAATTTTTGAGAAAAACACTTGGCGGACTGGCTTTTGGGGCTTTCTGTCATTTTTGTCATTTAGACCGATTGGCCTCGGGCCTGGAACTCCCGGTGGATAGAAATAACCGAAAGCCAGGTAATCCAAAAAGTCAAGGAGATGGCATGAGCCAATCTGAATTCGAACCTGCTTATCTTAAACTCCATCAAAGTGGTGAGTTGAAGCGGCGGGGACAAGAACTCTGGGAGGTGATGAGGGAATGCCAGCTCTGTCCGAGAGAATGCAAAAAAGATAGGTTCAAAGGAATTAAAGGAGATTGTAAGTCGGACCACCGCCTGAAAATTTCTGCTTTTCACCCTCATTTCGGGGAAGAGCGGCCGCTGGTAGGCCGGGGCGGGTCCGGAACGATATTTTTTTCCAACTGCAGCCTTAAATGTGTTTACTGCATAAACTGGCAGATTAGCCAGGAAGGGGTGGGGAAATTCAGGTCCATTGAAGAGCTGGCTGAGATGATGCTTGAGCTCCAGAAAATGGGCTGCCACAACATTAACCTGGTAACGCCGACCCATTACCTGCCGCATATCCTGCTGGCTCTGGACATAGCGGCTGGAAAAGGTCTGAGATTGCCAATAGTCTATAATACTCACGGTTGGGAAAAGGAAAACATTCTCAAGTATCTGGATGGGGTAGTGGACATTTATCTGCCGGATTTTAAGTACTGGCATCCCTCGGTGGCTTCCAGGCTGTCTTCGGGTGCCAGGACTTATCCGGAATATGCCAGAAAAGCCATGCTGGAAATGAACCGTCAGGTTGGGGTGGCCAAGCCGGCGGGAAACGGCTTGATGTACCGGGGATTGATGATCAGGCATCTGGTTCTGCCCAACAGACAGTCAGGTTCTAAGGAAATTCTGAGCTGGATTGCAGAGAATCTGCCGAAGGAGACTTATATAAACATTATGTCCCAGTATCAGCCTGTTTATAAAGCATTTAAGTATCCGCAGATAGCCCGGCGGATTACAAGGGCTGAATACCAGGAAGTTGTGGACTGGGCAGTCAGCCTTGGGCTAACCAACCTTGATATCCAGGGCTACTGGTGGTAAACGGGGGACATAATACTCATTTCCTGATTTTTCCTTAATTCTTCTGAGGCAGGAAGGATTTTAGAAAATGGGGGTAACTATGTATGCCCCATGTCAAGTCCTCAAAATAATTTTTCTAAGAGCAGGGTCAAACAGCTATTCACCCTTGTTGATGGCAATGTATAGATTCGAGTGAATGGCCAGCAATCACCTTCTCGACTTTCACATTTTATAATTCCTGTTTATTTCAAAAAATGCCGTTTTTGAGGTATTTTTTTTCTGTAGTAGAAATTGGTATAAAAATATTTAGGGTGTAAAGATAATTTAAACAATATTTTTAGACTGGAGGTATTAGGATGGAAAAGTTTAAGGCGGCTTTTATGGCTCACGCTCCCGATGCTGAGATTTCAAAGCACAGATGCCAGATTGAGACCGGCCTTTACCAGCTTATTGTCCAGCTGGTTCGCAATCAGCAGGAAGCTCTGGAAGCGGCAAAAAAAATGGTACTGGAAGAAGGCGTCCAATCCATCATTCTTTGCCCGGGCTTTACTTTCAAAGATGTGGCTGAAATTCAGGCGGCCGTGGAAGGCAAGGCGGCTATCTGTGTATCACACAGCGACCCACCTGGTTCGCGTCTTACCGCTTCGGTGATGGAAAGAGTAGGCTGGTTCAGAAAATAAAAATTGGTGACGCCCTACCCGTTTCCTGATTTTTTAAGTAAAAAATGGTGACGCCCTACCCGTTTCCTGATTTTTTAAAATGGTGACGCCATACATATTTCCAGAATTTTACAGCTCAGGGTAAGGCAGGCCTTTATTCTTTGTCCCGGTTGCCCATTACGCTTAGAAAAATTTATCGATAAAGTTCAAAAAATAATGTCAGGGAATATAAGGGACTATTCCACTTAAGACATACACTTAAAGCAGCGTTTTTTGATCAATGCCCTTAATTAATCAGGGAGTTGTCTTAGACCTAAAAGGGTCATAGTGCTTTATAATAAATAAATTTGGAATATCAGGCAACATTTGATTTATGAGGCAAAAAAGTAACTAGAAATTAGGCTAATAAACTCATTTTTTATACTTTGCATTTCTTAAAAGAGGATTATTATTAGCCGCCCGGGTTGCCAACGCAGTTGAATTACCGGCTTTAATAAACCATCATTAAGTAAGTTCTTTTTTGCTGTGAAATATGGTAAATATGTATTGTGTTCCGCGTTTTAAATAAGGCAATTGACAGCGTGTTGGAGATAATCCGGCAGGCTGGAGAAGAAGTCCTAAGGGTCTATGCTCGCCTGGATAAGGAATGGGACATTCAGCTCAAGGATGACCGAACCCCTGTTACCGAAGCAGACCGTGCTTCTAACCGAATTATTTCGGAAGGCCTGAGAAAACTCTGGCCCGACATTCCCATCCTTTCAGAAGAGAGTCATGAAATTCCTTATGAAGTCCGCAGGGAGTTTGAATATTTCTGGTTGGTTGACCCGCTTGACGGAACCAAAGAATTTCTCAAAAGAAACGGTGAGTTTACCATCAACTTAGCCCTTATCAATTTCACCCAACCGGTGGCCGGATTCATCTCTGTGCCCTGTAAAGGATTGATTTATTATGCGGTTAAAGGTGAGGGGGCTTACAGGATTGAGGAGGAAAATGGAGCAGAACAAAAAGAAAATGGATCAGCAGGGAAAAGTGGCCCCATTAGCGAAAATACAAGAACAAATAAGAATAACGGAACAAAAATCACAATCAGTAAGCTTAAGGCAGCCGAATTTTCGGCTGATGAAGCGGGGCTGACCGTGGTTGTTTCCCGCTCCCATTTTGACCCGAAGACCCAAAAATTCATCGAGCAGCTAAACACCCCGCGGCTGGTTTCGGTTGGTAGCTCTCTAAAGTTTATGCTTCTGGCCGAAGGTAAAGCCCATCTTTATCCTCGCCTCGGCCGGACGATGGAATGGGATACCGCAGCCGGTCAGGCCATCTTAGAGGAAGCAGGCGGCCAGGTCCTGGAATTTTCCACCCGCCGCCCCTTGAGTTACAACAAACCATCCTTAGCCAACCCTCCATTCCTGGCGATTGCAGGCTTTTTGAGAAAAAATTTGTTAAATCCTCGTCCTTAGTTGATGATTAAGGATAAACAAAGCTATAATTACATAAAATGAAGATAAATATATATAAAGAATTTTTTAACCTTCAGAATGAAGAATCCGTAATAGACCTATTTTTTGATACACTTATTGAAACTAACCATGACTTTAGATTTTTTGTCGACTGGGCAAAAGTTAAGGCCAATGTAGAAAAATTTAAGGTAGAACTGAATATATTGAACAGCCTTATAAGGCATAAAGAATTTGAAAAAGCCTTAGTAGATATCCTTACTCGTTATCCTGAGGTTTTACCTTGTTTTCCATTGCTCATAGCAGTAAGGGAACAGCAGTTTAAATTGATTGATGATTTTACAAGCTCAAAACCTAAAATAATTGATTACGATTTTACTCCAAGGAAACTGAATGAAACTGAAATTGATAAGATAATAAAATTTGTTTGTCAAACGGGCCTTAAAGATTTTTTCGTAAAGCTATCTGCTGCCAGTCTTCAAGATTACCTGACAGGAATAGAAGTTGGTCTTGATACAAATGCAAGGAAAAACCGCAGTGGAAAAGTTATGGAGATTCTGATAGAGAGCCTTATACAAAGATGCCAGAATCAGTTGAAAATAAGAAAATTCATAAAGCAAAAGGAATTTATTGTGCTGAAAGAAGCGGGAATAAATGTTCCTAAAGAACTAGAACATAGAAAAGCTGATTTTATTTTAATCAAAGAACCAAATAAAGTTATAAACATCGAAGCTAATTTTTACAATGTTACAGGCTCAAAGCCTCAAGAAATTGTTGATTCATACATAACCAGGCAAGAAGAATTGAAAAGAGCCGGGTTTTATTTTATTTGGATTACTGATGGTTATGCCTGGAAAAAAGGCCAGAATCAGCTCAAAAAAGCTTTTGATAAAATAGATTATCTTCTTAACAATAAATTTGTGAGAGATGGTTTACTTATAAAAATATTAGAAGAAATCTGATAAAATGCCCAAGAAGAGAGAATCATTTAAAACAGAAATAGAACTGCAGCAGGCGGTTCTTCGGGAAAAAGCCAGAGGTACACCGGATGTAGAAATAGGGGAGAAGTTTGGTGTTTCCTATAAATACATAGAAAAAGTAATCACCCAGGTGAAAGGGATTAATGTCAGTAATCTAAATGTCAAAAAGAGGATAAAGTATTTAGAGCCTAAGAACTTTAAGCTTGAAACTGCTTCAGTATGGAGCTTTCGCCAGAGGGGTGATTGGGCCACGCATAGTGGCGAATATCGGGGCAATTTTTCGCCCTACATTCCAAGAAACATTATCCTACGATATTCTAGGCCCGGAGATCTGGTACTCGATATGTTTTGTGGAGCTGGTACTACCGCTATAGAAGCCAAGCTTCTGGGGCGGAGATGTATTGCTGCTGATATCAACGAAAAGGCTATTGAATTGGCTAAACAAAAAGTTAATTTTGACATAAATCTACTACTGTTTCCGGATGAAGGGCAGAAAAAATATTTTGAACCGGAGCTTCTTGTTAAAGATGCCCGTGACCTTTCCTGGTTGCCTGACGAATCAGTTGACCTCATCTGTTCTCATCCACCATATGCCAACATTATTCAATATACAAATAATAGAGAATTAGACCTTTCTTTTCTTGATTTGGATGAATTTCTGACTGAGATGAAAAAAGTAGCAAAAGAGAGTTTTCGAGTGCTTAAGCCAGGGAGACAGTGCGCCCTGCTCATTGGTGATACTCGAAAATGTAAGCACGTGGTTCCGTTAGGTTTCAAACTGATAAACATTTATTTGGAGGCCGGCTTTTATTTAAGAGAATTAATCATAAAAAGGCAGCACAACTGCAAGACCACCGGATTCTGGTATAAAAAAAGCGTAGAAAACAACTTTCTGCTTCTGGCCCATGAATATCTGCCTGTCTTTGAAAAGCCAGCTAAAATAAGAGGGGCAACAAAGGTAAAAGAGCAGCTATCATCTTTAGCCGTGGAGAAAAAGAGAGTTCCCCCGGGACCTGAACTGCCGACCCTCGAAACTACAACTGTCTGGATTTTCCCTGAAAAAGAAAGGGATCGTTTTCTTGCCAGAAATATCGTCGACCGCTATGCCGGAGATGATCAATTTTTATGCCTTGAAATATCGCTGGGTGATAAAAAGACGTTGAAGGGGGCAGTCAGTAAATTGCAAGATAATTATAGACTTATCTGGCTAAAATCTTCTGCGCTATCTGACGATTATCTTCAAGTTAATCAAGATGATTATTTGAGATTAATTCTGGAAGTAATTAATGACCTAAAAAATAAAATTAAATCCGGTGGCTATTTAGCCATTGATACACGGGACATTAGATTTAATGGCCAGCTTATTCCATTGGCCAAACTGATCGTCGATATGATCGAGGACAGGGAGCTGTGGCTGAAGGAGATTGTGGTGGTAACTACCAACGGAACATTTGCTGAGAGCGCCGAGATGGCTAATCCAGCGCCGGACGATTATTTAAAAATAGTTCATAGCTATGTTCTGGTCTATGAACGGCGGTAAGGATTTTCTTTAACTAACCAATTCGAATCTGTTATCTATACATTGAATTTCTGGATGTCTTCAGTGGTTTAAATTTATGAATTTAACCATCAGTGCCTTTTTTATTAAGCTTGACTTCTAACTATCTTTGTTTTTTAGAAAAAAATTGGATAGAGTAAATCAATCAAATTTATTAAGCAGGTTATCTGTAATCGTAGTTGAGGTTTCCAAGAGTTGCTAAAACTGTATTTTATCTCAACCCTAATAAGATTAAATTTATCAAGGAGCCTAAAACTTAATTTACCTCAGGCCTTAACTTCTGGAGAACAGATCAGGAGAATGTCTGTTTCCCCTTTTTACTCTTTATTTCATTATCGTTTCACTTCACCTCGCCGCAACTGCCTGTAAAGTTCTAAAGAATCTTTAATGATTTTAATAGCTTCTTCTGGACCCATAAAGTCCTCAACAATGACCTGTTTATTTTCTAAAGCTTTATAATCCTCGAAAAAGCGGCGAATTTCTTTTAAAGTGTGCGCCGGAAGTTGGTTGTGGTGAGTGTAATCGGCAAAAGCTGGATCATCGACAGCTACGGCCAGTATTTTATCGTCCAATCCCTTTTCATCCCGCATGCGCATTGCCCCTATAGCTCTGGCCTGGACAACAGTCATTGGGTGAACAGGTTCTTGCATCAGGACAAGTGCATCAAGAGGGTCAGAATCATCGCAAAAAGATCTCGGGATAAATCCGTAATTGGCTGGATAATAAACAGCACTATAAAGAACCCGGTCCAGGCGAAGGAAACCAGAATCTTTATCCAGTTCATATTTATTTTTGCTCCCCATTGGAACTTCAATAACCACCGGGAAAGCATGCTCAATGAGAGTATCATCAACATAAATATCGTGCCAGGGATGCATCTTTACCTCTTCATGCAGAGTAGTCTTTATGATAAGTTTGAAAAATATTATATCATACTTACCGGTTTTTGTGCCGAAAATTATTTTCTCAATTCAGTCTACAGCGTGTTTTCCTCATTTTTTTAGGATATAAAATCCTCATCGATAGATTACTGAAGCCTTACTTAAATTTGATTAAGTTTAGTTTTAAATTTTACATAAGTTTTTCTGGATTATTTTATTTCTCTGATATAAATATTTTTGAAATACAGCGGGGTGTTGTGGGCCTGGAGCTCAATCTGGCCACAGCGGTATATTGGTTTATCCCGCTCCCAGTAATTTTCCATAACCACATTATCCACCACCAGCTCGCCGTTTAAGTAAACCGTCACTTTATCGCCGACCATTTTGATGTAAAAAGTATTCCAGGTGCCTACCGGATTGTCGGCCTGCTTTAGAGGCTTATTGGGGTTTTTCTGGTTGTTGTAAAGTCCACCCGAGCCTTCGGGCCATTGAGCCGGATCCCAGATCTGGACCTGGGGTGAACCACGTAGATAAATTCCGCTGTCTCCTCCAGGCTCGATTTTCCAGTCAACAAACAGTTCAAAATCGCAGTAATCTTTGACCGTGCACAGATTGTGTCCTTTCCCGTCAAAAACCAGAACCCCATCCACCACCCGCCAGTGCTGGCGCATTTCTTCGTCAGCTTTTTTCTGCTCGGCAGCCAGTTCTTCCGGGCTCATCCTGGCTCTTTTTACCGGGTCCCCGACCAGTCCTTTCCAGCCGTAAAGGTCTTTACGGTTAAAAAGCGGTTCAAAGCCTTCCTGCCGCAGGAGCTTATCCAGGTAAATTTCGGTTTCTTCGATTTCTAAATTGTCTTTGAGCAGCGCAGCGGCCTTTTTTAGAATCATTATTGTTTCCAGGCCCTGGAGTCCTTCTTCACCAGCTACTGGTCGAGCTAAGCGACAGATCAAACCCGCCGCCCTGTCTTTTAAATTTTCATCAGCCAGGAAGTTGGCCAACTCTCTTAGAGCTCTGATGTCTCTCACGCTTCCCCAGGCGGCCAGCAGGAAATTTTTTTCGTCTGGATAGGTAGCCAGGGATTTTATTTCCTGAAGGACGCGGATTTTTTCTTCTTTGTCCACGCCGGATTCCCTGACCAACCTGGCCAGTCCCTGAAAAGCCAGGTAACGAACCTTGCGGTCGCTGCTGGTTTTGATAAGGTTAACCAGAGTCGGGGTTGCTTCAAACTCAGGCCAGCCGGTTACTGCCGCTACAGCGGCACCGCTTATTTCCGGGTTCTTATCATTGATTAAATTCACAGCCTTTTTCAAACACTCTGAACCGCCAACACGAGGCAGAAGCTTTATAAGCTCAGCCCTTGCTTTTCCTGTTTTCTTCTCTAAAAATTCCAGGTATGATTTTTGCCTCAAGTCTGCTTCGGGGATTTGCTTCAGGGCGGCTACCACTGCCTTCTGGTATCCCGGTCCAAGGGCGGGGTCATCCAGCGCGGTTAGTTTCTCAATGAGCCAGGTCAGGTCTTTAGGGTCAACCACCTGAACCAGACAATCTGTGGCCGCTTTCTTTAGTTCAGCACTTTCTGATTCGCAGGCGGCAAAAATAAGACTCTTCCATTGTGGCTGAATTATCTCCTGTAGACTTTGCAGCACCGCGACCTTAATGGTCTCGGATAGACCGGAAAACAGCTCTATGAGCTTGTTCGTGTAGCTTGCCGGCGGATAGGTTTTAAGAAGCTCCAGTATCAGTCGGGCCTCGGCTTCGGAGTTGTTAAGCATCGGTATTAGCTGCTCCAGAGCTTCCTGTCGGTTGGAGTTGTAAAAGGCCCTGATAGCAGCCAGCCTGATTGATTGGTCATCGGAATTAAGATAAGGGGCCACCACTTCAGCCAGAGATGCATCCTTTTTCTCTCCGAAGAACTCTATAACTTCAGCTTTAACTTCCGGGTTTAATTCCGGAAGCTTTTCCCGGAGCGCTGAGAAAAGCCTCGGCCAGTTGAAGTGGCCGGCGAGTTTCAGGGCTTGCTTCCGAAACTCTTTATTTTCATCCTGAAGCATGGCGATAATGTCTTGAGTCGATTTTTCACCCAGAATATCAATCAGCAGCGCCAAAGCTTCACTTCTCAGGGCAATTTCATCTGGCGAAACGAGCGTTCTGAGTGCTTTTCTGGCAATTCTGAGAGCCGGTTCTTTACGCCCGTCTTCCGCCAGACGGCGGGCAAACCTCAGATAGAGCTCAACTGCCTGTCTTTTTTCCTGCTGGCTGGACAGCGTTGAGACAGAAGCCAGGAGCGGCTCGGTTGCCGGGTCAGCAATTTCAGCCAGGGCTGTCAGAGCCAGGAATTTATTCTCAGTGTCATCCGAACCAGCCAGCGCTCTGAGTTTCTTCACGGCGCTTCTGCTTTTCATCATTCCCAGGGCCTGGATTACCGGCTTTCTGGCTTGTGGCGGAATTCGGTCGAGGTCTTCGACAAGGATTTTTTCCAGTTCCGGACCTTTGACTCTCAGCATAGTTTTGACCGCGTATTCGGCCAGCTCTGGATTTCTCAGATGCGGTCTGAGGAGAGAAAGATGCTTCTGGCTCGCTATGAACTGCATTTCTTCCAGCAGGAACTTTTTGATTTCCATGTTGACTGGCCGGAGCGCAAACCTCAAGAGGTCCTCAGCCAGCTTTTTTTTATGAGTTTCAAAGCCTGGTTTTCCAACCTGAACTACCAGGCCATCAACGGCATAACGCACCAGACTGTCGTCAGCTTCGCCTGGAGCTGCCAGCCGGCGGCAGAGTTCCTCCACTACCGGTGAGCCGCCTTTAAGCATCTCAAAAAAAATCCTATCCGCTTCCTCCTGACTGGCGGCCGGAAGTTGTCGAAGCCAGCCATCAACCTTTTCCCGGATGGCCTCGGATGGAGATTTTGGAGAGACAGATGGTGATTGGTCATCGCCTTTGAGCCATATCTCAGGAGCGGAAGATGTAATTGTTAATGGCAGGAGGTTTAGATTTATGCCAGCAAATATTAAGAATAAGAAGAATAAACAAAGCCGCACTCGAGCCTTTTTGCTCAAAACAAAAATTGTCTGCTTTCCTTCCACAGAATTTCTTTTTAAGTTGGCCATTGAACCTGTCCTTCTAACGCATTTATATTTTTGCCCCACATCCTTTTTCCTACCCCAGCATTGAATCCCAGGGGCTGCGCATTGGCTCGTTTATCAGGCGGTTGGCTTCTTCATCCCCGACAAAAACCTGTCGCCCTGGATCAAATCGCAGATTACGACCGAGCCGCACGGCAATTTTCGCCAGGTTGACTAAGGTGCAGGAGCGATGGCCGTTCTCTTCATTCAAGGCAAATTTACGGCGCTCCCGAACCGCCAGATGAAAATCAGTAACCTGAGGCTCCGGATCAGGCAATGTCTTGAGCTTTTCTAAGAGGCCCGGAATGTTGCTTCGAAGACCTGGATAAAGCTTGCCTTCCGGACCTTCGATGAATGGCACATCCTTCTGCTGATTTTCGCCATCTAATATAATTTCACAGCCGTCGGCATAGCGTAGCACGATTTTTCGCCAGCGGCCGCAGGCATCAGGATGCTGCTGAGGTGCATCAACTTCAATTTCCACCGGGCTGGTGTTTTCTTTTTCCAAAAAATACTGCACAGGATCAAGGTAATGCATGCCCATGTCGCCGAGGCCACCGCCGTCATAATCCCAGTAGCCCCGAAAAGTTACGTGGACGCGGTGTGGATGATAGGGCTTGTAAGGCGCCGGTCCGAGCCAGAAATCATAGTCAAGCTCCGGCGGTATTGGCTGGGGCGGTAGATAGGTTTTTCCCTGCCAGTAAAATTTCCAGTCAAAGCCAGTTGCTCCGCTGACCGTCACTCGCAGTGGCCAGCCCAGAAGACGATGCTGAACAATTTTTTTAATCGGCTTGACCGGGGTGCCGAAGCCATAAAAAATTCCTTCAAACCGAAACCAGGTGTTGACTCGGAAAATCCGGCCGTGCCGCTGGACAGCCTCAATGACCTTAAGACCTTCGCCGATGGTCCGGGTCATTGGCTTTTCGCACCAGATATCTTTTCCAGCTCGAGCGGCAGCGATGGCTATAAGCGCATGCCAGTGGGGTGGGGTGACAATGTGCACGATGTCCACATCGGGTCTGGCCAGAACTTCACGGAAATCGTGATAACCTTTTACTCCTGGACCGGCTAATTCCAGAGCTTCCTGCAAATGTTTCTGGTCCACATCGCACACGGCCACCAGGCGGCCTGGATATTTCATATGAGCTTTGCCCATACCACCTACGCCGATTATGGCTTTGGTCAGCTCATCGCTTGGGGCCAGATAGCCTCGTCCGCCCAGCACCCGCCTGGGGACAATTAGTAATCCGCAGGTCGCCGCTAACCCTGTTTTGATGAATTGGCGTCTTGAGATTTTCATTTTCTTCTCATACTTTTTGGCTCTTATCTCATCATAGAATTAATCTTTTTGTCCGGCTTTTTCAACTGGAAAATGGGTACAATCATTCTTTAGATTTATTCAACCATAACCCTGGCAAGAGGAGGAACTCATTCAAACTATTATTCGGGCTAAGGCTCCAAATTTTTTCTGCGGCATTCATCTTATTCAATTAAATTTATGCTAATTTCCTGCTGCCCACTTGATGAATGAAGCCAGGTCGCTCTTCAGCTTTTTTAGTGAAGGCTTATGGATGTACATCATATGGCCAGCCTCATAATACCCCATTCTGACCCTGTCCTTAAAAGCTCCGTCCAGCATTATCTGGGAGAAGGTATACTCGGTGCCGAAAAAGGGAGTGGCTCCATCGTAATAGCCGTTGCAGCAAAAAACCTTAAGGTCAAGGTTTTCTGCCATGGCCTGACGCAGAGCTTCGGCCACGTAAAGGGCACCGTCTCTGGAAGTGCGTCCGGCAGCAGCCCTGGTGACTCCCGGAGTTCTTGCCTGCGCTGGCTGGTAAGAAAAATTCCAGGGATAGACGTTTCCATAGATGGCGTAAGGAATTTCTTTCTTGTATCTGAGCACCGTCCCGACATAGTTATTCAGAGCTGCAGCAAAAGGCCCCATGATGATGGCGCTCGAAGGGTCGTATTCGTAGCTTTCGCCGGCGGCGTCCGAGTCCCTTCCAGTGAAGCGGCTATCTAAACGGCCCACTGTCAGCCTCCTGTCTCGAAGTAGTTCCTTAACAAAACGGTCATGCCTGACTCTCAGGTTGGAATTCTTCAGGTAACTCGGCGAAAGCCCTGTCAGTGCGGACATTTTTCTGGCGATGGAGTCAACCTGTTCCTCTTCCAGCATATTTCCGTTAATTAGAGCAGGCATATATTCATATACAGCGAATTTCCTGGCTTCCTCCAGAACAGCAACCAGGGGTTTGTTCTGATATTCGGCGGGCAATTTTTTGTGATACCAGGCAGTAGCTGTGTAATGCGGCAGAAAGATCATATAAGAAAGATTGTTGCCCGGGTTAAAAGATAGTGTGGCAAAATCCAGAACGCTGGAAAGCAACACTATTCCGTTCAGGTAGATTCCGTAAGTCCGATTTTGAAGGACAGAAGACAGCACAGCCGCTCTGGTTGTCCCGTAGCTTTCCCCCAGCAGGAATTTGGGTGAGCTCCAGCGGTCGAACTTAGTCAGGAATATTCTTATGAATTCGGCAAAAGCATTGGCGTCTTCTTCCACGCCGTGGAATTGGCTTTTTTCTTCACCGGGTAAGGGCCGGCTGTAACCAGTGGAAACGGCATCCACGAACACCAGGTCAGTGAGGTCAAGGATAGAAAACTCGCTGTCGACGACTGTTGAAGGGGTTCTCAACGGATAGCCCTCATCATCGAGGGCCACTTTTTTGGGACCGAGACCACCGAGATGCAGCCAGACGGTGGAGGAGCCTGGCCCACCGTTGAAGCAAAACATAATTGGGCGGTTTGAAACGTCTTTGATATCATCGCGGGTATAAGCCACAAAGAACATGGAGGCTCCGGGTTTCTCATCGGTTTTCAGGATGGTTATCTCACCAGCCGTGGCTGTGTAAGGTATGGGGCGGCCGTCAATTACGATTTGATGGCGGGTTATGGAAAAAGGCCTGGGTTCAATCTGTGAAGGCTGAGCAGTGATATCCCTGGTGGCTGGCCTAGCTGTTGGTGGTCTGTCCTGAGAGAAAAGGGGATTGATTATAAGGTTCAGGCAAAAGAATATTAACAGTCCGTAAGAAAAGAAACTATGTTTCATAACACCCTCCTTGATTAACTCAAGAAATAGAATTGTGGTTGATGGCAAATATTGATATGCTGGTCCGCGTCAGCCTCAGGATTTTGGCTCCCGCAGAGCCCTATGAGGCCTTCTGACATATCTATACCCTGACCTTTTCTTTTTGTTTACCAGAATATAATGTAATTGCGAAAAAAATGTCAAACTGAAAAATGGACAAAAAAGGCACCACTTGCAAAAACGGGAACGTGCCAGGAATTTCCGGATTTCTTATCTTGCTTACTTTCTTCCTTTAATAGTTGTCTATCCATAATCAAGAATACAAGAATGATACTTACTGGCATTATGATAATTGGATTCGAGCTAAGCTGCCGAAAAAATTTCGGCCCTTCAAACTGATAAGGCAAACCGATTATTGAAGAGCGCTTACTCTGCCTGATAATAACCGGCAGCGGAATGGCCTTATAGACTTGTCTATCCAAAGGCAAAGAAATCGAAATAATAAAAACGCTGAAGATAGGAAGAAGGCTACAAATAGACACAAGCCGGTATAAGGTTTTTTGGATAATTAATCAGCAGAGAGAAAACCCGTGTATAAGGTAACTCGTCTTTTTCAAAAAATAGGAAATATAGATTATGTCCCCAGTTTTAATAGCTGATGCTCATGGAGAAGCCGGAGCTGCCACTGCCAAATCTGGGGTTCACCACGTTGCTGTAAATAGAACCCCAGGAATAGCTGATACCAACAGAGAAGTAATAATTATAAGAAGTGGCTAACTGCTTTCTCATCAGCAGCACATCTTCCCAGGAGGCCCCAGCCTTGGCAATGGAAATCAAATCATGTATCCGGGCATAACCGCCATAGACGTTGACTGAAAAGCCGCGGAACAATCTCACCGAAATATCGTTATTGAACTCAATTCTGTATTTGCTGAAATCATGATAGTAATGAGAGCCTTCAACTGAGGAGCTGATGGTGCCCCATTTTTTCTTAAGCTCCAGGGTAATGGATAAATTGTTTCTGACCAGGAATTCCCTGGTTTTATCAAATATGGTTTCTTCCCGATAATAGGCTGGCCCCACGTCTAAGCTGTAGGTTAGCCGCAGCTGGCGCTTGGTAGATTCAGAGTAGGGGAAGAAGTTGTACTCAACAGCCGGAGAGATTTTACCTGATATTTTTATGTTCTGATAGGTGGAGCTGGTAATGTTGATAAAAGCCCCTACCGACCAATGCTCTCCAAGGCTTTTAGCTACCAGAGCCCGGAAGCTCCCGCCTGTAGAAGAACTTATATAACTCGTGCCTTCATAATCAAAGGCATCACGGGAGTAATTTCCGCTCAGCGAAAGCCTTATTTTCCACTCGGGCGTGACCTTGTTGGCCGAAAAATTTCCGTAAAAATTATCATAAGAATAACTTTTCTCTCCGTTAAGAAAACTGTTGGCACTCAGGCTGAAGACCCAGAAATTCCAGGGGTCCACCACCGCCGTGGGTTTAACTTCCTGCTCGAGCCTGATTTTAAGCCTGCTGGCTTCGGGCGTCCTTCCAGCATAAAGGACCAACCCCAGCTTTATCATTCGGGCCAGTTCATTCTGTACCAGGTCTGGTTCAGTGTTAGGTGGAAGAGTTAGCTCTGAAAAATAATCTTTGCCACTCAGTTCATTTTTACCTGTGAATTTTATCTGAAAATATTCCTGCCCTTCTTTTACCGTTCTGCTGATTTCCACTATGACATTGGCTTCAGCCGGATCAGACACAAATTTGGCGAATGGGATGTTTTTTTCAAAAATTTCAGAAGCACCAATTGACGGGTCAACATAAACCAGCAATTTTTCAACCAGGTATTTTTCCTGATTTTCTTGAGCCAGAGCCGGCCTAATAATCAAGACTGTAGATATCAAGACCAATAAAAGAATGAGGATAAACACGTTATTCCTGAGCAAGAGAAAGTCTCTGAAATCATTCTGATCAAAATCTTGATTGTCTGGATATGGACGAGCCAGGTTGGCAGGTTTTACTACGAGGGATACCTTCTCTAATTGTTTATCTTTTATTATTTTTTCAGCCTTCATCTTGATTTCTCCTCTCTTTCAGGACTGTTTTCTTTAATCACCAATCATTATCTGTACCCCGCCGCTGCTCACCGAACCAAAGCGGGGGTTGACCACGTTGGTGAAAATTGAACCAAAGTTGTAGCTTAAGCCAACAGCAAAGAAGTAACTATAACTGGTGGCCAACATTTTCCTCCGTAGGAGAACTTCTTCCCAGGTAGCTCCACCCTTGGGCAATGACAGCTGGTCATGGATGAGAGAAGCTCCTCCGAAAACGAAGGCATTTAGCCCTTTGACCAGGTTCAAAGAAACAGTGCTGAAAACAGACAGGTTGTGTTTGCTGAAATCATGGAAGTAGTGTGAGCCCTCGATAGAAGTGCTGATGCTGCCCCATTTTTCCCTTAGGTCAAGCGTGATGGACAGTGATTCAGATACCAGAGTTTCTTTAGTCTTGTCATAAAGGGTTTCTTCGAAGTAACGGGCGAAGGTCGGGCCAATCTTATAAAGGAATCTCAGTTGTCGCCTGGTTGATTGCGAATAGGGAAAAAGGTCGAATTCGATGGCAGGAGCTACATTAATCCTTAGCTGGTAATTGCTGTAAGTTGAAGAGGAGATAGAGTAGAAGGCTCCGGCTGACCAGTGTTCTCCCAGACTCTTAACAAACAGTCCGCTTCCGCTGTAGCTACGGGTGTTCGATTCAAGGGTAAGGTCTTCATAAGTGTATCGGTTATGGCTGTAGGAGGCACTCAGGCTAAGGTTGAATTTTATGTCTTTGGTTACTTTATTGGCTGAAAACGACCCCCGCACAGATTGGTAAGCACGAGATTGCTCTCCGTTAAAGTAACCGCCGGAGCTCAAGCTGAAGACCCAGTTTTTCCAGCGGTCAACATATGGGGTCGACGACGTGGCTTCTTTTTGATAATCAACTGCAATTTTCTCCCTAATAGGAGTTTTAGCCACGTAGGCCATAAGGCCGATTTTTAAGATTTGGGTCAGCCCCGCCCGAATTTCTTCTTCCGAATCTGTTTTGTGAGAGAAATATTTAAGCACATCGTCCTGGCCCTGGAATTTGTTCTGGCCGAGAAAGGTCAAGGTGTATTCCCGACCGCCGCTTCCCGTCCTCAAGGTGGTTATCAGCACGTGAACATCAGCTTCTTTCCGTTCCCTCACGTAGTTAACAAAAGGAATTTCAGTTTTGATGTAATCCAGGTCACAGGAACCGCAGTCGATATAAACCTTCGGTGCGGTCTTCTTCAAATCTTCGATTGATTGTTTACTTGTCTGGTCACTTTCTTGAGCCAGCAGTCCTGGCACCTGCATCAAAGTCAGGAATAGAATAAAACCAAAAAGAATGATCCTCTGGTAAAAGCTTTCCGACCGATGAAGATCTTTTCTTTTTAACTCAAATCCTGGCATTACCTAGTCCTTAAAAAAGAACACATCTCTGTGTCCTGTTTTTGCCTCGTTAGCGTTCTTACTAATTATACGATTCAACCTGCCAATATGTTACGTTAATTTATAATTTAGAGATATACAATTTCAGACTGACTCATAAATTCTGGCTCAACAATATAGCAAATATAACCTGGGCTCCATTTCTATCTGGCTGGTATTAGGGTCAGTCTTTCCAGCTTCAGGGCATTATTATTGGCGATGGAGGTGATTTTAAACCGCAGGACATGTTTACCTGGGTTGAGCTGAATTTTTCCCAGGCTATGAGTGGCCGGGAAATATATTGAAGGTGATGGTGCCGATTCCCCGGCAACTTTCACTTCATCATCAATCTCCACCACAAACGTGCTCTTCCCGCCCCACTGATAGGCATAGGAAGCCAGCAGTTCAAAGACTCCTCCTTCCGGCAGATAAAATTCCCATTCCGGATAGTCATTCACATTCTGCCAGTTGGTCAGCATGGTGGTGCGGTAGAAATAATCTAGATAAGCCCGCTGTCCCATCTGCGATTTAATTTCAGCCAGATAGACTGGAAGCTCAAGTCGTCCATCGCTCCCGGGCTTTATCTGATATGGCTCAGCCTGTGGCTTACCCTCAACTTCCACTGTGATGACCGTAGCGTCCTCATCGAGTGGCTCAGCCGGAAGAGTGATGATGGTATCTCCTCTTTCCTGGGAGTATTTCAGGTTTTCTCTGGTAGCCAGCAAATAGACTTTTTGCACCCTGTTTTTAAGCCCAGGCAGCACGATTTTTTTATCCTGTGGCCAGCCCATGACATGAATAAACACCTTATTGCCTTTTACTGTGCAACGCCCAAAAAAAGGCAGCTTGTCAAATACACTCGGTTCCGTGCCATAAATGGCTTCGCCGTTGACCTTGAGCCAGGCCCCGATCCGCTTCAGCCTTTCCACAAACTCAGGCTGGATGGTGCCGTCCGGCCGGGGGCCAATGTTTAGCAGGAAATTTCCGCCCTTGCTGACAATTTCTATGAGCTGGCGGATGAGCTGGGTGGCATTCCTGAATTCAGTTTCATAATGATTATAGCCCCAACCGTTAAAATTTATGGTCATGCAGACTTCCCAGAGCCTTAGACTGCCGTCTTCATTTCTCCAGCCTGTAGCCGGCACATAATTTTCCGGCGTGCCAAAATCTCCTAACCCAGGAGCCCGGTTGAACAACCGATCATTGATGATTAGGTCGGGCTTGAGTTGACGCAGCATCTCTCCCACACCTAAGGCATCGTAATCTTCGTTCTTATGTTCCCATTCGCCGTCAAACCAGAGAATGGCTGGCTGGTATTTTTGCACCAACTCTCTCAGCTGGTTTTTCATGTACTGAACATACCGTTTGAAATCAGCGTCCTTAGCCGGCCGGTCCTTTTCCCATTTTCGTCTCGGCAAATAGTCGGGATGATGCCAGTCCATGATTGAGTAATAAAAGCCAATCGGCATATTCTCTTCGCGGCAGGCTTTGACCAGCAGGCCCAGCAAATCTTTGTGAATCCGGGACTGCATGCTGTCATAATCTGTGTACTGGCTATCAAATAGACAGAACCCATCATGATGTTTGGAAGTAATTACTATGTATTTGGCTCCAGCTTCTTTGGCCAGTCTGACCCATTGCTTAGGATCATAATTAACCGGATTGAAGTTATCAGCATATTTCTGGTATTCAGAGAGCGGAATCTGTAGCAATTCTCTGGCCCATTCTTCCCGGCCAATCATCGAATAAACTCCCCAGTGAATGAAAAGTCCAAACTTGGCTTCCCGAAACCACTGCAGCCGGTCAGGAGAGCCGGTCTTTTCTGAAGAAGAAGTTTTTAAAGCTGAGAATAAATTTCCTGGGATAGAAAGGAGGAAAACAATGGTCAGAGTCAGTACCAGTAATAAGACTTTTCCGGAAAGAATTTTTGAGGTTGTTCTTTGTTTTGATAGAGTATTGATTTTGCTTTTTTCAGTCTTCTTAATCCTTTTCATTTTTAATCCTTCCCGAATTGAATTTTTGTTTTCTTGAGTGAGAAAATCCGTCGTTAATCATTCGTCTAAATGTTAGTAGAAAACACGGGTAAAAATCACATAGTTTTTTCTCTATAACACAGGCCGTCGCCTTAAAAAATCTTAAAACACGCTGATTACTCGAATCTCTTTCAGGAAGAGAAAAATGTCCAGGTCAGAACTGGTTTCCAGAATGTTCGATGTCATCATCGAAGCCGTCCGGGCTGACTATTTTCAAATAGTGGCCTTTGACCATCGCCAGCGTCCTTTTTTCCAGCAATTAAAAGGAAATAAGCCCGGGGTGGAAGAAGGAGAAAGGTCGGGTCTGGTCAATAAAGCTCTCTCTATGAAAGAGCCCGTTATTGCCAGAGCTAACCATGGTCGGGATGTGCTCGTTGTCTGCTATCCGTTTATCTCTCAGGGAAAATTGTACGGCTATGCTTATCTTGAGAAGCGAAAAAGCGAGCCCCGTTTTACCGAACAGGAAATTGACATTCTGTCTTCAGCCCTGCCTGTGGTCAAGCTTTTATCTCAGGAAAGCACTCCGCCAGGAGAAATCGGCCTCAGGAGTGAAAAAAAAGACCTGGAGTTTCTGGGAATAAGCCAATCCTTCAAACTCATTCGGGAATTAATAGAGAAGGTAAAAAATGTTGACTCACCGGTGCTCATTACCGGTGAAAGCGGGACAGGTAAGGAGCTGATTGCCAGAATCATTCACCATTCGGGACGGCGCCACCAGGGTCAATTTGTGGCTGTAAACTGCAGTGCTATCCCGGACAATCTTTTAGAAAGCGAACTTTTTGGCTATGCCCGGGGCTCATTTACTGGTGCCCTTCGCGATAAACCGGGCCTGGTGGAAGAAGCCCACCGCGGGACATTTTTTCTGGACGAAATTGGCGATCTCTCCTTGCCACTCCAGGCCAAGTTGCTTCGGGTTCTTCAGGAAAAAGAAATAAGACGTCTTGGTGAAAATCGCGGCCGTCGGGTTGATGTCCGTTTTATCAGTGCCACCAACAAAAATTTAGAGCAGGAAGTGGCTGCCGGCCGTTTTCGTCAAGATCTTTACTTCCGCTTAAAAATCATTGCCATCGAGATTCCACCGCTTCGCCAACGGCCCGAAGATATTTTAGTGCTCATCAACCACTTTCTCGACTGCTATTGTCAGGAAATGAACCGCGAGCGAACCTTTTTCTCCCCTGAAGCTCTGGAACTTTTGCTCAAGTATGATTGGCCAGGTAATGTCCGGGAGCTTCAGAATGAAATCCAGCGCTGTTTAGTTCTTGCTGGCGACAAGCGGGTTATTGAGGAAGAGGTCCTCTCTCCGGCCATCAGGAATGCCCGTGAGAAACCGCTTCGCAACTCCTGGGATTATTCCCAGGCTAAAGCCGAATTTGAGAAAAAATTTTTGGGCGAAGCGCTGAAACATTTTAATTATCATCGAGCCAGGACTGCGGCAGCTATCGGTCTTACTCGACAGGGACTTTTTCGGCTGCTTAAAAAATACGGTCTGGACCGGATGAAAAATTAAGTTGAATAAGCCGGAGGTTTCTGTTAAATTTTCTAAGCTATGGGAGATAGAGATAAAGAAAGAAAGGATAAGGTTTTTCAATTGGTCTGCCCACATTGCGGGGCGCGCCTCTGGGTTGATTCAGAACTTCAGGAAATTATTCAGTCAGAGAAAGGGGAGAAGAAAAAAGCTTCTTTTGATGAACTCCTGCTCAAAGAAAAGAAAAAAACTGAGGAGCTGGAGCAAAAGTTTGAGTCAACTGTGGAGTTGCACAAGAAGAAGCTAGAAAAAGCGAAGGAAGAGTTTGAGAAGGCTTTAGAAAAGGTCGAAAAAGACGAGAATTGCAAGGAAGAGTAGGAAACCTGAAGAACAATATAACCACGGATGTTTTCGATCTTATTTTCGCTTCGTTTTTCTTTATGTAACGGAAATCTATTGTCTTCAGCATCAAGATTTGGCTATGTGGGCGGTTAGCTTAGCTGGCTTTTTAGTAATCCGATAATCTTATGCCCTGAAGATCAAGAACAGGCTGTAGTCCCACGCCTGTTTTTGCCCTGCTTCAATAATAAGAAACCTTCCGGCATAAGCTTTTTAGCTTCCGGGCTGGGTTTCGTCATCACGGATTTTCTTAGCCATGGTAAAGCCGGTAAAACCGAAGATGGCCAGAATGATTACGGCCAGATAATTAGAAAAAGCAAAAGGAAGGTAGGAAAAGGTTGGGATTCCAAGCGTCCCAGTAATGTAAACTCCGGCCATGCTCCAGGGAATTAATGGAACGATTATTCCGCCGCTTTCTTCAATGATCCGGGAAAGATTCTTAGCTGCTAAGCCTTTCTTTTTGTAAGCATCAGCCAGAAGTTCTGCCGGAATGATCATTGAAAGATAGGAGCTTCCGGTAATCAGCGCAGACAGGATGGCCGTGCCAATGGTAGTCAGGACCAAGCTCCAGACTTTATCAGCAAATTTCATAATCTTATCCAAAATTACGGCCAACATTCCGATTTTCTGCATTATGCCCCCGAAGCTAAAAGCGGTAAAAGCCACTAACTGAGTTTCCATCATGCCCATCAACCCGCCACGGGAAATCAGACGGTCAACCATCTCCACCCCGGTGTGAGCAGAATAGCCAGAATTCATCGCCTGGGCCACAGTCACTAAGGATGTTTTCTGGAAAATGACGGCCAGAAAAGCTGCCACCACCGAAGAGATAATCATTCCCGGGATAGTCGGTTTCTTGGTGAAGGCATAATAAAAGACAATCAGGATGGGCAGGAGTAGTAGCAGATTAAAATTAAAATTTCTTTCTAAGGTTGAAGTGATTAACTGAATATTTTCCTGGTCAAATTCTTGGCCTCCGTATTTGAGGCCCATAAAAAAGTAGATGATGAGACCCGCCAGCCAGGCCGGAACGCCCGACCACAGCATATGTTTGATATGGTCAAAGAGGTTGGAACCGGCAGTCACTGAAGCTAAGTTTGGAATGTCAGAAAGAGGAGACATTTTATCACCGAAATAAGCACCGGCCACAATGGCTCCTGCCGCCGGACCAAGGGGGATTCCCAGGCCCATGGCTATTCCGATAAAAGCTACACCGAGAGTGCCGATGGTTCCCCACGATGTACCGCAGGCTAAGGAAGTGATGGAACAGACAAAACAGGCAGTCACCAGAAAATATTTGGGCGAGATGAGTTTAAGTCCGTAATAAATAATCATAGGTATGGTCCCGCTGGCGATCCAAGAAGCCACTAAGACGCCGACCGAGAGCATAATCAGGATAGCGGGCAGAGCTTTGCGGATGCTTTCGACTATCCCGGCTTCCATATCTTTCCAGGAAAATTTGAGCAGCGTTCCGAGGCAGGCCGTGATGAAAGCTGCGGCAATGAGTAGAACCTGAGCTTTTATCCGGTAAACGCCGTAACCCACACCTAGGAGAAGAGCCATGGCGATGAGAGGAACAATCGCCAAGCCAAAACTTGGTTTTCTGGGTCCTGATGAAGATTTATATTCGCTGCCTGTGGCTGAGCTATTTTTATCCATCGTGCCCTCCTTCTTTCTGGCATAAATCAGATATTATGGGAATCAGTAAGAAAAAGTGCTCTTCACTTTTAACTCTGCTTTTTCCACCATAACCTTACCCCGGCTAAAAACATATTGAAGCGTGAAAGATTCATCAAAAAGCAGGATGTCAGCATCAAAACCTGGCAAAAGTTTTCCTTTTCCCTGAAGTTTATAAAATCGGGCCGCATTGGAGGAAAAAACCTTAATAGCTTCTTCCAGTGTTAGAATTTTATCCAGAACAACCTTCCGAAAAGCCTGAAGAAAATCTTTCTGGCTGGCCACGGTTAAGCCAAGGAGTTGACCTTTTTTATCAAAAACTGGCAGGCTGCCGTTGGCATCAGAACTTACCGTTACCTGAGTCAGGGGGAGGCCAGCTGCTTTAATCTGGCTCAGAGCTTCTGTGACACTGACTTCATCTTCATCCACAGGTTCCGGTCCGCAGGTCAGGTCGATGTAACCACCCAACTTTATCCACTTCAATCCCTGCTCAAAAAGCACCCGATTGCGATTGATATGGGTGGGAATGACCTGGGTTGCTGGAATTTCGGTTTCTTCTAGCATTCTGAAAAGATAGTCCAGGCCGCGGTGGCCATCTCCTAAATGAAAATGAGCCACACCGGCTTTTCCCCCCAGCATTCCGCCCACCCGGCATTCGGCTACCAGATGGAGGAATTCTTCAAAAGTAGGCTGGGAAGAGCGATGGTCGGAAAGAGCAATTTCCCCGGCGCCAATAACTTTGTCGATCAGAGCAATGTCCGAGCGAACGCTGCCAGTGATGGTTGGTGTAGGCAGGTTATAGGCACCGACAAAAATCCAGGTGCTCAGGCCTTCAATTTCCAAAGCCCGAGCTTTGGCCAGAAGGGAAGATAAATGCCTGGTGACGCTGTCAGTGCCTAAGCAGCCGATGACCGTCGTCACCCCGCAGCTAAGACAATCTTCTATCCTGATTTCTGGGGCTCGGGTGGCTGGACCGCCTTCACCGCCACCGCCGAGAATATGCACGTGAGGGTCAACAAAACCAGGAGTGGCCAGGAGGCTTGAACCATCTATGACCTCAACCCCCAGCCCTTCTATTTTTATTGTGCCTGGCTTTTCCACAGCAGCTATTTTTTCTCCGACTATAAGTATGTCCTTTGGGCCCAGTGTCTCCGGAGCAAAAACTCTGACATCGGTAATCAATTTAAACATATTTTTTCCCTCCCTGTAATTTTAGTTGCCAGGCATAAAAATTTAATTTCATTTCCCGAATAAATTAACATTGTTTTTCTGATTAGACAAGAAATTTGGTGAATCTAACCCGGCTTTTGCCTCAAATCAAACTTGCAGGAGTCAGTGAGTATATAGCCACTATCCTCTATCCACTATCCTCATACCCTGCTCTTATATCATCCAATCACAGGTTTTCAGGATTCTGGCATTTTTCAGGCAATAAGTTTTTCGGGATTTTGAATAGAAACTAAATTGATAAATTCGGGGGGGTATCATAAATGCAGGGTATTATTGGGGTGAGGAGCTTTGAAAAGGGGTGAGCCACGGATTATCCAATCTTAGTCCTCCTGGAAAAATATAGAAAGAGAAAAATTATCAAAAAGTTAGAAAATCGATTAAAATTAATAAAAAGATAGAGGGGAAATAAACAGTTGGTTGGCCAGCGTCGTATTATCAGCGAGGTGAAAAAGATGTAGTTGGCGAGAAGCTTTACTCAGGTATAAAGACCTGAATGTCAGATAAAAAGCTACTTCTGGAATTCGTGGAAAAGTATGGAGGAGACTTTATGTCTTTTGCTTTGAGCCTGGTCAAAAATCGGCCCGATGCTGAAGATGCCTGCCAGGAAATGCTGATGCAGATGATCAGGCACTGGGAAGATTTTGACGGAAATAAAAACCTTAAAAGCTGGGCCTTTACCATTCTCTACCGGAAGTGCCTGGACCAGCTGAAGAAGAAAAGACGCTTTCTGAATTTTTTTCAGAAAGTGGCCTTAGAATCAGAATATTCTGTCCGGGAAAAGACCGAACCGGAAAGCCTGATTCAAACAGCTTTGTCTGAATCGATTCTAAGCCGGCTTAAACCAAAGGAAAGAGCCTGCTTGTTGCTCTGGGCAAAGGAGGGCTTTAGCTCTGAGGAAATTTCCAGGGTAATGGGCTGCCGTCCGGGCACTGTCCGGGTCCATCTATACCAGGCCCGAAAAAAAATTAAAGCTATGATGGAGAGGGGAAATGAAAAGAAGGCAGATGTGCCGTCTGGTTAACCTGGTCTGGCGGATAGTACCGCTTGTCGGACTCAGGTCCTGGCTTCTCGATGTGCATATTGATGGATGCCGCGACTGCCAGGAGCAAATAGCGGACAGGAATGATTGCCTGCAACTCTTAAAAGAAGAGGAGGATTCTCTACCGGACAATTTTCTTCGAGAATTAGTTATGGCTGAGAGTATTTTTAACATCAGTTCTCTTGGCCTGCAGAAATCCCCAGGTAGTCGAAAGAGAGGCCTCTTCTTAAGAATCTATGCTGTTACTGCCGGTATGTTAATAATTGTGCTTCTGGTCGGGTTCAGCTTTTTTTTGATAAGAGGAGGGCAAAGCGACAGTAGCCTTGCCGCCAATGATACTATAGATACTAATTTCGTATCAGTAGTATCAGTAAACTATGTTTACAGTTGCGGCCGGCCAGCTGATAGCTTTATTTACAAGACCAGTGACCCGGAAATGGTCATCATCTGGGTTGAGGTAGAGAATTAGTGACAATTATTTGAAATTAAGATTTTAGGAAGGAGAATTAAGATGAAAAGAAAGAAAAAAGTGAGTTGGCTCATCACCTTAGTTTTAATCTTCTTTTTGGGAGTGCTGGGACCTTCCCTGGCTCAAGAAAAAAAAGGGGTACCGCCCCCGCTCTTGCTAATCAAGCTCAAGGTGTTTGAAGGCAATCGCGAGGGAAAAGTTGAGCCGATAAAAACAGTTACTTCTTCTTTCTGGAGGTATACAGTTTCAGCCAGCATCAAAGCCGAGGAGACTACAGAAAAGGAAGAAAACGAGCTGCGCCGGGTTTTTAATCTGAAAGGAGTGCAGCTTCTGGCCGAGGCTAATCTCAGCTGGACAAAAACCGGCACCAAAGATTTTCATATTTTCCGCCTTGACAGCAAAGAGTACGCAATCATAACAACACTCCTTAGGCTCGGTCCTCAGGACAGAGCCACCTGCCGGGTTGAAGTTCTGGAACAGGACAACGAAAGAAAAGCCAGTCTGCTGGATTCTGAGCTGGCGCTGGATAAAAATTCTATCACTGCCTTCGGGTTTGAGGATAAATCGGGTAAACCTTATTTTTTATCCTTGAAGATCCTGGCCATCAGCCCGTCTTCAGGTCGGATGGTCGTTCCTTTTGAGGGACTGGAAAGCAATATCCCGGGTCAGGCAGGTGGGATGGCAGGCGGAGTCAGTTCATTGACTGGTGAGCAAGATTTAAGTCAGGATGTCATCAGAGCCATGGGAGACATCAAACCTCCTCGTCTTATAAAAAGAGTAGATCCGGTCTATCCCGAAGAGGCCAGGAAAAAAGGTATCGAAGGGGTGGTAATTCTGGAGGTTCAGACGGACAAGTTCGGACGGGTGGCCAGAATAAAAGTCTTGAAGTCGGTGCCAGAACTCGACCAGGCAGCTATCGAGGCCGTCAAACAGTGGGTTTATGAACCGGTGATTGTCAATGGTAAGCCTAAGGGCATTATTTTTACCGTAACCGTCTCTTTCCGGCTGAAAAACGAAGAAGAAGGCATTAAAAAGCTGAGCTTCTGACCAGGCGAAAAAAAGAATTAGAGGCCAAGATAGAGCACTGTCAGAAGCTTTTGGTCTTAAAATAAGCTTTACTTCCATAAATTTTCCTGGTGTTTGTTTCTCCACAAAATTATCACTCAAATCCGTGGCTCGTCTTTAAGCTGAGAGGAAACAAGTCCAGAGTTAGCCTAAAAGCTTTGGGTTTTTTCTTTTGAATTTTGGCCAGTTCTAAGTTAAAATAAAAAACCCATGGTGAGGACTTTTGAAGAAGAATTAAAAAATTTTGAAAAAGTCATTCAGAGATTAAGCAGCTTAGCTCTCTTCCCGAAAAAGCTGGTGGTCAAAGGAGCCGAGAATTTTGTTCGGGAAGGGCCGAATATTATTGTCGGCAATCATGTCGGCAGCTACAAGGACGTGGCTGTTCTCTTCAAAATTGTTCCCCGGCCGATTTTTTTTACTGCCAATAAGATGATTTTCAGCCGGGAAGAATTCAGTTTCCTGGTCAAAAAGCATCTTTATCGCAGTATGAAAAATGTCGGGCTGGTGGTTCATTTTCTGTTGAATCCATTTTTTTCCTTGTTCGTCCGATATATTTCTTCTAACATTTCCAGGGTAGGATATATACCGGTTGACCTTTATAAAGGCCGGGCCGAAGCCGTCAGAAAATGTCAGGAATATCTTAAGAAAGGCCGAGCTATAATTACCCTCCAGGGTCGAGGCCATTTTGATGACGCTGATCCCAATCCCTATGTCGCCAGGTTCCGTCATGGAGCGGCGGTCATGGCTTTTAACCTCTATAAAGAGATTCGACTCGATGTTCCAGTAACACCCTTAGCCATTTTCGGCACCCACATTCCCTTCGGCGTGCCAGCAACAGTTCAGGTCAATGTCGGGAAACCGATGTTCATCAGTCATTATTGGTCAGAGGATAGCCAGAAGACTATTGAAGGTTTTCGGCAGGCTCTGGAGAAAACCGTCAATCAGCTTTTTATGGAATTGCTGCGGACTCGGTAGTTTCATAGATTCTATTAACGAAAAGGAGAATTAAAGTATGTTCAAAGGACATCCCAAAGGATTGATCGTGGCTTTCTTCGCCAACATGGGTGAACGCTTCGGTTTCTACACGATGGTCAGCATCTTCGTTCTCTTTATGCAGGCCAAGTACGGATTGAGTTCAGGCACTTCAGGTTACATCTACGGAATCTTCATGTTCTGTGTCTATTTTTTCCCGCTTCTTGGTGGCTATCTGGCTGACCGGGTGCTCGGTTACGGGAAAACCATCAGCCTTGGTCTTATGGTGATGTTTATAGGCTACCTGTTGCTGGCTTTGCCTACCCAGTTTCAGACAGGCTTCGGTTTGGTGATTGCTGCTCTGGCGGTCATTGCCTTGGGGACTGGATTGTTCAAAGGGAATTTGCAGGCTCTGGTTGGGAATATGTACGATGACCCTAAATACAGTGCCCTCCGCGACCGGGCTTTTAATATTTTTTATATGGGAATTAACGTCGGAGCGATGTTTGCTCCATCAGCTTCGGAAAAAGTTTGCAGCTGGATTTTAGCCAAGGACCATTTCACCTATGATGCCCGAATTCCGGCCTTAGCCCATGATTTTCTTAAGGGCAAGCTGGCTGATGTTAGCCAGTTTCTGGAAGTAGCTCAGAAGCAGAATCCCTCAATCACGGTTGATAATCTGAGGCAATTTGCTGAAAACTATCTTGGTTCTTTGAGCAAGTCATATCACTTTGGCTTTGGAGTAGCCTGCCTCAGTTTGATTATATCCATGCTGATTTTCTGGGGCTTTAAAAAATATTATAGGCAGGCTGATATTACCGAAAAACAGAAAGCAGCCTCCGAAGAATTGAAGTCTCAGGTGGTAGAGCTCACACCAGAGCAGACTAAGGAAAGGTTGGTGGCTTTAGGGCTGGTGTTCTTCGTAGTCATTTTCTTCTGGATGGCTTTCCAGCAATCAGCTGTGACTATGACTTTTTTTGCCCGCGATTACACTGTGCCTCAGGTCGATAAGCTGACCAATCTCTGGTTTGACCTGACCGGTTTGCTTCCACTGTATCTGGCTATTGTCGGTCTGGTCTTTCTTTTGAGGAAAGGGGCTTCCAGAACATCACGTCTGGGTGGCGGATTGGCTATGGTCATCTTTGGTGTGCTTACCTATCTGCGTTATGAAACCTATCCGGAGATAAATCCTTTTCAGCCGCAGCGCTTCCAGCACTTTAATCCATTCTTCATAGTTGCTCTCACTCCGCTGATTATTGCTTTTTTTGCTTATCTGAATAAGAAGGGAAAAGAGCCTTCGGCTCCAAGAAAAATTGGCTATGGCATGCTGCTAACGGCTGCCGCTTTTTCCATCCTGGTGATCGGTTCATTGAGATTGCCCAGCCCTGCTGAGCTGGGAGGCAAAGTTGCTCCTCCCGAATATCAGGTCTCAGTTTATTGGCTGATCAGTACTTATTTTCTTCTGACGGTGGCCGAGCTTTTTCTCAGCCCCATGGGTATCTCGTTTGTTTCTCGAGTGGCACCACCCAAGTATAAAGGTTTGATGCAGGGAGGCTGGTTTGCGGCCACTGCTATCGGCAATTATTTGGTCGGGGTGGTTGGCTGGCTGTGGATGAAGGTGCCGCTTTGGGCTCTGTGGTCGATTCTGGTGGTGGCCTGTTTACTTTCGGCAACCTTTATGTTCGGTATAATGAAGAAGCTGGAGAAAGTGGCCGCCAGTTGAGATTCAGTCAGAACGATTATTCTGGAAGAATTAAGAAAATAAGAACCGATCAGAGATTTGGTGGCTAAAAATAAATGGAGTGAATATGAAAGGCAGGCGGATGCCCTTTGCGGATAGCTTAAGGCAGAGGTTTTAAAATTCAGGCGTTAATCCAGGCTTTCCGATTATATTTAAGGGCTTTTAGCAGGCAGACTCAATGAGATAGCTGAATAAGTTTGAAAATTAAGGAATAAGGATTAAGGCAAGGAATTAGTAGTAATTTAGTAGTAATTATGAAAATTATCTTAACGATAATAGAAACTGGGCCGATTAGCTAATAAATAGAAAGATAGATGAAACATAAAGCTGTTTTATTCCTGTTCAGAGTCAAGAAGCATACTTTAGGAGTTCTTTTCTTTCTTTTTCTCTTAGGCCTGAACGGGCAGCTGATTGCAGTCCATTTGGATGAATACCCTTCACGGGCAAAGGGCAAGGGAAGTTTTGTTTTTAATCTTGAGAATGATGTCTGGTTCACTCAGGATGAAGGCTATACCAATGGAATCGGTTTTAGCTGGATTTCACCCGAACTTGATAAAAAATCAAAATCGCCTTTCATCAGGTTTCTATATTGTCTCAACCTCCGATTTCTCGGAAGCGAGGAGCGAGAAGAGGTTGGCTCTGGGCCTGGCTCCGCCTGCCGGCGATGGGGTGTTTTTTCTCTGGCTCAGGGGATGTTTACTCCGGCTGACCTGACCAGAAAAGAAATCATACCTTATGACCGTCCCTATGCCGGACTTCTGTATGCTGGTCTGACTCTGGTCAAAAGTACTGGGCGAAGCCAGGACAGCCTGGGACTGGCTTCTGGATTGGTCGGACCGCATTCTTATGCCGGCGCTCTTCAGAGATGGTTGCACAAAACTTATGGCTGGACTTATCCTCAGGGCTGGGAAAATCAGCTCAAAGATGAGCCGATTCTGGAGATATGGTTTAATCGTTTCTGGACCTTAGTTGCCCGGCGAAAGGCAGCTTCTGGCTGGTCGCCTGCGGTTAAAGCCGGAGTGGGAGGAGAGCTGGGCAATTTGATGACTGCGGTCGAGGCCGTTTTAGATTTGAGATTTGGGTTCAATCTTCATCCCGAAGCTGATTCTTTTTCTTGGGCACCTTTATTTGGCCAACTGGACTTAGCAGAAGCGACCAGAACTTCAGTTTACGCCTTTTTGAGGTTTGAAGGTAAGGTCGTGGCCAGGAATCTCCTTCTTGAGGGAAGTACTTTTGCTGATGGCCATGGTGTTGAATTAAATCATTTCTACGGCCAGCTGATTTCAGGCTTAGTTTATCGCAGTGCTGAAGCTACTCTGAGTTTTTACTGGGTCTTAAGGACCAAAGAGTTCAAAGGTCAGCGATATTTTGACCCTTACTGTGGCCTGACTTTTGGTTTTAATTTGTAAATTGCAAATTAGGGCCGGGTAAATTAGACGAAAGGGCAAAGGGAAAAGGTGTTAAAGCGGTCAGAAATAATAGTGGCGAAAGGCAGTAAGCCGGGAGAAGATAGTTAGGAAACTGGAGTTTTTAGTTTACTTCATTAATTCATTTCTTTTGGTTGTGATTTGACAGGTGACGCATCACTAAGTAAAGGGGAAAACCGAGCAGAAGAAAAATCGAGCCGAGAAGCGCCTGTCGGGATTGAGAGAAAAGCACATTGACTGTAATGCTCAACAGGAAAAAAATGAACACGGCCGGTAGCATAGGATAAAGCGGAATTCTGAATCCTTTATATTCCTGGCCACTTTCTCTGGGACGTTTACGCAGGATAAAAATGGTGGAGGCTACCACAGCGATTCCTATGCTGTCCAGAAACATCACATAGTTGACGATGTTTTCAAAAGTGCGCAGGAAAATTAAACTCAGGAGCATAAAGCCACCAAGAAACAGCAGACCAAACTCCTGAACTTGAGTCCTGGGGTTGACTTTTTTGAAAACAGCCGGCAGGGTTCGGTCTTCGGCCATAGCTAAATAAGTGCGGGGAAGCTGCATCAGAATGGCGTTGAGAAAGCCGAGCGCCGACAGGAAAATAGCCACCGAGACCAGGTTAGCTCCGGCCTGGCCGAAAACTTTTCTGGCCGTTTCGGCTGCCACGAGTTTGGTTGAAGCCATGTCTGGAATTCCCAGAACCCTCCAGTAAGCTACATTAATGCTCAGGTAACAAAAAATCACTATGAGCATACCGATGATTACAGCCCGAGGAAAGTTGCGACGTGAATCTTTCAGGTCAGCGCCAAGATTAATGGTCTGTTGATAGCCGCCATAACTAAAGAAAACTGAAATAAATCCCAGACCAAGAGCTACCCACCAGTGGTTTGAAAGTGGGAGCGAGGAGGCTCGAACCGCTGGACTGCTCTGGTTGCTAATAATCCCGGCCACTGCCAGAATGACTAAGAGTACTATTTTTGACAGGCTTAGAATATTCTGTACCCAGGCTCCAGATTTAATGCCCACGTAATTCAGGATAACCAGCAGGGTAACCATCAGGGCCGCAATCAACAGGGTGTTTTTAGTAGTTTGGGCTCTGTCCGGAAGCAAGATAGGCGTGATGTACTCAGCACCTATCAGAGCCACGCCCGCACCACTCGCTGTGTTGATGATAAAAACATTAGCTCAGTTGAGCATGAAGGCCAGGAGTGACCCGTAGGTGCTGGCTACAACCTGGTAGTATGAACCGGGCTCAGGAAAACGAGCGCCGATTTCAGCGAAGGTCAGGGCTCCGATTAGAGTTATGAGTCCTCCGGCCACCCAAGCGATGAAAAAAAGAAGAGGAGTTCTGGTGGCTAAAGCCACCATGGCCGGTGTGCGAAAAAAACCGATTTTCAGGAGAATAGCTGGAAGATCTGGCGCTTTTTCCAAAGGTAGAATATAGCCCAAAGACAGAAAAGGAGACTGGGGATGACGATGCTCATTTTAAAAAATCCGGTCAAACCGGCTACCAGGAGCACATCGAACAGCCACATACCGATTCCAATCAGAGTGAAAACATAACCTGTTTTGCTGAAGCGGAGCAGTCCATAGGAGCCGATAATCAGAAAAACAGCCAGGACGAAGTCTGGAATGGCAAAAGAATTGTAGAGGTTATCCGGGACAGGCAGGGTTTTGGGAAAGCGATGAGCCAGGAGATGACCAACCCAGAAGAAGATGGTCATCAAGGCAATGAAAAGGTTGATGACAGCAATGATTACCAACCCGAGAACAAACCTTTTTTCTTTATCCATAATTAACTCAATTTATAGAATACAACTTATAATAGAATACAACAAGTTGCTGAATCAATAAACCGCCAGGAGTCCTTTTACTGGCTAACTTTATTCAAAAATAGCCAGAAATTTCAAAAAAATATAATCTTGCATAAAAAAGCCTGATGCCAGCCGGCATCAGGCGGGCTGATGGAGGTGAGATGGAGGGTTAAATTTCCTTTCTACTAATTAGACAATTTTTTATATTAATCCCTTTGATATTTTATTTGTAAACTCGGTTAAGAATTCTTGACAATCCGCCTAACCTAACTATTTATCCAGGGGATAGAAACCTAAAAAATTACTGAGTTCGCTGGATTGGAATTTTTCGGAGAGCAGCAGATATTATTTTGGGTCGCTTTTCTTAAGCCGCTCAAAAAGACTGGCTTCAGGTGGGTGTAAAAATAATCTACAAGAGTTAACTAATTGGAAAAAGGCAAAGTTAGAATTTATATCTTCTTTTGTTATAAAACAAGGATATAGTTTACAGGACTTCACTGCAAAAGAATTAGCAGAGGATTTTCCTGAGGGTGAATCTATTCCCGGTCAAGGCCCTTGTTGAAGACAGCCAGGAGGAATCGTCGATCGCGCTCGGATAGAGCCAACCGGCCAAAAAGATCATAGAGCAGATTGGTCACATGCTCGCGGTTGGTTTCCTGCATGAAACCTTTCTTCTCCAGCTTTTTCAGGATAATCTTAATACAATCATCCTGCTCTTTTCTGGAAATGGGTGGAGCTGACTGCGGAATAAGTTCAGAGGTTGATTGGCGGAACAGAGTGTAAAGGGTGATGAGGACGGCGGCGGCTAAGTTGTATGACGGCTGCCGGCTGACCTGCGGGATAAAATAAACAAAATTAGCCTGCCTGAGTTCAATATCGCTGAGACCGGTTCGTTCATTGCCGAAGACCAGCCCAATTTTTGTTTCTGCGGGAAAAGCCTTTATTTTTTCCACAGCTTCATCGATGGTTAGAACTTTGAAGGCTTTTCTCTGGCGAACGGTTGAAGCCAGGACTAAGTTGAGGTCAGCCACCGCTTGGCTGAGGGTCGAGAAAAAACTGGCTTTTCTCAGCAGGTCTTCAGAATGGACGGCTGTTCTGAAGGCCTCGGGCTGAAGTTCTTTTAGCCCGACAAGCCTCAGTGATGAAAACCCGGTGTTCTTCATTGCCCGGGCGACCAGGCCAATATTTTCCTGATTCTCCGGATTGACCAGGATGATGCAAAAACGAGAACGGTTAAGTAGGTCGGGAGAGGGAACGTAGGGCAACTTCATACAAAAATTATAACTTATCAGGCGATCTTTCGAAAATTTACCATTTTAAATTCTTATTTAATTAATAACCTTAGCAAAAAAGTTCATCTCACAAAAGCCAGAACCGTTTGAGAAAAAGGTTGTAAATAAAAATTGAAAGACTGCGTTTGTATTAAACCCTGAGCTCGGACAGAGCTTTTTCTATGCGCCTCAGGGCTTCTTCCAGAGTTTGCCGGGGACAGGCTAAGTTCATCCGCTCGAAGCCTACCAGCTCCTCACCAAAAATCGGACCTTCATCAAAATAGACGCGAGCTTTCTTAAGGAAGAACTCATTCAGTTCTTTCTGGGGCAGGCTCAAAGCCCGACAGTCCAGCAGAGCTAAATAAGTGCCTTCAGGCTTGAGGAATTTTATTTCCGGGATACGTTCTTCAAAATAGCGGCGGGCGAATTCCATATTGCCTTCAAGATACTCTACCAGCTGGTCGAGCCAGGCTGCACCGTGGGTATAGGCTGCTTCCAAAGCCACCAGGCCAAAAATGTTGTTTACGGTAAGGCCCAGGTTTTCCAGTTGAATCTTGTAGAGGTTGAGCAGTTTTGTGTTAGGGATTATCACCACTGAAGTGGTCAGACCGGCAATGTTAAAGGCCTTGCTGGGTGCCGTCAGAGTGATAGTCCGGGCGGCTACCTCAGGCGAAAGAGAGGCGATCGGAATATGTTTGTGCCCTTTATAAACATGCTCGGCATGAATTTCATCGGAGACGATGAGCAGGTCATGCTTCAGGCAGATTTCGGCCAGAGCTTCAAGCTCCTGCCGTTCCCAGACTCGCCCCACAGGATTGTGTGGGCTACATAGAATGAGCATTCGGGTCCGGTGGTCAATTTTTCTTTTAAGGTCATCAAAGTCCATCTGCCAGCGGTTGTTTTTATAGACCAGGGGATTTTTGACTACCCGGCGGCCGTTGTTTTCCACTGCGGAAAAGAATGGGTAATAAACCGGGCTCTGGACGATTATTTTATCCCCTGGCGCCGTGTAGGTCTGAACGCAAATATTGAGCGCCGGAACGACTCCTGGGGCCCTGGACAACCATTCGCGTTTTATTTCCCAGTTATGACGCATCTTCATCCAGTTGATAATAGAGGTCCAGAAAGACCTGGGAATAAAGGGATAGCCATAAGCTCCGTGTTCAGCTCTTTTCTTGATAGCTTCGACCACTTCGGGTGGGGCTGGGAAATCCATATCAGCCACCCACATCGGGATGACATCTGGCACTCCGAGGACGTGCTCGCAAAAATCCCATTTAAGAGAACAGGTATTGCGCCGGTCAATTCCACTGTCAAAATCATATTTTTTTTCGCTCATTTTTCTGGCCTCGAAAATTATTAATTTTTTTAATTCCTTTTCCTCTTATATTCAAATTTCCTGTCTAAAAAATAATTTTACTGCTTAATCTGCAGGTAAAACTGGAGTAATTGAAACTCCGGATCTTTCCTGGACTCAGGGTGGAGATAAATTTTAGTTAAGAACCGCAGGAATAGCAACCCGATAGAAAAATATAAAGTAAAAAAAGTAAAAGTTGGAAAAATTTTTATTGAGCCGGAAGATATGATGCTTAAAGAAAAAAATAGATATATGAGATTTGATGTAGTTGCTTTTGTCTTGAGGATATATTCCTATCTGTTGAGGAAGGCAGACAGGAAATCCACCAGGTACAGAAGAGATTTCTGCCTTGCTTTGGGTCATCGGGATGATTGAAATTAGGGAACGGCCTCTGACTCTGGGATGAAACCAGGATAAATTCGCTTACATAAAATCAAACCAATATGAATGCCAGATTAAAAAATTCCCGAAAGCCTCTATGTTCCATCCCAAAGTATAGAACTCCGAGGCCAGAGCTTATTGATTCCCTATCCTGGACACCTTGTCCTTATATGTTAATGTTATGGATTAGGTTAATGATTATAATATGCAACCGGGTAGGATTATTAGGATGATAAGGGGTGAAGAAGACCTACCATGTCTTGCCTTCAGGCCTGGGTTAAACTGTCTCTTCACCCCTGGTTTGAAAATCCATAGCAAGATGTCTCTTTTCCTCTTTCAGGAAAAGAAGACCCATATAAAGCGATTTTCTAACCATCCGTATTCTACCACACTAAATTAAGGGAGGTAATATGGTTTACGGAGGGATTGACTGGTCAGACAGAAGTTTTCAGGTCTGTTTTGTCGACCAAGAGGCAAAGGTGCTGGAAGAGTTTTCCATTAAGAAAACGAGCAAAGGGTTTTATGAACTCCTTGAGCGAGCTCGCTGTTACCCCGAGATTGAGTTGGCTATTGAGACTTATCGTTCTCCTCTGGTTGATTTTTTATTAAGCCAGGGCTACAGACTCTATTGGCTTAATCCTAACCGCGTTTCTTCTTTCAGAGGCAGGTATAAAAGCAGCAGAGTCAAGGATGACCGGTTTGATGCCTATGTGTTAGCACAAGTTTTGCGGAGTGATAAAAATTCTTTGCCGTTGATTAAACCTTTGCCAGAGAAGGTGGAGCGTTTGAAGCTTTTATGGAATGACTTGGAAGTTCTTTTGAAGGAGCAGACCAGACTAAAGAATAGACTTTCCTCTGTCCTTAAAGAGTACTATCCTGCTTTCCTTAATTGTTTTGAGGATCCTTTTTCTCCTGCTGCTTTAGCTTTTCTAAAAAGGTATCCTACCTCACGAGAGGCTCAACAGCTTTCCCTCTCAGATCTTACAGCTTTCTTTGAGACCCTACATGTTTATTCAGATTCTTATGCATTGAAGGTATACGAAAACTTGCGCTCCTCTTTTCAAGTCCGTCCTATTCTGGTAGAGGTTCGAAGCCATCTGGCTCAAGCTATCACCCAGCAGCTACTGCAAATAGGAAGATTAATCAAAGATTATGAGAAGAGGTTAGAGAAAGCCAGTGAAGAGGTAGAAGAACTCAGGCCCCTGGAAGGGATTAAAGGCCTAGGCCTTAAGAGTCGTATCGGAATATTAATTTATTTTTATCACCGCGAATGGAAGGATTTTCGAGAAGCTCAAGCAGCTGCCGGAATGAGCCCCGCTACATATCAGAGTGGTAAATTCAGGTTCGTTCATTTCCGGAAGGGTTGTATCAAATGGGCTAGAGATCTGTTTACCCAATTGGCTTATTCAACGCTCTTATATCAACCCTGGGCCCGCCTTTATTATGACCGCAAAAGGAAAGAAGGTAAAAAACACTATCATGCTCTCCGCTGCGTTGGAAACATTTGGATAAAGATTTTATTTAAATTATGGAAAGAAGGAAAAACTTATAACCACGAAAAACATTATATTGCCATGACTGAATCTTTAATTATGAGATTAGGGGCCTAAAATAAGAATTAAGAATGAATTAATTAGCGAAACAGAAGATAAAATATGATCACCCTTGACATAGCAAGTTTAACCAGAAAGAATTATTCTTTGGACGGAATATAATGGGCTTGGGGAGTGAACGAGGGATTATATTTATCTCGGGGATAAACTTCTGGCTGAGTATCAGCCGCAGAGCAACCAGCTGTATTATTACACTACAGACCATCTAAATTCCGTGAGGGTGGTGACGAACCAGGCGGGAGTCAGGGTATTTGCCGCGGTGGCTTCTTGACTTATTTCCTAATCTGAATTATATTTTTCGGAAATTTGCCAAAGCAGGCCTGTTTATGGCCTCTGGCTGTGAAATGCCCTGATAATCGGGCTAAGATGATTTTTATTTGGGTGTTCGATTTGAGTTTTTGAGCTAAAGATAGTGTGAGTAACGAATAATGTGCTTACGCCGGTCAGGCAATGCTCTTAGATGATTTTAATTCGGAGGGAAGAAAGTGCACGCTATCGTTTGCATCAAGCAAGTCCCGGATACGACCGAGGTCAAGATCGACCCGGAAAGGGGAACACTCATCCGGGATGGGGTGCCCAGCATTATCAATCCTTTTGATACTTATGCCATCGAAGAAGCTCTCAGGTTGAGAGAGAAGTTCGGTGGTAAAGTCACGGTCATAACCATGGGCCCGCCACAGGCCATTAATGCTTTAAAAGAGGCTGTGGCCATGGGCGCTGATGAAGCCATTCTTTTGAGCGATCCGGCCTTTGCCGGTGCCGATACCTGGGCTACAGCTTATACACTGTCGAGGGCTATAAGAAAGATCGGTGACTTTGATGTCATTTTTTGTGGCCGGCAGGCTATTGACGGGGATACTGGTCAGACCGGACCGGGGATTGCCACCCAGCTTCAGATAAACCAGCTGACTTACGTCTGCAAAATCTCCAGCATTGATTTTGAGAAAAAGCGCATTGAGGTGGAGAGATTGGTAGAAGAAGGACGGGAAGTTGTTCAATCAGCTCTGCCCTGTTTAATTACGGTGGTTAAAGATATTAACCAGCCGAGATATCCGACCATCCTGGGCATCAGGCGAGCACAGAAAGCTCAGATTCCTACCTGGACTGCCAAGGATTTAGATGTAGACCCCAAGCTTATAGGCTTGGATGGCTCGCCGACGCGGGTGGTCAAAATTGCTACCCCACCGCCGCGTGCCGGTAAGTGTGAAATCATCCAGGGAGAGTCAGTCGAGGAACAGGCTGACCTTCTGGCCGAAAAGCTTATCGCCGAAAAGATTATCATTTGAGGAGAATGAAAATGGCTTTGCTTCAGATAAAAAGAGATGTTTGCACGGGTTGTGGGTTGTGTATCCAAGTTTGTCCATTTGGAGCTTTGAGCTTAGATAGTGAAAACATTATTGTGGTCAATGAGGCCTGCACAGGCTGCGGCGCTTGTGTGCCTGAATGTCCGGTGAGTGCCCTCAGTTTGCCTGAAGTTGAAAAGAAAGAAACAGTGTCGACAGATGAGTACAGCGGAGTCTGGGTCTGGGTGGAACAGTTTGATGGTCGGGCCGCATCAATTTCGTGGGAAATGATGGGAGAAGGGCGGAAGCTGGCTGATAAAAGAGGAACAATTCTTACTGCCTGTGTCCTTGGTTATGAAGCAGAACCCATTGCTAAACAGGCAATTGCCTACGGTGCAGATAGAGTTTTTTTAATCGATGACCCGACCTTGAAAGTCTATCGCACCGACCCCTATGCCAGGTGCCTGGTGGAGCTGGTAAAGAAATACAAACCGGAAATTTTCCTACTTGGGGCCAGTACCCGGGGCCGGGACCTGGCGGGCGCGGTAGCCACTTATCTTTATACTGGACTGACTGCTGATTGCACCGGACTGGAAATTGAGGAAGGGTCGAATCTGTTGCTGCAGATACGTCCGGCTTTTGGTGGAAATATTATGGCCACCATCAAATGTCCGAATCATCGGCCGCAGATGGCTACGGTCAGACACCATGTGTTTGAGATGCCGGCACCGGACGAATCAAGACAAGGTCAGATTATCCGCGAAAAGGCTGTTCTACTGGAAGAGCAGATTGCCACTAAGGTCCTGGACCTCATCGTGGAGAAAAATGAAGTCAATCTGGCTGATGCTAAAATCATTGTTTCGGGTGGCCGCGGAGTAAAAGGGCCTGAAGGTTTTACCATATTGCGGGAGCTGGCTGATGTCCTGGGGGGAGCGGTTGGAGCTTCAAGAGCAGCAGTTGATGCCGGTTGGATTTCTTATGCCCATCAGGTCGGCCAGACCGGGAGAACAGTCAGACCAGACTTATACATCGCCTGTGGAATAAGCGGGGCTATTCAGCACCAGGCCGGAATGCGCACCAGCAAGATTATCGTAGCCATAAACAAAGACCCGGAGGCGCCGATTTTTCAGATTGCTGATTATGGAATTGTCGGAGACCTCTTCACCGTGGTGCCGGCTCTGACCAGGGCCCTGAAGCGCCGTTTGAATAAGTGAAACAAGCTCATAATTTCATTGATTTGAAGTTTGACAGGTTATCTGAAGAGTATCTGAGCAATGGATTACGCAGGCAACTGCCCACCAGCCTGCTCCTGCGCCACAGCCACCCTGGGTGCAATTTCCTGGGAAAACATCCTTGCAATATATATTTCCTCCGCCACCCCCTCCTGGAACAGAGGCTATTCCAAGTGATAACAAAAATAAACAAATGGACACACAAACGAAAACTAAGATACAAGCGAATCTCAGCTTTTTCATTTTGATACCCCCTTTTTAAAAATTCCAATTAAATTAATTTCATTAACCTTATCATAGAAAGCAACGAGAAATAGACCGCCATTTGTGCCTGCTGGTTTTATTATGCATAAATGTTTGGGTGTAATTTCTTCGGGCAGGGATAACCTTTCGTTTATATCCAGATTATCTTTCGATAAGGATAATATTTCAGATGGCCCTTTTTCTACTTCTCCACGCATTAGCAAATATATGTTTTGGCCGGATATATATGAGTCATCAAAAATTAATCGGGTGGTGATCGTCCCGTCTTTATTCTTTTTTATTCCATTCTTGAAAAATAGCTTTTCATATTCCCGCCTTACCATCTCCAAGTTTTTTATACCCGTTATCTTTTTCCTCAGGATTAACTTTCCCGAAAAATCAAAAACCTTAATTTCTCCAAAGACATGCGAAACATAATAAATGTATTTACCATCTGATAATATTTTCCCATCATTAACCAGCCGGTCAAGGTAACCAGGCTGAATTTCTTTACTTAATGAGTAATCAATTTGATATTTTTCGCCACAAGATAATATCAGCCGGCCTTGACGGTCATAATAGTTTATCATCTCTTTTTTATCTGGAGTTGGTTGTAAGAGAATAACTCCGTTACGGGTAGCACATAAACTTAAGGGAGGAATGAAAGTTCTAATTTTTTGGATAAATTTCCCCTCAGAATCGTAAATAGAAATTCCTATATTATCTATGATAAAAATCTGATTAAACTCATTATTTATAGAAATCCAAGCTGGCCATTGTAGCTCTCCTGGCCCCTGGCCCCAGCCGCCAAAAGTTAACAGCAGTTTGCCCTCTGGGCTGAACTTAAAAATTGAATGTTCTCTATTTCCAACTGCAAAAATATTGCCATTAGAATCAACATCTATCCACGGAACAGCTTTAGTTTGGAGCCCGTCTTCTGGGAATTTTTTAACCAGGACAACCTTTTCTTTTGGAATTTCGCTACCATATATCTCGGGTTGAACTCCAATGGCTAAAAGAATTAGCAAGATAATTAGGCCTATCTTTTTCATTTAAAATCTCCTTATTTCATCTACCTTCCCTTCGTTGATTACAATCAAAAAATTATAATATAAATTCCATTTATTTTTATTGCATTTTAAATAAATTTTCTTCCAGTCTGAATCCATCCGCCTTATATCTTCTTTGCTGGTCAGGTTAAAGGCTCTCCTAAAATTTTCTATGTCTGCGTCAGAATAATCTGGCTCTAATAAGAATATGATTCTTCTGTCAGGATCGTTTTTGAGTTGATCATATTTAGCACACGGCCGGCAAAAGGAATTGACAGAACTTATCAAATAAATAGCAGAATAACGATAATAGCCACTGTCATTTTTTATAATTTGATTAATGCAGCGTATACATGTGTCCATAAAGGAGTGATAAGCGAAAAATCCAGCGGAAATAATAGTTAAGAGAATGCCCAATCCAATAAGCATTTTTTCTGGAGTTGAGATGGCAGCTAATATCTGAGCCTTTTTCTGTTTTTGCTGCTTCATCATATTTTACCCTTTTTAGGGTAAAAAAAAAGATAGCTTTGTCAAGTAGTCAAAGGCTCATTCGTCAAAAGTTTGGTGAAAAAAATGTGCAGATGTGGTAGGAACTCCTTGATGATAAAGAATTTAGGAAAGGAGTTGACCTAACACAATGAGTATCAGAAATTTTATCCTGAAATTTTTTTCATTACAAGGGCGAATTGCCTCATTAAAAATCTACCTGAAAATGATTCATTGCCTCACGAGAAAATCTACCCGAAAAAGGACTGATTTTGGCCTCTCTGAAAGTAAGATAATGAGGGATGGAAAGTATTTTTCAGGGAGGCAAGGCCATGAGGTTAGATATGAGGACAAAGAGGGCCATTCTTAAGGCAGAGACAGTTGTCAATAATTTTGTGTCTGTTCATAGAACTTGAGGTTAAAAAGTTGTTGGATTTCGTAGGCTCTGGACTTCAGCACAGGTAGAGGATTTTTCCATTTTCCCTGCTTCAGGCGCTCAGTCTGGAGCAAAAGATTTATCTCCAGAATCTCCACTGACTGAAAATATCCACCAAGTCTGAATCTGATTTGCTCTATCCGGCTGTTGAAATTCTCCACGGCATTAGTAGTGTAGAGGTATCTTCTTATCTCTTCTGGATACTTTAAGAAGCAGACATAGTGAGTTAGCTTGGACTGGATATTCTTAATGAACGTTGGGTATTTACTCTGGTAGTGCTGGCAGAGCTGCTCGAACCTCATCTGGGCTTGCTCATAGTCCCGGGATAAACGAATATTTTCCAGCTCCCGGTTGAACAGACGAGCATCCTCTTTGCCCATATTCCTCCTGACATTGCGCTGAAGATGCAGGAAACAGAGCTGATGATCGGTTAAAGGAAAGAGTGTCAAAATACCAAGAATATATCCTGAACTACTTTAACCACAAAACCACTAATGCCCACACTGAGGGAGCTTACACCAAAAATGAAATTAATTAAAAGACTGAGCTACGGCTATAGAAATGTGGTGGTCTACATCAAAAAAGTCCTCCTTGCATTTATCCCAATCACCCTCATCCCACTACTAAATATTTACCACACTTTTTAAGGAGGAGCCCCTGTTTTTCTTGACTTAATGTCGAGCAATTTATTAGACTGAGAGTGAAAATAAGCTCAGGAAAAGAGAAGGGTGGTAGTTCTGAAAAGCTTGTGACTCCGGCAAGCTGGAAAGAAGAGAGCAGGGAAAAAATAGGAAATATGTAGACTGTCCCCCTTTTTAGGAGGTTAGAATGAATATCAGGCAGGAGAGAGGACTGTGGTTCAGTTTTATCTTTATTCTCGGGCTGATTGTACTATCACTTCTCCTTTATCTTTTTTTAACCCCAGTTAGTAAAGGTGAAAAGATCAGTCTCATCTGGCATGACAATGACCATAACGGACAGGATTCACCAGGAGATGTGATTGAGTTATCCAACGGTCAGATTTATCTCAGGCTGGATTATGTTGATGTCTGGAAAGGGCATCAGGCTTTGAATCCTTTTGATACCCCGCCAGAGATCCGGGACCTTGACCCGCGCTGGAATGGCTATTACCTTCAGGAATTGCGCTACCGGGATGAAATTTGTTACCGGTATCTCGGCTGGGATAAAGCCCGCAAGCTTTACCCAACTTTAAGTTCCAATGATGTCATCGGACTGGTCGGTCAGCCAGAAAATTATCCGGATAATCCGTTTCTGTCGATGTGGAATGCCAAGGAGTCGGAGAAGAATCCATCTTATAAATGGTATGTTTACTTTGAGAAGCATGAAGTCAGGAAGGATAAAGAGAAAGGGCAGATTCTGGTTCTGATTGCTGACAAGGGCCAGGGCTTGAGTCACACCCTGGAAATAAGCCTCAAAGGCGCGCAGCTTTTTTTTGACCTCAGGGTCAGAAATAAGCAGGACAAAGAAATTCAATACATCAATCTACTGACCCTTCCGGCCAATAAAATCATTGACACCAACTTTGGGCCCCCCGAGCTTCTTTCCTGTCGTAAGATTGAACCATTAGGATTTACGGATAATTTCACTTTCACTGTAAGCGGCGATGGACTGGCCGGGTCCGGTATGCTGCCCTGGAAAATCAAGCGGGATACGAAGAGCAATTATTTTACCGGCGGGTGGTGGATACTCCATCAGCACGGACTTTTTGTCTGGAAAGCTACCAGATTGAAGCCGACTGAAGAAGCCAGTTTTAATCTGGTAGCCACTTTTTCTGATGAAAACATTTATAGGCGTTATGACCGCTATCTACGGGAAAATGGAATAACTTTTGAAAGGGTTAACCTGGATGAAGTTGAAGACTATCTGGTCAGAAACGTTCCAAGGACTATTACCAAGGACGGCTGGGTCTATCATGCTTACGAATGGCCAACCAACGACTGGCACAACGAAATGACTGGCAAGGCGTTTATGACCATGTTCTATGTGACCGGAGATAAAACCTGGTTGAACTACACCATAAATGCCAACAAATACTACCTGGAAAAAATGCGCTGGAACTCACCAGACCATCCTTTCTATGGCTATTTCATGGACCAGACGGTAGACGTAAAACAACGGCAGTGTTTCCTCTGGTCGCAACCGTACAATGTGGAGTCGCTCCTGGCTGAGTATCCGATGACTCAGAGTCAGGCGGTGAAAGAAGCCCTGCTGCTTAACTTTGAGAAAGTTCATTCTGGCCTGATGTGGAATCCAGAAGGGAAAAGATGGTACTGGCGGGCGGTGGTTGATCCGCAGGTTAAGCCACCGAAATTGATCTGGAAAGATGACCTAAATACCTTCGATGCCTGCGAGTTTGGTATGGATGTTATGCTCAGCGCTTATTCCTTTACCGGAGAGAGGAAATACTTGGAGCGGGCGATCGAAGCCATGGAAAACCAGCTCCAGGTTCTTGAAAATTACGGGCTGTTGCTCGAAGACCACGCTGGAGAGCCATCGGTCAACGTCTACGCTTTTGCAGCCAAGGTCCTATATCGGCTTTATGATTACACCAGGGAAGCAAAGTGGCTGGAACATGGCACTAAGATTCTTGATGCCCTGCTGATGTCATTCATTCATATGGATAAGTATGAAGGCGAATTCAGCTGGTTAAAAGGTGGGGTAGCGCGAAAGGATGGAGACTGGACCGGTCAATTTGGAGAGCCGACCACCGGTACAGATTCATCCGTGGCAACGGCGCCGACTTACATCCCCTGGATTATGGAAGCCCTGGTTGCTGGTTACAAGCATACTGGAAAGAAAATGTATCTTGATTATGCTCATCAGCTGCTGTGGCATAGCCTTGAAGCTAATAAAAAGATGAAGGAAGCAACAGGCGGGAAATTCGAATTCTGTGGCCATTATAACACCTATACAAAGGAGTTCTACGAAGACGACGATGGCCTGGTCGTTGTTTCCAACCTTTATGAAATACCTTATCTGAAGATTTTTGAGAAGGGGGCCAGAGTGGAGCATTTTGACCTTCAGGAAATCTGGGATGGCGATGGCAAGATCAGAGTGGTGAACCCGACGGGCTCGTCCTTGAAGGCAGTTGTTCATTTACCAGGAGACTGGCAGGAAGTCGATGTGGTAAGTCTGGGTCAAATCAATAAGTATTTCACTGGAGGGAAGCCTGAGGCTGTTGATAAAGTCAGTTTTGATTTTAAAACGGGGGTGGTTGTTTTCGATATCCAGCCAATGTCAATTTATCAGGTAATAAAACATTAAAGAGTAGCTCGGGTATAAATTTTTAATTGGCAAATACACTTATTTTTTTCCCCTTTTTCAGTTTAGCCTAAATTTATTAAGTCTGTCCGTTAAGTTCAGCGGTAGATAATGGGACTGAAAAGAAATTTGAAGCTGCCATGAGCCTGAGCCCGATGAATTACATCAAACCCGAGCAACACTACTTTGCCTTTTCCAATCTGGCAGGCAACAGCGGCCGATTTGTATTTCAGTTTATCGCCATTTAGCAGAATTCCACTGAGCAAGGGATTGTAGGCGGGATACCAGGCCAGGTTCCAGACCTTTTCCACGCCTGAGATTTTAGTGTCCGGAACTTTTTCCAGTTCAAAAACTGGGCTGAAGAAAGAGAAGATGGCCGCTTCGTCTTCAAGGCCATAAACTTCGGGCAAGGAATTATCCATCTGGACTCGCAAAATAGAACCCGGGGAATAGATTTTTACCCGGTCAAACTGAGATCTGGCCGCGGGCTCGGTCTCATTCCGGCTCTGCCTTCTGGGTTCGATAATGTTTTTAACGGGCAGACCAAAGTACTCAATGGCAAAATCAGCCGCATTTTCCACCGCGATTAAAACGCCGCCATTTTTTACAAAAGAATTCAGAGCAGCCACGCCTTCCAGACCGATTCCACCGGCATATTCTGGTGGCACTTCGCCTTTTTTCCTGCCTTCAAGGATGACACTGGTCGAAATGCTGGGAAGAATTATATGGGTATAATTTTTTTCCAGCTGTCCGGCTCTGATTTCTGAGTTGTGGATAACCTTAAACGGAAATTCAAACTGCTCTAATACCCAGCGGGTCCAGCCTTCGTCCATGCTGGCTGTCCAGGGCTGATAAATGGCTAAACGATAGGGAACAAACGACTGAAGTTTAGCCGGATCTACTTCATCAATACTTTCTATGGTCAGTCCGAGGCCTTTGGCCAGCGAAATCAGTTCTTGTCGGCTGATGGCCGATTTTTCAATTACTATACTTCCTGACTTAAAGCTCCTGCCCTTAGAAGCAATCTGTCTGTCTATGTAGCTGAATCTCAAGCCTTTTTTGAAAAGCCGGTTGGCCAGGATGACCGAATTGTTGGAGCTGCTGTCGATGATAAAATATTTTCCACCCCCGTCAGCGATGTTGCTATCCGGGATTTTGACCGGCGGCAGAAGGTTCAGATCTGTCTCAAATTTGTTGGTGACTTCGACCACTTTCACTCCCATCTGCAAGGGAAGCGTCCAGCTGGCTTCATCATAAGGCAGGTACTTAGCTGGGTCTTTCCCCGGTGGCAGCGGATAAGCTTTGCTTTCGAGCAAATCTTTGATGAAAGCCCGGTAAGGTTGAGCTAAGGGGATGACATAGGTTCCAGCTGGATAGTCTATTCCGTCGGCCGTAAATGACTTTTTTGCCTGATACACTTCAGCGCCATTTTTCTGGATTACCTCGATAAGCTTCAGGGCAGTGGGCAGGTCCTTCTGGTCCTGCGGGATGAGGTAAGCAAACGGTGGTTCGGTCTGGCCTTTGTTGATCTGACGCTCGGCAAACAAACAGAAATTCTCCAGAAATCTTTCCCTCTTTTCAGCCACAGTCTTCAAGAAAGACATGGCCACAATTTCTTCGTACTCAACGATATCGCGCAGACGCCACCAGCCTCCTGGCCAGGGCTCGAGGTAAGTAGATTGAATCTCATTGCCTCCCTCGGAAACCCTTAGGTCGCTTGACCGCAGAAAAACCGGTGAGGCTAAATTGCAGCTGGCTGCTTCGGAGAGGATACCCAGAGCATTATGTCGCAGCGGTGCCGCCCGGTTGGCGGTGTTATACCAGCCGTCAAAGATGATGTTGGTGGCCACACCACACTTGCCTTCTCTTGTCAGGTTGACCACGGCTTCGCCGGTCAGGTTATAAAGCTCTCTCAGAAGCAGGGGGTCGAGGTTGGGGTTAATCGGGTCCTGATAAGGCGGAAGAAACAGCCTTGGTCCATTCTGGCCCATCTGATGAATGTCATAAACCAGGAGCGGAAACCATTCCTGGTAAAGCACCTTAGCCATCAGCTGGGTTTCTTTCTGAGTCAGCATGAACCAGTCGCGGTTGTTGTCATGTCCGGTGTAATAATGATAGAGCCAGGGCATATTGCTGGCTTCGTAAGGTGTGCCGAGATTTCTATAATACCAGTCTGTGACCAGATCGATGCCATCCGGATTGGCCGATGGGACAAGCAACAGGATGACTTCATCCAGAATCTTTTTTATTTCCGGAGTGATTTCGCTGGCCAGCCGATAAGCTAATTCCATTGACATTTGAGAAGCGGCAATTTCTGTAGAATGGATTGAACAGCTGATGTAAACCACAGCTTTGCCTTTCTTGATAAGCTCAGCTTTTTCTTCTGGCTTGAGGCCCCTGGGGTCATGCAGACGCTGATGGATCTTCCTGTATTCTTCCAGTCTGGCCATATTATCGGCCGAAGTGATGATGGCCATAATCAGCGGTCGGCCTAAAGTGGTTTTACCCAGCTCCACCACCTTGACCCGGTCTGAGGATTGAGCGAGCAGCTGGAAATAGCCAGTAATTTGCTTCCAGTTAGCCAGCTTGAAATCCTGTCCTACCCGAAACCCCAGAATTTTTTCCGGAGCGGGTATGTTAGCAGCCAACAGAGACGTGAAGCTAAAAGAAAAAATTGAAATGAACAAAAGAATTATGGCTGAGAGAATTTTTAACTCTCTTTGCTTCATGCTTGGCTCCTCAAATTAAATTCAATCTTTAAATTTATATTTAATGACAGGAAAAATTACAACAAAAAATTTCTCTGTCTTTTCTGAAGGTAACTTTGCTTTAATTCAGCGACTGATGGCCAACAGATAGGCCTGAATTAATCTTCCGAAAACTTTGCTTTTCAACAGGGTTGATTTTAGATTCAAGGCTGGTGTTAATTCATAAAAATTTGGAAGAAGTTAGGCTAATTTCAGCTGTAACACGGAGAAAAACTTAAAGAGCAGCCCAATAAACTGCAGCTTTTCGCCGCGGTTAGCTCTTCAAGCTTATCCTGCATTGATGGCTGGTAAATTTTATGCCGGGGCGAACTCTCCTTATAAAGTTTATTGATCAGAGATTCAAGCTCTTTAAAGGCTAATATCCTGGCTATCTACGGGTCACGGTCAATAAAACATTCAGCCAGGACAAGGTCAAGGTAAAGAATATATTCTCTCCTCATATCTTGCAGAGCATTACGAGCGGAAAATCTTTTTAATTTTAAAACAAAATCAGAATTTATTGGCAAAATATCTTAATTGTCTGAAGGATATCCTTGGTGGTAAAGGGAATTTCCCTTGTACTAACGCCTGAATTTATGTCGATTTTAACCCGAGCTTTTTAGCAGCAGTTAAAAACTCAGGTGGCCTGGCAATAAGATAGTTGAACAAAACAGACCCCGAAGTTTTAGATTGCTTTTCGAACGCACTATTTTAATTTCCTGGGGCTATTTTAAAAAGAAGACCAAAACTGTCGGTAAACAGAGCAATCGAAATTTAATTATCGATCAAACAGATAAATCTCTTTTAGAGACTTGACAGCCCGATCTGAAAAAAAGTCAGGTGCCGGAAAGATAGAGAATCGTCCGCCATCTCTGTGTCCCTGATCACAGAGGATTATTTCCTGGCAGTCGTTTCTATTAAAGACTTCAGAGATTGAAAAAACAGCCCGATAACCATCCGCGGCCACCAGAACCAGGTATCCAGCCTTTAAATCATCTTTGCCGATAGGGAAAAAATTATTAAGAACCAATCGCAGGGGGACTCCAGTAAAAAACTTTATTCCATGGAATCCTTGCCCCCGACCGAAAAAGACCGCTGGCAGGGTCAGAGAAGTTATGGCCTCAGGCAAATCATCTATTACTCCTTTTTCCTCGCCCTGTTTTAAAAATTTGATTTTTTCTGAAAATAAAGGAGTTCTGCCTTTATTAAAGTCCAGAGAAAGAGGACAGGAACGGACTATAATTCGAACCGGGTCTTCTATATTACGTTCAGAGTAAAGGTCATTAGCTGCCACAACTTTACTCGTTTCTGGTAGATGCCAGGATTCTCTGGTTGAAGAAGGTACAATAGGTGCTACTCTGACGGCGATGATGATACGATGAAGTACGGTTGGATAGAATATCTCTCCCCAGCTGAAAATAGCTTTTTCGCCTTTCTTATTTTCAATAATGACCAGAAGGTCAATGGGTGAAGAAAATTGTTCTTTATTTTTTTTGGACAGGGGTTGTTCTCTGAGGATATCGAACAAGGAATATCCCAGGTAAACGTAAGCTCCAACAAAAACAGCCTTATTATTTTCCATCCGGGCTTCACGAACCTGAACCTGATGTAAAGGAAGACTCTTAAGATTTACAGGACCGGTTCGGAGGACTTCACCGCTTATTTCAATTGTCGGGAGGGGAAGTTTTAGGAAAGGCTCATTATCATAGAAATCATTATTTTCCGGTGGTGAAGTCTCTTGGCCGTTGATTGGCAGACAGATAAGAAGGCCAGTAAGTAAAAGATTACAGAAAAAATATCTGATTAAACGCTTTCTTTTCATGTGACTCCTCCTCAACTTGTAATCAGAGCCTAGAACCGAATCTGAAACTAAATCCAGCCTCGACGCGGCGACAGGCAGCAGGATAGCCCGGTTCAGTGTAATATGCCTTATCGAAAAGGTTTTCAATCTTAAAGAAGAGAGAACCGGTTTTGAGGTTTTTTTCAAACGAAATATTGGCGACTAAATAGGCAGGAACCTGAACCATAGTTTGATTGATTAAAATTTCAGCATCTGAAGCTGTCAAGACCCATAAAGCCAGACTGAAGTTTTCTTTTTTGAAGTAATTGACCAGGAAGCTCGCCTGAGATTTCGGTACCAGGTCCAGCCTGCGATTGTCAGTTAAGTTTCTGGCATTAAGGAAAGTATAATTGATCTGAAAATTAAAATTAGCTAAGGTTTTTGAGATTTCTACTTCCAGACCATTTATCACCGCTTTGCCAATATTGATATATTTTTTTGTTCCGTCAGGCTGGCGAACCACAGAAATTAGATCTCTGAAGTTTGAATTGAAGATGGCCAGGTTGCCCTTTACCCAACCGGAATAAGCTGTTCCAAACTCTAAGGTTGTTCCGCTTTCATCTTTAAGGTCAGGATTTCCGCTCGTTGAACTATACAGAGATCGCATCGAAGGGAATCGCGATTTTCGAGAGAAGGAAAGGTGAAAATTTAAATACTCGGTAGGACCGAATTTCAGGCCGGCTATAGGATTGACTGATGTTTTTTCATTTCCTGTTTGTTTTTTCAGGTGGTCCAGACTGAAGCCCCCGATTAGGTGCCATTTTGAGGCCAGCTGCCATTCATCTTCGACTCCGGCCGAAAAAATTTTGTGCTCATATAATTCCCAGGGAGAAGTAATTGAACTCTGTTGCTTGACATGTTCCAGTCGGCCGTTAAAACTAAACCGAAGTTCATTGTTTGAATTCAGGCTAAAAGCACCGAGAAGGAAGGCACCGGCTTCGTAATTATCATAAGTAGATTCCCAGTTGAGAGTGCTGAATGAAGGATCGGTATAAGAATCGAGAATATTATAGAATTTCACATAATAAGTTCTAATTTTAAGGGTCCCGTTTTTAAAGAGGGGAAAAGTCCCACCCAGGCCAATAACCCATCTTTCCCAATCTTTAAAACGCCAATAGCGAGGGGAATAGTAGGCCGTAGGGGCTGGAATGCCATAAGATGATTTATAATATGAGGTCTGGAGCAGAAGCTCACTTTTTTCTCCAGGATAAAAATAAAATTTCCCGTTGAAAAAGTTATTTTTATAATCTGAATTTTTAAGTAGCTGGGTCGATCCTGATTCTTTGACTTTATAGCCCTGAGACTCATCGTGGGAAGCTGAAATCTTAAGAGAAAATCTGCGGGCAGTGTAGGAACCTGTACCGGAGAAATTGAAACTGGAATTCTGGCTTAGCCTGGATTTCAGTTCCAGAGAATTTTCTTGGGGACGGCGAGTCAGCACCTCGATTATTCCTCCCAGAGTATTGGCTCCATAAAGCACGGAAGAGGAACCTTTGGTTATTTGAATTGATTCTACATCCACGCTGGGAATTGTTTTCAGATCATAAAGGTTAAAATATGGTTCATATATCGGTATGCCGTCAAGTAAGAGGGTAGATTTGTCATTATCTAGCCCTCTGATTTTGGCATGAGATTCGGCTTTACTGCCGACAGTCACATAGGTTCCAGGAGCAAAAGAAAGCACTTCAGAAATATTCCGGGTTTGAAGAAGAGCAACTGTCACAGGCTCAATGGTTGAGACTGTGGCTAAGGGTTTTTCCTGAGGAGCAGTGGCTGTGACCAAGATTTCTTCAGTTTTGGCTCTGGCTAATTTCTCCTCTTTTTCCTCTTTTTTCTTTACCTGGGCAAAGGTGGGATCCATGGCGAATAATAATGCCAGAAAAAGGATTAAGCTGATTAATAGAGTTTGGGAAAATTTTTTGTGGTAGGGCATATAATTCCTCCTTTCCAAAATGGGAGGCAAAGCCGTTTCCAGCTTCACCCTATCGGTCCAGAGGCCTGGCCTTAGGCTTTAGCCCGCAGGACTCGGAGAGCTAATGATTCTATTAAATAAAAAATTTAATTTCAATAGGCAAATAGTTTTGTTCAAAATCGATACGAAATTGTTTGCCTGAGTGAAGGGGCGATCAGTGGGTTTATTATCTGGCTAGTTTTAGCCTATTGACCCGATACCAAAAATTAATTTTAAAAGATAAGACCTATGGAGAAACTCTGGAAAACTTAGTTGAAAATTTGGGTCTGGCGAAAGATTTTTATTTATTGAGGGACTTTATAAAAAATTTGATTTAAAAATCAAACTGAAGTCGGTCAAACTGTTTTGGAGTTGCTTTACTTCCTTTCTATGATGGTTCTTATTAAGCCAACAGTTGATTCTGTATGGACAGGAACAAAGCTTCAAGGTCAGTGTGACCTCTGCTTCTGAGGTCTTCTCTGTTGTCTTCAAGAAGGATTTGCCCTTTTCTGATAATCACCACTTCATCGCAGATTTTTTCCAGCTCGGAAATAAGGTGAGAACTAAGGAAAAGAGTTTTACCTTCCTTTTTCAGGTCAAGAAAAAGATCCCGGACCAATTTAATGGAAACCGGATCCAGGCCAGCGAATGGTTCATCTACAATAAAGAGCTCCGGTGAGACAATTAAGTTTTGCAGGTAAGACATTTTTTTCTGATTTCCCATAGAATAAGTCTGGACCCGTCGTTCTAATAGAGCCGGATCGAATCCGATTCTGATGCTTTTTTCTTCTATTAAGTGGTTGAGCCTCTGCCCATTAATTCCAAAAAGTCTGGCTGTAATTTCCAGAATCTCCTTTCCTTTAACCCAGGGGAAAAAAGCGGGCGGTCAGGAACATAGCCGAGTTTTAAACAATTTATCTCAACTCGTCCGGAATCAGGCTTAAGAAAACCAAGGAGAATCTTGATGGTGGTAGTTTTACCAGCTCCATTTTCCCCCAGAAAGGCAGTAATGGTCCCTCTTTTAATGGAAAAACTGGCTTCTTTCAGAGCCTTTATTTTCCCGTAATTTTTGCTAAGGTTGATTGACCTGATCAGAATGTCGCTCATTGTTTTTTCAACTCCAGATTTTTTATTCGCAGCCACTGCAAGAGTAAAAAGAGGCTGGCGGCCACCGCGACTATAATGAAATAAGTTAAGAATTTTTTAAAAGTCAGAACATTGGGAAAGGCCAGAGCGAAGACAAGAAATTTGAGTTGAGCCATCAGATCAGGGAACCGGCCTTTCTCTAAATAATCTAAAAAGCCAGCCCTCTCCTGCAGGGAAAAGAAAAGCGATAATATGGCCATTACCTGAGCAATGATGATAATCATTACATTGGAGCCACCCCGGAAATAAAAACTCAGCCAGCCGCTAAGGGCAATATAATAAACCCCGACCACAATTCCTGCCAGAAATTGTAAAAGATAAAGCCAGGTGAAAATTCCCTTGAGCAATCCGGCTATGATCAGAGCAGAGAAAATTGAGGTGGAAAGGAGAAGGGCGAAAATCAACAGAATCAGATTTTTCTGGAATAAATAACGACGGTATTCGCCCCTGAGAAAAATAATATTTTCCAGAACTCCACTCTCAATTTCGTCTTTCATCATATCGCTGGAAATAAACAGAAAGAGGTAGGGAAAAAGAAACAGGAAAAACTGGATGGCTGTGGTCAAGGAATCTGCAAGAAAAACATAAAGAACGGCAAGCAGTGGCACCAAGCTCAGGAAATATAAGCTCCTGGACCTTAATACCTTTTTCTGGATTAAAAAGAAGTTAGTTTTGAAACGAGATTCAGTAAACATTGTTTGGCTCTATCCCTCCTGGTTTGATAGTCAAGCAGATAATCATCAGCATAGACCAGCTGATGGTTATAAAGTATGACCCGATATGGTTCCAGCTTAACTTTAAACTGTTATCTCTGTCCTGAATGAGGGGATAGGTAAAGGAATATCTGGAAGCAAAGGCTTGGAGTTCTTCTGTTTCATTAGCCGATATCCCAATTAATATCACCGGCAAACTGAATTTTTCAATAAAATCTTTCATTTCAAACAGTTCATCCCAGCAAACATGGCAAACCAGTGAGAAAAATACCAGAAGAATCGGCTGGGTCGAGCTGTCCGCAATTTCCTCTATGGAGGAGTAGATTCTGGCCGGCATTTTTTGGCTTGATGGAGCGGTTACCTGCTGTCCGGCAAAAACTGGTGCGGCAAAAACCGGTGGCGAACTGCTCTGCGAAAAAAGAATCATAACTATCATTAATTGAGCTGCCAGATAAACTAATTTTTTCATCTGCCCTCCAGCTGATAAAGATGAAGTTCATCTTCGGTGTCGATTCCATAGACGAACTGCCCATTTATCGTCAGAAGTCTAAGAGCGTGGGGAAACTTAATAATCCCTGAAATCTGCCCTTTTTCATTAACTACCAAAACCTCTTTACCTGGCCCGATATCTCCATCTTCAGTATAGGCCGGGGCAATAAAATAAAATTTATTATCATCCCTGGCGCAGTTCCAGCAAACAGAGGTAATTGGTTGTCTCCCGTTTTTTAGGGGCAGGTCAACCCACTTAAAGGGATATCGAGAATCAAGCATAATTTTTTCGATTATCTGACCATTTCGATCAATTTTAAGAATGTATTTATTTTGATATTTCCAGATAAGATAAAAATACCCAGCATCATCTTTTTTCAAGAGAATCTCGTTAATCAGCGTGTAAAAAATACGGTCCTGAGCGGGGGAAGAATCAATGGCTTTCCACTGCAGTTGACCTTTTGAGTTATAACAGTAAACCAGCTTTTCAGAATCAACCCGGGGCGAAGGCCTGTTAGTAACCAAAATCTTCTCTTTATTCAAAACAACGACATTAACCGGATTAAAAGGAGTCTTAAAACCCCCAAGATATTTCCCATTTTTATCGAATATTTTTATCATACTATTAAAAGAATCAGCAGCATAAATCTGGTCTTCGAAAAGATCCAGGCCAATTAACGTATCAAATTCAGCTGGCCCTCTGCCCTTCCCGCCTATGGAGCGTTTCAGCTGTCCATCCGGACTGTAAACCTGTATCCTGCTTTCTCCAGATTCAGCAATGTATAACTCCTGATGGTCAAATAGTATAGTTGAGGGCTTGTAGAAAAAAGGACGGCCTTCAGGGTTTTTTAAACTAATCTCTTTTACTCCAAGGACAAGGATTTGAGCTGCTTGTAAATTAATAAAGCCTGTGAGAAGGATTATAACCATAATTCCCGCCGCTAATTTTAAGTTACTCATTTCAGACTCCTTTCTCACTAAAATTTGAGAACCGGGAGTTCCGACCGGAACTCCCTTCAGTTCTAATTAGTCAGTAAACATTTGCCCAGAGCGATGTCGCAAGCAGTTAGGGCCAGAGTAGTTCTGATTACGCCCAGGTCAGACTCGAGGGCCCGGGTTCTGCATCTTTCCCAGTTATCCCAGCAGGCATCTGCATTGAAAGCGGCCTGAGAAGTTCTGGGAATAAGCAGAAAAACCGAGATGATAAAAATCGCTGACAGTGTTAAAGCAATGGCCTTTTTCATGTTAACCTCCTTTCACCCTGTATTTGAGCAAGAAGTGTGCCAAAAAAAGTTAATGGTTGCTGAAGCTGCTGGCAAAAGAGGAAGTCAAACATCAACAATATAGACGGAAATTAATAAATAAATATCCCACTACCTGAAAAGGAAATAATAAAAATTATAGAAGTAATAAAAAACCAGCCGGGGAAGAGAATAAAAAGATTTAATTTTCGCTCTTAAAAAATTATAAACTTGTGTTCGGGCCAGAACTCTTAATTAAAATTCTGGTCAGCAGCTGTTTGCGACAAAAAGGCCAGGAGACAATTAAAGTTTACTTAAAGGCCAGAATTTCACTCTTCTGGAGATTATATCCAGGATGATAGCTGGGAGGATAAGAATGGTGGCTATCCGGAGTCCAGGCAGCCCGGGACTCTAATCCTGATAATGTTCCCTCTTTAAACTCAGAAAACTTTTTTTAAATTTGAGATAAATTCCTTTTATTTTTATCTGATGATAACTTTATCTGAAGCCTGAAAATTAACCTGGGGGAAACTTAAATCAAAAACTTGCCGCTCTTGGCGATGTATTTGCCTTTGGCGATAATAGTTACTTTATCTATCAGAGCGTCATAATGGTGCTTACTTTTGTTCTTGCCGATTCCGTAAGAATCACCGATGGCAAAATGCACGGTGCCGAAGGCTTTTTCTGCTTCCAGCATGTTAGGGCAAATGCGAGCCCCGGGGTTAGTACCGATACCGAACTCACCAATCATAAATCCGGTTTCATCCGAACCAATATTTTTGACAATGGCTTCGATTCCTTTGCCCTTGTAGCGAACCAGCTTGCCTTCCTTGAACTCCATTTCGCCATAACCCAGCTTATCATCAATCAGGCTAATGACCAGCTTGCCGGTGAAGGTTTCTTCCACCGGGCAGGTGTAACACTCGCCAGCAGGCAGATTACCGTGTTTGCCTTTTTTGCTGATATCGCCATTGTCGTTATGCCATTCTCTGCCCTTCACACTGAAGCTGATGTTTGTCCCGTCTGGATTTTCAATGATGACCTTATCGGCATCTTTCAGAGCCCTGATAACTTTTTTGGTGAACTCATTCATCTTGGCAAAATCGATGTTGACCAGTCTTTCCATCATATCGCGGGTAATTCCTGGCATCATGCAGATCCGGCTGAACTTCATTCCCTGACTGACCATAAAACCGCGGAAAGGTTTCTCTTCTATTCTGGCATCCAGCAGATAAGCGATGACGTCAGCTTTTTCGGTCAGCAGCTTGAACAGTTTGGTCGGCTCAGTAATAGGCCTCAGAGTTTCAGTCATTAGGTAGGTTGTGGTTTCCGCTCCAGCCTTTTTGGCATAGTAAGCCAGAGCTTCAGCGATTTCCATCTTCTGTTTGTCAGTGACCAGGAGAAAGCTTTCTTTTGGTTTAAGTTTTAAGGACTGAAAAATGGCTTTTTCAGCTGCCTGATATAGTTTATTGGCTTTCATTTTTACCTTCCTTTCATCAAATTATTTTTCTTTTTTAGATTGCCAGTAAACAAAACCAATTAAAACAATAAAGGCGACCAGGCTGATGATTTCACCATACTGGCTGAACCAGGCTGCAGGTGGGCCATCAACCCACCTGCCATTTTCCATAACCATGGGTATACCTAAACTGACATAATGGTCAAGGTTAGCCAGTTTCAGCACGGCTAAAACAATTCCCATCAGAGCGCCACCGGCGATAAAACCAGACGAAATAAGCATGCCGCGATTGTGCCTTTTTTCTGCCAATTCTTTGTCTTTGGTTGAATTCTTTACCAGGTATGACAGGAAACCGCCAAGCAGAAGGGGAGTGGTCAGATGGAGCGGCAGATACATGCCCAAGGCAAAAGCCAGAGGCGGGATTTTGGAAAGTTCAGCCACAATGGCCACAGCTGCTCCGATTCCATACAATAACCAGGTCACCGGCTCTCTGGACATCAGCGACTTAATAACTGCGGCCATCAGGTTTGCCTGGGGTGCAGCTAAGGCTCCGCTCTGAAAGGAGAAAGCTTTATCTAAGATGAAGATAGCCACTCCCACGGTCAGGGCAGAAACCAAAATTCCGGTGAATTTAAACCTTTCCTGATTCCGGGGTGTGGCCCCTATCCAGTAGCCGATTTTAAGGTCGGTGATAAAGCTTCCAGAAACTGAAAGGGCAGTGCAGACCACGGCTCCAATCAGTAAGGCTACAGCCATACCCTCTTTGCCTGACAGCCCGGCACCGATGAGAATAACGCTGGAGAGAATAATGGTGATGAGAGTCATTCCGGAAACCGGGTTGGTGCCGACAATGGCAATGGCGTTAGCAGCCACAGTGGTGAATAGAAAAGACAGAAGCAGGCAGATGATGACTCCGATCAAAGCAAACTTAATATTGGAAATCCATAAGAAGTAGAGAAAGAGAGCTATCGAAGTCAAAATCAAGCCAGCAATGATGGTTGACATTTTCAGGTCGCGCTCAGTCCGAATCGTTTCGTTGGATCCACCAGCCTGTTTTCCTTTCAGGATTTCGCTAAAGCCCAGGGAAAAAGACCTGACCATGATCGGCATGGATTTGATTATCCCGATCACTCCAGCCATAAAAATTGCCCCGATACCTATGTTCCGGACATAGGTGGAAAATATCTGTACCTCGCTCATCTGAGAAATGGGGATTTTTCCTGGATAGATGGCTTCGGGGAAATGCTGTCCCAGGAACCAGATAATCGGGATAAAGCCAAAATGCGAGAGCAAACCACCAGCCACGATGATGGCGTTATAGCGGAGACCAATGACATAGCCCAGCCCCAAAAAGGCTGACAGAGCATCGATTTTCAGCACCATCCGGCTTTTTTCCGCCAGCTTATCCATAAAGGGCAGGAAGCGAAAGGTAATGACTTCGTTCCATAGTCTGATACCAATGGCCAGAAATTCATAGAGGCCAGAGACAATAACTCCGAGAATTAGCGGTTTAGCCTGAGCTCCACCACCTTCGCCCGAAACTAAGATTTCAGTGGTAGCTGTGGCTTCAGGGAAGGGAAGTTTTCCATGCTGTTCAACGCAGAAATAGCGTCGGAGCGGAATCAGGAACAGAATTCCCAGACAGCCACCAAGAAAGGTTGACAGAAAAATCTTAAAAATATCGATCGGCAGACCGATGATGAAAAGAGCTGGAATGGTGAAGATTGCTCCAGCTACCAGAGCTCCAGAAGCAGCACCGATGGACTGAATGATGACGTTTTCTAAGATGGTATTTTTACGCGAATAAGTATAACCAATGCCCACAGCCAAAATGGCGATGGGGATGGCAGCTTCAGGAACAGTACCAACCTTCAGCCCAAGATAAGCCATGGAAAAAGTGAAGAAAAGAGCCATGAACAGACCCCAGAGAACTGAGCGGGTGGTAACTTCAGGGATGATTTTGTCAGCCGGAACGAGGGGAGTATATTTTTCTCCTGGAGCCAGTTCGCGGTAAGCCTCAGGCGGAAGAGATTTTTTAGAAGTCTCCATTTGCCCTCCTTGCTAAATTAGTTTTTAATTTATAATAAAAGAGGGTTTTTCGATTATTCTGCTATCCGCCCGAGCACGTCGTCTGTGATTTTCACAAAAAGGTCGTAATTAACTTTAATCTTTTTATCCTGCCTGACTTTCTGGAGGTAGCTGAACAGGAACGTCTCTTGCGCCTGGTTGAGGGCTTTAGCCATTTCATCAGCTTTAACTTTCTCGAAGTCTTCTCTGGAGACTTCTTTTCTTTCCAGAACCCTGACCACCGCATAGCCATCGCTGACTTCAAATGGCTCGCTGGTCTGGTTCAGGGGTAAGGAGAAAGCCAGACGGTCGATTTCTTTGGTATCGTCAATCAGGCTCAGATACTGCCCGCGTTTATGAGCTTCGACCCGTTTATATTCCAGGTTGTTATTTTTGGCGAAGTCTTCCCAGTTGGTGGCCTGGCCGTATTTAAGAGAACTCAGCTTTTCCTTAGTCAGCTCTTTTTTCCTTTCTTTAATCAAATCTTCCACTACCTGAGTTTTAACTTCTTCAAAAGTGGCCTGATGTTCGGGATCAATTCTGATCAACTGAATCAGACCGACGCCTTCATAGGTGAAAACGGGTGAAGAAATCTCTTTTTCTTTAAGCTGGAAAAGTGTCTGGCTGAAAGCGCCCGAAGAATCGACGCCAGCCAGCGGATCGCCGTTCTTCAGCAGACCGCTGTCCTGGACATTCAGTCCTTCTCTTCTGGCCGCCTGCTCCAGACTTCTGGCTTTTTTGGCGATTTTAGCCAGTTTTTCCATTCTGTCTGAAGCTTTATTCCTGGCTTTCTGTTCTATCAGGGCATTCTGAATGACTGCTTTCACTTCGGCCAGAGACCTGGTGATTTCAGGCATCTTTTCTGTGACTTTCAGGATGACTGCAGCGTTGCCCAGGTCTACCACCTCGGAAATCTGCCCGGGTTCCAGTTTGTTAATAGCCTGGACTTCTTCAGCAGCTAAGCTCTGCCAGTCATAATAGCCCCAATCTCCGCCATTCTTAGCTTTGTCATCTTTGGAGTGGGTTTTGGCCAGGTTGCCAAAATCTTCTCCGGAGCTCAATCGATTTTTCAAACTCTGGGCCTGGTCCAGGACCTGTTTTTTATCAGTTTCGGTGTAAGGCAGATAGATGCGGCTGACTCTGGTCTTGGCCGGTTCCTTGAATTGATTGATGTTTTCTTTGTAGTATTTTTCAATCTCTGAGTCGGAAACAGTGATTTCTTTCTTTAAATCATCAGTCTTGAGGAAGACATACTTGCCCTCGCGTCTTTCGGGCATTCGATACTTTGCCTTGTTCTTTTCAAAATAGTTTCTGGCTTCTGCTTCATCAGGGTTGGCTGGCAGCTGAACTTTTTCCACAGAGGCTACCAAATACTCGATTTTGGCTGTCTCGTTCTGATTCTTATAATTTTCCCAGACTTCGTCTTGGGTGACAGCGATTCCTGCGGTCAGAAGTTGAGTAACTTTGGTTAGGAGAATTTCTTCCCGCAGGCTATCTTCGAATTTCTGGATGGGAATATGGTTCCAGTCAAGAATCTGCTTGTATTCGTTAAAACCGACGAATTTCCCTTCTCTCTGAAACACCGGGAAGGACATAATCTTCTGCCTCAGTTCTTCATCTGTGGCTTTTAAGCCTATCTCCCGGGCAATTTCCAGCAAGAGGTTCTGCTGAACCATCTGTTCCAGTATCTGCTGGGGCATATTCAGCTGCCGGAGAAGAGTCGAGTTTAGGTCAGGATACTGTTTTCTCATAGCTTCTATTCTCTGTCGCAGAACCTGGAAGTATTCGTCAGCGGTAATTCTCTTGCTGCCAATCTGGGCAATGGTGTTGGTTCGATTGGTTTCTCCCAGACGGCCGGCACCGCCCCAGACGGCAAAGATGGCGATGACGAAGGTGGCGATGACGATCCAGAGGACTGGTGCCAGAGATTTGACGTTTTTACGCATGGTTTTAAGCATGGCTTATTTCTCCTGTTTCTGTTCTTCCCGGGCGAAGAATGGTTTCAGCCGGTTATAGGTAGTTTTCAGGTCTTCGCAGAAGACTTTGGTTTCGCCGATGATCGGCATGAAGTTGGCGTCTCCGGTCCAGCGGGGAACGATGTGCAGATGGAAATGGTCAGCCACTCCTGCCCCGGCACTGTGACCTAAGTTCATCCCGACGTTGAACCCGTGAGGCTTGTAGCACTTTTTTAAAATTCGTAACACTAATTGGACCATTTCCATGGCTTCGATCACGATCTCCCTTGGTGCTTTCTCGAAATTTCCCAGATGCCGGTAAGGAGCAACCATGAGGTGGCCGGTGGTGTAGGGAAAACGGTTGATGATGACAAAATTGTGTTTTCCCCGGTAAAGAATCAGAGCTTCCTCGTCATTCTTTTTTTTCAAAGCCTCACAAAAAACACACTTTTTCATCTTAAGTGCTTTTTGCACGTAGGTTTGTCTCCAGGGAGCGGTACAGTACTTCATTTATGCTGGTTAAGCATCTCCTTCAAAAGTTTAGACGGCTTGAAATACAGAACCTTTTTTGGTGGCACTTTAACCAGTTCTCCAGTTCGGGGATTCCGTCCAGAACGGGGCGCCCGCTGCCGGAACCGGAAGCTCCCAAAACCGCGGATTTCAATCTCTTCTCCCTTGAGGATGGCTTCCTTGATGGCATCGAAGAACAGGTTGACACCGGCTTCAGCTTCCTGCTTGGAGATGTTGAGTTCCCTGGAAACGATGTTGACCAGGTCAGCTTTGATCATGATTAACCCTCCTTTTTGCTGTTGTCTTTAGCCGACAAATTCTTGAGTTGTTCCCTTAATAAATCTCCCAGAGTCAATCTATCGCTCTGGCCTTCGAGATATTTCTGAAATTCCTTTTTCTGAAGTTCCATCTGAGCCTGACGGAAGCTCAGAGAGATTTTTCTGGCCTGAGGATTGAGCTTGATTATCTTGGCCAGCTTCTCTTCGCCAACTTTAAAGACTTCCGCCGGATTTTCGATCCGATTGTCATCCAGCTCGGAGTTGAAAACCACGCCTTCAATCCCAGGGACGATTTCCACAAAAACTCCAAAGTCAACAATCCGGGCGATCTTAACTTTGAGGATGTCGCCGACTTTTTGTCGGGAAAAGAAATCTTCCCAGATGTCGCCTTCCAGCTGTTTTATGCCGAGAGAAACTTTCTGCTTTTCCAGGTCGATGTTCAGAAGAACAACCTCAATTTCCTGCCCGACTTTAAGTTTCTCTGATGGATGCTTGATTTTTCCCCAGCTGATATCTGAAATGTGAACTAGACCTTCGATGTCTTTGTCCACCTGGACAAATGCTCCGAAATCAGTCAGACTGGTAACCTTACCTCTGAGCCTGGCTCCGGGGTTGTATTTTTGGGCAAAAAGCTCCAAAGGATGGGGTGTGGTTTGCTTTAGCCCCAGAGAAATGCGACGGTTTTCAGCGTTGACTTCGAGCACCTGAACAGTAACCTCCTGGCCTACTGACAACACCTTTTTCGGGTGGACCATTTTCTTGGACCAGGTCAGGTCCGAGATATGGATCAGTCCTTCCACGCCTTTTTCCAGTTCAACAAAAGCCCCAAAATCGGTCAGGCTGACCACTTTGCCAGTTACTTTGGTTCCCGGCTGATATTTCTGTTCAACACTCAGCCAAGGGTCAGGTGTCAGTTGCTTATAACCGAGGGAAATTTTTTCTTCGTTCTCATTAAAATCCAGAACCAGCACTTCTACTTCCTGTCCGACCTGGAAAAGCTCCGAAGGATGGTTGATTTTGCCCCAGCTCATATCCGAAATATGCAAAAGTCCTTCCACTCCGCCGAGGTCGATAAAAGCACCGAAACTGGTCAAGGATTTAACTGTGCCTTTGACTTTTTCGCCCCTAACCAGACGGCTGAAGACCCGGCGTTTTCTTTTTTCTCTTTCATCCTGAAGAAGCAGTTTGCGGGAAAGAACCACATCTTCTTCTTTGCGGTTGAATCTCATCACCTTAAACTTCAAACTCTGACCGATCAGAGAATTCGGGTCTTTTATGGGCCGCAGATCAGCGTGGGCTTCGGGAAGGAAGGCCTCGAGCCCGACATCAACTGTGTAACCATTCTTGACCTTGGCTACTACCGTTCCGGTGACCCAGTTGTTGGAATGGTAGGCCTTCTCCAGATGGTCAAGAGCTCGGAGGATGTCAGCTTTTCTTTTGGATAAAAGAAAGTAACCATCCTGAGGTCTGGACTTTTCCAGCACTGCTTCCACTTCTGAACCGACCTTGATTGCTTCAAATTCTTTTGGATTACGGAAATCTTCCAGTGGGATAGCACCTTCAGTCTTGTGGCCGATGTCCAGCAGCAGATGACTGGGAGTCTTTTTGACCACCCGGCCCTTGATGACGGTTCCGGCAGTCAGTTCCTGGTCAGACAAATGATACTGGTCGAGAAGACGTTCATAGTCTTCTGCGGTAAGCAGGTCATCGTTTTGTGGGTTCTTTTTGGTATCAGTCATGGGTCACCTTCTCCTGATGTGAATTCTGTTTGAAGCTATTGTTGATAGCTGTCACAGTTTTTTTGATAACTTCAGGCGGAGTCGAAGCCCCACCCGAAAGTCCGATTCTGGTTACTCCCTGAAGCATCTCTGGAGTAATTTCTTCCGGTGATTCGATAAAATAGGTTCTGGGCAGCAGCCGACGAGATATCTGGTAAAGCTTGTTGGTATTTGAGCTATTCCTGCCACCGATGATGATTAAAGCCTCAACCTGACGGGCCAACTCAGCCGTTGATTCCTGTCTTACCCTGGTTGATTCGCAGATGGTGTTGTAAACAGTCAGCTCAGAAGTTTTTTCCACCAGAGCCGCTACCACTTTACTGAAAAGCTGTCCATCCTGGGTGGATTGGGCCAGGACCGTTCTTTTTTTCTTGTAGGGAAGGGTTTTAGCCTGGTCCTCATTCTCTATGACCAGAGCCTTGCCCCGACTGTAGCCTAAAAGTCCCTGAATTTCAGGATGATTCCGGTTGCCGACGATAATGATTTCACCGGACTTACGGCTGAGTTTCTCCACAGCTTGCTGAATTTTTTTGACAATGGGGCAGGTGGCGTCAATGAGCTTGACTCTTTTTCTTTTAAGCGCTCGGTAGATATCAGGCGAAACGCCGTGGCTTCTGATGATGACAATATCACCAGCTTTTAGTTGAGAGAGGGAGTTAGCCACTTTGATTCCCTGTCGCTCCAGTTCGCTGATGACTTCGGGATTATGGATGAGCTCGCCCCAGGTAAAAACTCGATGGTTATTCTTTTTTCCTGTTTCCCGGGCCAGCCGCAAGGCTCTCTTCACTCCATAACAAAATCCGCTGTTTTTAGCGATAACGATTTTCATTAATTATCTGTGCTTAAAGAATAGTTTTCTATACTATAGAAGTCAAAAGTCTTTGTCAACTCTAAGTATTGGAAAATTCTTTACTTAGAGTTATGAAATCGACTGTTTTTCTTCCTCCAGAATTTTAGCAATTTCCTCTTCCTTAGGCAAATCATCAAGACTGTTGAGGCCAAAATACTGGAGAAATCTTTCTGTAGTCCGGTAAACTAAGGGATTTCCCGGGGCTTTTTTCCGTCCGACGATTTTGATCAGCTTTTTCTGGAGCAGGGTCTTGAGAGAATAAGTTGAATCAACCCCGCGGATGGCTGAGATTTCAGCCTGGGTTATCGGCTGATGATAGGCGATGATGCTCAGAGTTTCCAGGGCTGCTGATGATAGTTTCGTTTTCTTTTCAATCTGCAGCAGGCGCCGGACCCACTGGTCGTGTTCGGGCTTGGTGGTGAAAAGATAACCTCCAGCTGTCTGAATAACCTGAATACCCCGGCTGTCTGAAGCATAGTCTTCCTGAAGAGCCTGGAGGGCAGCCTTCAATTCTTCATCTGGCACTTCCCCCAGGACTTCTTTGATTTTTTCTAAGGTTAAAGGCTCTTGAGAAATGAAAATCAGAACTTCCAGTATAGCTTTGAGTTGTTCATTCATGGCTCTGTCCGTGAGGTAGATGGTGAGGTCGGTCTTTTCTCAACCAGACCCTGATTGTCTGGAAGAGCTGTTCCTGAATGGCGATGACGGTATGGTTTTTGACCAGTTCCAGTAAACAGAAGAAAGCAACCAGGGCTTCTTCCAGAGTTTCCTGGTTGGAAAAATATTCGAGAAAATCCATTGACCCGTTTTTTTCCAGATAATCAACGATTTCTTTGAGTTTCTCTTCGACCGAGACGTCTTTGCCTTTGATGACGCGGAAGTTTTCTCTTTCCTTCCTTTTCATAATCAGGAAGAAAGTCTCAGCCAGGTCGAACAGGCTGACATCCAGGAGGTCAAGTTCATCCGGTTTGGCCACCGGCGGCATAAAAGTTCTTTTCCAGCGCAGAAGCTGATTTTCTTCCTTTTCTCTGAGGATGGTGCAGGCTACCTTGATTTTCTGGAATTCCAACAATCGATCAACCAGAATCTGTCTCGGATCATCTTCCTGGGAAACTTCCTGTTCCCTCGGGAGTAACATCTGGGATTTGATGTAAATCAGCAGAGCGGCGATGAACAGAAATTCGGCTTCCCGGTCGAGGTTAATCTGCTCCTTTTTCTCCAGATATTCCAGATAATCTCTGGTGATGACGGCAATCGGAATATCATGAATGTCGATTTTTTTCTTGCGGATTAAGAAAAGAAGAAGGTCGAGAGGGCCTTCGAAAATTTCCAGTTTAACCTGATAGCCTTCGTCGGTTGAGGACTGACTGACTTCGTTCTGAATCTGGTAATCCTGAATTTCCTGCTCCATCAGACCTTCCCTGTCGGTTTATGGCTACTGGGAAAAACCAATCCCAGAGCCTGCCTGACTTCTGCCATCGTTTTTTGAGTCACTTCTCTGGCCTTTTTATTGCCTTCTTCAAAGATTTCCCAGACTATGTTCGGGTGCTTTTCGAAATAGCTTCTTTTTTCCCGGAAACTGGCGAATTCCTCAATCAAAGCATCAATGACCACCTTTTTGCATTCAAGACAGCCGATGGCCGCCGTCCTGCAGCCGGCAGCCAGTTCTTCTCTCTTACTCTCAGGAACGAAAGCTTTATGAAGAGTAAACACCGGACAGTCGTTGGGCTCGCCCGGGTCAGAACGCCGTTTTCTTCTGGTGTCAGTAACCATCGGTGAAATCTTTTTCTTTATGATTTCGGGCGAGTCTTTAAGATAAATAGCGTTACCATAAGATTTGCTCATCTTGCGGCCATCGGTTCCGGCCAGCTTTGGCACTTCAGTCAGCAGGATCTGGGGTTCAGGGAAAATGTCTCCATAGAACCGGTTAAACCGGCGCACTATTTCTCTGGCCAGTTCGATATGAAAAGCTTGGTCTTCGCCCACTGGCACCACTTCAGCCTTGTAGATGATGATATCAGCTGTCTGAAGGAGAGGATAACCAAGAAAACCATAGGTGTTCAGTTCTTTATTCTGAAGCTCCTGCTGCTGCTCTTTGAACGTGGGCACTCTCTCCAGCCAGGGGAGAGGAGTTATCATTGACAGAAGCAGATGAAGCTCGGCATGCTCCTTGACTTCGGATTGAATGAACAGCACTGATTTTTCCGGGTCAAGTCCGGCAGCTAACCAGTCGAGGGCGACTTCGAAAGTGTATTCTTTGATGACCTTAGGGTTCTGGTATTCAGAGCTCAGAGCATGCCAGGGAACGATGGTGAAAAAACATTTGTGGGTCTCCTGAAGCCTGACCCAGCCTCTCAGGGCTCCCACATAATTTCCCAGATGAAGCGGGCCGGTGGGTCGCATTCCACTCAAAACGACTTTTTTCCTTGTCTGACTCATTTTCGTCACGCTCAGAAAAAGATTAATCCCAGAATTAAATATTGTAAAGGTTTAATGATCAGGTCAAGAAAACCTACAGAAATCAGGATGATGACAATCAGAAAACCGAACGGCCGCAGCCGAGAATATTGCTCGGCCAATCGGTCTGGAAGAATTCCTTCCAGCACTCCACTACCGTCAAGGGGATACATGGGGATCAGGTTGAAGACGACAAGATAGGTGTTGATAAGAACCATATAAAAAAGAATTATGACCAAACCCTGCAGCGGCTGAAGTCCGGGTGGTAAGCTGCCACGAGAAGTAAGAAAGTCGTAAAGCGCTACTGTGGTTACCGGACTGATGAGCTTGAGCAAAAGAATAAGGAGCAGAGAGGCCACTGCCGCGATGATGTTGGCTCCAGGACCAGCCAGAGATATCCAGAAACCATCCCGACGGGGATTTCTCAGGAAATGCGGGTTGACCGGAACCGGTTTGGCCCAGCCAAAGACCGGGGCTCCAAACAGAGCCAGAAGCAGCGGCAGGATGACTGTACCAAAAGGGTCTATATGCGCTATCGGGTTGAGAGTCACCCGGCCAGCAGCCATGGCCGTCGGATCGCCGAGCTTATAAGCGGCCCAGCCATGGGAAGCTTCATGAATGGTAATAGAAAAAAGCAGGATAAATAAACTTATAACAGTTGTAATCATCGTTTCTCTTGGTCTCTTTTTTATACCATAAGAGAAGGGGGTAAGTCTATGCCTGAAAGTGGGTAAACGATCTGAGATTTATTTTTTTAAAAAGCTCGTCAAATAAAAAGAGGCTAACCCCTCACCGGTCAGCCTCTTTTTCCCCGTTACTGGAAAACGGAGTTTTCAGAAAGTTAGTTCTAAACTCAGCTGTTAAGAATTTTTTCCACTTCTTCTTTATCGATATCCTGGATGTATTTGATTCCGCTCACTCTGGCTGCATCCTGAGTTAAAGCGGCTATATCATCGCGGGTAATGTAAATGAGGGAGAATTTTCTGGCGCCGGCCATCAGCTGCCGCAAGCCCTGGTTGAGTCGTTTGAAATAAGTGTAAAGGCCTATGGCTCCAGGAGGCAGTTCGTTGAACCTTTCGCCGAACCTCTTCTTAAGTTCAGGAGCGGTGATGAAGATTTCTTCGATGGTGTTGCCGAATCTTTCGACATAGACTGGAATTTGACCATCTTTAATCCGGCTGCCGATGGTCTTTCCTACCATGACTGAAGCCAGCGGGGCTCTGGCCATCCCGACGGCTTTGACATAGGGAGCGCCCAGGGCCAGGGCTTTGAAAATCTGATCTTCAAAAGTTATACCGCCGGCAAAGACTATATCGGGGACGTATTCGCCTTTTTTAGCCAGCTGGTCGACATATTTATAAGTCAGCGACCAGATTTCTACGCCAGGGATACCCCATTCATTCATCATTCTCCAGGGACTCATCCCGGTGCCGCCGCCAGCTCCATCCACAGTCAGGACATCGATTTTCGCCTTAGAAGCATACTTGACGGCCCTGGCCAGGTCTGCCGGCCGGTAAGCTCCGGTTTTCAGAAAAATATACTTGGCTCCAGCTTTCCTCAGTTCTTCCACTCTTTTCATGAAACTTTCTTCTTCCACCATGCCCAGACGGGAATGGCGTTCGAATTCTTTGAAGCTGCCTTTTTCAAAGGCCTGGATAACGGCTGGATCTTCAGGGTCGGGCAAAACTATATATCCTCTTCTTTTGAGCTCCTGAGCTTTTTTGAGGGACTTAATCTTGACTTCACCGCCGATATCCTTGGCACCCTGACCCCACTTCAGTTCCACGGCCTCAACGCCGAGCTTTTCGATGGCGTATTCCTGAACACCAAGACGAGTATCTTCGACGTTAGCCTGGACCACGACTGTGCCGTAACCATCGTACCATTCCTGGAATGTTCTGACTCTCATTTCCATGTCGGGCGAACGAACCACCCGGCCATTTCTGATTTCAGCTTCTTCATCCATACCACAGACATTCTCCCCGACGGTCAGAATTGTCCCGGAAATCGCAGCTCCAACCGCCAGTCCAGCCCAGTTCTGCTTGGCCACGTTGGTTGAGCCCATTCCCGAGATGATGAATGGCACCCGGAGCTTAATGCCTTTATCGTGGCCAACAGCCGTCTCTATGGAAACTTTTTCAAAGGTGGCTTTATCACTATCAGCTTCTACTCCCCAGGCTCCGGTTACTGTGCCCATAATGTTGAAATGGGAGAGATCGACCGGATAATCCTTCTCGCAGGCGGCGGTTATTAAGCCGAAGGGCTGCGGGTAGAGGACTTCTGTTCCCCGATAAGCCGATTTTCCAATTTCGCACATTCCAATACAGCCATCAACACAGGTGACACACATCCCGCTGAACGGGCTGATAGAACCCTCAGTTCTATTCTTGGTTAAAGTGGCTGCACTCCTGTTAATTTTTGTAAAGGTCATAGTTTTACCTCCTTTTTCCCTTTATTGTTGTTGAATTAGAGTTTATTAAGATAAACATTTATTTTTTCTCCCTGACGCAGGTGCCGCAGCGACCGGCGTCGTACATCCAGCACTGGAGTTCATCGTAGTAATCCAGGCAGGTCGGATCCATGGTCAGGCAGGCATTACAGACTGCGGTTTCAGCCTGTGGTCCCTGACATCTGAGCTGACAGGCTGGACAGATGTAGATACATCCACCGCACAGCCGGCATTCTTCAGAGCGGATGTCAAACGGTGTCGAGATTTTTCTCTGATAGCCGCGATTCTGAAAACCAATGGCTTTGCCGTCCATCTGTTCAGCACACATCCGGACACACAGACCACAGAGGATGCATTCTTCATTGCGGATTTTAAACCGCATGCTGGTAACACCGTATTTGGATGCCAGATCCTGGATAGTCTTAGAAAAAGGGGCAACTGAGAGCATCAGTTCAATCATCATCCGACGAGCCTGGATAACTCGTTTAGTGTCAGTGTGGACGACCAGGCCTTCTTCAGCTGGGTAGGTACAAGAAGAAACCAGCTTGGCTTTTGGACCTTCTCCGATCTCCACCAGGCAGAGCCGGCAGGCACCATACGGAGTCAGGCCTTCATGATGGCAGAGAGTGGGAATCTCCAGCCCGTAAAATTTGGCCGTATCCAGTATGGTCCAGCCTTCTTCTGCCCTGACTTCTAAACCATTCATTTTCATAGTAATCATGGCATGACCTCTTTTTCGATGATGATGGCCTCTTCACGCTGGGCTTCGATGGCCTCAAAATGACAGGCTTCCAGGCAGGCTCCACATTTTATGCACTTGTCATAGAGGATAAGATGAGGCTGACTTCTGGTTCCCTGGATAGCCTGAGTCGGGCAGGCACGTTTGCAGGCCTCGCAGCCAGTGCACTTCCCGGGTATGACCACATAGCGAATCAAGCTCTTGCAGACGCCGGCCGGGCATCTTTTTTCGTAAATGTGGGCTTCAAATTCATCGCGGAAATAACGCAGGGCAGAGAGAACCGGGTTGGCTGCAGTCTGTCCCAGCCCGCACATCGAGGCATCCTTGGTGGCTAAAGCCAGTTCTTCCAGAAGCTCCAGGTCCCCGGGCTTGCCTTTTCCTTCAGAGATGTCCTTAACAATTTCCCACATCCGCTGGGTGCCTTCCCGGCAGGAGAGGCATTTGCCGCAGGACTCGTCGCGCAGGAAGTTTAAAAAGTACATAGCCACATCCACCATGCAGGTCTTCTCATCCATAACAATCATTCCGCCTGAACCCATAATGGACCCGGCTCCGGTCAATGATTCATAATCAATCGGCAGGTCGAGGAGCGAGGCCGGCAGACAGCCGCCGGATGGACCACCGGTCTGAACAGCCTTGAAAGCTTTTCCATCAGGAATTCCGCCGCCGATGTCGTAAATGATTTCCCTGAGAGTGATGCCCATGGGAACTTCGACCAGGCCGGTGTTGTTAATCTTGCCAACGAGGGAAAATATTTTTGTTCCTTTGCTTCTGTCAGTTCCGATGCTGGCAAACCAGTCGGCGCCGTTTTTAATTATTAAAGGAATATTAGCCCAGGTTTCGACGTTGTTGATGCAGGTGGGCTTTCCCCAGAGTCCCTTAACACTTGGAAAAGGCGGTCTCTGTCTGGGCTCACCCACCCGGCCTTCGATCGAAGCAATCAGCGCTGTTTCTTCACCGCAGACAAAAGCTCCGGCACCCTTAGCGATGTGCAGATCAAAAGTTACTCCGGTTCCCAGGATGTCTTTGCCCAGAAGCCCGACCTTGTAGAGCTGGTCAATGGCTAAGGTCACGTGACGAACAGCTAAGGGGTATTCGTCTCTGACATATATATACCCGTCCTTTGCCCCGATGGCTAAGGCTCCGATCATCATCCCCTCTATCACCCGGTATGGATTGCCTTCAAGAACACTTCTGTCCATATAAGCACCGGGGTCGCCTTCATCGCCGTTGCAGATTACATATTTGATATCGCCGGGAGAATGTCTGGTGGCTTCCCATTTGACTCCGGTGGGAAAGCCTGCTCCACCGCGGCCGCGCAGACCTGATTTTTTTACCGTTTGGATGATGTCATCCGGTTTGAGCTCGGTCAGAGCTTTAAGAAAGGAACGAAAACCGCCAATGGAGAAATAATCGAGCAGGCTGGTCGGGTCGACAAAAACATTATCACCCAGAACGATTCTCTTTTGCTTTTGATAAAACGGAATATCACTTTCTTTAACCGCTCTTGTGCCGGTCTGCGGATCTTTGTAAAGCAGTTTTTCAACTATTTTTCCTTCAGCAACTGTCTCCTTGATGATAGTCCGGACATCGGCAGGCGTCAGCTTCTGATAAAAAATTCCATCGGGATAAATAATAATATTGGGCTCAGCTTCGCAGAAGCCATGACAGCCGGTGATGCGCAGTTTAACCTTTTCTTCCAGGCCTTCAGCCTTGATGGCTTTTTTCAAGGCCTCGATGACTTTTAAAGAGCCACGAGCCTGGCCGCAGGTTCCGGAAGAAACGGTTATGACCTTCTTTGGTTCCTGTTTCCGGCTGAGCTCCTGTTCCTCTATTAATTTTTTTAACTCGTCGATTGTCTTTATTTTCTTTATTCTTTTCATGGCTGTTCTCACTTCCGGTATTTTTTAAGAATATTCGGAACCTTTCTGATACTGGTATGAGCATGGTAATCTCCGTCAACCACCACCACCGGGCCGATGGCGCAGCAACCAAGACAGGCCACACTTTCTAAGGACCATTCGCCGTCCTTTGAAGTTTCTCCCTTCTTGATTTGGAGCTGGCGTTCGAACTCTTCCAGAATCTTGGGTGCGCCCCGCACATGACAAGCTGTACCCATGCAGACAGTGGCCACATGCTTGCCTCGGGGTTTTAGGCTGAAGGCCCGGTAAAAGGTGGCCACGGAGACGATGTCTATCAGAGGAATTTTTAACAACCTCGAGATTGTCTTTAGAGCCTCTGCTGGCAGGTAATGGTAGACTGCTTGAATATCCTGAAGGATGGAAATCAGCTTACTTTTATTACCGCCATGCCTTTCGATTATTTCCTGGACTTTATCCAGGTTGACCGTTTGATTGACACTCAAAGCAAGCCTCCCGTTTTATGGAATAAATAATTAAAGCCCTTCTTAATAACGATGGTAAGCGCAGGCTTTTGGCTGAAAAGTTTTCCCCCGGAGATAAAAAGATACACCACAATCTTTTTAAAGGAAGGAAGACCAAGAAGGAATGAATTGCTAAAAATGTATAACTCCTTCTTAACCTAAAACCCTATAAATACAATTTTCTTATATAAAAATTAAAAATTGCTTGTCAAGAAAAATTTTCTTTCTACTCAGGACTCGATATTATAAACAGTAGAAACAAGAAACGGCCGGTAATTGCAGGCAAAAGCAGCTGAAGTTGAACTAAGACTTTAGTTGAGTGAAAAACATCTGGATTTTTGAGATCTAAACCAACGAGCTTTTTCCCAATAAAGCATGAGCAAATTTTTTGATCTGGCAAAAAACTCTGGTTAAAATTCAGCTCCTGAAAGACTTCAATCGATCAGGTTTTGGGTTTCATAATTCTCATAAAATAGGTAAGTATCTTTTTATCTCATAGGGGCTGACTTGTTTGTCGTATTCATCAGGCACGTTTTTCTTGTAGTCATCTATTTCTTTTTGTTTGTTGGTCAGGAACTTCTGGAAAATATGCTCGCCGAGGGTTTCTCTGACCAACGGGCTTTTTTCTGTGAGCTTGATGGCTTCTTCTAAGTTTCTGGGAAGCACCTGGATGCCTTGCTTTTTCTGTCTGGTTGGGCTCATATGGTAAATATTTTCTTCAACCGGCTCCGGGAGTTCCAACTTATTTTTAATTCCATCCAGCCCGGCTGAGAGCATGGTGGCTAAGGCTAAGTAGATGTTGCAGCCGGGGTCGGGCGAACGGAGTTCGATGCGGGTAGCCTTCTCTTTTCCAGGCTGATATTCTGGAACACGAATGTAGGCTGAGCGGTTTTTCTGTCCCCAGGCAATGTAAACTGGCGCTTCATAGCCTTCGATTAACCTTTTGTAAGAGTTCACCCACTGGCTGAATATCGAGCAGATTTCCCGGGCGTGATGGATGATTCCAGCCATGTAGTGGCGGGCTTCGGCCGAGAGATGATAGGGAGCATCTTTCTCAAAGAAAGCATTGTGGCCATTCTTCCAGAGTGACTGATGAACATGCATGCCGCTCCCGTTCTGACCATTGATTGGCTTGGGCATAAAAGTGGCGTAAAGATTGTGCATCCTGGCCACTTTCTTGGCCATATATCTGAAAATCATAACGATATCAGCCATGTCTAAGGCGCTCTGATACCTGAGGTCAATCTCGTGCTGGCCATGAGCCACTTCGTGGTGGTCGTATTCTGATTCGATACCCATTTTTTTCAGGAGAAGCTGAATCTCTTTGCGGATTTCTCCATGTTTTCCAGCAAAGAAGTAGCCGCCCATGTCAGTCGGGATGGGTGTCTGGTCATCCGAGAAGATGAAGAATTCCATTTCCGGTCCGCATTTGAAATCTTCGAAGCCGAAGCTTTCTCTGGCTTTTTCCAGCGTTCTCTTGAGCACCCAGCGACTGTCGCCAGCGTAATGCTTGCCGTCAGGGGTGTAAATATCGCCGAACATTATGGCCTCGCGCCAGGAAATGCTCTCATCAAACCCACGATAAGTCCAGGGGAAAACTCTGAAAGTTCTGGGGTCAGGGACGATTATCAGGTCGCTTTCTTCGATGCGGACAAAGCCTTCAATTGAGGAGCCATCAAACCCTTTACCTTCAGAAAAAGCTTTTTCCAGTTCAGCGCTGGGAATGGAGAAATCCATGGGCCTTCCCAGAATATCGGGGAACATAATCCTGACAAATTCTATTTTCAGCTCGGAATTGTTGACTATCTGAAGAACTTCTTTTTCCGAAGAGAACCCGAAAAGGCCTTTAATTTCTTCTTGCATTCTTTTCTCCTTTCAAAGTAAAATTAAATTTGGCAATAAACATATGTTAACCCTATGAGTCTAACCTAAAATAAATTTAAACTAATTTTAATATAATATTGACAATTGTCAATATCTTAGACAATTTAATTTATAATTGTTTTAGGGAGGGAAAAATGGCTACAGAAACAGAAAGAAAGATTGTCAATTGTCTGAACAAAGATGCTCGGAAAAGCTATCGAGAAATCTCAAGAGAGACAGGAGTTTCTGTACCGGCAGTCATCCAGACCATAAAAAAATTAGAAGAAATCGGAGCCATCAGAGGCTATGTACCGGTCCTCAACCCAGAATATTTTGGCTTTGGCCTCATAGCCATTATTGCCCTCAGAATATCGCAGGGCAAGTTGTTGGAAACTCAGAAAAAAATTGCCGAAGACAAACGGGTAATGGCCGTGTATGATGTGACCGGCGACTGGGATTCTATTCTTATCGGATATTTTATCGACCGCGAAGATTTAAACCAGTTCATTAAGAGAGTGCTTTCGCTTAAGTATATCGACCGCACCGTTACCCATCTGGTGCTGAATGTGGTCAAAAACGAGCCAAGATTGCCGCTTTAATTTTTCGTTCGAAAATTATTGACATGCACCACATTTATGCCATAATCAACTTGATAATTTACTGCGGAGGAAATGAATGACCAAAGAGTTTCATTCCACTATCGGCCATCATTACATCGTTGAGGCTTCGGGGTGCGACCCGAAGATAATCGGCAGCGTGGAAAAAGTGCAGCAGATTCTGGTCAAGGCAGCAGAGATTGCCGGAGCCCAGGTCTGGTCAATTTCTTTCAGTAAATTCCCGCCCAACGGTGTTAGCGGTGTGGTGGTTATCTCTGAGTCTCACATTTCCACTCACACCTGGCCAGAGATGAGGTATGGGGCTCTTGATATCTATACCTGCGGCAACAACATCGACCCGGAAAAAGCTGTGATTTATGCGGTTGAAGCCTTTGGGGCGACCACTTCCCACATCACCGAGATTACCAGGGGGATTGACGAAGGCGATGCCATCTTCTACCACAGCTTTGTCACCTGGGAAGAATACCTGAAAAAAGAGAAAAAAGAAAAAGAAGAGCCCAAGCCTCAACCTTAATTGTAAAAATAATTTCCACAGACCAGGTAAAGTTTCTGATCGATTTTTGCCTGCCTGCCAAAAAAATATCATCTAATTTGACTCTTCTCGGGTAATAACATTACCTGTTCCTTCACCGAAAGCCTGAACTGTTCTCTCATCAAAGCTGCTTTATACACGAAGGTAAACCTAAATGTAAGTTCAGCGTATAATATAAAAGGAGATAAAGGAGGAGTTTTGGGGTAAAAAAAAGCTTTTTCCTGAGTCTCTTGGTTTTAATTTTTTGTTTTGTGTTTAGCCCGCTGTTGGCTCAGACGGAAATTCCTTCACATCTTTTATTGCTCAAGGAATCTCTGGAAGCCAGAGATTTTGAAGCATATCTATCTTTGTGCATTCCGGAAATCAGGGAAAAAGAAAATTCTGCTCTTCAAGCCTATTTCCAGACTGCCAGAATGGAATCTCTGTCTATGTTTTATGCTGGAGAAAGCCGTGACCGCAATGGTCTCAACCGGGCCTTTTTCCAGGTGCTGTTTCAGAATAAGTATTCAGCCATTATCGAAATCTGGCAGATTTCTTACCAGCAGATTTCCGAAGGAATCATAATTCATAGCAGAACTATCAGCAGCAGCCTGACCAATCTCTACCGTTTGCGCTTTCCTGGCGAGAGCAGTGTTTCAGCCAGAAATATCCGCCTGACCCAGAAAGATATCACCATAACCTTTTCAGAAGGTGACATCTTTTTTGATAATCTGCCTGACCTCGATACTGCCCTCATCATCGTCGGCCGGGGACAGGTTCATTTTCAGCCTTCGGATGAAATTGAGAGAAACCAGTTGGTCAGGAAGTATAAAAAGTCATTTTTTGAGGACAACCTGGAATATGTTTATATCAGAGCCGGTCAAAATTTTTTCAAAAGTAACCTGACCTATGAACCGGTGGAGAGAACTCAACCGACCACTTCCCCTGAAGTAATGAATAATCTGGTCTATTCTATCTTTTCTAAGAACTACCCGCGCTCCTTCACCGTTGAAAATTCTCTGACTAAGGAATTGCTGACTTTCCTGCCCCAATCGGATGAAACAGTGATAGAGATGAAGACAGCCAAAAAGGGAGAGTTCACCTATATTTTTTCTCCATTTGCCGAAGAAGAAATTTCCTTTTTCGACCGAACTCACAACAGGCTGCTTAATAGTTATTCTCCTGTGGAAGGGGAGCCAGGCCAGAAGCGAATGTTTGTCCGTTTCGGCGAGAAATTTGAAATAAAGAACTACCAGCTCGAAGTTAGCTACAAACCTGAAAATAATTTAATGGCAGCCAAAGTGGCCATTGACCTCGTTTCCCGGACTGAAAATCTGGATAGCTTGCAGCTCCGTTTTAACCCCGACTTGCAGATCCTGAAGATTCAGGACGAAAAAGGCAGGGAGCTTTATTACACTCAGGACCGTCTGCGGAAGTTCATTTATATCTATCTGGCTGAAAAAGTTGACCGGGACAATTTCTTCCGAATTCAGGTTTATTATCGGGGAAAGATTGTGCCGCCGCCACCCATAACTGATTCCTCACCTCAAAAAATTCCTGAGGATACCAGGGTGGTTTTTGCGGTGCCGCAGGAGACCTTTCTTTTTACTCAGTCTGCTGATTGGTATCCGGCTCCAGTTCGAGAAAAATTTTTTACTTTCAGGTTGCGACTGATCGTTCCTGATGATTACTATTGCCTGGCCAGCGGTCAGCTGCTGGAAAGATATTCAGTCAACGAAGTGGGGACGGTGACCGAGCTGGAAAATCTGGGCAGTTCGGTTTTTGTCTATGAAAGCAAGACTCCTGTAAAATACATAAGTTTCTTCGTTGGCCGGCTAAAACCAGTAAAGAAAATTCAGAATAAAGTTGATCTGGAACATTTTGTTACTCAAGACTGGCGCAGCCCAGAAAAAGATCTCCTGGGGGAAACCAGAGAAATCCTGGAAGTTTATCAGCGTTATTTCGGGCGATTTCCCTATAAGAATTTATCTGTGATCCAGAGATACTGGAGCACTGGAGGGGGCAATTCTCCCCCGGGTTTTATTGTTCTGAATGAACTGCCGTTTTTTGGGGAACCGGGAGTTGTCGTTCTCAACCCTAACAGCCCTGTTGCCATCGCCTACTGGAAGGAATATTATCTGGCACATGAAATAGCCCATCAATGGTGGGGACATGGAATTACCTGGGCTTCCTACCGGGATAACTGGCTGACAGAAGGCCTGGCTCAATTTTCGGCTGCTCTATATCTTCGAGAAAAATATGGTCAGAAAGAGTTCGAGAAAATTCTGAAAAAGTTTTCTGCCTGGGTCAAAAAAAAATCGCCAATTGGTCCTATCTCTCTGGGCATTCGTCTGAGCCATATAGATTTTGAGGGTTATCAGGCCATAGTTTATGATAAAGCCGCACTGGCTCTTTTTATGCTAAAAGACCTGCTGGGGGAAGAAGTTTTCTTCGCCGGTCTCCAGGAATTTTATCAGAGTCATCTTTTCCAGGCCGTCAGAACTTCTGATTTTCGCCTGGCAATGGAGAAGGCTTCAGGAAAAGACCTGAAAAAATTTTTCCAGGACTGGTTTTATTCTGAAAGTCTGCCAGAGATCAAAGTTGAAAAAAAGGTTTCAAAAAATTCGGATACAACCAAACTGGAACTCCGAATCAGACAGTTGAAGAAGCTGCTGGTTTTTCCGCTGGAGATTATCATCGAGACCGAGCATGAAAAAATAAGCCGCATTCTGACGGTGGAAAAAGATGACCAGACATTTGAGCTGGAATTTGCTGGTCGCCTTAAAAAGCTTAGAATAAATCCTGGTGATAAAGTTCCAGGAAGGTTTGAGTGAGCCAGGCTTCTTGCCTAATTCCCTTAGATACTTCGGGTATCAATTTTCAGCCGCTTGATCATTTCGTTTAAAGTTGTCGGTTTCAGTCCGAGCATCTGAGCCGCCTTCTTCTGGACGCCACCAGCTTTTTTCAAAGCGATTGTGATCAATCTTTTCTGAAACTCTGAAGTCTTTTCTTTAAAATTGAGGCTGGATTCATTGAGTTCTTCATACATGGCTTGCTTTCCGCTGAGTAAAAATGGCGGAAGTAATTCCCTGGTGATAATCTTGGACTTACTCAGCACTACCGCTCTTTCCAGTACATTTTCTAGCTCACGAACATTTCCAGGCCAGTCATAATCCATCAAAATTTCCATTACATCTTCGCTGACGCCTTCAACCTCCTTGTTGTTCTCTTTATTGTAAAGCTCGATGAAGTGCTTGACCAAAAGAGGAATGTCTTCTTTCCTGGCTCTAAGGGGAGGCAGTTCAATTTTGATGACGTTAAGTCGGTAGAACAAGTCTTTGCGGAAGGCTTTTTGCTGGATTAGCTCTTCCAGGTCAGTGTTGGTGGCGGCAATGATCCGCACATCAACTTTGATGGTCTTGGTGCCGCCCAGCCGCATAAATTCTTTATCCTGCATCACCCGCAAGAGCTTGACCTGAGTTTCAAGGCTTATTGAAGAGATCTCATCGAAAAAGATGGTGCCTTTATCCGCGGCTTCAAACAGCCCCTTTTTATCAGCTACCGCTCCGGTAAAAGCGCCCTTAACATGACCGAAGAGGTGGCTTTCAAGAAGGTCAGGGGGTAAAGAGCCGCTGTTAACCACGACGAATGGATTGTTGGCCCGATCGGAATTGATGTGGATGGCTCGAGCCACCAGCTCTTTCCCGGTCCCGCTTTCACCCTGAATCAGGATGGTTGAGCGGGTGGGAGCGGCGGCTTTAATCAGCTCGAAAACGTTCATCATAGCCTGGCTTTTGCCGATAATGTTAGAGAAACTGAATTTCTTCTTGAGCTCATCTTTGAGGCGGATATTTTCTTCCTGTAGCCGGCGATGTTCCAGAGCGCGGGAGATAGTCATCAAGAGCTCATCGTTTTTGAATGGTTTCTGGATGTAATCATAGGCGCCCATCTTCATGGCCGTCAGGGCTGACTCAACCGAGGCATAAGCAGTGATGATGATAACTGGGGCTTCAGGGTCCATTCTTTTTATTTGTTTCAGGACCTCTAAACCATCCATTCCCGGCATCAACAAATCGAGCAGAACCAGGTCGAATTTTTGTTCTTGAAACTTGCCCAGAGCTTCTTCACCTGAAGATGAAATTTCTACCTGATAGCCCTCGGAGGAAAGCAGCTGGCCGAGGACGTCATGAATTATAGGTTCGTCATCAATGAGATGGATCAAAAAATTGTTGGTCATGATGGTTTTCCTGTTGAAGAAATTTTCTGGCGATTTTTCTCTGAGAGATTGTTTGGAAGGATGATGGTAAAGGTTGTACCTTTACCCACAGTGCTATCTACCAAAATCTGGCCTTCATGTTCTTTGACAATGGCAAAGCTGATGGATAGTCCAAGTCCGGTGCCCTTGCCGATTCCTTTAGTGGTAAAGAACGGGTCGAAAATCCGGGGTAGATGCTCGGGTTTAATGCCCGTGCCGGTATCAGCGATCTTTATTATGGCTGAAGTGTCTTTCTGTAAGGTTTCGATGGTCAGGGTTCCACCACCCGGCATAGCATCAAGGGCATTGAGGATGATATTAATAAACACCTGCTGCAATCTTTCTTTTTGAGCATAGATGATAACCGGATTGAGTTTGAGGTCGAGAGTTATGTTTAGGCTTTTCAGTCGATAATCAATGAGGGAAATGATTTCCTCCAGGCTTTCCTTCAGGTCGACCCGATGGAAGGATTCGTCAGCTGGGTTGCGAGCGAAGTTGAGCAGATTCTTGATGATTCGGTTGACTCTTTCCGTCTGAGCTTCAATCTTTTGCAAGATCTGGGCATAATGGGCATCAGGCAGCTTTTTCTGGAGTATCTGGACATAACTGGAAATCCCGGTAAGAGGCGTGTTGATTTCATGAGCCACGCCGGCTGACAACAACCCGATTGAAGCCAGCTTTTCTGATGTCAGAAGTTGCTGCTGGAGCCGGATTTTATCGGTGATGTCTTCAAAGACGATGATGGTGCCATAAGCCTGCATCTGATTATCGAGCAGGGGAGTTCTGGCTACATCGAAGATTTTTTTCTCGCCGCTTCCGGTGGACAGGCTTACCTCACTTAAGAGCTGGTATTCAGCCTGGGTTTCAGGCGGGAAAATGACTTTAAAATTTTCTAAACCGATGACTTCAGACAGGTGGCGGTTCAGGGCCAGCTCCCGCTTCAGGCCGAATTGACGTTCCAGAACCCGGTTCCAGCCGATGACTTTTCCGGTCTGGTCAATTACGGCCACTCCGACGGTCAGGCTTTCAATGATGTTATCGCTGTAATCTTTAAGGCGCTGGAGTTCCTGAGAACGGATTATTTCCTGATTGTAGAGATAAGCATTCTCCAAGGCTAAGGCCACCGAAGGTGAAATGGTTCTGAGAAGCTCGCGGTCTTCACCGGATAGATAAGACTCATCGAGCTTATTTCCTAAGGCCAGAAAACCCATGATTTTGTTTTCCAGACGAAGCGGCAGGATGTTGATCAGTCCTTTCTCCAGAAGTGGCAGAAAGACTCTCTCAGTTGAAGTGGTTTCTCCTGGCTGGAAGAATGAGATGAAATCAGCCTTCAAGAGCTCTTCGATTTCGGCTGGATTCAGGTTAAGGACAGGAACATTGATTTCTGGCTCGCCGAGCGATCTCAGCAAATAAAATTCATTGTTTTCTCCATTACGCGAAAGATAAAGGGCAATGTTTTTCAGGGAAAGGGCTCTGGCAATGGTTTCAACCAGATACTGACTCAGCCGGGTCAGGTTGCGTTCGCGATTCAGTTCATTAGAAATCATCAGGAGAGTGCGCCGGTATTCATAACTCCTTCTGTAAATAACCCGGTCTACCAGGGTTTGAATAAGCTCGGAGAGTGGAGTAAAGAGGGTGGCTCCCAGAATGATGGCCAGAAGTCCGAGGAGAATAGCGTTAAGCCTGTTTTCAGAAAAGATTCTGGTCTGGGAGCTGACCAGAAAATAGACGAGGGCAATGATGGTGAAAGAAATAATCAGTGTGGCTCCTTTTTTGACCAGCACTTCAAAATCCATCAGCCGATAGCGAGAGATGGAGTAAGCTAAGGTGAGCGGGATTAAGGCTTGAAGCAGGACACTCAGTTGACCAAGGGCTGAAGGCAATTGGTCTTTTAAGAACGGAACCACATAAAATATGGCAAAAGGCAGAACCCCCACTCCCAGGCCGCCAGCGATCCATTTGAGCTGATTTTTAACATATAGATTCCTGCTGTAAATTATGTCATGAATGATCAGGATAAAAGCCAGGACAGTAAAGAAAGCAAAATGAGCGAGTTCTACCTTTTCCAGATTTTTCTGGAAGGAAAGGATTTGACTATCACTCAGCCTGGAATCGAAGAATGTCATCAGGCTGAGATTGGAGACGAAAATAGCCAGCGCCGGCAAATACAGTAAAGCGAGGGTACTTTTGTGATGAATGACTTTTTTCTTCTGGGGAAAGATAAAAAAGAAATGCAACAGCAGAGGCGGAAAAGCTAACAGGGCAATTTTATCCAGCCAGAAAAAAAGCAGGTCGAGAAAATCCATCTGACCAGTGACTGAGAAAACGTAAAAAGAATAAAGCGAAAAGGAAACGAGGTAAAAGAAAGCATAAGGTCCGGAAAACTGTCTTTTTGAATTGACGAAGACAATCAGGCTGATAGCTAAGGTGGTCAGGCCAAGCAGCATCAGATAAATGTAGGTGGAACTAACTCCTTTTTTCCCGAGATAGAAGGATGGGGCGAGAATGGCGCCTTCGCGGCCGACCTGGTAAAGAGCCTTCTGTTCCAGGCGGTCGATCAACCAGAGCATCTTGGCATATTCGATTCTGTTTTTGATCGGGGTGTTGTTGATAGAGAAAAGAATGTCGCCTGGCTTGATGCCGGAGAGATAGGCCGGGCTGTCTTCGTCAACTCTGGCTGCGGTCAGGCCGGCAGGAGTATCAACCCAGGTGACACCATCGTAAGGCTCTTTCCACGAAAGCTTGCGGGAGATGTTGATAAAGCCCAGCACAGTGAGAATGACCACTGCCAGCAGGACTGCATAAAAGCCGAGCCGCCTTCTCATCTTATTTCTTCAATAAAATATACAAAAAAAATCCAATTTTTTGAATTATTGATTCAAAAAAATTAATTCAGGATATGGCGAAGGCCAGCTCTGACTGCCCACTTTGCCCTGGATTGTTTGAGGAGCTGCCGCAATTGCTGGTCCTCTTTAAGTCCGAGGGGGCTGGTAGTGCGGGAAAGAAAGGTACTCATGTAATCCAATTTGGGTTTATGAATTTCCAGCTGCGGAGTCTGCTCGGGTGGGGATTGAATAGATTTTTCATCCTGAGGTCTGGTCTGTTGGGCTGAGCCCAGAAAAGAAAGAAAAACAAGAGATAGAAAGATTAAAGCCAGAAAAGCCGCGCCCGTCATCTTTTTCTTCATAGCAATAATTAAATATGATTAAATTTCTGCCCTGTCAACTGTTTTCTTCTTCTCCCAAATATTCGGGTTGATTAACTGAGGTCCTTGGCTGATACATGGTATCCAGGTTGGGGGAAGAGCTTTGGATAAAGATCGACAAGCTTATCCAGCTGGACTACAGGAAACAGCGCTATTAGCTTCGGAAGCTTTGTTTCCATCCTGAGC